>NZ_KB714606.1:0-27563 GCF_000349565.1 Curtobacterium flaccumfaciens UCD-AKU
GCCTCCCGTGCGACCGTGGGCGCGTCCACGGCGCCTCGCCCGCCGTGCGCCGAGTGGTCGCGACCCGTCGGCTGCGCCGCCGCCAGCCGACACTTCGTGACCGCCGGGCGGACCTGGGCGGGGTGTCATGACCAGTCAGCCGGGCGCCGGACCGCTCCTGGAGGACTGCCCAGCCGAGCCCGACGACCCTCGGGTGTGCGGCCGGAACGACCGGGCCGCGGAAGGAGTGATCATGGCAACCCTCGACGGCAAGAAGATCCTCGTCATCACGACGAACTACGGCGTGGAGCAGGACGAGATCGTCGTCCCCACCGAGCAGCTGCGCGAGCGCGGTGCCTCGGTGACCGTGGCGGCCAAGGAGACCGGCACGATCCAGACCCTGGTCGGCGACAAGGACCCGGGGCAGACCCTCGAGCCCGACACCACCCTCGCCGGTGTCGACGCGAACGACTTCGATGCCCTCGTCATCCCCGGTGGCACGATCAACGCCGACACGCTGCGCCAGGAATCCCGCGCGGCGACGCTCGTGCAGGCCTTCGCCGAGGCGAGCAAGCCGGTCGCGGCGATCTGCCACGGCCCGTGGACCCTCGTCGAGGCGGGCGTGCTGTCCGGCAAGACCGTCACCTCGTTCCCGTCGCTGCAGACCGACCTGCGCAACGCCGGTGCCGAGTGGGTCGACCGGGAGGTCCAGGTCGACGGCGGCTTCATCACGTCCCGCACCCCGGACGACCTGCCGGCGTTCGTCGACGCGATCGAGAGCGCCCTCACCGCCTGAGCGCCTCGTCGCCGAGCCGAGTCTCGGCCGACCGGACACCGTGCGCCTCCGGCTGTCGACGAAGTGTCCGCCGGGCCGAGTCTCGGGTACGCCCGGGCGCCCGACGTCGCCGGCGTCAGCCGAGCGGCACGGGGCGGGCAGTGCGGAGCACCGCCGGACCGAGGGCGAGCACACCGTCGGACTCCGGATCGCACCGCGCGCCGCCCCGGCCGCGCATCGCCCGGAACGCACCGGGGGCCACCTCGTGGTCCATCCAGGTGCAGGGGTTCGCCGCACGGTAGCCACGGAACCGGACGGCACGACCGAGGTCGCCGCTGCCGCTGCCGTCGCCACCGGGGAGCAGGCTCTCCAACGAGAACGGCTGGCCCCGCAACGCTTCGACGTCGGCGCCGCGCAGGAACACGTTCCGCCGGGTCGCGACGGGGTCGACGGTGGTGCCGATCGCCTGACCGACCGCCTCGAGCCCCTCGAGGCCGATCACGGTGACCGAGGCGTGCACGTGTGCCCGCGCGGCGAAGTAGCGGTCGCCGACGATCCCGAGCCCGGCCCGCAGCTCGATCCGGTCGCGCCGTTCGTCCGGGTCCGTCGACCGGGGTGGCAGCGCGCCGTCGGCCGGGCGCCCCTCGTACCGGTGCCGCGGTGAGACGAGCAGCAGCGCGATCTCGACCTCGGTCCGGAACGGCAGGTCGTCGAGCCCGGCCACGTCGTCTGCTGGGGTCACGCGGCCAACGCTAGCCGGGCCTCCCGGCCATGCGCTGCCGTGTCCGCCTGCGGTGACACGCCGTCGTGGCGCCGGGACGCCGGCTTCTTCGCGAGACGCCGCGGATTCCGGCGGCGTCTCACGCGGTCGGCGGCGTCTCGACGAGACGGCGGCGTCATGGCCACCTGGCCCTGCGCTGCTCCGTCCGATTCCCGCCAGTCGACGTCGGTGGCGCGTGCCAGGCTGAGGCCATGACCAGCCCGGACACCGACGCGCAGCACGACGCGCTGCACGCTGAGCGACACCGTGCCGTCGCTTCGCGCGACGCTCGGTTCGACGGCCAGTTCGTCACCGCCGTGCACTCCACCGGCATCTACTGCCGCCCGAGCTGCCCGGCCCGCACACCGAAGGTCACGGGCGTCACCTTCTACCGAACGAGTGCCGCAGCGCACCTGGCCGGCTTCCGCGCCTGCAAGCGCTGCCTGCCCGAGGCGACCCCCGGCAGCCCCGAGTGGGACCTGCGCGAGGACGTCGCCGGACGGGCGATGCGCCTCGTCCTCGACGGCGTCGTCGAGCGCGACGGCGTCCCCGGGCTCGCCGCGCGCGTGGGCTACTCGGAGCGGCAGCTCAACCGCATCATGACCGCCGAGCTGGGTGCCGGGCCGAAGGCGCTCAGTCGGGCGCACCGCGCGCAGACGGCCCGCACCCTGCTCACCTCGTCGGACCTGCCCGTCGCCGACGTCGCGTTCGCCGCGGGGTTCGCCAGCGTCCGACAGTTCAACGACACCGTGCGCGAGGTCTTCGCCGTCACCCCGACCGAGCTCCGCGCACGCCGGGTCGGCCGAGGCGACGGCGACCCCGACGGCGCACTGCACGTCCACCTGCCGGCCCGGGCGCCCTTCGACGCGCAGGGCCTGCTCGACTGGCACGCGCTGCACGCCCTGCCGGGCACGGAGCAAGTGGACACCGACCCCACCGGTCGGGTCACGTCGTACGGGCGGCTGGTCGACCTGCCTGGAGGCCCGGGCTGGTTCAGCGCGTCGGCCGCCGTCCCCGACGTGCCCGGTCGGGGCACCGGGATCGACCTGCGCGTGCGGGTCACCGACCTCTCCGACCTGCCGGCGCTCGTGGCGCGGGTGCGTGCGCTGTTCGACCTCGACGCCGACCCGGTCGCCGTCGACGCCGTCCTCGGCGCCGTGCCCGAGCTCGCCGGCCCCGTCGCACGGGTGCCCGGCCTGCGGCTGCCCGGCGCGGTGGACGCCCACGAGATCGTGTTCCGCACCCTGATCGGGCAGCAGGTCTCGGTGGCCGCGGCGCGCACCGCCCAGACCCGGCTCGTGGCCGCGCTCGGTGCGCCGGTGCCCGACGCGATCCGGCCCGGCGGGCTGCTGTTCCCGTCCGCAGCGGTGGTCGCCGAACGCGGGCACGAGGTCCTGCGCGGTCCGGCCGCGCGCGTCGACACGATCCTGCGGGTGGCTGCGGCGCTCGCCGACGGGTCCCTGGTGGTGGACGGCGCGCAGTCCCTCGGTGACCTGCGCGACGGACTGCTCGCGGTGAAGGGCATCGGGCCGTGGACCGCCGACTACGTCGCGCTGCGGGTCCGGCACCACCCCGACATCTTCCTCCACAGTGACCTCGCCGTGCGGAACGGTGCACAGGAACTCGGGCTGCCCGGTACGGCGCGTGAGCTCTCCCTATGGTCGGAGCAGGTGGCCCCCTGGCGGAGCTACCTCACGATGCACTGCTGGCGACCGATCATCGACCGCGCGATGACCGCGACCGCCGGCACCCGTGCAGCCCGTGCCCCCGAGGACCCCCGGAAGGACGACCGATGACCGACGCAACCATCCAGACCCTGGACACCCCCGACGGGCCGTTCACCGTGCTCGAAGACGCCGAGGGCAGGGTCCTCGCCTCGGGGTGGACCGACTCCGTCGAGCGGATCCTCGCCCGCCTGGCCGACCGGCACCGCCCCGACCGCGTCCTCGACGGCGTGGTCGCCTCGGCCGACGCGGTCGACGCCTTCTACTCGGGCGAGGTCGAGCACGCCATGCAGGTGCCCGTGCGGCAGTTCGGCACCGAACTCTTCACCGAGGGGTGGAGGCAGCTCCGCCGGATCCCCGCCGGCGGCACGCTGACCTACACCGGGTTCGCGGCGGCGATGGGGCGACCCGACGCCGTACGGGCGGCGGCGAGCGTGTGCGCCCGGAACGCCCCGGCACTGTTCGTCCCGTGCCACCGGGTGCTGCGCTCCGACGGCACGCTCGGGGGCTTCGCATGGGGGCTCGACGTCAAGCGGTCCCTGCTCGAACGAGAGTCGGTCGGCACCACGGCACTCGTCTGAATTGTACAAAACGCTCTAGAATGTACAGGTGAGCGAAGTGTCGATCTCCGAAGCCCGTGGCCGTCTGGCGTCGATCATCGACGACGCCCGGCATGCACCCGTCTACCTGACCCGGCGCAACAAGCGCGTCGCGGCCGTGGTCGACGCGGCCGTCCTCGACCGGTTGCTCGAGGCGGCGGAGGACCTGGACGACCTGGTCGCCTACGACGAAGCCGTCGCCGAGAGTGCCCGCATCGGTGGCGAGAACGTCAAGTGGGACGACCTCAAGCGCGAACTCGGCCTCGGGTGACGTACTCGGTCGAGGTCATCCCGGCCGCGCAACGCGTCATCCGCAAGCTCCCGCTCGACGGACGGCGGCGGATCGAGGGGCTCCTCGCGATCCTCGCCGAGCACCCCCGGCCACCCGCCGCACGCAAGCTCGTGAACCGGCCCGGATGGCGAGTCCGCTCGGGGGACTACCGACTGATCTACCGGATCGACGACGGCAAGCTCGTCGTGGTGGTCGTCGACGCTGGGCACCGGCGCGAGGTCTACCGGGACCGCTGAGCCGTCAGTCGTCAGCCGATCGTGCCGCGCAGGCTGTCCACGTGCAGTTCGACCAGCGCCAGGACCCGCTCCGGCGCACGCGCCGTCGGGTCCCACGTGTGCTCGATCGCCAGCCCGTCGATCAGCGCGTGCAGCCGGTCCGCCTCGTCGGTCAGGTTGCGATCGGCGCCGAGGCTGCCGTCCTCGCGCAGGATCTCCAGCGCCCGGGTGCACACCCGGCTGACCCCGTCGTTCAGGCGTCGAGCGCTCGCGGCCAGGTGTTCGTCGGTGCGCGCGAGCACGCCGAGCTGCACCTGCGCCAGGATCTCGGTCGTGCGCTCGGCGTCGAGCGGCAGCACCTGGGCGAGCACGTCCAGTGCACGGGCCCGGCCGGTCGAGCGCAGGGACGTGAGCCGAGCGATGACGCGTTCCTCGATGATCGTCAGGCAGTGCTCCCGCAGGGCGTGCTGCGTCGGGAACACGCGACGGAGTGAGGCCGGAGCGATGCCGGCCTCGTCCGCGACGTTCCGCACCGACAGCGCGCTGAGGCCGTCCCGCTCCAGGATCCGCAGGCACGCGGCGGCGACCAGGGATCCCCGTTCCTCCAGGTCGACGCGTCGTGGCACCGGGTCAGCCTACGGCCGGCTCGACGCGCCGGCCGGGTCCGCGGCTGCGGAGGTGACTCGGCGCGGCCAGATCGTGTAACTGATCGCCCACAGCAGTTCGACGCCCAGGACCACCCCGAGCAGTGCGACCGTGCCCTGCAGCTCGTCCGTGCGCTCCGGGTCGCCGACGACGAGGACGAGTCCGCCGACGATCCCACCGGCGATCAGCACGGCGAGCCCGGTCCGCAGCACGTCGCCCCAGCACCGGGCCGTGTACCGCCGTCCACTCAGCCGTTCGGGTGCCGGACCGCCGGCGAACCGGTGCGTGAAGCGGACGTCCGCCCACGCGATCATCCGGTGCCCGTACACGACCGAGAAGCCGATGTAGATCGCCGCGAGTCCGTGGTGCCACGACGCGGTCCCACCGCCGAGCAGGTCGACCGTGACGACCGCGAGCAGCACGACGTCGATCACGGGTGCCGCGACGAGCATCGCCGCGCCCGTCCGCGGCCGTCGCAGCAGGTACCGGGTGGTGAGGCCGCCGAGGATCGCGACCCAGAAGGCGATCTCGCAGGCGACGATGGCGATGAGTGTCATGGTTCCCCGTTGCAGTGGCGGTGATCGTGTGAGTACAGGTGTACTCAAACAGCATGACACGGTGACCACCACGGCGTCGAGCGGCGGTGTTCTGCCCCTGGAAGCGGGGGGAGACACGGACCTCCACGCCTGCGACACTCGGAGCACCGGTAATCCGCACGGTCCCCTCCGAGGCCCGACGCATCGCCGTCGACAGCCCGCAAAGGACCCCATGCTCCCTCCCGTCGACCGAACGGTCGTCTCCTCCGACGGCACCACCATCGCCGTGTCCGAGGCAGGGGACGGACCGGCGGTCGTCGTCGTGGGCGGTGCCTTCGACCACCGGGGGACCCCGTACCTCGACCGCGTGGTCGCCGAGCTCGCTCCCACCCATCGTGTCGTCACCTACGACCGACGCGGTCGCGGTGCCAGCGGCGACTCGGCGTCGTGGGCGATCGAGCGCGAGGTCGACGACCTCCGCGCCGTCGTCGAGAGCGTCGGCGTCCCCACGACCGCCGTCGGCATCTGCGTCGGTGCCGGTGTCGTCCTGCACGGCCTCGCCACCGGCCTGCCCGTCGACGGTGCCGTCCTGTGGGAACCGCCGTACCGCGCCTCGGTCGACCCGCACGCCGACGACGTCGTCTTCGCCGACCTGCTCGACGAGCACGTGGTCGCCGGCCGCCGCACCCAGGCCGTCCGCGGCTTCCTGACCCAGGTGCTCGGGCTCCCGATGGGCCAGGTCACGGCGCTCCGACTCAAGGGCTCGCTCTGGCGCTCCCTGGTCGTCGACGCCCACGTGCTCAGCCGCGAGGTCCGGGTGCTGAACGGCCTCGCCGTGCCCGAGCGGGTCGCCGCAGCCGTCGGCGTGCCGGTGCTCGTCGGCGCCGGCGGTGACGGTCTCGAGTGGATGCGTCGTGCGGCCCGCGCCGTCGTGGACGCGGTGCCGGGGTCGGAGTACGCGGAGGTACCCGGGCAGGGACACGTCCCCGCCCCCGCCGCCCTCGGAGCACTGATCGACCGCGTCCGGAGCCGGATCGTCTCGCCCAGCAGCTGACTGCGAGAGGATGGGCTGGTGAACGCACCCCGCCTCGGTCTCCTGCTCGACGTCGACGGGCCCATCGCCAGCCCGGTCTCCCGCACCATCGCGATCCCGAGCATCGTCGCGGACCTCGTCGCGCTCGCTGCCGAGGGCATCCCGATCGTCTTCAACACCGGCCGCAGCGATGCCTTCATCCGCTCCGAGGTCGTCGGTCCGCTGCTCGCCGGTGGCCTCGCCGAGGGCGGCCGGGTGCACGCGGTCTGCGAGAAGGGTGCCGTGTGGTGCTCGATCGGCCCGCAGTACGACGGCGGCATGGGTGAGCTGACCGTCGCCGAGGACCTCGCGCTGCCGCGGGACTACGCCGACGAGATGCGCGAGCTGGTCCGCGCCGAGTACGCCGACCTGGTGTTCTTCGACGAGACGAAGCGCGCGATGGTGTCGATCGAGCAGCGCGTCGAGGTGCCGAACGCCACGTACCTCGCCCGCCAGCCGGAGTTCGACGCGAAGGCGATGGCCGCGCTCGAGCGTCGTGGCCTCGGTGTCCGCCGCCTCGACGATGCCCGACCCGACGCCGACGGTGCCGTGCAGTGGCGCATCGACCCGACCATCATCTCCACCGACGTCGAGTCCGACCGCAGCGGCAAGGACCTGGGTGCCGAGCGGTCGCTCGAACTCCTCGGGCAGGACGGCGAGCTCCCGATCACCTGGCGCACCGTGGGCGACTCCCGCAGCGACTACGCCATGGCGGACTGGCTGCACGCCAACGGGTACGAGGTCGCGCACGTCGACGTCCGTCCTGCCGACGGTGTGCCGGCCACGCCGTACCCGGTGCTCACCGCGCCCGACGGCGTCATCCACGACGAGGCCGGCGCCCGGTTCCTGGCGGACTGGCGCGCCGCGCGCTGACGCGACCGCGGCCTTGGACGCACCCGTCCGCCGACCGAGCGGTGCGCGCCGGACCGCCACCGCGCCTCCCGTCCGTCCCCGGACCGGCCCACCGTCCGGCCGGACGCTTTGCGTGACACAGTGGTACACCAGTACCCTTCCGAGGTCCGCCGCCAGCCGATGACGGGATCCACCCATGGCAACGAAGATCCGCATCAAGTCGATCGAGGCCTCCCTGGCCGACTCCGAGGAGCAGGGCAGGTCCCTGAAACGCTCCTTGAAGACGTTCGACATCGCCGCGATGGGCATCGCGGTCGCCGTCGGCGCCGGCATCTTCTCGGTCGGCGCGAACGCCGCCGCGAACTTCGCCGGGCCCGGCGTGATCGTCTCCTTCCTGCTCGCAGCCGTCACGTGCGGCCTGGCGATCATGTGCTACGCCGAGTTCGCGTCGACGATCCCCGTCGCCGGCTCCGCGTACACGTTCACGTACGCCACGATGGGTGAGCTGCTCGCCTGGATCGTGGGCTGGGACCTCATCCTCGAGACCCTCACGGCCAGTGCCGTGATCGCGAAGTACTGGGGCATCTACCTCAGCACCGCGTTCGACGTCTTCGGCGTGACCCTGCCCAGCACGATCCAGCTCGGTCCGATCCCGTTCACCTGGGGTCCGGTGCTCATCGTCGGGATCTTCACGGTGCTCCTCGCCTTCGGCACCCGCCTGTCCTCGCGGGTGTCGGCGGTCATCACCGTCATCAAGGTCGCCATCGTCGTGTTCGTCATCGTCGCCGGTGCGTTCTTCGTCAAGGCCGCGAACTTCACCCCGTTCATCCCGCCGGCCGAGCCCGCCAAGGGTGCCGAGGGCAGCGTCTGGACCCAGTCGCTCGTGTCCTGGTTCACCGGTGCGGAGCCCGCCCAGTACGGCGTCTTCGGCCTGCTCGCCGCGGCGTCCCTGGTGTTCTTCGCCTTCATCGGCTTCGACGTCGTCGCCACGAGCGCCGAGGAGACCGAGAACCCGCAGAAGACCCTGCCCCGCGGCATCTTCATCGGCCTCGGCATCGTGACGCTGCTCTACGTCGGCGTCAGCATCGTCATCACCGGCATGGTCTCGTACCAGCGCCTGGCGGAGGAGAAGGCACCGTCGCTGGCCTCGGCGTTCGACATCGTCGGGCTGCCGTGGGCCGCCGGCATCATCGCCATCGGCTCGCTGATCGGTCTGACCACCGTCGTCATGGTGCTGCTGCTCGGCCTGTCCCGCATCGTCTTCTCGATGAGCCGCGACGGCCTGCTGCCCCGCTGGTTCTCCAAGACCAACCCGAAGACGCAGACGCCGGTCCGCGTGCAGGTCGTCGCCGGTGTCGTCGTTGCGCTGCTGGCCGGGTTCACCGCGGTCGACAAGCTCGAGGGCATGATCAACATCGGCACGCTGTCGGCGTTCGTCCTGGTGTCGATCGGCATCGTCGTGCTGCGTCGTTCGCGGCCCGATGCCCCGCGGGCCTTCCGGGTGCCGTGGTCGCCCGTGCTGCCGATCATCTCGGCGGTGCTGTGCTTCTGGCTGATGCTGAACCTCGAGGTCGAGACCTGGCTCCGGTTCGTCGTCTGGCTGGTCATCGGCTTCGTCATCTACTTCGGGTACAGCCGCCGCCACAGCCGCGTCGGCCAGGGCATGCAGTAGGGCCGTCCCGCAAAACACCGGTGTTCGCACGTTGCACACCCGCACACCGCGGTTCGACGTGTGGACACCGGTGTTTTGCAGCCCGCCGGTCCGCGCCGCAGCCGCTACGCGCCGACGAGCAGCAGCCCGCCGAACGCGAGCATCACGACGGCGACCAGACCGTCGAACACCCGCCACGTGAGCGGCTTCTCGAACAGCGGCCGCAGCAGCCGACCGCCGAACCCGAGCGCACCGAACCACAGGCAGCTCGCCGCGACGGCACCGATCGTCCAGAGCCACCGGTCGTCCGCACCCTGCTGGTTCGCCACCGACCCGAGGAACACCAGCGTGTCCAGGTACACGTGCGGGTTCGCCCACGTGAAGACGAGCATGGTCAGCACCGCCGTCCGCATGGTCACCCCCTGGCCGGGAGGCACGGTGCGCGTCCGCCCCGCCGCCACCGTCGAACGCCCGGTCGTGTCGATCCCCGGACCGGCGCCCGCGCCCGTGTCGACCCCCGCGCCTGCGCCCGCACCGGCGCCCACGACCCCGTCGTCGGCCGCCTCGTCGGCCACCCGCATCGCATCCCCCGAGGGTCGCAGCGCCCGCCGCGCCGCGAGCAGCCCGTACGTGAGCAGGAACGCGGCACCGACGAACCGGACCACCAGGAGCGCCACGGGGAACCGCTCGACCACGGCGCCGACCCCGAGCACCCCGGCGACGATGAGCAGCGCATCCGAGACCGCGCACACCACGACCGCCGCGGCCACCACCCGGAGTCCTGCGCTGACCGCGAGCCGGAGCAGGTACGTGTTCTGCACACCGATCGCGACGATCAGTGCGAGTCCCGTGCCGAGGCCGGAGAGCAGGGGCAGGAGCGTGGTCACGGATCCGACGCTAGAGCAGCGCCGCGGTGCAGTACAGCTCACGTTCCTGCAGCGCCGTAAGCTCAGCTGTATGTCCCGGTTCCAGCGCGAACACCTCGAGACGCTGCTCGCCGCCGTCGACCACGGCACCCTGGACGCCGCGGCTCGCGCGCTGGCCATCACCCCGTCGGCGGTCTCGCAGCGGATCAAGTCGATGGAGCAGCAGGTCGGTCGGGTCCTGCTCCAGCGCACCACCCCGGTGCGCCCGACGGCGGACGGCGAGGTGGTGCTCCGGCACGCGCGGCAGGTCCGGCTGCTCGACGAGGAGACCTCCCGTGCACTCGGCGGTGGCTCCTCGGTGGTGCCGTCGATCCCGCTGGCCGTCAACGCCGACTCGCTCGGCACCTGGTTCCTCGATGCTCTGGCCCTCGTCCGGGCCGACACCGAGGTGGTCTTCGACCTGCACCGCGAAGACCAGGACCGCACCGCCGAGCTGCTCCGCGCCGGCACCGTGATGGGCGCGGTGACGGCCGAGGCGGACCCCGTGCAGGGCTGCTCGTCGGTGCCGCTCGGCATCGATCGGTACCGGGCCGTGGCGTCACCGGCGTTCGTCGCCCGGTACCTCGGCGACACCGGCACCGAGCGGCGGATGCTCCGGCGGCTCGACGAGGTCCCACTCGTCGACTACGACCGCGACGACGACCTGCAGCAGGGGTACCTGCGCCAGGTCCTGGGGCACGCTCCCGGCGGCCCGCGCCACTTCGTCCCGACCTCTGCCGACTTCGCCCGCGCCGTCACGCTCGGGTTCGGGTGGGGGCTGCTGCCCGAGGCGCAGTGCCTCGACGCGATCGACCGCGGTGTCCTGGTCGAGCTGGCCCCGGGTCGGCACGCCGACGTCGCGCTGTGGTGGCAGCGCTGGAACCTGGCGTCACCGCTCCTCGAACGGGTCACCGACGCGGTCCGGGTGACCGCCGCGGAGCGCCTGCACCCCGTGCGTCAGGTCTGACAGCGCGGACACCAGTAGGTGTCGCGCAGGGTGAGCTCCGAGTCGCCGAGTTCGCCGTGCCGGATCGGGGTCCCGCAGCGCAGACACGGCTTGCCGGCGCGACCGTAGACCCAGAACCGTCGACCGGGGCGGTCGACACCGGTGGTCACGCGGGCGCTGCGGTCGCGGTTCGCCAGGATCAGTCGGCTGGCGAGCGTGATCGTGCGCGCCGGGTCGGGGACCTGGCCGGCCGGACGCGTCGGCAGCACCCCGCGCAGGAAGCAGAGTTCGTTCCGGTACACGTTGCCGAGCCCGGCGAGCACCCGTTGGTCGAGCAGCGCCAACCCGACCGGCCGTTCGGGGTCCTCCGTCAGGTTGGCGAGGGCCAGGTCGGCGTCCCAGTCGGGGCCGAGCAGGTCGGGCCCCAGGTGTCCGACGACCTCGGACTCCTGGTCGCGCGGGACGACCTCGAGCACCCCGAGCGCGAAGCCGACGGTGGAGACTCCTTCGGCGTCCAGGATCGCCCGGGCTTGGTGCGCCGGACGTCGCCAGCGGTCACCGGGCGCGTAGACGTCCCACCGGCCCTCCATCTTCAGGTGCGAGTGCACGGTCAGGTCGCCGATCCGGTGCAGCAGGTGCTTGCCGCGGGGCACGACCTCGTCAACGGTGCGCCCCACCAGGTCGAGGGTGGCGAAGGCCGGGACCCGGAAGTCGCTCTTCGTCAGGACCTTGCCCGCCAGCGCGGTGTGCAGACGGCGTGCCGCCCGGTAGACGGTGTCGCCTTCAGGCACGGGGCACCTCCGGCACGTGGTCACCGCACGGCCGGGAGGCGCGGCTCGCCTCACACACGGAGCCGCAGCCCCTGCGGGGTCGCCGTGAACCCCGCCTGACGGAGCGCGCCGCCGAGCAGCGTCTCGAGCACGAAGTCCCCGTCGACCCGCTCGACCGAGAGCTTCCGCAGCCCGGTCCGGACGATCGAGGCGATCGAGGTGGCGGCAGCGGCGAGGTCGGCCGCGTCGTCGGTGAACGTGAGCACGGACTTGCCGCCCCGCTCGACGTACACGGCGAGCTTGCCGTCCACGGTCGTCACGAGGGCGCCTGCCTTGCGCCCGGGCCGGTGACCGCGGGTGGCCTTCGCGCCGCTCGCCGCATCGTTCGCGCCGGTGCTCGCCCCACCGGCTGCGACGGCATCGTCCGCGACTCCGGGGTCGACGTCGCCCGTGGGCCACGGCAACGAGGCCCCGTACGGGTTCGCCGGGTCGGTCGCCGCGAGCGTCAGGGCCTCGCGCTTGCGGTCCGGGTCGTCACGCTCGTCGTCGCCGAGCTCGCGGGCGTAGGTGCGCAGCCGGTCGACGGTCGGGCCGGTGGCGAACTGGGCGGCACCGAGCCCCTCGACGAAGTACCCGCGACGAGCCCGGCCGGACTCCTCGAACCGCGAGAGCACCCGGTACACCCCCGCGAAGCCGCCGCGGACACCCTCGACCTGCACGGCGCCGCGGGTCACGACGCCGTAGCGTTCGAGCAGCTGTTCGGCGGTCGCCGCGGCCCGCACGGTCGAGTCGGACTCGGCCAGCGGCAGGAGCGACCAGCGACCCCCGACGGACGGCGGCCCGGACTGCGTCGGCATGGTCGGCCGCCGACGGCCGCGGTAGGCCCGGGCCCGTGGAGCGCTCGAGCTCTTCGCCTTGCCGCCGAGCATCGACCGCAGCGGGGCGAACGTGTCGTTCGTGATCTGCCCGGCCCAGACCAGGTCCCACAGCGCGGTCGTGAGCGCCTGGTCGTCGCTGCTGCCCACGGCCTGGCCCAGCTGCCGGAAGAAGTAGGCGCCGCCACCGGCCAGCGCACCGAGCACGTCGCGCTGCAGCTCGGTCGTCTCGTCACCGGAGGGCTCGGCGAGCGTCGTCGCCGCGGTGTCGGCCAGGTGCAGACGCACCCAGCCGTCGTTGCCGGGCAGTGTGCCGCCGCCGGACCACAGGACCTCGCCCGTGGCGGTCAGTTCGTCGAGCATGCTCGTCGAGTAGTCGGTGACGCGCGACGGCAGCACCAGGGTCTCCCACGCGCTGGCGGGCAGGGCCACCCCGGCGAGCTGGTCGATCACCTGCAGCACGCCGTCGACGCCACGGAGGCCACCGCGGGTCCCGGGGGTCTGCACGTGCTGCCAGGCCGGCAGGAAGCGGGCGAGGGTGTCCGGCGAGACCGGTTCGACCTCATGCCGCAGGGCCGCGAGGGACTTCGTGCGGATCCGTCGCAGGACCTCGGCATCGCACCATTCGGCACCCTGGCGATCGGGTCGGAACTCGCCCTCCACCACACGGCGGTCGGCGACGAGTCGGCGCAGGGTGTCCTGCACGACGGCGATCCCCAGGCCGAGGCGACCGGCGGCCTCCTGTGCGGAGAACGGTCCGTGCGACCTCGCGTAGCGGCCGATCAGGTCGCCCAGGGGATCCGCCACGGGCTCGATGAACGCCGTGGGCACACCGATCGGCAGCGGGACCCCGAGGGCGTCACGCAGACGGGCGGCGTCCTCGATCACGGCCCAGCGCGTCGCCCCGGCGTGCGAGAACGAGAGCACCCGGCGATCACGTTCCAAGGCCTGGAGCGTGCTGCGCAGTTCGGCGGTCGCTCCGGCCCGGTCGGCGGTGTCGGCGAGCCAGCTCCGGTCGACCGCTTCGTCCAGGTCGAGCGCGCCGACCAGCCGCAGGACGTCGACGAGCCCCTCGGCGTCACGGGCACGGCGGTCCGGCGAGAGCCGCTGCAGGTCGCGTTCCACCGACGTGATGACCGCGGGATCGAGCAGCTCGCGCAGCTCCGCACGACCGAGCAGTTCGCCGAGCAGCGTCGAGTCGAGCGACAGCGCCGCTGCCCGGCGTTCGGCGAGCGGGGTGTCGCCCTCGTACATGAAGGCCGCGACGTACCCGAACAGGATCGACCGGGCGAACGGCGACGGCTGCTCGGTCTCGGTCTCGACCAACCGGATCCGGCGCCCGGCGATGTCGTCGGCGATCCCGAGCAGTGCGGGCACGTCGTAGACGTCCTGCAGCACCTCGCGCACGGTCTCGAGCACGATCGGGAACGTCGGGTACTTCTGCGCGACCTCGAGCAGCTGCGAGGCCCGCTGTCGCTGCTGCCAGAGCGGCGACCGCTGCCCGGGGTTCCGTCGGGGAAGCAGCAGGGCGCGTGCCGCACACTCGCGGAACCGCGCGGCGAAGAGCGCCGAGCCGCCGACCTCGTCGGTGACCAGGGCCTCGAGGTCGTCGCGCTCGAACACGAACAGGTCGGCACCCGGCGGCTCGGCGTCGGTCTCCGGGATGCGCACGACGATCCCGTCGTCGGCCGCCATCGCGTCGCCGTCGATGCCGTGCCGTTCGCGCAGCCGTGCGGCGACGGCCAGGGCCCACGGCGCGTGCACCTGCATGCCGTAGGGCGAGTGCAGGATGAGCCGCCAGTCCCCGAGCTCGTCGCGGAACCGCTCGACGACGAGCGTGGTGTCGTTCGGCACGTGGCCGGTGGCCGCGCGCTGGTCGCGCAGGAACGTCAGCAGGTTGGTGACGGCACGCTCGTCCAGTCCGCCGGCGGCGACCCGGGCGCGGGCGTCGTCGTCCGATGCGCCCTCGACCTCGCGCACGAACGCACCGGTGGCCCGGCCGAGCTCGGCGGGTCGGCCGATGCCGTCGCCCTTCCAGAAGGGCACGCGACCGGGCTGCCCGAACGCCGGGCTCACGACGACGCGGTCGTGGGTGATCTCCTCGATCCGCCAGCTCGTGGCACCGAGGGCGAAGACGTCCCCCACGCGTGATTCGTAGACCATCTCCTCGTCGAGCTCGCCGACGCGGGACGCCTTCTCGCCGACCATGAACACGCCGAACATGCCACGGTCGGGGATCGTCCCGCCGCTCGTCACCGCGAGCCGCTGCGCACCGGGCCGCCCGGTCAGGGTGCCGTGCACGCGGTCCCAGACCAGCCGTGGCCGGAGTTCGGCGAACTCGTCGCTCGGGTACCGACCCGTGACCAGGTCGAGCGTCGCCTCGAACGCCGACCGGGGCAGGCCGCTGAACGGGGCGCTCCGCCGCACGAGTTCGAACCAGTGTTCGACGTCGAGGGTGTCGATGGACCCGGCCGCCACGGTGTGCTGCGCCAGGACGTCGAGCGGGTTCGCCGGCACCGAGATCGACTCGATCTGGCCCGAGACCATCCGCTCGACCGTGACCGCGCTGTTGACCAGGTCGGCCCGGTGCTTCGGGAACAGCACCCCACGCGAGATCTCGCCCACCTGGTGTCCGGCACGACCGACGCGCTGCAGCCCGCTCGCGACCGAGGGCGGCGCCTCGACCTGGACGACCAGGTCGACCTCGCCCATGTCGATACCGAGTTCGAGCGAGCTCGTCGCGACGACGCACCGCAGCCGACCGGACTTCAGGTCGTCCTCGATGATCGCGCGCTGGTCCTTCGACACCGAGCCGTGGTGCGCGCGGGCGAGCACCGGGACGGAGGCGTCCGAGCCCCCGCCGGCGGTCTGCCCGGACCCGCCGATGAGCTGCGCCGGCGGCCGTTTGGCCCCCTGGGGCGCGACCGCATGCGCCGAGGTGCGCGCCGGAGACTGCGGCCGCCCCCGTGCAACGGGCAGGCCGTGGTCGTCCGGCGACGCCCCCGCCGGCACCAGGGCGCCGTCGCCGGCGGCGGCGAGCACGCGTTCCTCGTGGATCTCGTTGAGCCGTGCCGTCAGCCGCTCGGCCAGCCGCCGCGAGTTCGCGAACACGATGGTCGAGCGGTGTTCCTCGATCAGGTCGACGACGCGCTCTTCGACGTGCGGCCAGATCGACCCGTTCGTCGGCGACTCGGACGCGTCCGCACCGACCGGCGGCGCCCCGAGCTCGGTCATGTCGTCGACGGGCACGACGACCCGCAGGTCGAAGGTCTTCTGCGCCGGCGGCGCGATGATCGTCACCGGGGCGCGGCCGCCCAGGAACCGCGCGACCTCTTCCGGCGGACGGACGGTCGCGGACAACCCGATGCGCTGCACGGGCTTGTCGAGCAGGTCGTCGAGGCGTTCGAGCGACACGGCCAGGTGTGCGCCGCGCTTGCTCGAGGCGACCGCGTGGACCTCGTCCACGATGACGGTGTCGACGTTCACCAGGGTCTCGCGTGCCTGCGAGGTGAGCATCAGGTAGAGCGACTCGGGCGTGGTGATGAGGATGTCCGGCGGCTGGCGCAGGAGCTTCTGCCGGTCGGACGACGGGGTGTCACCGCTGCGCACACCCACCGTGACGTCCGGTGGTTCGGTACCGAGACGGCGTGCGGTCTGGGTGATGCCGACGAGCGGGCTCCGCAGGTTGCGCTCGACGTCGACGCCCAGGGCCTTGAGCGGCGAGACGTAGAGCACCCGCGTGCGCTGCTTCGCCGGCGGCCGGTCGGTCGCGCTGATGAGCCGGTCGATCGACCACAGGAACGAGGCCAGGGTCTTGCCGGAACCGGTCGGGGCGATCACGAGCGCGTGCTGCCCGGTCGAGATGGCGTCCCACGCCCCGGCCTGTGCGGGGGTCGGTGCGTCGAAGGCGCCGCGGAACCACTCGGTGGTGGCGGGGGAGAAGCGCTCGAAGACGTCCGTCATGGTCCGTCCCATCCTGCCCGTCGCCACCGACAGCAGGCCGAGCGGACGTCGCTCTTGACAGAGCGATAGTTAACGATCTATCGTAAACACATCGCGATACGACGAAGACGATCAGGTCAGACCGGTCGCGAGCCGACTCAGCACGACGAAAGGACTCCTCATGCGCCCCTCGTATGACGACAACAGCAACACGTCCCCCCGCGACCAGCGCGGGTTCGGCCCGCGCGGCCCCCGCTTCGGCGGCGCGCGGCAGCACCACGGCGCCGGCTTCCCCGGCCGCGACCGCGGTGACCACGACCACGGCGGCCGGGGCTTCGGTGGCCGCGGGTTCGGCCCCGGCTTCGGCCCGGGCATGGGCTTCGGTCCCGGATTCGGCGGCCCCGGCTTCGGCCGCGAACGCCGTCGCCGCGGCGACGTCCGACTCGCGATCCTCGGCCTGCTGGCCGAGGGCCCGCAGAACGGCTACGCCGTGATCAAGACCATCGCCGAGCGCACCGGCGGCGCCTGGAAGCCGAGCCCCGGCTCGGTCTACCCGACGCTCCAGCAGCTCGTCGACGAAGACCTCGTGGTCTCGTCCGGCGACGGTCGCAAGACGCTCTTCGAACTCACCGACGCCGGCAAGGCCGAGACCGAGGCCAAGGCCGACGAGATCGCCGCGGCACTCGACGGGGCCCCTGGCATCCCGGACGCCCAGCGCGAGTTCTTCGAGGCGCTCCGGAAGACCATGGGCGTCCTGCACATGTACCGCAGCACCGCGACCGAGGAACAGGCCAAGGCGGCCACGGCCAAGGTGGACCAGCTCCGCAAGGACCTGCTCCAGATCCTCGCCGACTGACGGACGTCACCCACGACGGACAGGAGGCCCGGTGCCAGCTGGCACCGGGCCTCCTGTCTGCCTGCACATCGTGAGCAGCTGTGGTCGGGTCCGCGCGTCGGACCCGACCATTCGTGCTCACGAAGCGCGCGCAGCGCCTACCCGGCGTCGACGAAGGCCGCCACGTCCGCGAGCTCCGCCGTCGACACCGCGTGCGGCAGGCCCGCGTAGGTCCGGTCGGTCACGTCGGTGTGCGCCGCGGCCCACACCTGTGTCCGAACGGTGGCCTCGGGCGGGATCACCGGGTCGAGGTCGCCGTGCCCCAGGAAGACCCTCGGCCGCACAGCCGAGACGGCCTCGTCACGCGAATCCGTGACGCCCGGCACCACGAACCCCGACAGCGACACCGCGAACGCGAAGGCCGCGGGCCGTGCCCGCAGGAGCTGGAGCGCCATCGAGCCGCCCTGCGAGAACCCGAGCAGTCCGATCCGCGGGTGGTCTGCGGCGACGGAGTCGATCCAGTCGAGCACCTCGTCGACCGCGGCGTCGACCGCCTCGGGCGCGGGGGAGCCGGGGGTGCCGAGCGGGTACCAGCTGAAGCCGGGCCCCCACGGCATCGGTGCCCGGAGCGAGGCGACGGTCCACGCGGGCGGCAGCGCGGGGGCGAGTCCGAGCAGGTCGTGCTCGTTCGACCCCACCCCGTGCATCGCGACGAGCAGGGGTGTGCCCCGCCGGTCCGAGGCACTCCGTGTCCACTGCACCAGGTCCGCATCGATCATGTGGACAACGCTAACCATCCCCAACTCCCGCGCCTTCCGCCGAACTCGCTGCCGTCCCTGGTAGACACGGTGCATGTCCTCGCTGCGCACCCCCGATCCCGACTCCGGCTGGCTGTCCGACGAGGAGCTCGCGAACGTCCGCCGTCGTCTGCCGATCTGCTACGTCGAAGCGGTCCCCGTCCGCACCGACGGCCTCGGTGTCGTGACCGAGGTCGGGGTGCTGCTGCGGGTCTCCCCGAGCGGTTCGATCGCCCGCACCCTGGTGTCCGGTCGCGTGATGTTCGGCGAGTCGATCCGCACCGCACTGTTCCGCCACCTGGAGAAGGACCTCGGGCCGATGGCGTTCCCGCAGCTGCCCTCGAGCCCGGCGCCGTTCACCGTGGCCGAGTACTTCCCGCTGCCCGGTGCGTCGGTGTACACCGACGAGCGGCAGCACGCGATCTCGCTGGCCTACGTCGTCCCGGTCACGGGGACGTGCGAGCCCCGGCAGGACGCCCTCGAACTCACGTGGATGAGCCCGATGGAAGCCGCGTCCGACGCCGTCGCCGACGAGATGGAAGGCGGCCGCGGCGCCCTGCTCCGGGCCGGTCTCGCGTCGGTCGGCGCCCTGCACTAGCCCGACGGGGGCGGCCGTACCCAGCGCACGACGAAGCCCCGCGCACGACGAAGCCCCGCGCACGACGAAGCCCCCGGATCCGATCGGATCCGGGGGCTTCGCAGCGCGGTCGCGAACCGGCTTCAGTGCTTGTCGTTCTTGAAGCTGTCGGCGACGCCGTGCGCGGCGTCCTTGACGTCGGTGACGCCCTGCTTCGCCGAGGCCTTGCCCTGGTCGGTCTGGCCTTCGGCCTTCAGGCGGTCGTTGTCGGTCGCGTTCCCGACGGCTTCCTTGACCTTGCCTGCCGCCTTCTCAGCGGCGTTCTTGATGTCATCGATGCCAGCCATAGGCACTCCTTCCAGAAGCGGACGTGTTCCCCGTCAGCCGCTTGCGCGGCATCCGGTGAAGCAGACCGTACGCCCGCCGGGGTACCCCACCCCCAGCCCCCGCCAAGGTTTCGCCCCCGCCTTCACGCAAAACACCGGTGTTCGCGGATCGCACCCCGGGATGCGGGGGTGCGAAACGTGAACACCGGTGTCTTGCGAGCACCGACGGGCTCAGACCGACGGGCTCAGACCGCGCGGGTCGAGCGGGTGGTTCAGTGGCGGTCCGCAGCGCCGGCCGGACGGGAGGCGCGGCGCGAGCCACCACGACGGTTGCCGCCCGACTCGTTGCCGGACCGACCCGCGGCGTAGCCGCCCTCGGACGACCAGACGGCCGACGAGCCGCCGCGCACGACGTCACCGCTGCCGGAGCGGCGGTTGCCGCCGCTGCGGCGACCACCGGTCGAACCGGCGGCCGCGGCGCCGGAGCGCCCCGCGCCCTCGGAACGCGCGCCACGGGCCGGACGGCCCTGACGGCCCCCGGCCGAACCGGCGGACTCGCCAGCGGAACCGGAGCGTGCGGGCTGCGCCGCGCCTCCCGACCGACCGCCGCGACCACGGCGACGACCGCCACCGTCACCGGCGGACTCGGCAGAGCGCTGCTTGGGCTGACGCTGCTGGGTGGGCTGCTCCTCGGCGACGTGGCGGATCGGGGCGACCTCGCCGACGAGCGCGGTGACCGCGGCGGAGGTCGAGGTGACGTGCTGCGGCGTGACCTTGATCGCAGCCGCACGCATCATCTGCGCGACGTCGCGACGCTCGGCGGGCATCGTCACCGTGACGACGTCACCGGACGAACCGGCGCGCGCCGTGCGACCCGAGCGGTGCAGGTACGCCTTGTGCTCGGTGGGCGGGTCGACGTGGACGACGAGCTCGACGTTGTCGACGTGCACGCCACGGGCGGCGACGTCGGTGGCGACGAGCACGAGGGCCTCACCGGAGGAGAACTTCGCGAGGTTGCGCTCACGGGCGCCCTGCGACAGGTTGCCCTGCAGGTCGACGGCCGGGATCCCCTGGCTGCTGAGCTGCTTGGCGAGGCGCTTGGCGTGGTGCTTCGTGCGCATGAAGAGGATGCGGCGACCATTGCCCGAGGCGAGGGCGCTCACGAGGTGCTTCTTCGCGTCGGCGTCGGCGACCTCGAACAGGTGGTGGGTCATCGCCTCGACGGGGCTGTTCGCCTCGTCGACGGAGTGCATCACCGGGTTGTGCAGGAACTTCTTGACGAGCTTGTCCACACCGTTGTCGAGTGTGGCGGAGAACAGCAGACGCTGTCCCTTCTCGGGGGTCGCCTGCATGATCTTGGTGACGCCGGGCAGGAAGCCCATGTCGGCCATGTGGTCGGCCTCGTCGAGGACGGTGACCTCGATGTCGCCCAGGTTCACGTGGCCCTGCTGCATGAGGTCGGCGAGGCGACCCGGGCAGGCGACCACGACGTCGACGCCGCCGCGCAGGGCGTCGACCTGACGACCCTGACCGACGCCACCGAAGATGGTCGTGGTGTTCAGGCCCATGGCCTTGGCGAGCGGGGCGAGCGCGACGTCGATCTGCGTCGCGAGCTCACGGGTCGGGGCGAGCACCAGCGCGCGGGGGCGACCGGCGCGGCGCTTGCGGCCACTGGCGGCGAGGCGGGCGACCAGCGGGATCGCGAACGCGATGGTCTTGCCGGAGCCGGTGCGGCCGCGGCCCAGGACGTCCTTGCCCTGCAGGGAGTCCGGGAGCGTGTCCGCCTGGATGGGGAACGCCATGTCCTTGCCCTGGTCGGCGAGGACGGAGACCATCGGCGCGGGGACGCCGAGGTCGGAGAAACGGATGTCTTCGGTGGTCATGGTGACCTTTCGAGCCGGAGCGAGCCGGCTGTGGGCGCACTTGCGAGGCAGCGCGCGGGCGGGATGCGCGCCAACGGATGTGGCTGGCGCAGTCGCCGCAGCAGAGAAGCCTGGGCACCTTCGTGAGGTGCTCGATCATCGACCGGAGTCCGGAGACAGGTGGTCGGGAGTTCGGGGCGTCCGTACGACGCACGAGGCGATCGGCGCCTCGAGTACGACCAGCATAGCGTGCACATGCCCGGATCAGCGAGGGCCGGGTGGTTCCCCGCGCATGCGAGGATTCCGGGGTGCGCATGCGAACCGTCCTGTTGACCACCGCGATGGCCCTGGTGGCCGTCCTCGGCACCGCCGGCTGCGCGGAGGCCGCCACGACGAGCGCGGCCGCCAGCTACCGGAACCTGCCGACCTCGGGCCGTGTGGACTACCAGCTCGGCGGCGGCTACACCCCGCCGTCCGGCGTCACGATCGTCGAGCGCGACAGCACCGACCGCCCGGCCAAGGGCAAGTACAACATCTGCTACGTCAACGGGTTCCAGACGCAGCCCGAGGCCGCCCGCACGTGGAAGAAGTCCTACCCGTCGGCGATCCTCCGCGACCGCGCGGGCAAGCCGGTCTCTGACCCGGGGTGGCCCGACGAGATGCTCCTCGACACCCGGACGTCGGCCAAGCGTGCCCTGATCACGAAGGTGCTCGCGAAGACCGTCGCCCGCTGCGCTGACCGCGGGTTCGACGCGGTCGAGTTCGACAACCTCGACTCCTGGACCCGCAGTGGCAAGCGGCTCACCCGGTCCGGCAACCTGGCGCTCGCGAAGTCGCTCGTCGCCAAGGGACACCGGCACGGCCTGGCCGTCGGGCAGAAGAACACACCGCAGCTCGGGGCATCCGGCCGGAAGCAGACCGGGTTCGACTTCGTCGTCGCCGAGGAGTGCGTGCAGTACCGGGAGTGCGCGGCGTACACGAAGGCCTACGGCGGGCGGGTCATCGACGTGGAGTACTCGGACACCCTCAAGCGCTCGTGGGGGTCGGTGTGCACGCTGAAGAGCCGTCCGGCCATGACGATCCTGCGCGACCGCGACCTGGTGACCCCGAAGGACGACGCGTACGTCTACAAGCGCTGCTGATCGCTCGGGCGTTCCTTCCCAGAACGCGTGCGATTCCTGGTGGAATCGGGCGGAGCGGGTCGGAACTCCCGACCCGGGTACGCCCGGAACGACCGGGTACGCCCGGAAGCGCCAGCCGCTCCCGCCCGTCCCGCGCAGCCCTACGCCGGCCAGGCCTCGCGCAACGCGGTCGCGGCCTGGTCCGCCGACAGCCCCGCCGAGCGCGCCGCGCCGGCCAGGGCACGAGCGGCCTCGGCCACGGCGTCCGGGACCGCTGCCGGCCGCACCACCCGGGTGCCGGCGCCCCGTGCGGTGTGCACGAGCCCGGCTTCCTCGAGCAGCTGGTAGGCCTTCGCGACGGTGCCGGCGGCGAGGCCGAGCTCGTCCGCCAGCCCCCGCACGCTCGGCAGCCGTTCGCCGTCCACCAGGTACCCGGCGGCGATCTGCGCGGCGATCTGCGATCGGACCTGCTCGAACGGGGGCACGCGGCCGCCGACGTCGAGCGCGACGAGTCCTGTCATGCGTTCCACCCTAGAAGTCGTACTGCTCGCCGACGGGGATCGGGACCGGCACGGTGTTGCCCGGAGGGGCGAGCGGGCACGCCCACGCCGGGTCGTACGCGCACGACGGGTTGTAGGCGAAGTTGAAATCGAGCACGAGCGACCCGAGGTCGTCGCCGCCCAGGTCCGAGCCCTTGATGGTGTCGAGCAGGTAGCGGCCGCCGCCGTAGGTGCCGCGGGCCTTGCCGGCGCTGGCGTCCTTGACGGGCACGAACACCCCGCCCGCGTAGCCGCCGTGCTTCCAGACGTCGAGGGTGCCGACACCGGGGACCCGCACCAGGCCGAGGCGGTCGAAGTGGACGACGCCGTCGGTGCCGGTCTCGAAGTCGAACTCGGCGGGCTCCGTGGCCTCGATGCGGACCTGGAAGCGCCAGGCCGGGTCGTAGTCCGGCACCGGCAGGGACTCGAAGCCGCGGGCGTCCTCGTCGAGCAGCGGCGATGCCGGGTGCTCCGCGAACATCGCGTCGCGCGTTTCCCGCCACAGCGCGTGCGCCGTCTGGGGGTCCGGGGTGGCGCGGACGCGGCGGTACAGGTCGAACGTCATCCGCCGCCAATCCGTCGTCGCCAACGTGCTTCGCACGCGGTCGTCGGTCGTCGGCTCCTGGGGGCGCGTCTGGCTCACGTGGACGAGGCTACGCCCGCTGCGCGGTGGACGGGAGGCCCGACCCGCGTCGCGTCACGCGCCGTCGGTCCGCCAGGTGGGCGCGAGGGCACGCATCCGGAACGCCCGCCACTGCCAGATGACCCACATGCCGGGCCACAGGGTGAGGCCGAGGGCGGCCGGTCGCATGCGGTAGGTCAGGCGGTCGAGCAGCAGGGTCCGGCCACCCGGTGCGGGGAGGACGGCCATCCGGTGCGACATCGTCATCCGGCCGAACAGCCCGGACGTGCCGCCGCCGTTGTCGCGCTGCACGGGAACCCCCTGGATCTCGTACAGGTCGAGGTCGACGTGCGTGTCACCGCTCGGTACCAGGCCGAAGGCGTCCGCGGTGATCGGGTGCGGGTGACCGGGTTCCCACCGCTCGGGGAACCCCTGCGGATCGCGGGAGCGGTACGCCAGGAAGGGCTTCGTCACCGCCACCATCACGGACGGGGTCAGCAGGGCATCGCGCACGGCCTCGACCGGCGCGTCGAGGACGATCCGGAGGCCGACGTGCATGCCGGTGACGCTACGCCCGCGGGCTGGGCGCTGCTCCGTGCGTCGCCCATGCGGGCATCACGCCCGTCGCGGCGCGGGGATCAGGCGTGCCGGGCCGACCGGCGGCGGGACCCCTCGGCGCGGTCGTGCCGGCGGAGCCGCTCGGCCAGTCCGAGCCGGACGGCCGGCCACTCCGACGCGATGACCGAGAAGACCACGGTGTCGCGCAGGGTGCCGTCACGGCCGATCGCGTGGTTCCGGAGCACGCCGTCCTGCTTGGCGCCGAGGCCCGCGATGGCCGCGCGCGACTGCAGGTTGTGCCAGTGGGTGCGGAACTCGACCGCGATGCACTGCCACGCCTCGAACGCGTGCGAGAGCATGAGCAGCTTCGACTCGGTGTTGATCCCCGAGCGCTGGGCGGACTTCGCCAGGAACGTGCTGCCGATCTCGACGTGACGGTTGCCCGTGTCGATGTTCATGAAGGTCGTCGCGCCCACCACCCGCCCGGTCGGGCGGTCCCGCACGGCGAAGGGCACCATGCGGCCGGCCTCGTGCTCGGCGAGCCGCCGGTCGATCTCGGCCTCGACCTGTGCCGGAGCGGGCACCGAGGTGTACCAGGTGCGCCACAGATCGCCGTCCGCGACCGCCGCCCGCAGGTCTTCCGCGTGCTCCTGCCCGAGGGGCTCGAGGGTCACACGGTCGCCGGTCAGTGTGGGCACGGGGGCGATCTCCATGACCATGCATCCTACGGTCGCCGACCCTGGCGGAACCCGGTCGGACGGCGACCCTGTGGAGAGGGACAGCATCGCCCGGACGGCTATCGTGACGGACGTGGCAGAACGCACCCAGGAGAAGTACCAGGTCCGGTTCGCGTGGGGTCCCGGAGGCGCGGCACGCATCGCCCACGGCACCCACCTGCTCGTCTGGGTCGACGCCCTGCCGCCGAGCCCCGACGCCGCCGCGCAGCGGCGCGCGCTCCGGAACGTGAGCGCCCAGCTGCCGGAGGGTCCGGAGGTCGTGCTCGGCCACCTCGGCAACGCGGCGGCGGTCGCGGAACGGGTGACGGGCCTCCAGGCCGCACGTGGTGACCGATGCGTCGTCGCGATCGTGGCCGCCGGGCTGCACCACACCGCGACCCTCGACGACGCGGCCGAGGCGGCGGGGGAGTCCGTCGACGTCGCCGACGCACCCGACTTTGCCGTCGAGGACCTGCTCGCCGCCGGAGCCGTCGTCGACGCACTCACCGAGGTCGGCATCGACCACACCTCACCCGAGGCCGCTGCGGCCTGCGCGGCGTACACGGGGCTCCGCCGTGCCGTGCGGCACCTGGTCAGCGCGTCCGAGGGAGCCGCCGTCCTGAGCCGGGACGACGTGCACGCGGCGCTCGCCGCAGGCCCCGACCTGCCCGTCCTGCGGGAATCGGGGGAGCGCGCGTAGCGTTCGCCCCGTCACGGAACCAGCGAGCGAAGGAGCAACGCCATGAAGGCAGTCGTCGGCGACACGGTGATCGCGGAGGCCCCGGAAGAGGACCTCATCAAGATCGAGGGCAACTGGTACTTCCCGCCGTCGAGCGTGAAGACCGAGCTCTTCACCGAGAGCCCCACCCAGTACCACTGCCCGTGGAAGGGCGACACCCAGTACTTCACGGTGAACGTGGACGGCCAGGCGCTGCAGGACCGCGCGTGGTCGTACCCGACGCCGATCCCGTCGTCGTTCGAGCGTGTCGGCAAGGACTACTCGGGCTACGTCGCGTTCTGGAAGGACGTCCAGGTCGTCGCGTGACGACCGCCGCGCCCTGACCGGTGTGCCTCAGCCGGTCAGGGTGAGCACCACCAGCGCGATGTTGAGCGCCACGATGACCGCCGCGATCACCCACGCCACCACGCGGGTGATCGCGGCGTTCACGTCGGTGCCCATCACGCTCCGCCGTGACGTGTAGACCACGAGCGGCACGATCGCGAAGGCGATCCCGAAGCTCAGCACCACCTGGCTGACGACGAGCAGCATCGTCGCGTCGATGTGCAGCGCGAGCAGCACGATCGCGGGCACCAGGGTGATCGCCCGCCGGGCCACCAGCGGGATCCGCACGTGCAGCAGCCCCTGCATGATCTCCGCTCCGGCCATGCAGCCCACCGAGGTCGAGGCCAGTCCGGACGCCAGCAGTCCGACGGCGAAGAGGACCCCGACGACCGGGCCCACGTTCTCGGCGATGGCCCGCTGCGCCCCGGGGATCGAGTCGGTGCCCGCGACGCCCGGCAGGGTGGCCGCGGCGAGGACGAGCATCGCGATGTTCACCCCACCCGCGACGATCAGGGCGAGCCCGACGTCCCACCGGGTCGCGACGAGCACCCGGCGACGCTCCGGCCCGGCGGGGACGTCCCCGTGACGGTCCCGGGCGAGCGCCGAGTGCAGGTACACGGCGTGCGGCATCACGGTCGCGCCGAGCATCGAGGCCGCGAGCAGCACCGACCCGGCGCCCTCGAACCGCGGCACGAGCCCGGCGACCAGGTCTGCGGGTGTGACGCGGGCGAACAGCAGCCCGGCGCAGAAGCCCACCGTCAGGATCGCGAGCATCGCCGTCACCACGGTCTCGAACAGGCGCGTGCCCCGGCGGCTGTGCAGGGTCAGCAGCAGCATCGAGACGAGCCCGGTGATGATCCCGCCGACCACGAGCGGCAGGTCGAAGAGCAGGTAGAGGGCCAGCGCGCCGCCGATGACCTCGGCGATGTCGGTCGCTGCCGCCACGATCTCGGCCTGGCCCCAGAACAGCAGGCGCGGCGCGCGCCGCATCCGCAGGCCCAGGTGTTCGGGCAGCGACTTGCCCGTCACCACCCCGAGCTTGGCGGACAGGTACTGCACCACCACGGCGCTGGCGTTCGCTGCCACGAGCACCCAGAGCAGCAGGTAGCCGTACTCGGCCCCGGCGGTCAGGTTGGCGGCGACGTTGCCCGGGTCGACGTAGGCGATGGCTGCGACGAAGGCCGGTCCGAGCAGGGTGAGGCCGGCTGCACGACGACGCGGGGCGCCGGGTGGGCGCTCGTCGAGCCGGGTGCTGGCAGTGTCGGTCATGCACCGATCCTGCCAGAGGATTCGGTGTGCCGAATCTTTTTCTTCGCGGATGCTGCGTTCGGTGGCCACCACGCCCGTGAGCGTGCCTCGGGCGGTCGCGATCCGTCGGCTGCGAGGCCGTCGGGCGACGGTTGGTGACCGCTCGGCAGAGGTGAGCGAGGCGTCGTGACCGCTCGCCGAAGGCGGACGGGAGGCCCGTGGCGGCGCTGCCACGCGCCTCCCGGCCGGTGGCTGGTCGCGACTCGTCGCTTGCGTCGCGTCGGCTGGTCACGACCGGTCGGCTGCGAGGCCGTCGGGCGACGGTTGGTGACCGCTCGGCAGAGGCGAGCGGGGTGTCGTGACCGCTCGCGGAGGGCCGGTGGCTGGTCGCGACTCGTCGCTTGCGTCGCGTCGGCTGGTCACGACCGGTCGGCTGCGAGGCCGTCGGGCGACGGCTGGTGACCGCTCGGCAGAGGCGAGCGGGGTGTCGTGACCGCTCGCCGAAGGCGGACGGGAGGCGGTTAGGCCGTGCTCAGCGCCTGCTCACGCCGCTGCGCGGCGGGCGCGGTGCGCCCGGACCTTCGCCCGGTTGCCGCACCGCTGCATCGAGCACCAGCGCCGGGTCCCGCCGCGCGACGAGTCGTAGAACACCAGGCCGCAGTCCTCGGCCGAGCAGCGGCTCAGCCGGGTCGGGCGGCCGTCGGCCTCGACGTCGTCGAAGCCGACCTCGGTGAAGAGCGCGACGGCGTCGCGCGCGACGC
>NZ_KB714606.1:27724-28015 GCF_000349565.1 Curtobacterium flaccumfaciens UCD-AKU
CGACGGCGTCGCGCGCGACGCTGGACAGGGCCTGGGCCAGGCGGACCCGGTTGGCTCCGGCGCGGCGTCGGCCACCGGGGAGGCTCGGGGGCACGTCCGGCAGGGCGGCGAACAGGTTGACGGTGTCGATGTCGTCGGGCGCGGGGCGCGTGCGGCCGGCTCCGGCGCGCAGGCCCGCCGCCACGGCGGTGCGCTCGGCGGCCGTGCTCGCCGGCGCGGGGGCGGCGGCGACGGCCAACCGGGCGATCGCGGCGCGCAGGGCGCGGGCGTCCTGCAGCTCGCGGCCGCTGG
>NZ_KB714607.1:0-87842 GCF_000349565.1 Curtobacterium flaccumfaciens UCD-AKU
TGGCACCGTGCCTCCAGTCCGACACGTGGCGGGGCAGATGCGCACGTCCGAGGAGCGGGGCGAAGGCTCCTCAGCTGACGACGGCCCGCAGGGCCGGCAACTCGCGGTCGGTCTCGGCGACCTGCGTGAGCTTCATGGCGACCGGTCGGAGCGGCCGTGACATCAGCACCTTGTTCAGGAGCCCGCGGAGTGCGAGAGCGAGTCGGGACTGCGGGTACGCCAGGGCCTTGAGCCCACGAGGCAGATCCTGCACATCGTCGACCAGTGGGCGCATCCACGTCTCGTAGGCGGTCAACGCTGCCTCCTGGTCCTGCGTCGCGTCGGAGAGCTCGGCGGCCAGGACGTAGCCGGCGGTGAGCGCGAGCGAGGCGCCGCCGCCACCCATGGGCGTGACGCACCATCCGGCATCCCCGGCCATGACGACGTGGCCGCGGTGCCAGGTCCGCATCCGGATCTGCTGGAGCTGGTCGATGTAGACGTCGGGCGACGTGTCGAGCGCGTCCAGGACCCGCGGCGCCTCCCACCCGACTCCGTCGTACCGGCGCCGCACCGCCGCCAGTGTCTGCTCACGACTCAGACCGATGACGTCGTCCCCGGGAGAGTAGGCGAGGATCGCACGGGTGGTGCCGTACGGGTCAGGTCGGAGGTGGACCTGGCGCCCTCGGACGGCGTTGTGCCACCGCCAACGGTCGTCGTCGCCGTCGGTCCGTGGGATGGTCCCGAACACCATGGTGACGTCGAGGTCGCGCTGGTCGACGTCGTCCTGGTCGAAGACCATCGCACGGGTGCGGGACCGCACACCCTCGGCGATGACGAACAGGTCGGCACGCAGGCGCTGGCCCTTCGCGGTCGTCACGGCGACTCCCGCGGCGTCGTCGTCGACGTCGACAACGGTGTCGCCGTAGACGAACGAGACGCCGGGCGGCAGGTTGTCGAGGATCGTCCGAGCGAGGTCGCCGCGCAGGATCTCGAGTTCCGCTGTCGCACCGCCGGCCCCGTCGGAGGGCAGCTCAGCGGTGACTGTTCCACGCCCGTCGACGAGGACGGTGCCCGTCTCGGTGGTGTTCCGTGCCTTCACGGCGTCGAACAAGCCCATCTTGCGGAGCACGTCGCGCGCGACGCCCCGGACGTCGACGTTCTGTCCGCCGTCACGGAACGCAGCGGCTCGTTCGATGACCGTCACGTCCCATCCGGTCCGGCGGAGCCAGTAGGCGGTCGAGAGGCCAGCGATACTGGCTCCTGAGATGACAGCGGTGCGGTTTGCCATGGTGTTCCTCCGTTGCAAGCTTTACAATAAAGATACTACACAGTAAAGGAGTCTGATGGACGACGTGTTCGGGATGGAGTGGGACGCGCCTCAGGTCGAGGTGATGGAGGCGCTCCAGACATGGGCGGTGGCGTTCGCGGAGCTCAACCAGCTGATGTCCTCCTGGCTCGACCTGCCGACCACCGATGCGAACGCCCTCGGACAGGTGCTCTGGGCAGACTCGTCCGGCGACCCGCTGTCACCCGCCCGGCTCGGGCAGCGGATCGGGATGACCTCCGGATCCGTGACCGTCCTGCTGAACCGCTTGGAGTCGGCAGGTCTGGTCGCACGCAGCCGCGAGCACACGGACCGGCGCCGGGTGACGCTCCGTCCGACACCGGCGGCACGGGAGCGTGCGCGGGCGTTCACGGAGCGGTCGACCGCCGAGATCGCTGCCGCCCTGCAACAGGTGCCTGCAGCAGAGCTCGAGCACCACGCCGCGTTCATCCGCCGCATGGTCGGTGCCGCGTCGGATGCCGCGGACCGGCTCCGCGGATAGACGCCGTCGAGGTCCGTCGATCGAGGACTGGCCTTCTCGTCGGCCGATCGACCACCCCACAGCGATGCGGAGTGGGAAGTGTCTTGCTCGCGGCGTCGCCGTCTGCCAGCGTTGGCGCATGGGCGAGGACGTGACCACGCTGCGCCGAGTACCCGGGTTCCGCTCGTACTGGTCCGCCGCGACCGTCTCATCGTTCGGATCAGCAGTCAGCGCGGTCGCCGTACCGGTTCTCGTGGTGACCGTGCTGCACGCCAGCCCGTTCGAGGTGGGGCTGGTGAACGCTGCCCAGTTCCTCCCGTACGCGTTGTTCGGGCTGATCGTCGGCGCGTACGTCGATCGATTCCGGCGCAAGCCACTCCTGATCTGGGCGAGTGTCGGTCGTGGCGTGTGCCTGGGCGCGATCCCGGTGCTCTGGTTCACCGGGCTCTTGAACCTCTGGGTGACGGCGGCGGCGTTGTTCGTGTTCGGCATCCTGTCCGTCATCGGATTCGCCGCGACGCAGTCCCTCCTCCCTCGAATCGTCCCTCGCCCGCTCCTCCTGGCGGCGAATGCGCGGGTCGACCAGAGTGATGCGGCAGCGCAGACGGTGGGCCCGGCTCTCGGAGGTGTCCTGGTCAGCATCGTGACCGCGCCGGTCGCGATCGCCCTCGACGCGGTGAGCTACTTCATCGACGCCGTCCTCATCGCGCGCGTCCGCGTCATCGAGCAGACGCCAGCGCGCACGGCGGGTGCGCGGTTGCGGAGCGACATCGCCGACGGTCTGCGGTGGACGTACGGTCATGCGACGCTCGCACCGCTGGCGCTGTCGACACATCTCTGGTTCCTCGCCAACGCCGCCGGACTGACGGTGTTCGCGACACTCGCGCTCCGCACCTTCGCGCTCCCAGCGGCCGTGTACGGGGGCATCCTCGCCGTCAGCGGTGTCGCGATGCTCCTCGGCGCCACCGCTGCGCCGCGCCTCGGTACCCGCTTCGGTGCCGGCCGGACGATCATCGCCGCTCGAGCCGCGTACCCGGTCGCCTGGGCCGCCGTCACGCTCACGACGGTCGGCACCGGCACCGCAGGAACACCGGCGACTGTCGCGGTGTTGTTCGTCGCCTTCGCCGTGCACGGCGCTGCAGCGGGCTGCGAGAACGCGAACGAGATGAGTCTCCGCCAGACCGTCACACCCGACGCGCTGCTCGGTCGGATGAACGGCACGATGCGCAGCGCGAACAGGACCGTCGCGGCTGCAGGAGCAGTGGGCGGCGGCGCGCTCATGACCGTCGCTGGAGATGGCGTCGCGCTGCTCGCGGTGACGCTCGTGTTCGCCGGCGCCGTCGTCGTGGCGATGTGCTCACCACTCAGGACGATCGCCGTTCGGTAACGGGGAGCTCGAGCACCACGCCGCGTTCATCCGCCGCATGGTCGGTGCCGCGTCGGACGCTGCGGATCGGCTCCGCGGGTGAGACCCCGCGGACACTCGGCTGAACGGTCAGGCTGGTGCAGCCTGGCGGCTCACGGACCGCTTCGACACTCACTCGCTCCCCGGAACGCGCTCGGCGCTCAAGCGGGGGAAGAGCTGCTCGGCGGCTGTTCGGTGCACCTCGCCCAGTCGTTCTGCGCCGGGGCCGTCGTAGGTGTCCAGGTCGTGGTCGAAGCGGGCGCTCCAATCGGGGTGCGCGTAGGGGAAGTCGCTGCCGTAGAGGACATGGCCGGGTTCCGCGAACGCCAGCAGTGACGGCAGCGAGGCGGGAGACGCGGACAGTGCGGTGTCGAAGTAGAACTTCCGGAGGCCCGCCTGGATGCTCTCCGGCGTGGTGTCGGGGTTGAACATCGCGGCGGCGCTGAATCGACTGGCTGCGTACGGCAGGAACCCGCCGGCGTGGGAGAGGATGACGCGGAGGTTCGGGTACCGGTCGAACACGCCGTGCGCGACGAGGTCCACGGCGGTGCGGGTGGTGTCGAACGGGAAGTCCAGCAATGCAGTCGGCATCCCCGGCAGCTGGGTGATCGGTGGTGCGGTGGGGTGCACGAAGACCACGGCCGAGCGCGCGGCGAGTTCTGCCCAGAGCGGCTCGTACGCGGGGTCGCCGAGGTACCGTCCGTGCGCGTTCGACAGCAGGAGCACCCCGTCGGCGTGGAGTTCGTCGAGTGCTCGCACGGCCTCGGCGACGGCACCATCGAAGTCCGGCAACGGCAGCACCGCGAAGTGCCCGAACCGGTCCGGCGCCTCACGGACCAGCTCGGCCTGGTAGTCGTTCAGTTCGCGGGCGAGTTCCCGCGCCGCGGCGTCGTCACCGAAGTGCACGCCGGGTGCGCTGATCGAGAGCATTCCGGTCTCGATCCCCGCCTCGTCCATCATCTCGATCGCCGCTCGGGGGCTCCACTCCGGCATCAGCCAGCCACCGATGGCCCGAGGCCCTCGTCGCGGTGCGGTCCCGCCGCTTCCACCCCACGGGTCCCACTGCGCGGACCCTCCGGTCGCAGCCGGCGCATCCCCCGGGGCGCCGGCCCCCATCGCTTTCGATCCTGCCGCTGCCAGCGCCTCGAAGTAGCGGGGCGGGAGCAGGTGCTGGTGGACATCGATCTTTCCTGGCATGGTGCGGTCCTCCGATCGTCCTCAGCAATGAGGGCTGGTTGTCGTGTGCAGGAGTGGGTGCCTCGAGGGATCCCCGCCAGTCGAGGACCCCTGTTGCATTCAGGGCGTTGGGGTCAACGGCAGCAAGGCCGCGTTGGGCGTGACTGCAGCGGCCTCGAGGTGGGAGCCCGAGGGTCCGGCCGTCTGGCGGGGATCGTGCTCGGAGCGGAGGCCGCCCTTCGGTCGAGCCGCGGCTTCGCGTCGGTTCCGGATGAGCATCGCCGTCAGCGTGAGCAGGATGCCTGCCACGGCCCAGATGCTCAGCCGGATGATCGGGGCGGCGACCGCGGCGCCGTCGAAGTACTGGACGGACCGCAGCAGGTCGAGCGCGTCGCCCTGTGGGAAGACGTGGTAGAGCGTCTGGAAGAAGTCGTTGAGGACGTGGATCCCGAGCGGGCCACCGGACGACGTGTTCCCGAGGATCACCAGGGCGAGCGTCATCACCAGAGCCGCGATGGTTCCGCCGAGTGCTGCGACGCCCGTGACCGCTCCCCCGATGGCGAGTCCGGTCAGCCAGAGGGTCCCGAACACGGCCCAGGGGCCGACGGTCACCGCTCCGAGTGCGGAGTCGATCCACAGGGTGATCAGTCCGGCGAGGAGACCGGTGTAGAGCACGAGGACGATGCTGCGCTCGATGAACTTCGCCGCCGTGTCGACAGTGCCGAGGACGCGTCCGAACACCGTCGCACCGAGGGCGGCCCCCAGGCCGGCGAAGAGGATCGCGTAGAACTCGATCGATCCGACCGGGTCCTGCTTCGGCAGGGGTGCGAGGTCTGCGGCCGTGTTGGTGGTCCGCAGTTTCGCTGCGATCGAGTCACCGATACCGGAGATCGCCTGTCCGAGGCCACGGCCGCCGCCGCTGGCGATGTAGGTGGTGACGCCGGCGCCCTTCCCCGGAGCAGGTAACACGACAGCGCCGTCGACGTCGCGGTCGAGCACCGCGGTCCGCGCCTGCTGGTCAGAGGCCACGACGGTGAGGTCCAGCGATCCTTGCTGCTCGAGCGCGACGATCGCGTCAACGTCGCCGGTGACCGCGAGGTGCACGTTGTTCGGCGTCGGGTCGCCGAACGCGCTCGAGTAGCTCGTCAGCATCGCCATCGCGAGGAGCAGGATCGCGATCCCGCCGAGGATCACGTTCCGGTAGCGATGAGCCGATCCCGGCCCTTCGGAGTTCAGCGTTCCGCCCGCGACCGCCGCTTCGAAGGCCGGGTGCTGCGGGCCGTCTCGCCGGTCCGGTGCGGGTTCGGTCACGTGCGTCATGATGTCCTTTACAGTTGTCCAGTAGATGACGAACGTACATCAGAGCTCTCAGTCTGGCAAGATGGACGCATGACGGAGGGAACGCCCACGGCGGCACTCGCGAGCCAGCGGGTGGACCCGCGCATCACCCGCACCCGCGCCGCCCTGATCCGGGCGTTGACCGCACTCGTGTCCGAGGCGCCGAAGGGCGAGACGATCTCGATGAGTGCAGTGGCGCAGCGAGCTGGCTTGAGCAGGCAGGCGCTCCACAACCACTACAGCAACGTCGGTGACCTCGCGACAGATGTCTGGATCAGTCGACTCCTCGAAGACCATCTTCCCCTCGACGAGGGCGCGGCGAACCTCGCGCAGGCCCTCACCGACGCCGTTCGCGAACGCGGGATCGAACCGCTGCTCACCGCAGGACGATCGGATCGGGAGTTCTTCGACAAGCTCCGTGCCATCCCGCGCGGCGAGCGGGTCACCGAGGTGCTGGCTTCGGCGATGACGACGTGGCTGACGGAGTCCGATTGCGATGGCCCCCGACCGGTGGTCGCACTCAGCGGGGACGCCCGCACCTTCACGATCGGCGGCATGATCGCGCTGGTGTCGACGTGGCAGATGGCCGACGCACCGCCGAGCACCGCGCAGCAGGTCGCCACGCTCCGCACGTTCGCAGCCGCGGCAGCCGGTGCCCGCACCGACTGACGTGCAGAGCGCCACCATGCAGAGTTCGCGGCAGCCACCCGTCCAGGCCGGCCGGCCCGGACGGGTGTGTCGTCAGCCGTCGTAGGCGACGTAGTGCAGTTCGGCGTCCCGCCGCTCGTCATGGAGCTTCACGTACGACTGCGCGATGACCGCGGGCTCCGCATCCGGTCGCCCACCTCCGATCAGGGCGGTGATCGCGACGAAACCGACGTAGACACCCTTCTCCGCGACGGCGGCACCGAGGTTGAGGATCCAGTTCCGGAGCCCTGCGGCTGCGATGTTGACGTTCCCGCGGACCGGAGTCCGGGCGAGCGCACCACCACCGGTCGTCACGAGGACCGTGCCTGTGCCCGCGGCGATCATGTCGGGCAGCACCGCACCGACGGCCGCGATGGCGCCACCGAGGTAGAAGTCGATCTGTGGCTGCAGGTTGTCCATCGTCACGTCCACGGCATCGACCGACTCCAGTGCCCGATCCGCCGGCGAGTACTCGAGGACGTCGATCGGACCGAGCGACTCCCGGATCGACCGGAGTGCGCCTCGGATCGTGTCGGGCTCGCTGACGTCGGCGGTGAACCCGCGAGCCTGGATGCCCTCCGCGACGAGCGCACTCGCCAGGGCATCCACCTTCGCCTGGCTGCGGGCAACGAGCGCGACGTCGAAGCCCTTCTTCCCGAAGGCGCGAGCGATCTCGAGACCCAGTCCGGGTCCCGCGCCGATGATGGTGATGAGGGGCATGATGTGTCCTTTCGTGGCCCACCGCCGGGCCCTGCAAGCTGGTGCGGTAAGTTGAGAACGTCCTCAAATCCACTGCAGCATATGTTGAGACCGCCCTCAAGATCCTTCGGAGTCGCTGTGAGCACCCCACCCCGTCTGCGTCGAGACGCGCAGGCGAACCTCCAGAAGCTGCGCGCCGCCGCCATCGCCGTGTTCTCGCAGCGAGGATTGTCCGCTCCCCTGGAGGACATCGCCCGGGAAGCCGGCGTGAGCATCGGCACGCTCTACAACCGCGTCGGGTCGCGCGAAGAACTCATCGACGCCGTCGTGCCCGACATCGCAGGGGCAAAACTCAAGACCCTGCGAGACCGGACACTGTCGCAGGACAGTCCCCGTTCCCAGTTGGAGACCTTCATCGCCGAGATGATCGACCTCCAACGAAGCGACCCGGCCATGAACGACGCAATGCTGCGGCGCTACCCGGACGCCGTGCTCCTCATCAACGCTTGCGAACGATCCATGGCGCTCGGCGCCGAACTCGTCGCCAACGCACACAGCGCCGGAGTGCTCGCCGAGGACTTCACCACCGACGACCTGATGGCCGTCCTGTGGCTGGCCGGGATGGCCAGCCACGACCCTGCAGCCCCGGAAGGATGGCGTCACGTCGTGGACCGGAGCGTGTCCGCAGCCTGGCTTGCCTGAGGGTCATGCCACGGCGATCGTCACGGAGTACCACTGACCCACCGGGCAGCCGCCCCGTGTCGCGCGAAGCCGATCGCACCCTGACCGTTCACCTGATTGCCGACGGGAGCGCCCCGATCTGCCCGAGGATGCTGAGCACGTCCGGCTGGCCGACCTCGTCGACGATCAGTCCCTCGTCGAAACGGTAGAAGTTGCTCGCGTTCGCAACCACCGTCCTCCCCGTAGCGGGGACACCGAGGAACTCGCCGTCGTGCGTGCCGCGCAGTTCGAAACATGCTGCGACTTCGTCGCCCTCGACGACGATCCGGTCGGTGCTCCACTGGATGTCGGAGAACGCGCCCCGCATGATCGTCAGGATCTGCATGTACCCCGGCAGCCCGCGCAGCGGCTCGGGCGAGAACGGCGTCAAGAACGCCGCTTCGGGTGCGATGACCGTCTCACCGATGGACGGGTCGGCGCTGTTGATGAAGTCGACGAATCGCAGGAAGGAGAGGCGTGTGTCTGTGGTCATGGACAACTACTTTACATAGCAAGTAGATGCCGTAGAGTCGAAGCATGAGCACGGACCTCGCACCCCTCCCTGGAATCGACGCCCCGGATGACCGGGCTGGGCGAGCGGCGCGTCTGCGGGAGTACTTCGCCGCGCTGGTGCGGCACGAGACCGACGTGTGGAACGCGGTCGAGAAGCGGATGCGGGGCGAGGGCGTGCTGAGCCTGGCCCGACTGGAGGTGTTGCGGATCGTCCAGGCAGCCCCATCGGGCGCCCGGGTGCAGGACGTCGCGACCGGCGTCGGGACGTCGATCGCTGCAGCCAGTCGCTTGCTCGACCGGCTCGCCGCCGATGGTTTCCTCGAACGTTCGACGGACCCGGACGATCGGCGCAGTGTCCGGAGCGTGCTCTCGTCCCAGGGGAGAGACGCCTTCGCCCTCGCGGACGAGCGGTTCGACCAAGCGCTGGACGCCGTGCTCTCGGATGCCGATGCCGCGGCGATCGCAGACGGCATCGCGGCACTCGAGCGCCTGCAGTCGACGTTGGAGGCAAGGCGATGACGGCGACCATGCGGGCCGTCGTGATCGACGCACCCGGTGGCCCCGACGTGTTGCACCTCCGTGAGCTGCCGGTCCCGATCCCAGGCCCGGGCCAGGTGCTGATCCGTGTGGAAGCGTTCGGGCTCAACCGGTCCGAGCTGCACTTCCGCCGCGGCATGGGCCATTCCGGGACCTTGCCACGGGTGCCCGGGATCGAAGCCGTCGGGACCGTGGAGGCAGCCCCGGGTGGAGAGTACCCCGCCGGTACCCAAGTAGCCGGACTGATGGGCGGGATGGGTCGCGACTTCGACGGGGGCTACGCCGAGTACACCGTCGTTCCGGCCAGCAGCGTCGTGCCGTTCCGGAGCAGCCTCGACTGGTCCGTGCTCGGCGCCGTCCCCGAGATGCTGCAGACCGCACACGGGTCGCTCACCGTGGGCGTCGGTGCCCGCCGGGGCGACACGATCCTGATCCGCGGTGGCACGTCGTCGATCGGCCTGGCGTGCATCGTGCTGGCGAAGCAGCAGGGCATGACCGTCATCGCAACCACTCGCAACCCGGACCGCGCCGAGCGACTGCACGCCACTGGTGCGGACCACGTCGTGGTGGACTCGGGCAGGATCGCCGACACGGTCCGTCGAATCGTGCCGGACGGCGTCAACGGAGCGGTCGAGTTGATCGGCACCGGCACGCTGCCCGACACACTCCGGGCGACAGCCGTCCACGGCACCGTGTCGTTCAGCGGGATGCTCTCCGACGTCTGGACCATCCCCGACTTCTACCCGATGGCGGTGATCCCCAACGGGGTGCGCCTCACCGCGTACTCCGGCGAAGCGAGCGACCTGCCGGCATCGGTACTGCAGGCGTTCCTCGACACCGTCGCAGCCGGCACCGTGCAGGTCCCGATCGCGAAGGTGTACGCGCTCGAGGAGATCGTTCAGGCCCACCGCGACATGGAGGACGGGATCCGGTCAGGCAAGCTCGTCGTCACCATCCGATGATGGGCACGGACTCCCCAGGACCCCGCTCTCGGGGTGGAACCCGTTCGTCCTCGACAAGGGCTCCAGCCAGTGCAATTCAGGAAGGTCGGATGTCTCCTCGCAGCTACAAGACCACCTTGGCCATCCTCGGCCTGGTCAGTCTCCTGCTCGTGCCGTTCTTGGTGCAGGGCGCCCTGCCGGCGATGTACGGCACGGTCGCACTCGTCGTTGTCGTCGCCTGGCTGCTCTACGGCGTCGTCAGCTCGAAGCTGACCCGACGATCCGGGCCCAGCTAGGCAGGTCCCAGGGTGCTGCCGTGTCCGGCAGCACCGTCCGGTCACCTCCAGGTCAAGGGCTGTTCACCCGCTGGCACTAACTCTGCTGGTCGGACCGCCGCCCGAGGGTCCCGATACCGGAGGACCCATGAACACCCGCACCGCACTGTCCTGCGTTGCCGTCGCTGCCGTCGCCTCGCTGGTGTTCGCGACACCGGCGCACGCCGACGAGGCCAGCTTCACCAGCAGCAAGCAGCCCTACATCGCCCCCAGCCAGTCGGACATCGACGCCTACTCACCTGCCCCGACGGGCTACTCCCCCGTCGCCACGGAGTCGGTCGCCCGGCACGGTTCCCGGGGGCTCTCCGCGTACAAGTACGACGCGCTGCTGCACCGTCTCGCCGCGACCGCGCAGGCCGAGAACGGGTTCCTGACGCCTGCGATCGGGAAGGAGTTCTCCGCGAACCTCGACGCCATCACGGCGGCGAACGTCGCGAACGGCTACGGCATGCTCACCGGTCAGGGCGCAGCCCAGCACCAGGGCATCGGAGCGCGAGCCGCGCAGCGCAACAAGCAGCTGTTCGCCCGTGCGGCGAAGACGGGCGGGCGTGTCGTCGCCGAGACCTCTGGTGAGTCTCGCGCCACGGAGTCGGGCGAGAACTTCTTGCGGGGCTTCGGGGCCCCAGGTGTCAAGCTCGAACCGCGCCCCGACCTGCTCTACTTCCACGAGGTCGAGAACCCGGACGGCACCGACAAGGCCGAGGGGTCACCCGAGCGCAAGCGCGCCCAGGCGTACGAGGACTACATCGCCGCACAGACCGGTGACGGCGGCACGATCGCTGCGGCCTTGCAGTACATCGAGGCGAAGCCGCGATCGGTCCAGGCGGCGCAGGACCTGCTCTCCGGCATCTTCACGCCCGGGTTCATCGCCGAGATCGGCACCGACAAGAAACACGTCTGGTACAACACCGCCGACGGCTCCAAGGGCGGCGCGGTGGCGTGCGCGCCCGGCGCCGACACGAAGGCCGATCCCGATGCCTGCGGCGACCCGAAGAAGTCGATCAAGAGCACCGTCGATGCGGCGATGTCGCTCTACAACCTGTACATCATCGCGGCCGACATGCAAGTGGAGAACGTCGCTCCGCACCGGTTCGACTTCGCGCAGTACTTCGCTGGCCGGCCGGCGGATGCCGAGTGGTTCGCGTACTTGCTCGACGCCGAGGACTTCTACGAGAAGGGCCCGAGCCTCGCCGGGCACGACGAGACCTACTCGATCGCCGAGCCCCTGCTCGACGACTTCTTCGCCACGATCGACGCCCGCGTCGCCGGCGGCGACGTCGTCGCGACCTTCCGTTTCGCGCACGCGGAGACGATCATCCCGTTCGCGGCGCTGCTGCGGCTGCCGGGATCCACCGTCGCCGCGCCCGACAACGCTGCTCCGGCGTCCGACGCCGACGTCTACGGGTACGCCACCAACCCGTGGCGAGGTTCTGCGGTGACGCCGATGGCTGCGAACGTGCAGTGGGACGTCGTCTCGCGAGCAGGCATCGACCCCGCCACCGGAGCGGCCTACACGCCGCTCGTGCGCATGCTCTACAACGAGCGGGAGATCGCGTTCGCCCCCGGGTGCCGTGCAGTCGCTGCAGGGTCGCACTGGGTCAAGGAGACCGAGCTCAAGCACTGCCTGACCGGCACGGCGATGGCGGAGAGCCCGCTGATCGCTGCAGCCACGCCACGACCGACCGCGACGCCCACTGCGGAGCCCACGCCGACCCCGACGACGACGCCGGCGGTGACTCCGGCGACGCAGGGTGCCGGCACACCGACGGCCCGCGCGACGGGCACGCTGGCCGCGACCGGCGCACAGTCGCCTGCCGGACCGGCGTTGCTCGCGACGCTGCTCCTCCTGGCCGGTGCCGGGACCCTGGTGCTGCGTCGCCGCCGTCGCCTGCGTCGTCACACCGACTGACGCCGGCGCACCGCGCCAGCGGGGTGACGGCCGTGCCTGGAGGTGGGCCCCACGTCGGCAGCCGAGGGGCAGTGACTCGACCGAGCCGCGGACCTCGGCCACCAGTGACAGATGTCATGCCGGGATCGTGACGTCCGGCCGAGGCACCGCGCGCGCGGCTGCACGAGGGTGGGTCCCATGAACGACACACCGGTCATCCAGCTCCGCGACCTCCGCAAACGCTTCGGCGAGGTGGCTGCGGTCGACGGCGTCGACCTGACGATCCGTCCGGGCGAGGTCGTCGCCCTCCTCGGCCCGAACGGCGCCGGCAAGACCACGACGGTCGACCTCGCGCTCGGGCTGTCCGTGCCGACGAGCGGCGAAGCCCGGCTCTTCGGTGAGGAGCCCCGCGCCGCGGTGGTCACGGGGCGGGTCGGCGCGATGCTCCAGGGCGGCGCGCTCCTGCCGGACATGACGGTCCGGGACGCGGTCGCCCTGGTTGCTGCAGCGCACCGTCGTCCGATGTCGGTCGACGAGGCCCTCCGCCGTGCGCGCTGCACAGAGATCGCCGGCCGCCGGGTGAACAAGCTCTCCGGCGGTCAGCTGCAGCGGGCGAGGTTCGCGGTCGCCGTGGTCTCCGACCCCGACCTGCTGGTGCTCGACGAACCGACCGCGGCGATGGACGTCGAGGCCCGGCACACGTTCTGGTCCTCGATGCGCGAGTTCACCGACGCCGGGCGCACGGTCGTCTTCGCCACCCACTACCTCGACGAGGCCGACACCTTCGCCGACCGCATCGTCATCATGCGCGCCGGTCGGATCGTTGCCGACGGCACACCCGCCCAGATCAAGGCGATCACCGCCACGCGTGCGGTCCGGTTCTCCGGGGTCACCACCGACGCGCACGTCGCGTTGCGCGGTCTCCCCGGTGTCCGCAGCCTGGAGGCCCGGCACGACTCCGTCACACTCCGTTCGGACCGCAGCGACGACACCCTCCGGGCCCTGCTCACGTCGTTCCCGCAGGCGCACGACATCCAGGTGGTCGCCTCGACCATGGACGACGCCTTCCTCGCGCTCACTGCCGACCCCGCCACCACCGACACCGCTCCCGAAGGGATCCCCGCATGACCACCGTCACCGCGTCCGGCCGGATGCCGATCCGTTACGTCTACCTCGAGACGAAGCGGCAGCTCCGCAACGTCCGTGCGATGGTGTTCACCTTCGCCGTCCCGGTGATCATGCTGCTCGTCTTCGGTTCGGCCTTCGGCTCCCAGACCGACCCGACGACCCGTCTGCAGTACCTCGTCGTCACGACGCTGCAGATGGCCGCGTACGGTGCGATGATGGCCGCGCTCAGCCAGGCGTTCGCGATCGTCAACGAGCGATCGATCGGCTGGAACCGGCAGCTGCGGGTGACGCCGCTCTCCGGGTGGGGCTTCATGGTGTCGAAGGTGATCGCCGCGATGGCCTTCGCCGCGGTGTCGATCGTCATCACGGTGCTCGTCGCGACCGTCGGCATGCACGCCTCGCTCGACCCGCTGCGCTGGTTCGCCGCCGGGTTCGGCATCTGGTGCGGAGTGATCCCGTTCGCGCTCATCGCGATCCTGATCGGACAGTTCGCGAAGCCGTCCTTCGCGCAGCCGCTCTTCATGGTGGTGTTCATGGGCATGGCGATCCTCGGCGGTCTGTGGGTCCCGCTATCGGTGATGCCGGAGTGGATGGGGACCGTCGCGCACCTGCTGCCCTCGTACTGGTTGAACCGGATCGGACAGATGGGGGCCGGGGCCACCGGTTCCTCGGGCATGGTCGAACCCGCGATGGTCCTGGCGTGCTGGGCGATCGTGCTGGCCGCGGTGATCGTGTGGCGCTACCGCCGCGACGCTGCACGGCAGTGACCGACGGCCCTACGCTGGCACCGATGTCCGAGGCGACCAGCACGACCGACGCAAGTGGCACGGACGACGCGTCACGCGCCTCCCGGCCATCCCCACGCTCGTTCCCGTGGGCCGTCCCGCCGGGGGCCAGCGACGACGACATCCGCATCGGACGCCGTCGGTGGTACACCGGCGCGGTGTTCGCGCTCCTGTGGCAGGTGCTCGAGATCATCGCCGTCTGGACCGACGGACGGAGCCTCCGCGCGCACGTCGTCTCCTCCATCGCCCTCGCCGTCGTGTACGCGGCGTACCTGTTCGCACCGGAGCTGATGTGGCGACGGAACCTGCGCGAGCGGGTGCTCGTGCTGGCCGGGGTCGCGCTGCTCGCCGGGCTCCTGCTCCTCGTGGTCGGGCCGCTCGCGGTCTGGACCTGGCTGCTCATCGCTGCACTCTCCGGGTTCGTCGCCGAGCGGTTCTGGGTGGCCGCTGTCGTGGTGCTCGGGATCGTCGGCGCGCAGCTCCTCGTCGCCGTGAGCACGGGCTGGGGCAACGCCGTGGACAACGGCATCCTCTTCGCCCCCGTCATCACCGTGTCCGTCGGGGCGTCGATGCTGTTCTTCGGACGGCAACGCGAGGCGGAGCAACGGCTCGGGGTCGCGCAGGACGAGATCACCCGCCTCGCCGTCGTCGAGGAACGCGCCCGGTTCTCCCGCGACCTGCACGACGTGCTCGGCCACTCCCTGACCGTCGTCGCGATGAAGTCCGAGCTCGCCACGCGGTTGGTGGACGTCGACCCGGCCCGGGCGAAGACCGAGATGCAGGACGTCGAACGACTCTCCCGCGAAGCGCTGCAGGGGCTCCGACGCGCGGTCAGCGGCTACCGCGAGGCCGACCTCGACGCCGAACTCGTGTCGGCGCGAGCAGCACTCGAGGCCGCAGCCATCGACGCAGCACTCCCCCGGGACGCCGACGCAGCAGCCGATGACGTTCGGAGCCTCTTCGCGTGGGTCCTCCGAGAAGGCGTCACGAACATCGTCCGGCACGCCGCCGCGAGCCGGGTCCGCGTGACACTGACCCGGACTGCGCTGACGGTCGAGGACGACGGCACCGGGGTGCTCGCTCCCCCGTCGACCGCGGCCGTGCTCGGCGGGAACGGGCTCCGCGGCCTCAGGGAACGCGCGGAAGCCGTCGGAGCAGTCCTGACCACCGGCACGAGCGACCTGGGCGGATTCCTGCTCCGGGTCGAGAGGAGTCAACGATGACCGACGTGATCCGAGTGCTCATCGCCGACGACCAGGCGCTCGTCCGTGGCGCACTCGCCTCGCTGCTCTCGCTCGAACGGGACATCGCGGTCGTCGCCCAGGTGGCCCGTGGCGACGAAGTGCTCGACGCAGCACAGGCGTCCGGCGCCACGGTGGCCCTGCTCGACGTCGAGATGCCGGGGGCGGACGGCCTCACGGCGGCGTCGATCCTGGCTCGCGAGCTGCCGACCTGCCGCTCGCTCATCGTCACGACGTTCGGCCGACCCGGGTACCTCCGGCGAGCGCTCGAAGCCGGGGCAGCCGGGTTCGTCGTGAAGGACACCCCCGCCGAACACCTCGCCGATGCCGTGCGCCGTGTCGAGGGGGGTTTCCGTGTCGTCGACCCCGTGCTCGCCGCCGAGTCCCTCGCTGCCGGGCCCTCCCCGCTCAGCCCGCGGGAGACCGACGTGCTCATCGCCTTCCGCACGGCGCCGACCGTGGCCGGGGTCGCCGGCACGCTGCACCTGTCCGAGGGCACCGTGCGGAACCACCTGTCGTCCGCGATCGGGAAGACCGCGGCGCGCAACGCGACCGAGGCCCTGCGGATCGCGGCGGACAACGGCTGGCTGCTCGGCACGGGACGGCCCTGATCCGGTCGCGGAACGATCGGCGCTCGGTCCGGTCCTTCGCGGTTCGGCGGCGGTCGCAGGCGTCAGTCAGCCGATCGACGGAGCGGCTCCGCCTGTCGCTTCCCTGCCGATGCCCGCACGGACTCCTTCACCGCGGCGACGAAGGACGTCCGGGTGCGCTCGTCGAGCAGGTCGAGCGACAGGTACGGGTTGAGGTCTTCCAGCTCCACGAGGAGCAGTGCTCCGTCTCGGGTGCGGCAGGCGTCGACGCGTTGGACACCGTGCTCGATCGTGTTCCACGCGATGAACTGCTGCGCGAAGGCCCAGTCGTCATCGCTCGCGCGGTACTGCTGCAACTCCCACCGTTTCGTCGGGTCGGGAGCGTTGAGCGCGTACTGCGGGACGTGGTCCACGTAGTAGAAGGAGACTTCGTACTGGAAGTCGATGCGGGGTTGCACGAGCAGGTTGTCGTAGTGCAGCCCGGCGAGCTCGTCACGGCCCACGACTCTCAGCCCGATCGAGTCCGCACCCAGCTTCGGCTTCGCGATGTAGTCCGCGGTGTCCGGGAGCTGCGCGATGTCCGAGGCGGCATCGATCGTGGGGATGACCGGGTACCCGGCTCGGAACAGGTCGAGGAGGTACTGCTTCCCCCTCTGGTCAGCTCGTCCTGTCAGGTCCGTGAACACAGGGATCCCACGAGTCCGCGCGGCTTCGCGGAACGCATCGTACGCAGCCAGGTAGTGCAGCACGGGTCCACTGTTGCGCACCACGACGACGTCGAACGCGTCCATCAGGTGCTCGGCAGCCAGCGGTGGGCAGATCGCGACGTCGAACTCCGCGCTGAGCTCGCCGGAGAGGTAGATGTCCTCGTCGCAGTAGCGTCGGCCCTTCGCCTCGTACCCGAGGTCACTCACGTAGAGGACGCGAAGGCGCTGGCGCTCTCCGTTCATGCCCGTGCGTCTTCCGCGGGCGACGGACCTGGTCCACGTCCATCGATCAGCAGGCGCCAGCCGGGGGCGAGTGGGCCGTGTTCAGTGCGCATCAGGATCTCCGGGTCGGAACGGGTGGGGACGGGTGGGGACGGGTGGCGAAGGCAGTGGGGAGACGATCGTACGAGTCAAGGTGACCTGCCGCCCTGAGAAGCACCGCAGCCCTCACCGTGTGGATGGGGCTCGGGATCGTCTCGACAGGCAGCCGTGCGTCTGTTGCGAAGCCCTGTCCTCGGAATGTCGCCGCATGTGGTGGCTGGCTTCGAGCACCGGGACGCCGTTGTCGTCCTGCCAGCCACCCCCCGTACCAACGGAGCCCGCCGTGTCCGGGCGGAGGTCCGTTCGACAAGCTGCTCCCTTCCTGGCATGTTAACGACTGAAGGGCTGGATATCAGTTCTCGGGAAGGAGTGGGAAATGAGCAAGAACGATCACCGATCTCGGCGGGTTGCCGCTGGCTTCGCCGCTGTGGCTGTCGGCGGGGCGGTGTTCCTCGGCGCGATCCCCGCACAGGCGCAGGACGGCGTCGGGAGCGAGGGGGTCATCGGTGGATGGTCAGAGAGCACCGGGACCGTCGACGGCGCAGGAACCGGAATGTCGGTGTTGGCGGTGAACCACCGCGGTGCAGCGGAGAAGAAGACCATCAGTGGGACGACGCACAAGCGTTCGCATGGTTGGACGACCTGGGCAGGCGTGCAGCACTACACGCGTGCGCGGCTCGAGCACGGCAGCAGCATCATCGCTGACTCTGGCCGGAAGTGGGGCAAGTCCGGCACGGAAGCAGTGACCGTGTGGAAGCCGTACCGGCCGAACCGGCCCGGCAACGGTGTCGGTACAGCGAAGACCTACTACGGCAGGTGACGCATCGCAGCGGGTGCGAGCCGACGGCTCGCACCCGCTGCTGCGTGAGGAGAAGACGTGACGAAGCAACAGACCACGGCGATCGCGGGCCTGCTCCTGCTGGCCATGCTGCTGACGGTGTTGATCGGGGTGTTCGACGCTCGCCGAGGTGTCATCGCTTCTGAAGGCAACGATCTCCGCAGCGGTCAAAGCGTGTGGGTGAACGCGACACTCGACGAACTCATGCGTGCCCGGAACGCATTCGAACCGGGAACGAAGGTGTTCGTGCGCCTCGAGGGCGATGTCCGCGCCGTCGCAATGTTGTCGGGACGGTGGACAGATGTCCCGCTGCACGACGGGCACGCACTGACCGGGCGCCCCGGCGAGGCCCTCGCCGGGGCTGACGTTGCCGTCCGCGGTGACGACATCGTCGTCGATGGCAAGCCCTACGACGTGGTGGGCCGTCTCGGCGTCCGGGCCGACAGTCTGCTGTCCGATGACGTCATCGTCGCCGATCCGTCGCGGTTCTCGGCGTCACCACAGCGGCTCCTCCTGGACGGCCCGAGCAGTGTCCGCCACTACAGCGCAGAGTTCCCTGGCCGAAGTGTCGAGATCGTCGACGACGGCACGAACCGCAGGACGAACGTCGACGCCGTGTCTCCGGTTCTGGTCACGCTCGGCGTGCTCGTCGTCATGCTCATCGGCGTGGTCGCAGGCCTGCAAGCTGGGCGATGGGAACTCCGCACTGCCGCCGTCCGCTTCACCACGGGGATCCGACCGCTGAGCACCCTCCGCAGCGCGGCCACCAGAGTCAGCGTGATCACCATCGCCGCCTGTACGACCGCTCTCGCGGGCGCGGCAGCGGTCAGGCAGGCCACCCTCCTCGACCTCGACGTCACCACTGTGGTCGTCTCGGTCGGAACCGTCGTGCTTGCCGTGTCCGTCGCTTCGTTCTGGCAGGGAACCCGTCGATGGAACTGCTGAACGACCTCCGGTCCAACTGGACGATCATCGTCGCCAAGATCGTCCTGCTCGTGCTGCTCGCACTCTGCTGGTACAACGTGGCGTCCTTCACCCAGTCCACCTCGCAGGCCGTGGCCCAGGGCTTGTCCGCCGATGCCGACGTCGACCTCTACACGGTGGTCGACGATCTCGGCCCGGATGCTTTCGAGGCGATCCGGCGAGACGAGCACGCACTCGACGACGTCGCCTCGTTCGTCGACCGCATCGACGACGAGCCCGGGTTCGACTTCATCTCCTCGTACGACCAGCCCGTCACCGTTCAGGACTTCCGCGGCGACGACCGCTTCGACGTCGGCTACGGCACCGAGTACACGCTCAACGGGAAGTACCAGGACGAGTCCGGCCGGAGCGTTCAGGACATCAAGTCCATCCAGCTCAACGAGAACGCGTACGAGTTCGCGGGGCTCTCCGTGCAGGACGGCAAGCCCATCGAGTGGAACGTTGTCGACTGGGGATCCGGTCGGATCCCGGTGCTGCTCGGCAACGAGTACCGCGGCGTGTACGAGCTCGGGGAGCGATTCACCGGAGCGGTCATCCTGCAGGAGCAGGAGCTCGAAGTCGTCGGTTTCCTCGAACCGGACAGTGCCATGTACTTCCGCGGTGAGGCAAACCACTACCTCGACGACACCGTCATCGTGCCCTACCCGCCAACACTCGCCGGACTCGACCGAGCAGCACTCGACCGGCTGGATCCCGAGCTGTTCGGACGCCTGGCGTTCCAGGTGCTCAACGCCGATCTCGCCGTCGATCACAGCCTCGATTTCGGGGACGTCGTCGCGCGTCTCGACGCGATCGGAGACGACACCGGCTTCCGGTCGTACACGTTGCTCGGAGTACCGGCCTACCTCGTGCAGCTCTCCCTCGTTCGCCAGCTCATCCAGGACAACCTGGTGCTCGTCACCGCGCTGCTGGTCGCCCTCACCGCTGGCGTGGGCATCATCACGGCGTTCCTCAACCGACTCCTGCATCACCGTCGAACGCCAGTGGCGCGGGTGCACCATCTTCTCGGGAGGAGCCCGAGTGCCACGAACCGGCTGTTCCGCGCAAGCCGCCTCACCGAGTTCACCGCGGCGCTCGGGCTGTTCCTCGCGACCAGCGCACTGCTCCCCAACGACAGCGAGATGGCTCGACTCGGCGCCGGCACCGCCCTGCTCCTCTGGTGCGTGGCGGACGGCGCACTCGGCCGGCGAGCCATCCGCATCGAACTGACCGCCCAACAGCGAAGAGGTACCTCACGATGATCGTGCTGCGTGACGTCTCGAAGACCATCACCGAGCCCGACGGATCGATCCGAGCACTGTTCGACCGGCTCGACTTCGACCTTCGCGACGACGATCGATCCGTGGCCATCACGGGGCGCAGCGGATCCGGCAAGAGCACGCTGCTCCGGATCCTCGCCGGACTCGACACCGACTTCGGCGGGACCTACGAGCACGACGGCCACGTGCTCGAGCGCACCGCACGGAGGATGGCGGAGCACCGACTCCGACACATCGGCATCGTCACCCAGGACCACAGCCTCCTCGGCGACCGCAGCGTGCTCGACAACGTCCGGCTCGGCGTTCCTGCTCGCGCTGACTCCACCGCCCGAGCACATGAGGCGCTCGACGCGGTCGGCATCAGCCACCTCGCTGGCAAGCGCCCACGACGACTGTCAGGAGGAGAAGCGCAGCGCGTCGCGATCGCTCGAGCCATCGCGAAGCGCCCTGCCGTCGTCCTCGCCGATGAGCCCACCGGCGCACTGGACGAGACGACCGAAGACGACGTGCTCGCCCTCTTCGACCGGCTGCAGCAAGCAGGAACCAAGTTCGTGATCGTCACCCACAGTGAGCGCGTTGCACAGCGATGCGAACGGCAACTCCAGCTGCACCACGAACGACTCATCGCGCGCGGCGCGTGACGGACGGGAGGCCGGCCCCACCAGCCGGTACCGGCGCACCGCGCCAGCGGGGTGACGGCCGAGCTTGGAGGTGGGCCCCACCAGCCGGTACCGGCGCACCGCGCCAGCGGGGTGACGGCCGAGCCTGGAGGTGGGCCCCACCCGCCGGTACCGGCGCACCGCGCCAGCGGGGTGACGGCCGAGCCTGGAGGGACGGTGCCAGCTGGCACCGGGCCTCCCGTCCGTCAGCGGTTGCGCTCCGAATCCCCGATCACGCGTGCGCAGTACGTTCGCGGCTGGAGAACTCGGCGAACATCTCCCGTTTCGCTGCGTGCGAGTCAGCCTCGAGCTCGAGTCCCTCCACGTTGACCGGTGCCTGATCGGCTACCGGACCAGCGCGCGTTCGTAGAGGCTGGAAGCGAGTTGCCGCCCACCGTCGGGGGCGCTGACCGTCACGTCGCGGACGTGCCGGAACCCCTGCTGTTCGTAGAAGCGCCGCAATCCGGGGTTGTCAGTCGCGCAATCCAGCCGCACGAGGGCCGCCCCGCGCCCGGCGGCTCGCTCTCCTACCCACACCAGCAGTCGCTGCCCCAGCCGACTGCCACGATGCGTCTGCGCCACGACCAGCCGGTGCACGTACACAGCGGGATCGTCCTCCACGCCCCACGTCTCGGAGTCCGAGTCGGACACCGTGACCATCGCCACGATCACCCGGTCCTGACGCACGACGAAGAGGTTCCCCTGCTCTGCGGCGCGCAGCAGAACCGCGTCCGGCACCCGGTCCTGCCACTGGTAGATCCCACGCGAGCGGAGCCACAGCCTCGCACCGTCGATGAGCACCTGAGCCGAAGGAACATCCGCGGCCGTGGCCGCTTCGACCGCCAACACGTCTTGATCCACGAGACGACGCTACGGGCTGACCTCAGCGGACACGAGCGGAAGTGGGCCTGATCCGGCATCCTCGTCTCGTGGAGTTCTCATGGTGGACGTGGTGGGGGCTCCTGCTCATCGCGCTGACGGGGCTCGGGCTGATCGGGCGCGCTGCTGTCGTCTCCTGCTGATCCCGTGGGTCATCGCACTCGACAGCTGACTGCAGACACACCGAGATCGGCTCGGTCGATGAGCGGCTGCCGGACGGCCGTGGGGCTGGTCGGCCCCGGGAGCGTCAGAAGAACATGCGCCCCCGCGCGATGTCCGACTCGGCCTGCCGAAGAGCCTCCGCGACTTCGGGGTCTGTCCCCTCGAACTCCGCCGCCCGAGAGCCGAAGTTGGTGTACCGGTGCATGACGAACCACAGCACGAGGAGCGCCGCCAAGACCACGCCGGTTCCGATCCACCACCACATGGGGGCAGCGTACGTGCGACCGACAGCGGGGGCAAGCGCTGCGATACGCCGTTGCAGGATCGGCGATCGGGGAGCTCCCGCGGGTTCGTACCTGAAGCGCTCGTCTACGCTGGGCTCCTCACGAGGGGGATGCAGTGGGTTTCGGAAGATCTGTGGTGCTGGCCAGCTTGGCGACTGCGAGCGCCATCGTGCTTGCTGGGTGCGCAGCGTTCCCTCCAGCTCCGAGCACGGTGGGCTCCGACTGGCCGAGCACCGGGGTGCCATCCGCCGTGCGATGGCCGTCCGACTGGGTCGACAGCCTGTCCGGTGATTCCGAAGCCGTGGGCGGTCCGATCGTCGGGCTCCGCCTTGAGTACGGAGCGGAGCACTGGGTCTGGCGGATCCGCAGCACCGACCCGGGAAAGACCGACGCCCTCGGCGAGTCCAACGCAGAACCGACCAGCGGTGTCGAGGCGCTCGTCGACGCCACGGACCTGAGCCTCGTGCGGCGACACGAGGTCACCCTGACCAAGGCTGAAGCCACGGGGACGGACACCAGCTACTACGACGCCGTGAAGGCCTCGGGTGAGGAGTGGCCCGGCCCACGACTGGTCGAGCTGGTGCGCGTCGTCGACGACGGCCGGCCGACGTGGCGCGTCACGACGTACGACACCGAGGACGGCCACCTCGCCCCGCGGACGCTCTGAGCACGCGCGCTGATCGATCTCGGGTGCGGAACCGAGTCGCTCACCCGATCAGCGCCGATGCCGCCGTCATGACTGGCAACAGCGGCCGTCGTCATCCGAGGCGAGAGCCTGCTCGTCATCGATTGATTGCAGGACGGTCGAAACTACTGGGTGATTCCCCGCACGAGCGCGGAACGCTGCCGCCGTCCCGGCCGGACTGATCCGGCTTCCGGAGGACGCGTCCCGCGCTCGCCAGTACCGCCTACCGAACGCCGTACACGACGTGGTCGTCGAGGTACTGCCAGACCGTTCCGACCTCGGCGAACCCAGCGCTGCGGAGCGACTCGATGTGGAAGCCGAGCGTCACCTTCGGCGGCGCTTCGTGGAGTTCCGCGCCCCACACCGCGTCGCGTCGCGCGATCGCTTCGGCGTACCGCGGCGTCTCCGCCACCGCTGCCCACCACGCGTCCCACGTGTCCGCGCCGGCCGCGAAACCATCTCGCTGCGTCACGGCGTCATCGCGCGCTGCGATGGCGGCCAGGGTGCTCTCGTCCCGCTGGTAGGACAGGTGGTCACCGTTGAGCAGGATGCCACCGGCGCGGAGGAGGTCCGCGGTCCGTCGGTGGACATCGACGAGCGTGCCCGGCTGGAGCCAGTGCAGGGCAGTCGAACTCACCACGGCGTCGAACGGTGCGTCCGCGATCGCAGGGTGCTCCGCCCAGCGCCGATCGGCGAGGTCGACCTCCGCGATCACGAGCCGACGGTCGGCGGCGGCGAGGTCCGCGGCGATGGCCAGGAGCGCTGGATCCTTGTCCGCCACCACTGCCGTGGCGCCAGGGACCGCGGCGAGGACTGCTTCCGCGAGCGCTCCGGTTCCGCCCGCGAGGTCGAGGATCCGCGGCGCGGTCGTCTCGGCGCAGACGTCGGCGACCACGCGGGCGATCGTGGCGAACCGCTCAGCCCGGTGCCGGATGTACGCGGTCTGCTGAGCATCCCACCGGGTCGCCAGGTCACGTGCCCGCGCGGTGTCGGCCTCGGTGGCGATCGGTGTGGTGGTTGTCGTCTCGGTCATGGGGTGGTTCCTTCCAGAGGGGCGAGTGGGACGGCCGGTGGTGCTGGCAGGCGGAATGTGAGGTGGATGTCACCGTCAGGGTCGTCGCGACGGGTGGTGTGGACGTCGTAGACCGAATCCAGGAGCGCGGGGCGGAGGACATCGGCGGGTGGGCCGGAGCCGACGACGCGGCCCGCGGCGAGGATCACCAGGTGGTCGCAGACGCGGGCGGCGGCCTCGAGGTCGTGCAGGACGACGACGACGGTCGGTGCGATGTGCGGCAGGAGTTCGAGGACTTCGAGCCGGTGTCGCAGGTCGAGGTGGTTGGTGGGTTCGTCGAGGAGGACATGGTCGGCACCGTGAGCGATCGCGCGGGCGAGGCCGACCCGCTGGAGTTCGCCGCCGGAGAGTGCGGCCAGGGAGTCGCCGGCTCGGTGCGTCAGTGCGACCGCGTCGAGGGCTGCCGCCACACGCTCGTCGGGGTCGACACCGTCGCCGCGGCCCGGGCCGACCTGGGCGAGGCCGCCGAGCGCGACCTCGTCCGCCACGGTGAGCGCCGGGTCCGGGTCGAGTCGCTGCGCCACGCTCGCGACGCGTTGCGCGATCCACCGGCGTGACCGGTGCCGGACATCCTGTCCGTCGATCTCGACACGGCCTTCCTGGATGGGGACGGCTCGGAGGAGCGCGCGGATCAGGGTGGTCTTGCCACTGCCGTTCGGGCCGACGATCCCGGTCACGGAGCCCGTCGGCGCATCCAGGTCGACGGTGTCCAGGAGCAGCCGCCGTCCGGCGCGCACCGTCACCGCGTGTGCGCGGATCACCGCAGTGCGTCGAGCTGCCGTGTGAGTTCAGCCGGGCCCGAGACCGACAGGGTCGAGGGCGGATCGGTGAACGGGAAGCGGAGTGCGACGATCCGGTGGTGGCGCACCGCGGAGAGGCCCGATGTACCCGGCGCCGTCAGGAAGCTGTCGATGGTGTCCTGCGCCGTGCCGCTCGAGTAGAGCAGGACGATCGTCTGCGGGTCGCGGGAGATGATGTCCTCGACACCTGCATCGAAGACGCGCTCGTGCGAGTCGGCGTACACGTTGCGCAGTCCGACCGCTCGGAACACCGGCGTCACCATGCTCGGACCGCCGTACGGCGAGAGGACGCTGCCGCCGGAGGACACGTAGAGGGCAGCGGCTGTTCCTCTGTCCTTCGGGGACTGCGTCGCGAGCGTGGCACGGCCCGAATCGATCGCATCGGAGGCCAGCGCCGGTTCGCCGAGCACTGTGCCGAGTGTCCGCAGTTCGCTCCAGACACGGCCGAACGTCGCCGTCCGGCTCAGGTCGGGACCGGGGTTCGCGCAGTACGCCGACGGGGTGTAGAGCGGGATCCCGGCAGCCTGGAGCGCGTCTCGGTCGACGGCGTTCGCGGGTGCGATCACCAGGTCCGGCTTCGCGCCGAGCAAGCTCTCCTGGGACACGACGGAGCCGCCTGTCGACGTCTGCTTCGTCGAGAGGGCGTGGAGGTCTGCGAGCTCGCGGTAGGTCTGCTTCGTGTAGAGGTCCGGAGCCAGCGGTGCGGTGACACCGACGATCCGGTCCACGGCGTGGAGCGCTTCGAGGTTCGGGAGTTCGTCGTTGTTCACGAGCACGATGCGTCGCGGGGTCGCGGTGATCGTCACCTGGGATCCGCAGTTCTGGATCGTGACGGGGAAGTGCGTGCCACCGCTCGAGCTCGTGCGCGGGTTCGGCTCGGTGGCTCCGGACGATGTCGTGCAGGCGCTCAGGCTGAGCACGGCGACGGTCGCCAGCAGACCGATCGCTGCTGCGACCGTGGTGGACCGGGTTCGGGTTCTCATGTGGGGCTTTCCGGTGGGGTGCGATGGACCGTGGGGTGGAAGGTCAGGGGGCTGTTGCGGGGGCGGTGCGACGCAGGAGGACCAACAGGAAGGGCGCACCGAGCACCCCGGTTACGACCCCGACGGGGATCTCCTGGGGCGCGAACGCGATGCGGGCCACGGTGTCAGCGATGACGAGCAGGGACCCACCGAGCAACGCCGACACCGGGAGCACCGCTCGGTGTCGTCCGCCGACGAGTCGGCGTGCCAGGTGCGGCACGACGAGACCGATGAAACCGACGCCGCCGACAGCCGCGACGATGACGCCGACCATCGCGGACACTGCGACCATCAGGCCGAGTCGCGCGCGTTCCGGGTCGATGCCCGCTGACCGGGCGGAATCGTCTCCGGAAGCGAGCGCGTCGATGAAGGGTGCGATCACCACGAGCGCGACCAGTCCGACACCACCCGTGATCGCCGCGGCGGCCAGGGCGATCGGCTGCACCGACGTGAGCGAACCCAGGAGCCAGAACAAGACCGACCGGGCGGCCTCCGGAGAGTCGCTCCAGAAGACGAGGAAGCTCGTCGCCGCGTTCAGGGCGTACCCGACCGCCAAACCGGCGAGCACGAGCCGAAGCGGCCCCCGACGGCTCGCGGTCCCGGCCAAGGCCACAACCAGGAGAACGGCACCGATCGCGCCCGCGAGCGCCGCACCGGAGAACACCAACGCGCTCCCCGACCCGATGACGAGCACCACGAGGGCGACGCCGGTACTGGCGCCGGAGTTGATGCCGAGCAGGTACGGATCGGCGAGGCTGTTCCGGACGAGCGCCTGCAGGACAGCTCCGGCCACAGCCAGCACGGCGCCGGCGATGATCCCCATCACGACGCGGGGTGCCCGCGTGCCCCACACGATCTCATCCGCCGACGCAGACCAGTGGCCCGCGCGGGCCCCGCTGACGTGCTCGACCAGGATGCCGATGACGTGCGTCGGTGCGATCGGCACCGGACCGATCATCATCGCTGCGACGGCGACCAGGGCGAGCACCACGGCGAGCAACGCGATCCGCACGGCCGCACGTCGACGGGCTCGACGCATCAGGCACAGGACCGCATCGATCCTGCCCGACCGCGACGGCGCCGGGAGGACCGTCGAGAACCGATCGGGCATGCGACTCCTTAGTGATAACGAGTCTCATTACTAGCAGGTCGGCCAGGGTCTCACCAAGTCCTCGACGGTGCCGACGGACGCCCTGCGGCCGCCCCCAGCACAACGTGCTGGGGCACACGCGGGCACCGACAGTGATGGCGGGTCCGAGAACTGATCGGGTCGGAACGATCCCTGGATGAGACAGCGGTCTTCCGGCCAGCGCAATGCGACTCGACTGAGCGAGAATCCCTCACTGCTCGACTCGCACCGACGGTCCGGTCGTCTCGTTGTTCCTTGCCCCGGCTCGCCGGGACGAGGTCGATCCCAACGGAAGAAGCCCACCGAGATCCTCGGTGGGCTTCTTCCGTTGTGTCAGACACGTTTCGGTCGGGCTGACAGGATTTGAACCTGCGACCCCTTGACCCCCAGTCAAGTGCGCTACCAAGCTGCGCCACAGCCCGCGAGTTCCGGAGAACCCAGGACCCCGGAGGATCCTCGCCCGCGTCCGACCGGAGCGCGAGCGACCGGTCCAGCATAGCGGACGTCAGCCCCCCTCCGTGCCACGGCGAGTCGCAGCAACGCGACCCGAACGACACGCTCAGCCCGGCCGCACCACCTCACGCCGCGCCGCCAACCACGGCAACCCGAGCCCCACGAGCAACCCACCGGCCCCGTCTGCCGCCAGGTCCCCGATCGTGTCGTCGTACCCGACGAAGATCTTCGCGTCGACGAAGTTGTGCCCGAGCCACTCCCCCATCTCCCAGACCGCCCCGACCGCGAGTCCCGCACACAGCGCGAGCACCGCGACGACCACCCGTCGCTCCCCGTGCGGGGCCGGCACAGCACGCAGGTCGGCACCGATGACGTACAGCACGGCCGCGAGCAGCCCGGTCAGCACGACGTGCATGAACTTGTCCCACAGGAAGACGGTCGTGTACCACTCGAGCACGCTCGACCACCCGGCGACGAGCACGAGCACGCACACCGCCAGGTCGAAGACGGGTCGCAGCCCGAGCATGCGCGGCACCACGACCCCGAGCAGCGCGAGCGCCATGACCGGGAACGCCGTCCCACCCCACCCGACACTCGCCACGACGACGCTCACGAGCGTCAGGGCGCGCACGACGTCGGCCACCAGGAACCGCGGCCGCAGGAAGGTCGACCCGAGCGCCCGGATCACGACGCCCACCGGACGACCGCGTGCACGGCGGCGTGGTCGGACGGCCACACGCCGCCCGGCCGCCGCACGTCGACCGCGACGCGGTCCACGGCCGCCCCAGTGGTCACGAGCACCCCGTCGATCCGCCGACCACCAACGCGCGGACTCCCGTAGTGCGGGTACGTCCCGTACGGCTCACCCACCTGCCTGGAGGCCCGCCCCCAGCTGTCCTCGACCCCCGCCTCCGCCAGGGCTCGCCACGGTGCGGAACCGGCGGGGCTGTTCCAGTCGGCCATGACCACGGCGGGCAGGCCGCGCTGCCGGACGATCCGGCCGAGCAGTTCGGCGGAGCGGAGTCGGGCCCACGACGAGGCGACGTCGAGGTGGGTGGCGATCGCCAGGAACCGGACGCCGGTCGCGCGGTCGTCGACCACGGCTCCGACGGCGTGCCGAGGGAAGGACGTGGCCCACGACCGCGAGCCGGGGCGGTGGGGTCTGCGGGAGAGCGCCCAGGTGCGGCGCTCGACGACGTCGAGGCGGGAGCGGTCGAGGAACAGGCCGACCTGTTCACCACCGCCGCGTGCTCCTCGCCCGGCCAGGACGGGCTCCCAACCCGACCCCAGGCCGGACGTCAGGTCGTCTGCCTGCGCGGGGAGGGCCTCCTGGACGGCGAGGACGGTGGGCGCTTCGGACGTGACGAGCGCGAGGACGGCGTCACGGCGGCGCTCCCAGGCGTCCGGGTGGGTCGACCGTCGCGGCACGCGGCGACGCACGTTGAGCGTCATGCAGTGCACCTCGGGCGACCGGACCGGTCCGATGAGCGGGCGGTCGTCGGGGTGGTGGGGCATGCATCCCTTCTACGAGACGACACCCGTCGGATTCTCAGGGACCTCTCCGCCTGGCTCGTAGGGTGGCCCGATGCGTTCTCGTTCCACCCCTCGTGTCCTCGTCGCGATCGCCGTCTCCGGCCTGCTGCTCGGAGCCGCCGGGTGCACGTCGAGCGAACCGGACACGAGCCGCCCGACCCTGGCGAAGGCCTCCGCCGACACCGTCACGGTGGCCGACGCTGCGGACGCCGCAGCGCGGTCGGTCCGGGTCAGCAAGGCGCTGTTCGCCAGCGCTCCGGGCGCGGTCGTCGCCCCGGCCGACGACGCCGACGGGATCCGCGACGCAGCGAAGACCGCGGCGAGCGCCCACGTCCCGGTGCTGCTGACGACCAAGAACAAGGACGCTGCCGTCGCCCGCGAGCTCGACCGGCTCGGTGCCGGCTGGTACCAGGCCGAGGGCGACGTGTCGCTCGACACGGACATCGAACAGCGGCAGGCGCCGGACGGCGGTGACGCGCCGGAGTCGACCGGGGCCTCCCGGCAGGCGACCGTGGTTGTGGCGGACACGCGTGCGGACGCTGCTGCCGTAGCAACCGCGAAGGCCGCCGGTGCGCGGGTCGTGACCATGCCGAAGGGCGTGACCGACCCGGCTGCCGCACCCGACGTGGTGACGGCGCTGCACGAGCGGGCGAAGCACCCGACGGTCCTGGTCGGTGCGGCGTTCGACGCCCTGCCGGACCCGGATTGGACGGTGCGGGCGGCCGAGGGCGGGTTCCAGCTGCGGAACGGCGGCCAGCGGCCGTTCGACGGGCACCGGTACGTCGCGCTGTACGGGGCCCCCGGGGCGCCGGCGCTGGGAGTGCTCGGCGAGCAGGGGCCGAAGCAGACCGTGCAGCGGGCCGAGCAGGTCGCGAAGCCGTACCGGGCCGAGTCCGACGAGCTGGTGACGCCCGCGATGGAGGTCATCGCGACCGTCGCCGCCGGGGACGCCGGCGCCGACGGCGACTACTCGACCGAACTGCCGGTCTCGACGCTCGAGCCCTACGTCGAGGCCGCCCACGATGCGGACATGCCGGTCATCATCGACCTGCAGCCCGGGCGGTCGGACTTCTTGTCGCAGGCGAAGAAGTACGAGTCGTTGCTGAAGCAGCCCGGTGTGTGGCTGGCGCTCGACCCGGAGTGGCGGCTCACGAAGGACCAGGTACCCCTGCAGCAGATCGGCAGCGTGTCGGCGTCCGAGGTGAACAAGGTCTCGTCGTGGCTGGCTGCGCTGGTCAAGCAGGAAGGGCTGCCGCCGAAGGCCCTGGTGCTGCACCAGTTCCGGCTGTCGATGATCCAGGACCGCTCAGCACTGCAGACCCACCCGGAGCTCGACATGCTCGTGCACGTCGACGGGCAGGGGTCGCAGCCGGACAAGCAGGCGACGTGGAAGGCGCTGCACCAGGGCGCGCCCGAGGGGCTGCACTGGGGCTGGAAGAACTTCACCGACGAGGACACGCCCATGCTGACGCCCGCGCAGACCATGCGGGACGTGCGGCCGACGCCGTCGCTGATCACGTACCAGTAGGGCCCGGTTGGTCCGGTTGTCCACAGCCGGGAGTCGCGACCCGCGTTTCGTCGGTCGGTGCTGACAGCATGGGGGCATGTCTGGTCTTGGTGTCGGGTCCACTGCGTCGTCTTCTGTCTCCCCCTCTGCGGACATCGCCGCCGAGGCGCAGCAGGCGCTCGCTGCGCTCACGGGGCGCCCCGACGCGGTGTTCCACCCCGGCCAGCTCGAGGCGATCTCCGCGCTGGTGGAGCACCGGCAGCGTGCCCTCGTCGTCCAGCGCACCGGCTGGGGCAAGTCGGCGGTGTACTTCCTGGCGACGCTGCTGCTGCGCCGACGCGGGGGCGGCCCGACGGTCCTGGTGTCGCCGCTGCTCGCCCTGATGCGCGACCAGGTCGCCGCTGCCGCGCGGGCCGGGGTCCGTGCGGTGTCGATCAACTCCGCGAACGCGCACGAGTGGGGTGAGACCCAGGCTGCCCTCGCCCGTGACGAGGTCGACGTGCTCCTCGTCTCCCCCGAGCGCTTGAACAACCCGAAGTTCCGCGACGAGCAGATGCCGACCCTGATCGCCCGGATGGGCATGCTCGTGGTCGACGAAGCGCACTGCATCTCGGACTGGGGCCACGACTTCCGGCCGGACTACCGGCGTCTGGCCGAGCTCATCCGGTCGCTCCCCCACGGCGTCCCCGTCCTGGCCACCACCGCGACGGCGAACGAGCGCGTGGTCGAGGACGTCGCCGAGCAGCTGACCGCCGGCCCGGCCGACCCGGTGTTCACGATCCGTGGGTCCCTGGCCCGCAAGTCCCTGCGCCTCGGCGTGCTGACGCTGCCCGATGCCCGGCAGCGGCTGGGGTGGCTCCTCGCCCACCTCGGCGACCTGCCCGGCAGCGGCATCATCTACACGCTCACGGTCTCGGCGGCCGAGGACATCGCCCGGCTGCTGCGCGACAACGGGTACGCCGTCCGCGCGTACACCGGGCGCACCGACACCGACGAGCGCGAGCAGCTCGAACAGCAACTCAAGGGCAACGAGCTGAAGGCCCTCGTCGCCACGAGTGCGCTCGGCATGGGGTTCGACAAGCCCGACCTGGGGTTCGTCGTGCACGTCGGCGCTCCGTCGTCGCCCGTCGCCTACTACCAGCAGATCGGTCGCGCGGGTCGTGCGACCGACAACGCCGACGTCCTGCTCCTGCCCGGGCGCGAGGACCGCGAGATCTGGCAGTACTTCGCCAGTGCCTCGATGCCGACCGAAGCCCGTGCCGCCGCCGTGCTGGGCGCCCTGTCGACCGACACCGCGATGTCCACCGTGGCGCTCGAGGGCCTGGTCGACATCAAGCGCTCCACCCTCGAACTCCTGCTCAAGGTGCTCGACGTCGACGGCGCCGTCCGACGCGTCACCGGCGGCTGGGTGTCGACCGGACAGCCGTGGGAGTACGACGCACCCCGGTACGAACGCGTCGCCGCGGCCCGTGCTGCCGAGGCCGCGTCGATGCTCGACTACGAGTCCACCTCGGCCTGCCGCATGCAGCTGCTGCAGCAGGACCTCGACGACCCCTCGGCCGAGCCCTGCGGCCGATGCGACAACTGCGCCGGGGCGTGGTTCCCGACCGCCGTGTCCGACACCGACTCGTCCGGGGCGGCGGCCGCGCTCGACAAGGTCGGCGTCGAGATCGCCCCGCGTGCCCAGTGGCCCTCGGGGATGTCGTCGCTCGGTGTCTCGGTGCGGGGCAAGATCGGTCCAGACGAGCTCGTGCAGCCCGGCCGTGCGGTGGCGCGTCTGACCGACCTCGGCTGGGGTGGTCCCCTGCGTGCACTGTTCGCGCCGTCCACCCCTGATGCACCGATCTCGCGCGAGCTCGTCGACGGCTGCGTCCGGGCGCTCAAGGACTGGCCGTGGGAGACCCGGCCGACCGGCGTCGTGGCGATGTCCTCGCGGTCACGGCCCGAGCTGGTGGGGTCCCTCGCCCAGGCGCTGTCCACGATCGGGCGGCTGCAGTTCCTCGGCACGCTCGGCCGTGCCGGCGGGACCCCTCGCGGCGACGGTGCGACGAACAGCGCCTACCGGTTGTCCGGCGTGTGGGACACCTTCGTGGTCGATCCGTCGCTCGCCGCCGCCCTGCAGTCGCACGAGGGCCCGGTGCTGCTCGTGGACGACCTGGTCGACAGCCGGTGGACGATGACCGTCGCCGGCCGGGAGCTCCGGCGCGCCGGGGCCTCCGCCGTGCTCCCGTTCGCCCTGGCCACGGTGGCGTAGCCCCCGCACCTGTTTTGCGACAGTCCACGTGTCGATCGACCCGTGGGTTGTCGCACACCTGGTCCGGCATCCACCGGAAACCGCTCCGGCGCGCAGCGGTCAGGACCCGCTCGACCCCAGTCCTGCGGCGAGCCACGACGAGAACACGCCGACGAAGAGGTCGAGCAGCAGCGCCCCACCCGCGACGAACAGTCCGGCGGCGGCCAGTCCGACGACGAACGCCCGCTGCGCACGGCCGACGATGAGCGCCACGAGGGTCATCACGAGGGCGACCAACGCCACGAACCCCGAGACCAACCACCACGCGAAGGAACCGCTGCTGGTGAACATGCTGACCAGTGCTCCGACGTTCCACAGCCCGGCTCCGAGCGCCACGACCGAGGGCACCACGAGCAACCACTGACCAGCCGAGTTCTCGCGCACCAGCCCATCGTGCCATGACGGTGCGCCACGGCGGCCGACGGCAGCCTCAGCGCCGCGCGGGCTTCGGGAACGTGGCCCGCATGTGGTCGCTCGTCAGCACGTCGCCGATGCCGACCATCAGCACCGAGAACAGGATCTGCTCGATGACCATCCAGAACGGGTAGAGCCCGGGGATCGCCGCGACGATCAGCGTCACGATCGGGAAGATCCGGCTGAACAACCGCAGCCGCTGGTACGCCCAGTAGTACCCGAGCTGCGCCCGCCAGGCGAACACGTAGAGCGTCAAGGTGATCAGCAGCACCACGGTGGACCGGAACCACACCGCCCACGACAGGGACTCCCCGGCGCGGGTCAGCAGCACGGCGACCACGATGGCGGTGAGGCCGACGACCGTCTCCGCGACGAGCAGCCACCGGATCCACCGGAACGAACGCACCGTGTCCGGGTGTTCGAGCATGTCCTCGCGGATCACGTACCCGGACTGCCGGCCTCCGGCCAACCGGTCGAGCCGAAGACGGCACCACACACGGTCGGCGAGCACACCGAGTCCGTCGTTCTGCTGCGTCACCAGTACATCGTGCCCCATCCCGAGGCCGACAGGAGACGCAGCCCCGAGCGGGGACGGCTCAGTCGGACGGGACGAGTGCCGCGCCGCCCAGCACGGTGCCGGTCCCGGCGTCGAGCAGGACCAGGGAGCGGACCTCGTCGGGCAGCGTCCACGGCTCGCCGAGCACGACGGTCAGCCCCTGTTCGACCCCGTCGGCCTGGAACAGGTCGTAGGACTCCCCGACCGGCGTCCACATCGGCTTCGAGCCACCGCGCACCGTCCCCGCGGACAGCACGACGTCGACCGGGCCGTCCCCACCGGTCTCCAGGTGGTCGATCTCCACCGCGAGGGTCTCGTCGCCCGTGTTCGCGGTGATCCGGACGTGCCCGGAGGCAGCCGCCCCGATGCCGACGATGTCACCGGAGACCGGCGGGACGCGCCGCCACCACGGGTCGATGGGTGAGCCGTCGACCGGACGGACGGGCTCAGGCTCGATCGGCTCCCCGAGGGCGTCGGACGGCTGCAGCCGGACGTCGGGCGACTGCGCCGGCTCGGGGCCCACTGCGTCGGCACGGGTGACCGGTTCGCCGTCGTCCGGTGCGTGCGAGCTCGTCCACAGGGACACCGAACCCACGACGACCACCCCGACGAGGACACCCACCAGGGCGAGCCGACGTCGGTCGGCTGCCCACCGCCCGGTACCCACGCCCCCATGATGCCGCACCGGCGCGCCGGACCGGCCCCGGGCCTCCAGGCCGACCGCGGACGCGAACGCAGAACGCGCCCCGACGGATCGGGGCGCGTTCTGCGTGACGGGTGGGGAGGCTCAGCGCTTCCGGCGCTCGCGCACCCGCATGTTGACGTTGATCGGCGTGCCGGAGAAGCCCCAGACCTCGCGGAGTCGACGCGTGATGAAGCGTCGGTACTGCGGGTCGAGGAACGCCGACGTGAAGAGCACGAAGGTCGGCGGCTGGCTCGACGCCTGGGTGCCGAACAGGATGCGGGGCTGCTTGCCGCCGCGCACGGGGTGGGGGTGCTCCTGCACGAGCTCGGCGATGAAGGCGTTGACCTTGCCGGTCGGGATGCGGGTGTCCCACGACTCGAGGGCGGTCTCGAGCGCCGGCACGAGCTTCTCGAGGTGACGGCCGGTGCGGGCCGAGATGTTCACGCGCGGGGCCCAGGCGACGTGCGCCAGGTCCTGCTCGATCTCGCGCTCCAGGTAGCGGCGGCGTTCGTCGTCGAGCAGGTCCCACTTGTTGTAGGCCAGCACGAGGGCGCGGCCGGACTCGAGGACGAGGTCGATGATGCGCAGGTCCTGCACGGACACCGGCTCGGTGACGTCGAGGACGACGACGGCGACCTCGGCCTTCTCGAGCGCGGCGGTGGTGCGGAGCGACGCGTAGAAGTCCGCGCCCTGCTGCATGTGGACGCGCTTGCGGATGCCGGCGGTGTCGACGAAGCGCCACACCTTGCCGCCGAGCTCGATCTGCTCGTCCACCGGGTCGCGGGTGGTGCCGGCGATGTCGTTCACGACGACCCGCTCTTCACCGGCGGCCTTGTTGAGCAGCGAGCTCTTGCCGACGTTCGGGCGGCCGAGGATGGCCACGCGGCGGGGGCCACCGACCTCCTGCTTGGCGACGGCCGAGGTGTCGGGGAGCGTCTTGATGATCAGGTCGAGCAGGTCCGCGACGCCGCGGCCGTGCAGGGCGGACACCGGGTGCGGCTCGCCGAGGCCCAGGTTCCAGAGCTCGGAGGCTTCGAGTTCACGGCGCTCGTCGTCGGCCTTGTTCGCGACGACGATGACGGGGCGGTCGGTGCCGCGGAGCATCTTCACGACGTGCTCGTCGGTGGCGGTGATGCCGACCGTGACGTCCACCACGAACAGCACGGCGTCGGCGAGGTCGATCGCGACCTCGGCCTGGGCGGCGACGGAGGCGTTGATGCCCTCGGCGCCGGGCTCCCAGCCGCCGGTGTCGACGAGCGTGAAGCGCTTGTCGTTCCAGTCGGCCTTGTAGCTGACGCGGTCGCGGGTGACCCCGGGGACGTCCTGCACGACGGCTTCACGGCGACCGAGGATGCGGTTGACGAGCGCCGACTTGCCGACGTTCGGGCGACCGACGATCGCGAGCACCGGGTAGGCCGGCAGGTAGTGGACGCCGTCTTCGCCGATCTGGCCCGCTTCGAGCAGGGCGAGGTCCTCGTCCTCGAGGTCGTACTCTTCGAGGCCGGCGCGGAGCGCGGTGGCACGCTGCTCGGCCTCTGCCTCGTCGAGTCCGGCGAGACGCTCGCCGAGGGCGTCGTCGTACTCCGGGAAGTCGTCGTTGTCAGGATTGTCCAGCTGAGCCATCTTGTGTTCCTCGCGAGCGGCCGGGGCCGCGGTGTCGGTGGCCGTTGCCGGCCGGGCCGGGGGTCCGGCCGTGGTTGACCGTCCCGCCGGAGCGTTCTGGTCTGCGTCAGTGCGTGAGCGGCCCGCCGAGGCGGTCCGGTCTGCGTCAGTGCGTGGCCGCGCGGGCCAGGTCGACGACCGCCTGCACGGTCTGGTCGAAGTCGAGGTCGGTGGAGTCGAGCGTCGTGACGCCGTCGGCGGCGTTCATGAAGTCGACGACCTTCGCGTCCGCCGCGTCGCGACGAGCGAGTGCTGCGGAGGTCTCGGCGGCCGACTGGGTCGTGACCTCTGCCGAGCGTCGGGCCATTCTAACGGACTCGTCGGCCGTCAGCAGGATCCGGACTTCGGCGTCGGGTGCGACGACCGTGGTGATGTCCCGGCCCTCGGTGATGATGCCGGGGGCGTCGGTCTTCCGCATGACGGTGCGGAACAGCTGGACCAGGCGCTTCCGGACGTCCGGGAGCTTCGCGATGTGGGCCACCGCGCCGGTGACGTCGGGGGTGCGGATGGCCTCGGTCACGTCGGTCTCCCCCACCTTGACGTAGTAGTCGTCGGGGTCGGTGCCGATGGCGTAGTCGAAGGTGTCCCAGCTGGCCAGGACCGCCGCGGCGTCGTCGAGGTCGACCCGCTGCTGCAGGGCGTGCCACGCGAGTGCACGGTAGGCGGCGCCGGTGTCCTGGTAGCCGTAGCCCAGGGCGCGGGCGGCCGCACGGGAGACGCTCGACTTGCCGCTGCCGGCGGGGCCGTCGACGGCGATGACGATCTTCGCCACGTAGGCGCCGTCGGCCAGGCCGGACGGCATCGGGGCGCTGGTCGAGCCGGGCTCGCCGCCGGGCTCGCCGAGGCCGCCTGCCGGACCGCCGAGTGCGCCGCCGTCGCCGCTGCCGCTCAGCGGGCCGCCGGCACCACCCTGGCCCGGGGTCGGGAGGCCGGAGTCGGGCCCGTCCGGTCCGCCGGTCACACCGGAGTCGTTCGTCGCTGCGTTCGTGTCGTCGTTCAGGCCCATGCTGCTGCGATCCTCCATCCGCGCCCCTCGAGTTCCTCGACGAGTCGCTGTTCCTGCTCGGGCAGCACCGACACCTCGACGATGCCGATCTGTGCGCCCGGTGAGTGCTCGAGGCGCATGTCCTCGAGGTTGATGCCGATCTCCCCGATGAACGTCAGGAGTGCGGCGATCTGCCCGGGGGTGTCGTCGACCAGGACGACCACCTGGGCGAAGCGCTTGGTGGTGCCGTGCTTGCCCGGCAGCCGTTCGACCCCGCGGTTGCCGTCGGCGATCGTCTCGGCGATGGCACGCGGCGAGCCGGCACCGTCCGGGTCGCCGAGCGCGTCGATCACGCGGGTCAGGTCGTCGCGCAGGTCGGTGAGCACCGGCCGGATGTGCCCGGCGTTCGCGCCGATGATCTGCACCCAGAGCCCGGGGTCGCTCGCGGCGATCCGGGTGACGTCGCGCACGCCGCCGCCGGCCAGGCCGAGCGACCCGTCGGGGGCATCGCGGAGGCGCGAGGCCATCAGCGTCGACACGAGCTGCGGCGCGTGCGAGACGTACGCCACGGCGAGGTCGTGCGACTCGGGGTCCATCGGCACCACGGTCGCGCCGACGTCCAGCGCGAGGTCCTCGACCACCGCAGCTCGCTGGTACGTGATGCCGTCGTGTCCCGCGATCACCCACGGGCGTCCGACGAACAGGTCGGCGCGGGCGGCGGTCGGACCGCTGCGCTCGCGTCCGGCCATCGGGTGCGACCCGATGTAGCGGGAGACGTCGGCCCCGGCCGCCACCAGGGCGGCGAGCGGCCCGGACTTCACGCTGGCGACGTCGGTCACGACGGCGTCGGGGTGGGCGGCGAGCTCACGCTCGACCACCGTCGCGACGACGTCCGGCGGCACCGCGACGACGACGAGCTCCGGCTGGTCGCCGGCTGCCGGGCGACGCCCGGCGCCGTAGTCCACGGCGAGCGCCAGCGCGGCGGGCGAGACGTCGTCGAGGACGACGTCCACACCCTTCTCACGCAGGGCCAGACCGATCGAGGCGCCGAGCAACCCGGCACCGACGACCCGGACCGGGCCGCGCAGACGGCGGTCGATGTCGGTCGGGGTCACGTCGGTCACCGGGCAAGCCTACCGATCGAGGCTCGGGCATCGGTCGATGCCCGAGCGTCGGGGTCGGTCAGTCCGCCGACTCGTCCTCGTACTCGTCGTCGTCCTGGTCGAGTTCGACGTCGCGGTCGTCACGAGCGGACGGCTTCGCGTCGCGGACGGTGCTGAGCAGCTTGCCGACCTCGACCGTGCCGAGCTCGCGCATCTTGCCCGGCGGCAGGCTGCCCAGGTGCAGCGGCCCGAACGACCGGCGGACGAGTTCGAGGACCGGGTGGTCGACGGCCTCGAGCATGCGTCGGACGATGCGGTTGCGGCCGGAGTGCAGGGTGATCTCGACGAGCGACTCACCCCGCGAGGACTCAAGCAGCCGCACCTTGTCGGCCTTGATCGGACCGTCCTCGAGCTCGACGCCCTCGGTCAGGCGCTGCACCACGGCGGGGTTCACGTTGCCGTGGACCTTCGCGATGTACGTCTTCTGCACGCCGAACGACGGGTGCGCCAGCACGTGCGCCAGGTCGCCGTCGTTCGTCAGGACGAGCAGCCCGGAGGTCTCGGCGTCGAGACGGCCGACGTTGAACAGGCGCTCCTCGTAGCGGTCCACGAACTCGGTCAGGTCGCGGCGACCGCGCTCGTCCTGCAGGCTCGAGACGACGCCGGTCGGCTTGTTCAGCACGATGTAGCGCCGAGACGAGTCGATCTGCACCGGCACACCGTCGACGCTGATCGCGTCCTTCTCGGGGTCGACGCGACGCCCGAGGGCGTCCACGACCTCGCCGTTGACCGTCACGCGGCCCTCGACGATCAGGTTCTCCGCGACCCGGCGGGATGCCACGCCGGCAGCGGCGATCACCTTCTGCAGGCGCTCGCCCTCTGCCTGGAGGCCCGGCTCGGCCCCGGCAGGCGCCGTTCCGTCCGCCGCGTCCCAGTCCTCGATGATCGGCCGCTCGGGCGTGCCCTCGGCCGGGTTGCCCCGGTCGTCGCGCTGCCCGCTCGGCTTCGGCGTGGTGCGGTCGCTGTTGCGGACGCTCGTGGTGCCGCCGACGTAGCGGCGGCCGTTGTGCCAGACGCGGCTCTGCTGGCCGTCGGGGGTGCGGCGGTCGTCGCGGCCTCGGTCGTCCCGACGGTCGTCACGGGGTGCCGAGCTGGTGCGGTCGTCACGACCCCGGTAGCCACCACGGTCGTCACGCGGAGCGGAGTTGCCGCGGTACCCACCGCGGTCGCCGCCACCGGATCGGTCGTCGCGACCCCGGTACCCGCCGCGGTCGTCACGTGGAGCCGGAGCCCCGCGGTCGTCACGGCCGCGGTAGCCACCACGGTCGTCACGCGGAGCCGAGTTGCCGCGGTAGCCACCACGGTCGTCACGCGGAGCCGAGCTCCCACGGTCGTCACGACCCCGGTAGCCGCCGCGGTCGTCACGCGGAGCGGAGTTGCCCCGGTACCCACCACGGTCATCGCGCGGAGCCGAAGCGCCACGGTCGTCACGGCCGCGGTAGCCACCACGGTCGTCACGCGGAGCGGAGTTGCCGCGGTACCCACCGCGGTCGCCGCCACCGGATCGGTCGTCGCGACCCCGGTAGCCGCCGCGGTCGTCACGCGGAGCCGAAGCCCCGCGGTACCCACCACGGTCGCCGCCACCGGAACGGTCATCGCGGCCCCGGTAGCCACCACGGTCATCGCGCGGAGCCGAAGCCCCGCGGTACCCACCACGGTCACCACCACGGTCGTCACGCGGAGCCGAAGCCCCGCGGTACCCACCACGGTCGTCACGCGGAGCCGAAGCCCCGCGGTACCCACCACGGTCACCACCACGGTCGTCACGCGGAGCCGAAGCCCCGCGGTACCCACCACGGTCGCCACCACGGTCGTCACGCGGAGCCGAAGCCCCGCGGTACCCACCACGGTCGCCGCCACGGTCGCCGCCACGGTCGCCGCCACGGTCGTCACGCGACGGGTACCCGCCACGACGGTCGTCGTCCCGCGGCGGGCGTGCGCCCCCACGGTCGTCGCGACCGTACCCGCCCGAGCGGCCACCGGCACTGGAGCCGGCCCCGCCGCGTCCGCCGGCCGGGCGGCCGGGGCGATCTGGGCCTCCTGAGCGTCCGTTGCGGTCGTCTCGGTCTCGGGGCGCGCCGCGCCCCCGGTCGTCAAACCCTGCCATCGGGGATCCTTTCGTTCTGCTCGAAGCCGTCCGCACCGTCGTCCAGGAGGGGCGAGATGAGCGGCAGCTCGTCGAGCGAGTTGATGCCGAGCTGCTGCAGGAGCAGGTCGGACGTGACGTAGTTGATGGCGCCGGTCTCGGCGTCGGTGAACGACTCCTCGATGAGGCCGCGTGCCACCAGGGTCCGGACGACGCCGTCGACGTTGACGGCGCGGATCGCAGCGATCTGCGATCGGGTGATCGGCTGCTTGTAGGCGACGACCGCCAGGGTCTCGAGCGCGGCCTGCGACAACCGCGAGGGTCGCTCGGCCTCGACGAACTGCTCGACCACGGGGTCCAGGTCAGCACGGACGTAGAAGCGCCAACCGCCACCGACCTCGCGCAGTTCGAAGCCGCGGCGGATCGTGCCGTCGACACCGTCGAAGTCCGCGACCAGGCGTTCGATCGCCTGGCGCACGGCGGGGACGGGCGAACCGACGGCGGCACCGAGCGCGACGAGCGACTGGGGCTCGTCCGCGATCATCAGGATGGCCTCGAGCTGGCGGTCGAGCGGGATGGCGGGGTCGTGGATCTCGTGCTCGATCGCGCGGGCGTCGGCCATCTCGTCGGCGCCGCCGGGTTCGGCGCTGGACGTGTCGTGCACGTCATCCGTCATAGTCGGCTCCCAGGTTCGCGAGGCTCTCGTCGGACCAGTCCTCGGCGGTCCACCGCAGTGTCAGCTCCCCGAGCGGCTCGAGCTGCTCGAACGAGATCGACGCGTTCCGGTACAGCTCGAGGATCGCGAGGAAGCGAGCCACCACGATACCGGTCTGGTCGACGCCCGCGACCAGTTCGCGGAACGAGACACCCTCACCATCACGGGTGCGGAGGATCGAGACGACGATCGCGGCCTGCTCACGGATGCTGATGAGCGGCGCGTGCAGGTGGTCGAGGCCGACGGTCGGGATCTCCCGCGGGGCGAAGGCGAGCGTGGCGAGGGCGGCGAAGTCCTGCACGGACAGGGTCCAGACGAGCTCCGGCGTCCGCGCGCGGAACCGCTCCTCGAGCCGGACGCTGCGGACGTGCCGGCGCGACTCGATGCCCCACCGCTCCCCGAACCAGTCGGCGGCCTGCTTGAACGCCCGGTACTGCAGCAGTCGGGCGAACAGCAGGTCGCGGGCTTCGAGCAGGGCGACGTCCTCGGCGTCCACGAGCTCACCCTGCGGCAGCAGCCCGACGATCTTCAGGTCGAGCAGGGTCGCCGCGACGACCAGGAACTCGCTGGCCTCGTCGAGCTCGTCGGCGGACTCGGCCTGCCGGACGTACTGGATGAACTCCCCCGTCACGGCACCGAGCGAGACCTCGGTGATGTCGAGCTCGTGCTTCGTGATGAGCGACAGCAGGAGGTCGAACGGTCCGTCGAAGTTGGTGAGCCGGACCCGGAACCCCGGCTCAGGCGACGGCGCCACGCTGGACGAGCTCTCGTGCGAGCTGCCGGTAGGCGTGGGCGGCAGGGTGGTCCGGCGCGGTCTGCGTGATCGGTCGTGCGGACACCGTGGCGTCCGGGAACTTCACGGTGCGGCCGATGACGGTGTCGAGCACGCGGTCGTCGAAGGTGTCGACGACCCGCTCCATGACCTCGCGCGAGTGCAGCGTGCGCGAGTCGTACATGGTCGCCAGGATGCCGTCGAGCTTGAGCGCCGGGTTCAGGCGGTCGCGCACCTTGTCGATCGTCTCGATGAGCAGCGCGACACCGCGCAGCGCGAAGAACTCGCACTCGAGCGGGATGAGCACGCCGTGTGCAGCGGTCAGGGCGTTCACGGTGAGCAGGCCGAGCGACGGCTGGCAGTCGACCAGGATCACGTCGTAGTCGTTCGCGACCTTGCGCAGCACGCTCGCCAGGATCTGCTCGCGGGCGACCTCGTTGACCAGGTGCACCTCGGCCGCGGACAGGTCGATGTTCGCCGGGATGACGTCGAGGCCGGGGGTGTTCGTCGGCTGGATGACCTGGTTCGGGTCCTTCACGGCACCCATGAGCAGGTCGTAGACGGTGTGGATGTCGTGGGTGCGGACACCGAGGCCGGCAGACAGCGCACCCTGCGGGTCGAAGTCCACGGCGAGCACCTTGCGGCCGTACTCCGCGAGCGCGGCACCCAGGTTGATGGCGGTCGTGGTCTTGCCGACGCCGCCCTTCTGGTTGCAGAGCGCGATGATGCGGGCGGGTCCGGTGCTGTCGAGCTCCTCGGGCACGGGGAAGTCCCGGACGGGACGCCCCGTCGGACCGTGGGTGGTCGCGCCGGTGGGGTTGGTCGTCGGGTTCGGGCTCACCCCGTCATCGTACCGGCGACGTCGGGGTGGGCCGGGTCGCACCGCCGCACTGCTGCTCGTCAGGCAGCGCGCAGGGCGACGCGCATGCTGTCGACCCGCTCCGCGATCACGGGGTCGGCCGACCACCGCTGCTGCAGCCGGCCGACGAGCTCGCCGACCTGCTCGCGGTCGAGCCCCGGGTGCAGCGCCAGGCCCACCGTCAGCTCCGGTCCGGCGAACCGGCCGACCGGGTCGCCCGGCGCGAGTTCGACACGGGCCACGCTGGGCTCCCCTTCGACCGAGGCCGCGAAGGCACGGGCCACCTCGGGGTCCTCGAAGCACGGGGTCCACGGCAGGTCCTGCCCGAGTGCCCACACCGCCGGACGACGCAGCACGAACTCGGTCGGCGACTTCGGGTCGAGCACGACGAGCTGGGTGTCCTCGCTCGCCGCGGCCATCGCCACGCGGCGGGACTCCACCGGCACGGGGCGCGCGTCCGGGTCCCACGCGTGCACGGCGTCGACCGAGGTGAACGCGGGCATCACGCTGCGACCGTCGGGGCCGGCGACCGTCACGATCGAGAGTTCCTGGGTCTTGTCGACGAGCTTGCCCGCGTCGGTCTCCCCCACGTCGCCGGCCTCGGCGATGAGCGGGATGAGCAGGCGGGCGGAGCGGAGCGCATCGACGATCGCGGCCTGGGACGCACCGTCGGCGAGTGAGCCGATGGCCGCGACCACCGCGGGGTCGGCGAGTCCGTCGTCGTCCGCGAACGCGGTGTCGTGGTGGTCGAACGTGCGGCCTTCCCACGAGAACCCCGCCGAGTCCGCCGCCCCACCCGGGGTGTGCGCGTCGTCGGTCTCCGGCCCGGTGCCACGACCGTTCGAGATGCCCGCCACGGCGTTACTCCGAGGCGATGTCGAGAGCGGCGGGCAGCGTGAACGCCCCGGAGTACAGCGCCTTGCCGATGATCGCGCCTTCGAGCCCGTACGGCACGAGTTCGCGGAGCGCACGGAGGTCATCGAGGGTGGAGATCCCGCCCGAGGCCACCACGGGCTGGTCGGTCCGGTCGCACACCTGGCGGAGCAGTTCGACGTTCGGGCCCTGCAGCGTGCCGTCCTTCGTGACGTCGGTCACCACGTAGCGGGCACACCCGGCGGCTTCGAGGCGGTCGAGCACCTCCCACAGGTCACCGGCATCCTCGGTCCAGCCGCGGCTCGACAGCGTGGTGCCGCGGACGTCCAGCCCGACGGCGATCTGCTCGCCGTACTCGCCGATCACCCGCGCGGCCCAGTCGGGGTTCTCGAGCGCCGCGGTGCCGAGGTTCACGCGCGCCGCGCCGGTCGCCAGTGCCGCTTCGAGCGAGGCGTCGTCGCGGATCCCGCCGGACAGCTCGACCGAGACACCCTCGACCTCGCGGACGGCGTGCGCGATCACCCGGCGGTTGTCGCCACGGCCGAAGGCGGCGTCGAGGTCGACGAGGTGGATCCACTCAGCACCCTGGTCACGCCAGGTGCGGGCAGCGGCGACGGGGTCGCCGTAGCCGGTCTCGCTGCCCGCCTCGCCCTGGGTGAGTCGCACGGCCTGTCCGTCGACGACGTCGACGGCCGGCAGCAGGACGAGGGGCGGGGTGTCGGTGAGGTCGGTCATGGTCCTGTCGGTTTCGTTGCGGTGGAGAAGGGGCTGCGGACAGCCGGGAGGCCCGGGGCGCGTCCGGCACGACCGTCGCGCCCGGTGCAGGCCGGGTTCAGAGCGAGCGGACCCAGTTGGAGAGCAGGCGGATGCCCGGCTCGCCGGACTTCTCGGGGTGGAACTGCGTGGCGGTGAGCGGTCCGTTCTCGACCGCGGCGATGAACGGCTGCCCGTGCTCGGCCCAGGTCAGGCGGGGCGCGCGGAACGGCCCGTACGCCTCGAGCGGGAAGTCGGTCACGCCGTAGGAGTGCACGAAGTAGAAGCGCTCGTCGTGCAGGCCGTCGAACAGCACGGAGTCCTCGGGCGCCTGCACGGTGTTCCAGCCCATGTGCGGGAGCACCTCGGCCTGGATCTCCTGCACGGTGCCGGGCCACTGGCCGAGCCCTTCGACGTCGGCACCACGCTCGATGCCCCGCGAGAACAGGACCTGCATGCCGACGCAGATGCCGAGCACCGGGCGCCCGCCTGCCAGGCGGTGGTCGACGATCTCGCCGCCCTGCACGCCCTCGAGCTGGTCGATGACGGCCGCGAACGCCCCGACACCGGGGACGAGCAGGCCGTCAGCCTTGAGCGCCGCCTGCTTGTCCGAGGTCAGGGTGACGTCAGCCCCGGCGCGCTCGAGCGCCTTGGCGGCGGAGTGGACGTTGCCCGACCCGTAGTCGAGGACGACGACGTTCGGCTTGGCGGCGGTCACAGGGCGCCCTTCGTGGACGGGATGCCGTCGACGCGCGGGTCCAGCTCGACCGCCTTGCGCATGGCCCGGGCGAACGCCTTGAACTCGGCTTCGGCGATGTGGTGGGGGTCGCGGCCCTCGAACACGCGGACGTGGACGGTGATGCCGGCGTTGAACGTGATCGCCTCGAACACGTGACGGACCATCGAGCCGGTGAAGTGCCCACCGATGCGGTGGAACTCGAAGCCCGCGGGCTCGCCGGAGTGCACCAGGAACGGACGCCCGGAGACGTCGACGACGGCCTGGGCCAGCGCTTCGTCCAACGGGACCAGGGCATCGCCGTACCGGCCGATGCCGGAGCGGTCGCCGAGGGCCTGCTTGATCGCCTGTCCGAGCACGATGCCAGTGTCCTCGACCGTGTGGTGCACGTCGATGTCGGTGTCACCCGTGGAGCGCACACGCAGGTCGATCAGGGAGTGCTTGCTGAACGCGGTCAGCATGTGGTCGAAGAACGGGACGGAGGTCGAGATCGACGAGGTCCCGGTGCCGTCCAGGTCGAGCTCGAGTTCGACACTCGATTCGCTCGTCGAACGGCTGATCGAGGCGGTGCGGGCGGTCATGCGTCAACCCTAACCGGCGGCTGCTCGGCGGCGACCTGCCGCATGGCGTCGAGGAACGCGGTCGTCTCGGCTTCGGTCCCCGCACTCACCCGCAGGTGGTTCGGGATCCCGAGGTCGCGCACGATGACGTCGCGCTCGAGCAGCGCCTCGAACGCAGCGTTCGGGTCGGCGACACCGCCGAAGAGGACGAAGTTCGACCAGGTCTCGTAGGTCCGGTACCCCATGGCCCGCAGCTCGGTGACCATGCGGTCGCGCTGCGCCTTGATGTCGTCGACCATCGCCAGCATCTCGGGGGCGTGCCGGAGTGCCGCGATCGCTGCCGCCTGCGTCAGCGCGGACAGGTGGTACGGCAGCCGGACCAACCGGACGGCGTCGATGACGGCCGGGTGCGCGGCCATGTACCCGACCCGGGCACCGGCGAACGCGAACGCCTTGCTCATCGTGCGGGAGACCACCAAGCGCTCACGACCGGGCAGCAGTGTGAGGGCGCTCGGGGCGTCGGACGGCATGAACTCGGCGTAGGCCTCGTCAACCATCACGATGCCGTCGGTCGCGTCGTAGGCCGCCGCGATCGTCTCGATGTCGAGCGGGGTACCCGTCGGGTTGTTCGGCCCGCACAGGAACACGATGTCGGGCTTGTGGTCGCGGATGGCTGCGACGACGGTCTCGGGCGAGATGCGAAACTCGTCGTCCCGCTGGGCCGGGATCCACGTGGTGCCGGTACCCGACGCGAGGATCGAGTGCATCGAGTAGGTGGGCGGGAACCCGAGGACCGAGCGACCGGGCCCGCCGAACGCCTGCAGGAGCTGCTGCAACACCTCGTTCGACCCGTTCGCCGCCCAGAGCTGCTCGGCGGTCAGGTCGTGCCCGAGGTAGTCCGCCAGGGACTGGCGGAGCTCGGTGAACTCACGATCCGGGTACCGGTTGACCGTCAGCAGGGCCTGCCGGATCGACTCGACGATGTCGGCGGCGACGTCGTCCGGAACGGGATGCGTGTTCTCGTTGACGTTCAGCTGCACGCGGACGTGCTTCTGCGGGGCGCCGTAGGGGCTCTGCCCGCGCAGGTCGTCTCGGATCGGGAGGTCTTCGAGCGTGAATGCCACCGATCCATCGTAGGCCGCTGTCACCGTGCGACGACCAGCCGTCTGGACGGGGCTGCCCGAGTGACTACTCGCCGTCGGTGTACTTGGTGGGGATGGAGAGCTCTTCGCCGGCCTGCAGCGCCGAACCGTCGAGCGCGTTGAGACTGACGACGTCCTGCACGAAGTCGCGCGGGTCGGAGTCGGGGGCGGTCTGCTCGGCGAGCTGCCAGAGCGTCTCGCCCGGCTGGACCGTCACGGTCTCGAAGTGGGTGCGGGCGCCGCCGGCGGTGGCGTCACCGGCCGAGGCCTGTCCACCGTTCAGCACGCCGAGGGCGACGACGACGAGGAGCGGGATCGCGGCGAGCGTCGTGAAGACGATGCGGCCGCGACGCGTCAGACGCAGGCGGGTACGCACGGCGGGCGCCGCGGTGCGCTGGATGTCAGCGATGGCGATGGTGCTCATGTCGTTCTTGCCTTCCCGTTCGGTGGAACCGAAGTCCTGTACCGAACATAGTTTCGAATCAGACGACGCACAAGTCCTGGGAGAGGATTTCTGCGGGGTTTTCTTGCGACACGCTCGAACAGGTGTTTGTCCGGCCCTGGCTGGTCGGATACTGTTTCGATCGACTGGGACAAGCCTGACGGGGACCACCGACATTCCCGCCGCGGCCGGACCGGCACCGACGAAAGCGAGACGACGTGGTGGACGAACTGCGGGGCCAGAAGCCGCTGACGCCGAAGCAGCAGGCGATCTTCGACGCGATCCGTGCATCGATCGCCTCGCGGGGCTACCCGCCGAGCATGCGCGAGATCGGCGACGCCGCCGGGCTCTCCTCGCTCTCCAGCGTCTCCCACCAGCTCGGCCAGCTCGAGCTCGGTGGCTGGATCCGCCGCGACCCGAACCGCCCGCGTGCGCTCGAGGTCCTGGTTGACGAGCCGACCTCCGACGTCGGCGGCCCGGACATCGACGCCACGACGCTCGTGCCGCTCGTCGGCCGGATCGCCGCCGGTGTCCCGATCACCGCCGAGCAGCACGTCGACGAGATCATCCCGCTCCCCCGTCAGCTCGTCGGCACCGGCGAGCTCTTCATGCTCAAGGTCGTCGGCGAGTCGATGATCGACGCCGCGATCTGCGACGGCGACTGGGTCGTCGTCCGGTCGCAGCAGACCGCCGAAAACGGGGACATCGTCGCGGCCATGCTCGACGAAGAGGCGACCGTCAAGGTCTTCCGCCAGCGCGACGGCCACACGTGGCTGCTGCCTCGGAACTCCGCCTTCGAGCCGATCCTCGGCGACGCGGCCTCGGTGCTCGGCAAGGTCGTCGCGGTCCTCCGCTCCCTCTGACCACTGCTCGCGCCGCACCGGCGCGGGACGCCGTCGTCACCGTACGACGCCCCCTGCACGACGAAACGCCGCCGGATTCGGCGGCGTTTCGTGTGTTCCGGGGTGTCTCGGTGACACGACGGCGTCTGACGGACCTGTGACGGGCCTCCAGGCCGCGCGGCAGCGCTCACCAGCGCCAGCCAGTTGCCAGCGCCAGTCGGAGCCGAGGGTCAGACGGTCGGGACGGGCGTGACCACGTAGGGCTCGAGGTCGGTGACCTGCCGTTGGAAGACGCGCACCCGCAGGCGCGTGCCGTCCTCGACGTAGTCGACGGACTCGACCGAGCCGGTGTCGTGCAGCGACGACACCAGGTCACCGCGGTCGTACGGCACCACGATCGTCAGGTCCACGTCGGGCTCGGGCAGGCGGTCCTCGATGACGCTGAGGAGCTCCGGGATGCCCTCACCGGTGCGCGCCGAAACGAACACCGCGTCCGGCACGAGCCCGATGAGCACGAGGCGCTGCGCGTCGTCGATCAGGTCGGCCTTGTTGAACACGACGACCTCCGGGATGTCGCCCGCACCGACGTCACCGATGACCTCGCGCACGGTGGACAGCTGCGCCCCGGGGTCGGGGTGCGAGCCGTCGACCACGTGCACGATGACGTCGGCGTCGCCGACCTCTTCGAGGGTGGAGCGGAAGGCCTCGACCAGCTGGTGCGGCAGGTTGCGCACGAAGCCGACGGTGTCGGCGAACGTGTACTCGCGGCCCTTGGTGCTCTCGGTCCGGCGGACCGTCGCGTCCAGCGTCGCGAACAGCTGGTTCTGCACGAGCACACCCGCGCTCGTCAGTCGGTTGAGCAGTGACGACTTGCCGGCGTTGGTGTAGCCCGCGATCGCGACGCTCGGCACCTCGTTGCGGTTGCGCTCAGCACGCTTGGCCTCACGGGCCGGGGTGAACCCGGCGATCTGCCGACGGAGCTTCGCCATCCGCGTGTGGATCTTGCGGCGGTCGAGCTCCATCTTCGTCTCACCGGGGCCACGAGAGCCCATGCCAGCGCCTCCGGAAACCTGGCCACCGGCCTGCCGGGACATCGAGTCACCCCAACCGCGCAGTCGAGGCAGCAGGTACTGCAGCTGGGCGAGTTCGACCTGCGCCTTCCCCTCGCGGGTCTTCGCGTGCTGGCTGAAGATGTCGAGGATCACGGCCGTGCGGTCGATGACCTTCACCTTCACGACGTCCTCGAGCGCACGACGCTGCGAGGGTGCCAGTTCGGTGTCGGCGATGACGGTGTCGGCGCCGGTGGCCTTGACGACCATCGCGAGCTCCTGGGCTTTGCCCTTGCCCAGGTAGGTGGCCGGGTCCGGGTTCGGCCGGCGCTGGAGGAGCCCGTCGAGCACCACGGCACCCGCGGTCTCGGCGAGTGCCGCGAGCTCGCGGAGGGAGTTCTCGGCGTCCTGCGCGTCGCCCTGGGGGTACACGCCGATCAGGACGACCTGCTCGAGCCGCAGCTGGCGGTACTCGACCTCGGTGACGTCCTCGAGCTCGGTGGAGAGGCCGGCGACACGGCGCAGCGCCGCACGGTCCTCACGGTCGTACTGGTCGCCGTCGCCCGTCCAGCTGCGATCGTCGGTCGACCGCGTCTGGATCGCCTGGGCGGGCGCGAAGATGGACGATGCTGCGCGGTGGTCTGCGTTGCGCAACACCCTCTCGACGACACCGTCTGCGCTGTCGTCGTTGGTCTGGTGGTTCTGCTGATGGGTATCCGTCATCCTGTGCACAGGCTACCTCCGCAGGCCCGTCGACACACTCGGTTGCCGGTACGGTTCATCCATGGCGAACGACCACTACTTCTCGGCCAACCCCGAGAGCGACGTCCGGCCCCGCCAGGTGGACGTCACGCTCGCCGGTCAGCCCCTCACCCTGTCGACCGCGGCGGGGGTCTTCAGTCCCGACGGCGTCGACCGCGGCACGAAGGTCCTGCTCGGTTCGGTGCCGGCACCCGCTGCTGACGGAGCGCTGCTCGACATCGGCTGCGGCTGGGGGCCGATCGCGATCACCATGGCGCTGCAGTCCCCCGACGCCCACGTCTGGGGCGTCGACGTCAACGAGCGGGTGCTGGGACTCGCCCGGGCCAACGCAGCGACGGCCGGAGCTGCGAACGTCACGATCGCGCTGCCCGACGACGTGCCGGCAGACCTGCGGTTCCGGACGATCTGGTCGAACCCGCCGATCCGGGTCGGCAAGGACGAGCTGCACCAGATCCTGCTGACGTGGCTGCCCCGGCTCGAGGTCGGGGGCGATGCCTGGCTCGTCGTGTCGAAGGACCTCGGGGGTGACTCCCTGCAGAAGTGGCTCGTCGGCGCCCTCGGTCCGGGCTTCGCAGTCACGCGCGAGTCGACGGCCAAGGGCTTCCGCGTCCTCCGGGTGCAGCACAGCGCGTAGGGCGCGCGCGACGCGCCCGCGCCGCGCAGCGCGTCAGACCGTCAGGTCGCCGGAGAACACGAGCTCGGCGGGCCCGGACAGCGACACGTGCTCGCCGTCCTCGGTCGCCGTCATCCGCACCGTGAGCAGCCCGCCCGGTACCCGCACGCGCCAGGAGTCCGGCGCCCCCGCACCGACCCAGTAGCGCGTGGCGAGGGCAGCCGCCACGGCACCGGTGCCGCACGACAGGGTCTCACCGCTCCCCCGCTCGTGCACCCGCATCGTGATCTCGCCGACGCCGTCCTTGATGAGCGGGTCGCCGGGCAGCACGAACTCGACGTTCGCACCGTGCTCGGGCGCCGGTTCGAGCACCGGCAGGAACGTCAGGTCGAGGTCGGCCAGTTCGTCCTCGGTCTCGACGGCGACGACCACGTGCGGGTTGCCCACGTCGATGCCGATGCCGGGGCGCGCCCCATCGAGGTTCTTCGCCCGGACGAGCACGTCGTCGGATCCGCCGCCCTCGATGCCCAGGCCCCAGCGGCCGAGGTCGGCCGCGAACCCGTTCGTGGTGCGCTGGATGTCGACCAGCCCCTTGCGGCTGCCGACCGTCAGCGTCTCGCCGGGCGCCAGTTCGACCAGGCCGGACTCGGTCAGGTACCGGGCGAACACGCGGATGCCGTTGCCGCACATCTCGGCGACCGTGCCGTCGGCGTTGTGGTAATCCATGAACCACGTCGCCTCGGGTTCGACGGCGACGAGCGCGCGGCCCTCGGGGATCGCTTCGGACCGCACCGCGCGGATCACGCCGTCCCCGCCCACGCCGAAGCGTCGGTCCGCGATGGCACGGATCCGCTCGGGGGTCAGGTCGACGGTGGCGTCGGGGTCGGCGAACAGGACGAAGTCGTTGCCGGTCCCCTGGCCCTTGGTGAAGTGCAACTCGGTCACGGCACGATCCTACGGGCCAGTTCCGTCAGGTCACCGCGGTCGGCCCCGGTGACGTCGAGCGTCTCGGCGTCGGCGTACCGGCGGAACCACGACACCTGCCGGCGGGCGTACTTGCGGGTCGCGATGCCCGTCGCCTCGACGGCCTGCTCGCGGGTCGACGTACCGGCGAGCACCTCGAGCGCCTGCGAGTACCCGATGGCGCCGCGCGCGGTCCGGCCCTGCTCGAGTCCCAGCCCGCGGAGCGCCGCGACCTCGTCGACGAGTCCGGCGTCGAACATCCGCGCCGCGCGCTCGTGCAGCGCCGACACGAGCTGCTCCCGGTCGCGTCGCAGGTGCAGGATGCGGGACGGTCGCCAGGCGCGGGGCGCGGCCGGGAGGCTCGGGGTCACGACCTCGGATCGGCTCGCGATCTCGAGTGCACGGATCAACCGCCGTGGGTTGCGTGCGTCGATCGTCGCGGCGGCCGCCGCGTCGAGGGCGCGGAGCCGTTCGAGCAGGATGCCCGGGCCGAGCGCGTCGTGCTCGCGCTCCAGCTGCGCACGGAGCTCGGGGTCGGTGCCGGGGAACGCCAGGTCGAACAGCACCGCGGAGACGTAGAGCCCGCTGCCCCCGACCAGGACGGCCACCCCACCGTCGGCCTGGATCCGGTCGACGTCGGTGCGTGCAGCCACCTGGTACGCGGCGACGCTCGCCTCATCGGTGACGTCGAGCACGTCGAGCTGGTGGTGCGGGATGCCGTGCCGCTCGGCCAGCGGGAGCTTCGCGGTGCCGATGTCCATGCCGCGGTACAGCTGCATGGCGTCCGCGTTGATGATCTCCGCGTTGCGACCGGTGGCACGCAGGCGCTCGGCGATCGCGATGCCGAGGTCGGACTTCCCCGTGCCCGTGGCTCCGACGACCGCGATCAGGTCGGCCTCGACGCCGGTACCGGACCCGAGCGTCGAGCCGCTCGACGGCACGCCAGCGGTGGGCTCAGCGTCCGACACGGAGCGTGGGCAGCCCGAGCGAGACCGGACGTGGGCCGTCGGCTGCGGCGCCGGCCGGGGTGGGCACGCCGCAGCTCTCGGCCTGCGCGCGGTCCCAGGCATCTCCGGCCCGGGTTCGTCGGATGCGCAGCGGGGCGTCGTCGTCGGCGAGCAGGAAGTGCGGTGCCGCCCGGGTGATGTCGACGGTGACGACGTCGCCGGGGCGCGGGACATCGGACCCGGCGGGCACCGTGAAGTGCACGAGCCGGGAGTCCTCCGCACGACCGGAGAGCCGGCGGGTGGCGTCGTCCTTGCGGCCTTCACCCGAGGCGACGAGCACCTCGACGCTCCGGCCGACCTGCTGTGCGTTCTCTTCCGCCGTGATGCGTTCCTGCAGGGCGACGAGTCGCTCGTACCGCTCCTGCACGATGTGCTTCGGCAGCTGGTCGTCCATCGTCGCCGCGGGCGTGCCGGGGCGGATCGAGTACTGGAACGTGAACGCCGAGGCGAACCGTGCCTGCTCGACGACGCGCAGGGTGTCCTCGAAGTCGGCGTCGGTCTCGCCGGGGAAGCCGACGATGATGTCGGTGGAGATCGCCGCGTGCGGGATCTTCGCGCGGACGCGGTCGAGGATGCCGAGGAACCGCTCGCTGCGGTAGCTCCGGCGCATGGCCTTGAGCACCCGGTCGGAGCCCGACTGCAGCGGCATGTGCAGCTGGGGCATCACGTTCGGGGTCTCGGCCATCGCGTCGATGACGTCGTCGGTGAACGCTGCCGGGTGCGGGCTGGTGAAACGCACGCGCTCCAGCCCCTGGATGCCACCGGTAGCCCGCAGCAGCTTGCCGAACGCCTGCCGGTCGCCGAACTCGACGCCGTAGGAGTTCACGTTCTGCCCGAGCAGGGTGACCTCGATCGCACCGTCGTCGACGAGCGCCTGGATCTCGGCCAGGACGTCACCGGGGCGGCGGTCCTTCTCCTTGCCACGCAGCGAGGGGACGATGCAGAACGTGCAGGTGTTGTTGCAACCGACCGAGATCGAGACCCAGCCGCTGTGCGTCGAGTCGCGCTTGGTGGGCAGCGTCGACGGGAAGACGTCGAGTGCCTCGAGGATCTCGATCTGCGCCTCGTCGTTGTGCCGCGCCCGCTCGAGCAGGGTCGGCAGCGATCCCATGTTGTGCGTGCCGAAGACCACGTCGACCCACGGCGCCTTCTCGAGGATGACGTTCTTGTCCTTCTGCGCCAGGCACCCGCCGACGGCGATCTGCATGCCGGGGTGATCGCGCTTGATGCCCGCGAGTTGTCCGAGGTTGCCGTACAGCCGGTTGTCCGCGTTCTCGCGCACCGCACAGGTGTTGATGACGACGACGTCGGCCTGTTCGCCGTCCGCCGCGGTGTAGCCCGCGGCCTGCAACGACCCGCTCAACCGCTCGGAGTCGTGCACGTTCATCTGGCACCCGTAGGTGCGGACTTCGTAGGTGCGGGGGCGCGCTGCGACGGTGTCCATGGTCGTCCCAGTGTAGGTCGGAGCGGCTACTCGAACCGCACGGTCCCGCGGCCGGAAGGCGGCCGTCTGCCGCCGCCGTCGAGTGCGCGTGCGACAGCGATCCGGACGACGCCGGAGCTGTAGCCCTTGCGCATCAGGAAGCCGGACAGCCGACGTTCCGCGGTGGCCCGGTCGAGGCCGCGCATCTGCGGCGCTCGCTTGTCGGCGAGTTCCTGCGCGCGGAGGAACTCGTCGTCCTCGTCGTCGGCGGCTTCGTCGAGTGCGGTGTCGATCGCCACCTGGTCGATCCCCCGGCGTCGGAGTTCGGTGACGACCCCCTGGCGGCCGAGGCCCTTGCGCGCGTGCAGCCGGTCGACCAGGTCGGTGGCGAGGGCGACGTCGTCCAGGAGCCCGACACGGGTCAACCGTTCGATCTCGTGCTCGACCACGTCGGTGTCGAGGTCCTGCTGCAGCAGCAGGGTCCGCATCTCGGACTCGCTCACGCCCTTGCGACCGAGGGCACGGAGGCTGAGCCGTTCGGCGTCCGCGCGCTGTTCGTCGAGCGGACGGGGTGCGTCGGCCGGGTCGATCTCCTCGCCGCCGGCGATGGAGAACACCGACGCGGTGGTGGCGTCGGCGGTCTCGGAGTCGTAGCCGTCCTGCTCGGCACGGGTCGAGCGCCCGCTGCCGTCACCGATCACGGGCGACACCCATGCTGCCGGACCCCGGGCACCGCGCAGGGGCACCGGCGAATCGGCGTCGAAGGGTGCCGGGATCTCGTCCGGCCGAGCGTCGCCGGACTCGGGCACTGCCCACCCGTCGACGTCCCGTGGTTCGTCCGGTGACACCGGCGGTGCGGGGATCGCGGGCGTCACCGGTGTGACGGGAGCGCGACGACGCGACCTCGCACCGAACAGGTCGGTGACCGGTGCGAGGCCGTCGTCGTCGTGGTCGGTGCTCACGCGCCCTTGCGCTCCGCGAGCTTCGGCGCGATCGACTCGACCGGGGCATCCTCGGCCTTGGAACCGCCGACGCCGAGCTTGGCGAGGATCTTGCCTTCGATGTCGGCAGCGATCTCGGGGTTCTGGATCAGGAAGGAACGCGAGTTCTCCTTGCCCTGCCCGAGCTGGTCGCCGTCGTACGTGTACCAGGCGCCCGACTTCTTGACGATGCCGTGGTCGACACCGAAGTCGAGCAGCGAGCCTTCGCGCGAGATGCCGACGCCGTACAGGATGTCGAACTCGGCCTGCTTGAAGGGCGGCGCCATCTTGTTCTTGACGACCTTGACGCGCGTTCGGTTGCCCACCGCGTCGGTACCGCTCTTGAGTGTCTCGATGCGACGGATGTCGAGGCGGACGGACGCGTAGAACTTCAGCGCCTTACCGCCCGAGGTGGTCTCCGGCGAACCGAAGAACACGCCGATCTTCTCGCGCAGCTGGTTGATGAAGATCATCGTGGTCTGCGTCTGGTTCAGGCCACCGGCGAGCTTCCGCAGTGCCTGCGACATGAGGCGGGCCTGCAGACCGACGTGCGAGTCACCCATCTCGCCCTCGATCTCGGCACGGGGCACGAGGGCCGCGACGGAGTCGATGACGATGAGGTCGATGGAGCCGGAGCGGACCAGCATGTCCGCGATCTCGAGCGCCTGCTCGGCGGTGTCGGGCTGCGACACAAGCAGGGCGTCGATGTCGACACCGAGCTTCTTGGCGTACTCGGGGTCGAGCGCGTGCTCGGCGTCGATGAAGGCCGCGATGCCACCGGCGCGCTGGGCGTTGGCGATGGCATGGATGGTGAGGGTCGTCTTACCCGACGACTCCGGGCCGTAGATCTCGACGATGCGGCCACGGGGCAGGCCACCGATGCCGAGCGCGACGTCCAGCGCCACCGACCCGGTCTGGATGACGTTGACGGGGGCGCGTTCGTCCGAACCGAGGCGCATGATCGCACCCTTGCCGAACTGCCTGTCGATCTGTGCGAGTGCGGTCTCGAGGGCCTTTTCGCGGTCTGCCGGTGATGGCATGGGGTGCTCCTTCGTGCTCGTGTTCGGCCGCCTGTAGGCTGTCGCGTCCACGCCGGCCGATGGTGCAAGGCCGATGGTTCTGCGACAAGGCTTCGGGCTGTTCCCGATGTCCATCAACCTATGGCGAGCCACCGACATCACTGCCGACGGTCACGCGATCTGTGGATGGAGCATCCGGGCGACGCCGCTGTGGAGGAAGTTACCACCGATCGAACACGCGTTCGAGCAACACGCCGAACACAGTTTCGGGTGCCGGACCCGCAGGACCGCGCTCAGTCCTGGGGTTCGGCCAGGCCCTTGCCGTGCCGACGGTCCATCGGGACGTCCTGCGAGTCGCACAGGGCATCCCACACCCGGCGGGCGTCGATGCCGGCGGCAAGGGCGTCCACGGCCGATCGACCGCCCAGCCCCTCGAGCACGACGTCACGGGTGACCACGGACCCGTAGGCCTCGCCGAACACCTGGTCGACGGCTCGCCAGAACTCACTCACGCGCATCCGACCAGCCTAAGCGCGTCGTCGCGGGCCGGAACGCAGAACGCCCCCGCCGGGAAGGACCGGCGAGGGCGTTCGGTGCAGTGCGGTCAGCGCACCGCGAGGTCGTTGTCGAACTCGGCGACGAGGTCGTCCGGGAGCGTGTCGGGGACGGGGGTCAGCCCCTCGACGATCGCGAGGCGGTCGCCCACTTCGCGCATGATGGTCGAGATGGGCGTGTCCAGAGCATCCGCGACGGACGCGAGGATCTCCGAGCTGGCTTCCTTCTGCCCACGCTCGACCTCACTGAGGTACCCGAGCGCGACACTGGCCTTGGACGCGACCTGACGGAGGGTCCGGCCCTTCTGCAAGCGGAAGTCCCGGAGCACATCGCCGATTTCCTGACGAACGAGAACCATGAGAACTCCTCCTCTCTGTCGTCTCCGCGCCCGCTCGGTCCGGTGGAACGAGTTCGGGTTCAGCAACAATAGCGTTGCCGGTTGCAGCATGTTAGCCAGGCTGGCTGCCGTACTGCTGGAGATTTCGTGAGATGTAACCCAGTGGAAACGGGACCTATTCCCGGCCCCGGATCTCGGACGACATCCGTGCAAGGAGTTCGGAGACGGTGGCGTGACGGATTGCTCCCCGGTCACCGTCGAGGTGCAGCTCGAAGGCCTCGGCGCCCGCGGCGGAGGCGATCCCCACGTACACGGTGCCGACGGGCTTGCCGTCCTGCGGGTCCGGGCCGGCGACACCCGTCGTGCTGATCCCCCACGTTGCGGGCTCCCCGTCGACGGACAGCGCGATCCGGACACCGGCGGCCATCTGCCGGGCGACCTCCGGGTGCACGGCACCCTCGGCCTCGAGCAGGTCCGCCGAGACCCCGAGCACGGAGTGCTTCACGGGCGTCGCGTACGCCACGACGCCACCGCGGACGACGGCGCTCGCCCCGGGCACGTCGACGAGGGTCGCGACGACGAGTCCGCCGGTCAGCGACTCCGCCACGGCGAGGGTCTCGCCCCGCGCCGTCAGTTCGGCGATGAGACCCGGTGCGACCGGCTCGACGGGCGCGGCCTCGGTCGAACGGTCGGGCCCGGTCATGCGGTGGTGCGGTTGTGCTTCCATGCCTGCCAGAGGTAGTCGATCCCGCTCAGGACCGTTGCCAGGAACGCGGCGGTCATGAGGATGCCGTTGACCCAGTGCGCCCAGTCACCGACCAGGTTCCACCACGGGAACAGCGCGGCCGTCAGTGCGACGGCCTGCAGCACGGTCTTGATCTTGCCTCCGCGGCTGGCCGGGATCACCCGGTCGGAGAGCACTGCGAACCGGAAGACCGTGATGCCGATCTCCCGCACCAAGATCAGCACGGTCACGTACCAGGGCAGTTCCTGCAGGATGGACAGCGCGACGAGCGCACCCCCGATGAGCACCTTGTCGGCGATCGGGTCGACGAGCTTGCCGAAGTCCGTGACCAGGTTCTGCCGACGGGCGATGATGCCGTCGGCGCTGTCCGTGACGATCGCCACGACGAAGACGACCGCGGCCCAGATGCGCAGGGGCCCGTCGTTCCCGGCGTCGGTGAGCAGCAGGACGAAGAACAGCGGCGCCATCAGGATGCGCACCACCGTGATGATGTTCGCGACGTTCGCGGTCGACGCCGGGCCGGGGCCCTTGCGCAAGAGCCGCCCGCGCCACGGGAACCGTGCGCCGTGCGTGGTGTTCGTGCTGTCCGAGGCGGTCATCGCCGTCACTCCCTGCCCGTCAGTCCCCACGCGTCCTCATCGGGCTCGTCGTGGACTTCATCGTACCCGCGGGTCATGTCCCCGACGGGGTCGGCACCGTACCGGTCACCGTCGCCGGACGGCGTCGGTGCCGGCGCTGCCGGAGCGGCCGCGGCGGGCGGCTCCTCGCCGCGGAGCTTCGCGAGCACCGCGGGCAACTGGTCGGCGGTCACCAGGACGTCGCGGGCCTTCGAGCCCTCGGACGGTCCGACGATGTCGCGCGACTCCATCAGGTCCATCAGGCGACCGGCCTTGGCGAAGCCGACGCGGAGCTTGCGCTGCAGCATCGACGTCGAACCGAACTGGGTCGACACGACCTGTTCGACGGCCGCGAGCAGCAGTTCGAGGTCGTCGCCGATGTCGGCGTCGATCTCCTTGCGCTCGACCACGGCCTGGACGTCCTGGCGGTACTCGGGCTGGGCCTGCCGCGTGACGTGCTGGACGACCTCGGCGACCTCGCCCTCCTGCACCCAGGCGCCCTGCACGCGGAGCGACTTCGACGAACCCATCGGCAGGAAGAGCGCGTCGCCCTGACCGATCAGCTTGTCGGCGCCGGGCTGGTCGAGGATGACGCGGGAGTCCGTGACGCTCGTCACCGCGAAGGCGATGCGCGACGGCACGTTCGCCTTGATCAGGCCGGTGATGACGTCGACCGAGGGCCGCTGCGTCGCGAGCACCAGGTGGATGCCGGCGGCGCGGGCGAGCTGGGTGATGCGGACGATCGATTCCTCGACGTCACGCGGTGCCACGAGCATCAGGTCGGCGAGCTCGTCGACGACCACCAGCAGGTACGGGTACGGCTTGAGCTTCCGCTCGCTGCCCGCCGGCAGGACGATCTCGTTGTTCTCGATCGCCTTGTTGAAGTCGTCGACGTGGCGGAACCCGAACGACGCCAGGTCGTCGTACCGCATGTCCATCTCCTTCACGACCCACTGCAGCGCTTCGGCCGCCTTCTTGGGGTTCGTGATGATGGGGGTGATGAGGTGCGGGACGCCGGCGTAGATCGAGAGCTCGACGCGCTTCGGGTCGACCAGGACCATGCGGACCTCGGACGGCTTCGCGCGCATCAGCAGCGACGTGATCATCGAGTTGATGAACACCGACTTGCCGGAACCGGTGGAGCCGGCGACGAGCAGGTGCGGCATCTTCGCCAGGTTCGCGACGACGAAGCCGCCCTCGACGTCCTTGCCGACGCCGATCGTCATCGGGTGCTTCGACTTGCGCGCGGCGTTCGAGCGCAGCACGTCGCCGAGCGAGACGATCTCGCGGTCGGTGTTCGGGATCTCGACGCCGATCGCGCTCTTGCCCGGGATCGGCGACAGGATGCGGACCTCGTTCGAGGCGACCGCGTACGACAGGTTCTTCGACAGGGCCGTGACGCGCTCGACCTTGACGCCCGGGCCGAGCTCGATCTCGTACCGGGTGACCGTCGGCCCGCGGGAGAACCCGGTGACCTTCGCGTCGACCTTGAACTCGGTGAGCACGCCGGTGATGGCGGCGACGATGTCGTCGTTCGCCTGGCTGCGCGCGACCGAGGGCGTGCCGGAGCTCAGGGTGGTGGCGGCCGGCAGTCGGTACGGCTTCGACGGGTCGTCGTCGGGCCCGGCGGCGGCCGCGCTCAGCTCGGCGGCGGCGTCGATGTCCTCGGGCTCGTCGACGACCTCGGGCTCGGACAGCACCTCGGGCACCGCGGCACGGATGTCGGCGGTCGGCTGCGGGCGCGCGGGGACGTCGGTGCCGAACGCGCGCAGGGCCTGCTCGGCGTCCTGCAGGTCCTGCTCGACGGAGTCGTTGAGGTTGACCGACGCGGGCTCGGCCGGCGTGAGGTCGACGAGCCCTGCGGCGGCACCGGCGTTCGGGCTCGGAACGGGGGCGACGGGAGCAGCGGGCGCGACGGGCGCGGCAGCGGGCGCGACACCGGTGGCCGGCGGGAGCACCGGGCTGTCGTACGCCGGGTCCTCTTCGCGTCCGGACTTGTTGCGGCGCCACCACGGCACGTTGTCGCCGCCGGCTTCGGCGTCGGCAGCGGCCTGCTCGTCACCGAACCCGAGGTCGTCGAACAGCTGGAAGTCGGCGTCGCCCTTCTTGCCGCGCTTCGAGGTGCGGGTGCGGGCGGCGGGCTCCGCCGCGGCGGCGGCGTCCGCGTCCGGCTCGGCAGCGGGCGCCGGGGCACCGAACAGGTAGGCGTAGAGCTCGTGCAGCCGGCGACCGAGCTTGTTCGGCGGCGTCTTGGTGATGATGAAGAGCGAGAGCACGAGCAGCACGATCGCCACGGGCACGGCCACCCACGCGGTCGCGATCGTGACGAGCCAGCCGATGACCACCCAGCCGAGCACCCCACCGGCGGCAGCGAGCGCGGGCATGCCGTCGGCCGCGCTCGGTCGGCCGCCGAAGACGTGGCAGAGCGAGGCGATGGAGACGATCAGGATGCCCAGACCGATGCCGATCCGGGTGTTGTCGTGCACCGAGGCCGGGTGCCGGAACAGCCACCCGGCGAACACGATCATGATGACCGGCAGGGCGAATGCCAGGCGGCCGAACAGCCCGCCGAACGTGTACGCGTCGAGTGCGACGGAGACGCTGTTGGTCGGGTTGAGCCACTCGACGACCCCGCCGGCGATGGCCAGCAGGAACAGCAGGAACGGGAACCCGTCGCGCCGCTGGTCCTTCTCGAGGGTCTCCTTGCCGAGCAGCCGGAACATCGCGCCGACGCCGTGCGCCATCGCGAGCCAGAAGGTCACGAGCGGGTTCTGCTCGCGGAACACCGGCGTGGGTGCGGCCTGCGGCAGCTTCTTCGTCGTGGCCTGGGTGCGCGACGAACCGCGCGTCCCGTTGCCACGGGACGACGTGGACGCGCGCGAGCGCGTGGTCGACTTGGTGCCTCCGGCCATGGGCAGAACCCTAACGCCCGCCCAGGACAAACGCAGGAAGGCCCGCCGCAGCGTCCGTGACGGACGCTGGACGGGCCTCCAGGGCGGGGACGGAGGCTACGCCTCGATGACCACCGGGACGATCATCGGACGACGACGGTGCTTCGTGTTCACCCAACGACCGACCGTGCGACGGACGACCTGCGCGAAGGCGTGCGAGTCGCGCGTGCCGTTGGCTGCGGCCTCGGAGATCGCCTTGGCGATCTGCGGACGCACGTCGTCGAAGACGGAGTCGTCCTCGGCGAAGCCGCGCGACTGGATCTCCGGGCCGATCACGCACTGCCCGGTGGTGAAGTCCACCGCGCAGAAGACCGAGATGAAGCCCTCTTCGGCCAGGACACGGCGGTCCTTCAGGTCGGCGTCGGTGATCTCGCCGACGGTGGAGCCGTCGACGTAGACGTAGCCGATGTCGAGCTGGCCGGCGACCGTTGCGACGCCGTCCTTCAGGTCGACGACGATGCCGTCCTGACCGAGGATCACGTTGCGCGGCGGGACGCCCGTCTGGATCGCCAGGTCGGCGTTCGCGTACAGGTGACGGTGCTCGCCGTGGACGGGGAGCACGTTGCGCGGTCGCAGGATGTTGTAGCAGTAGAGCAGTTCGCCGGCCGAGGCGTGTCCGGAGACGTGCACCTTGGCGTTGCCCTTGTGCACGACCTTCGCGCCGAGCTTGGTCAGCCCGTCGATCACGCGGTACACGGCGTTCTCGTTGCCCGGGATGAGCGACGACGCGAGGATGACGGTGTCGCCCTCGCCGATCTCGATCTGGTGCTCGAGGTTCGCCATGCGGGCCAGGACGGCCATCGGCTCACCCTGCGACCCGGTCGACATGTAGACGATCTGGTCGTCGGGGACGTTCTTCGCCTTCTTCGTGTCGATGAGCACGTTCTCCGGCACCCGCAGGTACCCGAGGTCGGCGGCGATCGTCATGTTGCGGATCATCGAGCGGCCCATGAACGCGACCTTGCGGTTCGCGGCCGCGGCGGCGTCGAGGACCTGCTGCACGCGGTGCACGTGTGACGAGAAGCTCGCCACGACGACCTTCTTGCGGGCGCGCATGATGATGTTCTCGAGCACCGGGCCGATGTCGCGCTCCGGAGCGGTGAAGCCCGGCACGTCGGCGTTCGTGGAGTCCGGCAGGAACAGGTCGACGCCGGCCTCGCCCAGACGGGCGAACGCGCGGAGGTCGGTGATCCGGTCGTCCAGCGGGAGCTGGTCCATCTTGAAGTCACCCGTGTGCAGGACACGACCGGCGGGGGTCGTGATCGCGACGGCGAGGGCGTCCGGGATGGAGTGGTTCACGGCGACGAACTCGAGGTGGAACGGGCCGATCTGCTCGGTCTGGTCCTCGGCCACGACGAGCGTGTACGGCTTGATCCGGTGTTCCTTGAGCTTCGCCTCGACGAGCGCGAGGGTCAGCGTGGAGCCGATCAGCGGGATGTCGTCGCGGAGCTTCAGCAGGTACGGGACCGCGCCGATGTGGTCTTCGTGGCCGTGCGTGAGCACGACACCGAGGACGTCGTCGAGGCGGTCACGGATCGGCGTGAAGTCCGGCAGGATCAGGTCGACACCGGGCTGGTGCTCCTCGGGGAACAGCACGCCGGCGTCGACGATGAGCAGCTTGCCCTCGTACTCGTAGACGGTCATGTTGCGACCGATCTCGCCGAGGCCCCCGATGGGGATCACGCGGAGGGTGCCGTTCTCGAGCGGCTGCGGTGTGGAGACTTGTGTGGGCATTCGGTCCTACGGATTCGGGCGACGTGCGTGCTGCGCGCCGCGGTGTTCGCTAGCGGGTGGTGCCTGGCACCTTCGGTAGTGCACCGCCGGCCGCCGCGTTGCGGTCGGGGCGGAAGTTCGAGAAGTCGGCGCCGGGCACGTCGCGCACGGCTTCGAGTGAGGTCTCGATGGCGTACGCCTCGGAGTCCTCGGGGCCGACGAGCGGCAGTCGGACGCGCGGGCTGCCGATGCGGCCGAGCCCGTGCAGGATGTACTTGGCGGCCACGGTACCGGGAACGTGCGTCATCACGGCGCGGACGAGCGGCTCGAGTCGCTTGTGCTCGGCCGTCGCGGTGGCCAGGTCGCCCCGGTTCACGGCGTCGACGATGGTGCGGTACGGCGCGCTCGTGATGTTCGCCGTCACGCCGATCAGGCCGGTGGCACCGATCGACAGGTGCGGGAGCACGTTCGTGTCGTCACCGGAGAAGTACATGAGGTCGGTGTTGTTCAGCACGCGCGAGACCTCGGCGAAGTCGCCCTTGGCGTCCTTCACGGCGAGGATGTTCGGGTGCTTCGACGCGCGAAGGATCGTGTCGTAGGTGATCGGGATGCCGGTGCGGCCCGGGATGTCGTACAGGATCACCGGCAGGTCGGTGGCGTCCGCGATCATCCGGAAGTGGGTGAGGACACCCGACTGTGTCGGCTTGTTGTAGTACGGCGTGACGATCATCACGCCGTCCGCGCCGGCCTTCTCGCTCTGCTTGTACAGGTGGATGGCGTGCGCGGTCTCGTTCGAGCCACCACCCGTGATGATCTTCGCGCGGCCGGCGGCCACGGACTTGCCGACCTCGACCAGCCGGAGCTTCTCCGGGTCGGTGAGCGTCGACGTCTCGCCGGTCGTGCCGGTGACGACGATGCCGTCGGCGCCGGCGGTGATGCAGTCGTCGATGTGCTGCTCGACGCCGGGCCAGTCGACCTCACCGTCGGCCGTGAACGGGGTCACGAGGGCGACGAGGACCTGACCGAAGGGATTCTCACGCGGGGACACGGGCAACAGCGTACCGGGGATGCGCGCGGAGGCCGCCGTCCGTGTGGACGGTCGCCTGCCTGCGGCGCGGCCGGGAGGCCCGGATCACGTCCGTCCCGCCGGTCACGCCCGGCGCGTGCGGGCACTCAGGCGCGGCGCTGCCACTCCAGGAACCGGTAGCGGGTGCCGCCGTTGCGGGACTCCTGCCACGGGCCCTCGTCGGTGAGCGTCCAACCGGCAGTCTCGTCGAGCGTCGGTGCGACGGTGTCGCCGGGGACGTCGACGTCGATCACGGTCTCGGAGACGACATCGGCACGGTCGAGCGCCGCGGCGTAGACCTGGCCGCCGCCGACGACCCAGACGGTCTCGTCGGTGCCGTCGTCGCCTTCGAGCGCGGCCTGCAGGTCGTGCACCACCTCGGCACCGTCGGCGGTCCACGTCGTGTCACGGGTGAGCACCACGTTGCGCCGACCGGGCAGGGGGCGGAACCGCTCGGGCAGGGACTCCCACGTGCGCCGGCCCATGAGCACGGTCGCGGCGCCGGTGACCCGCTTGAAGTGCGCCAGGTCCTCGGGCACGTGCCAGGGCATGCCCCCGTCGGCACCGATGACGCCGGTGGTCGAGCGGGCCCAGACCATGCCGATCATCAGACGGCGACCGCGGCCTTGATCGCCGGGTGGTGCTCGTACCCGACGACGGTGAAGTCCTCGTACTCGTAGTCGTCGATCGAGTCGCGCGGCGCGAGCTCGAGCGTCGGCATCGGGTACGCCGTGCGGGACAGCTGCTCCTCGACCTGTTCGACGTGGTTGTCGTAGACGTGGCAGTCGCCGCCGGTCCAGACGAAGTCACCGACCTCGAGCCCGGTCTGCGCCGCGATCATGTGGGTCAGCAGCGCGTACGAGGCGATGTTGAACGGGACCCCGAGGAACATGTCGGCGCTCCGCTGGTAGAGCTGGCACGAGAGCTTGCCGTCGTTGACGTAGAACTGGAAGAACGCGTGGCACGGGGCGAGCGCCATGTCCGGCACGTCGGCGACGTTCCACGCCGAGACGATGAGCCGACGGCTGTCCGGGTTCGTCCTGATCTGCTCGATGACCTGGGCGATCTGGTCGACGTGCTCACCCGAGGGGGTGGGCCAGGATCGCCACTGCACGCCGTACACCGGGCCGAGGTCGCCGTCGGCGTCCGCCCACTCGTTCCAGATCCGGACACCGTGCTCCTGCAGCCAGGTCGCGTTGCCCTCGCCGCGCAGGAACCAGAGGAGCTCGTACGCGATCGACTTGAAGTGCACGCGCTTCGTGGTGACGAGCGGGAAGCCCTCCGACAGGTCGTAGCGGAGCTGTGCGCCGAACAGGCTGCGGGTCCCCGTGCCGGTGCGGTCGCCCTTCGGCGAGCCCTCGGTCAGGACCCGGCGGAGCAGGTCCTCGTAGGGGGTCGGGACGGAAGCGTCGGGCTGTACGGTCTCGCTGTCGGTCACACACAGAAGCCTACGTCGGTGTGAGTAGCGTTGCCGGTATGCCCGACACGACGGAACAACCGCTCTCGATCCTGGTGGCCGGCTCGTCCGGCTTCATCGGGACCCCACTCGTCCGCGCCCTGCGCGAGGCGGGGCACCACGTCACCACGCTCGTGCGCCGGGAAGCCCGCACCGCGACCGAGTTCCGCTGGGCACCGGGGCGACGTCCGCTCGACCCGGCGATCCTCGACGGCGCCGACGTCGTGATCAACCTGGCCGGCGCGAACATCGGCAAGCTGCCGTGGACCGACGCGTACCGCAAGGAGATCCGCAGCTCACGCATCGACCCCACCGACACCCTGGTCGAGGCGATGCGGCACGCGACCACTCCCCCGGCGCTGTTCCTGTCGGGCTCGGCCTCGGGCGTGTACGGCGACCGTCCGGCCGACGTGCTGCCCGACGACGCCGCCCCGGGCACGGGGTTCCTCGCCGACGTCTGCACCGCGTGGGAGTCGGCCGCGAACGCCGCCCCCGCGGGGGTCCGGGTCATCACGCTCCGGACCGGCATCGTGATCGGCAAGGGCGGCGGCGCGCTCGCACCCCTCGTCCCGCTGACCAAGCTCGGCGTCGGCAGCCGACTCGGCACCGGCGGCCAGCACTGGCCCTGGATCGCCCTCGAGGACGAGGTCGGCGCGATCGTGCACCTGGCGACCGCGGCGCCGGACGTCTCCGGCCCGGTCAACCTGGCGGGCCCGGAGCCGGTCGTCGCCGACCGCATCACGAAGCACGTCGCCGAGGTGCTGCACCGCCCCTACCTGTTCCGGATCCCCGAGTTCGCCCTGCGCCTGGCGCTGCGGGACGCCGCGGACGACATGCTCCTGTCGAGCCAGCGGATGGTCCCCACGAAGTTGCTCGAGTCCGGCTACACGTTCCGGTACACGCAGGCGGCGGACGCGATCGACGCCGTCTTCTGATCGGACGGCAGACCGGGGGTCAGCGGTCGGCGGCGCGCGCCAGGGCGGTGCGCATCGCCGACCGGGCACGTTTGCGGTCGCCCGCGGCGTCGTAGACCACACCGAGCCGGTACCAGGCACGCCAGTCGGCCGGGTCCTGCTCGACCGCGTCGCGGTACCGCGGGAACAGCTCGTCGGCGGCGTCGCGGATCGGACGACCCGACGGCCGCACGGGGACGACGTCGTCCGGTGTGCCGCCCTCGGCCTCGAGCCGTGCGCCGAGCCGCGTGATGCGGATGCCGAAGCGGAACTCCAGGACGAGCAGGAGCGCGCCGATCGCGGCGACGACGAACAGTGCGACACCGATGCCGATGCCGATCGGGATGCCGGTGGCGATGAAGGCCACGGCACGCTGTCCGACGAGAACGATGTACAGGGCGAGCAGCACCGCCATCAGTGCTGCACCCCAGAACGGCGAGCGGATCGTGCGTCCGGCCCGCTCCATGCGACCCACGGCCCTCAGCCGATGCCGAGGACGCTGCCGAGGCCCACGGTGAGCCCCCGCGCCGACACCACGTTCGCGAGCGCCGCACGGATGCCCGCCACGTAGGCGACGTCGTCGTTGGTGTCGTGCCGGATCGTCAGTGTCTCGCCGGGGCCGCTCAGCACGACGTCCTGCACGGCCTTCACCCCGGGCAGCCGGAGCGAGTGGATGGGCACACTGGCGACCTGCTGACCACGGGCGCGCTGGTCGACGTGTGGAGCGTCCACCGGCCCGACATCGCGCCGGGCGTCGGCCATCAGCTCCGCCGTGCGCACCGCGGTGCCCGAGGGTGAGTCGATCTTGCCGGCGTGGTGGGTCTCGACGATCTCGGCAGCCGGGAACCACGGCGCCGCGATCGTCGCCAGGTGGGTGCCGAGCACCGAGCCGATCGAGAAGTTCGGGACGACGAGCACCCCCTGCTCCGGGCGTTCCTGCAGCCCGGTGCGGAGCTTCGCGAGGCGATCGAGCGACCAGCCGGAGGTACCGACGAGCACGTTCGCGCCGCTCGACAGCGCATTCTCCACGATCGCCGGGCTGAGCGACGGCACCGTCACGTCGACCACCAGGGCCGCGCCGCCGAAGACGGACGGGGGTGCCTGGTGGGCGCCGTCCTTCGAGGACAGACGGGCGACGAGCTCGAACTCCGGGAGTTCCTCGACGACGGCGGCCACGAGGCCCCCGAGACGACCGGTGGCGCCGACGACGGCGACGGGAGTGACCATGCGGTCCATCCTAGGATCGACGCATGTCAGTCGAGGTCAGGACCGTGCCGGCCGATCTGTCCGAGGTCGACGTCCTGCTCGACGCGTACCTGGACGAGCGCGAGGCGACGTTCCCGAGCGCGCAGGGCACCTACGCACGGAAGCGCACCCCCGCGGCCGAGTTCACGCCACCGAACGGTGTCTTCGCACTGGCGGACGACGGCGGCGTCGCGATCGGGTGCGGGGGGCTCCGGCGGATCGCGGACGGCGTGGACGCAGCCGGCGCCGTCGACGTCCGGTTCGAGGTCAAGCACGTCTTCGTGACACCGGCCGGGCGCGGCAAGGGGGTCGCGACGGCCGTGATGGACCTGCTCGAGCGGGCCGGTGCCGACCTCGGCGCGACGAGCATCGTCCTCGACACGAACGACTCACTCGTCGCCGCGGCCGCCCTGTACCGCAGCCGCGGCTACGAACGCGTCGAGCCGTTCAACGACAACCCGAACGCGACCGCCTGGTACCGCAAGGCCGTGGCCCCGACCCGGACGGGCCGCGGGCCGGACGCCTGAGCCGCCACGGGTCTCCCGGCCGCGCCACCGCGAACCGGACCGGCGGCCGCTAGACGGGCTGGTCGACCGGCAGCCCGGTGCGCAGCTCCACCGGCAGGTGGGCCAGGTCGTTCAGCGTGACGACCTCGGCCGGCTTCGCCGAGCGGATCCGGATGATCGTGAGCGCGGTGTGCGCGACGTTGGTGCCCATCCAGCGCCACTCGGGCGCCTGGAACGCTTCACGCACGAACCAGCCGATCACGGCGTTGTGCGTGATGAGCAGGTCGTGCCGGTCTTCGCGCGCCGGGGTGAACCACTCCGACACGGCGTCGCCCATCTGGGCTTGCCCGGCGACGATCTCCTCTTCGGTGATGCCGCCGTACCAGCCCTGGTAGGCGTGCGGCATGTCCGGCGTCGGGCCCGAGGGGATGCAGTCGAACAGCAGCGTCGAGGGTTCCGGCTGGATCGACGGCAGACGCTGCGACAGGAACGCGGCGGTCTCGCTCGGGGCCTCGAGCGGCGAGTGGTACACGCCGTCGAATGGCACGCCGCCGAGACGGTCGGCGACCAGGGTCGCCTGACGCTTGCCGCGTTCGGAGAGCTTGCCGTCCCGCAGGCCGTGTTCGGCGTCCTGGTGTTCGCCGTGGCGGACGAGGTACAGGTAGTGCGACATGTCCGTGCTCAGCTGCCGATCCCGATGGCCGCGGCGAGTTCGTCCTGCTGCACGGCGCCGACCACCGAGGTGATCGTCGGCCGGGTGAGCAGGTCGCGCGCGAGTTCGAGCACGCCGCCGGTGGTGACGCCGTCCACGCGTTCGAGCGCGGTCGACAGGTCGGTGTACTCCCCCGTGCCGAGCTCGGAACGGCCGAGACGCGTCATGCGTGCGTCGGAGTCCTCGAGCGAGAGCGTCAGCGCACCCTCGATCTGCCCCTTCGCCCGCCGCAGTTCGTCGTCGGTGATGCCGTGGTCGACCATCCGGCGGAACTCCGCGTCGACGATGTCGACGACACCGGCGACGTTGTCCGGCGCGCAGCCGGCGTAGACGCCGAAGGCACCGTTGTCCAGGTAGGCGGGAGCGAACGACGACACCGCGTAGGCCAGACCGCGGCGCTCGCGGACCTCTTGGAACAGGCGCGAGCTCATGCCGCCGCCGAGCACGGCGTTCAGGACGCTGAGCGAGGGCCGGCGGTCGTCGCGCAGGTCGAGACCCTGCGAGCCGCGGAGCATGCTGACCTGCTCGGTCGGGCGGTGCACCACGGACAGCTTCGGCTCGACCGGGTCGGCAACCGTCTGGGGCGTGCGGCGCGGCAGCGGCGCGGCGTCGGGAGCGTCGTGGAAGACGCCGGCGACGAGCTCGCAGAACCGGTCGTGGTCGACGGCACCGGCGGCGGTGACGACGATGCCGTTGGGCGCGTAGTGCTCGCGGTAGTGCGCCAGCACCTCGTCGCGCTGGACCGCACGGATGCTGTCCGGGGTGCCGCCGATCGGACGGCCGAGGGGGTGCCCGCCGAACGCCGCGGCGAAGAACGCTTCGCCCGCGACGTCGGCCGGGTCGTCCGCGGCCATCGCGAGTTCTTCGAGGATGACACCGCGCTCCACGGCGAAGGCCTCGTGCTCGAGCACCGACCCGGTGACCATGTCACCGATGACGTTCACGGCCATCGGGACGTCGGTGTCCCGGACCCGTGCGTAGTAGCAGGTGTACTCCTTGGCCGTCGCGGCGTTGTGCTCACCGCCGACCGAGTCGAACGCGATGGCGATGTCGAGCGCCGACCGCGTCTCGGTGCCCTTGAAGAGCAGGTGTTCGAGGAAGTGCGTCGAGCCGAACTGACCGTCGCGCTCGTCACGTGAACCGACGCCGACCCAGAACCCGATGCTCGTCGACGCGGCGCCCGGCACCGCCTCGGTGAGCACACGGACGCCCGACGGCAACACGGTGCGACGGACGAAGGCCCCACCGGACGTCAGGAACGACGTGTCCGGGGCCCCGAGCGGCAGTGGCACTGGCTGGTTCATCGCAGACGAGCCTACTGATCCGCCGACGCGTGCCGCCCAGTTTCCCGGTCCGGGCCACGTGCCACTCGAAGTGGGGTACAGGAAGTGTGGACAGACCGACTCGTCTGTCTGTCCTCCTTGTGCTACAGTTGGCCACGCCGGATCGAAAGCCCCCCTAAGTTCCGATCCGGCGGCTCGGGACATCAGTCCTGCGCGACCACCGAGTCCCCCCACTCCGGTCGCGGAGCCGATGAGTCCGAGGAGTACACGCTGTGACGGTCGATTCCCCCCAACCGGCCGTCCAGCGTCTCCCCGGCCCGAGCACGAACCTCGCGTCGCCGGACGGGTCGAGCGTCCCCCCGACTCCCCGCTCCGGCGGCGCGAAGGTCCGTGTCCTCGAGACCGCCACGCGGCTGTTCTACGAAGAGGGCATCCACAGCGTCGGCGTCGACCGCCTCATCTCCGAGGCGAGCGTCACGAAGGCGACGTTCTACAAGCACTACGGGTCGAAGGACAACCTGATCCTCGCCTACATCCGGACCCAGCACGAGCGCGTGCAGGAGCGGATGGAGCAGCTCATCACCGACGCCGGCTCCCCCGAGCCGGCTGTCCGAGCGTGGGTCGCCGCGCTGGCCGACGACGTCAACGACCCGGCCTTCCGCGGCTGTGCGTTCCTGCACGCCGCCGCCGAGTACCACGACCCGCGCGACCCGGTCCGCCAGGTCGTCGCCGTGCACCGCGACTGGTACACCGAGCGCCTCGCGACCCTGCTGCACGACGCCGGGCACCCCCTGCCCGGCGACGGCGCCGACGAGCTCATGCTCGCGCGTGACGGTGCGATGGCCGGGGCCTACGCCGGCGACGCGATCGCTGCCACCGCGGCGCTGAACCGCGTGGTCGACCGGGTGCTCGCGGTCTGACACCCGACTCGTCGCCAGCGCTGTCGCTGTCGGCTGTCACTGTCGCTTTCGCGAAAGCGACAGATCACCGCGAACAGTTCGCGGCGATCCGTCGGCTTCGCGGCACGGACGCACCCGCGCGACGCAGATCTGTCGCTTCCGCAGCGCGGTCGAGGCGACCGCGGGGCGGACGGGAGGCCCGTGGCGGCCCCGCACCGCGCCTCCAGGCCGTCTGTGCGAACTCCCACAGCCCCACGCGCGTCCCGAGCGCAGGCCCGGCCGGCGGGTGTTGGCTGGGGGCATGGCCAACGACCCCAACTGGAACCTGCCCGATGTCCCGTCCTTCACCCTGACGAGCCCCGACTTCGCCGACGGCGGTGCGCTGCCCACCTCGGCGCGCGGCTCCGACGCCGGTGGCGAGGACCGCTCCCCCGCGCTCGAGTGGTCGGACGCACCCGAGGGCACGAAGAGCTTCGTCCTGACCGTGTACGACCCCGACGCCCCGACCGGCTCCGGCTTCTGGCACTGGAGCCTGACCGACATCCCGGGCTCGGCGACCTCGCTCCCCGTCGGTGCCGGCACCGACGACGCCCTGCTGCCCGCCGAGGCCCTCCGCCGCCGCAACGAGTTCGGCACGGACACGTTCCTCGGCGCTGCACCGCCCGCGGGTCACGGCGCGCACCGGTACTTCTTCACGCTGAGTGCCCTCGACGTCCCCGTGCTCGAGGCGCCGGCCGACGCGACCCCCGCGGTCGTCGGCTTCATGCTCCGTGGGCACCTGCTCGGTCGCGCGCAGCTCATGGGCACGCAGGAGACCCCCGCCGCCTGACGGGTACGCGCACCGCGCACCGCGCCGCGAGCTTTCGCGCCCACCGCACGCACGCCCCGCAACGGCGAACGGCCGCCGCCCCGGAAGGGACGGCGGCCGTTCGTGCGTCAGGACGCGAGAGAGGATCAGCCCTCGGCCGGGTCCTCGGCGTGGGCGCGGACCGTCTCGGCCGAGGTGGAGTCACCCTCGGTCTCGTCGGCCACGACCGGCGCGAGCGACAGCTTGCCGCGGTCGTCCACCTTGGTGACCTCGACCAGGACCTTCTGGCCGACGCCGAGCACGTCTTCGACGTTCTCCACACGCTTGCCACCGGCGAGCTTGCGCACCTCGGAGACGTGGAGCAGACCGTCACGGCCCGGGAGCAGCGACACGAAGGCGCCGAAGGTGGCGATCTTCACGACGGTGCCGAGGAACTGGTCCCCGATCTCCGGGTTGGTCGGGTTCGCGATCGCGTTGACCTGGGCACGAGCGGCCTCGGCCGACGGACCGTCGACGGCGCCGATGTAGACGGTGCCGTTGTCCTCGATCGAGATGTCGGCACCGGTGGTGTCCTGGATCCCGTTGATCGTCTTGCCCTTCGGGCCGATCAGCTCGCCGATCTTGTCGACGGGGATCTGCACCGAGATCACGCGAGGAGCGGTGTCCGCCATCTCGTCGGGGGCGTCGATCGCCTCGTTCAGCACACCGAGGATGGCCGAGCGGGCCTCCTTGGCCTGCTTGAGCGCCGCGTCGAGCACCGTCGACGGGATGCCGTCGAGCTTGGTGTCGAGCTGGATCGCGGTGACGAACTCCGAGGTACCGGCGACCTTGAAGTCCATGTCGCCGAGCGCGTCTTCGGCACCGAGGATGTCGGTCAGGGCCGCGTAGCGGGTCTGACCGTCGACGGTGTCGGAGACCAGGCCCATCGCGATGCCGGCGACCGGGGCCTTGAGGGGCACACCGGCGTTGAGCAGCGACAGGGTCGAGGCGCAGACGGAACCCATCGAGGTCGAGCCGTTGGAGCTGAGCGCCTCGGAGACCTGGCGGATGGCGTAGGGGAACTCGTCACGCGACGGCAGCACCGGCACGAGTGCGCGCTCGGCGAGGAAGCCGTGCCCGATCTCGCGACGCTTCGGCGAACCCACACGGCCGGTCTCACCGGTCGAGTAGGGCGGGAAGTTGTAGTGGTGCAGGTAGCGCTTCTTCGTGACGGGCGACAGCGAGTCGATCTGCTGCTCCATCTTGAGCATGTTCAGCGTGGTGACGCCGAGGATCTGCGTCTCGCCGCGCTGGAAGATCGCCGAACCGTGGACGCGCGGGATCACGGCGACCTCGGCGTCGAGCGGACGGATGTCGGCGAGGCCGCGGCCGTCCATGCGGATCTGCTCGGTCAGGATGCGGCCGCGGACGACCTTCTTCGTGACCGACTTGTAGGCCGCGCTGACCTGCGAGTTGGCGACCTCGGGCAGCGAGCCCGCGGTGACCTGCTCGGCGATGGCAGCCTTGACGCGCGACTTGAGCGCGTCGTCGGCGTCCTGACGCTCGGTCTTGGCGGCGATCTTGTAGACGTCACCGAGCTCGGAGAGCGCGAGGGCTTCAACGGCCGAGTAGACCTCGGGCGCGTACGGCGGGAAGACCGGGAAGTCCTGGATCTCCTTGGCCGACTGCGCGGCGAGCTTGGCCTGGGCGTCGACGAGGGACTTGAGGAACGGCTTGGCCGCCTCGAGACCCTGGGCGACGATGGCCTCGTCGGGCTTGGTGGCGCCGCCCTGGATGAGGTCCCAGGCGTGCTCGGTGGCTTCCGCCTCGACCATCATGATCGCGACGTCCTCGTTGCCCGCCTCGTCCGTGACGACACGGCCGGCGACGGTCAGGTCGAACACGGCGTCGGCGAGCTGCGAGGCCTTCGGGAACGCGACCCACTGGTCACCGATGAGCGCGAGGCGCACACCGGCGATCGGGCCGGAGAACGGCAGACCGGAGATCTGCGTCGACGCGGACGCGGCGTTGATGGCCAGCGCGTCGTAGAACTCGTCCGGAGCGATGCTCAGGACGGTGATGACGATCTGGACCTCGTTGCGCAGGCCGTCGACGAACGACGGACGCAGCGGCCGGTCGATCAGACGGCAGACGAGGATGGCCTCGGTCGACGGACGGCCTTCGCGACGGAAGAACGAACCGGGGATCTTGCCGGCGGCGTAGGAACGCTCCTCGACGTCGACGGTCAGCGGGAAGAAGTCGAATCCTTCACGCGGGTGCTTGCCGGCGCTGGTGGCCGAGAGGAGCATCGTTTCCTCGTCCAGGTACGCGGCGACCGCGCCCTGGGCCTGCTGAGCGAGCCGACCGGTCTCGAACCGGACGGTGCGCTTGCCGTACTTGCCGTTGTCGATGACGGCTTCGGCGAACTTGATCTCGGGACCCTCCAAAAGGGCGCCTCCTTGATGTGTTTCCGGCAGGCCGTGGCGACGGCACTCGATGGTGCGTGCGCGCCGATCGTTCCGGACGCATGTCTGGCCAGCAGTAGAAGCACTCGGGAAACCGTTCCGGCCCGCGAGCCACCACCGATGACCAGCTCCGTGCCCGGCCTGCGCAGTGTTGTGTGTGACGTCCGGGGAATGAGTCCTCGGACACGATGGACTTTACCAGTCCTCAGGCTGTCGGCGGCGCGGCTCGCTGGACTCCTGGTGAACATCGGTAGCCTGCCGACATGCGTCTCACCCCCTCACGGGGCGTGCTCGTCGCGGCCGCCGTGGTCGTCGGCGCGCTCGTCGCCCCGACCCTGACCGCTGTGCCCGCCAACGCCACCGAGTACCCCACCTGGCAGGACGTCCAGCGCGCCAAGGGCAACGAGACCGCGAAGCGGGCCGAGGTGCAGAAGGTGCAGGCCGCGCTGCAGTCGGCGCAGGACGAAGCGGCCGCGAAGTCGCAGGCCGCCCTGGTGGCCTCGTCGAAGGCGGACGCGGCCGAGACTGAGCTGGCGTCGGCCACCCAGGCCGCCACGAGCCTCCAGGCCCAGGCGCAGCACGCGAGCCAGACGGCGGAGCGGGCCCAGCAGCGGGCCGGCCAGCTGGCCGCGAACCTGTACCGCGACGGCAGCACGAACCAGATGACCACCCGGATCGCGACCGCGAAGAACCCGGACCAGCTGCTCTACCAGCTCGGTGCGCTCGACCAGCTGTCGGAGACCTGGTCCGGCGTGATGGACGACGCGTCCGTCGCGGCCGGCACCGCCTCGTCGCTGCACGAGCAGGCCGAGCGGGCCGAGACGGAACGTGCGACGCGTGCGCAGGCAGCCGAGGAACGATCGGCCGCGGCGAAGTCGGCGGAACAGGTGGCGGACGCCGCCGTCGAGTCGACGGAACAGCACAGCGACGAGCTGTACGCGCAGCTCGCGTCGCTCAAGGACAGCACCGCGAAGCAGGAAGCCGGGTACGAGCTCGGCCAGCGGGTCGCCGCACAGAAGGCGGAGCAGCAGCGCAAGCGGGCAGCAGCGGCGGCGGCCGAGGCAGCGAACACGCCGACCCCCGGCAGCAGTGGCGGCAGCGCCCCCGGCGGCGGTTCCGGCACGTCGTACCCGAGCACCGGCGGCGTCGTCGTCGACCCGGCCGGCGCCCAGGCCTACGCGCGCGGGGCCCTGGCGTCCTACGGATGGGGCGACGACCAGTTCTCGTGCCTGGTGTCCCTGTGGACGCAGGAGTCCGGGTGGCGGGCGAACGCCCTGAACGCCTCGAGCGGCGCCTACGGCATCCCCCAGTCACTCCCTGCCGAGAAGATGGCGGTGGCCGGTGCCGACTGGCGGACGAACGCCGCGACGCAGATCAACTGGGGCCTCGCCTACATCAAGAGCGCCTACGGGTCGCCGTGCGGGGCGTGGGGGCACGAGATGAGTGTCAACCCGCACTGGTACTGATCGCCGGGCAGGTCGGTTGCAGCGCTGCTTGACGCCGTCGTCTTGCTGAGACGCCGCAGTCTCACTGAGACGCCGGCGTCTTGCTGAGACGCCGGCGAACGCACGAGACGCCGCCGGACTCGGCGGCGTCTCGCGGACACGACGGCGTCTCTGCACCTGTTCAGTGGCCGAGGCCGCCGAGCAGGCTCGCGAAGTCCGGGGTCGCGGGGAGCGCGTCGGCTTCCTGCGGCGCCCGCCTGGAGGCCCGGATCGCCCAGGCCAGGTCGGCTCCGGCCCGGCGGATGCGACCGTCCAGGGCGGCCGAGTCGCCGTCGGTCCCCCAGTCGTCGGTCGCGGCGAACACCCCGGTGGGGACGATCGCCGCACGCAGGTACGCGAAGACGGGTCGCAGCGCGTGGTCGATCGCCAGGGAGTGCCGCGAGGTCCCGCCGGTGGCACCGAGCAGGACGGGCATGTCGGCCATCGAGTCCTTGTCGAGCACGTCGAGGAAGGACTTGGCGAGTCCACTGACGCCCGCGGTGAAGATCGGCGTGACGAACACGACGGCATCGGCCTCGACCACGGCGGCCATCGCGGCGGAGAGTGCGGGTGCGGCGAACCCGGTCAGCATCGCGTCGGTGATCTCGTGCGCGAGCGGCCGGAGCTCCACGTGCACGACGTGTGCGGGGGTGCCCTCGGCGACGAGCGAGGACACGGCCGCCTCGCCCAGACGGTCGGCGAGCAGGCGGGTGGAGCTGGGCTCGGAGAGTCCGGCGGAGACGACGGCGATGGTGGTCATGATGCTTCCCGACTTTCGATGCGTTTGCATGAACATAGCATCCAACCGAGCTCCCCTCGCAACCATTCCCGTCGTCCGACCGGCGGCCGATCGGTCACGACTGCCCGCGCGCTGACCGCCGATCGGTCACGAAGTGTCGAGTCAGACCGCGGGATACGACGAGTCGTGACCGCGGGACGAGCGCGTGCGACGTGTCGTGACCGGTCCGAGCGGGAGCGCCGACGGAGCGAACCCCGGCGCGCGACGCCCGCCCCGGGAACGAAGAACACCCCGGTCCTCGTGGAGAGGACCGGGGTGTTCGGTCAAGCGTGTGTCCGGTCGACTAGCGACGCAGGCCGAGGCGCTCGATGAGCGTGCGGTAGCGGGCGATGTCGACGTCGGAGAGGTAACCGAGGAGACGACGACGCTGACCGACCATGAGCAGCAGGCCACGACGCGAGTGGTGGTCGTGCTTGTGCTCCTTGAGGTGCTCGTTCAGGTCGTTGATACGACGCGTCAGAACGGCGACCTGGACCTCGGGGGATCCGGTGTCGCCCGGGTGGGTCGCGTACTCTTCGATGATCTCCTGCTTGACCTGTGCGTCAAGTGCCATGGTGATCCCCTTCCTGTCCGTTGCGCGGTGCCCGTGCCTGATGCACGAGCGCTCTTTGTCCGCGGCCGTTCGACGGCAACCGCCCAAGACTACCAGAGTCCTACGCGGTCCTGGGCTGCAGGCGACGTCGGCGCCGACGGTCCGGCAGCAGGCTGCGGACGAGTCCGACCAGGGTCGCGCCGAGCAGCCCGCCGAGGCCGTTCGACAGCACGTCGCGCGGGTCCGCGACGCGGTACGGCAGGTACGTGGCCTGGGCGAACTCGATGCCCGTGGACAGTGCCACCGCGACGAGCGCGCCGAGGATCCACCAGCGACGGGGCAGCCACAGCGCGGCGAGCATGCCGACCGGCACGAACATCGCGATGTTGGCGAGGAACTCGGTGCGCTCGTACGTGAACCAGGCACCGTGCGGCAGCTGCTGCACCCACGCGATCGCGTGCAGCACGAGCGAGTTCTGGGCCGAGGTGAAGACCTGCGGGGTCAGCGTCATCCGCCAGATCACCCAGGCGTAGCCCGCGGTCAGGGCGAGGAGGAGGAGTCGACGGAACATCCGCACAGTGTGGAGCACGGTCCTGCACGGTCGCTGGAGCGCTCCTGTCAGCGGGCGGTGCGACTCCTGGGCGATCGCGGCTCGGCCCTGGTCAGGACTCCCCCGCACCTGTCAGCATGGGTCCGGGCACGACCGCTGCCCGCACCACCGACACCGCACGGGCAGATCAGGGAGCACCGCAGCATGCCGGAGCACGAGGCACCCAGCACCCCCCTCCGCAACCGCACCGGCGGACTGCGGCAGTGGGGGTGGATCGCCGCGGCGGCCGTCGTCGTCGCCGCGGTCGTGACGACGCTCGTGGTCGTCGGCCCCTGGAACGGTGGCCCGCCGGACGGCGACCGTACCCCGAGCGGGCGAGCCGTGTCCGAGCGGAAGTCCGCGGCCGAGGCGTTCCCCGGCGGACTCGCGCGCCAGCCGACCGCGGTGAACCAGGCCGGCATCCGCGAGCGCCAGGCCCGGGCCGAGGGCGACGCCCAGACCGCCGAGCAGATCGCGGTCATCGCCGACCAGCCGATCGCGACCTGGCTGACGAACACCTCGCGCTCCGAGACCCGGTCGACCATCCGGTCCGTGGTCGCCACCGCGAAGGAACGTGGCGGCACCCCGGTGTTCGTCCTGTACAGCATCCCCGACCGCGACTGCGGCAGCTACTCGAAGGGCGGCACCGAGGACGACGCCTACCTGCCGTGGGTCCGGTCCGCCGTCCGTGCGATGGCCGGCTCGCACGCCGTCGTGCTCGTCGAACCCGACTCGATCGCGCAGATCCAGAACTGCGAACGGCTGCGCGACGAACGTCTGCCCCTGCTGCGGAAGGCCGTCGACGCACTGACCGGTCACGGGCTCACCGTGTACCTGGACGGCGGCAACGAGAACCGCGTGCCGACCGCGACCATGGCGGACTGGCTGCGGCAGGCCGGCATCGACGAGGTGCAGGGCTTCTTCACGAACGTGTCGAACTTCTACCGGGTCGACCAGGAGCGCGCGTACGCCGACGAGCTCGCCGACGCGGTCGGTGGCGACCCGCACTTCGTCATCGACGTCTCCCGCAACGGGCAGGGGTGGCGGGGCACCTGGTGCAACCCCGAGGGCGCGGGCCTCGGCCAGGAGCCGCACGTCACCGGCGGGAGCACCCGGCTCGACGCGCTGCTCTGGGTCAAGACGCCGGGGCTCAGCGACGGCACCTGCAACGGTGGCCCCGCCGCCGGCCAGTGGTGGGAGTCGTACGCGCTCGCCCTCGTCGAGCACCGCAAGCGCGACTGACGGCCACCACCCGGCAACCGGCAGCGCAGGGCTGTCGGTGCCCGGTGGTTGCATGAGCGCATGACCGCGACCGACCGCATCCGCTCCGTCGTCCCGCCCTACCTGCTCCGCGCCGTCGCCGATGCCGACGCGTTCCCCCGTGCGGCCTCGGCGGCACGCACCGCGCTGGCCTCGCTCGACACCGTGCAGGCGCCGAAGCACGAGCACCTGGTCGCGCCGCGCAGCCTCAGCGGCACCGTCGACCGCTCCCCGCAGCGCACCATCACCGACGCGCACGGCACCACGACGCTGCCCGGCACCCTCGTCCGGCACGAGGGCGACGCCGACACCGGCGACACCGCGGTCGACGAGGCGTACGCGGGCCTCGGCGCCACGCACGCCTTCTGGCTCGAGGTGTTCGACCGGGTGTCCATCGACGGCGCCGGGCTCCCCCTCGACGCCACCGTGCACTACGGCCAGGACTACGACAACGCCTACTGGGACGGCAGCAGGATGGTGTTCGGCGACGGCGACGACGAGGTGTTCCGCCGCTTCACCATCGCCCTCGACGTCATCGGCCACGAGCTCGCGCACGGTGTCACGCAGTACACCGCCGACCTGACCTACCAGGGGCAGTCGGGGGCCCTGAACGAGTCGATCAGCGACGTGTTCGGTTCCCTCGTCGCCCAGTACGCGGCGGGTCAGACGGCCGAGCAGGCCAGCTGGCTCATCGGCGAGGGGCTGTTCACCGACGCCGTGCAGGGCGACGCGCTCCGCTCGATGCGGGCACCAGGGACCGCCTACGACGACCCGGTGCTCGGCAAGGACCCGCAACCGGCGACCATGGCCGGGTTCGTCGTCACCACCGACGACGCCGGTGGGGTGCACACCAACTCGGGCATCCCGAACCACGCGTTCTTCCTGGCGGCCACCGACATCGGTGGGCCCGCCTGGCAGGGAGCCGGCGCCGTCTGGTGGGACGCCCTGACCTCGCCGGAGGTGACCGCCTCGATCGACTTCGCGGGCTTCGCCACCGTCACCGTCGACGCAGCCGTACGACGGTTCGGGGACGGCTCCGCCGAGCACATCGCGGTCCGTCAGGCCTGGCAGCGGGTGGGCGTGCTCGACTGAGCACCCGTCCCGGGCGTAGCGTCGGGGCCATGCGCATCGAGGTCCGCCGCTCCGGGGGCTTCGCCGGTACCGTCCGGCGCTGGCGGGTCGACACCGACGCGAGCAGCGACCCCGCGGCGTGGTCCGACGTCGTCGACGCGCTGCGGCGCACCCCGGCACCGACGGCCGCGCCCGTCCCCGACGACTTCAGCTGGACGATCACCGTCGAGCGCACCACCGTGACCATCCCCGGCCGCCACCTGGACGGACCGTGGGCCGACCTGGTCGAGCGGGTGCGGTCCGAGGGCGACCCGACCTGAGCCGGGAGGCGCGTGGCGGACCCGCACCGTGCCTCCTGTCCGCCCCGCGGGGACGCCACCGCCCGCCCGCGTCAGTCGACGTCGATGACCGTCAGGCGACGCGTCGGACGCGTCATCGCGACGTAGACCGCTGCGGCGGCACGGGCCGCGTCGGCACCCACGCCGTCCGGGTCGACGAGCAGCACGCCGTCGAACTCCAGGCCCTTGGCGTCCGCGCCGGTCAGCACCGTGAGCGACCCGGCGGTCGGCGAGGCGAGCCCCCGGACGTCCGCCTCGGTGCGGGCGAGCCGCTGCCGGACGGTGTCGACCTGGGACTCGGGGACGATGACACCGATGGTGCCGGACCCGATCCGGACACGCTCGGCGTCGGCGACGGCCACGACCGTGTCGAGCAGGTCGGCCCGCGCGACGCGGACACGCTCGACGGGGTCGCCGTCGCGCACGGCCTCGTTGCGGGTGACCGTCAGCCCGGCGCTGTCCGCGAAGGCCCCGGCGGCCTCGACGATGGAGCGCGGGGTGCGGTAGTTGACCGTCAGCTGCTCGATGCGGTGGTCGAGCGGCACCTGCGGCGCACGGCCGCGTCGGCGACGCGCGAGCGCCCCGATGACGTCGTCCCACGTGCGCGCGGCACCCGGCGAGGAACCCTGCGCCATGTCGCCGACGATCGTGAACGAGCGCAGCGGGTTGCGGCGGGCGAGCACGCGCCACTGCATCGGCGAGAGCTCCTGCGCCTCGTCGACGACGATGTGGCCGTAGGTCCACTCGCGGTCGTCCGCGGCGCGCTCTGCGGTGGAGCGGGGGTCGCCGCCCTCGGCGAACGAGCCGGCGACCTGCTCGGCGCTGACGATGCCCTCGACGCCCATGTTCTCGATCGCCTGGCGGGCGTTCTCGATGTCGCGGTTCCGGCTGGCCTTCGCGGCGCGCTTGGCGGCGCCGCCGGTCGGGTCGAACGGGCCGAGCAGTTCGGCGGCCTCGTCGAGCAGGGGGACGTCCTCGACGGTCCAGGCCGTCCCGCGGGCACGCTGCAGCAGGGCGCGGCGCTCCGGTGTCCAGTCGGGGGTGAGCGAGGCGAGCCAGTTCGGCCGGGCGTAGAGGTCCTCGAGGAACTTCTCCGGCGGCAGCGGCAGCCACGCGGTGTTGAGCAGGACACGGGCGTCGTACGAGCTCCGGATGTCCTCGCGCAGGACCTTCTCGTCGGCTTCGTCCACCGTGGTGCCGCGCTCCCGCAGCTGCTCGGCGAGCAGGCGCGTCATCGCGTCGAGGGCGATCTTGTTGAACGTGACACGGGCGGCGTTGTGCGGCTTGCCGCGGTCCTGCGCGCGCTTCATGGCGTCGGCGACGAGCTGCGGCGACACGACGAGCCGCTCGCCCTCGATGTCGAGCGTGACCGACTCGGTCGGTACGACCTGGCGCGAGCGCACCGCCCGGCGCAGCAGCGACGCCATCTGGGCGGCGCCCTTCACGGCGGCGACGTCGCGGGTGTCGTGCGTCGTCGCGTGCACGCCCGGGTAGAGCGAGCCGAGTGAGGCCATCACGACGCCGGTCTCGCCGAGCGACGGGAGCACCTGCTCGATGTACGTCAGGAAGGCCGGGGACGGTCCGACCATGAGCACGCCGGAGCCCCGTAGCCGCTCGCGGTAGGAGTAGAGCAGGTAGGCGGCGCGGTGCAGCGCCACGGCGGTCTTGCCGGTGCCGGGACCGCCCTGCACGATGAGCACGCCCTCGAGCGGGGAGCGGATGATGCGGTCCTGCTCGCCCTGGATCGTCGCGACGATGTCGGTCATCCGGCCCGTGCGCTCGGCGGTGACCGCGGCGAGCAGCGCGCCCTCGCCCTGCAGGTGGGTGCGCTCGTCGTCGTAGAGCGAGGCGTCGAACACCTCGTCCTCGACGCCGACCACCCGACGACCCTGCAGGGACAGGTGCCGGCGGGAGCGCATGCCCATCGGGTGCGCCGCGGTGGCCTGGTAGAAAGCACTGGCACCGGGGACGCGCCAGTCGAGCAGGAGCGGCCGGTGCTCGGCGTCGCGCAGCCCCACGCGGCCGATGTACCGGAAGGTGTCGTCGGGGTTGTCGGGCTCGGCGACCTCGAGCCGGCCGAAGACCAGACGGTCCCCCACGCGCTCGAGCGTCGCGACGGTGTCCTCGTAGAGCCTGGCGTACGCGTCGCGCTCGCTGCGGCTCTGGTGGTTCCCGCCGACCGCCTGTCGGCGGGTCTCGGCGAGGCGCTGTTCGGCCTCGGCGGTCAGCTCGTCGAGACGACGGAAGAGGCCGTCGACGTAGCCGCGCTCACGGTCGATCTCGGTCGGTTCGGACACACACAACCCTTCGGGAAAGAGGGGTGTCCAGTGTAGTCCCGGCGCACCGACACGGATGACTGGAGGCGCGGTGCCAGCTGGCACCGCGCCTCCGGTCCGGACGTCCGCGCGTCCACACGTCCGCGCGTCCGCGCGTCCGCGACCCGTCTACATCTCTTCGTGCGTGTCCGGGTCACCGTCCCACAGGCGGCCGCGCTCGAGCGCGGAGATCGCCTGCACCTCGTCGTCGGTCAGCTCGAAGCCGAAGACGTCGAGGTTCTCCTTCTGGCGGGTGGCGTCGCCCGACTTCGGCACCGGCACGGCACCGAGCTGGACGTGCCAGCGCAGGACGACCTGGCCGGGGGCCACCCCGTGTGCGGCGGCAGCGTCGACGATCGGCTGCTCGGTGAGCAGTTCCGACCGCTTCGCGAGCGGGCTCCAGCTCTCGGTCACGATGCCGAGCTCCTGGTGCACCTTCCGCAGTTCCGCCTGGGGGAAGTACGGGTGCAGCTCGACCTGGTTGACGGCCGGGGCGACCCCGGTGGCGTCGACGATGCGGCGGAGGTGCTCCGGCGTGAAGTTCGAGACGCCGATCGAGCGGACCTTGCCGCTGTCGCGCAGGTCGACGAACGCCTTCCAGGTGTCGACGAACTTGTCCACCGACGGGTTCGGCCAGTGGATCAGGTACAGGTCGACGTGGTCGAGCCCCAGGTTGCCGAGGGTCTCGTCGATCGAGCGGTGCGCCTCGTCGTAGCCGTGGTGGCGGCCGGGGAGCTTCGACGTGACGACGAGGTCCTCGCGCGCCACCTCGGACTCGCGGACGGCCTTGCCGACGGCGTCCTCGTTGCCGTAGTTCAGCGCCGTGTCGAGCAGCCGGTAACCGCCCGCGATCGCGGTGCCGACCGCGGTCGCGCCCTCGTCGCCGTTCAGCCCGTAGGTGCCGAGGCCGAGCTCCGGGAACCGGTGGCCGTCGTTCAGCTCGATCGTCGGGGCACCGACCTGCATCAGCGGACCCCGAGCAGGTCGATCACGAAGATGAGGGTCTTGCCGGACAGGAAGTGGCCGCCACCGGCGGGGCCGTAGGCGAGCTCCGGCGGGACGACGAGCTTGCGGCGGCCGCCGACCTTCATGCCGGGGATGCCCTCCTGCCAGCCGCGCACCAGCGCCGCGAGCGGGAAGTCGATGGGCTCGCCGCGGTTCCAGGAGCTGTCGAACTCCTCGCCGGTCTCGTACTCGACGCCGGCGTAGTGGACCTTGACGGTCGAGCCGGCGGACGCTTCCTCGCCGGAGCCCTCGACGATGTCGGTGACGACGAGCTCGGTGGGGGCGGGGCCCTCGGGGGCGTCGAACTCGGGCTTGCTGTTCAGGTCAGTCATGCCGATCAGTCAACCAGAGGGCGCACCGGGCACGCGCAACGAGCGTCCAGCCCGCAGAATGGTTCCACCGTGACACCATCGACTCCCGCACCGCCGCGCCGCCGTCTGCTCGCCGACCTGACCCCGCTCCGCCGCTCCCCCGCCTTCGCCCGGCTCTGGGCGGGCACCGCGATCGCCGGCATCGGCACCCAGATGACGACCGTGGCCGTCGGGCTCGAGGTCTACGAGATCACCCGCTCGACCTTCGCCGTGGCCCTGGTGGGTGTCATCGCGCTCGTGCCGATGATCGTCGCGGGTCTGTACGGCGGGATGCTCGCGGATGCCTTCGACCGGCGCCTCGTCGCGCTCGTGTCCTCGATCATCGCGTGGGTCGCGGTGGCGCTCATCGCCACCCACGCCTGGCTCGACCTGCACAGCGTCCTCTTGCTCTACGTGCTCGCCACGGTGAACGCCGTCGCCGCCACCGTCAGCAACGCGTCCCGCTCGGCCATCGTCCCGCGGCTCGTCGGCACCGACCTGCTGCCCGCGGCGAGCGCCCTGGGCGGGATCGCGTCGGGGTTCCAGGTCACGGTGGGCCCGGCGATCGCCGGAGTGCTCATCGCGACCGTCGGGTTCGCGCCGACGTACACGATCGACGTCGTGCTGTTCACGTTCGCGTTCCTCGGGGTGTTCACGCTGCCGCGGATGGCTGCCGACCACGACGCGCTGCGGCCGGGGCTCGGCTCGCTCATCGAGGGTGCGAGGTTCCTGCGGCGGTCGCGCAACATCACGATGACCTTCGTGCTCGACATCGTCGCGATGACGTTCGGGCAGCCGCGCGTGCTGTTCCCCGCGATCGGGGCGCTCGTCATCGGCGGCGGGTCGATCACGGTCGGCACCCTGACCGCCGCGTACGCGATCGGAGCGCTGCTGTCGAGCGTGTTCTCCGGGCCGCTCGGGCACGTCCGACGCCAGGGTGAGGCCGTCGGCTGGGCCATCACGGCGTACGGCGGGGCGATCGCGGCGTTCGGTGTGGTCATCGCGCTGGCACACGTCCTGGGCGGCCGCTCGGGTGAGGCGTTCGGGGTCGAGATCCTGCCCGCGCTCGGGCTCGCGGCGCTGTTCCTGGCGATGGCCGGCGGCGCGGACAACGTCAGCTCGGTGTTCCGGAACACGATCCTGCAGGCAGCGTCGCCGGACGGCATGCGCGGTCGGCTGCAGGGCATCTTCATCGTGGTGGTCACGGGCGGCCCGCGGCTCGGCGACCTGTACGCCGGCCTGGTCGTCGCGGCCGGCATCGCGTACCCGCCGGTCATCGGCGGCGTGCTGATCATCGGCCTCGTCGCGCTCCTCGTCCGGATGGTCCCGTCGTTCCGCCGCTACGACGCCCTGCAGCCCCACGCCAACTGACCGGTCGGTCCTGGTGCGCATAACACCGGTGTTCGCACTTCGAACACCCGCGTTCCGCGGTGCGGAGCGTGAACACCGGTGTCTTGCAGGCGCACCAGCGCGACCAACAGGCGGTCGGGAGGCGCGGGGCGGGCCCGCCACGGGCCTCCAGGGCCGCACGTGTCGGGTACCGTACGACACATGCCGGACAGCGCATCGCGCGATCTCCAGCGGACGGGAGTCCGCGCCGTCGTCCGGCGCACCTACCACTCCGTCATCCGGCACCGCGTCGTCGACGCGGCCGCGTCGCTGACGTTCTTCGCCCTGCTGACCGTCTTCCCGACCGCGCTGGCGGTGGTGTCGGGCTTGTCCATCGTGGACCGCAAGGGCGACAGCCTGACCGACATCGTCGAGGTCCTCGGGTTCATCGTCCGGCCCGAGACCGCGTCGCACCTCGAGGGCCCGCTCCGGCAGCTGCTGACCCTGGACAACCCGTGGCTCGGGTTCACGATCGGCGTCGTGCTGACGCTCTGGTCGCTGTCCGGCTACGCGACGGCGTTCGGGCGGGCGATGAACACCGCGTACGAGGTCGAGGAGGGTCGGCGGATCTGGAAGTTCCGCAGCATGATGCTCCTCGTCACGCTGCTCGTCATGGTCGGCGGTGCCGTCGCGATCGTCATCCTGCTCGGCACCCCGACCATCTCCGAGGCCGTCATCCGGCAGCTCGGGTGGGCGCCCTGGATCGACGACGTGTGGAACGTGGCGAAGTGGCCGGTGCTCGCGGTCGACCTGGTCGTGATGGTGGCGGTGCTGTACTACGCGACGCCGAACGTGAAGACCCCGCAGCTGCGGTGGGTGTCGGCCGGTGCCGCGTTCGCGATCGTCACCTGGGCCATCGCCACCCTCGGGTTCGCGCTCTACGTGGAGACCCTCGGCGGCGGGAACCGTGCCTACGGGTGGCTCGGCGGCGCGATCCTGCTGCTCGTGTACCTGTACATCTCGAACTTCGTGCTCGTGGTCGGCGGGGAACTCGACTCCGAGGTGATCCGGATGCGGCAGCTGATGGCCGGCATCGAAGCGGACGAGTCGATCCGGCTGCCGCTGCGGGACGTCACCCGGAACTTCACGCTCGCGCGCTGGCGGGACCAGGACATCGCTGCAGCGCAGCACGTCCGGGCCGAGGCCGAAGCCGCTCGGGTGGCCGAGGACGAGGACGCCGAGCTGACCCCGGGCGAGGAGCAGCTGCGGGCGATCGCGCAGCAGGTGCGGGTGGGCGAGCGGCCGCTGCCCTGACGAGTGGCGTGCGCGCGCTCGTTGCCGCGGACGCCCCGCGTCAGCGCTTGCGCGCCTCGGCGTCCAGCATCTCCTCGGTGACGATCGGGATGGCGCCGGTCGCCAGCTCGATCCCCGACAGCCGTGCCGGGCTGAGCACCCGCATGACCTGGTCCTCGTCCATCAGGCCCGCGGCCACGACGAGCGTCGAGATCGGCGTCGAGGTGGTCAACGCCGTGTGCGCGATCGACGCCGCGGCCGCGTACCCGATGTACGGCGTCAGCGCGGTGACGACGCCGACGTTCGTGTCGACCTGGGCGGCGAGCTTCGCCTCGTTCGCCTCGATGCCGACGACGCAGTGCTCACGGAGGGTCGCACAGCCACGGGACATCCACTGCAGGGACTGCAGGATCGAGTGGGCGATGATCGGCTCGAAGGCGTTGAGCTGGAGCTGGCCGCTCTCCGCCGCCATGGTCACCGTGGTGTCGGCTCCGGCGACCGCGTAGGCGATCTGGTTCACGACCTCGGGGATCACCGGGTTCACCTTGCCCGGCATGATCGACGAACCGGCCTGGCGAGCGGGCAGGGTGATCTCGCCGAGGCCCGCCTGCGGGCCGGACGACAGCAGCCGCAGGTCGTTGCAGATCTTCGAGAGCTTCGCGGCGCTGCGTTTGACCGTGCCGGACAGGGTCATGAAAGCGCCGGCGTCGCTCGTCGCCTCGATGAGGTCGGGGGCGGTGACGACGTCGATCCCGCTCGCCTCCTGCAGCTGCCGGCGGACCTCGTCGCGGTAGAGCGGGTCCGCGGTGATCCCCGTGCCGATGGCCGTCGCGCCGAGGTTCATCTCGGCGAGCAACGGCATCACCTTGCGGAGCATCTCCGCGTCCTCCTGGATGGTGTGCGAGAAGCCGGTGAACTCCTGCCCGAGGGTCATCGGCACCGCGTCCTGCAGCTGCGTCCGGCCGACCTTGAGCACGTCGGCGAAGGCGCGGCCCCGCTCGGCGAACGCGGCGGAGAGTTCCTCGAGCTGCACGATCAGCCGCCGGACGCCGAAGATCATCGCGATCTTGATGCTCGTCGGGTAGGTGTCGTTCGTCGACTGGCTGCGGTTCACGTGGTCGATCGGGTGCAGGTACGCGTAGTCGCCCCGCGCACGGCCCAGGAGTTCGAGTGCCCGGTTGGCGAGCACCTCGTTCGTGTTCATGTTCGTGCTCGTGCCCGCGCCGCCCTGCACGACGTCGACGACGAACTGCTCGCGGAGCGCCCCGTCGCGCACTTCCTGCGCCGCGCGGTCGATCGCGTCGGCACGCTCCTCGTCGAGGACACCGATCGCCCGGTTCGCCCGCGCCGCCGCCTGCTTCACGGTGACGAGCGCCTCGATGAGGTCCGGGTACACGGCGATCGGCACGGAGGTGATCGGGAAGTTCTCCAGCGCCCGCAACGTGTTGATGCCCCAGTAGGCGTCGTTCGGGACCTCCCGTGATCCCAGCGAGTCGCTCTCGGTCCGCGTCGTCGTCACAGGTGCCTCCTCGTTGCCGGTCACACGTCGAGGCTAGTCCGGTCCGTCCAGCCGGTCCGGGAACGCGCCGGGACGGTGCAGAGCGGCGCGTTCCTGCGCGAGCGGGCGGAATGCCGCGGTCGCCTCGGTATCGCACGCCGGCATTCCGCCCGCTCGCCCGGGGCGGACGGGAGGCGCGGCGCCAGGCCGCCACGGGCCTCCCGTCCGCCCCCCGGGCGCGGCGAACACACGACGAGTGAGCAGAAGACGCCGG
>NZ_KB714607.1:87976-231906 GCF_000349565.1 Curtobacterium flaccumfaciens UCD-AKU
CCGGCGTCTTCTGCTCACTCGGTGAGCGCGCCCGTCAGTGGAACTGCGGAACGATGAGGTAGATGCCGTAGAGCACGACGGCGCCGCACACGACGAAGCACGCGACGGCAGCGGCACGGAGTGCACGTGTAGCCGTCGAGGCGCCGGCCGGGTTCGGGAAGCCCGCGGTGGCCGGACCGATCGTGCCGTCGTCCTTCACGGTGAACTTGCCGGCGCGGGTGTCGGCGGCGCTCCAGAGACGGAGGCCGACCGAGTACACGGCGACGACGAAGCACGACGAGACCACGGCGACGAGCGCCACGGTGAGGAACGCGAACCAGTCGATGCCCATCAGCGACGGCCTCCCTTGCGGGCCGCCATGCGACGGAGCGTCCGCTCGCGGCTCAGTTCGGCGCGACGCTCGGCGACCGCGTCGGCGCGCTTCTTGCGCTGCATGTCGCGCAGCTCCTTGCGGGTCAGGACCGCGTTCGCGGCGACGTCGACCTCGATGGCCGAGGCCTGCTCGTGCGGCTTGCGGAGCGACCAGAGGTACAGGCCGAGGATGACGGCGGCACCGACCACGGCGTCGATCACGAGCCCGATGACGCCGAGACGGGCGATCCCGGAGGCGACGGCACCGACCGCAGCAGCGGCAGGCAGTGTGATGAACCAGGCGATGACGATCTTGCCGGCGGTCGACCACTGGATCTTCGAGCCCCGGCGGCCGAGACCGGCACCGATGATGGAACCCGAGGACACCTGCGTGGTGGACAGCGCGAAGCCGAGGTGGCTGGAGGCGAGGATCGTCGCCGCGGTCGAGGCCTCGGCCGCGAAGCCCTGGGTCGCCCGGATCTCGGTGATGCCCGAGCCGAGCGTGCGGATGATCCGCCAGCCACCCGTGTAGGTACCGAGCGCGATGGCGAGGGCACAGGCCACGACGACCCAGAACTGCACGCCCTGGTTGGACGACTGCGCGCCCGAGGCGATGAGGGTCAGCGTGATGACGCCCATCGTCTTCTGCGCGTCGTTGGTGCCGTGTGCCAGGGACACCATCGAGCTGGTGAAGACCTGCCCGATCCGGAACCCGCCGCGCTCGTTCGGGAACACCGGCCGCTTGGTGATCCGGTACGCGATGCGCGTCGACAGGAACGACACGAGCGCCGCGATCACGGGCGAGGCGAACGCCGGGATGATCACGACCGTCAGCAGCGCGACGTAGTTGACCGACTGGAACCCGGCACCGACGATCGCGGCACCGATGAGCCCGCCGAACAACGCGTGCGACGACGACGACGGCAGCCCGCGGAGCCACGTGATCATGTTCCAGACGACTGCCCCGATCAGGCCCGCGAAGATCATCTCGGGGCTGATCGCGACGCCACCGGGGCCCTCGTTGATCAGCCCGTGCGAGATCGACGTCGCCACGGCGGTGCTGAGGAACGCACCGACCAGGTTGAGCACCGCAGCGACGGTGACCGCCACCTTGGGCTTCATGGCGCCGGTCGCGATCGGGGTCGCCATCGCGTTGGCGGTGTCGTGAAAACCGTTTGTGAAGTCGAAGAAGAGGGCCAACGCGATGACCAGGACGACTATGAGTGTGATGTCCACCGCGGGCAAGTGTCCCAGGCGTCGGCCCTTCGAGCAAACCTGATCGGCAACCTGTTGTTCACCGTCGCTTCACACTCGTTCAGGTTCGGAACCATGCCGATGGAAGAATGGGTCCATGGACACCGCTGAGCTCCTCATCCTGTTGATCGGATCGCTCGCGGTGACCGGGTTCGCTCGAGCCAAGGGGCTCCCCGCTCCCCTGCTCGTCACAGCGGTCGCCCTGGCGGCGTCGTTCCTGCCCGGGCTGCCCCCGATGGAGATCGACTCCGAGGTCATCCTCACGGTGATCCTGCCGCCGCTGCTCTACTCCGCCGCGCTCGACGTGTCGTGGCAGAGCTTCCGCGGCTCGATCAAGCAGATCCGACGACTCGGCATCTTCCTGGTGATCGTGACGGCCCTGGTCGTCGGCGGGGTGGCGTACCTGCTCATCCCGGACATGACGCTGCCTGCGGCGATCCTGCTCGGCGCGATCGTCGCCCCGCCGGACGCGGTGTCCGCCGCCGCGATCGGCCGGAAGCTCGGACTCCCCCGGCGTGTCATGACCGTGCTGTCCGGCGAGAGCCTCATCAACGACGCGGCCTCGCTGACCCTGGTGCGCGTGTTCACGCTCATCATCGCCGGCACGTCGCTGACGGTCTGGCAGGACCTCGGCATCTTCGGGCTCGCGATCGGCGTCGGCCTGGTCGTCGGCATCGTGCTCGGCGTCGTCGTGCACTGGATCCGGATGCGCATCAACGACCCCGTGGTCGAGACGATCATGAGCATCCTGCTGCCGTTCGTCGCGTACATCCTCGCCGAGGACCTGTCCGGCTCCGGCGTGATCGCGGTCGTCACGGCCGGCCTGTACATCGGCTACAACTCACCGAAGGAGGGCTACGCCACCCGCCTGCAGGAGCGACCGCTCTGGACGAGCATCGACGTCATCCTCGAGGGCTTCGTGTTCGCGCTCATCGGCCTGCAGCTCAACACCGTCGTGCAGGACCTGGTGGAGAGCGAGCGCAGCCTCGGGCAGACGCTCACCGCGGCGGCTGTCGTGCTCGCGGTGGTGATCCTGGTGCGGCCGCTGTTCGTGTTCGAGTCGTACGTGCGCAACCGGTTCAACGGGAAGTGGCTCCGGCCGCTGCGGATCAAGCTGTCCCGCGGGCACCCCTCACTGCGGTGGATGCGCGGTTCCGCGGAGCCGAAGCTCAACTGGCGGGAGCTCACCGTCATCTCGTGGACGGGCATGCGTGGCGTGGTGACCCTGGCGGCAGCGGTCTCCGTCGTCGCGAGCCCGACGCAGATCCCGGCGCAGGACACGATCTTCATCATCGCCTTCTTCGTCACCGTCGGCACCCTGCTGTTGCAGGGACTCACATTGCCCTTCGTCATCCGCGCGCTCAAGGTGCAGGACCCGGCCGAGGGCGAAGAGGACGTGCGCAGCGAGATGCGACTCAACCAGCGCACCACCGAGGCCGCGATCGAGCTGCTCGAGAAGCGCCGTCCGGCGTGGGCGAAGCAGTACGGCTCGGACGCTGTCGACTCGGTGGTGAACCGGCTGAAGGCACGACTGGAGCGTCAGGCCGAGACCTTCCGCCAGGACGCCGAGGAAGAAGAGGACGAGGAGCGGAACGTCGCACTGCGCCTGCGCGGCTCGCAGATCCAGGACATCCGGCGCGAGCTGCTCGACCGCCGCCGCGAGATCGTGCTCGAGGAGCGGGAGAAGGGGAACCTCGACGAGGAGGTCATGCGCCGCGTGCTCGTGACCCTCGACGCCGAGGAGCTCGCGATGGACTCGGCGCAGGCATCGCGCAGTCGCTCCTGAGCACCTCGGGCGTATCCTGGCGCTCCGATCGAGAGCAGGAGCAGAGCGCCGAGTGAGCACGCCGCGGAACGACGTCCCCAGGAACGACGACGGACCGGAGCGCCCCGGCGGTTCGCGTCCGACGCCCCCGAAGTCGCGCGGGAGCCGGCCGTCCGCCCAGGGGACGAAGCCGCGTCGCGGTGCCAAGGTCGCGGGACACGCCAGCCGGTCAGCACCCCGGCGGCAGGCCCCCGTCCCCGCCCCGCAGCAGTACAGCGCGTACCGCCGCTGGTACTCGACACTGCACCCGTCGCTCCAGCTCATCGGCCTGCAGCTGTGGATGCCGCTGTTCTTCATCGTCGGGTTCTGCCTGTGCTACGTGTTCGCGTTCCACGCCCCGCACCCGCACGACGTGCCGATCGCCCTGATCGGCAGCGACCCGTCCTTCGTGCAGGCCGTGCAGCGGGCGTTGCCGGGCGAGTTCGTGTTCCACTCCTACGACTCGCTCGCCCAGGCGAAGCGCGACGTGGTCGACGGCTCGATGGCGGTCGCGTACGACCCGGCCGCGAACGAGTTCTTCAAGGCGAGCGCGCACCAGTTCCAGGTCGCGAGCCTCGTGCCGGCCACCCTCAGCGCGGTGCTCACCGGCCTGGGCGTCGCGACCCCGAAGGTGACCGAGCTCGCGCCCCTGCCGGCGTGGGACGAGTACGGCACCGTGGCGATGTACGTGATGCTCGCGTGGTGCATCGGCGGCTACATGGTCGCGATGTTCATCGGCATCATGGGCGGCCCGCTCCGGCACCGCACCCGCATGACGGTCATCGCGGTCGGCGGCCTGGTCATCTCGCTCATCACGAACACGCTCGCCGGCCCGGTGCTCGGTGCCATCCACGGCCACTGGATCCAGCTGGTGCTCATCGCCTGGGGCTGGATCGTGGCGATCGGCCTGGCGGTGAACGGTCTGAGCTACTTCGTCGGCCGCTTCATCGCCGCCCCGGCGATGATCTGCTTCGTCTTCCTGTCCATGCCGTCGTCCGGCGGCGCCTACCCGAAGTGGTTCATGCCCGAGCCGTTCGCGTGGCTCAACAACGTCGTGGTCGGCTCGAGCATGGTCGACATGATCAAGCACCAGGTCTACGGCGTCGGCCCCGGTCCGGCCCGAGGCCTGATCACGATGGCGTGCTACGCGGCGGCCGGCCTCGTGCTCATGTACTTCGGCAAGCAGTGGTGGGAGCGCAAACGGATCCGCGCGATCGTCACCGGCCGCACGACGATGTTCCAGGACGCGAACACGGCCAACCGCGAGTTCCTCGGCGGGCAGCGCGACGCCGAGCTGGAGCGCCACGGGCTGACCTCCACCGAGACCGGCACCCTGAGCGTGCTGCGGGACGACGACTGGGAGGACGAACGCACCGGTGGCGACGTCTTCACCGGCGCGCGCGACGGCCTCGAACCGGGCGCGACCCCGACCGGTCGCATCGCCGTGCAGCGCCCCGCGAACCGGAAGGAGCCGCGACTGGCGGCGGCTCCGCACGGCAAGCACGCCGACCGCTGACGCGTATCCTGAGGGGCATGAACCCCCGAATCACCTGGCACCGCGTCCTCGTCAGCGTCGTCGTCGTGTTCCTCGTGCTGACGCTGGGCTTCTACGCCGCGAGCGTCCTGCTCGCCCCAGCCGACGGGCGCGGCACCGCCGGGCTGTTCGTCGGGTGGGCGATGTTCTCGATGATCGGTGCGATCGTCGTCGGTGTCATCGACTTCTTCGTGCGACCCCTGGGCGGCCGGAGCGGCGACGCCGACGTCATGGCCGCCGCCGAAGAGGCCCGGACCGGCAGCACCCGCACGCAGCAGACGCGCTAGCGGCACGCGCACCCAGCAGACGCCCTGAGCGAGACCCGCCCCAGCGGAAGAACTAGGCCACACCCGTCCCGGTGAACCCGGACACCGTCGCGTCGTCCTCGGCGAACGTGAACCGCGCCCGGACGTTGCCGCCAGCGAGCACCCCCGGCAACCAGTACCGGGCGTCGTCCCACATCGCGTCGTAGGGCACGGCGTCGACCGGGATCCACCGCGGCTCCAGTTCGTCCGAGCCCGACGGGTCTCCCTGCCAGCGGCGGCAGACGAAGACGTCCGAGACCTGGGACCAGGACGGTCGGTACGGGAACCGGTAGTCCAACGTGCCACGGGCCTCCAGGTCGACCGCGTCGAGCCGCAGGCCGACCTCTTCACGCACCTCGCGCACGGCGGTCTCGACCGCCGTCTCGCCGGACTCGCGCTTGCCGCCGGGGCCGACCAGACGGCCGGTGCCGAGGCCGCGGCGCTTTTCCCCCAGCAGCACCTCGGGCCCTGCCTCGCCGTCGCGCAGCAGGTACACGACCACCACCCGGGGATGCTGGGACTTGCTCTCGTCGCGAAGGCTCACGCGTCCAGTGTGACCGATGGAGTGTCGTACGCTCTTCCCATGGCAGGCGTGCTGCGGGGGCACCATGGCTGAGCCCCGCAGGACCGGGCGCAGCCTCGAAGTGCTGCGCGCCGAGGCCGCTGAGGAGATCTCGATGCTCGTCGAGCACCGGAGCCGTCAGGGCGAGGACCCGTGGGAGTTCATGCCGACGCTCCCCACCGTCGACGAGCAGGTCGTGCTGATCCTGCGCGCGGACGCCGTCGACCTGGACGAGGCGATCGGCAAGCGGCACGCACAGTGGTCGAGCCATCCGGCGTCCGGGCAGGGCACCCGGCTGGGTGAGGAGTACCACCGGCTGCGCCGGATCGCGCTGCAGCACCCCGAGCTGACGCCCGCCGTGTGGAAGCTGCTCGGCGCCCTGCCCGAAGCGGGCTGAGCTGCGGTTGGATGGACGCATGACCGAAACCGTGCTCGCCGTCCTCAACCAGCCCTCCCGCGACGCCGCGCCGCACGACCCCGCGGCCGACGCCTTCACGTGGGCGAAGCCGCTCGAGGAGCACGTCCAGGTGCAGGACCTCGGCGTCACCCGCGGTGACGGCGTGTTCGAGACCATCACGGTGATCGACGGCCGACCCCAGGCCCTCGAGGCGCACCTCGCCCGCTTCGGTCGCTCCGCCGCGATGCTCGACCTGCCCGCCCCCGACCCCGAGGCGTGGCGCCAGGCCATCGAGGCCGTCTGCGCGCGCCTCGACCCGGTACGGGAGGCCTTCGCCAAGACCGTCCTGACCCGCGGCGTCGAGGGCACCGACCGTCCGACCGGCTGGGTCTACGCCGCGCCGTCTGGCGACTCCACGGCCGCCCGCACCGAGGGGATCTCCGTCGTCGTCCTGGACCGCGGCTACCGGCACGACGTCGAGCGCACCTCGCCGTGGCTGCTGCAGGGCGCGAAGACGCTGTCGTACGGCGTCAACATGGCTGCCCTGCGCGAGGCGGTCCGCCGCGGCGCCGACGACGCCCTGTTCGTCTCGAGCGACGGCTACGTGCTCGAGGGCACGCGCGCGAACCTGATCATGAAGGTCGGCGACCGGCTGGTCACGCCCCGCACCGACATCGGGATCCTGGCGGGCACGACGCAGGCCGACGTGTTCCGCTTCGCTGAGCAGGAGGGCGTCGAGACCGCCTACGAACTCGTCACCCTCGCCGATCTGGCAGCCGCGGACGCGCTCTGGCTCGTGTCGAGCGTGCGGCAGGCGGCGCCGATCCGTTCGGTGAACGGCGACGCCCGCGCGATCGACGCGGACCTGACGACGCGCATCAACGACTTCCTGCTGGCGCGCGAGGTCTGAGCACGGTCTGACCGCTCGACCCGGAAGACGCCGTCGTGTCCGCGAGACGCCGCGGAATTGGGCGGTGTCTCGCGGGTGTGACGGCGTCGTGCCGAAACGACGGCGACTCGCGACCGGACACCTGACGGACGGGAGGCCCGTGGCGGGCTCGCCACGGGCCTCCCGTCCGCCTGTGGCTGAGCCCACCGCGTCACGCGAGACGCCGGCGTCTCGTGGCCGCTACCAGCGCGGCGTGGTGACGCCGGCCCCGTCGGCCCACGCGAACACGGTCTCGCCGTCGATCCAGACGCGCGTCGCGCGGCTGGTCGCGTCGAGCGGGTCGCCGTCCCAGAGCACGAGGTCGGCGTCGTAGCCCTCGGCCAGGCGACCGACACGGTCGCCGAAGCCCAGGAACTCGGCCGGGTTGACCGTGAGCGCCTCGAGTGCGGTCTGGGCGGGCAGGCCCTCCTTCACGGCGGCGGTCGCCTGGTCGACGAGCATGTTGATCGGCACGACCGGCGCGTCCGTCGTGATGGCGACCCGGACCCCGGCCGCCGCGATGGTGGCGAGGTTCGGGATGCCGCGGTCGCGGAGTTCGACCTTCGAACGGCTGGTGAAGAGCGGGCCGTAGATGACCGGGATGTCCTTCGCGGCGAGCACGTCGGCGATCTTGTGCGCCTCGGTGCCGTGGTTCACGACGAGCCGGTAGCCGAACTCCTCGGACAGGCGGATGGCGGTGGCGATGTCGTCGTGGCGGTGGGTGTGCTGGTCCCAGACGAGTTCGCCGTCGAGCACCCGGACGAGCGTCTCCTTCGTCAGGTCGCGGGCGAACGGCTCGTCCTTCGCGGCTGCGGCGTCGCGGGCGGCCTTGTAGTTCTGCGCGTCGACGAAGGCGTCACGGATGATCTTGGCGACACCGAGCCGGGTGGAGGGGGTCTGGCCCTTGCCGCCGTAGACCCGCTTCGGGTTCTCGCCGAGGGCGCTCTTCACGCTCACCGAGTCGGAGATGAGCTGCTCGTCGATCGTCCGGCCGCCCCAGGTCTTGATGGCGACGCTCTGGCCGCCGATCGGGTTGCCCGAGCCGGGCTTGACGACGATGCTCGTGATCCCGCCGGCGAGCGCGTCCCGGAAGCCCTCGTCGTCGATGTCGATCGCGTCGATCGCGCGGACGCCCGCCATGTTCGGGGCGGTCATCTCGTTCGTGTCGTTGCCGGCCTCGCCGTTGGCTTCTTCGTGGATGCCGACGTGGCCGTGCGCCTCGACGAACCCGGGGACGAGCCACGAACCCGCGGCGTCGATGACCGTCATGCCGTCGGGCGGGGTGACGTCGGGCCCGACCGCGGTGATCCGGCCGTCCTCGACGATGACCGCGCCGCCGTCGAAGGCGGGGGCGGAGACGGGGACGACGTGGGCACCGGTGATCGCGAAGGAGTTGCTCATGGCACCAACGGTACGCGGGGGCGTGCGGGCGGGGTCGTGCGGGCGGCGGCGCGCGGGCGGCGGACGGGCGGGCGGCGGCGCGCGGGCGAAATACCGATTCCTGGCGCCGGACGTCCCGGCGGCCCTACCGTCGCGGGATGGCACACCGGAGCGAGACCTGGCCCACGCACCACAGGGCCGAACGACCCTGGCGCAGCGCAGTCCGCGGGTGCCGTGACGACCGGCTGGTGACCACCGTGCGGGTGTCGGTGCCCCCGTCCATCGCCAGGGCTCGGTGGACACCCGACGACGACACCGTCGCACTGCTCGACCGGAGCGCCACGGCCCTGCGCACCCTCGACGTCCACCACGGCTCCCGGCTCGCACCGCTCGGGTCCGTGCTCGGCCGGACCGAAGCCGTGGCGTCGTCGCGGATCGAGGACGAGCCCGCCTCGATCGACGACCTGGCGCGCGCGCTCGTCGGCATCCGGGCGAACCCGGGTGCCACCGCGGTGGTCCGGGCCGGCGGCGCCGTCGAGCACCTGGTCTCCGCGGCGGACTCGGGCATCGTCACGGAGTCGTCCCTGCTCGAGGCGCACCGTCTGCTGATGCGCGACGACCCGGTCGACGGACGGTCCGCAGGCCGGTACCGCGACGTGCAGAACTGGATCGGTGGCGGCGCCACACCCCGCGACGCCCGGTACGTCCCACCGCCGCCGGAGCTCGTGGCACCGCTGATGGCCGACCTGCTCGCGTTCGTGCACCGTGTGGACCTGCACCCGATCGCCCAGGCGGCCATCGCGCACGCGCAGTTCGAGTCGATCCACCCCTTCACCGACGGCAACGGTCGGATCGGGCGGGCGCTGATCGGTGCCGTGCTGCGGCGCCGCGGGGTCACGACGACGGTGACCGCACCCGTGGCCACCGCACTCGCGGCGGACCGACGGCGGTACTTCCGGCACCTGGAGCGGTACCGCGACGGCCAGGTCACCGGGTTCGTGGCCGATCTGGCCCTGGCGATCGGGACGGTGTGCGACGAGGCGACGCTCGGCGCCCTGCTGCTCGCCGAGCACGACGCCGACCGGTCCGCCGGTCCCTGCGCCACGGGCCCGCACGCCGTCGTCGGCCGTGCGCTCGCCGACGAACCCGTCCTGACCGAAGCGCACCTGGGAACCCTGCTCACCGCCGACCAGGTCGAGCGCGTCACGCTCGACCTGGTGCTGGCGGGCGTGCTCCGTCCGGTCACCCGTCGCCGCCGTGACCGCGCCTGGGTGGCACCCGCCGTGGTCGCCGAGCTCGAGGCGTTCGAGCAGCGGGTGCACGCCGCTGTGGGCGGCCACGAGCGGACCGCGGCCTGACCGGGGGTGCGGGCGAATAGGGTGGGACGGTGAGCAACGAGCACACCGCATCCACCCCGCCCAGCGCCGCCAAGCGGCCCGTGACACGGACCCACCACGGCATCGACTTCGTCGACGACTACGAGTGGCTGCGGGACAAGGAATCCCCCGACACCCTGGCGTACCTCGAAGCCGAGAACGCCCACACCGACGCCGCGACCGCGCACCTCGCGCCGCTGCGGGACCGCATCTTCGCCGAGGTGAAGAGCCGCGTGCAGGAGACCGACCTCTCGGTGCCGGTGCGCATGGGCGACTGGTGGTACTTCACCCGCACCGCCGAGGGCAGCCAGTACGGCGTGCACTGCCGCGTGCCCGTCGCCGGCCCGGACGACTGGACGCCGCCCGCCGTGGTCGAGGGCGAGTCGACCCTGCCCGGTGAGCAGGTGGTGCTGGACGGCAACGCCCTGGCCGACGGCCACGAGTTCTTCTCCCTCGGCACCTACGACATCAGCGACGACGGCACCCGCCTGGTGTACGGCATCGACGTCGAGGGCGACGAGCGGTACACCCTGCACGTGCGCGACCTGGCTTCGGGGACCGACCTCGGCGACGCCATCCCGAACACCGGGGCCGGCGCCACGTTCGACCCGGCGGGCCGCTACGTCTTCTACCCCACGGTCGACGAGTCCTGGCGTCCGGACAAGATCTGGCGGCACACGGTCGGCACCGCGGCGTCCGAGGACGTCCTGGTGTTCGAGGAACCCGACGACCGCTACTGGGTCGGCGTCGGCGTCACCCGCTCGTCGCAGTACATCGTCATCGAGCTCGGCTCGAAGATCACGTCCGAGGCGCACGTCCTCGATGCTGCGGACCCGACCGGTGAGTTCCAGGTCGTCTGGCCCCGCCGCGAGGGCGTCGAGTACGAGATCGAGCACGCCATCGTCGGCGGCAGCGACCGGTTCCTGGTGCTGCACAACGACGGCGCCGAGAACTTCGAGCTCGTCGACGTCCCCGCCGACGACCCGACGTCCGAGCGTGACCGCCGCGTCGTCGTGGCACACCACACCGAGCGCCGCATCGAGTCGGTCGACGCCTTCGCCGGGCACCTCGCGCTGGAGTACCGGTCCGAGGCGCTCCCCCGCGTCGCGATCATCCCGATCGAGGGCGACGGCTACGGCGACGCGCACGAGGTCCCCTTCGACGAAGCCCTGTTCTCCGCGGGGCTCGGCGGCAACCCGGAGTGGGAGCAGCCGACACTCCGCATCGGGTACACGTCGTTCGTCACCCCCTCCGAGGTCAGCGACCTCGACCTGGCCACCGGCGATGTCACCGTCCTGAAGCGCCAGCCCGTGCTCGGTGGCTACGACCCGGCCGACTACGTGCAGGAACGCGACTGGGCCACCGCGGCCGACGGCACCCGCGTGCCGATCTCGCTCGTCTGGCGCCGTGACGCCGTCGACCAGGACTCGCCGTCGCCGCTGCACCTGTACGGCTACGGCTCGTACGAACACTCGATCGACCCCGGCTTCAGCGTCATGCGCCTGTCGATGCTCGACCGCGGTGTCGTCTTCGCGGTGGCTCACGTCCGTGGTGGCGGTGAACTCGGCCGGCACTGGTACGAGAACGGCAAGACCCTGACGAAGAAGAACACCTTCACCGACTTCGTCGCGGTCGCCGAGCACCTGATCGAGTCCGGCCGGACGAGCGCCGACCGGCTCGTGGCCGAGGGCGGCAGTGCGGGTGGGCTCCTGATGGGCGCCGTCGCGAACCTCGCACCCGAACGGTTCGCCGGCATTTTGGCGGCCGTGCCGTTCGTCGACGCGCTGACGAGCATCCTCGACCCGGACCTGCCCCTCACCGTCATCGAGTGGGACGAGTGGGGCGACCCGCTGCACGACGCCGAGGTCTACCGCTACATGAGCGAGTACACGCCGTACGAGAACGTCCGCGACGACGTCCAGTACCCGCAGATCCTCGCCGTGACCTCGATCAACGACACCCGCGTGCTCTACGTCGAGCCCGCGAAGTGGACCGCGAAGCTCCGCGAGGTCGGCGCGCCGGTGCTGCTGAAGACCGAGATGTCCGCCGGCCACGGTGGTGTCAGCGGTCGGTACGCGTCGTGGAAGGAGCGGGCGTTCGAACTCGCCTGGCTGCTCGACGTGCTCGGGCTCGCCGACGAGACGCCCGCCGCGGCGACCGCCACCCCGATCGCCGCGGGCTGAGCAGCGCCGCGCACTTCGTGAGCAGAAGAGGTCGGGTCCGAACGCGGGACCCGACCTCTTCTGCTCACCAAGCGAACAGCGGCGCACGCAACGCGCGCACTCCGCTCACACGCGGTTGAGCGCGTGCACCGCCTCGTCGTAGGACTCCTCGGCCAGGCGCACCCGGTCCCCCGCGAGCACCCCGTACCCGAACGTGCCCTCACCGCCACGCTCCGCGATCGCCGCGTTCGCCCGCAGGATGTCGAGGGCGTGCAGCGACCGCACCCGCTCCGTCAGCACGTCGGCGGCGGTACCGATCCGCTTCCACAGCGCGTGCGGGAACGCGTCGTCGCCGAGCACGTCCATCGCCATCCGGGCCCGCATCGTCTCCTGCCACGCGGCCTCGGTGGTGCTCCGGTCGGCGGCCTCCCGCTCGGCGGCGGTGTCCGAGGTGTCGTCGGCGACGGCGGCCCGGACGAGCTCGCGCACGCGCGGCTTCACGTCGGCGCCGACGTCCTGGGCGACCTGCTTCGGCGAGCGGAGCGACCACGCGGTCGGCAGGGGACGCTCGGCTGCGTCGTCGAGGGCGTCGAGCAGCTCGAGGAACGGCTCGCCGTGCAGGAACGCGACGACGTCCCGCACCGCCTGGTCGCGACGCTCACGGGTCGAGGCCAGGATCCGCTCACGGGTCAACGCGTCGACCAGGTCGTCCTGCGCCGGCGACGACGCCCGCGGCAGCCGGTCGATCAGGTACTCGGCCAGCGCCGCACGCGCGGTGACGCCCGCCAGGCCGTCCGCCGCCTCGGCGGCGCGGTCGACGGCCTCGCCGTCGGGGAACGCCGGGCGGTAGGCGCCCAGGATCGCGGCGATCTCGAGGGTGGTGTCGGCCGCTTGCCGGAGGTCGGCCGTGTCGCCGGAGCGGAGCCGGGCCTCCTGGCCGAGCAGCGCGATGCGCAGCTTGCGCACCCGCTTCGCCAGGATGCGTGCGGTCGTGCCCTTGGCCGGCTTCTCCTCGGTCTGGAGGCGCGGTGCCGGTGCTCCTGCCAGCCCGCGTGCCAGCTTGGACGCGACTGCGGCGGGGCCGGCGCCGACGGCCGCGAAGCGTCCGTCGAGGGCCGCGAACAGCTCGTGGGCGATCTGCGGGTCGACGCCGTCGACGGTCTCGACCTCGACCTCACGCCAGGTGCGCGGGGTCTCCGGGGCGTCGTCGTCGAGGCGCTGGGCGGTGACCTGGTCGTCGGCGAGCTCGGCGATCTGGTCGCCGTCCTCGTCGAGCAGTCGAGTGACGGTCCGGGTGGTGGTGATCCGGACGACCGGACGCAGCCCGCGGCCGCGACGCTCGGTGAAGAGTGCGGCGAGGACCTCGTCGGGCACCGTGTCGGCGTCGTCGGTCAGGGGGAACTGCTGCTCGTGGCGGACCGTGTCCGACTCGGAGCGCTTGATGTGCCAACCGGCGTCGGGGCCACCGGTGCGACGGCGGACCGTCACCCGCGCGGCCACCAGGTCGTACCGCTCGGTGTCCCAGTAGGTCGCGTCCAGTTCGAACGGCTCCTGGTGCTCGGTGCGGAGGATGCCGCCCGCGCCGACGAGGTCGGGGAGGGCACCGCCCTCGGGCAGGTCGTAGGTGCGCTCGATCTCGAGGTGCGTGTGGCTCACACGGTCTTGTCTACCAGGCACTGCGCGGATTCCCCGCACCCGGGGTTAGCCTGCAGGGATGAGCGACACGATCACCCGCGAGCAGTTCACGCCCGAAGCCGGCGGCGTCACGATGTTCACCACCACGTGGTGCGGCTACTGCGCCCGGCTGAAGAACCAGATGTCCAAGGCCGGGGTCCCCTTCATCGAGGTCGACATCGAGCAGACCCCCGGTACCGCGGAACTCGTCGCCGAGGTCAACGGCGGCAACCAGACGGTGCCGACGCTGGTGTTCCCCGACGGGACGACGGCGACGAACCCGTCCCTGGCCGAGGTGCAGTCCCGCATCTGAGCAGGTCGCCCTCGCAAGACACCGGTGTTCACGCTCCGAACACGCGCATGACGCGGTTCAGAGTCCGAACACCGGTGTTTTGCTGTCCGGACGCGCCTGCGCTAGCCGCCGAGCGCCTCGGTCAGCAGCGCGGCCATCGCGTCGAGCTGGATGTCGCCGGAGTCGACGACCGCTTCGTCCGAACCGTCGAGCGCACGGGCGGCCAGGGACGCCTTCGAGTCGATGAGCTCGGCGATCTTGGTGTCGATCGTCTGCGCGGCGATGATGCGCCACGCGGTGACGGGCTCTTCCTGTCCGATGCGGTGCACGCGGTCGATCGCCTGGGTCTGCTCGGCGCTCGTCCACGACAGCTCGGCGAGCACGACGTTCGACGACACCTGCAGGTTCAGGCCGACGCCGGCCGCGGTCAGCGAGCAGACGATGACGGCGACGTCGGGGTCGTTCACGAACGAGTCGATCTCGGCCGTGCGCTGCGTGGGGGTCTGGTCGCCGCGGATCGTGGCGGTGCGCAGCCCACGACGGGCGAACACCTCTTCCGCCTGGTCCATCACGTCGAGGTGCTTCGCGAAGAACACGACCTTGCCGACGTTCGAGGCGAGCTGCGCGGCGTAGTCGGCCGCGAGCTGGGCCTTGGCCCGGCCGATGCGGCGGACCATCGAGAACACGTTCTCGCCGGTCGACGAGGCGTCCTGGTCCTCGAGCTCCCAGCGCGCGACCTGGCGGACCAGCTTGTGGTCGATGCCGACGACCGGGTCCTTCCCGGTGCGGGCGTCGAGGGCCTGGTGGTACCGGCGGACCAGCTTCGCGGTGAGCTCGCGCTCGGCGTCGCGGATGGAGCGGCCCTCGTCGCCGTCGAGCTCGACGGGGATGTCGGCGATCCGGCGTGCGGGGATGTCCGCGGCGACGTCGACCTTGCGGCGTCGGACGATGCCCTGGTCGATGACGGCGCGGCGGGCCTCGACGAAGAACCCGGGGTCGGCCGGGGTCAGGCCGATCTCCTCGAGCTCGTTCATGAGCTTGGCGCGCGGCTTCTTGTCGTCGATCCAGCCGAGGTACTCCCAGATGGTGCGGAAGTCCTCGACCGAGTTGATGAGCGGGGTACCGGTCAGCGCCATGAGCAGCGGGGTGGCGGTGCGCTGCCGGATGCGCTCGGCGATCTGCAGCACGAACCGGGCGCGCTGCGAGTCCTTGTTCTTGATGAAGTGCGCCTCGTCGACGACCATCCCCTTGAACCCGAAGTTGCCGAGCCACCCGGCGTGCCGGTCGAGGATCTCGTAGTTCACGATGACGATGTCGGCGAACCCGTCGAGGTCGTTGCCGTCCCCGTGGATCACCGTGGCGCGGCGGTTCGGCACCCAGCGCTCGGCCTCACGTGCCCAGTTCGTCTTGACGACGTTCGGCACGACGACGAGCAGCGGGAACGCGTTCGCGGCGTCGGCGGCGAGCAGCGACTGCGCGGTCTTGCCGAGGCCGGGCTCGTCGGCGAGCAGGAAGGTACGGTGCCCCTGCGCTGCGGCGGTGATGAGCTCCGCCTGGTGCTTCATGAGCGTGGTGCCCGAGCGCGAGTGCAGCGTCGGGGGCTCCGGCAGCGGCATCGTCGCCGCTCCCCCGCCCGCGCCGTACTCGAACGACTTGAACAGCGGTCCGAACAGTTCCCAGTTCGCCAGGCGGCGCGGGTGCGCGACGGGCTGGTCGGCGAGGGCGAAGTCCGGAGGCATGAACGGGTTCGCGAGCTGGCGCTGGACGACGGACTGCGGCACGACGGCACGCACCGGGGTCTCGACCACCGCGGCGGGCTCGGACGCGATGACGAGGTCCTCCGGCTGCAGCTCGACGCCACCGGCGATCATCATGTCGCGCTTGACCGCACGCGTCGCCTCGGGCACCTGCACCTCTTCGGCGAGGAGCTGGATGACGCTGGTGTCCCGCGCCGCCGTCTTCGCCAGGATCGTGGCCACGCCGTCGAGCCGCTTGAGCTGTTCGGCGCGCTGCGCGTCGGTGAGCTCCGTGTCGGCCTTCACCCGCGCGCGCTCTTCGCGCATCAGCAGGGCGACCGCCTGGAACTTCGTCCGGTTCGACGCCTTGAGTGGTCCGCGCTGCGCCGCGGCCTCGACCTCGCGCACAGCGCGGGCGAGGACGGGGATGACGCCGTCGTTGTCCAGCGGCCTGGTGCGACGTGACGCGGTCCGCGTCCCGCCGGCAGCACGCCGGGTGCCTGATCGAGCCAACGCTCCTCCTGTTCCGCCCACACGTCGGGGCGATCCGCCCGTGGGGCGGGAAGTCCTGCACCGGGGCCTGGCGCGGCTCCGGTTCGGCCGCGGGCCACCGTGGCCCACCGCATCGCCGGTCCCCGCATCGGGACGTCCGGTGGACTCCCGCGAGCCGTTCCACACGAGCACCTGCCGGGAGCAGGTTCGGACGGTCCGCGCCGGGATCCGGCGTCGTCACACGCACGTGGTGCCCCCTCGGGGCGCTCACGGCCCGGTCCCCGCGTCGATCAAGTGATCGACGGCTGCGTCCGGAATCGACGCGGCACGCGGGAACACGGTGCGTGCGCGCTCAGTTTACTCCCGGACCACCGACGGAGGCGACCGCCGCGTTGCCCGCGCGCGTCGCGACGGCGGACGGGAGGCCCGTTGCGGGCCCGACCCGCGCCTCCCGTCCGATCCCGGGCCCCCACGCCGACCACCCCGCGAAAGCGACAGTTCCCGCCAACCTTCCACGCAGATCTGTCGCTTTGGCGACGGGGCCGCGAGCCGTCAGGCCTGCGGTGCGGACCGCGGGCGGGTCGACGCGCCGGTCGGGAGGCTCGGGGCCGCGTCCGCCAGGGCGGCCTGCGTCGCTGCGAGGAGCTGCTGGGCAGTCTGGATCCCGTTGGCGGAACCGGTGGTCGCCTGGCCGCCGGCGTGGGCGAGCAGCTGCGCGCCGATGGCGGGCCCGATGCGGTCGGTCTCGCGCGGGTTGCGCGCGACCCAGTCGCGGGCGATCGCGTCGGCGAGGCGCTCGGCGGCGGCGCCGCGCTCCGCGTCGCCTCGGGACCGGTGCCACAGCCCGGTCACCACGAGGTGGGCGACGACGGCTCCGACGTCACGGACCGGGAACCCCCAGCCCGCGGTGTCGATGTCGAGCAGGCCCGAGATGCGCCACGGCTCGTCCTCGTCGACGAACACCTGCTCCAGGTGCAGGTCGCCGTGCACGACCTGCTTGGTCGAGCTCGACCAACCGATGGAACGGCGGCCGATGGCGTCGTACAGGCGGTCGATCTCCTCGGCGTCGCGCGGCAGGGCGGCGATGAGCGTGCGACGGTGCCAGTCGGCGTGGTCCATCGCGTCGGCACGGGCCTGCTGGGTCATCGGCACGGTGGCGACGCGGCCGCTCAACGCCGCGAGCGACGCCACGAAGCGCGGGTCGTCGGCGATGTCGAGGATGCGGCTGCCGGCCGGCACGCCGCGGATGCGCTCGAGCACGAGCAGGCCGTCACCACGACTGGACAGCACGCGCGGCACCGGCAGGCCGGCCGCGACGAACTGCTCGTGCGACTGCACGATCGGCGCGACCCGGTGCGGACGGACGATCTTCAGGAACAGGGTGCGCTCGGGGGCGTCGACGCGCACCACCGCACGTTTGCCGGGCCGGTACGCGGCGACGGTGAGCACCGGGTCGGTGACGGGCATGCCGAGGGTGGTCAGCAGCTCGGCGACGGCGTCGCGGTAGGTGACCTGCGGCAGCACCGGCAGGCCTGGGTCGTTCGGGTACGCCCAGACCGACACCGGTTCGCCCGTCGCCGGGTCCGTGACGATGGCGCTGTTCTGGTCGTGGGTGCCGCCGGTGTCGACGTAGGTCAGGACCGTGGCGCGTTGGCCGTTGCGGTCCAGTGTGTCGACCTCGTAGCCGTACAGGTAGCCGTTGCCCGACGGTTCGACGGAGTGCGCCCGCGCGGCCACCACGGAGGTCCCGGAGCCGGCGAAGGCCTGCGGGATGACGCGCTCATGGTTGGGCCACACGACATCAGTCAACCGCGTCGCACGGGTTTCGTCGCGTTCGTGCACGGCTCGGCGCGCGGCCGGTGGCTACCGTGGTCGGTGTGAACCCGGTCGCGCGTCTCCGCAGCTCCAGTCGCACGCCGTTCCTGCAGGTCGTGAAGACCGCCGTCGCGGTGGTGGCCGCCGTGCTCCTCTGCCGTCTGGTGATCCAGGGGCCGTTCCCCACCTTCGCGGCCATCGCGGCCCTGCTCGTGGTGCAGCCGAGCATCAACCAGTCGTTCGTGAAGGGGCTCGAGCGGAGCGCGGGCGTCGTCATCGGCGTCGTGCTGGCCACCGGGTTCCACCTGCTGCTCGGCGACGGCGTGTTCGTGGTGCTGCTCGTCATCGTGCTCGCGATCCTGATCGCGTGGGCGCTCCGGCTCACCCCGACGTCGGCCACCCAGGTGGGGATCAGCGGGATGCTCGTGCTCACCGCCGGGGTCGTGACGCCGAACTACTCCGCCGACCGGATCCTCGAGACCGTGATCGGTGCGATCGTCGCCCTGGTCGTGAACGCGCTCATCGTGCCGCCCGTCCTGCTCGAGCCGGCGCACCTCGCCGTCGCCCGGCTCGCCCGCGACACCGCGGTGGCGTTCGAGCGGATCGCGATCGGCCTGACCGAGGGGTGGGACCGCGCACGCTGGGACGAGGCCCTCGTCGCGGCCCGGGCCCTCCGGCAGCAGCATGCCAAGGCCGAGGCGTCCCTGGGGGCGGCCCGCGAGTCCCTGACGATGAACCCGCGCAGCGGCCGGCACCGGACGATCCTCGACCGCGACGTGGTGGTCACCGACCACCTGCGCATCCTGGTGACCCGGGTCACCGGCATGACCCGGGCGATCCGCGACAACACCGCCCCGGACGTGCGGGACGATCCGGTGGTGCACGGCATCGCGACCGAGGTGGCGCGGATCGGGGCGGACGTGCGGGCGCTCAGTGCGCGGGTCGAGTCGACGCGGCTCGACCCGGCACCCGGGGCCGGTGGGGCGGACGCTGCTGCGCTCGGACCGGACGCCGAGCCGTGGGCGGAGGCCTCGGAGCCGGCACTCACCGCGCCGCTCGAGGTGGTGCGTCCGAACTCCCGGCACTGGGTGCTCATCGGGGCGCTGCTCGAGGACATCCGACGGGTGCGCGGGGAACTGCTCGGCGAGGACGACTAGGCGCGTCGCGTTTGCGCGGTGCCGGGTCTACTCAGCGTGCCGCGCAGACGTTGTGCCGGGTCCACCTCAGCGTGCCGCGCAGGCCGCCTCCGACGCCGTCCGCACCACGTCGGACCAGATCACCTCGGTCGGCACGACGTCGGTCGCACCGGGGACCCCGGTGTCGGCGTACCGGTTGATCTCGGCGACGACGGCCTCGATGCCGACCTCGCGTGCGGCACGGCTCGCCACGTCCGGCACCGCCGTCCGCAGCTCTGCGACCACGCGGTCGCGCGGTACGTCCTCCAGCTGTGCGAGCGTGCCGATCCCCTTCCACGCGGCGTCCAGTTCGGCGCGCAGGCGCACGATTGCCGGGTGGTCGATCGAGTCGTTCATGATCCCCCAGTGCGGGCGGCGCATCGGGTCGCGCTGTCCGCTGCCGGAGCCTAGCAACGAAGCAAGCGACGCTCACGTCCCTAGAACGTGGGACAGACCGTTCCGCCCTGTCCTGTGACGAGATTCAGCGAGTTCGGCCTGAGAACGGCCCTCGGCGACGGTTCGATGCCACGATGGGTCCGAGGAGGTCCACTATGCGGCTGTTGGTGGTCGAGGACGACGACGAGATGCGGGCCCTGATGGAGCGCGGACTCGCGGCCGAGGGGTACCGCGTGACGGCGGTCGAGAACGGTGTCGAGGCGCTCATCGCGCTCGGCGAGCAGGCGTTCGACCTTGCGGTCGTGGACGTGATGATGCCCGGCATGTCCGGCTTCGAGCTCGCCCGGCGGATCCGTGAGCGCGAGGACCCCGTGCGGATCCTGCTCGTGACGGCGCGCGACGCCGTGGACGACCGTGTGTTCGGGCTCGACGCCGGTGCGGACGACTACCTCACCAAGCCCTTCGCCTTCGCCGAGCTCACCGCTCGGCTGCGTGCGCTCGGCCGTCGTGAGTCCGCCGGGGCTCCCCGCACGATCGAGGTCGGCGACGTCTCCATCGACTCCGAGGCACGCCGCATCTCGATCAAGGGCCAGCGCGTCGCCGTGAGCCCCACGGAGTTCGCCCTGCTCCGCCTGCTCGCCCGGTCCGCCGGCAGTGTCGTCGACCGCCCGAAGATCCTCGAAGAGGTCTGGGACGGTTCGCAGCACGTCGACCCGAACGTGGTCGAGCAGTACATCTCGTACCTCCGCAAGAAGCTCACCGCGCACGAGGCCACCGTCGCCATCGCCACGGTCCGCGGTCGCGGGTACCGCCTGGATCTGCTCGGGGCGTGAGCGGGGCCGACGACGCCCCACGATCGGACCACCGACGCGGTGGTCCGATCCGGCCGCTGCGTCTGCTGTCGCTGCGTGCCCGGATCACGATCGGTTCGACGGCGATCGCGGCGATCGTGATCCTGCTGCTCGTCCTGGTGATGCGGTTCCAGGTGGTGAGCGTCGTCGCGAGTGCGACCCGCACGCTGCTCGACGCCGATGCCGACCCCTACGTCGCCACGCTCGAGGTCGACAGCGACCCCGACCTGTCGTCACCGGGCAACGCGCAGCTCGTCGCCGTCGTGTCCCCGTCCGGCGAGATCGTGCTCTCGACGATGCCGGACCGCGTCGAGCAGGCGCTCGGCAGTCTGCGGTCCACCCCTGCCGGCACCTCGATCATCACGGCATCCGGCTCGGAGTACCGCGTCGTCGTGGAGCACCCCGTCAACGAGGCCGGCCGGTGGACGGTCGTCGCCGCCCGTAACTCGCAGGCCGAGGCCATCGTCGTCGACGACCTCACGACGACCCTGTCGTTGACCGGCCTGGCGATCCTGCTCGCCTTCGGCGTGGCGTCCTGGGTGCTCGCGACCACCGCGTTGCGTCCGGTGAACCGGATGCGCCGCGAGGCCGAACGGCTCTCCGTCGCCCCGGAGCGCGCCGAACTGCCGGTGGGCCCCGCCCGGGACGAGCTGGCATCCCTGGCGACGACGCTCAACGCCTTCCTGGCCCGGACCCGGCAGGCGACCGAGCGTGAACGCCAGATGGTGTCGGACGCCAGCCACGAGCTCCGGACGCCCCTGGCCATCCTGACGACCCAGCTCGACCTCGCCTCGCTCGACGGCAACGACGCCGCCGCCCTCGCCGCCCACATCGAACGCGCCAAGCACAGCGTCGCGCGGTTGTCCCGGCTCGCCAACGACCTGCTCGCACTGTCGCGGATCGAGGAGTCTGAGCAACGTGAACAGGACGGCGACCGACGGCCGGAGACCGCCTGGTCGGACCTCGGCGACGAGGTGATGGCAGCGGTCGACCGCGTCCGGCTCATCGCGTCGGCGAAGGACGTCACCGTCGACTTCGACCTGGAGCCGCCGGTCGCCGTCGGCGGGTCCGGCCCGGGCATCGGCGGCGGCACCGTGGAACCGCGCTACCGGATCGACACGGGTGGGATGGCCCAGCTCGTCACGAACATCGCGGGCAACGCCGTGGCCGCACTCCCCCGCGGTGGCGGCATCTTCGTGTCCTGGCGGAGCACCGGCGGCCAGGGCGTGCTGCAGATCACCGACGACGGCCCCGGTGTACCCGAGTCGTTCATCCCCGTGGCCTTCGACCGGTTCACGCGTCCGGACGAGGCACGGACGTCCCGCCCGAACCCCGACCCCTCCACGGGCGCCGGCGCCCTGCCGGGCGGCTCCGGTCTGGGACTCGCGATCGTCCGCGCGGTGGCGGAACGCGCCGGGGGCACGGCGTCGCTCCGCAACGTGCCCGCCGGTGGGCTCGAGGTCACGATCACCCTGCCCGAGGTGCGCTGAGCTCGACCGCTCACCCAGCAGTACCGCTCACCCGAGCAGGACCGCTCACCCGAGCACGACCGATCACCGGCGCAGGACCGCTCACTGGAAGTCGCGCGACCGGGTGCGGACGGACAGCGACAGGTGCTCGATGCGGTCCGCCACCAGGTTGACCACGCCGTCGGGTGACCGCTCGAGGATGCCCCGGACGATCACCGCCGGGGACTCCCGCGCCACCCGGCGGTAGCGCCCCCACACCCCGACGCTGCAGATGACGTTGACCAGCCCGGTCTCGTCCTCGACGTTCAGGAACGTGATGCCGGACGCGGTCGCCGGACGCTGCCGGTGCGTCACGATCCCGCCGACCTCGACCCGTCGTCCGGTCTCGGCGGTCGCGGTGTCCTGCACGCTGAGCACCCGGCGGGCTGCGAGCCGGTCGCGCACGTGCCGGACGGGGTGGTCGTCGGTCGTCATGCCCGTCGACCACATGTCCGCGATGAGCACGTCCCCGCTCGTCATCTGACCGAACAACGGCGGCTGCACGAACACCTGCGTGTCCGGCAGCTGGTCCGGACGCTCGGCCGCGGCCTGCGCAGCCGACCACATCGCACCGCGGCGGTCGATGTCGAACGGGGCGAAGGCGTCGGCGGCAGCGAGGGCCTCGAGCTGCGGCGTCGTGAGTCCGACCCGGCGGGCCAGGTCCGACATGTCGCGGAAGGGGCCGTTGGCGTCCCGCTCGGCGACGATCTTCTCGGCGCTCTTCCGGCTGAGCGACGCGACCTCGGCGAGCCCGAGCCGCACGGCGAAGGCACCGTCGCGACGGTGGCTCGCGGTGTCGTCGGGGAGCGCCTTGTCGAAGGGCAGCACCGGGGGCTGCTCGGCGGCCAGGCAGGCGTCGGCACCGACCGGGGCGTCCCCGTCCGGCAGCGGTTCGAGCGTGGCGTCCACCCCGGACCGCAGGATGTCCGGTCGCAGCACGCGGACACCGTGCCGCCGGGCGTCGGCGACCAGGGTCTGCGGTGAGTAGAACCCCATCGGCTGCGCCCGGAGCAGCGCTGCCAGGAACGCCCCCGGGTAGTGCAGCCGCATCCACGCGCTCGCGTAGACGATGAGGGCGAAGCTGATCGAGTGGCTCTCCGCGAAGCCGAAGTTCGCGAAGGCCTGGATCTTCGCGTAGATCGCGTCGGCGTCGGCGCCGTGGATGCCGTTGTCCGCCATCCCCGCGTAGAGCTTGTCCCGCAGCCGGTCGATCTTCTCGTGTCCGCGCTTCGACCCCATCGCCCGCCGCAGCAGGTCGGCGTCGTCCCCGGAGCAGTTGCCGACCGCGATCGCCATCTGCATGAGTTGTTCCTGGAACAGCGGGACCCCGAGGGTGCGTTCGAGCACGGGTTCGAGCGCCGGGTGCATGTAGGTGATCGGTTCCTCGCCGGTGCGCCGTCGGATGTACGGGTGCACTGCGCCGCCCTGGATCGGCCCGGGGCGGACGAGTGCGACCTCGATCACCAGGTCGTAGAACCGCCGTGGGAGCAGTCGGGGCAGGGTGCCCATCTGCGCGCGGGACTCCACCTGGAACACCCCGATCGTGTCCGCGCGGCAGAGCTGGTCGTAGACGCCCTGTTCCTCCTTCGGGATGGAGTGCATCTCCCAGCGCTCACCGCAGTGCTCTGCCGCCAGGTCGAACGAGTACTGCAACGCGGCGAGCATGCCGAGCCCGAGCATGTCGAACTTCACGAGCCCCATGTAGGCGCAGTCGTCCTTGTCCCACTGGAGCACGGTGCGGCCGTCCATCCGGGCGTGTTCGATCGGCACGACCTCGCCCACCGGGCGGTCGGTCAGCACCATGCCGCCGGAGTGGATGCCGAGGTGCCGCGGGAACCCGAGGACGTCGCTCGCGAGTCCGACGACCGCCGGTGGGATGTCGTGGTCCTGGCTCTCGGTCACCGAACCCCACCGTTCGACCTGCTTCGACCATGCGTCCTGCTGTCCGGGGCTGTGGCCGAGCGCCTTCGCCATGTCGCGCACCGCGCCCTTGGGCCGGTAGGTGATCACGTTCGCGACCTGGGCGGCGTTGTGCCGGCCGTACTTGGCGTAGACGTACTGGATCACCTCTTCGCGGCGGTCCGAGTCGAAGTCGACGTCGATGTCGGGCTCCTCGTCGCGCATCGCCGACAGGAACCGCTCGAACGGCAGCCCGTAGCGGATCGAGTCCACCGCGGTGATCTCGAGCAGGTAGCAGACCGCCGAGTTCGCCGCCGAACCCCGCCCCTGACAGAGGATGCCCCGGCCGCGGGCGTACTGCACCATGTCGCGCACGATCAGGAAGTACCCGGGGAAGTTCTTCTCCTCGATCACGGACAGCTCGCGTTCGATGCGCTCCCGCTTGCGGGGCTCGACGCCGTCGGCGCTGCCCGGGTAGAACCGCCGGGCACCGGTCCAGGTGAGTTCGCGCAGCCACGACATCGCGGTGTGTCCATCCGGGACGTCGAGGTCGGGCAGCCCGGGCTTGACCGTCTTCAGCCGGAACCCGAGTTCGTCGGCGAGCTCCACGGTCCGTTCGACCGCGCCGGGGTAGCGCCCGAACCGTCTGGCCATCTCGGCGCCGGAGCGCAGGTGGGCGGTGTCGGCTGCGGGCAGCCAGCCGTCGATCTCGTCGAGGCTGCGGCGAGCACGGACCGCCGCGAGCGCGGTGGCCACCGGGAACCGGTCCGGGGTGGCGTAGTGCACGTTGCCGGTGGCGACCAGGGGCAGTGCGTGCTTCGTGGCCAGGGCGGCCAGGGCGTCGTTGCGGGCGCTGTCGAGCGGGTCGCCGTGGTCGAGCAGCTCCACCACGACGTTGCGGCTGCCGAACCGGTCGAGCAGCACCCGGAGCGCGGTGTCGGCGGCGGATTCCCCACCCTGCTCGAGGGCCTGCCGCACGGTGCCCTTCCGGCACCCGGTCAGGACACGCCAGTGGCCGTCCGCGCGTGCGGCGAGGTCGTCGAGGTCGTACTGCGGGCTGCCCTTCTCGGATCCGGCGGCCAGGTGCGCGCTCGTGACCGCGCCGGCCAAGCGGTGGTAGCCGTCCTGCCCGTCGGCGAGCAGGAGCAGGTGCGAGCCCTCGGGGTCGGGCACACCGTTCTGCGGTTCGGTCAGCCCCAGGGACAGCTCGGTGCCGAAGACGGTGCCCACCTGCGGGTAGGACTCGGCGACCTCGGCCATCCGGGCTGCCCCGTAGAAGCCGTCGTGGTCGGTGAGCGCGAGGGCGTGCAGCCGGAGCCGGGCGGCTTCTTCGAACAGGTGCTCGGGCTGACTGGCGCCGTCGAGGAAGCTGAAGGCCGAGTGCGCGTGCAATTCGGCGTACGGCACGACCGGGCCGCCGTCGGTGTCGATCGGCGACGGGACGTACGGCTCGCGCTTCCGCGACCACGCCGGGCTGTCGCCGCCGTCGCCGTCGTGCGCGGTGCCCGGGCTCCGTTTGTCGGACAGCGCGCGCTCGAACTGCGACCACGGGACGGGTGGGTTGCTGTAGCCCATCAGGACACGCTCCTGTTGGTGGTGGTGGGGGTCGGGGTCACGTCGCGATCGCCTCCGCCCACCAGCGGTGGTCCGCGAGCACCAGGTACCAGGCACGCCCCTCGGCGTCGACGAGCTGCAGCCGGTGCAGGTGTCGGCCGCCGGACTCCCACCACCGGACGACGAGTGGCCACGGACCCGCCCAGGCCGTCACGGCAGAGAAGCCGCCGCCCCGGTCGCCCTCGGCACGGAACCGTTCGGGAGCGCCGGACAGCACGCCGCGCTCGTCGACGTCGACGCTCGCACCACCGGCAGCGACCACGTCGACCGGTCGGGGGCGCTCGAGCACGGTGGCGGGCGGCGGACCGGGGAGCTTGCCGGGCCACGGACGGTCGCGGACGGTCGCCAGGGCGCGCTCACCACCCGCGGGTGCGTCGCCCCACGGCACGAGCACCACGCGCTCGGACAGGGTGCGGCCACCGCCGACGCGCGGACTCACCACACCGTCGTGGCCGACCATGCCCTGGATCCGGGCGAGGCCGTGGTGCACGCGCTCGTCCGGGCCGGAGCCCCACAGCCCGCGCTCGTGGTTCGCCATGTCGTCGACGGCGACCGGCTCGAGCACGACCGAGGTGACCGGTGCCTCGAGCCCGCTGGGGTCCACCCCGCCGGCGAGCTGCCACCGCACCCGGTCGACCACGTCGGCGGCGTCGAACCAGCGCGGGTGTGCCCAGGTCCGTTCGAGCAGGATGTCACGCTCGTCGACGATCCCCACCCGGATGGTCGTCGCCACGAGCCCCGCGGCCCGGAGTCGCTCGGCGAAGTCGTCGGCGGAGCGTCGGAACGCGAACGCGATCTGGTCGGCACGGTCCAGCGGGGGTTCGAACGACGCCTCGACCCGGAGTTCCGGTGGGATCTCCCGCGCCGCGATCTCGCGCGGGTCTCGGCCCGCGGCCAACCGGTGCAGGAACGCTCCGGCCACACCGAAGCGGTCGCGGACCTGCTCGTCGCCGAGTGCCGCGAAGTCGCCGAGCGTGGTGATGCCGAGCCGGTCGAGCACCGTCGCGAGGTCGGGGTCGCCGAGCACGCCGAGCGGCAGGTGCGCGAGGAAGTCCGCCGATCCCCCGACGGGCACGAGCCGCACGCGTTCACCGGGACGCACCGGGCGCGCCCGGGCTGCCTGGTCCGCCGCGAACGGGGTGTCGGCCACCCCGGCCCGCACCGCGGGGGCGCCGTGGTCGGCCGCGATGCCGGCCAGGGTCGCCGCCGCCGCTCGCTCACCGCCGTAGTACCGGGCCGGCCCGCGGGCGCGGAGCGCGAGGGTGCCCGGCCGCAGCACCTCCACCCCGGGGACCGCTGCCTCGACCGCACGGATGACGGGCTCGAACGCGCGGTGGTCGAGGGCGTCGTCGTAGGGCTGCACGAGGAGCTCGGGGCACCGCGCCTGCGCCTCCCGCACGCGGAGTCCCCGCACGACGCCCTGTTCTCGCGCGGACGCCGAACTCGCGAACACGAGCCCCTTCGCGGTCAGGGCGAGGGGCTGCTCCGGCGGGGTCCCACCGGCCCGAGCAGCCGCGATGACCGGCCAGTCCGGGCACCAGAGCACGATGGTCCGGGTCGGGGGTGGTTCGGGCAGTGCTGCCCCACGGGTGATCGCGTCGGTCCGGACGCGCCCCGGGGCGATCACGACGCCACCGCCACGGGCCGCAGCACACGGGTGTCCCCGGAGCCCACCGTCGGCACGGGCGTCGCGGCCCGGACCGCGCCGTCGGCCGCGGGCAGGAGGAGCTCTGCGGTCGCCGGACGCACCGCACCGGCACGCCCGGTCGCGGTCACGGTGGCCCGGCGCTCCGTCAGGTGGCCGTGGCCCTGTCCGATGCCGCTCCACGTCGACGACGTGACCCGCAGCGTGACGTCCGCTCCGGGCCAGGACCCGAGCGCGACGAGCGCCCCACCACGCTGTCGCAGTCGGGCCGAGAGCCGTGCCACGTCGCCCGGCACGACCCGGCCGAGCGGTCGGGTGAGGACGATCTGCGCGATGTCGGCCATCGCCGCCGTCACGGCGAGCCACTGGTCGCCCGGATCGGGGACGAGCACGAGCCGCTCCAGGTCGATCCCCGCGGCTGCGGCGGCTTCGATCCCGAAGGACGGCACCCCGACGACCGCGCACCACGCGCCGGCCGCCGAGGCCGCCTGCAGCATCGTGATCGCGAGCAGCACCGACTCGGGGACGGCGTAGGTGCCACCGACCCGGATCGCGCCGCCGGGCAGCAGGGGTTCGAGCGCCGGGGCGGTGGGGAGCCCGGCGGTGTCGACCCGGGTGGACTCCATGTCGGCCACCCGGGACCGCAGGGACGTGATGCGGTCGAGCGCGGCCCGCGCGTCGCCCAGGTGATCGGACCCGCGACGCACACCGCCACCGGCCGCACCGCCGCCGCGTGCAGCACCGCTCCGCCCGCCCCGGTCCGGGGTGGGCGACCGGAGTGCCGCCGCCGTCTGCATGCCCTCATATTCGAACATGTGTTCGATGATGTCAATCGCGTCCGACATCTGTGGACAGTCCGTGTCGAACACGTGTTCGAAACGCGGCAGGTCACCAGCCGACGGCCGCCCCCACTGCACCGAGCACCGACCGCGTCTTCGTCTCGACCTCGTCCGCCTCGTCCGCTGCCACCGAGGACCACGTCACCGCTCCCCCGGCTCCCAGCGTCCGGGAACGCACCGCCCCCGACGCGTCGAGCACGGTCACGAGGCTACGGATCGCCACCGACAGATCGACCGCCCCACTGGCCGAGAAGTACCCGATCGCGCCGGAGTACACCCCGCGCGGCGCCCCCTCGAGCCGGTCCGCGATCGCCGTGGCGCTGCGCTTCGGCGCACCCGTCATCGACCCCGGTGGGAACGCCGCGTGCACCACGTCGGCCCGTGACGCCCCCGGCGGCAGCACCGCCCCGATCGTCGACACCAGCTGGTGCACGCTGGCGTACGTCTCGACCTCGCACAACCGCTCGACGTGCACCGACCCGGGCACCGCCGTCCGCAGCAGGTCGTTCCGCAGCAGGTCGACGATCATCACGTTCTCGGCGCGGTCCTTCGGGCTCGTCGCCAGGTCGTCCCGCGCAGCCGCGTCCGCCGCCGCGTCGGCGAGTCGCCGTCGGGTGCCCTTGATCGGCTCCGCGAGCACCGCTCCGGCCGCGTCGATCCGCAGGAACCGTTCCGGCGACCGGCTCGCCACGCGCAGCGGGCCGAGCCGCAGGTACGCGCCGAACGGCACGGGGTCCGACGCCCGCATCCGCAGGTACTCGTCCAGGTGCGGGTCCGTACCGGGGCCGCCACGGGCCTCCTGGCCGACCGCGAAGGCGGTGGTGAGGCAGACCTGGAACGCGTTCCCCTCGCGGATCTCCGCACGGCACACGTCGACCGCCTGCTCGTAGGCGGCGCGCGACACGCGTCCGGTCGCCGCGGACACCCCGGCCGGGAGGCCCGTGGCCGCGTCGCCGACATCGGCCGACGGCATGCGGGCGGTCGCGTCCTCGAGCCACGCACGGTTGTGCGCACTGGCCTCCGGTTCGGCGTCGGCGACGAGCGCCAGCGCCCACGCGTCACCGGTGTGGTCGACGACGAGGGCACGGTCGACGAACCGCAGGTCCGCGTCGGCGTGCCCGTCGGCGGTGCGGTCCGGGCCGTCGGACTCGCGGCCGAGCTCGTACCCGAGGAACCCGACCCACCCGAGCGCGAACCCGCACCCGTCGACCGGCTCGGGCAGACGGGGCGTGCGTCGGAGCAGGTCCGCGAGCACCGCGAAGGCCGGACGGCCCTCGGAACGAACCCGCCCGAACCACCCCTCGGCGGGCGCGGCGACCGTCAGGTGCGCACGGCGGCCCTGGTGTCGGAACCGAGCGGCGAACGGCCCGTCCGTCCAGGCCAGCACGGACCAGCGCGCCCGGGGCCGGGCCGTGGCGGGGGCACCGTCCGGCAGCCCGGAGTCGAGCCACACCAGGTCCCCCGAGACCCGCGCCGCCAGGGCCGCCAGGTCGGGGACGGGGTCGAGTCGGCGGACCTCGACGCGGACGCCGGGGTCGGGGTCGGTCAGACCGCGGCGATCGTCCATGCGGCGGTGTGCGAGGCACCGGGGGCGAGCACCACGAGGCCGCGGTCCTCGCCGTCGTTGAAGGCGTCGGGCGCGCAGGTCATCGGCTCGACGGCGAGACCCGCGCGGTGGTACTCGGGCACGACGTGGTCGGCGGTGTGCACCTGGGCCCATCCGCACTCCGGCCCGAAGGTCGCACGGACCCCGTGACCGTCCGCCGCCGTGACGGCGATCGTGGCGAGTCCGCCGGCGTCGCGGTCGAACCCGGTGAAGGCGTGGTCGATGAACCGGTCGCCGATCAGCGTGGGCGTGCGCAGGTCGAACTCGTCGTGGACGGGGACCAGGTCGGTCGGGATGAGCCGGTCCGGCGTCACCTCGAGCACCTGGGCGGCGGGGAGCGTCAGGGTCCAGTCGTCGACGGTGCCGGCACCCGCCACGAGGTACGGGTGCGGGCCGGTGCCCCACGGCGCGGCCTGGGCCCCGGTGTTCGTCCCGGTGATCGTCGTGTGCAGCCCCTCGGCGTCGAGCCGGTACTCCACGGTGACCTCGACGCGGTACGGGTAGCCTTCCTGCGCCTGCACGGTCGTGGCGAGCACGACCCGGTCGTCCGCCTGCTCCTGCACCCGGAAGTCGGTCCACGCGACGAGTCCGTGCAGGGCGTGGTGCCGTGCCGGCTCGGTGAGGGCCAGCTCGTGGTCGACGCCGCCGAAGGAGTACTCGCCGTCGACGATCCGGTTCGGCCACGGAGCCAGGACGGCGCCGCGGAAGACCGGACGGACCTGGTCGGCGTCGAACGGCACGACCAGGTCACGACCCTCGTGCCGCAGGGTCCGCAGCGTCGCTCCGACCGTGGCGATGTCGGCCGTGTAGCCGGCGGAGGCGATCCTCAGTGGGGACCCGGACAGCGGCGCGTCGTTGCTCATGCGCTCAGCGTATCGGGCCACCGGGTGGCGATCGGCGCACGAGAAAACCCCCGCCGTTCCGAGGAACGACGGGGGTTTCGGGTGGATCTGAGGGGACTCGAACCCCTGACCCCCTGCATGCCATGCAGGTGCGCTACCAGCTGCGCCACAGACCCAGATCGTGTTGCTTCTGCACCAACCGGTTCCCCGGAGGCACCATAGAAGCGTACACCATGCGAACGCCGGGCAACGAAATCGAAGCCGCCACCCGGGCGCGTCGCTGATCAGGCGGTGTGGTCCACCGGGAGCTCGAGCGGGATGGTCGGGCAGTCGGCCCAGAGACGCTCGAGCGAGTAGTACTGGCGGTCTTCGTCGTGGAAGACGTGCACGATGACGTCGCCGAAGTCGATGAGGACCCAGCGGCCCTCGGCACGCCCTTCGCGGCGGAGCGTCTTGGCACCGAGCTCGAGGAGGCGTTCCTCGACGGCATCGGCGATGGACTGCACGTTGCGCTCGTTCCGACCGGTTGCGAGCAGGAACACGTCCGTGAGCTGCAACGGCCCGGTCACGTCGAGAGCGACGAGGTCCTCGGCCTGCTTGGCGTCAGCCGCGAGTGCTGCGGCCTGCGCGAGTTCCAGTGCGCGAGTGGAGGCGGTCACGGATTCCTTCCGGTCGTCGAACCGACGGACAGCCGGTTCGCTTGATGGGTCACGATCATAAGCCACCCCGCCGACAGCGGCCAGGCCGGGGTCGGCGGGGTGGTGGAGAACGGTCGTCGGGGACGGCAGCGGTCAGCCGCCGAACGCATGGGTGGTGACGAGGGCGACGACGATGACCGCCGCTGCGGCGATGCCGACCGAGCCGAGCGCGACACCGAGGATGAGCGGCGTTCGCGACTCCTTCGGCTTGGCGGCGGCGAGCACGACCTGACGGGTCGAGGTGTGACTGGACACCGCACGGCTCGCACGCACCGGACTGGCGTCGGTCTCGGGCTGCTCGTCCTGCTGCTCGAGCAGGCGGTCGACCTCGGCCCCGTCGATCGGACGGTGCGACCCGGTCGACGACAGCGACGCCGGCAGGTCGATCGATCCGGTGAGGATCACCTCGCCCGTCGCGTTGAGGGCACCCGTCGGGTCGGCCAGGGCCGAGTTCGGCAGGATGATCGCGTTGGTGTTCGTCACGGCGACGCGGCGGGTGCCGGTCTCGGCGTCGTGCACCTCGGAGTCGTTCGAGTCGTGCGCCTGCTGCGACCAGTGGCCGGCGGGCGGCGCGAAGGCCGTGGTCACCGGCTTCGGCTCGGTGGGCCGCTGGAACGCGGCGGGGGCCTTCGGGGCCTCGGTCACGGCGCCGGGCAGCGGGACCTCGTTCGTGTCGTCGTCCTCGGCGTCGAGCGAGAGCGGGAACACCGCGGGGGTCCCTGCTGCGGCGTTCGTCGGGATCGGGACGGGCGTGACGGCGGGCCGCGACCCGGGCGCGGTGTCGGCCGACCCGGCCGGAGCGTCGGCGGGCGTCTCGTCGGCCTGGGCATCGTCGGTCGCGTCGTCCGCCGGGGCGTCGAGGACCGACGCCTCGGGTGCGGTGGCGTCCGGGTCGGTGGCGTCCGAGTCGGTGGCGTCCGATTCGGTGCGGTCCGAGTGGGTGCCGTCCGAGTCGGAGTCGGCGGGCGGCGACCATGTCGAGCGGTGGCGGCGGGGCTCCTCGGCATGCGCAGCGGCCTCGTCGAGGGCCTCGATCGCGTCCGGGGACCCGTCGGCCTCGGTGGCTTGCGCGACCGCGGCCTGGTCGAGGACCGTCGGCGCAACGGACTGCTCGTCGCGCTCGGCCTCGGCATCCGGAGTGCTCTGCTGCGCCGCGGCGGGGTCGATCGTGTCGACCGAGCCGATGACGTCCTCGACGGTGCGGTCGGAGGACTGCGGCGTGGGGTTCTGCAGCGGAACCGGCAGGACCGCCTGGCGCTCGGCGGCGCGGAGCTGCCGGATCTGCCGACGGGTGAGTCCACCGCTGCCGGGGACGATCTCGGTCGCGGACGCCGGCGGGAACGGCGGCACACCGGCCGCGGGCGCCGACACCGGGACGGACGGCGCGGAGCCCGGAGCATCCTGCGCCGAACCCGGCGTGGACGACTGGGCAGGGCCGCCTGGTGCGGGGGCGACGTGCGACCCGGGGCGACGACGGGACTCGGGGGTCTCGGCCGCGGGCGTGGCGACGGTCGGGGGCGGCGTCGCGGGCTGCGAACCGGCCGCGGCGGCACGCTCCCGCTCGCGCGCCTGGCGCCGCGACAGGGGCGGCTGCGCGTCGGACGAACTCATGCAACGCTCCGATACAGATGGTGCTTGGAGATGTACTGGACGACACCGTCGGGAACCAAGTACCAGACGGGGGAACCCCGTCGAACCCGGTCACGGCAATCCGTCGACGATATGGCCAGTGCAGGGACTTCGAGCAAGCTTACGTCCCGCTCGGGCAATCCGGTGATGCTCAAGGCGTGTCCCGGACGCGTCACGGCGACGAAGTGTGCCAGGTCCCAGAGTCCATCATGGTCTTTCCAGTCGACGATCTGCTGAACGGCGTCTGCGCCCGAGATGAAGACGAGCTGGGCATCCGGTCGTTGTTCGTGCAGGTCCTGCAGCGTGTCGACGGTGTACGTCGGCCCCGGACGGTCGATGTCCGCGCGGCTGACGGTGAACATCGGGTTCGACGCGGTGGCGATGACGGTCATCAGGTACCGGTGCTCGGCGTCGGTGACGTCGGACTTCATGTACGGCTGCCCGGTGGGGACGAAGACGACCTCGTCGAGGTCGAACGCCCGCGCCACCTCGGACGCCGCGACCAGGTGCCCGTGGTGGATGGGGTCGAACGTGCCACCCATCACGCCGATGCGTGGCCGTCCGGTGGTCTCGAGCATCGAGTGGTCGGTCAGATCTTGGTGTGACCGAACTCGTCGACACCCGACTCGTTGTGGCGGGTGGCCTCGAACTTCTGGGAGTGACGGTACGCCACGTCGCGGAAGCTCCAGGTGACGAAGCCGAGGAAGATGAAGAAGAGGGCGCCGACCATGGGGAACACGAACGCGGGCGCCCCGGAGGCGTGCTCAGCAGCTTCTGCGAGGAGGGTCATCGTTCGTGCTCCGTTCGGTCGGGGAAAGACGCCGTTCAGTCTAGCCGCGGATCTGCCCGGAGCCGCGCACGATCCACTTCGTGCTCGTGAGCTCCGGCAGCCCCATCGGACCGCGCGCGTGCAGCTTCTGCGTCGAGATGCCGACCTCGGCCCCGAAGCCGAACGCACCGCCGTCGGTGAACCGAGTGGAGGCGTTCACCATCACCACCGCCGAGTCGACGCTCGCCAGGAACCGCTCGGCGGTGTCGACGTCGTTCGTGACGATCGACTCCGTGTGGTGCGTGGACCACCGGGCGATGTGCGCCATCGCCGCGTCGACGTCGGGCACGACGCGGATCGACAGGTCGAGGTCCATCGACTCGGTCGCCCAGTCGGCGTCGGTGGCTCGGAGCACCCCGGGCACGATCGCCCGGGTGGCGTCGTCGCCGCGCAGCGTGACGCCGGATGCCCGCAGCCGGTCCGCCAGCACCGGCAGGAGTCGCTCGGCCGCCGCCTCGTGCACCAGCAGGGTCTCGAGGGCGTTGCACACGCTCGGTCGCTGCACCTTGCTGTTCAGCACGATGTCGACCGCACGCTGCTCCGGCGCGGACGCGTCGAGGAACACGTGCACGACGCCTGCCCCGGTCTCGATGACGGGCACCTGCGACTCGGTGACGACGGTCTGGATGAGCGCGGCGCTCCCCCGTGGGATCAGCACGTCGACCAGCCCGCGGGCACGCATGAGCTCGGTGGCGCCGGCGCGGCCGAACTCGTCGATGGTCTGCACCAGGTCGCGGGGCAGTCCGACCGACTCGACCGCGTCCTGGATCCGGGCGACGAGCACGGCGTTCGTGTGCTGGGCCGCCGATCCACCGCGGAGCACGACGGCGTTGCCCGACTTGAGTGCGAGCGAAGCGATGTCGACGGTGACGTTCGGGCGTGCCTCGTAGATGGCCCCGACGACACCGAACGGCACACGCACCTGGGTGAGCTGGAGCCCGTTCGGCAGCTGCGACCCGCGCACGTGCTCCCCCACGGGGTCGGTGAGCCCGGCGACGTGCTCGACCGCGGCAGCCAGGGCCTCGATCCGGACCGGGTCGAGCCGCAGCCGGTCGAGCAGTCCCGACGACAGGCCGCCGTCCTCACCCGCGACGAGGTCGTCGTGGTTGGCGCGGACGATCTCGTCCGTCGCTGCACGCACCGCCGAGGCGATCGCCGCGAGGGCCGCGTCCTTGACCGCGGTCGTGGCGGTCGCGAGCGCCGACGAGGCGGCGCGTGCCGCCACGAGCTTGTCGGTCAGGGTCGGGGCGGGCGCGATCGACGACATGGACCGATTGTAGGTCCGCCACCGGGGTCGTGACGGGCCTGCCGGACGCTCACCGCGCCTCCAGGCCCGGTCCGCCGTTCCGGTCGGTCACGACACGTCGTCCCCCGTTCGCCGAGCGGTCGCAGACCGTCGCCCAGCGGCGACCGCAACGACGGTTCCCGACCACACGCCGGTGACCCGACGGGGAGTCGTGACCGCCCGGAGGCCCGCCACCGGTCCCGACACCCGCACCGGCCCTCCAGGCGGTCGCGTCCACCCCGTCGACTGCCTGGACCCGCCGGTCACGACACGTCGTCCCCCGCCCGCCGAGCGGTCGCAGACCGTCGCTCCGCGACGCCCGCGCCGACGGTCCCCGACCAGTCGGCGCCGTCCCGACGGGGAGCCGTGACCGCCTGGAGGACCGCCACCGGTCCCGACACCCGCACCGGCCCTCCAGGCGGTCGCGTCCACCCCGCCGACCGGTCACGACACGTCGTCCCCCGCCCTCCGAGTGGTCACAGACCGTCGCCCAGCGGTGACCGCAACGACGGCTCCCGACCACGCGCCGGTGACCCGACGGGGAGTCGTGACCGCCCGGAGGACCGCCACCGGTCCCGACACCCGCACCGGCCCTCCAGGCGGTCGCGTCCACCCCGTCGACTGCCTGGACCCGCCGGTCACAACACGTCGCGTCACGCCCGCCGAGCGGTCGCAGACCGTCGCTCCGCGACGCCCGCGCCGACGGTCCCCGACCAGTCGGCGCCGTCACAACGGGGAGCCGTGACCAGTCGCTGCCAGTCGCCCGGCCCGGCCCGCCCTCAGCGGCGCGGCGCGGCGTGGAACCAGGTGCCGACGTGTTCGCCCGCCAGGGCGCGGTATACCAGCGCCGTGTCGGTCACGAGCACCGCGGTGCCCGCCTCGGCCGCGAGCCGCGCAGCGGCGACCTTGGTCCCCGCTCCCCCGGTACCGACGCCGGCCGTGCCGATCGACCCGAAGGTGACCCCGGCCAGCTCGTCGCCGAACGGCACCTCGTCGATGCGGGTCGCACCGGGCTGCTCCGGGGGTGCCGTGTAGAGCGCCTCGACGTCGGAGAGCAGCACCAGGGCATCGGCACCGAGCAGCCGAGCCACCAGGGCCGCGAGCCGGTCGTTGTCGCCGAAGCGGATCTCGTGGGTGGCGACGGTGTCGTTCTCGTTCACGATCGGCAGCACTCGCAGCGCGAGCAACCGGTCGATGGCGCGCTGGGCGTTCACCCGGTGCGTGGGGTTCTGCAGGTCGCCCGCCGTGAGCAGGATCTGCGCCGCGACGACACCGTGCCGGTCGAGTTCCTTCTGGTACCGGAACATCAGGACGTTCTGCCCGGTGGCCGCCGCCGCCTGCTGCGTGGCCAGGTCGTCCGGCCGCCCCTGGAGCCCGAGGAACGGGAACCCGGTCGCGATCGCGCCGGACGACACGAGCACCACCTCGGTGCCCCGCCCGTAGGCCGCCGCCAGGGCGTCCACCAGCGGGCCGATCTGCCCGGCGGCGTCACCGCTGACCGACGACGAGCCGACCTTGACCACGATCCGCCGCGCACGCGGGATGTCCTCGCGCCGGGTGACGGGTCCGAGGTCGGTGCGGGCGGTCGTGTCGGTCATGCCGCGGTCAGTCCTTCTGGTCGCTGGTCTCGACCTGGTCGCCGTCGAACTGGTCGCCGGTGCCGAGCTGGTCACTGGTCACGACGTCGTCGTCCACCCAGAGCCCGGAGACGCGCTCCTGCTCGAGCTCGGCACGGGCGGCGGCCTTGGCGTCCATCCGCTCGAAGTACTCCTCGCGCCGCTCGTTGCGGGTCGGACGCGAGGTCGCACCGATGCGGGCGTCGGTGCCACGGGCACTCGTGATGAGCTCCGCGGTCGACGTGAGCGTGGGCTCCCAGTCGAACACCATGCCGCCGTCGCCACCGATGACGACCGTCGACCCGGCGACGGCTCCGGCCTTGAACAGACCGTCCTCGACGCCGAGCTTCGCGAGCCGGTCGGCCAGGTAGCCGATCGCCTCTTCGTTGGTGAAGTCGGTCTGCTGGACCCAGCGCTCCGGCTTGGCGCCGCGGACGCGGTAGAAGCGGTGCTCCTCGCCGCCCTCGGCGCGCACGGTGAAGGGCTTCTCGTTGACCGAGCGGGGGCGCAGGACGATGCGCTCCGGCACCGGCTCGGCCGCACGGGCGGCGCGGGCCTGCTCGACCACGTCCGCCAGGGCGAACGTCAGCTCGCGGAGGCCCTTGCGGGACGCCGTGGAGATCGGGAAGACGCGGTAGCCGCGGCCCTCGAGCTCGGCGGTGACGAACTCTGCGAGTTCCTGCGCCTCGGGCACGTCGATCTTGTTCAGGGCGATGAGCTGCGGGCGCTCGAGCAGCGGCACCTGGCCCTCGGGGACCGGGTAGCGCTCGAGTTCGCCGAGGATGACGTCGAGGTCGCTGATCGGGTCGCGGCCCGGGTCGAGCGTGGCGCAGTCGATGACGTGGAGCAGCGCCTCGCACCGCTCGACGTGCCGCAGGAACTCCAGGCCGAGGCCCTTGCCCTCGGACGCGCCCTCGATCAGACCGGGGACGTCGGCGACGGTGAAGCGGGTGTCGCCGGATTCGACGACGCCCAGGTTCGGGGTGAGGGTGGTGAACGGGTAGTCCGCGATCTTCGGCTTGGCGGCCGAGACCGCCGCGATCAGCGAGGACTTGCCGGCGCTCGGGAACCCGACGAGGGCGACGTCGGCGATGGTCTTCAGCTCGAGGCTGATGTCCCCCGCCCAGCCCTCGGTGCCGAGCAGCGCGAAGCCGGGGGCCTTGCGCTTGGTGGTGGAGAGCGCCGCGTTGCCGAGGCCACCCTGCCCACCGGGGGCCACGACGACGCGCATGCCGGGCTCGGTGAGGTCGGCGATCACTTCGCCGGATTCGTCGTACACCACGGTGCCGACGGGCATCGGGAGCTCGAGGACCTCGCCGCTGACACCGCTGCGGTGGTCGCCCATGCCGGGCTGGCCGTTCTTCGACGAGCGGTGCGGGGAACGGTGGTAGCCGAGCAGCGTCGTCACCTGCGGGTCGGCCACGAGCACGATGTCGCCGCCGTCACCGCCGTTGCCGCCGTCGGGCCCGGCCAGGGGCTTGAACTTCTCACGGCGGACCGACACGCAGCCGTTGCCGCCGTGCCCCGCGCTGAGGTGCAGGGTCACGCGGTCGACGAAGGTCGCCATGGGTCCACTCCAGGTGTTTCGTTGTGCCGACGGGATCGTCGGCGGGAAAAGCGAAGGAGGGGCGGGCACTCGGCCCGCCCCTCCAGCTGCAGTCGTTCGAACGACTACGCGTTGACGATGTTGATGACCTTGCGGCCACCCTTGGTGCCGAACTCGACCGAACCGGACGAGAGGGCGAACAGCGTGTCGTCGCCACCACGGCCGACGTTGGCGCCGGGGTGGAAGTGGGTGCCGCGCTGGCGGACGATGATCTCGCCGGCGTTGACGACCTCGCCACCGAAGCGCTTCACGCCGAGGCGCTGTGCGTTCGAGTCACGACCGTTGCGAGTGGAACTCGCACCCTTCTTGTGTGCCATGAGTTGACTCCCTTACGCGATCTTGGTGATCTTGACGCGGGTCAGCTCAGCGCGGAAACCCTGGCGCTTCTTGTACCCGGTCTTGTTCTTGAACTTCTGGATGATGACCTTGGGACCACGGAGGTCGTCGAGCACCTCGGCGGTGACGGTCACGTTCGCGAGCTCGGAAGCCGCCGACGTGATCTTGTCACCGTCCACGAGGAGCACGGGGGCGAGGTCGATGTTGCCCTTGTCGTCCGCCTTGGCACGGTCGATGGTCAGGATGGTGCCGACCTCGACCTTCTCCTGACGGCCGCCGGCGCGCACTACTGCGTAAACCACGTGGAAATCCTTACGTAACTCTGCTTGAGGGAAGTCTCGGGTGCCCACTTCTGCACGAGCGGCTCCCGGAAGGCCGGGCCCGATCGGCGACGCAGGCAGAACGGCCCGCTGACACCAGGGACCGAGAATACTCGATCACCCTGGGTCCGGTCAAACGGCGACACCCGTACGATTGCACGGTGACCGTGTTGATCGACCCACCGACGTGGCCCGCCCACGACACACTGTGGTCGCACCTCGTCAGTGATGAATCCTACGCGGAACTCCACGCGTTCGCTGCGCGGGCCGGCGTGCCGCCCCGCGCGTTCGACCACGACCACTACGACGTCCCGCTCTCGCGGTACGACGAACTGGTGGCCGCCGGCGCCTCGGCCGTCACCGGTCGCGAGCTCGTGCTGCGGTTGATCCGCAGTGGGCTGCGCGTGGCGCAGCGGGACAAGCGCGGCCTCTGAGCGCCCGCCAGGAGGCGCGGTGCGGGTCTGCCCGGCCCCGCACCTCGCACGGTGCGCAGCCGGCTCACAGGGCCCGCGAGCGGGCTCAGCGGGGCGCTGGGCCGCCCCAGGGGTTCGCCGGGGGCTGCTGCTGGTCGGAGCGCGGTCCGGCGCCGTACTGCCCGCCGTACTGGCCGTGCGGGTCGGGCTGGACGCGTCCCTGCCCGTAGGGTGCGGGCGGCTGCTGCTGTGGCTGCTGCTGGATCGTCGACGGTGGGACCGCGTCGGCGGGTCGGACGGTGCCCGGCCTGCCCGGGGTCGTCGACGAGCCAGGGCCGCGGCGCGGGCGACCGAGCCAGAGCCAGGCGGCCGTGGCGGTCGCCAGGAGCATCACGGTGAACGGCAGCCCGTTCTGCAGCGGACGCGTGAGCACGTCGATGACGAGCTTGGAGCCGCCGGCGGTCGCCGCGCCGAAGGACCCGGTGAAGACGCCGACCAGCATCAGGGCCACCGTGCCCGCGGCGCCGGCGAGCACGACGCGGAGCAGGAGCCTCGGCAGCGGGCTGCGGCGGTCGATCGGCGTCAGGAAGGCCAGGGCCAGGAACGCCCCGGCGTAGTACGGGAACGGCGCCACGAACACACTGGTCGTGAAGCTGCCGAGCAGGCTCGTCCCCGCGCCGTAGTGCTGGAACGGGCTGACCACGAGCGAGGTGCCGAGCAGACCGAAGAGCCCGGACACGAACTCGACGAGCACCAGGGCGACGACCGCGATGAGCGCCCCGGCCGTGTTCGTCACCGAGGCACCGGGCGCGAAGGCCCGCCGCGGGTCGGCAGGGGCACGGGGCGGTCGCGGCGGGGCGTACGGCGCACCGGCACCGGGCTGGCGACCGTACTGCGGCACCGGACCACGCGGCTGCTGCCCACCCGGCTGCTGACCACCCGGGCCGGGCGGTGCGGGCTGGGACCAGCCCGCACCGTAGTACCCACGCTGCTGCTGCGGGTCGCCCGGGTTCGTCACGTCAGCTCCCCAGGATCACAGCGCCGTCGGAGCCGTCGGCGTCGTCGGCCGGCTCCTCCGTCGGCGTGGCCGGAGCGCTGATGCTCGGCGACGAGACCCGGCGGGAACGCGAGCGCCCCTGTCCGGGCTGCTTCGGCTCAGGGAGCGCCTGGAGCACCGAGTCGAGCAGGGACTCGGCGTCCGGGGCGACCGCGCGGGGCTCGCGCTTGGGCGCTGCGGCGATCGGGATGTCCAGGATCGCCACCGAGTTGTCGGTCGGGGTCACCGTGGCACTCGAGCTCACGCGACGACGGGCCGGGGCCTTCGCCTTCGGTGCGCTCGCGACCTCGGGCTCGGTGACGTTCGACGCGGCGGCCTTCGGGGCGCTGCCCTTCGTCGCACTGGCCTTCGGCGCGCGCGCCTCGGGTTCGACGACGGGCTCGGCGGCGGGTGCCTCCGGTGCCTCGGGGGCCTCCGGGGCCTCCGGGGCCTCCGGGGCGGCAGCGGTCTGCTGGTCTCCCCCGCGCCCACCACGGCCCCGACGACGGCGCTTCGAACCGGTGGGCTGCTCGCCGCCCGCACTGTCCGTGCTGGTCGATGCGTCCGCCGAGGACGGCGCCTCGGCTTCGGTCGCGGCAGCCGCGGCCTCCTGCTCGTCGTGCGACAGGGTCGAGGCGGCGATCCGGGACAACGCGTTCTTCACGTCGTCGGTGATCTGGTGCGCCTGGCTCGACCCACCGTTCGACGAGGACCCCGACGAACCGGAGTTCCCGGTGCCGTTGCCGCCGTTGCCGGAGCGGCCGTTCTCGTTGCCGTTCCCGCCACGACCCTTGCGACGGCCCTTGCTCGGACCCGGGTCGGCGTTGTTGTCGTTGATCTTGGCGTTGACCTCGTCGAGCGACTCGCGCAGACCGACACCGATCTTCTTGCGGGTCATCTGTACCAGGCCGAGCGAGGTGATCTCGGCGACCTGGTGCTTCGTGCGGTCGCGGCTCAGGCACTCGACCAGACGGCGGAGCACGAGGTCGCGGTTCTCCTCGAGCACCATGTCGATGAAGTCGACGACGATGATGCCGCCGATGTCACGCAGGCGCAGCTGCCGGACGATCTCCTCGGCGGCCTCGAGGTTGTTCTTCGTGACCGTCTCTTCGAGGTTGCCGCCGGAGCCGACGAACTTGCCGGTGTTGACGTCGACGACCGTCATGGCCTCGGTGCGGTCGATGACGAGCGAACCACCGGAGGGCAGCCAGACCTTGCGGTCGAGCGCCTTGTCGATCTGCTCGTTGAGGCGGAACTCCTCGAAGGAGTCGGGGCCGTCGTAGCGGACGACGCGGTCCTTCAGGTCCGGGGCGACGGCCGTCAGGTACTCGTCGATGGTGCCACCGGCGGCCTCGCCGTCGATGATCAGCTTCGTGAAGTCCTCGTTGAAGACGTCGCGGACGATCTTGATGAGCAGGTCGGGCTCCGAGTGCAGCATCACCGGGGCCTGGCCACCGGCGACCTTCTTCTGGATGGCCTCCCACTGGCTGGTCAGGCGCTGCACGTCGCGGGTGAGCTGCTCCTCGGTCGCTCCCTCGGCAGCGGTGCGCACGATGACGCCCGCGTGCTCCGGCAGGACCTCCTTCAGGATCTTCTTCAGGCGGGCACGTTCGGTGTCCGGCAGCTTGCGCGAGATCCCGTTCATCGAGCCGTTCGGCACGTAGACCAGGTAGCGACCGGGCAGCGAGACCTGGCTGGTCAGACGGGCGCCCTTGTGGCCGACCGGGTCCTTCGTGACCTGCACCAGGACCTTGTCGCCCGGCTTGAGGGCTGCCTCGATGCGGCGACCGTGGCTGGTGTCGACCGAGTTCCAGTCGACCTCGCCGGCGTAGAGCACGGCGTTCCGGCCGCGGCCGATGTCGACGAACGCGGCCTCCATCGAGGGCAGGACGTTCTGCACCTTGCCGAGGTAGACGTTGCCGATGAGCGACACGTTCTCGGACTTGGTGATGTAGTGCTCGGCGAGGATGCCGTCCTCGAGCACGCCGATCTCGATCGTCGACGAGCTGGAGCGGACGATCATCTGGCGGTCGACGCTCTCGCGGCGGGCGAGGAACTCGTCCTCGCTGACCACCTGGCGGCGGCGTCCGGCGTCGCGACCGTCGCGACGACGCTGCTTCTTCGCCTCGAGACGGGTCGAACCCTTGATGCGCTGCGGCTCGGTGATGAGCTCCGGCTCACGACGGCGCGGCTCCTGGTGGTCGCGCGGCTCGCGGGCCTCGCGGTCGGCGCTCGAGCCACGGCGACGCGAGCGACGGCGGGAACCGCCCTGGTCGTCGCGGTCGTCACGGTCGCGATCGCGGTCGAAGCGGTCTTCGCGGTCGTAGCGGTCGTCCTCGTCGCGGTCGCGGTCACGATCGCGGTCGCGCTCGAACCGGGGCGCGCGCTGCGGCAGGTCCGGCAGCACCGGGGCGTGGAAGATCAGGCTGAGCGTGCTCGTGGCCTTCGGCACGACCGGCTCGTCGGCTGGTGCCGCGTCGTCGCTCGCCTCGGCCGTGGGCGCGGCCTCGGTCGGACGGGAGGCGCGGTCCGCGTCCGCCCCGTCGGTCACGGTGCCCGACTGGTCGCCCGTCACGACCGGCAGGTCACCGGTCAGCGTGCTCACGTCGTGCGGCTCGGCACCGCTGTCGGCGACGGCCTCGACCGCGACGGAGACCGCCCCGGTGTCGGTCGGCTCCGACGGCGAATCGGGAGAGTCCGGCGAACCGGGCGACGCGACGCTGGCCGCGGGACGGGCGTCAGCGCCGCCCGTCAGCGCGAGGGTCTCGTCGGCGTGGGGTGCCTGCTCGGCGCTCCCACGGGCCTCCTGGCCGGACGACCGGGCGCGGCGACCGCCGAACAGGCGGCTCCGGCGCTTCGGCGCGTTCTCGTCGTTGGTCGTGTTGTCGTTGTTCTGCTCCACCATGGACTGGTGCACTCCTCGGCCCCACTCGCACCCTTTCGGGTGGCGGGAATTCTGTGTCGTGGCGGGCGGCGTCGACGCCCCCGCGCTCGCTGTCTCGTGACCGGTCCGCGTCAACTTCTCGTTGCGTCCGCGCCCGTTCCGGTCCGGGCACCCGGCCCGGGTCGGCTCGTCGTCGGAGTGACGCTGCCCGACCACAGTGCGCTCTCACCGCACCTGATCGTCCGAGGTCTGCCCGGTGGGGCGTCGCTCGGAAAGCTCTCTTCGGTGTGCGGTTGGCCGCACGACCTCCAGGCATTATCGCATGCCACACCCGGAAAGCACCGGAACCCGCGTGCGATGATGACCGCGTGACCGCGTCTGCACCTGCCCCCCGTCGTCCGATCGCGATGGCGGTCTTCCTGCTCGTCACCGGGCTCGTCGGCCTGTACGCAGCGTTCCAGCTCGTCCTCGACGAGTTCGCGAAGTACGAGAACCCCAAGGCCGTCCTGAGCTGTGACGTCAATCCGTTCATCAACTGCTCCGACGTGATGGCCAGCTGGCAGGGCCACCTGTTCGGGTTCCCGAACCCGCTGCTCGGCGTCATGGGGTTCGTCGCCCCGATCGCCGTCGCGGTGCTGATGCTGGCCGGGTTCCGGAACGGCTCGCGCTGGTTCTGGATCGCGTTCAACGCCGGCGTGTTCCTGGCGTGGGTGTTCGTGACCTGGCTGTTCACGCAGACCGTCTTCGTCATCGGCGCCCTGTGCCCGTGGTGCATGCTCGTCTGGTCGATGACGATCCCGATGTTCTGGGTCTTCACGATCTGGAACATGGCGCAGGGACGCTTCGGCGCCGGGGCACAGCGCGTCGGGCGCACGCTCCTGCCCTTCTGCTGGACGTTCCCGCTGGCCAACTACCTGGTCATCATCGTCACGATCATCATCATGTTCCCGGCGGTCCTGACCGTCTTCTGAGCCGTCCGGACTGCCCCTACGCTCGGGATCGATGAGCGAGCAGGAGACCAGCAGGGCGCGTCGGGACGCCGTACGGGAACGCGCGCGGGCGACACGGGCGAAGGAGCAGTCGCGCCGCCGTCGCCTCCGAACGCTGGGCATCAGCGGAGCCGTCATCGGTGGGCTCGCGGTCGTCGCGGTGGTCGTCGTCCTGGTGGCGCGATCGGTGCAGCCCGCGGGTCCCGGCCCACGCAACGCGGCGAGCGACGGTGTCCTGCTGACCGGTGTGCACGGCAGGATCGTGCCCGTCGAGACGCGCGCGGTCCCCGCCGGCGGGACGCCGACACCGACCGACCAGGACGGCTCGAAGACCGCCATCGTGGTCTACGCGGACTACATGTGCCCGTACTGCAACCAGTTCGAGACGGCCCAGATGCCCCAGATCCGGCAGTGGGTCGAGGACGGGACCGCCACCCTCGAGCTGCACCCGCTCGGGCTGCTCGACCGGCTGTCGCTCGGCTCGCGGTACTCCACCCGCTCTGCGGCGGCTGCTGCCTGCGTCGCCGACCACGACCCGGACGCGTTCCTGGCCTACAACGCGTCGCTCTCCGGGCACCAGCCGTCCGAGAACACCCGCGGGCTGACCAACGACGAGTTGGCGTCCCTCGCCCGCGGAGCCGGGGCGAGGGCCCCCGAGGTCGCCTCGTGCATCACCGGGCAGCGCTTCGCCGGGTGGGTCGCCGACGCCACGAACCGGGCGGTGCAGGACCCGGTGCCGAACTCGACGCTCGACGGGATCACGAGCACGCCCACGATCCTCGTCGACGGCGAGCAGTACGACCCGGACGGCTCGACGTCCCTCGCTGACCCCGAGGCGTTCGCGTCGTTCGTCCGGCGGCACGACCGCGCGTCCTAGCCCGAGGAGCAACGTGGAACGGCCCCCGCTTCCCATCGGGAGCGGGGGCCGTTCGTCGTGCCGAGGTGTTACTTCGCCGCGGCGTCGATCGCGGTGATGACCGTGCTCAGGTCGTCGAGGCGCTTGCCGTCGACCACGACCGTCGGCGTGCCGAACCCCTGCGGACCCGCGAGTGCCTCGTTCGAGGTGACGGCCTGCGTCGACTTCGTCACCCAGCCCTTGAACCGCTCGGTCGACAGGCACTGGGACAGGTCCGAACCCGTCGCGCCGCCCGCCTTGACGAGCTTCGCGATCTCGGAGTTGGTCAGGCCCTTGGTGCCCTCGGCCGGCTGGTTGTCGAAGAACTGCGTCTGCACGTCGAGGAACTTGTCCGGGTCGTAGTTCGCCACGCACATGGCGGCGTTCGCAGCACGGCTGGCGTACCGGGAGCCCGGGTAGCTGCGGTCGAGGATCGACACCGGCTGGATCGCCAGCGTCGCGTCGCCCGACTTCACCTTGTCGAGGATCTGGTCGGCGTAGGCGCCCTCGAACTGCTTGCAGACGGGGCAGGCCCAGTCGACGTACTCGGTGACCGCGACGGCACCGTCACTGTTCGCCGTGGGGGCCGGCGACGCCGAACCCGTCGCGGCCACGGCCGGCGTGGTCACGGGGGTGACCTTGCCGTCCTTGCCGGTGAACTGGATCGCGCCGGTGGCCATGTTCTTCGGCCCGGCGGCGGACAGCACCGGTGCGTTGTTCACGTTCACCACGACGATGGTGATGATCGCGGCGATCGCCACGATTCCCAGGCCGATGCCGCCCTGCAGGAACCACTTGTTGCGGCGCTTGCGGCGCTTCTCGGCGTCGGCACGCTGGCGTGCGACCTCGCGCGCGTGCTGACGCCGCTCGTTCTTGGTGGGTCGGTCGTTGTTCGTCATGTCGTCCCCGCCGCTCAGGCGAACCAGAGCGCGAGCTCGCGCGCGGCCGACTCGGGGCTGTCCGAACCGTGGACCAGGTTCTGCTGCACCTTGAGGCCCCAGTCACGGCCCAGGTCACCACGGATGGTGCCGGGCGCAGCCGACGTGGGGTCGGTGGTGCCGGCGAGCGAGCGGAAGCCCGCGATCGCACCGTTGCCGGCGACGCGCACGGCGACGACCGGACCAGACTGCATGAACTCGACGAGCGGCTCGAAGAACGGCTTGCCCTGGTGCTCCTCGTAGTGTGCGTCGAGCAGGTCGCGCGGCGCCGTGAGCATCTTCAGGTCGACGAGCTCGTAGCCCTTCGCCTCGATCCGGCGGAGGATCTCACCGGTGAGCTGGCGGGCCACACCGTCGGGCTTGACGAGGACGAGGGTCTCTTCGAAGTCGGACACGCAGTACTCCCTGTGTTCGGGGTCGAATGTGGTGGTCAGTCCTCGCCCATGGCCGCTCGGCGCGCGGCGTTCTGACGGTCCAGCTGACCGCCCTTGACGAAGCAGAAGACCCACAGCGCCAGGAACACCACGGCGACCGCGAACATGAACGGTTCGATGAACCCGGTGGCGAGGATGGCCGCCTGCAGCAGCCACCCGAACCATACACCGGCCCGCTTGCCCGTCAGACGTGAGGCAGCTGCGAGGACGATGATCGCGCCGACGCCGCCGCCGAAGGCCGCTGCGGGCGGCAGCGTGCCCTTGCCGAACACGACGAGCATGGGGAAGAAGAACATGATCGCCTCGAGCACGAGCGTGATCGAGAGCAGGCTCTCCTGCGCTCCGCGTTCGCGGCGCGGCTTCCGGGTGCGCGGTGCGCGGCCCGGCCGGGAGGCCCCTGGTGCGTCCGTCACTTCGTCTCGCCTTCGCGGTGCACGAGGTCCATGACCGCGCCCACCATCACGATGGAGCCCGCGACGAGCACGAGGGCGTCCTCGGCGTCCGCCTCGTCGGCCAGGTCGCGTGCCTGCTGCAGGGCGGACGCCAGGGACGGCTCGACGACGACGCGGTCCGCGCCGATCTCGTCCACGACCACCTTGGCGAAGGCATCGGCGTCGAGCGCACGCTCCCCCGGCGGCTGCGTGACCACGAAGGTGGCGACGGTGTCCTTGAGCGCGCGGACGAACCCGCGGGCGTCCTTGTCGCCGAGGATCCCGACGACGCCGACGACGTGCTCCGACGGGAACGCGACCGGCAGTGCCTCGGCCAGGGCCTTCGCACCGTGCGGGTTGTGCGCGGCGTCGACGACGACGGTCGGGTCCGTGGCGATCGGCTGCAGTCGACCGGGGCTGGTCGTGCCGGCGATGCCCTCGGACAGGACGTCCTCGTCGAGGGCCTGGGCCCCACGGCCGAGGAACGACTCGACCGCCGCGATCGCCACGGCGGCGTTCTCGGCCTGGTGCCGGCCGAACAGCGGCAGGAACAGGTCGTCGTAGCGACCGGCGATGCCCTGCACGGTGATGAGCTGTCCGCCCACGGCCGGGGTGACGTCGACGACGCGGAACCCTCCCTGCAAGCTCGGACTGCCCGCCGCTCCGCGACGGTCAGTGACCGGCTCGAAGGGGCCCGTGCCCTCGACGGCCAGGGTGGACTCGGTGAGCTCGGCGGCGCGCTCGAGTTCGGCGAGGGCCTCGGGGACCTGCCGGCTCGACACCACGGCGGACGACGGCTTGACGATGCCCGACTTGGTGCGGGCGATCTCGGCGACGGTGGCGCCGAGCTGCTTCGCGTGGTCGATGGCGATCGGCGTGAACACCGACACCTGGCTCTGCACGACGTTGGTGGAGTCCCACTCGCCGCCCATGCCGACCTCGATCACGGCGACGTCCACCGGCGCCTCGGCGAAGCACGCCAGGGCGAGCACGGTGAGCGCCTCGAAGAAGGTCAGCGGGAGTTCGCCCTTGTCGGCGAGCTCCCGGTCGGTGATCTCGAGCACCGGGGCGATGTCGTCCCAGTTCGAGGTGAACCGGTCCGCTGCGATCGGCTGGCCGTCGATCACGATGCGCTCCCGGATGGACACCAGGTGCGGGCTCGTCATCAGGCCGGTGCGCAGACCGTGGGCACGGACGATGCTCTCGATGGTGCGGCTGGTGGACGTCTTGCCGTTCGTCCCGGTCACGTGGATCACCGGGTACGCCAGGTGCGGGTCGCCGAGCAGCTCGACGGCACGGCGCGTTGCGGTCAGCCGTCGCTCGGGGGCCTGTTCACCGATCCGGGCGTACAGGGCGGCCTCGACACGGCGGACCTCGTCGTCGTCACCCCCGTAGGGCACGGCGTCGGCAGGGCCGTCACCGGCCGGGCCGACCGGGATCCGGATGCCGTCTTCGTCGCGGCCGTCGAACTCGTCGTGTCCGACGAACTCCTCGTTCGCCTCGTGGTCGTCGTACTGGTCGTCGTCGCTCATGCGCGTGCCACCTCCACGGAAACCTTCGCACCGTCACCGACGTCGGTGGTGGTGTCACTCGCCCCGAGGGGCACGATCTCGACGCTCGTCGCCAGGGTCTCACCGGCGATGAGGTCCTGGTGTGCACGGACCGCGCCGTCGGCGGTGTCGTCCACCCGCAGGGTCAGGGCGATGCGGTCGCTGACGTCGAGGTCGGCGTCGCGGCGGGCCTGCTGGACGGCGCGGACGACGTCGCGGGCGAGCCCCTCGGCCTCGAGCTCGGGCGTGGTCACGGTGTCGAGCACCACGAAGCCACCCTCGTCGAGGAACGCCACGGCCACCGAGGTGTCGGCGACGGTGAGGTCGAGCGAGTACTCGCCCTCGATCAGGTCGATGCCGCCGACGGTCACGCCGGAGTCGGTGGCGGTCCAGTCGCCCTTCTTGGCGGCCGGGATGACCTGCTGCACCTGCTTGCCGATGCGGGGGCCGGCGACGCGGGCGTTCACGGTGAGCTTCCGCTCGATGCCGTACTGCGCCAGGGACTCCTCGGCCTGCGCCTCGAGCACCACGCGCTTGACGTTGAGCTCGTCACGCAGGATGTCGGCGAACGGTTCGACCGCAGCCGGGTCCGGCACCACCAGGGTCAGCGTGGCGAGGGGCAGGCGGACGCGCTTGCCCGTGGCCTTGCGGAGCGCCAGGCCCTTCGAGGCGACGTCGCGCACGCGGTCCATCGCATCGACCAGGGCGTCGTCGGCGGGGAACTCGTCGGGGTCCGGGAAGTCCGTCAGGTGGACGCTGCGCCCGCCGGTCAGGCCCTTCCAGATCTCCTCGGTGACGAGCGGCGCGAGCGGGGCGGCGACCCGGGTCAGGGTCTCGAGCACGGTGTACAGCGTGTCGAACGCCGCGCGGGTCTCGGCGCCGGCGGCCGCGTCGGCCCCGGTCCAGAACTTGTCGCGCGAGCGACGGACGTACCAGTTCGTGAGCACGTCGGCGAAGTCACGGACGGCCTGGGCCGCCAGCGGGGTGTCGAGCGCGTCGAGGTGCGCGGTGACGTCGGTGACGAGCACCCGGGTCTTCGCGAGCAGGTACCGGTCGAGCACGTCGGTGCTCGCGGTGCTCCGGGTGGCCTGGTAGCCCGACTCCCCGGAGGCGTTCGCGTACAGGGTGAAGAAGTAGTACGTCGACCACAGCGGCAGCATGAACTCGCGGACGCCCTGCCGGATCCCCTCTTCGGTGACGACGAGGTTGCCGCCGCGGATCACCGACGAGGACATCAGGAACCAGCGCATGGCGTCGGCGCCGTCGCGGTCGAAGACCTCGGAGACGTCCGGGTAGTTCCGGAGCGACTTCGACATCTTCTGGCCGTCCGAGCCGAGGACGATGCCGTGGCTGATGACGTTCTGGAAGGCGGGTCGGTCGAACAGCGCAGTGGAGAGCACGTGCATGACGTAGAACCAGCCGCGCGTCTGCCCGATGTACTCGACGATGAAGTCGGCCGGGTTGTGCGACTCGAACCACTCACGGTTCTCGAACGGGTAGTGCACCTGGGCGTACGGCATCGACCCGGAGTCGAACCACACGTCGAACACGTCGGTGATCCGGCGCATCGTCGAGGTGCCCGTGGGGTCGTCGGGGTTCGGCCGTGTCAGGTCGTCGATGAACGGGCGGTGCAGGTCGACTTCGCCCTCGGCGTTCACCGGCAGGCGACCGAAGTCGCGCTCGATGTCGGCGAGTGAGCCGTACACGTCGGTGCGCGGGTACTCGGGGTCGTCGGACTGCCACACCGGGATCGGCGTGCCGAAGTAGCGGTTGCGCGAGACCGACCAGTCGATGGCGTTGCCGACCCACTTGCCGAACTGGCCGTCCTTGACGTTGTCCGGCACCCAGTTGATGTCCTGGTTGAGCTGGCCCATGCGGTCACGGAGCTCGGTGACCCGGACGAACCACGACGAGACGGCCTTGTAGATGAGCGGCTTCCGGCAGCGCCAGCAGTGCGGGTAGCTGTGCTCGTAGGACGCCTGGCGGAGCAGCCGCCCGGCGTCGCGGACGGCCTTGGTCAGCGGCTTGTTCGCGTCCGACCAGAGCATGCCGGCGACCTCGCCGAACTGCGACGTGAAGACGCCGCCCTCGTCGAGGGACAGCACCACGGGGATACCGGCGGCGGCGCAGACCTCCTGGTCGTCGGCACCGTAGGCCGGGGCCTGGTGCACGATGCCGGTGCCCTCACCGGTCTCGACGTACTCGGCGACGAGCACGCGCCACGCGTTCTCGTAGCCTTCCTGGTCGGCCAGGAAGTCGAACAGACGCTCGTACTCGACGCCGTCGAGCTCGGCGCCCGTCAGGGTGCGCGCGACGGCGGCGAGCGCCTCGTCACCCGAGCCGTAGCCGAGTTCCTTCGCGTGCGCGGCCACCGTGTCGGACGCGAGGAGGTACGAGGCGGAACCCGCTTCGGCACCGTCAGCCGCGCCTCCAGGCCCTGCCGGGACGACCGCGTACGCGATCTCCGGACCGACCGCCAGGGCGGCGTTCGTCGGCAGGGTCCAGGGGGTCGTCGTCCAGGCGAGCGCCCGCACACCGGTCAGGTCGAGCGCGGAAGCGCGGTCGCCGTGCAGCGGGAACGAGACGGTGACGGACTGGTCCTGGCGCATCTTGTAGACGTCGTCGTCCATGCGCAGCTCGTGGTTGGACAGCGGCGTCTGGTCGTTCCAGCAGTACGGCAGGACCCGGAAGCCCTCGTACGCCAGCCCCTTGTCCCAGAGCTGCTTCCACGCCCAGAGCACGCTCTCCATGAAGGTGACGTCGAGGGTCTTGTAGTCGTCCTCGAAGTCGACCCAGCGCGCCTGGCGGGTGACGTACTCCTGCCACTCGTCGGTGTACTGCAGCACCGACTTCTTGGCGGCGGCGTTGAAGACGTCGATGCCCATGGCGTCGATCTCGTGCTTCTCGGTGATGCCGAGCTGGCGCATCGCCTCGAGCTCGGCGGGCAGGCCGTGGGTGTCCCAGCCGAAGCGGCGGTGCACCTGCTTGCCGCGCATGGTCTGGTAGCGCGGGAAGACGTCCTTGGCGTACCCGGTCAGTAGGTGCCCGTAGTGCGGCAGGCCGTTGGCGAAGGGCGGGCCGTCGTAGAAGGTCCACTCCGGGCAGCCCTGGCGCGCGTCGATGGACGCCTGGAACGTGTCGTCGCGCTTCCAGAAGGCGAGGATGCCCCGCTCGACGGCGGGGAAGCTCGGCGAGGGGACGACGCCATCGGCATCGGCGTTCAACGGGTACGGCACCGGGACTCCTTGTGGGTTCGCTCGATCTCCACGAGGACGGAGCCAGGCTCCGCGGTACCACCTCGTTTGCCGCCCAACGTCCGCTGTGCGACCACTCTGTGTCGGGGATGGTGACGGTCCCGAACCCGCCCGGTTCTACTGACGGAGGCGCTGGTGCGCCCCGTGTTCTTCCGGAAGCTCCCCGGTGATGGCCGGATCGATGCTCGTGGAACACGACTTTACCGGACGGGAGCATGCTTGAGCGATGCCCGCAGAAGATCGCCCCGAGTCACTCGTCACCGTCCTGATCGCGTTCGGGGCGAACCTGCTCGTCGCGATCGCGAAGACGATCGCCTCGCTCGTGTCGGGTTCGGCGTCGATGGTGGCCGAGGCGGCGCACTCGTGGGCGGACACCGGCAACGAGGTGTTCCTGCTCGTCGCCGAACGCCGGGGCGGCAAGAAGCGGGACGCCGCGCACCCGCTCGGGTACGGACGCGAGACGTACATCTGGTCGATGTTCGCCGCGTTCGGCCTGTTCACGGCCGGTGCGATCGTCTCGATCTACCACGGCATCTCGGAGTTCGGGGAGACCGGGCCGGCCGAGGACGTCGTGCTCAACTACGTCGTACTCGGGCTCGCGTTCGTGCTCGAGGGCACGAGCTTCCTGCAGGCGTACCGACAGGCGCACGGTGCCGCGACGAAGCGGAAGGTCCCGGTGCTGCGGCACGTGCTGCAGTCGTCGAACCCGACACTCCGTGCGGTGTTCGCCGAGGACGCGGCGGCGCTGATCGGCCTGGTCGTGGCGTTCCTCGGGGTGTTCCTGCACCAGGTCACCGGGCTGGCGGTCTTCGACGCACTCGGCTCCATCGCGATCGGTGTGCTGCTCGGTGTCGTGGCGATCGTCCTGATCGACCGCAACCGCCGGTTCCTGCTCGGCGAGAGCACGTCGCCGGAGCTCGAGAACGCGGTGCTCGTCGAGCTGCTGGGCCGGTCGCAGGTCGAGCGCGTCACCTACCTGCACCTGGAGTTCGTGGGGCCGTCGCGGGTGTACCTCGTCGCGGCCGTCGACCTGACGGGCAACGAGACCGAGGAGCACGTCGCGGTGCGGTTGCGCGACGTCGAGCAGTCACTCGAGGACAGCCAGTACATCGAGGAGGCCGTCCTCACCCTGAGCTACCCGGGCGACGAGTCCCTGGTGCCGACCGACGGCGCTGTCCCCGAGGTCGTGCGGGACGGCACCGCGTCGGACGTGGCGGCCGGTGGCGCGGGGACCCTGCGCACGGAGTGAGCGCGGGCCGGGTCGCGGGGCGGCGTGGCGGCAGGGCTCGGGTCGCGCGACGCCGGTGTGTCGGCAAGACGCCGCCATGTGCTCGAGACGCCGCCGGATTCGGCGGCGTCTCGCCGGTGAGGCGGCGTCGTAGAAAGACGACGGCGTGTTCCGTGAGCGACCGCTCGGCGGACGGGAGGCGCGGTGCCGGGCCGCCACGGGCCTCCCGTCCGTCTTCCCGTCGCGTCCACCGCCCCACACGCGGGAGGAAGACGCCGGTGTGTCAGTAAGACGCCGCCATGTGCTCGAGACGCCGCCGGAATCGGCGGCGTCTCCGCGACGAGGCGGCGTCGCACGAAGACGACGGCGTGTCCGGGGGCGGAAGACGCCGGCGTGTCAGCGAGCGTCGAGGCCCGCGACCACCGGTGTGAGCGCCGCCGCGACGTACTCGACGAGCGCTCGGCGCCCGACCCCGTCGGTGACCCACACCCCGAACGCGGCAGCGGCGGCCCCGAGCATCGCACCGGACACCGTCTGCGGCCAGAGCGCTCGCGGCTGCTCCCCCGTGCGGCCCGCGACGAAGGCGGCGACGGCCTCGTGCTGCGCCGTCACCCGGACCGCGACGCCGGCCACCAGCTCGGGCCCGATGCCCATGACCTCGGCCTGCGCGACCGCCCACGGCACCCGCTCGGGGTCGTGGGCGCGAGCGGCGTCGAGGAGCGCCTGTTCGACGGCCCGTACGGCACTCGACTCGGTGGACGCTGCGAGGTACCCGGGCAGCCCGGCGACGGCGGCGTCGAGTTCGAGCCACATCACGTCGGCCTTCGCCGGGAAGTAGTTGAAGAACGTCGCGCGGCTGACCCCGGCGCGGGCGGCGATCTGGTCGACCGTGGTGCGCCCGTACCCCTGCTCGAGGAACAGCTCGGCAGCGGCGTCCGCGAGGACCTCGGCGCTCGAGCGTCGGGGGCGGCCACCGCGGCGGATCGGTTCGTCCATGGGCCCCAGTAAACCGTTAGACTCGGTCAGCCATGATCTTGGACTCAGTACAGAAAACCCTCACCGCAGTCGCGGGCGCCTCGGCGGTCCTGCTCGTCCTGGCTGCCTGCAGCGGACCGGGCACGAGCACCGGGAGCAGCACCCCGGTCGCGGGCGGCACGCTCACCTACGCCTCCGGTGACGCCGAACCGACCTGCCTCGACCCGCACGTCGGCGGCAACTACCCGCAGGCGCTCCTGGCGACGCAGTACATCGAGGAGCTCGTCGGGCTCGAGGACGGCAAGCCGACGCCGGAACTCGCGACGAAGTGGACCACGGTTGACGACGGGAAGACCCTGACGCTCACCCTGCGCGACGACGTCACCTTCACCGACGGCACCCCGTTCGACGCCGCCGCCGTCGTGGCGAACATCGAGCACGTGCAGGACCCGGCCACCGCCTCGAGCACCGGGTACCTGGCGCTGCAGTCCATCACGAAGGCGACCGCCACCGACGACCACACCGTGACGCTCTCGCTGAGCCGGCCGGACAGTGCGCTGCTCGAGTCCCTCTCGCAGCCCTGGGTCGGTATGGAGTCCCCGCATGCGCTCGAACGGAAGCAGGCGACGAACTGTGAGTCCCCCGTCGGCACCGGCCCGTTCCGGGTCACCGGCTGGAAGCACGGCGACCGCGTCACCCTGACGAAGAACACCGACTACTGGGGCAAGACGAAGCCGCGCCTGTCGGGCATCACGTGGCGGTTCCTGCCGGACTCGACCTCGCGCTACGCCGCGCTGCAGTCCGGCCAGGTCGACGTGATCGACAACGCCCAGCCCGACCAGCTCAAGGCCGCGTCGGCGAAGGGCGCGATCCGCGACCTCGACGCCCCCCGCCCCGGCGCCTCGAACCGGCTCGAACTGAACTCCGGGCACGGCGTGTTCCGCGACCAGGCAGTCCGCCAGGCCTTCATCGCCGGCGCCGAGATCGACCCGGGCCTGCAGTCGCTGTTCCTCGGCACCGCGAAGCGCTCGTACTCGGTGCTCTCGAGCGCTGAGCCGCTCGCGTACTCCGACAAGAGCCGCTTCGACTACTCGCCGTCGAAGGCGAAGCAGCTGCTCGACGACGCCGGGTGGAAGGTCGGCTCGGACGGCATCCGCGAGAAGGACGGCCAGCAGCTCACCGTGACGTTCCCCGTCTCGACGAACCAGTCGGTGCCGGCCGAGCGCAGCCTGTTCCAGCAGATCCAGGCGTCCGAGAAGGCCGTCGGGTTCAAGGTCGTGCTCGACGAGCTCGACCTGTCCAGCTGGTACGCCGCCCTGGCCGCGAACGAGTACGACGTCGTGAGCGCCCCGTACACGAAGGTCGGCCCCGACGTCCTGCGGATCCTGTACGACAGCGCGAGCATCGAACCGGCACCGTCCGGCTACTTCGCGAACCTGGCCCAGCTCGACGACCCCGCGCTCGACCGGCTGCTCGAGCAGGCCGCCCGTACCTCGGACGCCGACGAGCGCGCCGACCTGTACGAGCAGGCGCAGAAGGCGATCCTGGCGAGCGACACCGTGCTCCCCCTGTACGACCAGCAGAACCACTTCCTGGTGCGCTCGGCCGTGCACGGCATCCGGACCACCCCGGTCTCGACGCCCTGGTTCGGCACCGCCTGGATCGACCGCTGACACGGATGCGGTGGGTCTGGTGGGCCGTCCGGCGGCTCGCCGGGGGCATCGGCGTGCTCTGGGCCGTCGCGACGATCGTCTTCGTCGCGATCCGGCTCATCCCCGGTGACCCGGCGCTCGCGATCCTCGGTGGCCCGGGGTCGCAGGCCTCGGCCGAGGCCGTCACCCAGGTCCGCCACGAGTACGGCCTCGACCAGCCGGTCCTGGTGCAGTACGCGGTGTTCCTCGGCCGCCTGGCGACCGGGCAGCTCGGTGACTCCTACGCGTTCCGCACCCCGGTCGCGACGCTCCTCGGCCAGCAGCTGCCCGTCACGCTGACGCTCGCGGTCGCCGGGCTCGTCGTCGCCTGGGTGCTGGCGATCGTCGCCGCGTGGGCCTCGACGCAGCGCGGCCGCATCGCCGCCGGGCTCACCAGCGCCCTCAGCGTCACCGCGAGCGTGATGCCGCACTTCTGGCTCGGCAGCGTGCTCATCGTGGTGTTCGCCTCGTCCCTTGGGTGGGTGCCGGCGGTCAGTGACGGCACCGCACGCGGCTGGGTGCTGCCGGTGCTGACCGTGGCCGTGCCGGTCGCCGGGTACCTGGCCGAGACCGTGCGCGACGGCGTGGTGGACGCGCAGCGCTCGGCCTTCGCGCTCGCCGCCCGGGGCCGGGGCGAGACCCGCCTCGGACTGTTCGGACGGCATCTGCTCCGGCACGCCGCCCTGCCCGGGATCGCACTGTCCGCGTGGGCCTTCGGATCGCTCGTCTCCGGGGCCGTGGTCGTCGAGTCCGTGTTCGCCCTGCCCGGCATCGGCCGCGCGCTGGTCACCGCCGTCACCCAGCGGGACATGCCCCTCGTCGCCGGCATCGCGATGGTCTCGGCGGCCGCGTACGTGGTCGTGCTGGCCGTCGCCGATCTGGTCGAGCGTGTGGTCGACCCGCGCAGCACCGCACGGAACGCGACCGCGCGCCCCGGCACCGCGCGACGCCGTGGGCCCGGCCGTCCGGCGGGCGCGCGGTGAGCGGGATCGCCGACCCGGGCCTCCAGACCGGTGCGTCCGCCCACCAGACCGCCGTCGGCACCGAGCGCGTCCGTGGGGGGACGCTCGGCGTCGGCGGCACCGCCGCGGCGGTGGTCGTCCTGGTCGCCGTCGTCGCGGCGGCCTGGCCAGCGCTGCTGGGCGGCGGCGATCCGCTCGCGGTGCACCCGACCCAGGCACTGACCGCCCCGAGCGGCGCACACCCGTTCGGCACCGATGAGTCCGGCCGCGACGTCCTGGCACGGGTGGTCGCGGGGACCCGCGCCTCGCTCGTCGTCGGCGTCGCCGCCACCCTGATCGGCGGCGGAGCGGGCGTCCTGCTCGGTGTCGTCGCCGGGCTCGGCGCCGGGGCCGGACGGCTCGGCCGTCTGCTCGACGCCGTCATCGGCCGTGTCACCGAGGTCGCGTTCGCCCTGCCGCTGCTGCTCGTCGCGCTGGTCGTCATCGCCGTGACCGGTCCGGGTCCGGTGCCGGCGGTGCTCGCCGTCGGGTTCGCGACCGCTCCCGGTTACGCCCGGATCGTGCGGGGCCTGGTCCGGACGGCCCGCGGTTCGCAGGTGGTGGAGACCGCCGTGCTGCTCGGCCGCTCCCCAGCCCGCACCGTCGTCCGGCACGTGCTGCCGACGGCGCTCTGGCCCGTCGTCGCCGTCGCCACGCTCGGGGTCGGGCAGGCGGTCGTGTGGGCATCGGCGCTGAGCTACCTCGGGGTCGGCACGCCCCCACCCGCGCCGGAGTGGGGCGCGATGCTCGCCGACGGCCGGACCTACCTGCAGACCGCGCCGTGGATGAGCACCTTCCCCGGACTCGCGATCGTCGTGCTCGCGACGGCCGTCACCGTGCTCGGCCGGGCGATCCGACGGAGCGGGGCCGCGCGGTGAGCGCCGTCCTCGACGTCCGCGGACTCACCGTCGCCATCGGCGGGACCCCGATCGTGCACGGTGTCGACCTGCGCGTCGACGCCGGCGAGTGCGTCGCCCTGGTCGGCGCCTCTGGCTCGGGCAAGACCGTCACCGCACGCGCCGTGCTCGGCCTGTCCGCGCCCGGCGCCGCCGTGCACGCCGAAACGTTCACGGTCGACGGTGTCGACGTCGGCGGGTACACGGACCGGCGGTGGCGCCGGCTGCGGGGATCGCGCATCGGCTACGTCGGCCAGGAGGCGCTGGGCGCGTTGGACCCGCTGCGTCCCGTCGGGCGCGAGGTCGCCGACAGCCTCCGCCTGCACACCGAGATGCGTGCGGCCGAGCGCGTGGACGCCGTGCGTGCTGCCCTGGCCGCGGTGGGCCTCGACCCGGACACCGCGACCGACGGCCGGCTCGCCGGGACACTGTCCGGTGGGATGCGACAGCGTGCCCTCATCGCCGCGGCCACCGTCGGGTCCCCCGCGCTGCTGGTCGCCGACGAACCGACGACGGCGCTCGACGCCGGGGTCGCCGTCACCGTGATGGAGCAGTTGCGGGCAGCGCAGAGGCGGGGCGCCGGACTGCTCGTCATCACGCACGACCTGGGGCTCGTCGCGGGGTGGGCCGACCGGGTCGCCGTCGTGCACGAGGGCCGGATCGTCGAGCAGGGTGCGGTCACCGGGGTCTTCACGGCGCCGCAGCACCCCTCGACACGGGCGCTGGTGCGCGCTGCCGGTGCTGCCGGTGCTGCCGCGGCGGAGCCGGCGCCACCGCACGGTGCCGATCTTGCCGGGCGGTGCGAGGTCGATGGCTCCGTGCAGTCCTCTGACGATGCACCGAGCGGCCGACCTCGCACCGGCCGCACGACTCCGTACCGTGCGCCGATCGGCAACCGCGACACCGAGCGCGCATCCTCGCACGGTGCGAGGGACGTGCTCGCGGCGCAGGGGCTCTCGCGGGAGTACGGCGGGCTGCTCGCGGTGGATGACGTGTCGTTCGGGCTCGAGCGGGGCCGGGTGCTCGGGGTGATCGGCGCCTCGGGCTCGGGCAAGACGACGCTGGCGCGGATGCTCCTCGGCCTCGAGACGCCCGACGCCGGCACGGTCACGCTCGACGGCGAACCCTGGGTCCCGCTGCCCGAGCGCGAGCGACGCCCCCGACGGCACCGGCTCGCAGCCGTCGTGCAGGACCCCGGCGTGACGTTCGACGAACGGTGGAACGTCGAACGGGTCCTCGCGGACGCGTTCTCACGCGGTGACGAACGGCGGGCGCGCGGAGTGCTCGGCGAACGGGTCGACGCGGCACTGCGACGGGTCGACCTCGACCCCGTGCTGCGGTCCCGCTCCCCCCGCACCCTGTCCGGCGGGCAACGGCAGCGGCTCGCGATCGCCCGCACGCTGGCGACCGAGCCCGAGGTGATCGTGCTCGACGAGCCGGTGACCGCCCTCGACGCCACGGTGCAGCACGCCGTGCTCCGGTTGCTCGAACGGCTCCGCGACGAGACCGGGGTGGCGATGGTGTTCGTGTCGCACGACCTGCGGGCGGTCCGGCGGATGGCGGACGACGTGCTCGTGGTGCACGCCGGCGCGGTCGTCGAGCACGGCCCCGCCGCCGAGGTCTTCGCGCGCCCCGCCCACCCGGTGACCGCGCGGCTGCTGCACGCCGCGGAGCGGCTGGCAGCGGGTCCCGCCGCGGATCCAGCCACGGGGACCGCGGCCGACTCCACGGGCTGAGCGACGGTCCACACGGTGCCGCGCCCGCGGACTGTCACTGCGCGCGTGACGTCGCCAACGGCTCGGAACGGCCAGGAGGCCCGGCGCGCGTTCCGAGACGGAACGTGCGCCGGGCCTCCTGGCCGGGTTGCCGCGGGGCGGCTGGGTCCTCAGGAGCCGGAGGGCTCCTTCGATGCGGCCTCGGCCGAGATGATCGGGATCTCGCTCGTCGAGAACTCCTTCGCCCAGTCGGACTGCGCGAGCTCCGACGTCGGGTCGTTGTAGTCCTCGATCACGCCGGCGACCTCGTCCTCGGACCCGACCGTCGGACCGGAGCCCATCAGCGGGCTCGCGGCGGTCTCCTTGGTGAAGTACACCGCGACCAGGCCGATGACGGCGGCGAGCATCAGGTAGAACGCGGGGATGTCCTCGGCCCAGCCGTACCCGGCGTCCTTCGCGGCGTTGATGAGCGCGGCGGTGGCGAGCGGGGTGGTCCCACCGAAGAGCGACACCGACACGTTGAACGCGATCGCCAGGGCGCCGTAGCGGATGATCGTCGGGAACAGCGCGGGCAGCGTCGACGGCATGGTCGAGGTGAACGTGACGAGCACGACGCCGAGGATCAGCAGGCCGGCGAACACGCCGACGCCGGTGCCGGTCTGGACGAGTTTCAGGGCCGGCCAGGACAGCAGGATGAAGCCGATGCAGCCGGCGGCGAGCACCGGACGGCGCCCGAACTTGTCGGACAGGCGACCGCCGAAGGTGATGACGACCATCATGAGCAGCATGACGATGACGATGAGGATCAGGCCGAACGTGGCGTTCTGGCCGAGGTTCTGCTCGAGGTAGGTCGGCATGTACGAGAGCAGCATGTAGTCGGTCACGTTGAAGACCAGGACCAGGCCGATGCAGATGATGAGCGAGCGCCAGTTCTCGGCGAAGAGCTTGAGGAACGGGGTCTTCTGCCCCTCGCGCTCAGCGGCCTGCTCCTGCTGCTTCTGGAACGCCGGGGTCTCTTCCAGCTTGAGGCGCAGGTAGAGACCGATCAGGCCGAGCGGGCCCGCGACGATGAACGGGATGCGCCAGCCCCAGCTGAGCAGGGCGTCCTCGGACAGGCCGAACTGCAGGCCGGTGACGATCGAGGCGCCGAGCACGTAGCCGGCGAGCGTGCCGAACTCGAGCCACGAGCCCATGAACCCGCGGCGCTTGTCGGGCGAGTACTCGGCGATGAAGGTCGCGGCGCCGCCGTACTCACCACCGGTCGAGAAGCCCTGCACGAAGCGGGCGACGAGCAGCAGGACGGGAGCCCAGAAGCCGATCGTGTCGTACGACGGGATCAGGCCGATCATGAGCGTGCCGGCGGCCATCAGGATCATCGTCAGCGCGAGGACCTTCTGTCGGCCGATCTTGTCGCCGATCGGGCCGAACACGGCACCGCCGATCGGGCGCACGATGAACGCGGCGGCGAAGAAGCCGAACGTGGCGACGATGTTCGCGGCCGGGTCGCCCTGCGGCAGGAACACCTGCGAGATGGTGACCGTCAGGTACGCGAAGATGCCGAAGTCGAACCACTCCATGGCGTTGCCGAGCGCGGCAGCCGCGACGGCACGCTTGAGCAGCGACTCCTCGACGACGGTGACGTCGTCCTTCGTGAGATCGCGACGAGCGCGCTTCACGGCGCCCTTCGTGCGCAACGGCCGATCGCCGTGCGGTTGGGGTGCGTTGTTCGGTGCCAAGTCGTTCCTCCGGGGTGCGGTGCTTCCTTCGGGCGTCCGGCGGACGGCGACGTTGCAGCTCCTGCGAACCCTGCGTTCGCCGGACAAACTCCGACAGACTAGCAGGCTCTTGGCGTGTCCGACAGGTCGGTGTGGTAGGTACCGGTCGGCAGCGGGCCGCGGACGCCCCGCTGCTCGGCTCAGGACGCGTGCGCGGCCGCTACGATTGGGGCACCGCGCGTCAGGCGCGCAACACTCAGGCACCTCATCACGGACTCGGTGCCGCACACACGGACGGAAGGCGCACCATGACCAAACCCATGCCCGAGAAGCCCAGCGTCGACGGACTGGAGCAGGTCTGGGGGCCCGTCTGGGAGCAGGACGGCACGTACCGCTTCGACCGCGACGCCGCCGGTCACCGCGACGCCGTCTGGTCGATCGACACCCCGCCGCCGACCGCCTCCGGTTCGCTGCACATCGGGCACGTGTTCTCGTACACGCACACCGACCTCAAGGCCCGGTTCGAGCGGATGCGCGGCAAGCACGTCTTCTACCCGATGGGCTGGGACGACAACGGCCTGCCGACCGAGCGTCGCGTGCAGAACTACTACGGCGTCCGCTGCGACCCGACCCTGCCGTACGACCCCGACTTCACGCCGCCGTTCGAGGGCGGTGACGGCAAGTCCTCGAAGGCCGCCGACCAGCTGCCCGTGTCGCGCCGCAACTTCATCGAGCTGTGCGAGCGCCTGACCGTGCAGGACGAGCAGCAGTTCGAGGAGCTCTTCCGCACGCTCGGCCTGTCGGTCGACTGGACCCAGTCGTACCGCACCATCGACGACACCTCGCGGGCGAGCGCCCAGCGCGCCTTCCTGCGCAACCTCGAGCGCGGCGAGGCCTACCAGGCCGACGCCCCGACCCTGTGGGACGTCACGTTCCGCACCGCGGTCGCGCAGGCCGAGCTCGAGGACAAGGAGATGCCCGGCGCGTACCACGGCATCGCCTTCCACCGCACCGACGGTGGGGACGACGTCGTCATCCAGACCACCCGCCCGGAGCTCCTGCCGGCCTGCGTCGCCCTGGTGGCACACCCGGACGACGAGCGGTTCCAGGACCTCTTCGGCACCACGGTCCGCTCCCCCCTGTTCGACGTCGAGGTCCCGGTGCTCGCACACCACCTGGCGCAGAAGGACAAGGGCGCCGGCATCGCGATGGTCTGCACCTTCGGTGACACCACCGACGTCGTGTGGTGGCGCGAGCTGCAGCTGCCGAACCGCGCGATCATCGGCTTCGACGGCCGCGTGCGCTCCGACGAGCCCGCATGGATCGAGTCCGCGGAGGGCCAGGAGCTCTACGCCGAGATGGCCGGCAAGACCGTGTTCTCGGCCAAGAAGGTCGTCGTCGACGCGCTCACCGAGTCGGGCGAGCTGATCGGTGACGTCAAGACCATCCAGCACCCGGTGAAGTTCTTCGAGAAGGGCGACAAGCCCCTCGAGATCGTGTCGACCCGCCAGTGGTACATCGTCAACGGTGCGCGCGACGAGCAGCTGAAGAGCACGCTCCGCCAGCGCGGCGAGGAGATCGCGTTCCACCCGGACTTCATGCGCGTCCGCTACGACAACTGGGTCGGTGGCCTGTCCGGTGACTGGCTCATCTCGCGCCAGCGTTTCTTCGGTGTGCCGCTGCCGGTCTGGTACCCGCTCGACGCCGACGGCAACCCGGTGTTCGACCAGCCGATCGTGCCGACCGAGGCGCAGCTGCCCGTCGACCCGGCCTCCGAGCCCGCCCCCGGCTTCACCGAGGACCAGCGCGGCGTCGCCGGCGGGTTCCAGGGTGAGCTCGACGTCATGGACACCTGGGCGACCTCGTCGCTGACCCCGCAGCTCGCGGGCAAGTGGGAGACCGACCCGGCGCTCTACGACCTGGTGTACCCGTACGACGTCCGCCCGCAGGCGCAGGACATCATCCGCACGTGGCTGTTCACGACCGTGCTCCGCAGCCAGCTCGAGGCCGACGTGGTGCCGTGGAAGCACGCCAGCATCTCCGGCTTCATCGTCGACCCCGACCGCAAGAAGATGTCGAAGTCGAAGGGCAACGTCGTCACGCCGCTGTCCATCCTCGAGCAGCACGGTGCCGACGCGGTCCGCTACTGGGCGGCCTCGTCCAAGCTCGGCACCGACGCGGCGTTCGACCCGCAGAACCCGAAGCAGATCAAGGTCGGTCGTCGTCTGGCGATCAAGGTGCTCAACGCGGCGAAGTTCGTCTACGGCTTCCCGCTGCCCGAGGGCGCCACGAGCGTCACCGAGGCCCTCGACGTCGACATGCTCGCCGAGCTCGGCGCGGTCGTCGAGCAGGCCACCGCCGCGTTCGACGGGTTCGACCACGCCCGTGCCCTCGAGATCACCGAGCGCTTCTTCTGGACGTTCTGCGACGACTACCTCGAGCTCGTGAAGGAGCGCGCCTACGGCACCGCGTCCGACGCGACGCACGAGACGCAGGCGAGCGCGGTGCTGGCGCTGCGCGGCGCGATCGACGTGCTGCTCCGACTGCTGGCACCGTTCCTGCCGTACGCGACGGAAGAGGTGTGGGCCTGGACCCACGACACCAGCGTGCACCGGGCCTCCTGGCCGACCGCTGCCGACCTGCCCACCGACGCGGCCCCCACCGGGCTGCTCGCGGCCGTCGGACAGGCGCTCATCGGGATCCGCGGTGCGAAGACGGCGGCGAAGGCGTCCCAGAAGACGCCCGTGACGCGTGCGGTCGTCGCGGCGCCCGCCGAGACGCGGGTGCTCATCGAGCGCGCAGCGGTCGACCTGGCGGCCGTCGGCCGCATCGAGAACCTGTCGTTCGTCGACGGCGACGAGCTCGCCGTCACTGAGATCGAGCTCGCGGAGCAGCAGGCGTAACGTCGGTCATCCGGGTCGGGTCGCCTCGGCGACCCGGCCCGTCCACCACCGGACAGGAGGCACGGATGCAGTTGGGCACACGCTGGAACGTGGGTGGGGAGCCGCCTGCGCGACTGCCCGAGGCGATGGTCGTCGCCGTGCGGGGCGTCGAGGACGAGCTGGCGGCGGAGTCCGTCGACACGGCGACGTGGGGGTGGACCCTGACGTTCCTGGAGGGCAACCCGATCGTCGAGCTCGACGACGGCACCTCGATCCACCTCGACGACGCCGGGCACGCCCAGGTCACGAACCCCGACGACGCGGGCGAAGAGGACTAGCGCGGCCGCGTGCTGCGCGGCGCCGCAGTTCGCTTGGTGAGCAGGAATGGTCGGGTCCCCACCGGGGACCCGACCATTTCTGCTCACGATGCGGGCGCCCCCACCGGGGAGCGCCCGCGTGATCGCCGAGGGATCAGGACTCGGCGAGCCAGGTGGCGAGGACCTCGTTCACCTCGGCGGTGTGCGTGGTGAGCAGGCCGTGCGGGGCGCCCTCGATCTCGACGTACTCCGCAGCGGGCAGGGCCTTCGTGAAGCGTCGGCCGGTGGCGTCGATCGGGAGGATGTTGTCCGACGTGCCGTGCACGATCAGGGCGGGGACGGTGACCTTCGGGATGTCCTGGCGGAAGTCGGTCGGCCAGGTCAGGGGTGCCGCCGCGGACGCGGTCGAACCGGAACCGGCCGCGACGTTCCAGGCGTTCCGCACCTGCTCCTCGGAGATGCGGGTGCCGAGGTTCTCCGACAGGTTGAAGAAGTCCTGGTAGAAGTTCGTGAAGTAGGCGTAGCGGTCCTTCGTCACGTCGGCGGCGATGCCCTCGAAGAACGACATCGGGCCGGCGCCGTCGGGGTTGTCGTCGGTGATGGCGAGGAACGGCTCGAGCGAGGCGAGGAACGCGACCTTGGCGATCCGGTCCTCACCGTGGCGGCCGATGTAGCGGGCGATCTCGCCCGTGCCCATCGAGAAGCCGACCAGGATCACGTCGCGCAGGTCGAGGGTCTCGAGGACGGTGTGCAGGTCGTCGGCGAAGGTGTCGTAGTCGTAGCCGGTGGACGGCTGCGAGGACCGGCCGAAGCCACGGCGGTCGTACGTGATGACGCGGTAGCCGGCCTCGAGGAGCATCGGGACCTGCCCCTCCCACGAGTTGCCGTCGAGGGGGAACCCGTGGATCAGCACGATCGGCTGCCCCTGGCCCTTGTCCTCGTAGTGGAGCTCGATGTCGACGCTGTTCTCGGTTCCGACGGTGATGGCACCCATGGTCGTTCCTTCCCTGAACTTCGCAGAGAACGATCGTTCTCTGCCGATGTGGACTACAGTAGAGAACGCCCGTTCCCGCCGCAACTCGAGAACGGTGAACACTCAGGGAACGGGGTACACATGGCCGCCAGCACCGTCGAACCGGACGTCCGAGCGCACATCGTCGAGGTCGCGGACGAGCTGTTCTACACGCGCGGGATCCAGTCGGTGGGGATGGACGAGATCCGCACGGGCGCAGGCGTCTCGCTGAAGAAGCTCTACGCGGCGTTCCCCGGCAAGGAGCAGCTCATCGCCGCGGTGCTCGCCGGTCGGCACGACATGTGGGAGCAGGGCGTGCACGGTGCGGTCGAGGCCGCCGCCAGCCCGCGCGACAAGCTGCTCGCGGTCTACGACTTCCTGGAGTCGTGGTTCGGCGACGACACCTTCCGCGGCTGCGGGTTCATCAACGCCTTCGGTGAACTCGGCGCGACCTCGCCCGCGGTCGCCGAGATCGCGCGTGAGCACAAGGACTCGTTCCAGCGGTTCGTGCAGCAGCTCACCACCGAGGTCGTCGCCGACCCCGAGCACGCCGAGGAACTCGCCGCCCAGCTCGCGCTGCTCGCCGAGGGCGCGCAGACCACCGCCGCCATCGCGGGCACCACGGTGCCCGCCGCGCACGCGCGCCGCGCCGCGGTGACCCTGATCGACGCCGCGATGCGCTGACACGCGACCGCACCGACACGGCGGACGGGAGGCACGGGGCCAGCCCGCCACGGGCCTCCCGTCCGCCCCGTTGCGGCGCGACGTCCGTAGGGTGGTTGCCATGGCAACCCCGTTCGACGTCCCGAGCACCCTCCCCTACGCCCTGCCGCCCTTCGGCGACGTGCGACTCGAGCACTACCGACCGGCGTTCGAAGCCGGCATGGCCGAGCAGCGCGCCGAGGTCGAGGCCATCGCCACCGACCCCCACGCCCCGACGGTCGAGAACACCCTGATCGCACTCGAGCGGTCGGGGCAGCTGCTGGCCCGCGTCAGCCACGTGTTCTTCACGCTGTCGTCGGCCGACTCGACCCCGGAGCTGCACGACCTCGAGGCCGAGATCTCACCGCTCCTCGCCGCCCACCGCGACGCGATCACGCTCGACGCACGCCTGTACGCACGGGTGCAGGAGGTGCTCGACGGTGCCGTGGCCGCCGGACTGACCGGTGAGGCGCTCCGCCTGGTCGAGCGGACCCACGCCGAGATGACCCTGGCGGGCGCCGGGCTCGACGACGCGGGCAAGGCACGTCTGACCACGATAAACCAGGAACTCTCGACCCTCACGACGACCTTCGAGCGGAACCTGCTCGAGGACACCAACGAGTCCGCCGTGCACGTGACGAGCGAGGACGAGCTCGAGGGGCTCGACGACGGCGCGAAGTCAGCCGCTGCCGGAGCCGCCGCCGACCGTGGCCTGGACGGCTGGCTCATCACGCTGCCGCTGTACACCGGACACCCGTGGCTGTCGTCGCTGGCGAACCGTGCCCTGCGCGAGCGGATCATGCGGGCCTCACTCGCCCGCGGTCGTCGGGGCAACCAGTACGACAACCGCGACGTGCTGCTCCGGATCGTCCGGCTCCGTGCCGAACGCGCCGAGCTGCTCGGGTTCCCGAACCACGCCGCCGTCGTCACCGCTGACGAGACCGCCAAGACCCCCGAAGCCGTCGACGGCCTGCTGTCCTCGCTCGTCGGTGCCGCCGCCCGGAACGCCGACGACGAACGGGCCGTCCGTTCCCGCACGGTCGGCTTCGACGTCGAGTCGTGGGACTGGGCGTACGCGACCGAGATCCTGCGCGGGGAGCAGTTCGCCGCGGACAGCACCGCACTCCGCCCGTACTTCGAGGCGGACCGGGTCCTGCACGACGGGGTCTTCCACGCCGCCGGCGCCCTGTACGGCCTGACCTTCACGGAGCGCCCGGACCTGCACGGCTACAACGACGAGGTCCGGGTCTTCGAGGTCACCGGCGACGACGACGAGCCCGTCGGCCTGTACCTGCTCGACCTGTACACACGCGACGGCAAGCGCGGCGGCGCGTGGATGAACCCGGTCGTCGAGCAGTCCGAGCTCCTCGGCACCCTGCCCGTCGTGGTGAACAACCTCAACGTCGCGAAGCCCGCTGCCGGCTCCCCCACGCTGCTCATCCAGGACGAGGTGCAGACGCTCTTCCACGAGTTCGGGCACGCCCTGCACGGCCTCATCGCCCGCACCACCTACCCGCGGTTCTCCGGCACCAACGTCGAGCGGGACTTCGTCGAGTTCCCGAGCCAGGTGAACGAGATGTGGGTGTCGTGGCCGTCGGTGCTGGCGAACTACGCGAAGCACCACGAGACCGGGGCTCCCCTGCCGCCCGAGCTGGTCCTGGGGCTCAGCGAGTCCGAGGGGTTCAACGAGGGATTCGGCACGACCGAGTACCTGGCCGCCGCGCTGCTCGACCAGGCGTGGCACCGACTGTCGGCTGCCGAGGCGGCCGCGGTGACGGACGTCGAGGCGTTCGAGCGGGACGCCTTGGCAGCCGCCGGCATCGCCGTCGAGGCCGTGCCACCGCGGTACTCCTCGACGTACTTCGCCCACACGTTCTCGGGTGGGTACGACGCCGGCTACTACGGGTACATCTGGTCCGAGGTGCTCGACGCCGACACGGTGGAGTGGTTCCGCGACAACGGCGGGTTGGACCGTGCGGCCGGTCGACGCTTCGCGGAACGGCTGCTCGGGGTCGGCGGCGCGAAGGACCCGCTCGAGGCCTACCGGGACTTCCGCGGCCGCGACGCCGAGGTCGGCCCGCTGCTGCGGCGCCGCGGGCTCGAGTAGGGCGCTGCGGGACCGAGCGCTTCCGGGCGTACCGCGACGAATCGGGCGTACCCGGTCGGAACTCCCGACCAGGTACGCCCGATCTCGCTTTCCATCGCAGCCGTCATGGGAAGAACCAGACGTCGATCCGGGGGCCGCGCCGACCGGCAGACCACGACGAAGCCCCGCACCGATCCGGTGCGGGGCTTCGTTGCGAACGGAGCGCTACGCCGACTTCTCGACGCGCTTGGCCCGGGGCCGCGGCACGATCGTCGGGGCGGCGTTCTCGAGCACGGACTCGCGGGTGATGACCACGCGGGCGACGTCGTCGTCGGACGGGACGTCGAACATCACCGGGCCGAGGACCTCTTCGAGGATCGCGCGGAGCCCGCGGGCACCCGTCTGGCGCAGCACCGCGAGGTCCGCGATGGCCTCGAGCGCACCCTGGTCGAACTCGAGCTCGACGCCGTCGATCTGGAACATCCGCTGGTACTGCTTGACCAGCGCGTTCTTCGGCTCGGTCAGGATCTGCATGAGCGCCGCCTGGTCGAGCTGCGACACCGTGGTGACGACGGGAAGACGACCGATGAACTCGGGGATCAGGCCGAACTTGTGCAGGTCTTCCGGCAGGACCTCGGAGTACAGGTCCTGGTGGTCGGTCGCACTGTGCAGAGGCGCCCCGAAGCCGATCCCGCGCTTGCCGACGCGCGAGGACACGATGTCCTCGAGCCCGGCGAAGGCACCGGCCACGATGAACAGCACGTTCGTCGTGTCGATCTGGATGAACTCCTGGTGCGGGTGCTTGCGACCGCCCTGCGGCGGGACCGAGGCGACCGTCCCCTCGAGGATCTTGAGCAGCGCCTGCTGCACGCCTTCGCCCGAGACGTCGCGGGTGATCGACGGGTTCTCGGCCTTGCGGGCGATCTTGTCGACCTCGTCGATGTAGATGATGCCGGTCTCGGCACGCTTCACGTCGTAGTCGGCGGCCTGGATCAGCTTGAGGAGGATGTTCTCGACGTCTTCACCGACGTAGCCGGCCTCGGTCAGGGCGGTGGCGTCGGCGACGGCGAACGGCACGTTGAGGCGCTTGGCCAGGGTCTGCGCCAGGTACGTCTTGCCACAGCCGGTCGGGCCGATGAGCAGGATGTTCGACTTGGCGATCTCGATGTCGTCGCGGTCTTCGGCGGCGGTGATCTGCCCCTGCGCCCGGATGCGCTTGTAGTGGTTGTAGACGGCCACGGCGAGGGCGCGCTTCGCCGGGTCCTGCCCGATGACGTACTCCTGCAGGAAGTCGAAGATCTCCCGCGGCTTGGGCAGTTCGAAGTCCCCGCTCGAGGTGTCCTCGCCGGCTTCGGCCAGACGTTCCTCGATGATCTCGTTGCAGAGCTCGACGCACTCGTCGCAGATGTAGACGCCCGGTCCGGCGATGAGCTGCTGGACCTGCTTCTGGCTCTTGCCGCAGAACGAGCACTTGAGGAGATCGCCGCTCTCTCCGATGCGTGCCATTCCCGTGCCTCCCTGATTGGACATGCCGGCCGCGCTGTCGCACCACCGCTGGTGCACCGCTGCTGGTGGGCACCTCGTCGTGGACACGAGCCTAACCGCAACCGGTGACACCGACCGCGATGCCCCTCCGCAATCGCGCAGCGCGTTCGCCCAGGGCGTGCGAGCCTGCTACGGTGATCCGGACTTCTCTACAACTTGTAGAACAGCACGTGCAGAACCACCCCGGAAGGAACCCCATGCAGAAGCGTCTCGCCGCCGGCGGCGCCGTCACCCTCGGCGTCGCAGCCGTCATCGTCCTCGGCAGTGCCACGGCGGCCAGCGCGCACGTGTCCGCGACGGCCACGTCGACCGCCGCGAACTCGTACACCACGGCGACCTTCTCGGTCCCGCACGGCTGCGACGGCTCCCCCACCACGAAGATCGAGTTCCAGGTGCCGGAGTCCGTCATCGAGGTCACGCCCACCGTGAACCCGAACTGGAAGATCACGAAGGCGACCGAGCCCTACACCGACCCGTCGGCCTCGGCTTCGGCCTCCGACGAGGACCACGCCGAGACGGCCGCCGAGCGCGTCACGAGCGTCACGTACACCGCGAAGACCCCGCTGCCCGCCGACGAGCGCGACACCTTCGCGCTCTCGTTCTCGCTGCCGGACGGCAAGGCCGGCGACCTGGTCGAGTTCCCCGCGATCCAGACCTGCGAGAAGGGCAGCGTCGAGTGGAACCAGGAGCAGCAGGCCGGCGAAGCCGAGCCCGAGCACCCGGCGCCCTCGATCACCCTGACCGCCGCCGAGCCGACGGACGACGACGGCGACCCGATCGCCGCGACCCCGACGACCGAGGCTGCCAGCACGACCGCCTCGAGCGACCCCGACCTGGTCGGTCGCTTCCTCGGCCTCGGCGGCCTGGTGCTCGGCGCCGTCGCCCTGGTCGTCGCCGTCGCCGGCACGCGTCGTCGGAGCTCCACCAAGTGACGCAGCGCGGCCCGCGTCGGTCCCGCCAGCGGTCCTCTGCCCGGAGGCTCGTGGCCGGGACCGCCGCGGCCGTCGCGATCGCCGGTGGTGCGGTCCTCGGGCTCGCCGGTCCCGCCAGCGCGCACAACTACCTGATCTCGTCCGACCCGGAGGTCCGCGGCACGCTCACCGAGCTGCCCGAGAACTTCGACATCACGACGAACGACAAGCTGCTCGACATCGGCGGATCGGGGTCGGGCTTCGCGTTCCGCATCGTCGGGCCCGACGGCCGGTACTACGAGGACGGCTGCGTCGACGTCGAGGGGCCGTCGATGACCACGGCCGCCGCACTCGGCGACTCCGGCAAGTACACCGTCGAGTGGCAGATCGTCTCCGCCGACGGCCACACCGTGTCCGACGAGTACCCCTTCACGTGGAAGGCACCGTCGGGCTTCACCCCGGCGTCGGGCGCGGCGAAACCCCCGACCTGCGCCACCGCGGGTGACGACGACGGCGGATCGGACACCACGACCGGTACGGCCTCGGGGTCGAGCGACTCGGCCGCGTCCGACGCGATCTGGATCGGCGCGGGTGGCATCGTGCTCGTCGGCGTGGTCGTCGCGGTGTTGCTGCTCCTGCGCCGCAAGCCGGCCCCGGAGTCCGACGACACCGACGACTAGACACGACGCAACGACCAGCCCCGTCGCACGACGAAGGCCCCGCACCGATCGGTGCGGGGCCTTCGTCGTTCCTGCTGGAGCTACTTGACGAGCGCCGGCAGGTTCTTGCGGCTGGTGAGGACCTGGTCGATCAGGCCGTACTCCACGGCTTCCTGCGCGGACATGATCTTGTCGCGCTCGATGTCGTGGTTGATCTCCGCCGGCGTCTTGTTGGAGTGCTTCGACAGCGTCTCCTCGAGCCAGGTGCGCATGCGGAGGATCTCCGCCGCCTGGATCTCGATGTCGGACGCCTGACCGCCACCCTGCTGGGTCGCGGGCTGGTGGATCAGCACACGGGCGTTCGGCAGCGCGAGGCGCTTGCCGGGGGTGCCACCGGCGAGCAGCACCGACGCAGCCGAGGCAGCCTGGCCGAGGCAGACCGTCTGGATCTGCGGACGGATGTACTGCATCGTGTCGTAGATCGCCGTCATCGCGGTGAACGAGCCACCGGGCGAGTTGATGTACATCACGATGTCGCGGTCGGGGTCCATCGACTCGAGCACGAGCAGCTGGGCCATGACGTCGTCAGCCGACGCGTCGTCGACCTGCACGCCGAGGAACACGATGCGGTCCTCGAAGAGCTTGGCGTACGGGTCCTGGCGCTTGTAGCCGTAGGCCGTGCGCTCTTCGAAGCTCGGCAGGATGTACCGATTGGACGGAGCCGGGACGTTCTGCGCGCCACCGAGCATGGGGAGATGCATTCTCGTTTCCTTTTCTTCGGTGGTGATCAGGACTGGGCGTCGGGCTCGGCTGCGCTGGTGGGCGTCTCGCCGTCGCCGACGGTGCCACCACCGCCGATGACCTCGGCGCTCGAGGCGCGGAGGTGGTCGACGAAGCCGTACTCGAGCGCTTCCTGGGCCGTGAACCAGTTGTCGCGGTCGTTGTCCTTGAGGATCTGCTCGACCGACTTGCCGGTCTGCTCGGCCGTGAGCTCCGCCATGCGCTGCTTCATGTCGAGGATGACCTTGGCCTGCGTCTGGATGTCGGCAGCGGTGCCGCCGAAGCCACCGGACGGCTGGTGGAGCAGCACGCGCGCGTTCGGCGTGATGTAGCGCTTGCCGGGCGTGCCGGAGGACAGCAGGAACTGTCCCATCGACGCGGCGAGGCCGATGCCCACGGTGACGATGTCGTTCGGGACGAACTGCATCGTGTCGTAGATCGCCATGCCGGCGGTGATCGAACCACCGGGCGAGTTGATGTAGAGGTAGATGTCCTTCTCAGGGTCCTCGGCGGCGAGCAGCAGCAGCTTGGCTGCGATCTCGTTCGAGTTGTCGTCGCGGACCTCGGAGCCGAGCCACACGATCCGGTCTCTCAGAAGGCGGTCAAAAACACTGGGGTTCAGTGTTGCTTCGGCCATGGAAAAGCTCCCGTTCAGTTGTCGCTTGTTGTCGAACTTATCGGGTGCAACGCACCAGTTCTCGTCTGTTCGCCGACAGCAATGCGGTGGTGCGGAAATACGGACGGGAGGCGCGGTGCCNGCTGGCACCGCGCCTCCCGTCTGTCGTACTGGTGGCGTCGAGATCGTTACTCGGCGTCCCCTGCCGGCTCCTGCGCGACGCCCGCCGTGAAGGCGGAAAGGTCGACGGCGTCGCCGTTGGTGTCCTTGACGGTCACCTTGGACAGGACGGTCGCGACCGCCTTCGAGCGGGCGACCTCGCCGACCATGCCGGGGATCTGGCCGTTCTGGTCGATGACCTTGATGAACTCGGCCGGCTCCATGCCGTACTGCGCGGCGGCCTGGATGAGGTACTGGGTCAGTTCCTCCTGCGAGACCTGGATCTCTTCCTTCTCGGCGATCGCGTCGAGGAGGATCTGCGAGCGGAAGGCGGTCTCGCTGGACTCGGAGACCTCCTTGCGGTGCTCCTCGTCCTCGAGGCGGTTCTCCTGCTCGAGGTGACGGTGCACCTCGTCGGCGATGAGCTGCTCCGAGATCGGGATGTTGACGTCCTCGGTGAGCTTCTCGACGAGCTTGTCGCGAGCCGCGGCGCCCTGACCGAAGGTCTTGGACTTCGCGATCTGCTCCTTCAGGTCCGCCTTGAGCTCGTCGATGGTGTCGAACTGGCTGGCGATCTGGGCGAACTCGTCGTCGGCCTCGGGGAGCTCGCGCTCCTTGACGGCGGTGACGGTGACGGCGATCTGGGCGGTCTCGCCCTCGCGGTCGCCACCGACGAGCTTCGACTCGAAGTTCGTCGACTCGCCGGCGGTCAGGGACTCGAGCGCCTCGTCGATGCCCTCGAGCAGGTCGCCGGAGCCGATCTCGTAGGAGACGCCGGTGGCCGAGTCGACCTCGTCGTCGCCGATGCTGGCGGTGAGGTCGATCTGCGCGAAGTCGCCGGTCTTCGCCGGACGGTCCACCGTCACGAGCGTGCCGAAGCGGGTGCGCAGGTTCTGCAGCTCCTCTTCGATCTCGTCGTCCGACACCTCGACGGCGTCGACGGTGAGCTCGTACGAGGAGTAGTCCGGCAGGTCGAACTCGGGGCGGACGTCGACCTCGAAGGTGAGGACGAGGTCGCCGGTGAAGTCCGCGACGTTCGGCAGCTCGGCGACGTCGGCCTCGGCACGGCCGAGGATGCGCAGCTCCTGCTCTTCGACCGCCTGGCGGTAGAAGTTGTCGATGGCGTCACCGACGGCGTGGTTCAGGACCTCGCCGCGGCCGACACGCTGGTCGACGATCGCGGGCGGGACCTTGCCCTTGCGGAAGCCGGGGATGTTGATCTGCTCGGCGATGTGCTTGTAGGCGTGGTCGATGCTCGGCTTGAGATCGTCCGGCGTCACGTTCACGGTGAGCTTGACGCGGGTGTCGCTCACCTTGTCGACGGTGCTGGTGGCCAAGGGATGTTCTCCTGTTGGTTGACGTTCGTGTGGTCGGTGGTGCTCGGAGGACCTGGTCGGGGCGACAGGATTTGAACCTGCGACCTCCCGCTCCCAAAGCGGGCGCTCTACCAAGCTGAGCTACGCCCCGTTGGTTCGTGCCAGGGATCAGCCGCACACACCGAGGGGCGCATGCGACCCCGGTGAGTCTAGCGGTCCGACGGCGCACTGTTCCCGGGGGTTGCCCAGTCGTCCTCCGCGGCGCGTCGGAGACCCCGCCGCCACCGGATCCCGACGACCACCTGGACCCCCAGGGCGGCCACCGCGAGCAGCAGCCCGACGACGATCCGCCAGACGTGCAGCAGTGCGTGCGCGGGCTGCGACTGCGGGTCGCCGAACAGGTCGGGGCGCAGGGACAGGACCGCGGCGGCGAAGACCACCAGCACGTACGAGACCACTCGCGACCAGCGGATGGTGCGCTCGGCACCGGCGTCCGGCTTCGGGATGACGCGCGTCGGCATGTCGGTGCTCGTTCGTCCGCTACGATGGTCGGGCTGCGCCTGGTGCGCAGGCGCGGGGATGTAGCTCAATGGTAGAGCCCCAGTCTTCCAAACTGGCTACGCGGGTTCGATTCCCGTCATCCCCTCTCTGCGTCCCTTTCTGCCGTCGCCGCACGGTGCGGTGTTGTTCGGCCCGTGCGCGGTGGGTCGCTCTGTGCGATGTCGTTCCGGCACACCGAGCGACCAACTCCGCACGGTGTGGACACGTGCGCACCGTGCATCTCGCCACCATCCAGAACCCGCCAGACCACAAGCCAGCGCGCGCAACGTACCCGTCGTCGGGTACCGATCATCACATGGGTGGGCATCGTGGGAACAGCATCGTACGGCCGCGGCGTCGAGTGCGCCGGGATGGGATTCGTTCTCGGTGGATGACGGTTCCGGTTCACGATCCCCGAGGTCAGCGAACCGGAACCGTCAAGGGCGAGGAAGAACTGGGGCCTCCCCCGGAACAGCGGGACCCGGACGACGGACGCGCCCCGCGCCTCCAGGCCGGAGCCGGGGAACACGGGGCGCGAGCCGCCGTCAGGACGGACGCGTCAGCGGTACGACGCGTCCTGTCCGTAGAGCACCTTGGTGAAGGAGGAGACGTACGCAGACTCGTCGCCTCCCGGCAGGTTGTACGTCATGAAGACGCCGTACCCGTCGGCCTTCGTGCGCTGTGCGAGCGACACCGCGGTGGCCTGCGGGGTGTTCTGGATGTCGACCGCGGCGGCGGACAGCTTCGACTTCGGCAGGCCCGGGATCGTCGGCGCCGTGTAGGTGCCGTAGTACGGGTTCCAGGCGTAGTCGAGCTGCTTGCCGATCGACGGGCTCGCGGTCGTCAGGGCGTCGGACGACGGGCCGATGTCGTAGAACGAGATGATCTTGCCCGGCATGTCCGCACGCAGGGCACTGATGAGCCAGCCGATGGACTGCTGGTTCGGCTGCGGGGTGCCGTTCACGCCGTAGTCCGAGTACTCGTCGTCCAGGTCGACGCCGTCGAGTCCGTACTTCTTCACCGTCGCCGAGACCTGCGCTGCGAAGTCCCGTGCCGCGGCCTTCGTCGGGAAGTTCGCCAGGCCGGCGCCCTGGTGGTTGCCGAGCACCGACAGCGTCACCTTGATGCCCTTGGCCTGCAGCGGGCGGACCTGCGTGGCGGCCTGGTCGAGGGTCCGCTGCACGTTCTCGTTGTTGTACAGGACCGCCTTGCCGTCCTCGTAGTTGATGTTCGCGGCGAAGATGATCGCCACGTCGAACGCGTTCGCGCCGTTCTCCAGCGTGTACCGGCCGACGTTGGCGAGCTCGTCGTTGTTCACCTCGACGTAGGCGATGCTCGTCGGCCCCGACTTGGTGGGCGCAGTGTAGTGCCCGTGACCGTGACCGCCGCCGTGGGACGCACCGTGGCCGTGCCCGTGGCTCGATCCGGACGAGGAGGGCGCCGCGGACGCTGCGGCGGGCACCAGTGGCGCCGCGAGCATGGCGACCAGTGCGGTCGCGATGCTGAACTTGGTGGACTGCTTCATGACACTCCTCAGCGAGTGACGAACCGGTCGGCGGTCGCCGACCGGGGGCCGCCGCCGGGACACCCGAAGTCCCGGCGGCGGAGTCTCAGGCGCGGGTGCGCGGGAACCGGAAGGTGCGGACCTCGTAGGCGTCGACGGCGAACGAGGAAGCGTCGACCGCCGCGCCCGAGGTCAGCGGCTCTTCGAGCAGCGTCACCTCGGCAGCCGGCCCGAACGCAGCCGCGTCGGCCTCGGACACCGCGATGCCCCCGGTCCCCCGCTGCCCGGACGGCTCGTAGACGCGCACGACCAGGTCACCGGACCGGTCGTCGGCGAGCTTGACGCTCGACAGCACGACGTCGCCGGAGACCTGCACCAGCGGGTCGAAGCCGTGCGCCCCGGTGATCGTCCGCGCGCCCGCGTTCATCCGCACGCCGGCCGACGTGGCGCCGAGCTGGTCGGTGCCGATGACGATGCCGTAGCGGTGCGTCTGCACGCCCTGGTCGGTCTCGGGGTCCGGGAACCGGGGTGCCCGCAGCAGCGACAGCCGCACGGTGGTGGTGACGTGCCCGTCGACGGCGTCGCGCGTGGTGTCGAAGCCGTGGATCGAGTCGTTCACGAGCGCGACCCCGAAGCCCGGTTCGGACACCAGCACGTAGCGGTGCATGGAGGTCTCGAACTTGGCGGCCTCCCACGAGGTGTTCGTGTGCGTCACCCGCTTCTGCGCGCCGAACTGCGTCTCGGCGACGGTGTGCTCGGCGCGGACGTCGAGCGGGAACGCCACCTTGAGGAACTTCTCGGTCTCGTGCCAGTCGGTCACCTGGTCGAACTCCAGGGTGCGGGACCCGGGCGCCAGGACGATCTCCTGCGTCACCGTCGAGTCGCCGAACGCCCGGGACACGACGACCCGTGCGACCCCGGACTCGTCGACCGACGCGGTCAGCCCGGTGGTCGCCACGAGGTCCTCGACGCGGTTGCGGTAGTACCGGTCGACGTCCCATGCGTCCCACATGTTCGGGAAGTCCTGGTGCAGCTGCAGCAGGTTCGCCGCCTGGCCGGCCGCGATCGCCTCGCGTCCGCTCGCCAGGTCGACGGCACTCGTCACGAGCCCCTGCGCGTCGACGACGACCCGCACCAGCTCGTTCGCCAGCACGTACCCGCCGTCCTGCTCGGTCAGGGACACGGCGGTCGCCGCCGCCACGTCGGTCGCCACGACGGCACCCTGCGCGGGTGCACCGGCCTGGAGGAACGGGGCCGGGTTCACGACGACGGCCGCGTCCCCGGTGCCGGCGAGCGCCGAGAGCGCCCGGTCGATGATCGCGGTCAGCGCCGCGGCCGTCTCGGCGTAGCGCTCGACCGCTTCGCGGTGCACCCATGCGATCGAGGTGCCCGGCAGGATGTCGTGGAACTGCTGGAGCAGGACCTGCTGCCACAGGGCGTCGAGTTCGTCGTACGGGTGGGTGAAGTCGGTGCGGGCGGCGGCGGTCGCGGCCCAGAGCTCGGCCTCGATGAGCAGCTGCTCGCACCGGCGGTTGCCCTGCTTCGTGCCGTGCTGGCTGGTCAGTGTGGCGCGGTGCAGCTCGAGGTACAGCTCCCCCACCCACACGGGCGGGTCGGTCAGCTCGGACTTCGCCCGGTCGAAGAACGTGTCGGGGTGCTCCCAGCGGACCTTCGCGCTGCCCTCGAGGTCGGCCAACCGTGCTGCGGTGCCGGTCATCTCGCGGGTGGTGCCACCGCCGCCGTCGCCCCAGCCCACCGGGGCGATCGAGCCGGTGGCGAGCCGGTTCTCACGGAACTGGCGGGAAGCCTTGGCGACCTCGCTGCCGGACAACCGCGAGTTGTAGGTGTCCATCGACGGGAAGTGCGAGAACACCCGCGACCCGTCGATGCCCTCCCACAGGAACGTGTGGTGCGGGAACTTGTTCACCTGGTTCCACGAGATCTTCTGCGTGAAGAACCACTCGAAGCCCGCGCGGCGCATGAGCTGCGGCAGCGCCGGCGAGTACCCGAAGCTGTCCGGCAGCCAGACGCCCTTGGGTCGGATGCCGAACTCGCGCTCGAAGAACCGCTGGCCCTGCGAGAACTGGCGGACGATGCTCTCGCCGGTCGGCATCACGGTGTCGGACTCGACCCACATGCCGCCGATCGGCAGGAACCGGCCGGCCTCGACCGCGGCCTTGACCCGGGCGTAGACCTCGGGGCGGTGCTCCTTGATCCACGCGTACTGCTGCGCGCTCGACATGCCGTACAGGAAGTCGTCGGTCTGGTCGATGAGCTCGGTCATGGTCGACGTGGTGCGCGCGACCTTGCGGATGGTCTCGCGCACGGGCCAGAGCCACGCGGAGTCGATGTGGGCGTGCCCGATGGCCGAGATGGTGTGCGCCGAGGCCTCGGCGGGAGCGGCGAGCGCGTCGGCGAGCGCCGCGCGGGCGTCTCCGGCGGTCTCCGGGATGTGCTGCAGGTCGAGCGCGTCGAGGGCGTCGTCGAGGGCCTGCAGGATCCGCATGCGTCGGGGTCCGGCGGGCAGCTCGGCCTGCAGCTCGAGCAGGACGTCGATGTCGAGGGCGAGTTCGTGCACCTCGGACTCGAAGACGGCGAGCTCCATCCGGCGGGTGGCGTAGAGGCGCTTCGAGGACGAGGTCTGCACGTCGCCCTCCTGCGTCGGCAGGAAGGGGTGGTAGTCGAGCAGGACGGGGTTCGACGCGGCCTCGACGAACAGTTCGACGGTCTCGCCACCCTCGGCCCGTTCGGTGACCAGGACCCACTGGTTGCGCGGGTTGATCGACTTCACGGGGGTGCCGTCGGCCAGGTACACGAGCCCCTCGCACTGGAACCCGGGCATGTTCTTGTCGAAGCCCAGGTCGATCACGGCCTCCACCCGGCGCCCGGCCCACTCGGTCGGCACGGTCCCGGTCAGCCGGAACCACGTCGTGCCCCAGGCCGCGCCCCACGGGGTGCCGACCTCGTAGGGCTCGAACGTGAGCGCGAGTCCCTCGGCGGGGGCGATCGGCTCACCGGGGAGCTCGTGCCAGGCAACGTCGAGCGGCGTCGCCGTGGCGTGCACCGCGGGGGTGATCCGCTCGTCGAGCACCCGTCGGGCGCGTCCGGTGGTGAGGGGGATGTCGTCGTGCATGGGGCCTTCCGGGGTCAGGGCGTGGTCGCGGGGTGGGCGACGCGGACGGTGGTGGTGTCGAGGTCAGACGGCACGTCGACGCAGCGGTCGATGCCACGGTCGGCCAGCAGTGCCGTGTCGGACAGTCGGGAGCGCAGGACGACCTGGGGGCCGCGGCCGTCCGGCGCGGCCTCGGCCAGCGCGAGCCAGGCGGCGGCGAACCGCCCGCCGGGGGCGCAGTCGGCGCGGGTGCCGTGGTGGTCGGTGCCGTCGGTCAGCACGTCGTCGAGGACGAGTGCGGTGGCCGGCGGTGCTGCGGGGGCGTCGCGGGTGTGCTCGGCACGGGCGAGGGCGGCGAACGCCTCGCCGACGGGCTTCAGGCGTCCGTCGTTCGTGAACAGCCCGAGGTCGTACTCGAGCTCGGGGAAGTCGGCGAGGGACCGCGCGACGTCGTGGGAGCACCACCACGTCACCCCGAGCACGTGCTGCGCGTCGAGGACGTGCCGGATGGTCTGCTCGGTGAACGCGGCGGCGTCGGCGGGGTCGACGACGTTGGTGGGGGCGCCGACCTCCTGCAGCCAGTTCGGCCGGGCGGCGTCGCGGTTCCAGGCCGCGGCGAGCTGGAGCAGGTACTCCCCGTGCCGCACCGACCCGGGCCCGAGGGCGCCGTGCAGGGCCGCCGAGCCGTTGAACACCCACGAGTGCGTGACCGTGGCGTCGCCGTGGTCCGCCGCGTGCTCGGGGCCGAAGGGCTGGGCGTCGTCGTACCAGGCCGCGTCGTACTGCGCGACGGTGACCAGCGGCCCAGGGCGCGACCCGGTGGCGGACGCGACCGACGAGGCGGAGGCGAGCCGCGCCTCCAGACCAGATGCCAGCCCCGCTCGCGCCGCCGCGACCATCGCCGCCGCCCACGCGTGCCCCTGCTCCGCCGTGACGGCGTGCGGTGCGGGGTGCGGCGCGTGCGCGAACTGGTTGACCTCGTTGCCGATGGTGATGCCGAGCAGGTTCGGCTTGTCGGCGACCGCTCCGGCGAGCGCCCGGACGTACGCGGCTGTCGAGGCGACCACGTCCGGGTCGGTGAACATGTTGCGGCGGTGCCAGCTGTCCAGCCACGACGGCACGAAGTCGAAGCTCGACAGGTGCCCCTGCAGCGCGTCCACGTTGACGTCGAGCCCGAACGAGCCGGCGAGGTCGACGACCGTCGCGACGTCGTCGAGGGCCTGCTGCCGGATGAGGGTCCGGTTGGGCTGGACGACCGGCCAGAGCGGGAAGATCCGCACGTGGTCGGCGCCGATCGACGCGATGGCCTCGAGGTCCCTGGCGGTGTCCGACGGCGAGAAGTCCAGCCACGAGTGGAACCAGCCGACCGAGGGCGTGTAGTTGACCCCGAAGCGCATCAGCCCTTCACACCGCCCTCTTCGACGCCCTTGAAGAAGAAGCGCTGCAGGACGGCGAAGATCACGGCGATCGGGATGAAGGCGATCATGGTGCCGGCCGCGATCATCCGCTGGTCGGTGGCGAACGTGCCCTGCAGGTACTGCAACCCGACGGTCAGGGTGAGGTTCTCGGGCGACTGCAGCACGATGAGCGGCCAGAGGAAGTCGTCCCACGCGCCGATGAACGAGAAGATCGCGATGACGGCGATCGTCCCCTGCACGGCGGGCAGCGAGATGTAGCGCAGACGTTGCATCGCGTTCGCGCCGTCCATCACCGCGGCCTGGTCGATCTCCTCGGGGATCTGCCGGAACGCGTTGAACATGAGCAAGACGTTGAGCGCCGCGATCATGCCGGGCAGGGCGACGCCGACCAGGTTGTCGGCGAGGCCGAGGTCCTTCACGGTGACGAACTGCGAGATGATCGTCGCCTCGCCGGGCAGCACCAGGGTGCCGAGGAACAGGCCGAGCACGAGCTTCCGGTGCCGCCATTGCAGACGAGCGAGGGCGAAGCCGGCCAGGGTCGCGAACACGATGTTGCCGAGCACGTCGATCGCGGCGACGAGCAGCGAGTTGCCGATGTACCGCCACACCGGGATCGCGGCTGCGACCTTCAGGTAGTTCTCGATGGTCGGTTCGGACGGGATGAACGACGGGTTCGCCGTGTAGATGTCCTCACCGGCGCCCTTGAGCGACGTGGACAGCTGCCACAGGAACGGGCCGATCGTGATGAAGAGCACCACGATGAGCAGGACGTAGCGGACCACCTTCTCGCGGGTGGACATGACGCCCCAGACCGCGCGGCGCCGCTTGCGTCCGTCGCGTCCGCCCCGTCCGTTCCGCCTGGAGGCCCGTCCAGCGCCCGTCGCGCCCGTCGCGCCGGTCACGTCCGGCGTCGGGCTGGCTGCGCCCTGCGCGCCGCCGATGACGGGTTCGGTCGTGCTGGTGGTGTTCGTCACTTGTCCGCCTTGCTGTTCATCCGGGCGAGGGCGAGCATCGGCACGAGCGTCACGACGAAGAGCAGGAGGCTCAGTGCGGACGCGTAGCCGAGGTTGCCGGTGAAGCCGCGGGCGTACTGCTGGATGAGCATGACGAGCGAGTTGTCCTGCCCGCCGGGCCCGCCGGTGCCGTTGGTGAGGATGTAGAGCTCGCTGAACACCCGGAGCGCGGAGACGCACACCAGGATCCCGACGAGCGTCATGGTGCCGCGGACCCCGGGCATCGTGACCGACCAGAAACGTCGGACCGCGCCGGCGCCGTCGAGGGCGGCGGCTTCGTGCAGGTCCTTGCCGACGTTCCCGAGGGCGGCCAGGAAGATGATCATGTAGTAGCCGAGCCCCTTCCACACCGTCAGGCTGATGGCGCTGAGGAGCAGCAGCCACCGGTCGGTCAGGAACGGGACGCTGCCCTGCACGACGCCGAGGGCCTGCGCCATCTCGTTGATGACACCGCGGTCGTCGAGGATCCACGTCCAGATGAGCCCGACGACCACCGCGGACGCGATGACCGGCGTGTAGAACGCGGTGCGGAAGAACGCGATCCCGGGCAGCTTCTGCTGCACGAGCACCGCGATGAGGAGCGGGAGGACCGTCAGCAGCGGCAGGCACACCGCCATGTAGATGACGCTGTTGAGCAGCGCCTCCCACACCTGCGGGTCGGCGAGCAGGGTCTCGAAGTTCTTGACCCCCACCCACTGGCTGACGCCGCCGAGCGGGCTGGCGTTCGTGAACGACAACCGGACCGTGTTGATCGATGGCCACAGGCTGAACGCGACGAGCCAGATCAGTGCCGGCAGGACGAGTAACCAGGGTGTGTACCAGCGGTTGGCGCGCATGGCGATCCTCCCTCTTCCTTCGTCGGGGCCGGATCAGCCGTTGGCCAGCAGGCTGTTCATCTTGGTCTGGGCGGTCTCGAGCGCCTGCTTCGGCGCCACCTGCCCCTTCATCGCGAGCGCGATCTGCTGGTCGAGGAAGTCCGTCATCGCGGAGTTCGCCTCGACCGGGTTGATGACCTTCGCCGACTTCAGGGCCTCGTTCGCCAGGACCCGGGCCTCGCCGTTCACGGTGCCGTCGTCCTTCGAGAAGTACGGGTCGGACTGCGACGACGTGGTGGACGGGAAGATGTTCACCTTGTGGGCGAACGCCTCCTGGTTCTCCGCGTTCGTCATGAACTTCGCGAAGGCCTCGGCGGTGGCGAGGTGCTTCGACTTGCTCGAGACCGACAGGCCCTGCACGTAGAGCGGCGGGGTGTCGAGTGCGGGGCTGACGGTGACCTTGCCCTTGAGCGACGGGTTGTTCTTCTCGAAGTCGGCGAGCGAGGTGGCACCACCGGTGGTCCAGGCGACCTTGGCCTGTGTGAACAGGGTGGAGTTGCCGAGGTAGTCGCTGTTCAGCACGTTGGAGGGCATGTAGCCGTCCTGGTACGCGTCCTTGTAGCGGTCGATCAGGTCGGCGGCCTTCGACGAATCGGCGAAGGTGAACTTCGTGCCGTCGGCGTTGAGCACCTTGACGCCGGCGAGCGTGAAGTCGCCGAGGCCGGGCTTCCGGCTCATCAGGTACTCGGTCGGGCAGTTGTCGTGCATGGTCTTCGCCTGCGTGAACAGCTCGTCGGTGGTCTTCGGCGGGTTCTCCGCGTCGAGGCCGCACTTGGCGAACATCGTCGAGTTCCAGTAGTTCACGTCGGTGTTGAGGTACCAGGGGTACCCGAACGTGCCGTTGACGCCCTTGTACTCGTAGGAGTCCACCGCACCGGCGACGTACGTGCTGGCGAGCTTCGAGTCGTCCTTCGCGACGTCCTGCAGGAACCCGCGCTTCGCGAGCGGCAGGGCGATGTCCGGCGGCAGGTTGATCACGTCGGGCAGGCTGTTCGACGAGGCCTGGCTGAGCACCTTGTCGGCGTACCCGTCGCCCGGCTGGTCCTGCAGCTTGACCTTCGCGTCCGGGTGAGCCTGCTCGAAGTCCTTGATGACCCCGTTGAGGTACCCCGTGTAGGTAGGCGTAAGCGCCCAGGTCTGCAGGGTGATGGTGCCGCTGATCTCGCCGCCGCCGTTGTCGGCCGCGTTCCCGCCGCTCGAGCAGCCGGTCAGGACGAGCGCCGTGGCGGCGGCCGTCGCGAGCAGCGCGGTGGCGCGGCCCCTCGTCATGCGTGTGGTGGTCCTCATGGCGTCTGACTCCCTCGTCATAACTGAACCGGTTCAGCAGCAGTCACCGAACCCGTGTGTGGCAGCCACTGTGAATGACTAAAGCGCTATAGTCAACCCCGTGGCCACCAAGCGTCGAACGACGATCGCCGACATCGCCGCGCGGGCCGGCGTGTCCATCAGCGCGGTGTCGTTCGCGTTGAACGACCGCCCCGGCGTCTCCGACGAGACCCGTCGCCGCGTGCGCGAGATCGCCCGCGAGCTCGATTGGCAGCCGCACACCGCTGCCCGGGCGCTCGGCGGCGCGAAGGCCGGTTCCATCGGGTTCGTGCTGAACCGCCCGGCCCGGACCCTGGGCACGGAGTCGTTCTTCGGCGACCTGATCTCCGGCATCCAACTCGGACTCGCCGGCACGCACGTCGGCATGAACCTGCTCGTCGCGCGCGACGCCGAGGAGGAACTCGAGACCTACCGGGACTGGTGGCGAGGCCACCGTGTCGACGGCGTGATCGTGATCGACCCCCGTCGCGACGATGCCCGGCTCGCCCTGCTCGCCGACCTCGGCATGCCCACCGTCGTCGTCGGCTCGCACCCTTCCCCCGACGGCGCCGCCCCCACGGTCTGGATCGACGACTCGGACGCCACCGACACCGTCCTGCGGTACCTGCACGCGCTCGGGCACCGGCGCATCGCCCACGTCGCCGGGCGGCCCGAGTTCGAGCACACCGCGATGCGCATGGACCGGCTGCGCGCCTTCGCCGCAGACGAAGGGCTCGACGACACGGTGTCCGTACCGACCGACTACTCCGCCGAGGCCGGCGCGAGCGCCACCCGGACCCTGCTGCCCCGGAGCGTCCGACCGACCGCGATCGTCTACGACAACGACGTGCTCGCCGTCGCCGGGCTGGGCGTGGCGAGCGAGATGGGCGTCGCGGTGCCCGGGGACGTCTCGATCGTGTCCTTCGACGACTCGGCGATGATCCGGCTCGTCCGCCCCGCGATCACCTCGCTCACCCGCGACACCGTCGAGCTCGGACAGCGTGCGGCGACCCTGCTGCGCGCGCAGATCGACGCGAGCACCCCGCTCCCCTCACGCCCGGGTCCCTCGCTCACCCTGAGCGTCCGCGAGTCCACCGGCCGCGCCCCCGCCTGACCCGCACCGGACGTCGGCGCCGACGACTCGCTCCCGCCGCCGCCGCGCCCCCACCTGACCCGCTCCCGCTGCCGCCGCGCCCGCCGCAGCTCCCGAAGCGCGGCGCGGCTGCCTGCACCTGGCGCGCACGCACCGCACTGCGCCGACGCGGGACGACGTGGTCTTCTCCGCGCCGTGACGGTTCTGGTTCACGAAACCCGAGGATCGCGAACCAGAACCGTCATCGACGCGGAGCGGAATCTCCTTCTCCCACGGGCAACGGTCACCGGCGGTTCGTCGGGGGCCGGACCCGGTCGAGGGCCCGCCGCATGGACGACGTCGTGCTGAAGCCGAAGCGGGTCGCGACGTCGTCCGGGCGGTCGCCCCGCGTGAGCGCGCTCCGGACGGCGAGACTGCGGTACCAGCGGCCGAGCTGCGCGGGCGAGCGTCCCGTCGCTGCGGCGCACCGGCGCTCGAGGGTGCGCTCCGACATGTCGATGTCGGCGAGGAGCGTCCGCACGGATGGTTGACCGGCCGGATCGAACAGGCGGTCGAGGATCCGCGCGAGACCGTTGTCGCCGAGCATCGGGGGCGGGTTGTCGCGGAGCACCGTCGTGACGACGAGCCGGGCGAGGGCCTGCTGCTGCGCGCCGTGCCACCTGCCGCCGTCGAGGTGCCCGACGTGGCGCAGCGCGAGGCCGACGTCGGGCGAGGGAGCGCCGGGCGGGCCGGTCGTCGCGACGGGTGGGAGCGCGAGGACCTCGTCGGCGAGCGGGCCGAGCGTTGCGGTGCCGACGTCGACGATCGCGATGTCGTCTCCGCGCCGGATCCAGACGGAGCGGGACCGCGTCGCCACCCAGACGTGCGTGCCCGTCGGTTCGACGTCGAGCGTCCATGCCTCGTCGTCGGAGCGGACCTCGGCGCCCGGCCCGATCTGGAGCCCGACGGCGTCGATCAGTGCTCGGAGCGCATCACCCATCCGACGAGCGTGATCCACGGGCAGGACGCGCGGACGTGGAGCGGGCAACCTGTGGAAGAGGGGGGATAACCCCACCCGGGGTTGGGGAGAGGGCAGGATGGGGGAACGGCTCCGCGATCGCGAGGCTGGATGCATGACCGACACCGACCGCCTCGACCAGGCGCGAACCGTCCCGCTGGACGACGTCACGCCTTCGCCCGACCAGGCCCAGACCGTCCCACTGGGCGAGTCCGTGCCCCCTGGAGCCACCAAGCCGATGCCCCAGTACCCGCGCCAGCACCAGCACGACACCGGGGACACTCAGGGTGCCCGGCAGTCCCCGCCGGCGTCGTGGAGCGCCACCCCGCGCGTCGGGTCCGGCCCGGTCGGCGACCCCGGTTCGGGTCGTGGGTCCGGCATGACCGCTGGACAGTTCTACCGTGACGCGTGGAGGCGCCTGCCGCGGGACTTCGGCTACATGGCACTCACCGCCGTACTGCTCTGCACGCTGTACTTCGCGTTCCCGGCGGCGGTCTTCGGCGGCGGCTTCCGCGACCTGTTCAACCCGTTCGTCCTGCTCATGTTCTTCATCGCGCTGTTCGTGGCGCGGTGGCTCGGACAGTTCGAGAAGCTCCGCATGAGCTGGGCCGACCGACGCCCGATCCGCCCGGTGGACTGGACGCCCCGCTGGCAGCAGAACTGGTGGACCCGCACCGGCTCGGCAGTCGCCAACCCGCACTACTGGCTCTACCTGCTGCACGCCGCGGTCGTCTACCCGCTCGTCGCGGTCGCGACCGTCGGGACCGGTGCACTGCTGCTCGTCGGCTTCGCCTGGCCGATCGTCGTGGGCGGACTGTACTTCGCGAACAACGTCCGGGTCGGCTACTTCACGGACAGCGTCGGGTTCGTGACCGGCGTCGGTGCCCTCGGCCTGCTGTCGATGACCGCTTCGGTCGTGCTCTTCCCGCTCTGGGCCCGCGGGTCCGTCCTCGCGCACTACTGGGTCGACTTCGGCCTGCTGGGTGGCTTCCGGGCCGAGCAGCTCGAGCAGCGCGTCGCCGGCCTGCAGGCCTCCCGTGCCGGTGCCGTCACCGCCGAGGGGCAGGCGCTCCGCCAGATCGAGCGCGACCTGCACGACGGCCCACAGCAGCGGCTGGTGCGACTCCGCATGGACCTGTCCGCCGCCGAGCGCGCCTTCGAGAAGGACCCCGAGAAGGCCAAGCAGCTCATCGGTGAGGCATCCGAGCACGCCCAGGACGCCCTCGACGAACTGCGCGCACTGTCCCGCGGCTTCGCCCCGCCGATCCTGCTCGACCGCGGACTCGTCGCGGCGCTCGAGGCACTGGTCGCCCGCACCCCGATCCCGGTGGGCCTGGACGTCCGGCTGCCCGAGGGCCTGGAGCTCGCCACGGAGATCCAGCGCAACGTGTACTTCACGGTGAGCGAACTCCTGACGAACACGATGAAGCACGCCGGCGCCACCACCGCCGGGGTGTACCTCGGCCTGGTCGTCGACGCCTCGGGTCTCTGGTACCTGACGGTCAGCGTCACCGACGACGGCCGGGGTGGCGCACGACCGCAGCAGGGCCACGGGATCGAGGGCCTGATCGGCCGCATGCGGGCCCTCGACGGCGACCTGGTCGTCTCGAGCCCCGAGGGCGGCCCGACCGAGGCCACCGCCCGGATCCCCCTCGGAGCCCTGAACGGCGTGCCGACGGCGGCGAACCAGCGGTCGTGACCCCACGGGGGCGCCCGCGCTCCCACTAGGCTGGTCGGCATGACAGACGGCCTGGATGCAGCACGCATCCGGGCCGTCGTCGTCGACGACGCCGTCCTGCTGCGCGAGGGCCTGGCCCGCGTGCTCGACGAGGCCGGCATCGACGTCATCGGGCAGTACTCCGACGCCCGGGCCTTCCTGGCGACCCTGCCCGAGGGTGCGCCGGACGTCGTGGTGATGGACGTGCGGATGCCGCCGACCTTCACCGACGAAGGGGTCCGCGCCGCCGTCGAGACCCGCCGGATCGCGCCACGGACGGGTGTGCTCCTGCTCTCCCAGTACGTCGAGGCCACCTACGCCGAGGACGTCCTGGCCGCCGGTGCGACCGGCATCGGCTACCTGCTCAAGGACCGTGTCACCCGGCTCGAGGAGATCGACGACGCCGTCCGCCGCATCGCCGCCGGGGGCACCGTGCTCGACCCCGAGGTCGTCACGCAGCTGATGAGCCGCCGCCGCGACCCGCTCGCCGCGCTCACCCCGCGCGAGCGTGACGTGCTCGGGCTGATGGCCGAGGGCCGCACGAACGCCGCGATCGCCCGCGCCCTGGTGATCGGCACCGGCGCCGTCGAGAAGCACGTGTCGAGCATCTTCGGCAAGCTCGCGCTCGAGGACACCGGAGAGGACCACCGCCGTGTCCTCGCCGTCCTCGCCTACCTCGGATGAGCCGAGCCCTGTGATGAACCGGGTCCCCGCGCCCCTGCTGGCCCTCACCGCGATGGTGTCCGTCCAACTCGGCGCCGCGATCGCGAAGACCCACTTCGACGAGGTCGGTGCGGTCGGGGCCGCCACGCTCCGGCTCGTCATCGGTGCCGTCGTCCTCGCCCTGGTGGTCCGTCCACGCGTCCGGCACTGGACGCGGGCGCAGTGGCTCGGTGCGGTCGGCCTCGGCCTGGCGCTCGGCGGCATGAACGTCTTCATCTACCTGTCGTTCGCGAGCATCCCGATCGGTGTCGCCGTGACGATCGAGTTCCTCGGGCCGCTCGCCCTGTCGCTCGTGCACACCCGGCGCTGGCGTGATGCCCTGTGGGCCGTGCTGGCGCTCGCGGGGGTCGTGCTGCTCGGCGTCGGCCCGACCGCGGTGACCGAGGTGGGCGGGGTCGTCTGGGCGGTCCTCGCGGCCGGCTGCTGGGCGGGCTACATCGTGATGAACCGGCACGTCGGCGCCGCGATCCCCGGCGTCGACGGGCTCGTCGTGTCGATGGTGGTCGCGATGCTCGTGTCGCTGCCGTTCGGGCTCCGGTCCGCGGTCGACGGCGTCGTGCACGAACCGGCGCTCCTGCTCGTCTTCGGTGCCGTCGCCGTGCTGTCCAGCGTGCTGCCGTACGCCCTCGAGATGCTCGCGCTCCGCCGGATGCCGACACGGGTGTTCGGGGTGCTGCAGAGCCTCGGCCCGGCGATCGCCGCCCTGGCCGGCCTGGTGGTGCTGGCCGAAGGGCTGTCGGTGCTCGAGACGGTCGCCCTGGCGTGCGTCACCGCCGCGAGCGTCGGCGTGACGCTGTCGGCGCGTCGCCGACGTGGCGGACCGGTGGGGTGAACGAAGAGGAGGCCCGGATCACGTCCGCCGACGGCGGTGCGTGATCCGGGCCTCCTGAGAAGTCCGTCTACTCGTCGCGCAGGAAGTCTGCGTACGTGGGTTCCGACTGCTCACCCGACAGCAGGGCCGGATCGTTGATCCGACGCTCGACGTAGGCGCTGATGACCTCGGGCGGGGTGAGCACGTGGGCGACCCAGGACGGCACCGCTGCGTTCTTCATGGTGCCTCCTTCGTGAGCACGGGTCCGGACCGAATGCCTCGATCAGTGAGTTACTTGCTGAACCCGTGTTCGCTAAACCATCCTCGGGGTGTGGGCGGAAGTCAACGCAGTGCGTTCTGCGGACTCCGGTTCGCGCTGTCCCGGTCGGCACGGAGCGTGCGGTGCTTCACCGCGGAACGCCACACCCACGCCTCGGCCTGCTGCCCGAACTGCGCCCACTCCACGAGCACGGCGTCGCGGGTCCAGCTCTTCGCGAAGGCCTTCACCCGAACGTGGAAGGTCGGGAACTGGATCCACGCCCAGACCGGCTTCGGGGTGACGGCGTGGCAGACGTCGTCGCCGCGGGCGTCCTCGGACAGGGAGTAGGCGCGCGGACGCTCGACCTCCGGGTGTTCCGGGGGCTGCCACCGGTTCTCGCGACGCCGTCCCACGACGGTATTCGAACGTGTGTTCGAACAGCCGTCAAGTCGACCGCGCCGTCTGGACGACGACCCGGTGCCCGACGGGCGTGTCGCAAGGGGCGCCGAACCGCGGGGAACGTGTTCCGCTGGCGCCGCCCCGGGGCATAGGGTGCGGGCATGCAGAGCAGCACGGGGGTACGGGTGGTGTCGGCGGCCGCGGTGGTGGCGGCGCTGGTGTTCGGAGCGGCCGGACTGGTCGGGACGGTCTGGTTGGCGCCCTGGGACCTGCCCCGCGGGCTGCTCCTCGGCGCCACGGTCGTCGGGGGCATCGCCGGCGTCGTCGTGCTCGTCGCCGCGGTGCGTGCTCGGGACCGCCGGGCGCTCACGTTCGCGGTGTCCGTGCTCGCGTTCGCGCTCGTGTCGCTGGTTCCCGGACTGTTGATCGACGTGTTCCTCGTCGTCGCGCAGGCGGCGCTCGTGGCCTTCGGCGTCGTCACGGTCCGGAGCGAACCGGGTGCGCAGCGGGCCTTCGGCTGGATCGTCACGGTGGCGGCCGCGGCGTGGTTCGTCACCGCACTGCTGTCGAACACCGTGCTCCTCACGGCACTCCCGCAGGAGTCCCTCGGCGTGGCCTTCGCGGTCCCGGGCCTGCTGCAGACCGTCGCGTACCTGGCCGCCGCGGTGCTCGTCGCCGTGCCGCTGCTGCGCCCGGTGGGCCGCGGCGTCGGCGTGCTGTGGGCCTCGGCCGAGGTGCGCTGACCCGGACTCCCGCCCGCCTCAGCCCACGCGGGCAGCCAGACGCTCGGAACGCCGTCGTGCCTGCTCCCCGGGGTCCGGCACCGGGGCAGCCTGGATGAGCCGTCGTGTGTACGGGTCCTGCGGCGAGCGCAGGACGGCGTCGCGCGTCCCCTGTTCGGCGACCCGGCCCCCGTGCAGCACGACGACCCGGTCGCACAGCGTGTCGACCACGGCCAGGTCGTGGGTGACGAACAGGCACGCGAACCCGAGGCGCTCCTGCAGCTCGCGGAACACGTCGAGCACGCGGGCCTGCACCGACACGTCGAGTGCGCTCGTCGGCTCGTCGGCGATCAGGAGCGCGGGGTCGAGCGCCACCGCGCGGGCGATCGCGACGCGTTGCCGTTGGCCGCCGGAGAGTTCGTGCGGGTAGCGCTCGGCGTACACGCCGTCGAGACCGACGTCGGCGAGGAGCCGCTCGACCCGTTCCTCGACCTGCACCGCCGGCAGCCGGAGGATCTGGCGGAGCGGCTCGGCGACGGTCTGCCCGACGGTGTACCGGGGGTTGAGCGACCGGAGCGGGTTCTGGAACACCACGCCGACGTGCTGGCGCATCTGCCGTCGGGCGGCTCGTCGTGCGCCGGCGACGTCGGTGCCCTCGACGACCACCGAGCCCGAGGTGATCGGCGCGAGGCCGACCGCGGCCCGGCCGATGGTGGTCTTGCCGCTGCCGGACTCCCCCACCAGGCCGACGATCTCGCCACGGCCGACGGTGAACGACACGTCGTCGACGGCACGGAACCGGCCCCGCAGGGCGCCGCCGTACTCGACCACGAGGTGCCGGACGTCCAGGACGGCGGCCGGGGGCTCCGTGGCGGAGCCGAGCCGGGCCTCCAGACCGGACCCGGTGCCCATGCGCGGGACCGCAGCGAGGAGTTCCCGCGTGTACTCGGCGGACGGTGCGGCGAAGACCGCCTCGGCGGTGCCGGTCTCGACGACGCGGCCGCGGCGCATCACGACCACGCGGTCGGCGAGGTCCGCGACGACACCCATGTCGTGGGTGATGAGCAGGATCGCGGTGCCGGTGCGTTCACGCAGCGCGCGGAGGACGTCGAGCACCTCGGCCTGCACGGTGACGTCGAGGGCGGTCGTCGGCTCGTCCGCGATGAGCAGGTCCGGGCCCGCGGCGAGCGCCATCGCGATCATCACGCGCTGGGCCTGCCCGCCGGAGAGTTCGTGCGGGTACTGGCCCAGGCGGCGTTCGGGTTCGGGGACCTCCACGGCGCGGAGCAGCTCGAGCGAGCGTTCCCGGACGGCGGCGCGGTCGTGCGGGCCGCCGGTGCGTCGGACCGCCTCGGCGAGCTGGAACCCGATGGTGAACACCGGGTTCAGGGCCGCGGACGGGTCCTGGAAGACCATCGACACGCTGCGGCCCCGGACCGACCGGAGGGTGCGCTCGTCGGCGCCGATGACCTCGAGGTCGCCGAGCCGGATGCTCCCCGAGGCACGGGCGCCGTCGGGGGCGATGCCCATCGCGGTCATCGCCGTCATGCTCTTGCCGGAGCCGGACTCCCCCACGACGGCGACGACCTCGCCCCGGGCGACGGTGAACGAGGCGTCGTCGACGGCACGGACGACCTCGCCGTCGACGTCGAAGGTGACGGTGAGGTGCTCGACGGTCAGGACGTCGGTGGTGCCGCTCATGGGGTCTCCGGGGGGTCGGTGTCGTCGCGGGCGGCCTTGAAGGCCTCCCACTCCTCGAGCATCTTGCGGTGGTAGCCCTGCAGCCACTGCATGTAGTCGCGGCCGTTGAGCAGACGTTCGCGGACCTCGGCGTCCACGTCGCCCGTGCCGGTGCGGCCGGCCCCCTCGACGACGGCGAGCCCGCGGCCGATGATGTCGCGCTGCCGGTCGAGGTACTTCCGTTCGCTGGCGAGCCAGGAGCCCCAGACGTCGGCCTCGGCACGGAAGTAGTGGCTGCGCTCGCCGGGGACGATGTGGCGCTTCACGAAGCCGGAGTCGACGAGCCGTCGGGTGGCCATCGACACCGACCCCGAGCTGGCGCCGAGCGCTGCCTGCAGGTCGGACGACGACGAGTGCGGTGCGCGGGTCATCATCAGGTAGCCGAGCACCCGGGCGTCGGTGAGGGGCATGCCCGCGCCGTCGTTGAGCATCAGGGCGAACTCCTCGACGAAGGCCTGGCGCTCCGGTCCGAGCAGCCGGTCGTCGTCGGCGTCGGTGCCGACACCGTCGGTGCCGCCGGGCTGGCCCCGGTCGTCGGTCACGAGGCCAGCCCGGCGGCCACCTCGGGTCGCTCGTCCGGGATCGACCACGGCTCCTGGGACATGCCGCCACCGCCACGGATCGCCCGCACGGTGCCGTCGTCGTCGCGGGTGTAGGTGATGTCCTCGTCGACGGAGCCGAAGCGGTTGCCGTGGGTCATCCGCAGGGTGTCGGCGTCGACGACCTCGAGCCGGGTGGGTGTGTCCATCGGCTCGGGGCCGGACGGGTCGACCTCGAGGAGCCGGTCACCGATCCGGGCGACGTCGGTGACACCCCACGGGTTCGCGAAGCGTCCGGTGAAGGTGGTGGTGTCGACGTCGTCGGGCACCGGGGTCCCCGGGGCGTCGGTGTCGGCCGCGGCGTCGAGCATGGCGATGACCGCGGTGGCGATGACCGTCGCGGGTCCGGCGGCGGCGCTGGTCAGCACGGACACGACGAGCCCGGACGCCGGGTCGAACATCGACTGGGTGATGTGGCCGGGGAACCCGCCGGAGTGGCCGCGGATCTCGCGTCCGCCGATCCGGTCGACGATGAACCCGGCGCCGTAGCCGCGGGCCGCGGGGTCGTCGGTGGCGCTCCAGGCCTTCCGCTGTGCGAGGCGCTTGGAGTGGTCGTCGAGCAGGGTGCCCTGCCCGATCACGTGCTGCGAGAAGTAGCGGACCAGGTCGGACGCGGTGCCGTGGAACCCGGTGGCGGCGGCCATCGCGCGGGTGTCGACGTGGTCGATGCGCTGCCGGTGCCGCGCGGTGTGGAACCCGGTGTACCCGACCACGAAGTCGTCGGCGCGTGCGGGGTCCCAGTCGGGGCCGGTGTTCCGCAGGCCCAGGGGTTCGGTGATCGACTCGCGCACGAAGTCGTTGTACGACTGCCCGGACACCGCGGCGATGACGAGGCCGAGCAGGGAGTAGCCGAGGTTCGAGTAGTTGAACGACGAGCCGGTCGGTACCTTCTGGCCCCGGTCGAGCACGAGCGCCAGGAGTTCCTGCCCGTCGGGGAACGGGCGGAGCAGGGACCAGTAGTCGCCGTCGTGTCCGTCGCGGATGACGCCGGCCCCCATCTCCATCAGCTCGCGCAGGGTGGCGTCGGCGAGCGGGGAGCCACCGTCGACCAGCGCCGGGACGTACGTGCCGACGGTGTCGTCGAGCCGGAGCGACCCGCGCTCGGCGAGCTGCAGCACGGCCGTCGCGGTGAACGTCTTCGAGTGCGAGGCGATGCGGAACAGGTCGGTGGTGGTCAGGCGGCGCCCGGCCTCGACGTCGGCGTAGCCCCAGGCCTCGTCGAACAGGACCTCGCCGCCGAAGCCGACGGCGACCTGCACGCCGGGCACCCGCAGCTGCCACACCTTGTACGACACCCACTCACGGATGTAGGGCAGGGTCTTCCGGTAGGCGGAGAGGGTGTCGGTCACGGTGGTCCTTTCGAGGGGCGGTGGTTCGAGTCTGGCGCGTCGATCGCTGCGGCGTCCGCCGCGACGCACGTCAGCGCCGACGTGGGTCGAGCGCGGCGCGCAGCGTGTCGCCGAGCGCGATGACGGCGAGCACGGTCACGGCGAGGAACGCCGCCGGCGCGATGAGCATGTGCGGGGCCCGGAGGAACTGCGACGTCGCCGCGGACAGCTGCAGCCCCCACGAGATCGCCGGACGCTCCAGCCCGATGCCGAGGTAGGTCAGCGACGACTCGGACACGATGACCCCGCCGACGGTGATGGTGGCGAGCACGAGCAGCGGCGAGATCGACGACGGCAGCACGTACCGGGTGGTGATCCGCCACGTCGACAGCCCCATCGTCCGGGCGGCGAGCACGAACTCGGCGCCCCGGACGCTGCGGACGCTCGACCGCACGAGCCGCGCCATCGTCGGCCACCCGAACAGGGCGAGCACGAGCGACACGGTGAGCACCGACCGCTCCCCCACGCTGTTCAGCACGACGACGGCGCCGAGCAGGAACGGGAACCCGAGGAACACGTCGGTGAGCCGGGCGAGGACGGCGTCGACCCACCCGCCGACCATGCCCGCGACGGTCCCGACGACGACCGCGACCATGCCGGCGAGCAGGGTCGTGAGCACCGCGACGGCGATCGACGACCGGGTGCCCCAGATGACGTTCGCGTACACGTCGCAGCCCTGCAGGTCGAAGCCGAACGGGTGCCCGGCGCTCGCTGACGCCCCGCTCCGGCCGAGGTCGCACACCCGCGGGTCGCCGTGGCCGAACAGTCCGGCGAAGAGCTGCGGGAACGCCGCGATGAGCAGGACCACCACGAGCACCGACGCGGGCACCCAGAACCCCGGCGTCCGTGCGGCGGCGAGCAGTGGCCGACGCCGGACCCCGACGACGGGTTCGACGGTGGCGCCGAGGGCTTCGGTGGTCATCGGGAGGCTCCTGTCCGGACGCGCGGGTCGAGGGCGGCGTGCAGCAGGTCGACGAGCACGCTCGTGACGAGGAACACCAGGATGAGGGCGGTCGAGATGCCGACGACGACGGCACCCTCGTGCGAGCGGATGCCCTGGAACAGCAGGTTCCCGACGCCCGGCAGGTTGAAGATGCCCTCGATGATGACGGTGCCGCCCATCAGGTACCCGAGGTCGGTCGCCAGGTAGGTGGCGGTGGGGATGAGCGAGTTCCGCAGCACGTGCACACCGACGATCCGGCCCGGCGCGAGCCCCTTCGCGCGGGCCGTCCGCACGTAGTCGGCGTCGAGCGTCTCGATCATCGACGTCCGGGTGAGCCGGGACACCGCGGCCAGGCCGAACAGGGCGATCACGAACGCCGGCAGGACGTACGCGGTCGGCCACCCGGCGGTGACGCCCGCGACCGGGAACCAGTCCAGCCGCACCGAGAACACCAGCTGCAGGGCCACGCCGAGCACGAACACGGGGACCGCCCCGACGACGATGGTACCGACGAGCACCGTCTTGTCGAGCACCGTGCCGCGCTTGAGCGCCGAGACCACGCCGAGTCCGATGCCCAGGACGATCTCGAGCGCCCACGCGCTGAGCGCCAGCGTGATCGTCACCGGCCAGCGCGAGGCCATCTGCTCGCCGACGGACTGCCCGTTGAAGTCGGTGCCGAAGTCACCCCGGAACAGGCCGCCCAGGTACTGCACGTACTGCAGCCACAGCGGCTGGTCCAGGTGGTACTCCGCCCGCAGCGCCCGCACGACCGAGTCGGTCAGGGGGCGCTCGCCGCCGAGGGCCTTGATCGGGTCGCCGGGCAGCACGAACGTCATCGCGTAGATGAGGAAGGTCACCCCGAGGAACACGATGACCAGGCCGCCGAGCCGGCGACCGACGGCGAGCGTCGGACGCATCACGCGCCTCCCGACACGGCCGCCGACACCGGACGGGAGGCACGGGTCGGGTCCGCCACGTGGCTCGCGCAGGCGAGGATCGCCCCGTACTGCACGCCCACGAGCTTCCCCACCGGGATCGGCTCGGCACCCGTCGACGCGTCCGCCTGCCAGTGCGCGTACCGCTCGGCCAGGCGGTCGCGGAGCCGCCGGAGCGGCGCGGACGCCGTGCCGGCGGTCGTCTCCGCCTCGACGGCGCGCAGGAGCATGCCGCCGTAGCGCAGGCGGAAGCAGCGGACCAGGTCCTCGCAGCCGAAGCGCTCCGCGACGGTGGCCGTCCGGTCCGCCGGTTCCCGTTCGGCGCGGCGGCGGTCGGTGTCCGCCATCCCGGCGAGCAACGGCACGAACGCCCGGGAGGCCTCGACGAACGGCGACGGGATCGAGAGCATCGGCGACGCCTCGTCGAGGAACGCCTGCAGTTCCGCACCCGAGGCGCCGAGCTCGTCCGCGCACCGGCGCAGCAGGTCGGCGTACGACTCGTCGGTCGCGGTCTGGTCGTCGGCGTCGGGGTGGCTCCAGTACGGCAGCTCGGCCACCATGCAGAGGGCCCCGTGCCGCATCGCCCACGCCGCGCTCGACCCGCCGTGGATGTGCTCACCCGGGTCGACACCGAGCTCCTCGAGGTAGGCGTACGCCGTCTCGATGCCATCCATCGCGAACACCGCCGGTGCGAGCTCCCGCAGGTACGGGGACTCCGGCTCCCCGGTGTCGAGCGGCAGCCCGAGGGCGGCCGGCACCGCGTGCAGGGTGTCGACGACGTCGGGCAGGTCCTCGGACAGGTAGTAGTAGACGCCGCCCATCTCGCCGTTGTGCAGGCTCACGAGCAGCTCCGGCTCGGTGTCGTCGATGAGCCGCATGAACGCGAGCGTCTCGGGCAGCACCTGGTCGAAGTACACCGACCTGTAGCTGTTCGGGAACGTCCACTCGACCTGGCTGTCCGGGGCCGGCCGGTAGAAGTGGCGCGAGTAGAACACCCGGTCGTGCGGGTCGTGGAACCACGCCTCGTTGAGCCGCATGCCGTCCGGGTCGATCGTCGGGACGATGTGCCAGGTGACGTCGAGCGCCTGCACCCGCTCGTCACCGAGGGCCGTCTCGGCGAGGTGCAGCGCCGTCCACGAACCGATCGGCTCGTTCGGGTGCACCCCGCCGACCACGACGGCCGCGTGCGACCCGGTGCCGATGCGGTAGCTGTGCAGGGGTTCGCCGAGGCGGCTCGTGCCGATCCGGGTGACCGTGACCCGGTCGGGGTGCGCCGCGGCGAGCGCGGCGAACCGGGCCTGCAGGTCGTCGACGAGCGGGAAGCCGTCGTGGTCGGGGACGTCGCGGACCAGGTCGAGGACGGTGTGCTGCTCCATGCTCCGCCCTACTTCACGGCGATCTGCGCGATCACGGGGCTGCCCGCCACCGCCGGCAGCTTCGCGATCTTGTCGCTCGTGACGTACGAGTACTTGTCGAAGAAGGTCGGGACGATCGGGAAGTCCTCGAGGACGGCCTGCTGCGTCTTCGTGTAGTACCCGTTCGCCTCGTCCTGGGACCCGGCGGAGTCGGCCTTCGCGAGCAGCGAGTCGACGTCGTCGGACTGGTAGTACCCGGTGCACGGGGAGCACCCGCCGGCCGTGGTGAACAAGGCGCGGAGCGTGTTCTGCTGGCTGATGTAGAGCGCGCCCCAGTGCCCGAAGTGCGGGCCGGCGACCTTCTTGTCCGTGAGCTCCGAGTAGTACGACGCCCAGTCGGTGGTGGCCTTCGCCTCGGCGTCGACGCCCAGGTTCTGCCGGATCTGGTTGGCGTAGGCCTCGTACAGGGAGTCGAGGCCGGAACCGCCCGGGTAGACGAGCGTCATGGTGCCGTCGAACCCGCCGGCACCGGCGAGGAGCTTCTTCGCCGCCGCCGGGTCGAACTCGCAGGCGTCGCCGCAGATGCCCTCCTCGGTGCCGGACATCGACGGCGGGGTCAGTGCGGTGGCCGGTTCGTACAGGCCGCCGTAGATGGCGTCGTTCACCTGGTCACGGTCGATCGACATCGAGATCGCGCGGCGCACGTCGGGGTCGGAGTACCGGTCGTCCCACAGCGGGAAGCCGAGGTAGTCGATGCCGGGGGCGTCGAAGGAGTGCAGGCGGTCGCCGAAGTCGGCCTTCGCGCTCGTCATCTTGTCGGTCGGCAGGAACAGCACGTCGGCGTTGCCGGCAAGGACGTCGGTGTACGCGGTGTTCATGTCGGAGTAGCTGCGGAAGGTCACCTCGTCGGTGGCGGGCTTCGTGCCCTCGTAGTCCTTCCAGGCCGTGACGGTGAACTCCTGGTCCGCCTTCCATGCCTTCGTCATCTCGTACGGGCCGTTGCCGATCGGCTTCTCGTCGTACGCCTTCAGGTCGTCGTAGGCGGCCTCGGGCATCGGGTAGAACGCGGTCTGGGCCTGGCTGAGCTGCAGCGGGAACTGGCTGTCCGCGTGGGTGAGCGTGACCGTGAAGGTGTCCTTGCCGGTGACCTTGAGCCCCGACATCTCCTTGGTCTTCGGGGTGCCCTTCGCCGGGTTGAGGTCGGAGTACCCGACGATCCCGGCGAGCTGGCCGCTGTTCTCCCATGCGTTCGGGCCGTAGGCGACGTGGTTCCAGGCCTTCACGTAGCTCTCCGGCGTGACGGGCTCGCCGTTCTGGAACGTCCAGCCGTCCCGCAGCGTGATCGTCCACGTGGTGGCGTCGTCGCTCTCGACGCTCTTCGCCGCGACGTCGTGCAGGTCGCCGTCGGCGTCGGTCTGGGTCAGCGGTGCGAAGACGCTCATCACCTGGTCGAAGGCCACGGTCTGCCGGCCCGGGGTCAGGTGGTCGGGCTCGCCGGTCGCGTACACCAGGCTCGAGGGAGCGTCGTCGTCGGCCGTGCCGCCCGCCGAGCAGCCGGTCGCCACCAGGGCCAAGGTTGCCGCCGCGGCCAGCGCGGCGATCGTCCTGCGTCGCATGATCTCTCCTCGATCGGGTGCGGCCGGATCCCTGCCCGGTCGTCGTGGTGGGAAAGCTAGGACGGTTCGAATCCCGACCACAAGACTTCTTTCAATGCGCTCTGAGAGTTTTACCGCGCAGAAACACCAGCGAAACCACGCCCGTCGCAGGACCCGGCTCGTTGTGCCACGCTCGGAGGATGCGCCACACACCGCACTTCCTGCTGACCGACGTCGACGAGGTCCGACGCCTCATCACCGGGAACCCGTGGGCGACGATCGTGTCGCACACCGCGGACGGACTGGTCGCCTCGCACTACCCGGTGCTGCTCGAGACCCCCGGCCCCGACGACGACCCGGACGCCCTCGTCCTGGTGTCCCACGTCGGCCGACCCGACGAGGTCGCGCACGAACTCGGACAGCACGAGGTCCTCGTCGTGTTCCAGGGCCCGCACGGCTACGTCTCCCCCGCCTGGTACCCGCCGGAACAGTTCGTGCCCACCTGGAACCACGTCACCGCCCACGTCTGGGGCACCCCCGAGATCCTGTCCGACGACGAGAACTTCCGGGTGCTCGGCGAACTCGTCGACCACTTCGAGCACGTCATGCCCTCGCCCGTGTCGTTGCAGGTCGACGAGGAGACCGCCCGCCGGATCGCGAAGGGCACCGTCGGCATCCGGATCCGCGTCACCCGGTTCGACGCCCGCGCCAAGCTGTCGCAGAACAAGGCCCCCGAGGTGATCGACCGCATCGTCGCCGGCCTGCGGGGCGACGGCCCCTACGCGTCGCCGGCGCTCGCCGACGAGATGGCACGAGCGCACGCTGCGCGCGCTGACGACCGGGAGGCTCGATGAGCGAGATCCTGCTGCGCACCGTCCGGCGTGTGGGCACCTCCGGGGCCCCTGCCGACGTCCGCGTCGTCGACGGCCGGGTCACCGAGATCGCCCCGACCGGCACGCTCGACCCCACGAGCGTCGACACCGACGTGGTCGAGGCCGGCGGCGCCTGGCTCGGTCCGGGCCTGCGCGACCACCACACGCACTTCGACCAGTGGGCGATCGTCCGCCGCCGTGTCGACGTCACCGGCTGCGACTCCGCCGAGGCGACCGCCGACCTGCTCGCCGCCGTCGCGCGGGCGGGCGTGACGGACCGCGTCCTGGTCGGACACGGCTACCGCGACGGGATGTGGCCGCGCCCTGCGCGACGCGAGCTGCTCGACCGTGCCGCACCGGGCCTCCCGACCGTCGTCATCAGCGCGGACCTGCACGCGGTGTGGTGCAACGCCCTCGCGCTCGCGCACTTCTCGGCCGCTGTCGGCCGACCGCTCGAGGCGGGCGAGGACGGGGTCCTGCGCGAGCAGGACGCGTTCGACGTGACCGGTGCGTTGTCGCAGGTGCCGGACGATGCGCTCGACGCGTCCGTGGCGGACGCTGCCGAAGCAGCGGCGGCCCGCGGGGTGACGGGCGTGGTCGACCTCGAGATGCGCTTCGGGCTCGACCGCTGGCGCCGCCGGATCCACGCCGGCACCGACGCGATCCGGGTCGCGTCCGGGGTGTACCCGGCCGAGCTCGACGAGGCCATCGCCCGGGGGCTGCGCACCGGCGACGTGGTCGAGGGCACCCGTGGGCTGCTCACGATGGGGCCGTTCAAGGTGGTCACGGACGGGTCGCTCGGCACGCGGACCGCCGCGATGACCGACGGCTCCGGCGTGCTCGCCTGGCCGTTCGAGGACCTCGTCGCGATCACCCGGCGTGCCGTCGACGCCGGACTCGTCCCCGCGATCCACGCGATCGGCGACCGTGCGAACGCCCTGGCCCTCGACGTCTTCGAGACCGTCGGGACCCGCGGCACGATCGAGCACGCGCAGTTGCTCGTCGACACCGACGTCGACCGGTTCGCCCGGCTCGGGGTCGCCGCGTCGGTGCAGCCCGAACACGCCATGGACGACCGGGACATCGCCGACCGGCACTGGGCCGGGTACACCGACCGGGCGTTCGCCTTCGCCTCGCTCGCACGGGCCGGAGCGCGCCTGCTGCTCGGGTCGGACGCCCCGGTGGCGCCGCTCGACCCGTGGGTCTCGATGGCGGCGGCCGTCGGGCGGGACCGCGACGGCCGCGATCCGTGGCACCCGGCCGAACGGCTCTCGTCGCTCGTCGCGTGGCAGGGGTCGACCGACGGGCGGGTCGGGGTGTCCGTCGGCGACGTGGCGGACCTGGTGTTCGTCGAGTCCGACCCGCTGGCGGCGTCGTCCGCCGCTCTGCGCGGCATGCGGGTGCTCGGGACGGCCGTCGCCGGGCGGTTCACGTACCGGGAGCTGTGAGCAGGAGGACGGGCGGGTGCGTCCGTGTTCCGTGGGCTACTTCTGGTCCTTCGGGCACCAGTAGAGCTTCCGGCCGGCCATGTCGGCCATCCGGATCTCGGTGCCGCACACCCGGCAGGGCTCGCCCTGACGGTGGTAGACCCAGTGGCGGTCCTTGCGGGAGCGCAGGGCCTTCTTGTGGTCGGCCTCGGACAGGTCGTCCATCGTCATCATCAGACCGTCGCGGACGCCGTCGTGCAGCAGCTTCGACCAGTCCGCCCAGAGCGCCTTGGCCTGCTTGACGGTGATCTTCTTGCCCGGCTTGTACGGGTCGATGCGCTGCCGGAACAGCAGTTCGGCGCGGTAGATGTTGCCGATGCCGGCCACCACGGACTGGTCCATGAGCAGCTGCCCGATCGCGACGTTGCGCTTCCGGACGTTGTCGACGAAGGTCTTCTCGGCCTCGGGCCCGTCGTCGTTCATCGGGTCGGGGCCGAGCTTGTCGAGCGCGCGCTGCACCTCGGCCGGGGTCTCCACGACGCACGCGGTCGGGCCGCGCAGGTCGGCGACGGTGTCCTCGGTGAGGATCCGCACGCGCACCTGGCCGACCGGGTCCGGCGGGAACGACTCGATCGGGTCCTCCGCCTTCTCCTGCTCGGCCATCCGGTAGCGGGCGAGCCGCGGTGCGCCGATCGAGCTGAGCGACTCTTCGCGGTCGTCGTCGTCGGACAGCGCCTCGGCGGTGGAGATCACGCCCGCGAAGTCCCACGCGCCGTACAGGCCGAGGTGGACGCGGAGGAACAGGTCGTCCTCGAACTCCAGGAACATCTGCTTCGCGACCGCCCGGGCGGCGATCAGGCGCTTGCCGTCGAGCTGCGCGGCCCCGGCGGCGAAGCGGCCCTGGGGACTCGACACCTCGCAGCGCTTGCCGACGAAGTGCCGGGTGAACTGGTTGGCGATGCGGTGGACGGAGTGACCCTCGGGCATTGGTCTTGTCTACTCGGTGCTGCTCGGTGTTGCTGGACCGTGGGTCCGAGCCCTACGCGTCGATCTGGCGACCGGCGATCAGCCCGGTGGTCTCGTACTCGGCGAGCTGGGCGATGCGGCGGGCGTGGCGCTCCTCGCCCGAGAACGGCTCGGCGATGAACAGGTCGACGAACCGGATCGCCTCGTCCTCGGTGTGCTGGCGCGCGCCGATGGAGATGACGTTGGCGTCGTTGTGCTGACGGGCGAGCAGCGCGGTCGACTCGTTCCAGACGAGCGCGGCCCGGATGCCCTCGACCTTGTTCGCGGCGATCTGCTCGCCGTTGCCGGAACCGCCGAAGACGACACCGAGGGCCTGGACACCGTCGCGCTGGTCCTGCACCACGGCGTGCGCGGCGTTGATGCAGAACGAGGGGTAGTCGTCGAGCGCGTCGTACTCGGTCGGACCGTGGTCCACCACCTCGTGCCCGGCGTCGGTCAGGTGGGTTGCGAGGGTCTTGTTGAACTCGAGGCCGGCGTGGTCCGTTCCGAGGTGGATGCGCATGGAACCGATCCTATTCCTGCGGCTCCGGGGCCCGGACCACCACGGACTACGGTGCGCGGACCACCACGACGAGGTACCGGGTGGGGTCCTCGCCCGGGTTGCGGTACACGACGTCGGCGGGGTCGCCGAGCTCGATCCGGTCCCCCGACGCCAGCCGCGTCGGCTCGCCGCCGACGACGACCTCGAGCACGCCGTCGACGACCCAGATGCAGTGCCGCAGGAACGCGTAGGCGGACGCCGGGTAGGCCACTTCGCGGCCGGCCGGGAGGCGCACCTCGGTGACGTCGGCGGGGAACGCGGCGCTCGAGACCGGGCGGCGGCGGTACCCGGTGTCGGGATCGGTCCAGGAATCGGCGGTCGCGCCGCGTTGCACCCCGCGCGCCTCGTCGGGGTCCGTCGCCCTGGGCACCTCGTGCTCCAGGGCATCGTCGAGGAGCTGCGAGATCGTCAGGCCGAAGGCACCGGACAGGCGACCGAGGATCGTCGCGGTGGGGCTGGAGACCCCGCGCTCGACGCGGTTGATCATCGCCCGGGAGACGCCCGACTCCTCGGCGAGCTCGGTGAGGCTCCACCTGCGCTCGGTGCGGAGGCGCTGGAGCCGTTCGCCGAGCGCCCGCTGCTCGGCGACCGAGGTGTCGTCGGCGCCGGTTGCGGGATAGGCATGGGCGTCGTCTACGATGTGAGACATGACGACAGCATATGCGACGAACGGGGTCGTGATCCGCGACTGCACCCCGGCCGACCTCGACGTCGTGCACGCCCTGCACGTCGATGCCGTGCTGCACTCCACCGCCATCTGGCAGGACATCCCGCACCCGCGTCCGTACTTCGACGGGTGGCTCGCCGAGCGGCAGGGCGGCGGGTACCCGGTGGTCGTGGCCGAGGTCGACGGGGTCGTGGCTGGCTACGCGACGTACTCGCAGTGGCGGCAGCCGGACGGGTACCGGCAGACCGTCGAGCACAGCGTCTACGTGGTCGAGGCGTTCCGCGGCCGGGGCATCGCGACGACGTTGATGGCCGAGTTGGTCGCGCGGGCCACCGCCGAGGGCCGACACGTGATGATGGCCGGGATCTGCAGCACCAACACGGGGTCGATCGCCCTGCACGAACGCCTGGGCTTCGCCACGGTCGCGGTCGTGCCCGAGGTCGGACGCAAGTTCGACCGCTGGCTCGACCTGACGCTCATGCGGCTGCCGCTCGTCTGACGCGACGGGCGGGGCGGGCGCACCACGGGCCTTCCGGCCACCCGTCCCCCGCCGGTCGGCGCCGGATCAGTCGGTGGTGTCGAAGATCGGGCCGACGGTGCGCGAGCGCTTGAGCTCGAAGAACGCGGGGACCTTCGCGACGGCGACGACGCCGTCCCACAGGTCGAGCGCCTCCTGGCCCTTGGGGGCCGGGGAGATGACCGGTCCGAAGAACGCGGTGCCCTCGACGGCGATGACCGGCGTGCCGACGTCCTGCCCGACACGGTCGATGCCGTCCTGGTGGCTGGCGCGCACGGCGGCGTCGACCTCGTCGGTCCAGGCGTACTCGAGCAGGTCGGCGTCCAGGCCGAGCTCCGCGAGCACGGCGGGGACGACCTGCTCGGGGTCGGACTCCTGGCGGTGGTGGATGTGCTCGCCGAGGGCGTCGTACAGCGGCTTCACGACGTCCTGGCCGAGCCGGAGCTTCGCCGCCGCGACGATGCGCGGGTAGACCTGGCCGGCGTGCAGGCGCTCCTTGTAGCTGTCCGGCACGTCCTGGTCCTCGTTGAGGACGAACAGGCTCATCACCTTCCACGTCACGTCGAGGTCGCGGTGCTCGGCGACCTCACCCACCCAGCGGCTCGTCATCCAGGCCCAGGGGCAGTTCGGGTCGAACCAGAACTCCACGGCGGTGCGCTCGGTGGTGGGGTCGGTCGGGTTGTCCACAGTCGTCTCGGTCACGATCCGAGCGTACGCGGCGTCGCTAGGCTGGAGCCCATCGTCCCGCCGGCGCACGACGCCGTCCGGGGCCCCGTACGCGGACACCGATCGTCCGCGTCCCCAGCGAAGATGGAGCGTTGCGTGCCCGGAGAGAACCTCACCCGAATCGAAGCCCAGGAGCGCGCGGCCGTCGTCGCCGTGCAGACGTACGACGTCGAGCTCGACCTGACCCGCGGTGCAGAGAGCTTCGGCAGCACCACGCGGGTGCGCTTCACCGCCACCGCCGGCGCATCGACCTTCATCGACGCCATCACGAAGACCGTGCACTCGATCACGCTGAACGGCACGGCGCTCGACGTCGCCGCGGTGAACGACGGCGTCCGCATCCAGCTCGACGACCTGCAGGAGCAGAACGAGCTCGTGGTCGTCAGCGACGCGCTGTACACGAACACCGGTGAAGGCCTGCACCGCTTCGTCGACCCGGTGGACGACGAGGTGTACCTGTACTCCCAGTTCGAGGTCCCCGACTCGCGCCGCATGTTCGCGGTGTTCGAGCAGCCCGACCTGAAGGCCGAGTTCTCCTTCACCGTGACGGCGCCGTCACGGTGGCAGGTCGTCTCGAACTCCCCCACGCCGGAGCCGCACGTCGACGGCGACGTCGCGACGTGGGCGTTCCCGCCCACCGCGCGCATCTCGAGTTACATCACCGCGCTCGTCGCCGGCCCGTACGAGGTCGTGCGCGACGAGCTGACCAGCCGCGACGGCCGGACGATCCCGCTCGGCGTGTTCGCGCGCAAGTCGCTCGCCTCGTACCTCGACCCCGAGTACGTGTTCGAGACCACGAAGAAGGGCTTCGCGTACTTCGAGGAGAAGTTCGACGTCGCCTACCCCTTCGACAAGTACGACCAGCTGTTCGTGCCGGAGTTCAACGCCGGCGCGATGGAGAACGCCGGGGCCGTCACCTTCACCGAGACCTACGTGTTCCGGTCGAAGGTCACCGACGCCATCAAGGAGCGCCGGGTCGTCACGATCCTGCACGAGCTCGCCCACATGTGGTTCGGCGACCTGGTCACCATGAAGTGGTGGAACGACCTGTGGCTCAACGAGTCCTTCGCCGAGTGGGCGTCGACGATCGCCACGGCAGAGGCCACCGAGTGGACCGAGGCCTGGACCACGTTCCAGGCGATGGAGAAGTCCTGGGCCTACCGCCAGGACCAGCTCCCCTCGACGCACCCGATCGTCGCGACGATCAACGACCTCGAAGACGTCCAGGTCAACTTCGACGGCATCACCTACGCGAAGGGCGGCTCGGTCCTCAAGCAGCTCGTCGCGTGGGTCGGCATCGACGCGTTCTTCGCCGGTGTCTCCGCCTACTTCAAGAAGCACCACCACTCGAACACCGAGCTGCGCGACCTGCTCGTCGAGCTCGAGGCGACGAGCGGCCGTGAACTCACCGAGTGGTCGAAGCTCTGGCTCGAGACCGCGGGCGTCAACACCCTGCGCCCCGAGATCGAGACCGACGAGTCCGGCGTCATCACGTCGTTCACGGTCCTGCAGGAAGCCCCCGCCGACTACCCGACGCTGCGCCCGCACCGTCTGGCCATCGGCGTCTACGCGTTCCGGAACGACGAGTCCGCACCGTTCGGCGCGGACACTGCATCCGCCGGCGGCAAGCTCGAGCGGGTCCAGCGCGTCGAGATCGACGTCGACGGCGCCCGCACCGATGTGCCCGAGCTCGTCGGCGTGCACCGCGGCGACCTCGTGCTCCTGAACGACGACGACCTGGCCTACGCCAAGATCCGTCTCGACGAGCACTCCCGGCGCACCGCGATCGAGCACCTCGCGTCCATCGCGAACCCGCTCGCCCGCTCGATCGTCTGGGGTTCCGTGTGGGACGCCACGCGCGACGCCGAGTCCCCCGCCAGCGACTACGTCCGCCTGGTGCTCGGCAACATCGCGACCGAGACCGAGTCGACCACCATCCGCACGACGCTCTCGCAGCTGCTGCTCACCGCACGCAACTACGTGGCGCCGGGCTCGGTCGAGGCCACGGTCCGCACCGTCGGCGACACGCTCTGGCAGCTCGCGTCCTCGGCCGAAGCCGGTTCGGACGCGCAGTTCCAGTTCGTGAAGTTCTTCGCGCAGATCCCGTCCACGCCCGAGCACGTCGCGACCCTGCAGGGCCTTCGCGACGGTTCGGTCACGCTGCAGGGCCTCGAGATCGACACCGACCTGCGCTGGGAGCTGCTCGAGGGCCTCGTGCTCGCGGGCGCCGCGGGCAGCACCGAGATCGACGCCGAGCTCGCTGCGGACAAGACCGCGTCCGGCGAGCAGGCCGCGGCCCGCGCCCGGGCGACGATCCCGACGGCCGAGGGCAAGCTGGCGGCGTTCTCGTCGCTGGTCGACTCGTCCGAGCTGCCGAACGCGATCGTGCGGCAGACCACGGTCGGGTTCCAGCACGTGAACAGCCCGGTGCTGCTCGAGGGCCTCGTGCCGAAGTACTTCGAGGTGCTCACGCGCATCTGGGCCGAGCGCAGCTACCACATGGCGGACACCATCGTCTCGGGCCTCTACCCGGCGCCGCTCGCGTCGGCCGAGCTCCGTGACGCCGCCGCCGCGTGGCTCGCGGAGCACCCGGAGACGCCGGCGCTGCGCCGCATCGTGTCCGAGAGCCTCGCGGGCACCGAGCGGGCGCTCCGGGTCCAGGCCGCGGACGCCTGAACCCTGCGCTGATCCGGCGGGGTCTTGGTGTTCCTCCAGGGACGCCGAGGCCCCGCCGCTTAGCATCGACCGGATATGAACCTGGCTGCAGCAGACACCACCGACGTCCCGAAGTGGGCGTCCAACGCGTTCCTCCAGTTCGTCGACGCCTGGCAAGCACCGATCACGATCGTCATCACGATCCTCGCGGCGATCGTCCTCCGGCTGATCCTCCGTCGCATGATCAAGCAGGTCGTCGACCGGATCGTGAACGGCGTCAAGAAGCGTCAGGGGGCGGCCGACACCCAGGCCCTCATCGCCTCCCCCGTGCAGACCGCGCGTGTCGTGCAACGGACCCGGACGCTCGGCAGTGTCCTCGAGAACCTGGCCACCGTGGTCGTCGTCGTGATCGCGCTCGTGGTCATCGCCACGGCGTTGTGGAAGGGTGCCGCGGTCGGCATCGTCGGCGGTGCGTCCCTCGTCGCGGCCGGCCTCGCCGTCGGCGCCCAGTCCATCGTGAAGGACCTGTTGTCCGGCATCTTCATGATCCTCGAGGACCAGGCCGGCGTCGGTGACGTCGTCGACACCGGGCAGGCCACCGGCGTCGTCGAGAACGTCGGGCTGCGCGTCATGCAGATCCGCGACGTGAACGGCATCCTCTGGTTCGTCCCGAACGGGCAGATCCTGCGCGTCGGCAACCTTTCCCAGGGCTGGTCACGGGTGCTCGTCGACATCACCGTGCCGTACGACACCGACATCGACGCCGTGCAGGACGCCCTGCTCAAGGCCGCCGTGACGATGTCGCAGGAGCCGCGCTGGCGCCAGCGGATCGTCGAGAAGCCGGAGATCTGGGGCCTGCAGTCGATCACCGACGCCGGGATGGTCTTCCGCCTGGTCGTGAAGACCCGCGCCTCCGAGCTCGACGTCGTCGGCCGGGAGCTCCGCACCCGACTGAAGCACGCCGTCGACGAACTCGGCATCACCCTGCCCGCGATGGCGATGATCATGCCCGAGGGCTGGGAGAACGCCACCTCGATCAACGGGCTGCGCACCGTCCGCACCCAGCCGATGGCTGCGCCCACGAAGCCGCGGCGCACCAAGCGCAACATCCTCGGGCAGCCGATCCGCACGGACGACGAGCCCGACAGCGGGAAGGACCCCCGATGACCGACCTCACACCCCCGACCGGCCCGGGTGGGCCAGGAGCACGCGGTTCGCTCGGCATGCCCGGCGTCCCCGCGCAGCCGATCACCCTGCGCGTCGGTGAGCACGGCACCTCGGCCACCGGGTCGCTGTACGAGCGGATCGGCGGTGCCCCCACCTTCGACCGGCTCGTCCGGCGCTTCTACGAGGGCGTGCAGCAGGACGAGGTCATCTGGCCGATGTACCCGGCCGACGACCTCGAGGGCGCGATCTGGCGCCTGTCCGCCTTCCTGCAGCAGTACTGGGGCGGGCCGGGCACGTACAGCGAGCAGCGCGGGCACCCCCGTCTGCGGATGCGCCACAACCCGTTCCGCATCACGTCCGAGGCGCGGGAGCGCTGGCTCCACCACATGCACGAGGCGGTCGAGTCGCTCGAGCTCGCTCCCCTGGACGAAGCCGAGCTCTGGGGCTACCTCGACCGCGCTGCCCACGCGATGACGAACACCTTCGACTGACGCGCGTCCGGCGCGGACGCCGTCGTGTCGTCGAGACGCCGCCGGATCCGGCGGCGTCTCGACGCTCCCGCGGCGTCTTCCGCGGACGCCGGCGTGCAGTGATCGTCACGAGCGCCGGACGGGAGGCCCGTGGCGGCGTCGCCACGGGCCTCCCGTCCGGCGGTTCCCGCGTTCTCGTGCTGGCGAGACGCCGGCGTGTCCGTCCGACGCCGCCATGTGCGTTCCGCGCCTCCGAATACGGCGGCGTCTCGCGGAACCGGCGGCGTGCCCGCGGGACGCCGGCGTCTTCGGCCAGCGTGTCTCAGCGCGGTCAGCGCACGTACGAGCCGGAGGCGAGGTCGTCGACCAGCGACGGCCGTGACGGCCGCCAGCCGTGGGCCGACCGGGCGTGTGCGCCGGACGCCTCCTGGTGCAGCAGCAGCGCGTCGGCGAAGTCCTGCCCGAGCCGTTCGCGGCTCGCATCGACGCTCTCGGCGACGACCGGTGCACCGTGGGCCCCGGCCTCGGCGAGCTCGCGCACGGTCGGGTTGTCCCCGGTCGCCGCGACGATGTACCCGTCGAGCTCGCCGCGGTGCAGCGCGAGGACGTAGAGCTCGCCGAGGTCGTCCACGTGCACCGTCGTCCACCGCTGGGAGCCATCCCCGACCAGCCGCACCGGCTGCTCGCCGTCGCCGACGAACATCGCCGGGATGCCGGCGCCGCGTCCGTACACGATGCCGGGCGCGACGATGGTGCTCCGGACGTCGCTGGCGCGCAGCAGGGCCTCGTTCGGACCGCGCCACGCGGTCAGCGCCGGCGGGTCGATCGGCGACTGCTCCGAGATGTCCGTCGAGTCGCCGAAGGTGAAGATCCCGCCGGTGTGCACGAACGGCTTGGGGGTGCCGGCCAGTGCAGCGATCGCGGTGCGGATGAAGTCCGGGTCGACGTCCGGGGCCGATGCCGTGTGGACCACGCCGTCGCTCTCGTGCAGCAGCCGTTCGACGACCTCGGTGTCGGTGACGTCACCGACCAGGGCTCGGCCACCGGCGTCACGGACGTGCTGGGCCTTCTCGTCGGACCGGACGAGTGCGGTGACCTCGTCGCCGTGGGCGACCAGGGAGCGGAGGACGGAGGAGCCGATGTAGCCGGACGCACCGGTGAGGAAGACGTGCATGCGGCCAGCCAACCACGGCGGCCGGGCGGCGTGGTCCGCGGCGGTCATCGTCCTCGCCGTCTTCTTCGTCGTCGTCGTCGTTACGAGCTCAGGGTCCAGGCGCGCCGCTTCACGAGCACGTGGCCACGCGAGGTCGTGAGACGGCTCCACGGACCGGTCTCGAACAGGCGCACCGGGTCGTGCCCGAGGAAGCCGAGGCTCTCGCCGGCGAACCCCGCACCAGCCGGCAGGTGCTCGACGCCGGGGACCGGTCTGCCCCAGACCTCGGCACGGATCCGCCGGACGATGGCCTCACCCGAGTTGGACGGCACGGCGTCGGCGACCTCGGCGATGCCGTCACGGGTGGCCCGGCGGAGGAGTTCGGGCGAGACGTCCGGCAGCGGGACCCAGCCACCGCGGGGCGGCGAGATGGCCGCCCACGTGACCGTGTGGACTTCGTGCGGCAGCTCGACCTCGATCGGGGTGGCCCGCGTCGGGTCGGCGCCCTCGGCGTGCTCGGCGTCCTGCGTCTCTGCCAGCAGGCGGAGACGCTCGAGCAGCGACTGCAGCGGCACCACGGTGTCGATCGAGGCGGGCTCGGTGAGCGAGAACGTGCGGAGACCGAGCACCGTCGGCAGTTCGTCGAGCAACCCGAGCGGGTAGAGGATCGCCGTGTACACGGCCAGGACGCCCGAGTCGGCGATGAGCCGGACCGAGCCGTCCTCGATCCGAGCGGCACGGCCGAGGTACGTGCGGAGGTCACCGAGTGAGGCGGCGTCGGGAAGCGTGAACGAGTTGCCCATGTCGTCCACGATCCTACCGGCCGTCGACGCCACACAGCCTGGGCGTGGTGACCCTGCATCGAGGCCGGGCAGCCGTTCGTAGACTGCACAACGTGAACGGCGAACCCGACTTCCTGCGGACCCTGCGACTCGAGGACACCGGCGCGAGCACGGGCGAGACGATCCTGACCGGTGCCAGCCACTGGTCCCCCGGCGGACGGGTGTTCGGCGGGCAGGTCCTGGCCCAGTGCATCGTCGCCGCGCAGACCACGATCGACGGTCGCGACGTCCACTCGATGCACGGGTACTTCCTGCGGCCGGGCGACGTCGACGTGCCGATCACCTTCGCCGTCGAGCGCATCCACGACGGTCGTTCGTTCGCGACCCGCCGCGTGCAGGCGTACCAGCGCGGCGTCCCGATCTTCTCGATGATCGCGTCGTTCCAGGTGCCGGACACCGGTCTCGAACACCAGGACCCGTACCCGGTGGACACCCCGGACCCGGAGTCCCTGCCGTCGGCCGCGTCGATCCTGTCCGCCATCGACCACCCCGTCGCACGGGCGTGGGCCGCACGGTCCATCGACCTGCGGCACGTCGAGGGTCCGGTGTTCATCGACGTGCAGGGCGAGCACGTGCCGCACCAGGCGGTCTGGTTCCGGGTGCAGGGCGACCTGCCCGAGGACCCGGCGCTGCACCGTGCGGTGCTCGGCTACGCCAGCGACATGTCCATCCTCGAGCCGATCATGCGGCGGCACGGCGTCGCCTGGGGCACCCCCGGTGTGAAGAGCGCCAGCCTCGACCACGCGATGTGGTGGCACCGCGACGGTCGCGCGGACGAGTGGATCCTGTACACGCAGGAGTCCCCGAGCGCGCAGGGCGGACGGGGACTCGCGTTGGGGCGGATGTTCTCCCGCGACGGTCAGCTGCTGGCCACCGTCGCCCAGGAGGGCATGATGCGGGTGCCTACGGGCGGCTGAACTGCACCGGGTCTTCGAAGTAGCGCTCACACGCGGCACGCTCGGGGTCGGTCAGCCGACGCGGACGGTTCGTCGCCGCGTCGACCATCACGAGTGCGGTCGTGGCCCGGGTGTACAGGACCGCGGGGGACTGTCCCACGGGCGACCAGACCTCGTACGAGACGTCGATGCTCGCACCGCCCACCCGCCCGATCCACATCTGGATGTCGAGCGGCTGACGGAGGTACGGGATCGATGCCAGGTACTCGAGGCGTTGCCCGGCGATGATCGTCATGGTGCCCGAACCGGGCCGACCGTCGATGATCGGCTCGGGCAGGGCGCCGTCGGGGTCCTCACCGGGGTCGGCACCCCAGAACCCCACGATGCGCGCCTCTTCGAGGAGGCGCAGCATCGCGGAGTTGTTGACGTGGCCGTAGGCGTCGATGTCGCTCCACCGCATGCGGATGGGAGCGTGCAGTCTCGCCACGCGGGTCAGTCGCGGGTGAGCTTGCGGTAGGTCGCGCGCCCGGGCTTCGCGGCATCGGCGCCGAGGCGCTCGATCTTGTTCTCCTCGTACGCCTCGAAGTTGCCTTCGAACCAGTACCAGTTCGGCGTGCCGTCCTCGTTCAGGCCTTCCCACGCCAGGATGTGCGTGGCGATGCGGTCGAGGAACCACCGGTCGTGCGTGATGACCACGGCGCAACCGGGGTACTCGAGCAGGGCGTTCTCGAGGCTGCCGAGCGTCTCGACGTCCAGGTCGTTGGTCGGTTCGTCGAGGAGCAGCAGGTTGCCGCCCTGCTTGAGCGTCAGCGCGAGGTTCAGACGGTTGCGCTCACCACCGGACAGGATGCCGGCGCGCTTCTGCTGGTCCGGCCCCTTGAAGCCGAACTGCGACACGTAGGCGCGGGACGGGATCTCGGTCTTGCCGACCTGGATGTAGTCGAGTCCGTCGGACACGACCTCCCACAGGTTCTTGTTCGGGTCGATGCCACCACGGCTCTGGTCGACGTACGAGATGTCGACCGTGTCGCCGATCTTCAGCGTGCCGCCGTCGAGCGGTTCGAGGCCGACGATCGTCTTGAAGAGCGTGGTCTTGCCGACACCGTTCGGGCCGATGACGCCGACGATGCCGTTGCGGGGCAGCGTGAACGACAGGTCGCCGATGATGACGCGCTCACCGAACTGCTTGCGCAGGTGCTCGGCGTCGATGACCTGCGAGCCCAGACGCGGGCCGACCGGGATCACGATCTCCTCGAAGTCGAGCTTGCGGGTGCGCTCGGCCTCGGTGACCATCTCTTCGTAGCGAGCGAGACGGGCCTTGGACTTCGCCTGGCGGCCCTTGGTGTTGCTCCGGACCCAGTCGAGTTCCGAGGACAGGCGCTTCGCGAGCTTGGCGTCCTTCTTGCCCTGGACCTCGAGGCGGGCGCGCTTCTTCTCGAGGTAGGTCGAGTAGTTGCCCTCGTACGGGTACAGGCGACCGCGGTCGACCTCGGCGATCCACTCGGCGACGTGGTCGAGGAAGTACCGGTCGTGGGTCACGGCGAGGACGGCACCGTGGTACTGCTGCAGGTGCTGCTCGAGCCAGAGCACGCTCTCGGCGTCGAGGTGGTTGGTGGGCTCGTCGAGCAGGAGCAGGTCGGGCTTCTGGAGCAGGAGCTTGCAGAGCGCGACGCGGCGCTTCTCACCACCGGACAGGTGCGTGACGAGCTCGTCCCCCGGGGGGCACTGCAGCGCGGCCATCGCCTGGTCGAGCTGGGAGTCGAGGTCCCACGCGTCGGCGGCGTCGATGTCTTCCTGCAGCGTGCCCATCTCGGCCAGGAGCGCGTCGAAGTCGGCGTCCGGCTCGGCCATGAGCGCCGAGATCTCGTTGAAGCGCGCGAGCTTGCCGTGGATCTCGCCCACGCCTTCCTGCACGTTCTCGAGCACGGTCTTCGTCTCGTCGAGCTCCGGCTCCTGCATGAGGATGCCGACCGTGAAGCCGGGCGTGAGCTTCGCTTCACCGTTGGACGGCTGGTCGAGACCCGCCATGATCTTCAGGATCGTCGACTTGCCAGCACCGTTCGGTCCGACGACGCCGATCTTGGCACCGGGGAGGAACGACATCGTGACGTCGTCGAGGATCAGCTTGTCGCCGACCGCCTTGCGGGCGCGGACCATCTGGTAGATGTACTCAGCCATATCGGCCCCAAGTGTAGTGACACCGTCGGAGCAGCGCTCGCCCGACGCCGGATCGCCGCTTCCCGCACCTGTACGAACCGGCCTGTTGTTCGCGTCACGGACGACGTAGCTTTGCCTCACCCAGCAACTTGGGGCCCGTCGCCCACCACGACGAGGACCAGGATCAGGACCACGGACAGGACGAGGACCATGACCACGCACACGACAACGACCCCGTCGCGGCTCCGCCGCCTCGCGCTCCCCTTCGTCGGAGCGATCGCACTCACCGTCGGACTCATCGCTCCGGTGTCGCCGGCATCCGCCGTGGCCCTGCCGAAGGGCGCCCCGTACCTGCTGTACACCGCGAGCATCAGCGCGAACGGCTCGGGGACCGGCTACTCGTCGTACATCAACGTGCACGACGCCCACAACAACGCCTACGCCTTCGGGATCCAGTCGGACAAGGGCTCCACCGTGAGCAAGGGCAAGCCGCGGTACATCTGGGAGCGCGTGCAGAACGGCAAGTTCACGTACGGCTACCTCGGCCCGGCGACGAACAAGCTCACCCCGATCGGCATGCGCTGGTACAAGAACGACGTCGCGACGATGATCGTGAACCACAAGACCGTCGCCAACCTGAAGCTCAACCTGGACGGACGGCTGTTCTTCAACGCCGAGGCCAACGCCCGTCTGAACGGTGACGTCGTGCACTCGACGGTGCAGAACACCCGCATCACGGTCGGCGACCGCAAGTCGAACACCGGGCTGAACGGCAAGTGGAACACGGGCTTCTCGTTCCACGGGCTGAAGGCCACGCAGACCAACAGCCCGCGGGTGCAGGGTGCGAGCTTCAAGATCGACGGCCGTGTGACCGGGCTGCCCCGCGGTGGCAACTGGGACACCGACCAGGTCTCCGGCATCGGGATGATCGCCCAGAAGTGGTGACCGACGCGAGGCGGTGAACCGCACGCGGAACAAGCGGCCTGACCCGGCGCACCGACTCCGATCGGCCGCCGGGTCAGGCCGCTTCGTCGTGGTCGGTGCGGTCGGCGTGGTCGTCGAGGGGTGGCGCAGGGTCCCAGGGCGCGGCGTCCTGCTCGAGGACGTGTTCGGACGGCCCCGCTGGCTCCGTGCCGTCCCCGAGGGTCGGTGCGCCGTGCAGCGCATCGGCGTCGTCGTCCGACCCCGGGTCGGTCGACGGTGCGTGTTCGTGGGGCTCTGCGGTGTGCTCCCCGCGGTCGGGTCCGTCCGCGGCGCCGTGACCCACAGCGGGGTCACGGACCTCGCCGGTGCGGGGGTCCACCCCACGCAGTCCACCGTGACCCGATGCGGCGTCGCCGACCTGCCGCGGAACCCGCAGCCAGTTGCTGATCCCCCACGCCAGGTCGTGGCCGATGCCGTCGGCGTCGATCTCGACCGAGGTCCCGCCACGACCGTCGCGTTCCCACGTGCGGATGCGAACCCGGCCGGCGACGACGATCCGATCGCCCTTCTTCAGGGACTTGAACACGTTCGACGCGAGCGACCGGAACGCGGTGACGGTGTACCAGTTGGTCGCACCGTTGACCCAGGCCGAGGTGGCCCGGTCCCAACGACGCGAGGGTGACGCGAGCCGGAGACTCGTGATGGCGATGCCGGTCTCGGTGACGAGGTGCCGGGGCTCGGTGGCGACGATTCCGCAGACGGTGATGATGTCGTTCATGGGTCGATCGTCACGGAGCCCGGGGCTGCCTCAGCAGCCCCGGGCTGGATCTGTGGCGTGTGGACCCGATCAGGCGACCTGTGGAGGACGAGTCCCCCGGGCCTCCTGTCCGGACCCGCTCAGTGCGCTCGGAACTCGGGCCGGGCGGCCAACGGTCCGAGCGCGGCGTGGACCGCGCCCTTCGCGGACTCGAGGGACGGGTAGGGCCCGCCCGCCCGTCGGCGTCCGTAGAGCTCGACCTCGAAGCCGTCCGCCGCGCGGTGGATGCTTCCCACTGCTCCGGCCGGACCGATGGCGACCCAGGTTCCCGTGTTGTCCGTCATGTTCGAACCACCTCCTCGTGGCCCTGCCGCCCCGGGGTCAGGACGCCAGGATGTACTGACTGTAGGCCTTCCGGACCTTGTTCACCTTGGGCAGCGCGACCGCGAGGCAGTAACCCTGCCCGGGGTTCTTCGCGAAGAAGTCCTGGTGGTACTCCTCTGCCGTGAAGAACGTCGAGAGCGGCTCGATGGTGGTGACGACCCCGCCGTCCCAGATGTCCGACGCCCGCTCGATCGCGCGCTCGAACAGCTCGCGCTGCGCGTCGTCGGCCGGGAACATCGCCGAGCGGTACTGCGTGCCGACGTCGGCGCCCTGCCGGTTCAGCTGACGGGGGTCGTGCAGCGTGAAGAAGACGTCGAGGACCACCTCGGCTGGGATCACCGACTCGTCGAACGTCACCGCGACCGCCTCGGCGTGCCCCGTCGTCCCGGTGCACACCAGTTCGTAGGACGGGTCGTCGACCTGTCCGCCGATGTAGCCCGACACCACGTCCTGCACACCCTGGAGCGTGCGGTACACGGCGTCGAGACACCAGAAACATCCACCTGCGAGCACGAACGTGGTCATGACGAAACCCTCTCTCCGGGCCACGCGTGCGGCCCACTCGTTCCTCCACAACAGTGTGCGCGGAGACCCTGTTCCCCAGATCGGACGGCACCCCTCGGCGTGTCGGTGGTCCCCCGTAGCGTCGGCACCACACCGACCAGGAGGCCAGCGATGCAGACCATCACCGAACCCGCACTGCGGATCCGCACCGTCCCGCTGGCCCGCGCCCGGGGCGACTACCGCATCCTCGACGTCCGCGACGACCTGAGCCGCGTGACCCGGGCCAACGGTGAGATCGTCGGCTACGTCGACCGCATCGACGTCGCCGGCGACACCGCCTACCGTGCGCGCCGGTACGTCGCGACCGAGCGCCGGTTCGTCGAGCTGCCGAGCGTCTGGTCCGCCGACGACGCCGTGGACACCCTGCGCTGGTCATGATGTTCCACATTGGAATCATCTGCGCTGGGATGCGCGGAACGCCGTCCGACCTCCCCGACGCCTGATCGTCCCGTGGGTATGGTGCGCACATGGACTGGTGGAACGACCTGACCGACTGGACTTCGTCCGACACGGGGTGGCGGGTGCTCTCGGGCGCTGTGATCCCCTTCGTCGCGATCGTCGTGGCTGGTGTCATCGCGGCGCTCATCGGGCGCAGCGCGACCAAGCGGGTCGTGGCGCTGCAGGAGCGGGAATCGAAGAACGCGGCCGTGGCCGCGATCCTGACGGCTGCGCGCAAGGCTGCCGCGTGGGGATCGCTCGGGCACGACGAGCGCGCCTACGCCGACCACCTGGCCGAGGACGCCGACATCCGGCTGCGCCTGCTCGCCGTGCAGGGTGCGCCGCTGGCCGCCAACTGGGCCCAGCACGAGATCGCCGACATCAAGAAGAACTCGTCGACGTTCAGCTTCCAGGCGGACCAGTCCCTCGCCGAGTTCCGTGACCGCCTGCTCGACTGGCAGGCACGTCCGAGCCGTGCGCGCAAGCTCTTCAAGGCCGACCTCGAGCGCTGGAAGTTCGAGTCTCCGGACCCCGACGCCGACCTGATCAAGCGCCAGCAGGACTGGAACGCCGACCAGGGCGAGGCCCCGCGCACCCAGGCGCAGGCCCCGGCCCCGGCTGCTCCGGTCGAGCGCGCCACCCCGACGACGACCTCGCTGCGTCCGGCGCAGCGCCCCGCATCAGCGCCTTCGGTCCCGGCAGCCACCGCACCCGCTGCTGGTTCGCCCGCTGCCGGTGCGGCTGCGCCCGGAACCGCAGCCGCCGGATCCACCGGTGGGACGACCCCGTCGTTCTCGGTGAACCGCGGTGCCGGCACGAACCAGAACCGCGGGAGCACCGACCCGAACGCCACACGCTCCTTCGGCGAGAACACCACCCGCGTCTACGGCGACGACGAGGCTGCGCCGCCGGTGCGCCCGGCGCTCGGCACCCCGACCTCACCCGCACGCTCCACCCCGGGTCGCAGCACGGACGAAACCGAGGCCGTGGACGACGCCAGCGCCACCCGTGCCTTCGGCGGCGCGAGCGCCACCCGTGCGTTCGGCGACACCGACCGCGCACCGCGGAACGACCGCCCGTCCTCTACCGACCGCGCCGTCGCGACGCCCACGGCAGCCGAGGCGCACGTCAACCGCACACCGGCGAACGACGTCCCGCCGGCGTCGGCTCCCCGGGTCGAGACCCCCGGAACGACGAACACCACGTCCGTCCCGACGCGTCTGGGCCAGGCCCCCGCCGAACCGGCCGACGCGAACGAGACATCGGAAGCGCCGTACACGCAGCCGATCAGCGCCGCCGAACTCCGGCGCCGCGCCGCGGACGACGACGAGTAACAGCCGCCACGACGCCACAGCGACGAGAACAGGGCCGCCATCCGCACAGGATGGCGGCCCTGTTCGTCTTCGGTGCCCCCGGCAGGAATCGAACCCGCGGCACGGTGGGTAGAAACCACCTGCTCTATCCACTGAGCTACGGAGGCAAGCAGCGTCGATTGTAGCGCCGTGACCAGATCCGGCGGTTGCCCAACGGTCGGCCGCCGTCTGCTCTCCGTTCCCCTCCGGGACACCCGCGCTTCGTAGCGTCCGGAGCATGCGCACCACCGGTTCCGTCCTCGCCGTCGTGCCCGCGCGTGCCGGGTCGAAGGGGATCCCCGGCAAGAACCTCCGCACCGTCGCGGGTCGTTCGCTGGTCCGTCGTGCGGTCGAGTCGGCTCGGCTGGCCGCGAGCATCGACGAGGTGGTCGTCACGACCGACGGCGACGCGATCGCCGCTGAGGCGGTCGCCTCCGGTGCCGCCGTGGTCCGCCGTCCGGCCGAGCTCGCCGGTGACGAGGCATCGTCCGAGTCCGCGCTGCTGCACGTCCTCGACGCGATCAGCACGCCACTGCCCGAGGTCCTCGTCTTCCTGCAGGCGACCTCGCCGTTCATCGACCCGGCCGACCTCGACGCCGCCGTCGCGCGCGTGGTCGACGGGCACGCCGACGCGGTGTTCGCGGCCGCAGCGTCGCACGCGTTCCTGTGGCGGACCGCGCCGGACGGCACCGCGGTCGCGGTCAACCACGACGCTGCGACCAGACCGCGCCGCCAGGACCGTGAGCCGGAGTTCCGCGAGACCGGCGCGTTCTACGTGATGCGGACGTCGGGGTTCCTCGAGCACCGGCACCGGTTCCACGGCCGCGTCGAGCTGGCAGTCGTCGACGGTGCCCGCGCGATCGACATCGACGACGAAGCCGACCTGGCCCTCGCAGAAGCCCTCGCCGAAGCCCTCGCCGAACCACTCGCCGAAGTGCCCACAGCCACCACGACCCGAGACCCATCCCCGACGCGGGCCACCCCCGCACCGAACGGAGCACCATGACCGTCACCATCGGTACGTCCACGATCGGCGCGGGCCACCCCGCCTACCTCATCGGCGAGATCGGCCTGAACCACAACGGCGACGTCGACATCGCGAAGCAGCTCATCGACGTCGCTGCCGACGCCGGCCTGCAGGCCGTCAAGTTCCAGAAGCGCACCCCCGCGATCTCCACGCCGGAGCACATGAAGAACACCCCGCGCAGCACCCCGTGGGGCGACATGACCTACCTGGAGTACCGCTACCGCGTCGAGTTCGACCGCGACCAGTACATCGAGATCGGTGACCACGCGACCCTCCGCGGTCTCGACTGGTTCGCGTCGCCGTGGGACGAGCCGTCGGTGGACTTCCTCGAGGACCTCAACGTCGTCGCCTACAAGATCGCCTCGGCGTCGGTGACGGACCTCGGGATGCTCGCCGCGGTCGCCGCGACCGGCAAGCCCGTCATCCTGTCGACCGGCATGTCCACGCTCGAGCAGATCGACGCCGCCGTCGAGACCCTCGGCACCGACCGCCTCGTCCTCATGCACGCGACGTCGACCTACCCGCTGCCCGCCGAGGAGGCGAACCTCCGCATGATCGACACGCTCGCCCACCGGTACGCGGGCGTCCCCGTCGGCTACTCCGGCCACGAGCCCGGCCTGCAGATCTCGATCGCCGCGGTCGCCCTCGGCGCCACGGCCGTCGAACGGCACATCACGCTGGACCGCACGATGTGGGGCTCCGACCACGCCGCGTCCCTCGAGCCGCACGGCCTGAAGACGCTCGCCCGTGACATCCGCATCATCGAGACCGCCCTCGGCGACGGCGTCAAGCGCATCTTCCCCGGCGAGCAGGCACCGCTCGCGAAGCTGCGTCGTGTCGGCGCGTGAGCGCATGCAGTCGCCATCCGGGCACCGGCGAGCAGGCACCGCTCGCGAAGCTGCGTCGCGTCGGCGCGTGAGCGCATGCAGTCCCCATCCGGGCGCCGGCGAGCAGGCACCGCTCGCGAAGCTGCGTCGCGTCGGCGCGTGAGCGGAGCGCACGTGAGCACCGCGCACGTGACCGGCCCGGTCGACGGGACCCGCGCCCTGGACGTGCCGGCTGACGGCGGTGGGTCGACCGGCGGACGGGAGGCGCGCCTCCCGTCCGACGCGTCACCACGCGTCCGACGCGTGGTCGGCCTGGTCGACACCGACTCGTTCGCGAAGTGGGGCGCCCACCTGCTGGCGACCGCGCCCGCCGACTGGGACCTGGAGCTGCGCACCGTGGCGACCCCGCGGTCGGCCAGTCCGAAGCAGCTGCGTTCGGCGTTCCGCGGGTTGGACCGACGACTCGCCCACCTGCACCGCGAACCGCCCGTACCGAAGGACGTCGACGCCGCCGTCGAGGAGCTCCGACAGGACCCGCCGGACGCCGTCCTGGTGTCCTTGATCGGGCCCGTGGCCGAACTCGTGATCGACGAGGTGCACCGGCGGATCCCGGACCGGCCGGTGCTGGTGTCGGGGCTGCCGGGGATCTCGTTCCCCGCGAAGTGGAAGGGCATCTTCTTCCGCGCCCGGGCCGACCTGTTCGTGCTGCACAGCCACCGCGAGGTGCGCGCGTACGAGGAACTGGCGCGCGAGGGCGGGGTCGAGCCGCACTTCGCACTCGCCACACTGCCGTTCGCCCGGGGTGCCGGCGCGACCGGCGGTACCGGCGCGACGGGCGCGACGGGCGCGCCCGTCCGCGACTCCGTCGTCTTCGCGGCGCAGCCGAGTGTGCCGCTCGAGCGGGCCGACCGAGCCCTCGTCGTGCGCTGGCTCGTCGACACGGCCCGCGCGCACCCGGAGTGGCGCGTCGTCATCAAGACCCGCGCCGCGGCCGGCGAGCACCAGACGCACCGCGAGGAGCACCCGTACCCGGACCTGGTGCCGGCGGACGCCCCGGCCAACCTGGTGGTGGAGAGCGGCCCGATGGCCGACCACCTCGACCGCGCGGTGGCACTCGTGACGATCAGTTCGACGGCCGTCCTCGAGGCTGCGGCCCGGGGTGTCCCCGCGCTCACGCTCACCGACTTCGGGATCGGGCGGCACCTGATCAACGAGGTGTTCGTGGGGAGTGGCCTCGAGGGGGACGCCGTCGACCTGGTCGACGGCCGGTTCGGGGCCGTCCGGCCGGAGTGGATGCGGGACAACTACTTCCACCCGGCCGCCGAGGACGACTGGCAGCGCCGACTGGTGGACCTCATGGCCCGACGGGACGCCGGGAGGCTGGTGGACCGGGCACCGGCTCGGCGGAGCCGTGGTGGGGCGCTGCGACGTGCGTGGGAGCGGAAGAACGCCCTCGGTGGGGCCGATCGAAGCCCGCTCGGGCTGGTCGCGCTGGGCATCGGGGCGCCGATCCGGAGTGCGAAGCGCCTGGCGCGGCGCATGCGGGCACTGATCGATCCGCCGGAGCCCGTCGTGGTTTCGGCGCCGACGTCGCAGCGCGCAGGAGGGCGCGTCGCTGCGCCCGCGTCGGGGGCCGCCGCTGGGACGGCCGCGGCAGCGGCTCGGTCAGAGCGCCTTGGCCACCGCGAGCAGGAGCTGGTCCCGGGTCGGGACGCCGGGTGAACGGAAGACCTCGGTGCCGTCGTCCTGCCGCACGATGATCGTGGGCGTGGACCGGACACCGAGGTCTTCCGCGTCGTCGGGGTGCGCCGCCACGTCGTGTTCGGTCACGGTGAGCCCGGGGACGAGCGCCGAGGCCTCGGCCGACACCCGGCGGGCGGCGGCGCACGGCGCACAGAAGGCGGACGTCCAGAGATCGAGCTGCATGTGGTCCTGCAACGCGGCGGGTGGGGGTTCTACTCCCGGTCGAACTCACCGCTGCGGTCGCCGCGGTCCTGCAGGTCGTCCACGGGGTCGGACTCGCTCGGCTCGTAGGTGAACTCGACCGAGATCTGGTCGAGCACCTGGCGGGACTTGGTGGCGCGGTAGGTGAAGGCCGTCTGCAGGCCCTCGACGTCGGCGAACACCGTGACCTCGTCGTCCAGCGCGTCGCTCGTGGCGGTGCGGGTGTCGGTCGTGCCGTCGAAGGGGCCGCCGTGGAAGATCGCGGTGTACTCGTCGCCTTCGTGGATGGTGATGTCGCTCATGCATCCCTTCTACCAGGCGGCGGCTGGGGCATTCTGTTCAGCCCGTCCTTGCGCGGCGGTCCTCGCCCGTTGCGCGGCGGCCCTCGCACGTTGCACGGCGGTCTTCGCCGGTTGCGCCCCGGTCGCCGCCGTTGCGGAATGCATAGCATCGCTATATAGTTCCGCTATGGAAACACCGCGCGAGCAGACGATCGAGACCCTCCTCGTCTCCGTCAACCGCCTGATCCGCCGCGCCGTCCAGTCGACGGGCAACACGTCCTCCACCGCCGTCTGGCGCACACTCGGCATCCTCGAGACCGACGAGCCCCTGCGGCTCGGCGAGCTGGCCACCGCGTCGCGCGTGGCGCAGCCCACGATGACCCGGCTCGTCGCTGGCATGCTCGCCGACGGTCTGGTCAGCCGCAGCGTCGACCCCGGCGACTCCCGCGGGCAGCTCGTCGAACTCACCGACGCCGGGCGCGACCGGCTCGCGGCCTGGCGTTCCACCCTCACCAGCACGGTCGGCCCGTTGTTCGCCGACCTGACCGACGACGACTGGGACGTCCTGCACCACGCGGCGGACCTGATCGCCCAGCGCACCCGGACAACCCCCAACGGAACGGAGATCCCCGCGTGAACGCCCACGCACCCGCCGGCCGGTCCGGCTCCATCCTCAAGCAGTCGTCCGCGGTCTGGGCGATCGCCTTCGCCTGCGTCGTCGCGTTCATGGGCATCGGCCTCGTCGACCCGATCCTCCCCGCGATCGCCGCGTCCCTGAAGGCGACCCCGGCGCAGACCGAGCTGCTCTTCACGAGCTACCTCGCCGTCACCGGTGTCGCGATGTTCTTCACGAGCTGGGTCTCGAGCCGCATCGGCGCGAAGCGCACCCTGCTCATCGGACTCGCCCTGATCGTGGTCTTCTCGGTCCTCGCCGCGACGTCGAACAGCGTGTGGAGCATCATCGACTTCCGCGCCGGGTGGGGTCTCGGCAACGCGCTCTTCATCTCCACCGCGCTCGCGACCATCGTCGGGGCAGCGTCGGGCGGCACCGCCTCGGCGATCATCCTGTACGAGGCAGCGCTCGGCCTCGGCATCGCCGTCGGCCCTCTCGTCGGAGGCCTGCTCGGCTCGGTGAGCTGGCGCGGCCCGTTCTTCGGCGTGACCACCTTGATGGCCGTCGCGTTCATCGCCATCGTCGCCCTGCTCAAGACCGGCAGTCTCGAGAAGCCCACACCCACCAAGCTCTCCGCACCGTTCCGCGCTCTCGGTCGTCCCGCGCTCGCCGCACTCGCCGCGACCGCGCTGTTCTACAACATCGGCTTCTTCGTCCTGCTGGCGTACACGCCGTTCCCGCTCGGCTTCGGCGCGCTCGGCATCGGGTTCACGTTCTTCGGCTGGGGTGTCGGCCTCGCCATCACGTCGGTGTGGGTCGCCCCGATGCTCACCGCCCGGCTCCGCAGGACGACCGTGCTGAAGATCGCGCTGCCCTTGCTCGCACTCGACCTGTTCGCCGCCGCGCTCGTCGTCCGGTCGCAGGTGGGCCTGATCATCTGCGTCGTCATCGGCGGCCTCGTGCTCGGTGTCCTGAACACCGTGTTGACCGAGTGCGTCATGGAGGCCACCGACCTCCCCCGCTCGGTCGCCTCGAGCGCCTACTCCGCCGTCCGCTTCATCGGCGGTGCCATCGCCCCGCCCGTCGCGACCCTGCTCGCCGACGCGTACTCCCCCTCGGCGGCGTACGTCTTCGCGGGTGCGTCCGTCGCGGTCGCCTTCGTCGTGATCCTCTGCACCACCAAGGTCCTGCGCCGCGTCGACGACGGTGCCGAGCCCGAGCGCGTCGAGGCCGAGGCGATCACCGCCGGCGAGATGGTCTAGGGGCGGGGCGGGTCCACCGCCACGCGGACGCTCCCCGCTCGCCCCGATTCTCCCGCCTGCCCCGCTTCTCCCGCTTCTCCGCGAGCGGGCGAAATGCCCGGGTGTCCCCCGTGGGCACTCCGGCATTTCGCCCGTTCGTGCATCTGCGTGCCCGCTCCCCCGTACACCCGTGCACTCACTCCCCTCTCCACCTGAGCGGGCGAAATGCCCGGGTTCGCCCGCAGGGCGACCCGGGCATTTCGCCCACTCGCGGAGGACTCGAGCGGCCGGCGGGAACGCCGCGGCAGGCGGGGTGGAACGAACCGCCTGGAGGCGCGACGCAGCCCGCCGGGGTCGCCACGGGCCTCCAGGCGGTCGCCGGCAGTGCTGTCGGCTCGCGTCGCGGCCGAGCGGGCGGAACATCCGGGTGCGTCCGCCCAGTGGGCCCGGCATTTCGCCCGCTCGCGGTGGGGGCGCAAGTCCGAGCGGGAACGCCGCGGCAGACGGGTGGAACGAGCTGACTGGAGGCGCGGGGCGGCCTGCCGGGGTCGTGACGGTCCTCCAGCCGGTCGCGTGCACCGCCTGCGCTTCGTGTCCCGGACGAGCGGGCGAAATACCCGGGTGCGTCCGGAGGGCGACCCGGGCATTTCGCCCGTTCGCGGATCCGACCCACGGAACGGGCCGATGCGGGCACGGGCACGGGCACGCACGCCCCCCCGCCCGCGGCCCGTACGGGAGGCACGCAGGGCGGGAATAGGATCGAGGACATGGCAACCGCGAATGACCGCCTCGTCTGGATCGACTGCGAGATGACCGGCCTCGACCTCGAGGTCGACGAACTCGTCGAGGTGGCCGTGGTCATCACCGACTTCGACCTCGAGCCCGTGCACCCCGGGTTCGACATCGTCATCAAGCCGGACCAGTCGGCGCTCGACAACATGAACGAGTTCGTGACGAACATGCACGTCACCTCGGGCCTCATCGAGGAGATCCCGAACGGCGTGAGCCTGGCGGACGCCGAGTACCAGGTGCTCGAGTACATCCTCGAGCACGTCCCCGCCGAGGGCTCCGCGCCCCTGGCCGGCAACACGATCGGCACCGACCGGGCGTTCCTGTCGAAGTACATGCCGCGCGTCGACGGACACCTGCACTACCGCAGCGTCGACGTGTCCAGCATCAAGGAACTCTGCCGCCGCTGGTTCCCGCGCGTGTACTTCAACGCGCCGGAGAAGCACGGTGGGCACCGTGCCCTCGCGGACATCCTCGAGTCGATCCGCGAGCTCGAGTACTACCGCCGCGCCGGCTTCGTCGCCGAGCCCGGCCCGAGCACCGACGACGTGCGCGCCGTGCAGGCCGACGTCGTGGCGAAGTGGGAGTCGCGGCTGGCGCAGCCCACGGCCGAGTAGCGACACGGGTGGTCCGCACCCCGTCCCGCATGTACTACTATTGAGTGGTCGCGCCGGTCCGCCGGTTCGAACATGGTGGATATAGCTCAGTTGGTAGAGCGCCTGGTTGTGGTCTAGGAGGTCGCGGGTTCGAGACCCGTTATTCACCCCAGTACTGAAGAACAGACGAAGGCCCCGGTCCGTTGGACCGGGGCCTTCGTCGTTCCGCGAACATGTTCGGGTCTTGTGTAAAATATGTACTTCTGTATATTGTAGATCAGTGCAGACCCGATCCTTTCGACCAGACATCCAGGGCCTCCGTGGGATCGCCGTCGCCGTGGTCGTCCTCGACCATGCGTTCCGTTGGCCGAGCGGTGGGTTCCTCGGCGTCGACGTCTTCTTCGTGATCTCCGGGTTCGTCATCACCGCAGGGCTGCTGCGTGAACACGGGCGGACCGGACGGATCCGCCTCCGGGCCTTCGCCGCCCGCCGCGTGCGCAGGCTCGCGCCGGCATCCCTCCTCGTGATCCTCGTGACCACGGCTGCGGCCTGGGTCCTCCTGCCGACGAGCAGGTTCGCTTCGGTCGCCGCCGATGCCGTCGCCTCCGTGCTCGCCGTGCAGAACTGGCGGTTGGCAGCAGCGGGCACCGACTACTTCGCGGCGACGGCAGCCGCCTCACCGTTCCAGCACTTCTGGTCCCTCGCGGTCGAGGAACAGTTCTACCTGGTGCTCCCGGTCCTCCTGCTGCTCCTGCTCGGGCGTCGCGCACGCCGAGACGATCGAACCGTCGGGCGCTCGGCACGTGCAACCGTCGTGATCGGCGGCCTCACGGTGTGCTCTCTCGCGTGGGCCTTCGTCGCTGCTGCGGTCGACCCTGCCTCCGCGTACTTCTCGACGGCGACGCGTGCATGGGAGCTCGGCGTGGGTGTCCTCGCCGCGATCGCTGTGCACCGTGCCCGGTCGGTCCGCCCGTGGGTCGCGGAGTGCATGGTCGTCATCGGACTCGGCGCGATCGCCGCGTCCGTCCTGCTCGGGCGGGAGAGCCTCGGCATGCCGGCACCGCTCGCACTCGTCCCGACGCTCGGTACCGCGCTCATCCTGGTCGCCGGAGCCGAAGCCGGAACCGGAGCCGGCGCCAGCTCCCGCTCCAGCTCTGGTCCCGCACCCACCCGCACGGCCTGGGCAGCGGCACCGCTGCGCTGGCGTCCCCTCGTCGGACTCGGGACGGTGAGCTACTCGCTCTACCTCTGGCACTGGCCGTTCATCGTCCTGCTGCCCCTCTTCACATCGCTCCCCGTCGGCATCGCGGTCGTCCTCGCACTGCTGACGTCGATCGCGAGCTACGCAACGGTGGAGACCGCCTTCCGGCACCGCGGCCTCCGCGCCACGCTGCAGGAACACCGTCTGCGGCTGCAGGTCGGCGCGCTGGCCGCGCTGACCGTGCTCACCCTCGTCACCGTCTCGGGAACCGCCGAGCGGCTCCGGCCGCTCCCACCGGTTCCCGCTGCCGCGCCCGCCGCCGGGGACGACACCGACCTCGCCGCCGACGACTCGTTCCCGGCGCTGCAAGCCCGCGCCGACGCCATCGCAGCAGGGCTGGGCGCGCGATCGTGGCCGGACGACCTGACGCCGAGTGCCGAGGCGATCAGCGCCCCTGGCTACGCAGACTCCCTGACGAAGACCTCGAGTTGGGCGCCCACCCTCGGGTGCTCCGTGATCGGTGCCGATTGGCGCGCGGACTCGTGCACGTGGGGCGCCGCTCCGGGGACGTCCGTGATGCTCACTGGCGACTCCACCGGTGCGTTCTCGGCGCCGGGGTGGAGAGCGCTCGCAGAAGCCCCCGACGCCGATGTGCAGGTCCGGAACGGCGCACAGATCGGCTGCCCCTTCTCCACGACGGCGCTCACCTCGGACGTCGACACCTGCGCCGCCCACAACGCGGAGGTGCTCGCCGAGCTCGAACGGACGACCCCGGACGTCCTGGTCGTGACGAACCGGTTCTGGGACAAGGAAGACCCGAGCCTCGAAGGGATCACGCGAGAGTCCTACGAATCCGGCGTCAAGGGGATCATCGAGGCTGCCCGACCGCACGTCGGCCGCGTCGTCGTCGTACCCGCCACCCCGCCGGGGTACGCGCCGACCGGCTGTGTCGCCGGCACCCGGGGGCCACAGGACTGCCGAGAAGGCGATGCGACAGCCCGCGCCCAGATGCGTTCCCTGACCACCCTGCTCGACGACGTCGACGAGACCACGGTGCTCGACACGACCCCCCTCTGGTGCTCGTTCGGTACCTGCCCGCTGCTCATCGGGAACGTCCTCACCCGCTTCGATCCGGTCCACGTCACACCGGAGGCTTCACAGGCATCGGCGCCGGCGCTGCTCGACCTGCTCCGGAAGGAGGACATCCTGCCGGGTGTGCGACCATCGACCCCGTGATGGAGATGTCCGCCGAGGCCTTCGAGCAACTCGTGACCGACGAACTCGACCTGCTCCCCGACGAGATGGTCGACGGGCTCGACAACGTGGTGTTCGTCGTCGAGGACGAACCGGAGAACGGCGAAGAGCTCTTCGGTGTCTACGACGGCATCGCAGCCACCGAGCGCGGGCAGTACGGCTTCGGCGAGCTGCCCGACCGCATCGTGGTGTTCCGGAAGCAGCACCTGGCCGAGTGCGACACCGTCGAGGAGCTCAAGGACGAGGTGCACACCACCCTCGTGCACGAGATCGGGCACTTCTACGGCATCGACGACGAGCGGCTGCACGAGCTCGGCTGGGCGTAGCGGCCAGCGACGCGCCCGCGCACCGCACCCGCACCGCACCCGCACCCGCGCCTCAGAACCGCGTCGGCCCCACCTCGTGGTACTTCTCCCACGCCCCCACCGGCCCCCGCCCGTGCAGCGCGTACTCCCCCACGAGCCGCTCCTTGTAGACAGCTGGGTTGTGCGACGCCACCACCCGCGCGTTCCGCCAGTGCCGGTCGAGCGCACGCGTCCGGTCGGTCGCTGACGCCCCGCCGACCTCGAACAGCTCGGACGCCGACCGCAGCACCCGCGGCCCGATCTCGACCTGCGCCTGGTACACGGCGTTCTCGGCCGCGTCGAGCAGCACGCGGTCGACACCGGCCCCGGGTTCGTTCGTCGCGACGACCCCGTCGAGCAGCCCGGCGGCGGCGGCGACGAGCGACCGGGCGGTGAACGCGCCGGCCGACAGTCGCCCGAGCACCGCGAGCACCTGCGGGTCCTGGCCCGGCACGGCCGCGTTGGCGTGGATGTACGTGCGGGTCCGTGGTCGCACGAAGGCCACGGCGTCGTCGGACACCGCCTGCCCGATCCCGGCGAGGACCGCCAGCAGGTACAGCTGGTAGAAGGCCTGGATGTGCGACAGCGGAGCGTCCCGGTACGCCGACACCACCGACGGGTCGACCGACACCCCGTCGAACACGGTCGTGCCGGACGCTGTCAGCCGCTGCCCGAACCCGTCCCAGTCGTCGATGCTCTTCACGCCCGGCGCGGAGGCGTCGACGGCGAACGTCACGCGCTCCCCGTCGCGGTCCGCCGCCAGGTATATCCAGTCCGCGTAGAGCGTGCCGGTCGAGTAGAACTTCCGCCCTTCGAGGCGGAGGAGATCACCAGCCGGCGTCACCGTGGTCGAGATGTCGGCCAGCGTCGTCCCGGTCCGCTCCGAGGTCGCGTTCCCGATGATCGCGCCGCCGACGATGCGCTGGAGCCACTCGTCGCGCGACGCGGAGTGCGGCCGCAACAGCACCAGTTCGGTGTACCCGAAGTGTCCCCGCCACAGGTGCGCGATGTTCGAGTCCGCCGCCGCCAGGTCCGCCACCAGGTGCGCGAGTTCCACCAGCGTCACGCCGAAGCCACCGCGGTCCTCCGGCACGCGCAACCGCCCGAACCCCGCGTCGGCGAGCGCCCGGACCTCGGCGTGCGGCAGCGGCCGGTCGCCCGGCTTCCCGGACGCCAGCTCACGCTCGACCGCGCCGTCGCGGATCATCGCGAACACGGGAGCGAAGCGGTCGCGCAGGGTCGACAGACGGTCGGCCGGGAGGCCCGGCGTGCGCCCGTCGGTCGTCGTCGCGTCCGTCATGCGGGCACCTCCACCGCACGGGCTGCGTCCGCGACGCCGCTCGCGCCACCGGAGAACGCCCCGCGCCACTGCCGGGCCGGGTGCGAGTCCGGTAGCTGCGCGTGGCCGAAGAGCTTCTCGCGCAGGGTGCCCTCGCGGTACTCGGACTGCATCAACCCGCGCTCCTGCAGGGTCGGTGCGATGTGGTCGACGAACTCCTCGTAGGAGCCGGGCAGCGTCCAGTTGATGACGTTCACGCCGTCGACGCCCACCCGCTGCCAGTCGGCGAGCTCGTCGGCGATCTGCTCCGGCGTACCGACGACCCGGGCGCGGAGCTTGGCGGACAGGCGGGCCAGGTCGGCGATGGTCGGCTCGCGGCCCCCGGCGGCCTCGCGGAGCCACTGCAGGTGCGACTGCCCGGCGTGGGTGCGGACCTCGGACAGCGGGGTGTCGGGGTCGAGGGGCTCGCCGGTGTCCGCGTCGAAGCCGAGGTTCGAGTGCACCAGGAACCCGTCGGCGGCCAGGTACTCGTCGATCTCCGCTTCCTTGGCCTTCGCCTCGGCCTCGGTCGAGCCGGTGACGAAGGTCAGACCGAGGAAGAACGCGATGTCGTCGCGCCGCCGGCCGGCGGCCGCGGCCAGGTCGCGGGTCTCCCGGATGAGCTGTTCGGTGGCGTCACGGTTCGAGGTCAGGATGAACTGGGCCTCGGCGTTCCGGGCCGCGAAGGCTCGGCCGGCGGGCGAGGACCCCGCCTGGAACAGCACCGGCGTCCGCTGCGGTGACGGTGCCGACAGGTGCGGACCCTGCACGTCGTAGCGGGCGCCGTGGTGGTCGATGCGGTGCACCCTGTCGGGGTCGGCGTAGCCGCGGACGGGGTCCTTCAGGACGGCGCCGTCGTCCCAGGATCCCTCCCAGAGCTTCGCGCAGACCTCGAGGTACTCCTCGGCCCAGACGTAGCGCTCGTCGTGCTCCTCGAGCCGGTCGGCGCCGAAGTTCCGGGCGGCGCTGTCGAGGGCGCTCGTGACGACGTTCCAGCCGATGCGACCCCGGGTGATGTGGTCGAGCGTGGAGACCTTGCGGGCGAAGTCGAACGGATGCGCCTGGATGACGCTCGAGGTGAACGCCAACCCGAGGTGCTCGGTCGACACGGCGAGCGCGGAGAGCAGCACCGAGGGGTCGTTCGAGGGGATCTGCAGCCCCTCGCGCAGGTTGGTCGAGTAGTCGCCGCGACCGGGGCCGTAGGTGCCGACGACGTCGGCGAAGAACACCGCGTCGAACTTGCCGCGCTCGAGGGTCCTCGCCAGGTCGGTCCACAGCGTCACGTCGTCGAAGTCGGCCTGCCGAGCGTCGGGGTGCCGCCACAGGCCGTGCTGGATGTGCGACGTCGTGTTCATGACGAAGGCCGCGAAGCGCAGCGGGCGGTTCGGTGCATCGCTCATGCGACCCATCGTGGTCGGCGGGCACCGCCCGCCGACAGCGACGTGACCTCACGTTACGCGTGGTGTTCCCCGGCGCAGTGGACGCGACCATGCTCCTGAGGCATGCCGAGCCAGACCACCGTCACCGCGCCTCCCGGCCGTCCCGCCGCACCGTCGACCAGCGCGACCCGTCGTCGGGTCGCGCTCGCGTCGTTCATCGGGACGACCGTCGAGTACTACGACTTCTACCTCTACGCGACGGCCTCGGCGCTGGTGTTCGCACCGACGTTCTTCCCGTCCGTCACGCCCGCGGTCGGGGTGATCGCATCGTTCGCGACCTACGGCGTCGGGTTCGTGGCGCGGCCGCTCGGCGGGGTGGTCGCCGGGCACCTGGGCGACCGGATCGGGCGGAAGAAGCTGCTCGTCGCATCGCTGGTGCTGATGGGCATCGCGTCCACGCTGATCGGGGTGATCCCGTCCGCCGCGACCATCGGGGTCGGCGCCGTCGTGGCGCTCGTGTTCCTGCGGCTGCTGCAGGGTGTCGCTGCCGGAGCCGAGTGGGGCGGCTCGGCGCTGCTGTCCGTCGAGCACGCGCCCGAACGGCACCGCGGGCTGTTCGGGGCGTTCACGCAGATGGGGTCGGCCGGTGGGATGCTCCTGGCGACCGGGGTCTTCACGCTCGTGCGGTCGCTGCTCGGCACCGAGGCGTTCCTGGCCTGGGGCTGGCGGCTGCCGTTCCTGTTCTCCGCCGTGATCGTCGCGGTCGGGCTCGTCATCCGGCTCGGCGTGCAGGACGCCCCGGTGTTCCAGGAGCTGCGTGCCTCGGGTGGGGTCGAACGGTTCCCGGTGTGGCAGGCGATCCGGCAGCACCCGCGGTCGATCCTGGTGACGGCGGGCCTGCGACTCGTGCAACCGGCGCTGTACTCGATCCTGACGACGTACGCACTGACCTACCTCGGCAACGTGCGGGGGCCGTCGGGCTCGGACGCGGGGCTGCAGGCCGTGCTCGTGATCTCGGCGGTGTCGCTCGTGTCGACGCCGTTCTGGGGGTGGCTGTCCGACCGGGTCGGGCGGCGGGTGCTCACGATCTGGTCGGCTGTGGGCATCGCGGTGCTCATCTGGCCGTTCTTCGCGTTCCTCGACGCCGGGCCCCTCGTGCTGCTGCCGCTCGTGGCGCTGATCGGGATGTGCGTGTTCCACGACAGCATCTACGGCCCGCAGGCGGCGTGGTTCGCGGAGCAGTTCCCGACCGGGCGGCGGTACTCGGGGATGTCGCTCGGCTACCAGATCGGGTCGATCTTCTCGGTGGGGCTGACGCCGCTGCTGGCCGCGGTGTTCGTGCAGTTGGGCGGTGGCTCGCCGTGGATCCTGTGCGGGTACCTCGGGGTGTACGCGGTGCTGACGATCGTCGCGGCGGTGTTCGCGGTGGATCCGCGGGCGGCGGCGCGGCGGGCGGGCGGCGCGGGCGCGGACGCGGGCGCGGGCGGGGGCGCGGGCGCGGGCCGAGTCTCGGCTTGACGGACAGTTCTCGCCTTCCGTAGCCCGAGAACTGTCCGAGGACGCGTGACTCGCGGCCGCCGCAGGGCGCTACGTCCGCAGGACCACGTCGGCCAGGGCGGCCGGGTCCTCGGCGGCGATGAAGGCCTGCTCCTGCGCGGCCCAGCGGTCCCACTCGCGTGCGAAGACCTCGCCGTCGCGTCCGATCGCCCGGTCCCAGCGCACGGCGTCGTCGGCCTCGAGCCACACACGCAGCGACGCCAGCGGTGCCGACGCCCGCGACAACGCCCCGCAGCCCTCCACCACGATCGGCAGGTCGGGGTCCACCGACGTCCACTCCGCGGGTCCGTCGGCGTCCCAGTCCCACCGTCGGTAGCCGCTCGGCGCTCCGAGCACGTCGGTCACCAGGGCGTCCGAAGCCGCTCGCAGGCCGTCCCAGCCCGGGTAGAGGTCGTCCAGGTGCACGAGCTGCGCTCCGAGCTGTTCCGCGACCTGCGCGCCGAGGGTCGTCTTGCCCGTGCCGGACCGGCCGTCGATGAGCACGACGGCACGGTGGCCCGTGGCGGCGGCGACACCGGCGGCAGCAGCAGCGAGGCCCGGGGCGAGGTCCCCCGCGGTCGCGCCGGTCGCGCCGGTCGTGCCGGCCCCGCCCGTCGTGCCGGTCGTGCCGGTCGTGCCGGCCCCGCCCGTCGTGCCGGCCCCGCCCGTCGTGCCGGCCCCGCCCGTCGTGCCGGCTCTGCCCGTCGTGCCCGTGGCACGTTCCGCGTCAGGCACGCCAGGTCCCCGTGCTCACCGCGACGGCGATCGACACCGCGCCGATGCCGACCAGCACCGCCACCGTCGCCCACTCCGGCCCGGCGAACCGCGCGACCCGCGCCCAGGTCCGCCGTCCGGGAGCGCCGAACCCGCGTGACTCCATCGCCACCGCCAACGTCGTCGCCCGGCGCAGCGCGAGCACGAGCAGCGCGAACGCCATGGTCGCTCCGCGGCGCAGCCTCCCGGAGTCCGCCAGTCCCCGGGCACGCCGGGCCATCGCGAGCTGTCGCCAGTCGTCGACGAGCAGCGTCATCATCCGGACGGCGGCGAGGGCCCCGAGCACGAAACGCGCGGGCAGCCGCAGCACCTGCGCGAGCCCGTCCGCCAGGTCGGTCGGGTCGACCCGCACGAAGAGCGCGATGGCTGGCACCCCCACCGCGAGGACCCGGAGCGCGGTCGCCAGCGCGAGCGTCAGCGATCCGTCGGTGACGTGCGCGAACCCGAGGTCGAACCACTCCCGACCCGAGGGTCTGCCGTACAGCGCGATGCTCACCGCCGTCAGCGGCACCGCGACCAGCACCGGTGCGAGTCGGAAGAGCAGTGTCCGGACCGGCAGGCGCAGGAGCGGCAGGAGCGCGAGTTCGAGCGCCAGGGCGACGGCAGCCGAGACGACGTCGAGGCTCAGCACCAGGCAGACACCGAGTGCGAGCACGCCGATCAGGGAGGCGACGGGCTGGACGCCGGAGATGCCGGTCGCGCGCGCGGCCAGCGGTCGTCGCGTGGGGTCCGACGCGTCGGTCGCGGCGGTCCGGTCCGTGTCGGCGGTCCGGTGCGTCCCGGCGGTCCGGTCTGGAGGCCCGGGGCGGTTCCCGGCTGTCGGTCCCGTCTCCGGGATGGCCGCGTCCGACGGCCCCTGGTCGCGCCCGACGGATCGCGCGCCGTCCGGCCCGAGGACGACCTCGTCGGCGTCGAGTGCCCGGACGAGGTCGCGGTCGTGGGTGACCGCCACCACCGCGGTGCCGGCATCGGCGAGTGCTCCGAGGCGCCCCACGACGGCCTGCCACGTGGCACGGTCCTGCCCGGAGGTCGGTTCGTCGAGCACGACGACCGGCGGACGGGCCGCGATGGCCGAGGCGATCGCGAGTCGTCGCTGCTCGCCGCCGGACAGGGTGAACGGGTTGGCGTCGGCCAGGTGTGCGAGCCCGAACTCGTCGAGCAGCGCGGAAGCCCGTTCCGCTGCGTCGGGCGCACCGAGCACGCGGGGGCCGGCTTCGACCTCTTCGCGCACGGAACGGGCGACGAACTGGTGCTCCGGGTCCTGGAACACCGTGCCGATCCGGGCCGCGAGTTCGCGGCTCGTCCAGGTGTGGGGCGTCGTGCCGATGCCGTCGGCCAGGAGGTCCGTGGCGTGGAGCTCACCGGCTGCCGGCGGGAGCAAGCCCGCGAGGGTCAGACCGAGCGTCGATTTGCCGACGCCGTTCGGTCCGGTGACCGCGAGGACCTGCCCGGCTCGGAGCCCGAGGTCGATGCCGTTCCCGACCGGCCGCTTCCCCCGTGCCGTGCCGAGCCCCCGCGTCTCGAGCAGCACCGTGGTCCCCGCGCCGTGCTCCCCCTCGCCCGCGCCGAGCGCCCCTTCGCCGAGCGGGCGGAATGCCGCAGTCACCCCGCCGGGCGACCCGGGTATTTCGCCCGCTCGTCCCGCCGCACGCTGCCCTCGCGCAGAACCGCGCTCCGGCTCGGCACCGGGCACCCAGACCCCGGCCGCGGTGAGCGCCTCGCCGTGGGTCGCCAGCACCTGCGCCGGCGGACCGTCCGCGACGACGCCGCCCGCCGGTTCGAGCAGCACGAGCCGGTCGACCAGGTCGAGCCAGGTGCCGATCCGGTGCTCCACCACGAGCAGCGTCGCCCCGGTGTCGTCGAGCAGTGCCCGGACGGCGTCGTGCACCTGCGCCACACCCTCGGGGTCGAGGTTGGCGCAGGGCTCGTCGAGCACGAGCGCACCGGGCCGCATCGCGAGCACGCCGGCGAGCGCCAACCGCTGCCGCTGCCCGCCGGACAACTGCGCGGTGGAGCGGTCGAGCGGCAGGTCGAGGCCGACGACGTCGAGCGCGGACCGCACCCGGTCCCAGGTCTCGTCGCGGGGGACGCCGGCGTTCTCGCAGCCGAAGGCCACGTCGTCGCCGACGCGGGACATCACGGTGTGCGCCTCGGGGTCCTGCATGACGAGGCCGACACGCCCGCGGACCGCGCGGGGGTCGGACTCGTCGACCAGGAGTGTCCCCTGCACCGACGCCGCGGTGGCGTCGGTGGCGTCGGGTTCGTCGGGCAGCACGCCGGCGACGGCTCGCAGGAGCGTCGACTTGCCGGCCCCGGACGGTCCGACGACGGCCACGCGCTCCCCCGGCTCGACGACCAGGTCGACTCCGCGGACGGCCCAGGCGTCCCGTTCCGCGTACCGCCAGCCCCAGCCACGGAACACGATGCGCGCCCCGCGGACGCCGACACCGGCATCGCCACCGGCAGAGGTGGGCGTCACCGACGGAGCGGGCACGGTCACACCAGGGCGCGGGGTTCGCGACGGCTGTGCTCGCGGCCGGCGGCGAAGGACGACAGCACCCCCGTGCGGGCGAGTGCCCGCACGATCAGCCAGGAGCCCGCTCCCGCGATCACGGCACCGGAGATGACGGCACAGATCACGTAGACGACCTTGAAGGCGACGTCGAGTCCCGGGTACCAGAGGACGGTGTCGTTGACGCCGAGCGCGAGCCCGGCAGCGGCACCGGCGAGGACGACGACCGGCAGGCGGTAGACGCGGTACAGGAACAGCGCGAGGACGATCTCGGCGCCGAGGCCCTGGACCAGCCCGGCCTCGAGGGTGAGCCATCCCCACTGCGTGCCGAACAACGCCTCGACCGACGCGGCCACCATCTCGCCGTAGAGCGCGGCGCCGGGCTTCCGGACGACGATCGCGACGATCGGGCCGGCGAGCAGCCAGACCCCGCCGAACAGGGCCTTCGTGCCGGGGAGCACGAGGTCCATGACGGCGCTGATGGGTTCGTAGCCGAACTCCCAGACCCGGAAGACGACTCCGAGTGCCACCGCGAGCACACTCGCGACGACGATGTCGACGACCCGCCAGCGCAGCGATCGCCGCGGAGCGGTGGTGACGGTTGTTGACGTGCCTGAAGGCATGCTGCTGACTCCTCCCTGCGCCGGCATGATCCGGATCAGGTTCGACGGTCGGAGCGCCGATCGCTCCCTCTCAGCCCGGCGGTCCCGGACTCCCGTGTGTGTGCCAGCAGTCTAGACGCGGTCGCGACCGCGTGAAGGACTGGAGGCCCGTGGCGGCGTCGCCACGGGCCTCCAGTTGCGTCAGGTGGTCACTTCTTGAGCGCGCGCACCAGCTTGCGCAGGACACGCCCGGCCACCCACACGAAGGGGATGCCCACGACGATCAGTGAGATCGGGTTCGGCTCGAACACCAGGTCCTTGCCCGGGCGACGGACGTAGGCGCCGACGGGGGCCGACAGGCCGCCGCCACCGCCGCCACCGTTCTCGTCGTCCCCGCCGCCACCGAAGCCGAACCAGCTGACGGACACGGTGATGACGGTCTGGTCGCCGACCTCGACGGGTTCTCCGTAGTTCGTGGAGACCCCGAGCGGGCGGACCTGGTCTGCGATCTTCGAGACGATGTTGGCCATGCGCGCGACGCTACTCGTCCGTTCCTCAACAGGCCGCGGGGCGCCTCACGCATCCACAGCTGGGGCTTGTCTGCGGACGCGGACGAGTGCCGCCGATATGTTGGCCGCACCCACACCTGGAGGACCGTTTGCACACCTGGCCCGGAAACCCGTACCCGCTCGGGGCGACCTACGACGGGAGCGGCACGAACTTCGCGCTGTTCTCCGAGGTCGCCGAGCGCGTCGAACTCTGTCTGTTCGATTCCGACGGCAACGAAGAATGCGTCCGCCTGCTCGAGGTGGACGCCTACGTCTGGCACGCGTACCTCCCCAACATCGGTCCCGGGCAGGAGTACGGCTTCCGCGTGCAGGGCCCGTACGACCCGGACTCCGGCGCGCGCTGCAACCCGTCGAAGCTCCTGCTCGACCCGTACGCCAAGGCGACCAGCGGTGAGATCGACTGGGACCAGTCGCTCTTCTCGTACACGTTCGGCGACCCGGACTCGACCAACGACGAGGACTCCGCGTCGCACATGATGAAGGGCGTCGTGATCAACCCCTTCTTCGACTGGCAGGGGGACCGTCCGCCACGCACGCCGTACGGCGAGACCGTCATCTACGAAGCACACGTCAAGGGCCTCACCGAGACGCACCCGGACGTACCGGAAGAGCAGCGCGGCACCTACGCCGGCGTCGCCCACCCTGCGGTCATCGAGCACCTGCAGCGTCTCGGCATCACCACGCTCGAGCTCATGCCGGTGCACCAGTTCGTGAACGACTCCACCCTGCAGGACAAGGGGCTGTCGAACTACTGGGGCTACAACACCATCGGTTTCTTCGCGCCGCACTCGGCGTACTCGTCGTCGGGCGACCAGGGCCAGCAGGTCCAGGAGTTCAAGACGATGGTGCGCGAGCTGCACCGCGCCGGCATCGAGGTCGTCCTCGACGTCGTCTACAACCACACCGCCGAGGGCAACCACCTCGGCCCGACGCTGTCGTTCCGCGGCATCGACAACGCGGCCTACTACCGCCTGGTCGACGACGACAAGAAGTTCTACATGGACTACACGGGCACGGGGAACTCGCTCAACGTCGGGCACCCGCACTCGCTGCAGCTCATCCTCGACTCGCTCCGCTACTGGGTGACCGAGATGCACGTCGACGGGTTCCGCTTCGACCTGGCGTCGGCGCTGGCGCGCGAGTTCTACGAGGTCGACCGCCTGTCGGCCTTCTTCGAACTGGTCCAGCAGGACCCGATCGTGTCGCAGGTCAAGCTCATCGCCGAGCCGTGGGACGTCGGCCCCGGTGGCTACCAGGTCGGCAACTTCCCGCCCCAGTGGTCCGAGTGGAACGGCAAGTACCGCGACACCGTCCGTGACTTCTGGCGCGGTGAGTCGTCGACGCTCGGCGAGTTCGCGTCCCGGATCTCGGGCTCGGCCGACCTGTACGAGCACGACGGTCGCACGCCCAAGGCGAGCATCAACTTCATCACCGCACACGACGGCTTCACGCTGTACGACCTGGTGGCCTACAACGAGAAGCACAACGAGGCCAACGGCGAGGACAACAACGACGGCGAGAGCCACAACCGGTCGTGGAACTCCGGCGCCGAGGGCCCGACCGACGACGAGGCCGTGAACGCCCTGCGGCTGCAGCGCCGCCGGAACTTCCTGGCGACCCTGCTCCTGAGCCAGGGTGTGCCGATGCTCGCGCACGGCGACGAACTCGGTCGGTCGCAGTCGGGCAACAACAACGTCTACGCGCAGGACTCCGAGCTCAGCTGGATCGACTGGGACAGCGCGGACGAAGACCTCATCCAGTTCACCGCCGACGTGGTGAAGCTGCGGCACGACCACCCGACGTTCCGCCGGACCCGGTACTTCAACGGCCGTCCGGTCCGTCGTGGCGAGGGCGAGCCGCTGCCCGACGTGGTGTGGCTGACCCCCTCGGGCGACGCGATGGACCCCGAGGACTGGGACTCCGGCTTCGGCAAGAGCGTCGGCATGTACCTGAACGGCGAGGGCATCCGCGGCCGCGATGCCCGCGGTGAGCGCGTCACCGACGTCGGCTTCATCACGTACTTCAACGCCCACGACGACGTCGTGACCTTCACGCTGCCGCCCGAGGAGTACTCCCCCGGCTGGACCGTCCGGATCGACACCGCGGACCCCGGCGCCCGTGACGAGGTGCTCGACGCGGGCACCCCGCTCGACGTCCCCGCACGGTCGATGATCGTGCTCCGCGCCGAGCCCGACCACGAGGTCACGAGCACCCCGGTCGACGCCGAACAGGACGGTGCCACCGAACCGGCAGCACCGCAGGACGCCGTCACCCCGGTCAACCCGGCCGGGTCCACCGCACCGAGCGGAACCGCCCGATGACCGCCGGAACGCCCGGCGCCGCGAACCGCGTGCCCGCGTCGACGTACCGCCTGCAGGTCTCCGCCGACTTCGACCTCGACGCCGCGCGCGACCTGGTCGGCTACGTGCACGACCTCGGCGCCGACTGGCTGTACCTGTCGCCCGTGCTGCAGGCCGAGTCCGGGTCGAACCACGGCTACGACGTGGTCGACCACACCCGCGTCGACACCGACCGCGGTGGCGACCAGGCGATGCGGGCGCTGGCCGAGGCCGCGCACGCCGTCGGCCTCGGGGTCATCGTCGACGTGGTGCCGAACCACGTCGGTGTCGCGACCCCCGAGTCGAACCCGTGGTGGTGGTCCCTGCTCGAACTCGGCCAGGGCTCGCCCGTGGCCTGGGCGTTCGACGTGGACTGGGAAGCCGGCGACGGCAAGCTCCGGGTCCCCGTGCTGGACGACCGGCTGCTCGACGCGATCACGCTGGACACGTCCGACGCCGAGCGTCCGGTGCTCCGCGTCGGTGAGACCGCCTACCCGACGGCGCCGGGCACGGTGCACGACGGCGACACCGTCGAGACCGTGCACGAGCGCCAGCACTACGCGTTCGTGCACTGGAAGCGTGCCGACCACGACCTGAACTACCGCCGGTTCTTCGCGGTGAACACCCTCGCGGCGATCCGCGTGGAGGAGCCCGAGGTCTTCGCGGCCTCGCACGCGGTCATCGGCGGCTGGTTCCGCGACGGGCTCGTCGACGGCCTGCGCATCGACCACCCGGACGGGCTGTACGACCCGGCGGGCTACCTGCAGGATCTGGCGGAGCTGACCGGCGGGGCCTACACCCTCGTCGAGAAGATCCTCGAGCCCGGCGAGCAGCTGCCGAGCTCGTGGCCGGTCGACGGCACCACCGGGTACGACGCCCTCGGGGTGCTCGACCGCGTGTTCGTCGACCCGGCGGGCGAACAGTCCCTGACCGCGGCGTCGGGCGCCGAACCGACCGACTGGCAGCAGCTCACGCACGACACCCGACGGGGCATCGCGGACGGCATCCTCGGCAGCGAGGTCGAGCGGCTCGCTCGTCTGCTCGCACCGAGTGCCGTCACGGCGACGATCACGCACGAGCGGATCGTCGACGCGGTCGCCGAGGTCGTTGCCTCGTTCGACGTGTACCGCACGTACCTGCCCGAGGGCGCCCACCACCTGATCACCGCGCTCGAGCGCGCCGCCGCGGCCCGCCCGGACCTCGACGACGTCATCGACCGGATCGCACCGGCACTCGTCGACCCGACGAACGCCGCGGCCCTCCGACTGCAGCAGACCAGCGGCATGGTGATGGCGAAGGGCGTCGAGGACACCGCGTTCTACCGCACCTCGCGCCTGTCGTCCCTGAGCGAGGTCGGCGGCGACCCGAGCGTCTTCGCGGTCTCGGTGGCGGACTTCCACCAGGCACAGCGCGAACGGCTGGGCAGCTGGCCGCACACCATGACGACGCTCACCACGCACGACACGAAGCGCAGCGAGGACACCCGCGCCCGCATCGCCGTGCTGGCCGAGCTCGGCGACGAGTGGGCCGCCACGCTCGAGCGGCTGCAGTCGCTCGTGCCGCTGCGGGACCGCGTGTTCGCCGACCTGCTCTGGCAGGCGATCGTCGGCGCGCGGCCCGCCAGCCGCGAACGTCTGCACGCCTACGCCGAGAAGGCCTCCCGCGAAGCCGGGGACAGCACCACGTGGACCGAGCCCGACGAGGCGTTCGAGCAGCAGATGCACGCGATCGTCGACGCCGCGTTCGACAACCCGGACGTGGTCGTGGTGCTCGACGCCCTCGACGGGCAGATCGACGCTGCCGGGTGGTCGAACGGTCTCGCCCAGAAGCTCGTCCAGCTCACCGCCCCCGGCGTCCCCGACGTCTACCAGGGCACCGAGTTCTGGGACCGCTCGCTGGTCGACCCCGACAACCGACGCCCGGTCGACTACGCCGAGCGGCGTCACGTGCTCGCGGAGCTCGACGGCCCCGACGACGACGGCCCCGAGGACCTGCGGGCCATCGGCATCGACGGAGCCGCGAAGCTCCTGGTCACGACCCGCGCACTGCGCATCCGACGGGACCACCCGGAGCTGTTCACCCGGTACCTGGAGCTCGAGGCCACCGGAAGCGCGGCCGACCACGTCATCGCGTTCGACCGCGGCGGTGCCGTGACGATCGCGACGCGGCTGCCGATCGGCCTCGGCCGGGTCGGCGGCTGGGGCGACACCCTGGTGCACGCCGTCCCGGTCGAGCGCATCGACCTGCTCACCGGCCGACACGTCCCCGCTGACCGCGGGATCGCGCTGGCCGACCTGCTCACCACCTACCCGGTCGCGCTGCTCGTGCCCGCCGACGCGGTCGGTGCAGCCGGCCACGCCGACGCGGTGACCGCCGTGTCCGACGCGAGCGGTGCCTCCCGGCCCGCCGCCGGCACGACGGACGCCACCGAGTCCGACGCGCAGGCCGAGATCGACATCTTGGAGGGTCACGCATGACCGCACCCGACCGTTACGCCGTCTGGGCGCCCGAGCCGGAACGGGTCCGGCTCGTCGTCGACGACGTCGAGTACCCGCTCACCAGGGGCACCGACGACTGGTGGTCCACCGACTCCGTGATGCCGGTGGTCGGTGCCCGGTACGGGTTCCGCATCGGCGACGACGACGCGGTCCGACCGGACCCCCGGAGCCGGTACCAGCCCGAGGGCGTGCACGGCCCGTCCGAGGTCGTCGACCCCGCTCGGTTCGCGTGGACCGACGAGTCGTGGACCGGACGCCCGGCCCGCGGCGCCGTGATCTACGAGATGCACATCGGCACCTACACGCCCGAGGGCACCCTCGACGCCGCCGCCCAGAAGCTGGACCACCTGGTCGAGCTCGGGGTCGAGTTCGTCGAACTGCTCCCCGTCAACGCGGTGAACGGCGAGTGGAACTGGGGCTACGACGGGGTCGGCTGGTTCTCGGTGCACGCGCCGTACGGCGGCCCGGACGCCTACGACCGGTTCGTCGACACGGCGCACGCGCTGGGGCTCGGTGTCATCCAGGACGTCGTCTACAACCACCTCGGCCCGAGCGGGAACTACCTGCCGCTGTACGGCCCCTACCTGCTCGCCGGGCTCGGCAACACCTGGGGCGACTCGGTGAACGTCGAGCACCCCGAGGTCCGTCGGTACGTCCTCGACAACGTGCGCATGTGGTTCCGCGACCACCACGTCGACGGGCTCCGGCTCGACGCCGTGCACGCGATCCGCGACACCACCCGCCCGCACGTGCTGGCGTCGATGGCCGACGAGACCGACGCCTACTCGTCGTTCATCGGGCGTCCGCTGTCGCTCATCGCGGAGTCCGACCTCAACGACCCGGTGATGTTCCGGCCGCGCGAGGCCGCCGGGTACGGCCTCGCCGGACAGTGGTCCGACGACTTCCACCACGCCGTGCACGTGGCGCTCACCGGTGAGACGAACGGCTACTACGCCGACTTCGCTCCGCTCTCGGCGCTGGCGAAGGTCCTCCAGGACGGCTTCTTCCACGACGGCACCTGGTCGTCGTTCCGCGGCAAGCGGCACGGCCGACCGATCGACCGCGGGACCTCCCCCGCGACGGCCCTGGTCGTCGCGAACCAGAACCACGACCAGATCGGCAACCGGGCCGCCGGCGACCGGCTGGCAGCGACCCTCGACGACGAGGGGCTCGTGATCGCCGCAGCCCTGACGCTCCTCGGGCCGTTCACACCGATGCTGTTCATGGGCGAGGAGTTCGCGGCCTCGACACCGTGGCAGTTCTTCACCTCGCACCCGGAGCCCGAGCTCGGCACGGCCACCGCCGAGGGGCGCATCGCCGAGTTCGCCGAGCACGGCTGGGACGAGTCCGCCGTGCCGGACCCGCAGGACCCGACGACGTTCACGAACTCGAAGCTCGACTGGGCCGACGTGAGCTCGGAGCGCGGTGCGGCGATCCTGCGCGCGTACCGGGTGCTGATCGCCCTGCGTCGCACCGACCAGGCGTTCGTCGACCACCGGTACGAGGCGAACGCCGTCCGCTTCAGCGAGGACCATCGCTGGCTCGTGCTCACACGCGGACTGCTCGGCCCCGACGTCACGCCGGTGCACGTCGTCGTGAACTTCGCCGATGACGCTGCCGAGGTCCCCGTCCCTGAGGCCGAGGGCGAGGAGCTCTACGGCTTCGGGGCGACCGAGGTCGATGCCGGCGTCGTCCGGTTCCGCGGCCGAGGCGTGGTCGTGCTGCGCTAGCCGCCCGGACGCGTCCGCGTGCTGCGCGAGCCGCGCGTCCGCGTGCTGCGCGAGCCGCAGTCCCGCACACACGAACGGCGACGAACCCCCTGGTTTCGTCGCCGTTCGTGCGTTGGTGTGTTCGTGTGTTCGTGGCCTCAGGCCGCGTGGTCGGCCACCGCGTGCGCGTTCTTCCGCACGGAGGGCAGCTTG
>NZ_KB714608.1:0-30040 GCF_000349565.1 Curtobacterium flaccumfaciens UCD-AKU
CGGGCCTCCCGTCCGTCCGCGCCCACGTCGCGGGCCCGCGATCCGTGAGCAGCAACGGTCGCGTCCGGCACCGCGACCCGACAGTTGCTGCTCACGAAGTCCCCTGTCGAATCGATTCGGGGACGCGTAGCGTGTCCGAGGTGACGACGGAGCGCATGCCGAGACCGACGACGACCGTGCTGCCCCCGATCGTGCCGCTGGCGCTCATCGTCGGGGTCTCGCCCTTCGCGACCGACATGTACATCCCGGCGCTCCCGGCCATCGCGCGGGACCTCGGGACGACCCCCGGCGCCGTGCAGCTGTCGCTCACGGCGTTCCTCGTCGCGTTCGCGGTGGGTCAGCTGCTGGTCGGCCCGGTGAGCGACGGGATCGGTCGTCGGCCGTTGCTCGTCGCCGGGACCGCCCTGTTCGCCCTGGCGTCGGTCGGCTGCGCACTCGCCCCGGACGTCGTGACGCTGGTGGTGGCCCGCGTAGCGCAGGGACTCGCCGGTGCGGCCGGTGCTGTCGCGGGGCGGGCGATGGTGTCCGACGTGACGAGCGGTACCCGGATGGCGAAGGTGTTCGGCACACTCGCGGCCATCAACGCGATCGGCCCCGTGGTCGCCCCGCTGGCCGGGGGAGCGGTGCTGACGATCGGCACGTGGCGGCTCATGTTCGTCGTGCTGGCGGTGCTCGGTGCCGTGTTCTTCGTGGCCGTGGTGCTGCGCTTCCGCGAGACCCTGCCGCCCGAGCGTCGCGGTGGCGTCGGGTTCGCCGCGAACGGGCGGCGCATCCGCGAGCTCCTGGCGATCCCGCGCTTCCGGGCGTACGTGCTGAGCGGGGTGCTGTCGACGGTCGGGTTCTTCGCGTACATTGCGACGAGCTCGTTCGTGTTCCAGTCGGAGTACGGGTTCTCCGAAGGGCTGTACACGCTCGTCTTCGCCACGAACGCGTCGATGATGATCATCACCACGCTGCTGTTCGGCCGGCTCGTCGGGCGGGTCACCGAGGATGCCCTGCTGACCCTGGGCCTGGTCGTCGGGACCCTCGGTGCCACGGCCGTGGTGGCGTCCGCGATCCTCGACCTCGGGCCGGTGCCGGTGTGGTGCGCACTCGCGGTCGTGACGGCCGCGTGGGGCTTCGTCCTGCCGGCTGCGATGACCCGGACGCAGCACGTCGGCTCGGCGCACCCGGGCACTGCGGCCGCGCTGCAGGGTGGGCTGACCTTCGGCATCGGTGGCCTCGGCACCCCGCTCGCCGGCGCCCTCGGCGGGACCGCGCTGGCCATGGGCGGGGTCATGGCGGCGCTGATGGCTGCGGCCGTCGTGGTGCAGGTGACGGCGACGCGGCGAAACCGGTCCCACACCTGAGGGTCTGAGCCGGTAGGTTGCTGGTTGCAAGGCGCACCGATCTGAGGAGACCCACCGAGATGGACATCGTCGTACACGAGGCGGAGACCGACACCGCCGTGCTGGAGTGCAGTGGCCGGCTCAACATGGTCTCCGCACCCACGTTCCGCGAGACCGTCGCCCAGATCGTCGGCAACGGGCGGTCGCGGCTCGTCGTCGAGCTCTCCGGGGTCGAGTTCATGGACTCCTCCGGCCTCGGCGCACTGGTCGGCAGCCTGAAGACCGCGCGACAGGCCGGCGGCGACCTCCGCATCGCGGCACCGTCGGAACAGGTGCAGATGGTGCTCAAGCTCTCCAACATCGACAAGATCCTGCGGACGTACCCCGACGGGGACGCCGCGGTGACCGACTGGTGATGACCGCCCCCGTCGCCGAGCACATGCTCGCACTGGCGTGCCCGCCGGACGACGTGTCCGCCGTGCACGAGTTCCTGGCGGGCGTGTGGCAGCACGAGCCGACCGTCTCCGCCGAGGACCGCATGGCCCTCGAGCTCGCACTCGTCGAACTCACCTCGAACGTCATCGAGCACGGCGCGCGTGCGGACGGTGTCTCGTGCGAACTCCGGCTCCAGGTCGGCAACGAGCGTGTCCAGGCGCTGCTCTCCGACGACGGGGTCGCCGCCACCGTGGACCCCGATGCCGCCGTGCTGCCGGACGACTTCGCCGAGGGTGGCCGCGGGCTGGCCCTCGTCCGCATGGTCGTCGACGACCTGCGGTACGAGCGCGTCGCGGACCGGAACCGCTGGACGGTCCTGCGGTCGCGGCACTGACCAGGGCCAGCACCAGCAGCCGGACCGCTCATCCGCACAGCGCACTGCGCGGGCCGCAAACCGCAATGACGCGGAGACGATTGACGCGTTTCCCGGACACCGTGTCACGATTCGCGCGATGACTGTCGACCCTGATCCCCGGATCCGGTTCGAGACGTCCGGCGCCGGACTCGACGCGGCCGTGCAACTGTACGAAGAGGCCTACGAGAGTTCGGGGTTCTCGGCGTCCCGGACCGGTCGTCCGTTCGCGTACCGGTTCCAGGTCGTGGGGGACGACGCGATGACCTTCCGCTCCACCCGGTTCGACGGGCGGATGCGCGGCGAGGTCGAGGTCCCCGATGAGTACGTCGTGATGTGGACCTCGGACGGTGGCGGCCGCGTGGACGTCGGTCGGCAGGAGGTCGACTTCGCACCGGGGACGCCCCGGGTGTTCCCGTCGCGACGCCCCTTCGTGTTCGACCTGCAGGACGTCCGGCAGAGCCTGGTGCAGTTCGACCGCACGTACCTCGAAGGCCTCGCCGCCGAGGTGCACGGCACCCGGCCAGGCCCCCTGGTGTTCGACCACACCGCGGCGCCCCGGCCCCAGGACCTCCGCGCGTGGAACGCCCAGGTGCAGCGCGCGGCAGCCGTGGTTCTCGGTCAGGCGCCACTCACCGGCCTCGCTCTCGCCGAGACGGTGCGCGAGACTGCGCTGGCCTTCCTCGACACGTTCCCGCACGAGTCCATCGCCCCCGACGTCACACTGCCGCAGGGTGCAACCGGGCGCGTCCGCGAGGCCGTCGAGTTCATGCACGCCTTCGCACACACCCCGATCACGACGACCGACGTCGCCGAGCACGTCGGACTGAGCGTCCGGGGGTTGCAGCAGGCCTTCCAGCGGCAGGTCGGCACGGCACCGAACGCCATGCTCCGGGGGATCCGCCTGGACCGCGTGCACGAGGAGCTCCGACGCGGGGCGGCCGGTGACCTGACGGTGGCGAGCGTGGCACTGCGCTGGGGCTTCGCGCACCTCGGCCGGTTCTCGGCGGCGTACGCCTCGCGCTTCGGACAGTACCCGCGTGACACGCTGCAGCAGCCGCGGGGAGCGGTGCCGCACGCCTGACCGGGGCAGGACGCCCCGCGTCACACTCCGGCTCGGTGCGTCGCCGGTTCGCTACGCTGCCCGGATGAGCGGACCGCGACCGTGGGTGGTCATCCCGGGCATCTGGAACTCGGACCCCGACCACTGGCAGTCCGTCTGGGAGCGCGACCGGCAGCACGACGAGCGCGAGCGGCACGACGAGCGTGATCAGCAGACCCGCCGCGCCGTCCGCATCGCCCCCGACTCGTGGAGCGCCCCCGTCGCGGACGACTGGCGCGCCGCGATCTCGACGGCCGTCGCCGCGTGCAGCGAACCCCCGGTGCTCGTCGCCCACAGCCTCGGCGTCCTGGCCGCGGCCGACTGGCTCGCCACCACGACGACCGCACCCGCCCTGGTCGCCGGTGCCTTCCTGGTCGCACCGCCCGATCCGCTCGGCGACGCGTTCCCCGCCGAGGCATCGGGCTTCGCGCCGCCGCGTCGGGTGCCCCCGGAACAGCAGGTCCCGACGCACCTGGTCGTGAGCGACGACGACCCCTACTGCGGTGCGTCCCGTGCCCTCGAGTTCGCCGCCGCGATGCGCGCGGACGTCGTTCGTGTGGGTGCCCTGGGGCACGTGAACGTCGCCAGCGGTGTCGGCGGCTGGCCGGCCGGCCGGGAGCTGCTGCGGGCCTTCGAGGACGGCCTCCGACGGACGCGGTGACGGCGGGCCGCGACACGCCGCTCACTTCCGACCCGATATGGCAGGCGGTGCAGCGACACACCGCGGATGTCCCGCATTTCGGCCCGCGCGATATTTATCCTTCGGACATGGAGACCCAGTCCGGCGCACGCACCCCGCTCGTGGACCCGTTCGGCCGCGAGCTCGAGGAGTGGCTCCGCGACGCCCCGGCCACCCGCGCGCCGTACGTGCCGGACCTCGTCGTCCCGCCGGTCACCGGCCCCGTGCAGCGCCCCGGCTTCGTCGCGGACAGCACGACCACCACCGACGAGACGCTGGCTGCCGTCGCCGTCACGGCACCGGTCGACGCGACGACCGACTCGGCTCCCGTCGCGGCCCCGGCCTTCCGCCGCGACCGTGCCCGCCACGCCGCTGTCTGCGCCCCGTCGTTCCCCGAGCCGCCGGAGCGCCTGGCCCTGCGCATCGAGGATCTGGCCGTCGAGGTCTCGCGGTCCACGGGTCGCAGCACCATCGACCGCATCGTCCTGCTCGAGGACGAGGTCCGCCGCCGTGACGAGGACCTCGCGCGCCTCGCCGCGTGGGAGGCCACCGTCGCCGGCTCCGACGACCCCGAGGTGACGGCCGCCCGCGCCTTCGCCCACACCGTCTTCTCCGACCTGCTCGCCGACGCCGCCGCCGAGGCGGACCGCCGCGACCGTGCCGCAGCCCGTCGCGCAGCGACCGCGCCGGTGGCGCTCGTGACCCGGCCCGCGCGCCTCCCGGCGCGCGCAGCGCAGGATGCAACAGCAGCACACGACGCAACTGCAGCACAGGACGCGACCACAGCGCAGGACTCGGCACCCACCCGGGAACCCGCCCCGGTCGTGGAACTCGTCGCCCCGGAACGCGACGAACCCGTCCGACCGGTGCTGGGCCTCCCGGCCGTGTCGCCGGTGTCCGCGTCCACGCGACCCACCCCGCTCGTCCTGCCCGCCACGGGCCCGACGGTCATCGACCGCGCGGCCTTCGCCGCCGCCCTCACGGCGCACCAGGGCACCACCGCGAGCACGCCGATCGTCCTGCCGGACGCCGTCGCCGCACCCGTCGTCCCGGTCCCGGTCCCGGCCCCGGCCCCGGCCCCGCTCGCGGACGAGGCGGACGCGGCGGTCACCACGACGTCGGCCCCGGCCGGCTGGTGGACGCGACTCGTCGAGCGTCTGCTCGGCCTGCTCGGTCGTCGCTGACCGTCCTCGGTCCGGCCCTCGTCCGGTTGCACCGGCTCCGGTTGCACCGGCTCCGGTTGCACCGGGTCCGGTTGTACTGCCTCCGGTTGCACCCTCTCTGGTCGCGCCGCCTGGAGGCCCGGATCACCTCACACGGTCCGGCTGCCCGTGGCGGTGCGGTCGCCTCGGTAGACTGACGGGATGCCGACGCTCCGCGAACTCCAGGCCGTGATCGAGGACCTGTGGCCCGCCGCCGGTGCCGAGTCGTGGGATGCCGTCGGGCTCGTCGCGGGTGACCCGGACGCCACCGTCGAGCACGTGCACCTCGCCGTCGACGCGGTCCCCGCCACCGCCCGTGAGGCCGTGGAGCTCGGCGCCGGGCTCCTCCTGACGCACCACCCGCTGCTGCTCCGCGGGGTGACGACGATCGCCGAGTCCACCTACAAGGGCAGCGTCCTCGCGACCCTCGTGCGCGGCGGCAGCGCCCTGCTCGCGGCGCACACCAACGCCGATGTCGTGACGACCGGCACCTCGGCCGTCCTGGCAGACCGCCTCGGGCTGACCGCGCAGCGCCCGCTCGACGCCGGAGCCGACCCCGACACCGGCATCGGTCGCGTCGGTGTCCTGCCCGCGGGGACCACCCTCGGCGCGCTCGCCCGGAAGCTCGTCGACCTGCTGCCGCCCACCGCAACCGGGGTCCGCGTCTCCGGCGACTTCGACCAGCCCGTCCACACCGTGGCGCTCTGCGCCGGTGCCGGCGACTCCCTGCTCGGGCATCCGGCGGTACTGGACGCCGACGTCTACATCACGAGCGACCTCCGGCACCACCCGGCGTCCGAGTTCCGCGAACAGGCACTGCTCGGCGGCGGACCCGCGCTCATCGACACCTCACACTGGGCCACCGAGTGGCTCTGGCTCGACGTCGCGGCAGAGCAGCTCCGCGCCCACGCCGGGGTCCGCGTCACCGTGAGCGACCTCCGTACCGACCCGTGGGACTTCGCCGTCCTGCCGGCCGCCGAACCCACCACCCCCACAGAAGGAGCCTGACCATGAAGGCAGCACCCGAGGACCAGGTCATCCTCCTCGACGTCCAGCGTCTCGACAACGACGTCACCCGCATCGCGCACCGCATCACATCGCTGCAGAAGGGCGACCGGCTGACCGAGCTGAGCAAGCAGGCCGCGGGCCTCCGCAGCGAACTCGTCGCCGCCACGGGCGAGGTCGAGGACGCCGAGCGCGACCTCGCCCGTCTGGAGTCCGACACCGCGGTTGCGCAGGCCCGTGTCGAGCGCGACACCACGATGCTGCAGAACGTCGCGAACGCGAAGGACGCCGCCGGACTGCAGAGCGAGCTCGACTCGCTGCAGCGGCGCATCGGGGGCCTCGAGACCGCCGAGCTCGAGATCATGGAGAACCTCGACGGGCTCCGTGCCCGGGTCGGCGACATCGAGGGCAAGCTCGCCGAGGTGGAGTCCGCGCGCAGCGGTCTGGTCGCCGAGCGCGACGCCGAGATCGCCCGGCTGACCGCCGACCGCGAGTCCGCCGAGCAGGCCCGCGCCGACGTCGCCGCGAAGGTGCCGGCCGAGCTGCTCGCCCTGTACGACCGGCAGCGTGCGCGCTACGGCTTCGGCGCCTCGCTGCTGCAGGGTGGCGTGTCGACGGCCTCGGGCGTGGCGCTCAACAACTCCGACCTGCAGACCATCCGCCGGGCTGCGCCCGACGACGTGGTGCTGTGCCCCGACAGCGACGCGATCCTGGTGCGGACGGCCGAGTCCGGGCTGTAGACGCGAGCGACGTCCGGAGCGGAGGCGCGGTGCCGGCTGGTGCCGCGCCTCCGGTCCGTCGTGGACTGGTCGCAACGCGTCGCCTGCGGCGGTGCCGGCCGACGGTTGTCGACCACGCGGCGAAGCTGGGCGGGGAGTCGTGACCGCCCGTGCCGCCCGGCGGGAGGCCCGTGGCGGCGCCGAACCGCGCCTCCGGTCCGTCGTGGACTGGTCGCAACGCGTCGCTCGCGTTGCGCCGGTCGGTCAGGAAGTGTCGGCTGCGGCGGTGCCGGCCGACGGTTGGTGACCACGCGGCGCACCTGAGTGGGGAGTCGTGACCGCGCGCGCCGACCGACAGGAGGCCCGTGGCGGCACCGCGCCGCGCCTCCAGTCCGTCGTGGACTGTTCGCAACGCGTCGCCTGCGGCGGTGCCGGCCGACGGTTGGTGACCACTCGGCGAACCTGAACGGGGAGTCGTGACCCCGTGCGCCGCCCGGCGGGAGGCTCGTGGTTGCGCCGCGCCGCGCCTCCGGTCCGTCGTGGGCTGGTCGCAACGCGTCGCTCGCGTGGCGCCGACTGGTCACGAACTGTCGGCTGCGGCGGTGCCGGCCGACACTTCGTGACCACGCGGCGCACCTGAGCGGGGCGTCGTGACCGCGCGCGCCGCGCGCGCCGCGCGCGCCGACCGCGCCGGCCGACGCGGCACCGAGAAGGGGCGAATGGGCCGGCCGTACGCCGGGTTCTGTCCCGCCGCTTGCACGGCGGTGACGGCCATCTCTCTCGGACCGACGTTGCCGTCGGCCTCCAGCGGTCTACCCGAGGACTCGGCGAGCAGCCTCAACGTCCTCTGTCTGACCTTGCTCCGGGCGAGGTTTACCGAGCGGATCCGGTCACCCGGACCCCTGGTGGTCTCTTACACCACCGTTTCACCCTTACCGACGTTGCCGCCGGCGGTCTGCTTTCTGTGGCACTGTCTCGCGGATTGCTCCGGGTGGGTGTTACCCACCGCCCTGCTCTGTGGAGCCCGGACGTTCCTCGGCGCTCCCGGGGGAGCGACGCGACCGTCTCACCGACCCATTCGCTGCTGCGAGTCTACCCGGGTCCGCGGCGCCCGACGCCGCCCGACGCAGGACGTGCGCGCGACCTGCGCGCGTCGCTGATGAGAACGGGCGTCCCTGGTCGGAATTTCGGACCGGGTACGCCCGTTTCGACCAGGTACGACCGCGACGGGCCCAGCGCTACCGACTCCGCGCGGCGAGGGTCGCGGCGCCGATGATGCCGGCGTTGTTGCGGAGCGTCGCGGGGATGATGTCCGCCTGCAGGTCGAGCAGCGGGAGGAACTCCTCGTACTGCTTCGAGACCCCGCCGCCGACGACGAAGAGCTCGGGGGAGAGCAGCGCCTCGAGCGTCGAGTAGTACTTCTGCAGGCGCTTCGCCCAGTGCTTCCACGACAGGTCGTCGCGCTCCTTGGCGGCGAACGAGGCGCGGGACTCGGCGTCGTGCCCCTCGATCTCCAGGTGGCCGAACTCGGAGTTGACGATGAGCACGCCGTCGTTGATGAGCGCGGTGCCGATGCCGGTGCCGAGCGTCGTCACGATGACCAGGCCGTCCTTGCCCTTGGCCGCACCGAACTGCTGCTCGGCGAACCCGGCGGCGTCGGCGTCGTTGACGAAGTGGATGGAGCGGCCGAGTTCCTTCTCGAACAGCGCCTCGGCCTCGAAGCCGATCCACTTCTTCGACACGTTCGCGGCGGACATCGTCTTGCCGTCCCGCACGATCGCCGGGAAGCAGACCCCGACGGGGACGTCGTCAGCGGGGGCGAGCTCACCGATGATCTCCTTGACCACCGCCGTGATGTCCTGGGGCTTCCCGCCCTCGGGCGTGGCCTTCTTGATGCGGTCCGTGGTGAGGGCGCCGGACGCGACGTCGACGATCGCGCCCTTGATGCCCGTACCACCGATGTCGACGCCGACTGCGAGGGAGGTCATGAGGTTGTCGTGCCTTTCGGTTGCCTGCCGGAGGTGTCCGGTCAGGAGACGGTGAGGAGCTCCGCGCCGCGTTCGGTGACGACGAGGGTGTGCTCGAACTGCGCGGTCCACGACTTGTCGCGGGTCGACACGGTCCAGTCGTCGGACCAGATGTCGGCTTCGATGCCGCCGAGTGTGAGCATGGGCTCGATGGTGAACACCATGCCGGGTTCGATCACCGTGTCGTACTGCGGTGCGTCGTGGTGGGGGATGATCAGGCCGGAGTGGAAGGCCCGACCGACGCCGTGTCCGGTGTAGTCGCGGACGACGCCGTAGCCGAAGCGCTTCGCGTACGCCTCGATGGCACGACCGATGACGTTGACCTGGCGACCGGGGGCGACGGCCTTGATGCCGCGCTCGAGGGCGAGGCGCGTGCGGGTCACGAGGTCCTCGACCTCCTGCGACGCCTGGCCGACGACGAACGTCCGGTTCGTGTCGCCGTGCATGCCGTCCTTGTAGGCGGTGATGTCGATGTTGACGAGGTCGCCCTCCTGCAGGACGGTGTCGTCGGGGATGCCGTGGCAGATGACCTCGTTGAGGCTCGAGCAGAGCGACTTCGGGTAGCCGCGGTACCCGAGCGTGGAGGGGTAGGCACCGTGCGCGACGACGAACTCGTGCCCGATGCGGTCGAGCTCGTCGGTGGTCACGCCGGGGCGGATCGCCTGCCCGACGGCGTCGATGGCCTGCGACGCGATGCGTCCGGCGACCCGGATGCGCTCGACCTCGTCGGGCGTGTAGGTGTCACCGAGGCCGTGCTCGTGCGGCTCGACCTTCCCGACGTACTCCGGACGCTCGATGTCCTTCGGGACGGCGCGGTGCGGGGAGATCCGGCCGGCGGTCAGGTGTCCGTGTTCGTCCCGGGGCATGGCGACCACTCTAGCCGCGGCGCGACGCGCCGAGCGCAACGGCTGCACGGTGCGGCCTGGCTGGGTGGACGCGACCGCCTGGAGGCCCGGTGCCGGTCCGCCGGACCGGCACCGGGCCTCCAGGGCGTCACGTGGGTACGGTGGGCGGCATGAGCGACGAACGCATCGAGTCCCAGTGGTGGTTCAACGACAAGACCGGCCAGGTCGAGCAGGGTCCCCAGTCGCCGCAGCGCGACCGGATCGGCCCGTTCGAGTCGCGCGAGGAGGCGCAGCACGCGCTCGACCGCATCGCCGCGAACAACGAGAAGTGGGACGCCGAGGACCGCTGAGCACCGCGGTCGGCGGCCTGTCGGCACCCTGGTGACGGCGCGTCGCACGGCCCCGCGCACACCGCCGGACCACTAGCCTGGGACGAGGCCCGCCAGCGGCCACCCGATACACGGAAAGGTCGTGCATGGACAAGCAGACGGACTTCGTGCTCCGCACCATCGAGGAGCGCGGGATCAAGTTCATCCGACTCTGGTTCACGGACGTCATCGGGACGCTGAAGTCGGTGGCGATCGCCCCGGCCGAGGTCGAGGGCGCGTTCGCCGAGGGTATCGGGTTCGACGGCTCCGCGATCGAGGGCCTCACCCGTTCGTACGAGGCCGACGTCCTGGCGCACCCGGACCCCTCGACGTTCCAGATCCTGCCGTGGCGCGGCGAGATCGATCCCACCGCGCGGATGTTCTGCGACATCACGACGCCGGACGGGCAGCCCGCCGTGGCCGACCCCCGCAACGTGCTGAAGCGCACCCTGGCGCGGGCGAGCGACCGCGGGTTCACGTTCTACACGCACCCCGAGATCGAGTTCTACCTGCTGAAGAGCCGCGAGTGGAAGGACGGCGGCCCGCAGCCCGTCGACCAGGCCGGCTACTTCGACAACGTCCCCGGTGGCAGCGCGCACGACTTCCGCCGTCGGTCCGTCCGCATGCTCGAGGACCTCGGCATCTCGGTCGAGTTCTCGCACCACGAGGCCGGCCCCGGGCAGAACGAGATCGACCTCCGCTACGCCGACGCACTGACGATGGCGGACAACATCATGACGTTCCGCACCGTGGTGAAGGAAGTGGCGATCGAGCAGGGCGTCTACGCGACGTTCATGCCGAAGCCGATCTCCGGCCAGCCCGGCTCCGGCATGCACACCCACGTCTCGCTGTTCGAGGGCGACCAGAACGCCTTCTACGAGGCGGGCGGCCAGTACCAGCTGTCGCAGACGGCCAAGCACTTCATCGCCGGTGTGCTGAAGCACGCGCCGGAGATCACCGCGGTGACGAACCAGTTCGTCAACTCGTACAAGCGGCTCTGGGGCGGCGACGAGGCCCCGTCCTTCGTGACCTGGGGACACAACAACCGTTCAGCCCTGGTGCGCGTGCCGCTCTACAAGCCGAACAAGGGCCAGTCCGCACGCATCGAGTACCGCGGCATCGACTCGGCGGCGAACCCGTACCTGGCGTACTCGCTGCTGCTCGCCGCCGGCCTCAAGGGCATCGAGGAGGAGTACGACCTCCCCGCCGAGGCCGAGCACGACGTCTGGAGCCTCAGCGACTCGGAGCGGAAGGCCCTCGGGTACAGCCAGCTGCCGTCGAGCCTCGACCATGCCCTGAGCTTGATGGAGGACTCCGAGCTGGTCGCCGAGACCCTCGGCGAGCAGGTGTTCAACTTCGTGCTGCTCAACAAGCGGCAGGAGTGGAAGCGCTACCGCGACCAGGTCACCCCGTTCGAGCTCGACACCAACCTCGGCGCGCTCTAGAACCGAGCGCCCTGACCTCTCGGGAGCACGTTCCACATGACCGGTCGGACGACGACGTCACGTTCGGAGCTGGCCCGTCTGGGGTTCGCCGAGCTGTCGGAGAGCCTGGAGCGCGCTGCCGACCTGGAGGCCCGGTTCGGCCCCGACGTGCCGCTGCCGGTCGCGGGGTCTGCCGCGCTCTGGGGCGGTACCGCTGATCCCGACGGCGCCCTGCGGATGCTCGAGCGGCTGCTCGAGCGGGCACCGGACGAGCTGCGCCCCGTCCTGACGGACGACGCGGCGACCGAGCGCCTGATCCACCTGCTCGGCGCGTCGATCGGCCTCGGGGAGTTCCTGCACCGACGGCCCGCCGAACTCGACCTGCTGCTCGAGCCGGTCGCCGAACCGTGGTCGCAGGAGCGGTACACGGCGTCGCTGACCGAGGCCGTCGACGGCGCCACGGGTGAGGACGCCCGGATGCGCCTGCGCGTGCGCTACCGCCGGCACCTGGCCCAGATCGCGCTGTTCGACGTGCTGCACGACGTGCCGACCGATGCGTTCCCCGCCGTGGCGGCGGGCCTCGCCGACCTGGCCGGCGCCACCCTCGACGCCGCCGTCGACATCGCCCGGCGCGAGGTGCCGTTCCCCGCGGCCGACGTCGCGGCCACCCCGCTCGCGGTGATCGCGATGGGCAAGGCCGGTGCGCGCGAACTCAACTACGTCAGCGACGTCGACGTCATCTTCGTCACCGAGTCGACCGACGACATCGCCGTCGACCGTGCCGTGCTCGTCTCCACGCGCATCGCGATCGCCGCCATGCACGCGATCACCGACCTCGCCGCCGAACCCGCCCTGTGGGAGGTCGACGCGAACCTGCGCCCCGAGGGCAAGGACGGAGCACTCGTCCGCACCCTCGACTCGCACGTGGCGTACTACGAGCGCTGGGCGAAGGGGTGGGAGTTCCAGGCGCTGTTGAAGGCCCGTCCGATCGCCGGCTCCGCCGACCTGGGCGCCCGCTACGCCGAGGCCGTCGCGTCGTTCGTGTGGAACTCCGCGACCCGGCCGGGGTTCGTCGAGTCGGTGCAGCGGATGCGCGAGCGTGTGACGGAGCACATCCCGGACGCCGACGTCGACCGGCAGCTCAAGCTCGGCCCCGGCGGCCTGCGTGACGTCGAGTTCACGGTGCAGCTCCTGCAGCTCGTGCACGGCCGCGACGACCCGTCCGTCCGGGTCCGGTCGACGCTCGAGGCCATGGACGCGCTGACCGACGCCGGGTACGTCGGCCGTGCCGAGGCCGCGCGCTTCGGGCCGGACTACGCCCTGCTCCGCGTGCTCGAACACCGGATCCAGCTCCGCCGCCTGCAGCGGACGCACCTGATGCCCTCCGACGAGGAGGAGCTGCGGGTGCTCGCCCGGTCGAGCGGTGTCGCGGCATCGGCGCCGGCGCTCGAGGCCCGCTGGCGTGCCGTGAAGCTCGAGGTCCGTGGGCTGCACGAGCGCCTGTTCTACCGTCCGCTGCTGTCCGCCGTGGCTTCGACCGAGGACGAGATCGTCCTGACCAACGACCAGGTCGTCGACCGCCTGGCAGGCGTCGGTTTCGTCGATCCCACCGGCGCGGTCGGGCACATCCGCGCACTCACCCAGGGCACGAGCCGGCGTGCGGCGATCCAGCGGAACCTGCTCCCGGTGCTCCTGCGGTGGATGGCCGAGGGGCCGGCACCGGACCGCGCCCTGCTCGCCTTCCGGCGGCTGAGCGACGGCCTGGGGGAGTCGAGCTGGTTCCTCCGGATGCTGCGGGACTCCTCCGGTGCCGCGCACTCGCTCACCACCGTGCTGTCCGAGTCGGCGTTCCTGTCCGGGCTGCTCGAGCGGTTCCCCGAGGCCGTGGCCTGGCTCGACGAACCCGAGGCGCTGCTGCGTCCACGACCGATGGACTCGCTGCTCGCCGAGATGACCGCGACCACCGCCCGGCACGGCAACGACGTCGACGGCGCCGCGGCCCTGCTGCGGTCGGCCCGCCGCCGCGAGACCCTGCGGCTCGGCATGGCCGCCGTCCTCGGCTCGCTCGACGTCGACGGTCTCGGCCCGGCCCTGACCGACGTCACCGAGGCCACCCTCGCCGGAGCCCTCGCACTCGCCCGCCGCGACGCCCCCGAGGGCTTCGAGTTCGGCATCATCGCGATGGGCCGGTACGGCGGACGGGAGCTCGGCTTCGGGTCCGACGCCGACGTGCTGTACGTGTACCGGGCACCCGACCTTGCACCCGAGGTCGCGTCCCGGACCGCCCAGACGATCGTGCGCGAGCTCAACCGGCTCACCGAGGACACGATCCACCCGCTCGACCTGGACATCGACCTGCGGCCCGAGGGCAAGAACGGCCCCGTCGTGCGGACCCTCGAGTCGTACGGCGCCTACTACGCCCGCTGGTCGCTCACGTGGGAGGCCCAGGCGCTCCTCCGCGCACGGGGCGCCGTCGGCGACGCGCAGCTCCTCCGCGACTTCGAGCACCTCGCCGACCGCACCCGGTACCCGGAACAGATCGACGACCACCAGGTGCGCGAGGTCCGCCGCATCAAGGCCCGCGTGGAGTCCGAACGGCTGCCCCGCGGCGCGGACCCGGCCAGGCACCTCAAGCTCGGGCGCGGGTCGCTCAGCGACGTGGAGTGGTTCGTGCAACTCCTGCAGCTGCAGCACGCGCTCGAGATCCCCTCGCTCCGGACCACGTCCACGCTCGAGGCCCTCGACGCCGCGGTCGACGCCGGACTGGTCGGTGCCGAGGACGGCGAGCGGCTCGGAGCCGCCTGGCGTTTCGCGTCGCGCACCCGCAGCGCTCTCGTGCTGTGGTCGGGGAAGACCACCGACGTCCTGCCCGTCGACCGCGTCCAGCTCGAGGGTGTCGCTCGTCTGATGGAGTACCCGCCGGGCTCCGCGAGCCGTCTCGAGGACGACTACCTCGGCATCACGCGGCGAGCCCGACAGGTGTTCGAGCGCGAGTTCTACGGCGCCTGACCCGCCCGCGACACGCCCGGATGTCTTCTGACGGACCCGACCTGAGCACCCGTCGAAGGTGAATTCTCCGCGTCGCGCTGCGTCCCCCGACGACCCGTCCTTCGTACCCCTGCCCGGAGTGCTGTCGGAGCCGTTACCGGGCCGTGACCGAACTCCCACCGGACCGCCAGGGGACCTTTTCCGACGTCCCCCGACACGCCCGGTGACCTCCTGCTGACCTGGGCTTTCCGTCGGAGTCGGCCCGTGCCTCCAGGCCGCACCTGTTGCCCATCCGGACGACGGTCGTCGGAACAGCGGTCCGCAGGAGTGCTGTCAGCACGACGGGGGACTGCTCCGACCGGCCGAGAGGGGGACCGGTGTGTACCCCGTAACACGCCCGTAACGCCCCCGGACGGGGGTCGCGTTGCGGCGGCCCCCAGGTTCTGCATCAATGGCATCACCCGAACCGCCCTGATTCCCCGATGAAGCGGAATCTCCACCTCGAACGTTGAAGCAGGGATCAGTGTTCACCTTCATTCTGCAGATCAGGCAGATGGTCGAAGGCCACCCCGAGTTCTACCTGTTCGCCGTGTACTCCGCGGTGATCTGGTTGCTCTGGTTGCTCAAGGTCGTCATCTCCGCCCGCTACCGCCCCTTCACCGGCACCTTCGTCGGTACCACCAGCGTCGTCGTCCCCGTCGTGGACGAACCGCTCGACCTGTTCCGTGACGTCATCGGCCGCATGGTCGAACAGCGGCCCGGCGAGATCATCGTCGTCATCAACGGAGCCCGCAACGAGGCGCTCGAAGAGGTCTGCGACGAGTTCGCCCCGCTCGTCCGCTGGACCCACACGCCCATCCCGGGCAAGCGGAACGCCGTCAAGGTCGGCACCGAGATGTCCAACGGCGACATCACCGTGCTGGTCGACTCCGACACCGTCTGGACCCCCGGCGCGCTCGAGGAACTCCTCCGGCCGTTCGCCGACGAGTCCGTCGGCGGTGTGACGACCCGCCAGCGCATCCTCGAGCCGGAGCGCAGCTGGATCACCCGCTGGGCCGACTGGCTCGAGAACTCGCGGGCGCTCTACTCGATGCCGGCACAGAGTGTCCTCGGGCAGATCGGCTGCCTGCCCGGGCGCACCATCGCGTTCCGCCGGAGCATCCTCATGCGGGTCATGGACCGGTTCATGCACGAGAAGTTCATGGGCGTGTTCCTCGAGGTCTCCGATGACCGCACGCTGACGAACCTCACGCTCAAGGAGGGGTACCGCACCGTCTACCAGTACACGTCGCTGGTCTACACGGACGCCCCGCTGCAGGTGAAGAAGCTGTTCAAGCAGCAGCTCCGCTGGGCACGTGGATCGCAGTACAACACGCTGCGGATGCTGCCGTGGATGCTCGGCCACGCCCCGATCCTGGCGGCGTTCTTCATCACCGACATCATCCTGCCGTTCATGCTCTTCGGCGTGATCGCGGGCTGGATCTACCGCGCCTTCACCGGTCAGGGCGAGAACCTGTACCAGGGCATCCTGTCGCAGTACGGGTTCTCGACCGGCTTCGTCTACGTCGCGGCGCTCATGGTGATCTCGAGCGTGCTGAGCATGGCCATCCGCCAGATGCGGCACCTGTCCGAGAAGCCGAGCGACTTCTTCCGCCTGCCGATGTTCATCATCGTGTCGACGTTCTTCCTCATGCCGATCCGGCTCATCGGCTTCTTCCGCCTGGCGCACGCGTCCGGCTGGGGGACCCGTGCCGGTGCCTACGCCGGTGGTCCGATGCAAGAGGAGCCTGCGGACGCCGCCCAGCCGTTGTCGTCCACCGCGCAGGTGCCGGTCAGCCCGATCGACGCGGAACGTGCCCGGATGGCCGGAGCGGGCGCAGGTCCGTCCGGTTCGGGCTCGGGCTCGGGTTCGCCGTCCCCGCTCGAGACCGTCGACCAGGTGGCCGTCGACCGTGCGTTCGACGAGCTCTTCGGCGCCGACGCGGCGACCAACTCCACCACCACCGTGCTCGCCACCCGTCGCGAGGCCGCAGCCGCGGTCGCGCAGCAGGAGGCCCAGCGAGCAGCTGCGCCGGCTCCCGCCCGAGCCCGCCGCTACAACCCGTACGCAGCGATCCCGTACGTGATCGGCATCGCGATCTTCGCCCTGGAGGCGTTCCTCATTGTCTGACTTCATCCGTTCCTCGAGTGCTTGGTGGGCGCAGTCCAGCAAGCACGCCCGCCGGACGGCCATCGGCACGACGGCCATCGTGCTCGCCCTCGGCCTCATCACCTGGTCGGTGTGGATCTCGCCCTCCGGCCCCGTCTCCACCGCCGTGCACCAGGCGCTCGGCGTCGAGGCGCCGAAGGCCAAGAAGGTGTCCGCCGCCGAGCTGCAGACGCAGCTCGACGCCGCCCAGGAGCGCATCTGGTCGCTCGAGGGCAAGCTCGACTCCCGCACGGCCCAGGCCGGGTCGCGCGGTGACCAGATCACGGAGCTCAAGGCGCAGATCGCGTCGCTCCAGTCCCAGCTCGGTGCCGCGAAGAGCTCGGGAGGCTCGTCCAAGGTCGACGCCGCGGGTTCCGGCAACAACGGGTCGGGCTCCGGCGGATCCGGCGCGGGTTCCGCCGGCGGGTCCGGGTCGGGTCCGTCCGACAACGGGTCCGGCAGCGGTTCCGGATCCGGCAACGGATCCGGCTCGGGCAGCGGTTCCAAGCCGAACCCCGGCCCCTCGACCGATCCGGGTGCCACCCCGGTCGTGACGCCGACGAAGGCCGAGATCCTCGGGCAGCAGTCGCGCTGGTACGGCCTCTACACCGCGCAGTCGCCGTTCAACTGGGCCGAGTACGACGAGGTCTCCCAGCAGGTCGGCACCGCGTCGAACATGACCGGCTTCTTCCAGGGCTTCGACCAGGAGTTCAACGCCACCGCGGTGCAGCGCTCCTGGGCCAACGGCCGCGTGCCCCTGATGACGTGGGAGACGGTGCCGGCGCAGACCAGCAACGATCAGAAGTACGTCCCCGGGTACACCAACGAGGACATCTCCGGCGGATCGTTCGACGCCTACCTGACGAAGTACGCCAAGGCGCTGAAGGCCAACGGGCAGCCGATGGTCATCCGTCTCGACCACGAGATGAACGGCTCCTGGTACAACTGGTCCGAGGGTGACGCGCAGAAGAACCCGGCTGGCTCCTACGTCAAGATGTGGCAGCACGTGCACGACGTCTTCCAGGCGAACGGTGCGAACAAGTACGTCATCTGGGACTGGTCCCCGAGCCGTATCGACAAGCTCGGCAACCCGAAGTACCAGACGCTCGACTACATGCGGCAGTACTACCCGGGCTCGGACTACGTGGACTGGGTCGGCATGAGCGGCTACTACCGCGACGCCGACGAGCAGCCGTCCTTCGCGAACACGTTCGGAGCGACGCTCGCGCAGCTCCGCCAGATCGCGCCGGGCAAGGGCATCATGCTCAACGAGATCGGGGCGACCGAGACCGGCACCAGCGTCGCGAACCCGCAGAAGACGCAGTGGATCGACTCGCTCTTCGACGCGCTGGCAGACCCCGCCAACAAGGACATCGTCGGCTTCGCGTACTTCAGCGAGACGGCGACCACGATCATCGACGGCAAGCGCACCACGAACGACTGGCGTCTCAACTCCCGCGCCGATTCCCTCAAGGCCTTCGCCGAGGGCATCAAGCGCAACGACATCGACTACGACCTGCAGGAGGTCACGCAATGAGCGAGTCCAAGAAGTCGACCGCATCGGCCGACACCCGTCCCGCACCCGTCATCAGCGTCATCGGCACCGGCTACCTCGGTGCCACCCACGCAGCCGCCATGGCCGAGATGGGCTTCGAGACGATCGGTGTCGACATCGACCCGTCGAAGCTCGCCGCGCTGTCCGCCGGCGAGGTCCCGTTCTTCGAGCCCGGGCTCCCCGAGCTCATCACGAAGCACGTCGCCAGCGGCAAGCTCCGCTTCACCGCCGACATCGCCTCGGCCGTCGCCGCCGCGGACGTCCACTTCGTCTGCGTCGGCACCCCGCAGAAGGCCGGATCGCACGCCGCGAACCTGGCCTACGTCGAGAGCGCCACCCGCGGTGTCGCCGAGAACCTCACCCACCCCGGGCTCATCGTCGGCAAGTCGACGGTCCCGGTCGGCACGGCATCGCGGCTCCGCGGCATCGTCCGCGAGTTCACCCCCGCCGGCATCGACGCGGAACTCATCTGGAACCCCGAGTTCCTGCGCGAGGGCAAGGCCGTCGAGGACACCCTGCACCCGGACCGCCTGGTCTGGGGCGGCGCGTCCGAGGCTGCCGACGCCGTGATCCGCGAGGTCTACGCCGCACCCATCAACGAGGGCACCCCGGTCATCACCACCGACCTCGCCACCGCGGAGCTCGTCAAGGTCAGCGCGAACGCGTTCCTCGCCACGAAGATCTCGTTCATCAACGCGATCTCCGAGATGTGCGCCATCACGGGCGCCGACGTCTCCACGCTCGCCGACGCCCTGGGCCACGACGCCCGCATCGGCCGGAAGTTCCTGAACGCCGGTCTCGGCTTCGGCGGTGGCTGCCTGCCGAAGGACATCCGGGCCCTCATGTACCGCGCCAACGAGATCGGCGCCGGACAGGTCGTCGGGCTCATGCAGCAGGTCGACGAGATCAACATGGGGCAGCGCCAGCGGGTCATCGACATGGCGATCGACTCGGCCGGGGGGTCGGTGCTGAACCGTCGCGTGGCCGTCATCGGCGCCGCGTTCAAGCCCCTGACCGACGACGTCCGCGACTCCCCGGCGCTCAACGTCGCCGCTGCGCTGCACCTCCGCGGCGCCCAGGTGACGCTCTGGGACCCCGAGGCGATGGAGCCCGCGAAGCGCTCGTTCCCGACGCTGAGCTACGCCGAGTCGATGACGGACGCGATCGAGGGCGCCGACGTCGTCCTCGTGCTCACCGAGTGGGACGACATCATCACCGCCGACCCGGTCGCCCTCGGTGACCTCGTCGGCCGCCGCGTCGTCATCGACGCGCGCAACTGCCTCCCGGTCGCCGACTGGGTCAAAGCGGGGTGGACCGTCCGTTCCCTGGGACGTCCCACGCCGGTCACGGGTGCACCCGTGAGCGTCGCAGCGGGGACGAACGACGCGTTGGCCACGAGCCGCTAGTCACCGTTCGCGAGACGGGGTCCGTGCCGGGCGGCTCGGGCCCCGTTCCCGTGCGCCCGGGGGCGCCTGGTCTGTCCGGGCGTCCATGGTCGGAAGTTCTGACCAGGGACGCCCGATTCCGCTTCCCAGTCCAGCTGCGATGGGAAGGAACGTGCGTCGCGACCAGCCTGGAGGCCCGGTGCCCGCCCGCCGGACCGGCACCGGGCCTCCAGGCGGTCGCGTCCGCACCCCGCGCCGAAGCGACACATTCCTGCGGATGGTTCGCGGCACACTGTCGCTGTCGCGGCACAGAGGAAGGGCCCCGCACCTGACGGTGCGGGGCCCTTCCTGTGTCAGCGAGACTCAGACGCCGAAGTACAGCTCGTACTCGAACGGGTGCGGGCGCTGGGCCAGCGGGAGGATCTCGTTCTCACGCTTGTAGTCGATCCAGGTCTGGATGAGGTCCTCGGTGAAGACGTTGCCCTTCGTGAGGAACTCGTGGTCGGCCTCGAGCGCGTCGAGCGCTTCGTCGAGGGACCCGGGGACCTGGGGGATGCCCTTTGCCTCTTCCGGCGGGAGCTCGTACAGGTCCTTGTCGACCGGCTCGTGCGGCTCGATGCGGTTCTGGATGCCATCGAGGCCCGCCATCAGCTGCGCGGCGAAGGCGAGGTACGGGTTGCCGGAGGCGTCGGGCGCACGGAACTCGATGCGCTTGGCCTTCGGGTTCGTGCCCGTGATCGGGATGCGGATCGCTGCCGAGCGGTTGCCGGCCGAGTAGACCAGGTTGACCGGGGCCTCGAAGCCCTTGACCAGACGGTGGTACGAGTTGATCGACGGGTTGGTGAAGGCGAGCAGCGCCGGAGCGTGCTTCAGGATGCCGCCGATGTACCAGCGGGCGAGGTCCGACAGACCGCCGTAGCCGTTCTCGTCGTAGAACAGCGGCTTGCCGTCCGACCAGAGCGACTGGTGGGTGTGCATGCCCGAACCGTTGTCGCCGAAGAGCGGCTTCGGCATGAAGGTGGCGACCTTGCCCCACTGGTCGGCCGTGTTCTTGACGATGTACTTGAACTTCAGGATGTCGTCCGCGGCGTGGACCATCGTGTCGAACTTGTAGTTGATCTCCTGCTGACCGCCGGTGCCCACCTCGTGGTGCGAACGCTCGAGCTCGAAGCCCGCATCGATCAGCTTGAGGGTGATGTCGTCGCGCAGGTCGGCCGTCTTGTCGACCGGCGACACGGGGAAGTAGCCGCCCTTGTAGGGGGTCTTGTTGGCGAGGTTGCCGCCCTCTTCGTCACGACCGGTGTTCCAGGCGCCCTCTTCGGAGTCGACCGCGTAGAACGACTCGTTCTGCGTGACCGAGTAGCGGACGTCGTCGAAGATGTAGAACTCGGCCTCGGGGGCGAAGAACGCGGTGTCCGCGATGCCCGTCGACGCGAGGTACTTCTCGGCCTTCTTCGCCACCTGGCGCGGGTCGCGGCCGTAGATCTCGCCGTTCCGCGGGTTGTAGATGTCGAAGATCATGATGAGCGTGCGCTCGGCGCGGAACTGGTCGACGTACGCCGTGGTGACATCGGGGATCAGCTGCATGTCGGACTCGTGGATCGACGCGAAGCCGCGGATGGAGGAGCCGTCGAACAGCTGGCCGACCGAGAAGAAGTCCTCGTCGACGGTGGATGCCGGGATGTTGAAGTGCTGCTGCACACCGGGCAGGTCCGTGAAGCGGATGTCGAGGAACTTGACGTCGGTGTCCTTGATGAAGGCCAGGACCTCGGAGGAATCGCTGAACATGGGGCCGATCTCCAATGGGTTGGGTGATGTCGGAGGCACCGGTCAAGGCACCCTCCGACGAGGCTATTGACACGGGGTTTCCCGGACATGACTGGTTTGTTTCGGGCGTGTTACGCCCAGGTGGTCGCCTACGCTGGGGACCATGGCCCGCAGCACCTCCAGTCCGTCCGCGCCCTCCGAGCACCCGGACGGGTGGCCGGGCAAGGACCTCGGGCTGCCGGAGGAGGGGCCCCGCAGCGTCGGGCGCATCGGCCGCCGCGTCGTGGCGCTCCTGATCGACGGCGCCCTGGCTGACCTCGTCGCCTACGTCACCGGCGTGTGGTCACCGGTGAACGGGTCCGGCGACATCGCCCACACCTGGATCCAGCTCGCGATCTTCGCCGTCCTGCAGATCCTGTTCATCTGCCTGCTGTCCGGGTCGTTCGGGCACATCTGCGTCGGCCTGCGGGTCGTCCCGATGCGTGGGGGCTACGTCGGGGTGTGGCGGCCCGTCGTCCGCACCGTGCTGCTCTGCCTGGTGGTGCCGGCGCTCATCATCGACCGCGACAGCCGCGGAGCGCACGACCGCATCGCCGGGACGGTGCTCGTCCGACGCTGATCGCGGGTGCCGCGGGTGCCGCGGGTGCCGCGGGCGTGCGGCGCGAGGGCCGTGGCTGTCCGCACGGTGCGAGGTCGATCGTCCGGAGCGAGGCTGCCTACTCCGTGCGCGACTCGTCCCCTCGCACCGAGTAGGCAACCGCGCACGGTGCGTGATTGCGCCGGGCCTCCGCCGCAGGCCCTCGCACGGTGCGAGTTTGTACGCCGGCCTTCGCACGGTGCGAGGTTGCGCGCCTGGCCTCCGCCGCCGGACGTCGCACCGTGCGAGGTTGCTCAGCTGACGGGAGGTTCCCTGCTCCGTGCGCGGCCGAAGACCCGCACCGAGCTGGCAACCTCGCACGGTTCAGCGAAGGTCGCACCGTGCGGACCCGTGCGGACCCGCGCGGACCCATGCGGACCCGTGCGGACCCATGCGGACCCGCGCGGACCCGCGCGAACGCCGCAGCCCGCACCCGCCGTCACCCCACGTCCACACGAAGACGCCCCCGACCAGGATCGGTCGGGGGCGTCTTCGTGTGTTGCGGCTGGGTCAGCGCGGCCGTCCGGCACGGGCACGCATCGGGTCCATGCCCTTCGGGATCGAGGCCGCGGGGCTCTGCGTCAGCGAGTCGAGACGGTTCGCGACCGCCAGGACCTCGTTGCGGTTGAGCGACTTCTTGAGCTTGTTCATGGCACGGGGCAGCTTGTGCAGCGTCAGGCTCTCGCCGGAGCCGTCACCGACGTGCAGCACGTGCACGGCGACGTTCGGCACGATGCGCTGGACCTTGCGGCGCTCCTCGTCGAGCTGACGGCTGAGGTTGCCGCGCTGGCCCTCGGTGATCAGCACGACACCCGGGCGACCGACCGCGCGGTAGACCGCGGACTGTGAGCGACCGTGCACCGCGACCGGCATCTCGCTCGAGCGCCACTGCCGACGGAGCGAGTTCGACAGCACGGCGCCGACGGCACCGGGCTGGCCTTCGATCTGCGAGTAGGCGGCACGTTCAGCGAGGCGGGTGAGCACGATCAGGAAGAGCAGCACACCGAGCAGCACACCGGCGACGATCCACAGGACGACCGCGAGCCAGTTCTGCCCCGGCAGGAGCAGTGCCAGCAGGACACCGAGGACGACCGGAACGACGAAGGCGAGGGCGAACCACCAGACCGACGACGGGTCGGCCTTGCGGGTCATCTGGAAGACCTGGAACATCTGCTTGAGACGCCCCGGCTCCTTCGCCTTCTTGTCTGTGGAAGAGCTGCGTGCCATGGGAACAGGATACGGCCTCCGTGCGCCGGGGGAGACCGCCGCATGTCCGGCTGTGTGCGAACACGTCTTGTCCACAGGTGGTGCCGCACAGCCTGGAGGCCCACCACACCCCCGCCACGCTGGTCACCATGGAGACGATGACCGACCACCACCCGGATCGCTGGATCGCGACCGGTGACGACACCGACGTGCTCACCTGGGTCGCCGACCGCTCCGCTGCCGCCGAGCGGCACCTCGTCCCGGTGGCCGCAGTCGGCAGGACCCGGACGGGGTGTCTCGGGGTCGACCTCGACCGGCCGACCGGCACGCCGCTCGTGGCGGCGCTCGATCGGCTCGGCACGCCGACCACCGGCGTTGCGGTCACGCTGTCGGTGCCGCTCCTGGAACTCCTCGTCGCCGTGCACGACGGCGCCGTCCTGCTCGGTTCCGCCGGCATCGACGACGTCCTGGTCGACGACTCGGGCGCTGTCGTGCTCTGCGACCGCCCGACGAACGCGTCGAACGCGTCGAGCCCGACGAGCCCGACGAACGCGACGAACCCGACGAGCCCGACGAACGCGACGAACCCGACGAACGCGACGAGCCCGACGAACGCGACCCCGACGCGCACCGCGCACTCGACGGACGCCACCCGGACCCTCGTCCTCGCAGCCCGGACGGTCTGGGACCGCGTCGACCCGGCCGATCCCGCACAGCGACCGGTGCTCGACGCGCTGCAGGACGCCCTCGACGGCGACGACCGAACCGCGCGGTCGGCTCTCGAGCTGGTCCGCGCAAGTGCAGCACCCCGCCCGTTCCGGTGGACGCCGGTGCCGAGCGACCTCGTCTTCGCCGAGTCGCCGACGGCGACTCGGCAGGACGGGCTGCTCGAGCGCCTCCGCGACGTGGTCGAACACGGCGTCCCGCTCGGAACCGATCGACGACTCCCGCTCCGCCGCGTGCTCGTGGGACTCGTGGTCGCCGTCGGGTCGGTGGTCGCCGCCCTGACCCTGCTCGGGGGTGGGTGACGCGACTGGTGACGCCGAACCCACCCGGAACGGGAACGGCCCCGGCTCCCACGAGGGGAACCGGGGCCGTCGGCCGTGCTGCTGGGATCAGTACCCGAGGTTCGGGGCGAAGTTGCCCTCTTCGAGACGGTTCTTCACCGCGACGAGGTACCGCGAGGCATCCGCACCGTCGATGATCCGGTGGTCGTACGACAGCGCCAGGTAGACGAACGAGCGGATGGCGATGGCCTCCTGGCCGTCGACCTTCACGACCGCCGGACGCTTCGTGACGATGCCGGTCCCCAGGATCGCCGACTGCGGCAGGAACACCACGGGGGTGTCGAACAGCGCGCCGCGCGAACCGGTGTTGGTCAGCGTGAACGTGCCGCCGGCGAGCTCGTCGGGCTTGAGCTGGTTGTTCCGGGTGCGCTCGGCGAGGTCCGCGATGGACTTCGAGAACTGCGCCAGGTCCAGCGAGGCCGCGTCCTTGATGACCGGGGTCAGCAGGCCGCGCTCGGTGTCCACCGCGATGGAGACGTTCTCGGTCTCCGGGTAGACGATCTCGTCGCCCTCGACCGTGGAGTTGATCTTCGGGTGGGCCTTCAGTGCCTCGGACGCCGCGAGGGCGAAGAACGGCATGAAGGAGAGCTTCGAGCCGGTCTTCTCGAGGAACTCCGCCTTGTGGGCGTCGCGGAACTGCGCCACCTTCGTGACGTCGACCTCGACGACGCTCGTGAGCTGTGCGGTCGAGGTCATCGACTGCACGGCACGCTCGGCGACGACCTTGCGCAGGCGCGTCATCTTCTCGCGGGTGCCGCGCAGCGGCGACACCTCGGCGACGAACGGGCCGGACGCGGCAGCGGGTGCTGCTGCAGCCGGGGCGGCCGGGGCCTTCTCGGCGGCGGCGAGGACGTCCTCCTTGCGGATGCGCCCTCCGACACCGGAACCGGTGACCGTGGACAGGTCGACGCCCTGCTCGTTGGCGAGCTTGCGCACCAGCGGGGTGACGTAGCCGGAGGCTGCGCCGTCCTGCGTGGGGTTCGGGACCGCGGCGGCGGCCGTGGTGCTCGGCGCGGACGCCGGAGCTGCTGCCGGAGCGGCCTGGGCCGGAACGGCTGCCGGCGGAGCGGCTGCGGGCGGCGGGACGGGTGCGGCGGCCGGGACCGGCGCTGCGGCGGGCGGCGCGGACGGTGCCTGCGGGGCAGCGGGCTGCGTCTGACCGGCGGGGGCGGGCTCGGGCTCGGTGGGCTCCGGCGCGGGGGTCTCGGCCTCCTGCTCGGTGCTCGGAGCGGCCTCGGGCTCTTCAGCTTCGGCAGCGGCGGCGTTGGCGTCGTCGGAGTCGGACGAGTCCGAACCGCCGTCGGACGAACCGGAGCCGTCACCGATCTTCACCAGGGCGGTGCCGACCTCGACGGTCTCGTCCTCTGGCACGAGGATCTCCTCGACAACGCCGGCGATCGGCGACGGGATCTCGGTGTCGACCTTGTCGGTCGAGACCTCGAGCAGCGGCTCGTCGACCTCGACCCGGTCACCGACGTTCTTCAGCCATCGGGTCACCGTGCCCTCGGTGACGCTCTCGCCGAGCGCCGGGAGGTTGACGGATTCGCTCATCGGGTGGACTCCTCTTCGCGGGGGATTGCAGTGGTTGTTGATGTCATTGTCACAGTGCGCTTGCCGGTGCCGGTCACAGCGCGTGCAGCGGCTTGCCCGCGAGGTGCAGGAACGCCTCGCCGAGGGCTTCGTTCTGGGTCGGGTGGCCGTGCACCAGGGGAGCGATGTCCTCGGGGTAGGCCTCCCAGTTGACGGCGAGCTGGGCTTCACCGATGAGCTCACCGACGCGGGCGCCGATCATGCTGACACCGACGACGGGGCCGTCCACGACGCGCACGACCTTGACGGAGCCGGAGGTCCCGATGATGTGGCTCTTGCCGTTGCCGGCCAGGTTGTACTCGTACGAGTCGACCTTGTCGGCGCCGTACTGCTCCTCGGCCTTGGCCTGCGAGAGTCCGACCGACGCGACCTCGGGGTCGGAGTAGGTGATCTTCGGGATGTTCTTGTCCTCGATGACCACCGGGTTGAGGCCGGCGATCTCCTCGGCGACGAAGATGCCCTGCTGGAAGCCGCGGTGCGCGAGCTGCAGGCCGGGGACGATGTCGCCGACGGCGTAGACGTTGGGGATGTTCGTGGCGAGACGCTCGTTCGTGGTGACGAACCCGCGGTCCATCGTCACGCCGACCTCGTCGTAGCCGACGTTCTGCGTGACCGGGCCACGGCCGACGGCGACGAGCAGGACGTCACCGTCGAAGGTCTTGCCGTCCTCCAGCGTGACGACGACGCCGTTCTCGTGCTGCTCGACGCCCTGGAACCGGACACCGAGCGAGAACTCGATGCCGCGCTTGCGGAACGCACGCTCGAGCTGCTTCGACATCGACTCGTCCTCGGCGGGGACCAGGTGCGGCAGGCCCTCGACGATGGTGACCTCGGCGCCGAAGGACTTCCAGACGCTGGCGAACTCGACGCCGATGACGCCGCCGCCGAGGATGACGACCTTGTTCGGGACGTAGTCCATGCGGAGCGCGGTCTCGGAGGTGATCACGCGGCCGCCGATCTCGAGCCCCGGCAGGGACTTCGAGTAGGAGCCGGTCGCGAGCACGATGTTCTTGCCGGTGACGGTCTGGTCGCCGACCTGCACGGTGTTCTGCGAGGTCAGACGGCCCCAGCCCTCGACCACGGTGATGCCGCGCGCCTTGATCAGACCCTGCAGGCCCTTGTACTTGGAGTTGATGATGCCCTGCTGGTAGTCGATGACCTTGGGCACGTCGACACCGGCGAACTCCGCGACCACGCCGTACTTCTCGGCGTCGCGCGTCGCGTCGGCGACCTCGGCCGCGTGCAGCAGTGCCTTCGTCGGGATGCAGCCGCGGTGCAGGCACGTCCCTCCGAGCTTGTCGCCCTCGATGAGCGCGACGCTCATGCCGAGTTCGGCGGCCCGGAGCGCAGCGGCGTACCCACCACTCCCGCCACCGAGGACAACGACGTCGTAAGTCTGTTCCGTCACCTGGTGCAACTCCCTCGTGCGTGTCGGGCCGATCGGGCCCTACGTGGACACCGCGGAGGGCGGCGTCCGACGGTCGGACCGCGTGGTTCCGGTCCCGTCCCGTGCAGTACCGGTGGGAGGCGCGTCAGTGCGCCGTTCCCACCGGTACCAAACCTACTACTCGGACTGGAGGTCTTCTGCGAGAGCGATGAGCGTCCTGACCATCACACCCGTCGCACCCTTGCCCAACCAGGCGTACCCGCCGCCCTTGTTCTCCGACGGACCCGCGATGTCGAGGTGCGCCCAGGGGACACCCTCGCCCGCGAAGCGCTCGAGGAACTTGCCCGCGAGCAGCATGCCGCCGGCGGGGTTGCCGACCGTGGCGTTGACGATGTCGGCGACGTCGCTGGACAGCCGGGCCTCGAGCTCCTCGGGCAGCGGCATCGGCCAGATCGGCTCCGCGACGCCCTCGGCGACGGCGCGGACCTTCGCGACGAGGTCGTCGCTGCCCATCAGGCCGGTCGTGCGGTCGCCGAGCGCGACGACCTGGGCACCGGTCAGCGTGGCGACGTCGACGAGCGCGTCGGGCTGCTCGAGCGATGCGGCGGCCATCCCGTCGCCGAGCACCAGGCGCCCCTCGGCGTCGGTGTTGGTGACCTCGACCGTGGTGCCGTTCTTGAGCGTCAGGACGTCGCCCGGGCGGGTCGCGGTGCCGGAGGGCATGTTCTCGGCCAGGGCGAGCCATGCGGTCACCCGCACGTCGAGGCCCAGGCGGGCGGCGGCGACGGTCGCGGCGAGCACCGTGGCGGCACCGGTCATGTCGGTCTTCATCCCGAGCATCGACGCCGCGGGCTTGAGCGAGAGGCCGCCCGAGTCGAAGGTGATGCCCTTGCCGACCAGGGCGAGGTGCTTCGTCGCGGACTCCGGTGCGTACCGGACGACGACCAGACGCGGAGGCCGGGCGGAACCGCGGCCGACGCCGAGGATGCCGCCGAAGCCCTGCTCCTCGAGCGCCTGCTCGTCGAGGACCTCGACCGTGAGCGGCAGGTCCGAGGCGAACCCGGTCGCGACGTCGGCGACGTCCTGCGGCCCGAGGTCACCGGCGGCGGTGTTCACCAGGTCGCGCACGAGCGACGCGGCGTCGGCGACGATCGCCGGGCGCACCGCGGCGTCGGCGGCGACGTCGGCGGGGGCGACGACCTCGATGCGCTGGTCGCCACGGGCCGGGGCCTTGGTGCCGGTGCCCTTGTGGCGCGTGAAGGCGTACGCGCCGAGCGCCGCGCCCTCGAGGGCGGCTTCGACGAGCTCGGCGGAGTCGGTGGGCAGTGCCAGCGTGATCGAGTCGACGCGGGGGAGCTGTCGGACCGCGCTGCCGGCGGCTGCACGGATCGCGGCGGCGCCCGTGGCGGAGCCGAGGCCGATCAGCGCGACCGACTTCGCCCCGACACCGGAGGCGGGGAGTCGGACGAGCTGGTCCTTCGCGCCGGTGACCCCGATCGCGGCGAGGTCGAGGTCGGCGAGGGCGTCGACCGCTCCCAGGGCGCTGGGCGCGAGGGAAGCGGCACTGTCCGCGTCGCCGGAGGATCCCGGACGGACCCCGACGACGAGGACGTCGGCGGTGGTGGTCTCGGGGGGTGAACTGGTGGTGGAGAGCGTCGGTCGGACCATGCCCCAACCCTACCGACGGCCTGTTCGCTGTCGGCGTCGTCGTCGCGCACCGGGGACGTCGGGGGCCCCGCCTAGCATGGGGACGGTGAACCACCCTGAGGAGCTCTACACGTTCGACGCGGACGCCCCGACCGTCCCGGCGGGGTTGCACCTGGTCGCCGGGCTGACCGGGTTCGCCGATGCCGGTTCCGCCGTCGCACAGTTGACGAACTCGATCCTCGAGGACCTCGACACCGAGCTCGTCGCCGAGTTCGACCCCGACGTGCTGCTCGACTGGCGTGCCCGTCGTCCGGTCATCACCTTCGAGCACGACCACATCAGCGCCGTCGAACCGCCCCGTCTTGCACTGCACCTGGTGCGCGACGAGATCGGCCAGCCGTTCCTGTTCCTGTCGGGCTACGAGCCGGACTTCCAGTGGAACCGCTTCGTCCGCGCCGTCACCGGGCTCGCCGCCGACCTGCAGGTCGCCGACACCACCTGGGTGCAGTCGATCCCGATGCCGGTCCCGCACACCCGTCCGATCAGCCTCACCGTCTCGGGCACCCGGGCCGACCTCGTCGAGCAGATGAGCGTCTGGAAGCCCGAGACCCAGGCACCGGCGAACGTCCTGCACCTGGTCGAGCACCGCCTCGCCGAGACGGGTGCGCAGGTGACAGGGCTCGTGCTGCTCGTGCCGCACTACCTGTCCGACACCGAGTTCCCGGACGCCGCCGTCGCAGCGCTCTCCGGCATCGCCGCCGCGACCGGACTGATCTTCCCGACGGACGCCCTGCGCGAGTCGGGTCGCGAGTTCCTGACGCGCGTCGAGGAGCAGGTGGCCGGCAACGCCGAGCTGCAGCGCCTGGTCTCCGTGCTCGAGGAACGGCACGACACCTACATGGAGGGCAACCCCGTCGCGTCGCCGCTCACCGGCGTCGACGGCGAGGTGCCGACCGCCGACGCGATCGCCGCCGAGCTCGAGCGCTTCCTGGCCGACCGGCGCACCCAGGGCGACGCGACCGACTGACCGTCGCGTCGGATCCGGACGCTCCGACAGGACGGCCTGGAGGCGCGGTG
>NZ_KB714608.1:30226-91813 GCF_000349565.1 Curtobacterium flaccumfaciens UCD-AKU
CCGCGCCTCCAGGCCGTTCCGTCGTCACCTGCACGACGTGACCCGCGTTCGCGACGGCTGTCGCGTATCGACGTGGGAACGCGTCGGTAGCCTGGTCCGGTGAACTCCCGTCGTGCCTTCCTGATCTGGGGCGTCGCGGTCCTCGCGTACGTCCTCGCCGTCGTGCAACGGTCCTCGCTCGGAGTGTCCGGCGTCGACGCGCAGGACCGGTTCGCCGTCTCGGCGGCCGTCCTGTCGACGCTCGCCGTGGTGCAGATCGCCGTCTACGCGGGGCTGCAGATCCCGGTGGGGATCGCGCTCGACCGCGTCGGACCGCGCAGGCTCGTGCTCCTCGGTGCCGCACTGCTGGTCGTCGGACAGGCGATCGTCGCGGTGTCGCCCTCGATCGGGCCGGCCATCGCTGGGCGGGTGCTGGTCGGGGCCGGTGACGCGATGACCTTCATCTCGGTGATCCGCCTGGTACCGATGTGGTTCAGCGGCCGGATCCTGCCGCAGATCTCCCAGTGGACGGGCAACCTCGGGCAGATCGGCCAGGTCCTGTCGGCGTTCCCGTTCGCCGTGCTCCTGCACTCGGTGGGGTGGACCCCGGCGTTCGGCGTCGCTGCCGCGGCCAGCGCGGTCGGTCTCGTGCTCGCCGCCGTGTTCGTCCGGAACGGTCCGGTGCCGGTGCGGACCGACACGATCCCGCTGCCGCACTCGTGGGGTGCCGCGTTCAGCACCTTCGGGCACGCGCTCCGGCGCCCCGGCACACAGCTCGGGTTCTGGTCACACTACGTCACGCAGTCCTCGGGCACGGTGTTCTCGCTGCTGTGGGGCGTCCCGATGCTCCGGGGACTCGGGTACTCCCCGGGCGAGGCGGCGGGCTTCCTCACGATCATCGTGGTGGTCGGGTTCGTCGCCGGCCCGGTGCTCGGCGTGCTCTGCGCACGGTTCCCGATGCGCCGGTCGAACCTGGTGCTCGGCGTGGTCGTGCTGCTCGCGGTGCTCTGGACGGCGATCCTGCTCTGGCCCGGGCACCCGCCGACCTGGCTGCTCGTGCTGCTCGTCGTCGCGATGGGCATCGGCGGACCCGGTTCGCTCATCGGCTTCGACTTCGCCCGGACCTTCAACCCGATCGGCTCGCTCGGCTCGGCGAACGGTGTGGTGAACGTCGGCGGGTTCCTCGCGGCGTTCGTGATGATGTACCTGATCGGCGTCGTCCTCGACGTGGCGGCGCGGGCATCGGGCACCACGGTGTTCGCCTGGGAGAACTTCCGGATCGCCCTCACGGTGCAGTACGTCGTGGTCGGGTTCGGCGTCGGGATGCTCCTGCACGCCCGCCGCCGGACCCGTCGGGTGCTGCACTCGGAAGAGGGAATACGCGTCGGACCACTCTGGGTTGCACTCGTTGCACGCCTGCGGAGGCGGCACGTGCAATAATGATCACGGACCCGTTCGGGACCCCTGTCTGTCGGAGCACTTCGGTGCGCCGGTGAACTCGGGGGACTTGACATGGGTCCTAGTGCTGCCCGGAACGGTAGGACTCGTACGACGCGGGGGACTGCGGCGCGGGACCTGGGCGGCGAGGGAAGCCACGACCCCACGAACGTGGCACGACGAGAGAGGTGATCGCATGGCTGCCCGGAGCACGACGATCGATCCCACGAAGGACACCGAGCCCGAGGGCGCTGTGGCAGAGGACGCCACCGCCACCGAGGGCACCGCAGCGCCGAAGAAGCGCGCCACGAAGGCCCCCGCCACGAAGGCCCCTGCCAAGAAGGCGCCTGCCAAGAAGGCAGCACCCAAGGCGAAGAAGACCGACGCCGTCGACGAGGCCATCGCCTCGGACGAGCCGGTCGAGGAGCCGACCGACGAGGCCGACGACACCGACGACAAGACGGCCAAGCCGGACGCCGCTGCCGCGGTCGCCGCCGGTGCGCTCGTCATCTCGCAGACCGACGACGACGAGGCACCGGTCTACTCCACGACCATCACGGGTGCCACCGCCGACCCGGTGAAGGACTACCTCAAGCAGATCGGCAAGGTCGCCCTGCTCAACGCCGAGCAGGAGGTCGAGCTCGCGATGCGCATCGAGGCCGGCCTGTTCGCCGAGGACAAGCTGCAGCACTCGACGGGGCTGTCGAAGCCCGCCGAGCGTGAGCTGCGCTGGGTCGCCCGTGACGGTCAGCGTGCGAAGTCGCACCTGCTCGGCGCGAACCTCCGTCTGGTCGTCTCGCTGGCCAAGCGCTACACCGGTCGCGGCATGCAGTTCCTGGACCTCATCCAGGAAGGCAACCTGGGCCTGATCCGTGCGGTCGAGAAGTTCGACTACACCAAGGGCTTCAAGTTCTCGACGTACGCGACCTGGTGGATCCGTCAGGCCATCACCCGCGCCATGGCCGACCAGGCCCGCACCATCCGCATCCCGGTGCACATGGTCGAGGTCATCAACAAGCTCGCCCGCGTGCAGCGCCAGATGCTGCAGGACCTCGGTCGCGAACCCACTCCGGAAGAGCTCGCACGCGAGCTCGACATGACCCCGGAGAAGGTCGTCGAGGTGCAGAAGTACGGTCGCGAGCCGATCTCGCTGCACACGCCCCTGGGTGAGGACGGCGACTCCGAGTTCGGTGACCTCATCGAGGACACCGAGGCGGTCGTGCCGGCCGACGCGGTGGGCTTCACGATGCTGCAGAAGCAGCTCGAGAGCCTGCTCGACTCCCTGTCCGAGCGCGAGGCGGGCGTCATCCGCATGCGCTTCGGCCTGGGCGACGGCCAGCCGAAGACCCTCGACCAGATCGGTGACACGTTCGGCGTGACGCGCGAGCGCATCCGTCAGATCGAGTCCAAGACGATGGCGAAGCTCCGCCACCCGTCGCGGTCGCAGTCGCTGCGCGACTACCTCGAGTAAGCCGGCATGCGCTTCTTCATCCCGATCCTGATCGGGCGGATCCTCCGTGCCCTCGCCCGTGCGCGGGGCGGTGGATCCGCCTACCCGGGGTTCATCGTCCTGAAGCTCGTGCCGGACTTCCTGCAGCACGTGACGAAGCAGTTCCCGAACGGCGTCGTCTTCGTGCTCGGTTCGAACGGCAAGTCGACGACGACGCACATGATCTCCGACATCGTCCGGGCCCACGGGCTCCGTGTCTTCACGAACCCGTCGGGCGCGAACCTGCCGCAGGGCATCGCGTCGGCCCTGCTGTCCGAGGTCTCGCTGACCGGACGTCTCAAGGCGGACATCGGCATCCTCGAGGTCGACGAGGCCTTCGCGGTGGAGCTCGCCGGCATCCTGTCGCCCTCGACGGTGACGATGCTCAACGTGCAGGTCGACCAGCTGTACCGGTTCTTCGAGACCGAGCGTGTGGCGACGATGATGCTCGACACCGCCGCACTGTCGACGGCGAACGTCATCACGAACCACGACGACCAGTTCCTCGACGGCTACAGCGGCACCCCGGGGCAGCGCGTCCTGCGGTTCGGTGCGAGCGACGAGGTCATCGCCGCAGCGCCGAACGGCCTGCAGAACGCTGACTCGTTCGACGCCGGTGACCGTGCCCAGCACACCGCCGACGCCGAGGTCGTGGCCCACACGGGCGACGGCGCGACGATCCGCTTCGACGGCGCCGAGATCCCGGTCCGTCTGCCCGCCCGCGGCCTGCACTACGCGGTCGACGCCGCCGCGGCCACCGCGACGGCGAGTGCGGCCCTCGGTGCGCAGTTCCGCGCCGACGCCGTGACGAAGGCCTTCGGCACGATGAAGCCGGCCTACGGCCGTGGCGAGCGGCTCCCCATCGCGGGCGAGTCCGCCGAGTTCACGATGTTCAAGAACGCCGCGAGCCTGCAGCTCAACCTCGACGCCCTGCCGGACCAGCCCGAGCAGGTCCTCATGGCGATCGACGAGGGCACGCCGGACATCTCCTGGATCTACGACATCGACTTCTCGAAGCTCGACCACGTGGACGTCGTCTCCGGCGACAAGGCGTGGCAGATCGCGATCGCGCTCGAGCATGCCGGTGTCCGCATCGGCCGGGTCGAGCCCGACGTCGAGGCTGCCATCAAGCACATGGAGCAGCTCGGTTCGACGACCCGTGGGACGAAGAACTTCATCGTCAACTACGAGATCATGATGATCGCCCGCAAGGCCCTCGGCCACCCGGACATGGAGAAGACCGCATGACGGCCGACCGGCTGACCATCCTGCACGTCTACCCCCGGCAGATGGGTGTCTCGGGCGACCGCGGCAACGTCGCGGCCCTGGTACGCCGTGCGGCCGCCGCGGACATCGAGACCCAGGTCCTCGAGTACGCGCCCGGCGACGACCTGCCGACCACGGCGGACGTCGTCGTGATCGGCAACGGACCGCTCAGCGCCATGCGCTCCCTGGGTGACGACATCGCACGCATCGGCGGAACGCTCCGTGCGTTCGCGGCCGATGGCGTGCCGGTCATCGCCGTCGGCGGCGGGTTCGACCTCGCGACGAACGAGGTCGTGCCGACCGAGGGCGCGCCGCTCGCCGGATTCGGTGTGTTCGACGCCCGTGCCGTGCGCGGTGCCGAGCGCCGCGTGAACTACTTCGTGCTCGAGACCCGGTACCCGCTGCTCCCCGGAGCGCCGAAGGGTCTTGCCGGCTTCGAGGACCACGCCACCCGCATCGAGCTCGCAGCCGGCGTGACGCCCTTCGCCGACGTCGTCTCCGGCGGCGGCAACCAGGCCGGCTCGCCGGTCGAGGGCGCGATCGTCGGGAACTCCTTCGGCACGCACACCCAGGGTCCGGTCCTGCCGCTCAACCCGCAGCTGACCGACGGTGTCCTCGCCGCAGCCACCGCACGGCTGGGCCGCGAGTACGCGCCCGACGCGGAGCAGACGGCGACCATCGACCGCTACGCACGTGAAGCGCGCGCGACGGTCGACCGCTACGTCGACAAGGCGTTCAAGCGCATCGCCTGACGCACGACGAAGAAGGCCGGGTCCCGAGGGGGCCCGGCCTTCGTCGTCTCCGCGCGTTCTGAACCAGGCTGCAGACAGACAGGAGGCGCGGTGCCAGCTGGCACCGCGCCTCCTGTCCGTCTGCCGGTCGCGACTACTTCGACTCGTAGAGTCGGCTGCTCTCGTCGTGCCACTCGATGGCGGTCGCCGCGAGCTTGTCCTTGAACTCGGCGCCGTGGTGGGCGCAGAAGTAGAGCTCGCCGCTCGACATGGTGGCTCGGATGTAGGCCTGCGCCCCGCAGCTGTCGCAACGGTCGGCGGCGGTCAGCTGGTGGTTGCTGACTTCGTCGATGGAGGGGTCCTGCACGGTCTGGGTCATTGCTGTGCTCCTCACGGATCGCAGGTGGTGCCGGGTGGTTGCACCATTTCAACACGTGATGCCTGGGAGCGACGCATTGTCGCGGCCTGTTTCGCTCAGCGCGGATCGGATGGCCCCAGTGCGAGTGTCCACACGGTGCTGTCGGTGCCGCTCGGTAAACTCCGACGGTGAGCTCCGACTACTCCGCACGCCATCTCTCCGTCCTCGAAGGGCTCGAGGCGGTCCGGAAGCGGCCGGGCATGTACATCGGGTCGACGGACTCCCGCGGCCTCATGCACTGCCTGTGGGAGATCATCGACAACTCGGTGGACGAAGCCCTCGCGGGACACGGTGACGAGATCGGCGTCGTGCTGCACGCCGACGGCTCGGTCGAGGTCCGCGACACCGCCCGCGGCATCCCCGTCGACGTCGAACCGAAGACCGGCCTGACCGGGGTCGAGGTCGTGTTCACCAAGCTGCACGCCGGTGGCAAGTTCGGCTCCGGATCGTACGCGGCCTCGGGCGGGCTGCACGGCGTCGGGGCCTCGGTCGTGAACGCGCTGTCGGAGCGCCTCGACGTCGAGGTCGACCGTGGCGGCAAGACCTACGCCATGTCGTTCCACCGCGGCGAGCCCGGCATCTTCGACGACCGCAAGGGCATCGGCCCGGACGCCCCGTTCGCGCCCTTCACGTCGGGCAGTGAACTGCGTGTGGTGGGCAAGGTCAAGAAGGGCGTCACCGGTTCCCGGATCCGGTACTGGGCGGACCGCCAGATCTTCACCGCCGACGCCCGGTTCAGCACCGACGACCTGGTCACCCGTGCACGCCAGACGGCGTTCCTCGTGCCCGGGCTCGGCATCACCATCACCGACGAGCGCGCTGCGTCGATCGACGCCGCTGCCGCCCGTGCCGAGGCGACGGGCACCACCGTGGCTGCCGGCCCGGTGGTCGAGCGATTCCGGTACGAGGGCGGGATCGGCGAGTTCGTCGAGCACCTCGCCGTCGACAGCCCCCTGACCGACGTCTGGCGTGTGCAGGGCACCGGGACCTTCACCGAGACCGTGCCGATGCTCGACGACAAGGGCCACATGGTCTCCACCTCGGTCGAGCGCGAGTGCGAGGTCGACCTCGCACTCCGCTGGGGCAGTGGGTACGAGACCGTGTTCCGCAGCTTCGTCAACATCATCGCGACGCCGAAGGGGGGCACCCACCAGGCCGGGTTCGAGTCCGGTGTCGTGAAGGCCGTCCGCGCCCAGGTCGAGGCGAACGCCCGCAAGCTCAAGGTCGGGCAGGACAAGCTCGACAAGGACGACGTCCTCGCCGGCATGACCGCCGTGCTGACCGTGCGGTTGCCCGAGCCGCAGTTCGAGGGGCAGACGAAGGAGATCCTCGGCACCCCGGCGGTCCGCAAGATCGTCGACCAGGTGGTGTCGAAGCGCATCACCGAGATCCTGACCTCGACGCAGCGCACCGAGAAGGCGCAGTCGGCCGCCCTGCTCGAGAAGGTCGTGTCGGAGATGAAGACCCGCATCTCGGCGCGGGCGCACAAGGAGACCCAGCGGCGCAAGAACGCGCTCGAGAACTCCTCGCTGCCGACGAAGCTCGCCGACTGCCGCTCGCAGGAGACCGAGGGCACCGAGCTCTTCATCGTCGAGGGCGACTCGGCCCTGGGCACCGCGAAGCTCGCGCGCAACAGTGAGTACCAGGCGCTGCTGCCGATCCGCGGCAAGATCCTCAACGTGCAGAAGGCGTCCGTGTCGGACATGCTCTCGAACGTCGAGTGCGCGTCGATCATCCAGGTCATCGGTGCCGGTTCGGGTCGGACGTTCGACATCGACCAAGCCCGCTACGGCAAGATCATCATCATGTCCGACGCCGACGTCGACGGCGCCCACATCCGCACACTGCTGCTGACGCTGTTCTTCCGGTACATGCGGCCGATGATCGAGCAGGGCCGGGTCTTCGCCGCCGTGCCGCCGCTGCACCGGGTCGTCGTGGTGAACCGCGGCAAGCCGAACGACACGCTGTACACGTACTCCGAACAGGAGCTGCAGACGGTGTTGAAGAAGCTCGAGAAGACGGGCAAGAAGTACCAGGAGCCGATCCAGCGGTACAAGGGCCTCGGTGAGATGGACGCGGACCAGCTGGCGGAGACCACGATGGACCGTGCGCACCGAACCCTGCGCCGGGTGAACGTGACCCATGCCGAGGGCGCTGCGAAGGTGTTCGAGCTCCTGATGGGCAACGACGTGGCGCCGCGCAAGGAGTTCATCCTGGCCGGCGAGGGCCTCGACCGCGACCGCATCGACGCGTAGCGGCGCGGCGGCAGGCCGAGTCTCGGTGCCGCCAGAGCGACACCGTGCCGCCACCGTGCGCGGTCCGTGCTGCCGAAGCGACAGTCTCCCGCGAACTGTTGGCGGACTTCTGTCGCTTCCGCGTCGGCGGCGCGAGCGGTCCGGACGCGACTGGCCCGCGCCTCCCGGCCAGCGAGTCTCGCGGTGGGCGACCGGACTCGGGTGCCGGACGGCGAACGATGTCGCGTAGGCCGAGTCTCGGTGCCGCCAGAGCGACACCGTGCCGCCACCGTGCGCGGTCCGTGCCGCCGAAGCGACAGTGTCCCACGAACCGTTCGTGGGACACTGTCGCTCTCGCGAGCGAGCGAGCGCGCGCAGCGGACGGACGGACGGACGGACGGCGCCCGCCTACGCCTCGCCGGCGGTGCCGTCGAGCGTCGCGGCGCTGCCGCCGATCGAGCCGATGACGGCCTCGAGCGGTGCACCCGACCCGTCACGCTTCGACAGCCAGTCGGGCAGGGTGCGGGCGGCGCCGTCGGTGCCGACAGCGTGCGGCGGCGCGATGCCCGCCCAGCCGACGGTGAGCCCGTCCTCGCCCTTCAGGAACGCGTGCGCCCGGACACCCTGGGTCGCGCGGCCCTTCGCCGGGAACTCCGACAGCGCGGAGACCTTGGCTCGGCCGGCGTCGGTGCCGGGCAGCGCTGTCGAGGTGGTGGACACCGTGGCGACCACGGCGTCGTCGGAGCGTGCGACGGACCCGAACCAGATCACGGCGGCGCCGTCGGCCAGGGCCATGCCGGCCACTCCACCGGCGGGCAGCCCCTGCGCCCGGACGACGGACGCCGGGAACCGCAGCAGCTGCGCGTTCGAGCTGATGAACACCAGGTCGTCGGACTCCGGGGCCTGGGCGGCACCGACCACCGCGTCTCCGGGCTTCAAGCCGATGGCGACGAACTCGGGCTTGTCCGGCCAGGCGCCGGGGACGACGCGTTTCACGACGCCGTGCGCGGTACCGATCGCCAGCGAGTCCGACGATGCCCCACCGAGGTCGACGAGCGCGACGACCGTCTCGCCCTTGGTGAGCGCCAGGAAGTCGGTGACCCGGACGCCGGCGTCGAGCCGGACCGCTGCGGGCGGCACGGCGGGGACGTCGACGGGGGAGAGCCGCAGGACCCGCCCGGTGGAGGTCAGGGCGCCGAGCTGCCCGCGGACTGTGCTCACCACGGCGGAGCGGACGGCGTCGTGCTTCGAGCGCTTCGGCACGCGGACGATGCCGAGTTCCGACGTCGGGATGTCGACGCGGATGAGCCGCCCGGTGGTCGAGAGCAGCACGCGGCAGGGGGAGTCGGCGATCTGCAGGGACTCCGGGTCGACCGCGGCCTTCCGACCGCCCTTGACCGGGGCGTCCGCCTCGGTGAGCAGGGTGCGGCGCGGGGTCGCGAACTTGTCGGAGACCTCGGTCAGCTCGAGGGCGACCTGCGCGCGGAGGCGCTCGTCGGACGCCAGCAGTTCTTCGAGGGCGGCGATGTCGGCGAGCAGCTGGTCACGCTCGGCCTCGAGCTCCATCCGCGAGAACTTCGTCAGGCGACGCAGGCGCAGCTCGAGGATGTACTCGGCCTGCACCTCGGACAGGTCGAAGACGTCGCGCAGGCGGTTGCGCGCCGCCTCGGAGTCGTCGGACGTGCGGATGACCTGGATGACCTCGTCGATGTCGAGGATCGCGATGAGCAGGCCCTCGACCAGGTGCAGCCGGTCCTTGCGACGTGCCAGGCGGTACTGCGACCGGCGGGTGACGACGTCGAGCCGGTGCTGCACGTAGACGTCGAGGAGCTCGCGCAGCCCGAGGGTGCGGGGTGACCCGCCGACCAGGGCGACGTTGTTGATGCCGAAGCCGTCCTCGAGCGGGGTGTGCTTGTAGAGCTGCTCGAGCACGGCGGTGGGGTTGAAGCCGCTCTTGATGCCGATGACGAGCCGGAGCCCGTGGTTGCGGTCGGTCAGGTCGTTGACGTCCGAGATGCCGACGAGCTTCTTGGACTGGACGCCGTCCTTGATCTTCTCGATGACGCGCTCGGGGCCGACCAGGTAGGGCAGCTCGGTGACGACGAGGCCGACCTTGCGCGGGGTGAGGTTCTCGACGCTCACCTTGGAGCGGGTGCGGAACGAACCGCGGCCGGTGGCGTAGGCGTCGCGGACCCCGGAGAGCCCGACGATGGTGCCGCCGGACGGCAGGTCCGGGCCGGGCACGAACTCCATGAGCTCTTCGAGGGTGGCCTGCGGGTTCATGAGCAGGTGCTTCGCGGCCTCGACGACCTCGCCCAGGTTGTGCGGTGCCATGTTCGTCGCCATGCCCACCGCGATGCCGGAGGCACCGTTGACGAGCAGGTTCGGGAACGCCGCCGGCAGCACGCCGGGCTGCATGATCTGGTTGTCGTAGTTCGGGACGAAGTCGACGACGTCCTCGCCCAGGCCCTCGGTCATCGCCATCGACGGTTCGGCGAGCCGTGCCTCGGTGTAGCGGGCCGCAGCGGGTCCGTCGTCGAGTGAGCCGAAGTTGCCGTGGCCGTCGACGAGCGGCACGCGCATCGTGAACGGCTGGGCCATCCGGACCAGCGCGTCGTAGATCGCGCCGTCGCCGTGCGGGTGCAGCTTGCCCATCACCTCGCCCGTGACGCGGGCGCTCTTGACGTGTCCGCGGTCGGGGCGCAGCCCCATCTCGGCCATCTGGTACAGGATCCGGCGCTGCACCGGCTTCAGGCCGTCGCGGGCGTCGGGCAGTGCCCGCGAGTAGATGACGGAGTACGCGTACTCGAGGAAGGAACCCTGCATCTCCTCGGAGACGTCGACGTCCTCGATGCGCTCACCGTCGGGCAGGCCGACTACATCCGTGCGTGCCATGGCACCTTTCTGGAAGACCAGAGTCGTCTGGAAGACTCGTGGAATGGGAACAAGCGTACCGACGGCCCCCGACGGCGTCGCGAACCTCGCCGACGTCTTCCCGAGTTGCCTCGTCGCGCTCGGTGCAGCGGACGATGCGTGGTTGCGTGGCAACGGCCTGGAGGCCCGGATCACCCTCCGCCCCGCCCGCTCGGCGATCGTCGTGCTCGTCGACGGCCTCGGGTCCGCCGCGCTGTCCGCGCGCGCCGGGCACGCCCGCTGGCTGACCGGCGCGAAGGGCACCGGCACCGCGAAGAAGCTGCGGAGCGGGTTCCCGACCACGACCGCGGCCGCACTGAGCACGCTCACGACGGGCCGATCGCCCGGCACCCACGGGGTGATCGGGTACAGCGGCTGGAACCCGGACACCGGTGCCGTGATGAACCTGCTCGGAGGCTGGGACACCGAGGTGCCCGCCGACTGGCTCCTGACGCAGACGCTGTTCACCCGGGCGGCTGAGCTCGGACTCGACCCGGTCGTCGTCGGGCCGGACCGGTACCGATCGTCCGGGATGACCGCGAACGTGCTCGGCGGTGCGCGGTACGTGTCGGCGGACTCGATCGCCCAGCGGGTCGACGCCGCCCTGGCCGAGACGGACTCCGGCCGGTCGCTCGTCTACCTGTACGTGCCGGAGCTCGACTCGATCGGCCACAAGTCCGGCTGGCAGTCCGACCGGTGGACGGCCGCGCTCGAGTTGCTCGACGGGGAACTCGCCCGCCTCGATGCCCGCAGCGCCGACGACGTGGGGGTCCTGGTGACGGCGGACCACGGTGTGCTCGACGTGCCGGACCACGCGAACATCGCGATCGACCCGCTGCTGCTCACCGACGTCGTCGGTGTCGCAGGAGACCCGCGCTGCCGACAGCTCACGGTCGCACCGGGCACCGACGTCCGCGCCCTCGTCGGCGCGTTCCGGGCGCGCTACGGCAAGAAGGCGTCCGTCGCCAGCCGTGCCGAGGCGATCGAGGCCGGGTGGTTCGGGCAGGTGTCCGACGAGGTGGTGCCGCGGATCGGTGACGTGCTCGTCGTGGCGCGAGGCTCGTGGGCGTTCAACGACGACCGAGCCCTGCGCGAGGACGAGACACCGAAGCGCATGATCGGCCAGCACGGCGCGATGACCGACGAGGAGACGATCGTCCCGCTCCGGCTCGCCGGTGCCTTCGCTCACTAGGGGCGTCGGCGCCGACGCGCGGTGGTCCGGATCAGGCGGGGTCGTCGTCCGGGCGGGTGCCGAAGACGATCTCGTCCCAGCTCGGCATCGAGCGGCGGCTGCGCTTCTTGCGTTCGCCGCGGCTCTCGGGCTCCGGCGCCGAGGCCGGACGGCCGTCGGTCGACTGCGGTGCGGTGTCGTTCGCGCCGCCGTCCTCGAAGCCCTGCAGCGGGATGTCGACGACGCTGATCGAGGTCCCGCGGGCGGGCTCCTCGCGCTGTTCGCCGAAGGACGCGGCCTCACGCTCACCGCGGCGACGGCGCAGCGCCTCGAGCAGGTCGGCGGTCTCGTTGCCGGGAGCACGTTCTTCCACGGTGGCCTGGCCGATGCGGGGCAGTGGCGCACGGAGCGGTGCGTGCTGGGACGGTTCGGGCTCGGCGGCCGGCTGCTCCGGCTCGTCGACGCGGAAGGCTCCGGAGTCGAAGCGGGTGCCGTCGTCGTCCTGCTGCTCGAACTCGACCGCACGCAGGCGCGGGGCGATGCCCTCGTCGTCGGTGTGCGACAGCCGGTGGGCGTCACCGTTGTCGGGCGCGAGGGTCGAGGTCTTCGGGTCGAAACGCCACTGGGCGTCGTGCTCGACCTCGCCCGCGGTGTAGCGGACGCGGACCTGCCAGCCGCTCTCCGGGTGCTTCCAGGAGCCCCAGGTGATCGCGGTGGCCTCGCCGGCCTCGAGCTTCGCGGTGATCGCGGGGCCGAAGGTGTCGGGGGCCTCGTCGTCGACCGGGGTGACCGGGACGCGGTGCGAGGCGTCGAGGATGAAGGCCCGCTCCGCCAGGACCGGACCCTCGAAGCGACGGACGTACTCGACGTCGACGTCGAGCGCGGCTGCCACGTCGGCGGCGTCGGCACCACCGCGGATCCGTGCCTGGACGTCCTTGGGGGAGACCCGCTTCTGCGGACCGGCGTCGGGGTTCGCCTGGCGCACCTGACCCGCCAGCGACGACGAGACGGGCAACCGGAACTCGGTGCCGCCGTCGGTCGCCAGGAGGAGTGCGCCGGACTCGACTCCGATGACTCTCACGTCTTGCATGGTTCCGCCTTCCCAGCGTCGCGTACGGTCCTGCTGTCGTACCCCGTGAGTATGCAGGGAGGACGGACGGTTTCCGGGGAGGCGCACGGGCGTGCCGCGCACATCCGCAGGCCGATCCGAGAGCGCGCCGGAGCCCGGCAACGGGTGTCGGGAATGTCCGGTTCGGGTCACTGGTTGCACAGCCAGCACGACCCGCCGCAGCACTCGGTTTGCGCATCGGCGGGGCGTGGTGCAAACTGTCGCCGCCGATCACCCGGCGACGACCTCTCGATACGAGAATGGATGGGCATGGCCACCGATTACGACGCCCCCCGGAAGACCGACGACAACTCTGACTCAGAGTCGATCGAGGCCCTCAAGGAGCGCGTTCCCGACAAGATGTCGGGGGTCGTCGACGATGATTCCGACAACCCCGGCAGCTTCGAACTCGCCGGGCAGGACCTCAGCGACGTCGACCTCGACGTCGTGGTGCTGCCCCCGCAGGTCGATGAGTTCACCTGCGTCGAGTGCTTCCTCGTGAAGCACCGTTCCCAGCTCGACCACGAGTCGAAGCTCGGACCGGTCTGCGCGGAGTGCGCGTCGCTCTAGCGAGCACAGCCGCGTCGTCCTCGACGCAACGATCAGCGAAGGCCCCGCGTCCCGATGGGATGCGGGGCCTTCGTCGTGGGCTGCGAGGCGGGGCCGAGCCGCGCCTCCAGGGCCGTTGCCCGTGGTCCGTCAGGACCGCAGCGCCTCGACGACCTTGCCCGGGTGGCGGACGCTGACCAGCCAGTAGGGCGTCGGGTCGGCGTCGTCGCGCACCTCGACCTTGACGACCCCCCGCACGTAGCCGCGGAAGAGGGTCCAGGCGCGGGCGTCGAGTGCCGGGCCGCGCTGCTCGGTGGCCGCCGTGCCCTCGAACGCCTCGGTCGTGCCCACGAGCGTCCGGGGGAGGTGTGCCCTGCCCGCGTGGAACTCGGTGTCGGTGACCTCGATGGTGGGTGCGAGTACCCACAGGAGCACGAGGACCCCGAGCTCCATCCCGATCGCCACGAGGACGCCGGCCAGGACGCTGATGGGGAGGAAGACGAGCAGGGTGGCGGGGATCACGAGCGCCGTCGCCAGGTACAGGGCGGGCGGGGCCCAGAGTCGTTCGCGGTACAGGGTCACGGGTCCATTCGATCACGAGCGGACGAGGTCACGGAACGGTCACGGCTGCACTACCCTCGTCACGTGACCGAACCAGTCGACGTCCTCTGGACCGGGGAGCACGCTCCCGGCCACGCCCACCCCGGCGACGCGGGTGCCGATCTCGTCTCCACCGAGGCCTTCGTGCTGCAGCCGGGCGAGCGACACCTGGCCGCCACCGGACTGCGGATCGCGCTGCCCGAGGGGTACGCCGCGTTCGTGGTCCCGCGCAGCGGCCTGGCGGCGAAGCACGGCATCACGATCGTGAACAGCCCCGGCACCGTCGACTCCGGCTACCGCGGCGAGATCAAGGTCGCGCTGCTCAACACGGACCAGACGGAACCGTACGAGGTCCACGTGGGCGACCGCATCGCCCAGTTGATCGTGATGCCGGTGCCGCAGGTGACCTACACCCGGGTCGACGAGCTGCCGGACAGCGTCCGCGGACAGGGCGGGTTCGGCTCGTCGGGCTACGGTGACCGGAGCGGCGCCGTGCACGGTGCCGCCGCAGACGCTCAGGAAGGGACGCGCGCATGAAGTTCGGCCGACGCAAGCAGGACGAGGTCGAGGTGGCGGACGCCGTCGCCGACGACATCGAGGTCGCGGACACGTCCCCCGAGGTCGACATCGCGACCGATGCAGACGCGGACCACGACGAGGTCGACGCGGTCGCCCCGACGGACAAGTCCGCTCCGGACGACCGGGCCGAGAACGGCCCCCACGACGAGACCGAGGCGAACCTGGTCCGCCCCTACGTCGACCTGGGCGGGGTGAAGGTGCTCCCGCGTGAGGGCCTGCACCTGCGCCTCGAGGTCGAGGAGGGCTCGCAGCGCGTCGTCGCGGTCGGGCTCGACTACGACGACTCCACGCTGCAGGTCCAGCCGTTCGCCGCGCCCCGGTCCACCGGCCTGTGGCACGAGATCCGCGCCCAGATCGCCGAGCAGATCGAGCGCCAGGGCGGTGTCGTGACCGAGGTCGACGGCCCGTTCGGCCCCGAGCTCCGGGCGTCCGTGCCGGTCGCCGTGGATGGTGACGGCGGCACCGCCGGTTCCCGTCCGGCCCGCTTCGTCGGCGTCGACGGCCCGCGCTGGTTCCTGCGCGGCGTGATCGCCGGCAAGGCCGCCGAGCAGCCCGACGACGCCAGCGAGATCGAGGAGCTGTTCCGCAGCGTCGTCGTCGTGCGCGGCACGACGCCGATGCCGCCGCGCGACCTCATCCCGCTGCACATGCCCAAGTCGACGCAGACCGCGATCTGACGGCCCGACGAGCAACCCCGCCTGGAGGCACGGTGCCGGACCACGACGACACCCCACGACCCGAGACGGCTGGCCCCGACCCCGCTGCACCGGCAGCTGAGTCGTCGGTGGCGCCGTCGTTCTCCGCGCAGTTCCGTGACGCGGTGCAGAACGCCGGCATCGCCCGCGTCGCGCCCGGCGAGGCACCGTCCGGTCGGGCCCTGCTGGGCGCGGTCGGCGGGGTTCGTGGGCTCGCCGAGTCGGTGCTGCCCGGGTTCGCGTTCCTGGTCGTCTACGCGATCACGAAGGAGCTCGTGCCCAGCGTCGTGATCCCCGTGGTCGTCGGCCTGGTGTTCGTGGTGCTCCGGCTGGTGCAGCGGCAGTCGGTGACGATGTCGTTCGCGGGCATCCTCGGCGTCGCGGTCTCGGCCGGCCTCGCGCTCATCACCGGCCGCGCGGAGAGCAACTTCATCCCCGGCATCATCATCAACGCGGTCTGGCTCGTCGGGCTGCTGATCACGCTGGCGATCCGCTGGCCGCTCATCGGGCTCGTCGTCGGCTTCCTGCTGCCCGCGAACGAGGACGGCTCGCACGTCGACTGGCGTGCCGACCCGGTCAAGCGGCGGGTCCTGACGGTCGCCACCTGGATATGGGTCGGCCTGTTCGCCGTCCGGCTCGCGGTGGAGGTCCCGCTCTACCTGACAGCGCAGGTCGAACTGCTCGCCGGGCTGAAGCTCATCCTCGGCGTGCCGCTGTACGCGGCGGTCCTCTGGGTGACGTGGCTGCTGGTCCGCACCGTGTTCGTCCGGCGCGACGACGTCGCCGCGGTGTAGAGTTCTCTCGACATCAAGATAGTTCCTGCCGGGCGCGCACGTGTCCGCGGGATTAGGTTTGCCTTGCTGGTGGGACGGTCCACGGCCCGCGAGGATGAGGGCAAACCGATCAGTAGGGAGGCGGCACGGTGGCTGCAGTCAATAGCTTCGGCTCGAAGGACACACTGTCGGTTGGGGGTGTCGACTACGCGATCCACCGGATCGACTCGGTTCCCGGGCACGAGAAGTTGCCCTACAGCCTGAAGGTGCTGCTCGAGAACCTCCTCCGCACCGAGGACGGCAAGAACGTCACCGAGGGGCAGATCCGGGCGCTCGGCTCCTGGCGTCCCGACGCGGAACCCGACACCGAGATCCAGTTCTCGCCGGCGCGCGTCGTCATGCAGGACTTCACGGGTGTGCCGTGCATCGTCGACCTCGCCACCATGCGCGAGGCCATGGCGGACATCGGCGGCGACCCGAACAAGATCAACCCGCTGTCGCCGGCCGAGATGGTCATCGACCACTCCGTCATCGCCGACCTGTTCGGCAGCACGGACGCCCTGCAGCGCAACACCGACCTGGAGTACGAGCGGAACGGCGAGCGCTACCAGTTCCTCCGCTGGGGCCAGACCGCGTTCGAGGACTTCAAGGTCGTCCCGCCCGGCACCGGCATCGTGCACCAGGTGAACATCGAGTACCTGGCGAAGGTCACCTACACGCGTGACTTCGACGGCGAGACCTACGCGTACCCGGACACCCTGGTCGGCACCGACTCGCACACCACGATGGTGAACGGCCTCGGCGTGCTCGGCTGGGGCGTCGGCGGCATCGAGGCCGAGGCCGCGATGCTCGGCCAGCCCGTGTCGATGCTCATCCCGAAGGTCGTCGGCTTCAAGCTCTCCGGCGAGATCCCCGCCGGCGTGACCGCGACCGACGTGGTGCTCACCATCACGCAGGAGCTCCGCAAGCACGGCGTCGTCGGCAAGTTCGTCGAGTTCTACGGCGAGGGCGTCAGCGCCGTCCCGCTCGCCAACCGCGCCACCATCGGCAACATGTCGCCCGAGTTCGGTTCCACCGCGGCGATCTTCCCGGTCGACGACGTCACGCTCGACTACCTGCGCCTGACCGGTCGCGACGAGGCGCAGATCGCCCTGGTCGAGGCGTACTCCAAGGCCCAGGGCCTGTGGCACGACGCCTCGGTCGAGCCGAACTACTCCGAGTACATGGAGCTCGACCTGTCCACGGTCGTGCCCTCCATCTCGGGCCCGAAGCGTCCGCAGGACCGCATCGAGCTGTCGAAGGCCAAGGACCAGTTCGAGGTCGACCTCGCCAACTACGCGAGCATCGACCACAGCGAAGAGGACAAGGCCGTCGCCGACACGTTCCCGGCGTCCGACCCGGTGGCCGCGGCCCCCGGTGACGAGCACGCCGTGGACGACCTGCAGGACGCCCCCGGGCCCGAGGTCCCCGTGCACGCCTCGAGCGCGCCCGGCACCGTCTCGAAGCCGACCTCGGTCGCCATCGCCGACGGCGACCCGTTCACGATCGACCACGGTGCCGTGGCGATCGCCGCGATCACGTCGTGCACGAACACGTCGAACCCGTCGGTCATGATGGCCGCCGGCATCCTCGCCCGGAACGCCGCGCAGAAGGGCCTCACCGCGAAGCCCTGGGTGAAGACCACCCTCGCGCCGGGGTCGAAGGTCGTCACCGACTACTACGAGAAGGCCGGTCTCACCACCTACCTCGAGCAGCTCGGCTTCTACACGGTCGGCTACGGCTGCACGACCTGCATCGGCAACTCCGGCCCCCTGCCCGAGGAGATCTCGCAGGCCGTGCAGGACAACGACCTCGCCGTCACCGCGGTGCTCTCGGGCAACCGCAACTTCGAGGGCCGCATCAACCCCGACGTGAAGATGAACTACCTGGCGTCCCCGCCGCTGGTCATCGCGTACGCCCTCGCCGGGTCGATGCACTTCGACTTCGACAAGGACGCACTGGGCACCGACCAGGACGGCAACGACGTCTACCTGACCGACATCTGGCCCGACGCGGCTGAGGTGCAGCAGGTCATCGACACCTCGATCGACACCGAGATGTTCACCCACGAGTACGGCTCCGTGTTCGAGGGCGACGACCGCTGGAAGAACCTGCCGACCCCGACGGGCGACACCTTCGAGTGGGACCAGGAGTCGACCTACGTCCGGAAGCCCCCGTACTTCGAGGGCATGACGATGCAGCCCGACGCGGTGGCGGACATCTCCGGTGCCCGCGTGCTCGCGAAGCTCGGCGACTCGGTCACGACCGACCACATCTCGCCGGCCGGTTCGATCAAGGCCGACAGCCCCGCCGGTCAGTACCTCGCCGAGCACGGCGTCGACCGCAAGGACTTCAACTCCTACGGCTCGCGTCGCGGCAACCACGAGGTCATGATCCGCGGCACGTTCGCGAACATCCGTCTGCGCAACCAGCTGCTGGACGGCGTCGAGGGCGGGTACACCCGTGACTTCACGACGCCGGACGGCGAGCAGTCGTTCATCTACGACGCCTCGCAGCACTACCAGGCGCAGGGCATCCCGCTCGTCATCTTCGGTGGCAAGGAGTACGGCTCCGGCTCGTCCCGTGACTGGGCGGCGAAGGGCACGAACCTGCTCGGTGTCCGTGCGGTCATCACCGAGAGCTTCGAGCGGATCCACCGCTCGAACCTCATCGGCATGGGCGTCGTCCCGCTGCAGTTCCCGGCGGGCGAGACGGTCGAGTCCCTCGGCCTCGACGGCACCGAGGTCGTGTCGATCTCCGGGCTGACCGAGCTGAACGAGGGCCGCACCCCGAAGACCGTGCACGTCACCGCGACGCCGAGCGAGCACTCGCCCGCCGGCAAGCAGCCGGTGGAGTTCGACGCGGTCGTCCGCATCGACACCCCCGGTGAGGCCGACTACTACCGCAACGGCGGCATCCTGCAGTACGTGCTCCGCTCGCTCGTCTGAGCGACGTGCGCACGGGTCGCTGACGCGACCACAGGACGGACGGGAGGCCCGTGGCGACACCGCCACGGGCCTCCCGTCCGTTGTCGGGTCCCGAGAATAGAGTGGGCCGACAGCCCCACGAAAGGAGCGCCCGTGAGCCTGCTCGCCAGCATCACGTCGCCGCGCGACCTGAAGCGTCTCTCCGACGCGCAGATGACCGACCTCGCCGCCGAGATCCGGCGCTTCCTGGTCGCCGAGGTCGCGAAGACCGGTGGGCACCTCGGGCCGAACCTGGGTGTCGTCGAGCTGACGCTCGCGATGCACCGCGTGTTCGACTCGCCGAACGACCCCTTCGTCTTCGACACCGGGCACCAGTCGTACGTGCACAAGCTCGTCACCGGGCGGCAGGACTTCTCCAAGCTGCGCGAACGCGGTGGCATCGCCGGCTACCCGCAGCGCAGCGAGTCCGAGCACGACATCGTCGAGTCCTCGCACGCGTCGTCGTCGTTGTCGTGGGCCGACGGAATCTCCCGCGCGTTCGGGCAGACCGGGCAGACCGACCGCTCCGTCGTCGCGGTGGTGGGGGACGGCGCCCTCACCGGTGGGATGACGTGGGAGGCGCTCAACAACATCTCTGACGACAACGACCGGCGCCTGGTCATCGTCGTCAACGACAACGGCCGCTCGTACGCCCCGACCATCGGTGGCATGGCGCGGTTCCTGAGTTCCGTGCGCACCCGCCGCGAGTACCGGGCCCTGTACGAGAGCACGCAGGCCGTGGCGGCGCGGTTCGGTGCTCCGGGTCGTGCGGTGTACCGCGGCATGCGCGGGGGCCTGCACGGCTTCCTGTCGCGACTGACGAACAACGAGGCGCTGTACTCGAACCTCGACATCAAGTACATCGGCCCGGTGAACGGGCACGACCAGCAGGCGATGGAGGCTGCGCTCCGGCAGGCCAAGGAGTACGGCGCTCCCGTGATCGTGCACGTCATCACGGAGAAGGGCCACGGCTTCGAGCCTGCCCTGCGCGACCAGGCCGACCAGTTCCACGCCGTCGGCCACATCGACCCGGAGACGGGCGAGTCGCTCGACGCCGCGTCGGGCCCCTCGTGGACCTCGGTGTTCGCGTCCTCCCTGGCCGAGGCCGGCGCCTCGGACCCTCGGATCGTGGCGATCACGGCGGCGATGCTCCGGCCGACCGGGCTGCACCTGTTCCAGGAGCAGCACCCCGACCGCGTGTACGACGTCGGCATCGCGGAGCAGCACGCCGTGACGACCGCCGCGGGCCTGGCGTACGGGGGACTCCACCCGGTCGTGGCGCTCTACGCGACGTTCCTGAACCGGGCGTTCGACCAGGTGCTGATGGACGTCGCCCTGCACAGGGCCGGCGTGACGTTCGTGCTCGACCGCGCCGGCATCACCGGTCCGGACGGCCCGTCGCACCACGGCATGTGGGACCTCGCACTGCTGCAGGTCGTGCCGGGGATCCGGATCGCCGCACCACGGGACGCCGCGACACTGCGTGAGGAGTTCCGCGAGGCGATCGCCGTCGACGATGCCCCTACCGTGCTGCGGTGGTCGAAGGGGCAGGTCGGGCCGGACATCCCCGCGGTCCGTCGTCTCCCCGACGGTGTGGACGTGCTGCACGCCGCCGCGGACGACGTCGAGGACGTCCTCTTCGTCGCCGTCGGGTCCATGGTGCCGGTGGCACTCGAGGCCGCGGCGCTGCTCGAGGCGCAGGGCATCGGCGTCACCGTCGTGGACCCGCGCTGGGTGGTCCCGGTCCCGGGTTCGCTCATCGAACTGTCGCGCTCACACCGGCTCGTCATCACGATCGAGGACGGCGTGCGGGTCGGCGGCGTCGGGACCCGGCTGCGGCAGGACCTGCGTGCCGCTGGGGTCGATACCGGGGTGAACGAGCTCGGGCTGCCCGACGCGTTCATCGACCACGCGACGCGGTCCCAGATCCTCGCCGACGCGGGGCTGACGGCGCAGGCCATCGCCCGCGACGTCATCGACCAGGTCGTCGGGACGAAGCTGCCGCAGGCGAAGCCCGCGCGCTCCCGCGAGTCCGCCGCGTCCGACCGCTGACCGCTCGGCCCGGGTCCGGGTCCGGTCCGGGTCCGGTCAGCAAAACACCGGTGTTCGCGCTCCACTCCGCGGTTTGCGGGTGTTCGGTGCGCGAACACCGGTGTTTTGCGTACTGGGCCTAGCGGGAAGCGGGGCCGACGATCAGGGGCTCGTGGAACGTACCGCCGAAGACACGCTCGGAGGCACCGGAGCGGTCGAGGTACGGGCTGATCCCACCGGCCTGGAACGGGTAGCCGGCGCCGAGGATGAGCCCGAGGTCGATCTCCTCGACGTGCTCGACGACCTTGTCCTCGAGCATGCGGTGCAGCTCGTCGGCCAGGGCATCCTCGAACCGGCGCTGCATCTCGGCGGCGTCGACGGGCTTCGCGTCCTTCTTGGACGGTGCGACCAGCTTCACGGCGGCGGGGTCGTACCCGGTCGCGTTGCCCTTCTTGTCGCGGGTCAGGATCGTCCCGTGCTCGGCGATCTTCTTCAGGCCGTCGCCGGGGTAGAAGCGCTCCGGCCAGGCGGCGTGGTGCGAATCGAGCACGTGCGCACCGACCGGCAGCCCGACGAGCTCGAGCAGCTCGAACGGCGACATCGGCAGGCCGAGCGGTGCGGCACCCTGGGCGACGGTGTCGAACGAGGTGCCTTCCTCGACGCCGCGCATCGCCTCGCCGAGCACCCGGGCGAGCACCCGGTTGACGACGAAGCCGGGCTGGTCCGCGGTGATGACCGCGGTCTTCTTCAGGGTCTTCGCGACGGCGAGGGCGGTGACGAGGGCCTCGTCCGAGGTCTTCGCCGCGCGCACCACCTCGAGCAGCGGCATGACCGCGACCGGGTTGAAGAAGTGGAAGCCGACGAGCCGCTCCGGGTTCGTCAGGACCGACGCCATCTCGTCGACGGAGAGCGACGACGTGTTCGTGGCGAGGATGGCGTCCGGGGCGATGACCTGCTCGATCTTCCGGAAGACCTCTTGTTTGACGGTCATCTCCTCGAAGACGGCCTCGATCACCCAGTCCGCGTCGGCGAAGTCGTCGTACGACACCGAGCCGCTGACGAGCGCGGTGATGCGGTTGGCGTCGTCGGGGGAGATCCGGCCCTTGTCGAGCAGCTTCGTGACCTCGCCGCGGATCCGCTCGACACCGGCGTCCACACGGGACTGGTCGACGTCGGTGATGACCACGGGGACCCCGAGACGGCGGGCGAAGAGCAGCGCGAACTGGGAGGCCATCAGCCCGGCGCCGAGGACACCGACCTTGGTGATCTTCTTCGGTTCGACACCTTCCGGCGCGCCGACGGGCTTCTTCGCGCGCTTCTGCACGAGGTCGAAGGCGTACATCGACGCGGCGAACTGGTCGCCGGACAGCAGGTCGGCGAGGGCGTCGTCCTCGTCGGCGAACCGTTCGTCGAGCGAGCCCGACTTGGCGGCGGCCACCAGGTCGAGTGCTCGGAACGGCGACTTCGGCACGGTGCCGATCTTCGACGCCACCTGGCCACGCGCGACCTTGACGACGGTGCCCCATGCCGCCTTCTCGAGCATGCCCGGCTCGTTCTTCCGCACCACCTTGGTCGCGCCGGTGATGACACGATCGGCCCAGGCAACGGACGAGGGCAGGAACGTGACGGACGGCACCAGGACGTCGCCGATGCCGATCTCGACCGCGGCCGGACCGTCCATCAGGCGGTTGTTCTTGAGCGGGTTCTCGACGATGACGCGGAGCGCGCGCTCCGGGCCGATCAGGCGGGGGAGCAGTGTCGCGCCACCCCAGCCGGGGATGATGCCGAGGAACACCTCGGGCAGGCCGATGCCCTGCGCGGCGGACGAGAAGGCCCGGTACGTGCAGTGCAGGGCGATCTCGAGCCCGCCCCCGAGCGCCAGGGTGTTCACGAACGCGAACGACGGCACTCCGAGGTCGGCGAACTTGCGGAGCGTGGCGTGCCCGAGGGCGGCGAGGTCGTGCGCGGCCTCGCGCGACGGGACCGCTGCGGCCTGGGACAGGTCGGCCCCCGCCGCGAAGCAGTACTCCTTGCCGGTGATCGCGACGCCCTGGATCGTGCCGGCGGCGGCCTCGGTCCGCAGGGTGTCGAGCACCCCGGACAGTTCACGGAGCGTGCGGGGTCCGAGGGTGTTCGGCCGCTTGTAGTCCTTGCCGTTGTCGAGCGTGATGAGTGCCAGCGTGCCGCCCGAGGGCATGGTTACGTGCTTCACGAACGAGTGGGTGACGACCTCGTCCTCGCTGAGTTCGGCCAGTCGGTCGTTGTCGACGATGGTCATGGTCACGCCCCCTTCCGAGCGGAACGCTCGGCCGACTTGCTGTGGTTCGGGTTCTCCCAGATGACGGTGCCGCCCTGGCCGAGCCCGATGCACATCGTGGTGATGCCGTACTTGACGTCCGGTCGCTCGGCGAACTGCGCCGCGAGCTGGTTCATGAGTCGGACACCGCTCGACGCGAGCGGGTGGCCGACGGCGATGGCGCCGCCCCACGCGTTCACGTTCGGGGAGTCCTGGGCGATGCCGTAGTTGTCGAGGAAGGCGAGCACCTGGACGGCGAACGCCTCGTTGATCTCGAACAGGCCGATGTCGTCGATCGACAGTCCGGCCTTCGACAGTGCCTTGTCGGTGGCGGGGACCGGGCCGACGCCCATGACCTCGGGCTCGACGCCGGCGAAGGCGAACGACACCATGCGCATCTTCGTCGACAGGCCGTGCTGCTTCGCACCGTCCTCGGACGCGAGCAGGCTCATGGTCGCGCCGTCGTTGAGTCCGGCTGCGTTGCCGGCGGTGACCCGTCCGTGGGGCCGGAACGGCGTCTTCAAGGCGGCCAGCGCCTCCAGGGTGGTACCCGGCCGGGGCGGCTCGTCGGTGCTGATGACGTCCCAGCCGTCGCCCTTGTTGACCTCGACCGGGATGACGTCGGGCTGCAGCTTGCCGTTCGCCCAGGCGGCGGCGTAGCGCTGCTGGGACTGGACGGCGTAGGCGTCCGTGCGGTCCTTCGTGATCGCGGGGAAGCGGTCGTGCAGGCGCTCGGCGGTGGCGCCCATGACGAGGGCGTCGCTCGACACCATGCGCTCCGCGACGAAACGCGGGTTGGGGTCGGCGTTGAAGCCCATCGGGTGGCGGCCCATGTGCTCGACCCCACCGGCGATCGCGACGTCGGCGGCACCGAAGGCGATGGCACCCGCGAGCGTCGTGACACTCGTCATGGCGCCAGCGCACATGCGGTCGATCGCGTAGCCGGGCACCGACTTCGGCAGGCCTGCGAGCATGCCGACCGTGCGCCCGAGCGTCAGGCCCTGGTCACCCTGCTGCGTGGTCGCGGCGACGGCGACGTCGTCCACCGCTGCGGTGTCGAGGGAGTCGTTCCGGTCGAGCAGTCCGCGCATCGCGTGCACCGCGAGGTCGTCGGACCGCGTCTTCCAGAACACCCCCTTCTCGCCGGCTCGTCCGAACGGTGTGCGAACGCCGTCCACGAACACGACGTCTGATGCCTTTGGCAATCCGGGCCTCCCAGATCCTCTTCGATCGGGCCGGAACGCAGGTCGCTCCGGCCTGGCCGGGCCTCGCCCGGCGACCCTGCCGACGCTATGCCCCCACCCTGGGCGGCCGCATGCCGGTTGGGCAGTTCCTACGACTCGTCGTCGTCCGTCGCGGCGGGCCGCTGTGCAGCAACGACAAAGGCAGACGCGATGATCGACGAGAGTTCCTCGACCTGCCACGGGCGCGCGTCGTGCTCGGCGAGGGCGGCTCCGACCAGTTCGGTCGACACCGGCGACGGCGGTGCCCACGACACGAGCCGGAGCGTCTCCGGCGTGAGCAGGTTCTCGAGCGGGATGTCGAGCTCCTCGGCACGCTTCGTCACCGCGGCGCGCGCGGCCTTGTACCGGCGGTCGGCCGCGGGGTTGCGGTCGGCCCAGGCGCGCGGCGGCGGGAGCGTCGCCTCGCCGGCACCACGCAGGCGGGGGAGGTCCTCGGTGGTGCGGCCCTCGTCGACGGCGGCCCACCAGCGGTCGAGCTCGGAACGGCTGGCGCGGCCCGTGAAGGCCTTCAGCGCCCCCAGCTCGGCGCGCGACTCGGGTGCGGCGGCCGCAGCGGCGACGATCGCGGCGTCGGGGATGGTGCGGCCCGGGGCGATGTCCGCCTGTCGGGCGTACTCGTCACGGGCGAGCCACAGCGACCGGGCGATCGCCAGGGCGCGGGCACCACGGAGCGCGTGCATGCCCGACAACCGACGCCACGGCTCGGCGCGGGCCGGCTTCGGTGCACGGTGCAGCACCGCGTCGAACTCCTCGGCCGCGATGCGGGACTTGCCGGCCTCGTCGAGCTTCTCGGCGAGGGCGTCGCGCAGGTCGGGCAACAGCTCGACGTCGAGCGATGCGTAGACGAGCCACGACTGGGGCAGGGGACGGGTGGACCAGTCGGCGGCCGAGTGCGCCTTCGCCAGGGTGATGCCGAGCAACTGCTCGACGACGGCACCGAGGCCGACACGGGGGAAGCCGGCGATGCGGGCGCCGAGTTCGGTGTCAAAGATGCGGGTCGGGACGAGGCCGACCTCCTGCAGGCACGGCAGGTCCTGCGAGGCGGCGTGGAACAGCCACTCCTCGTCGACGATGGCGTCCTGCAGGGCGGAGAAGTCGCCGATCGGGATCGGGTCGAACAGGAACGCACCGGCACCACGGCGGAACACCTGGATCAGGTACGCGCGCTGCGAGTAGCGGTAGCCGCTGGCGCGTTCGGCGTCGACCGCGACGGGGCCGTGCCCGGCGGCGATGGCGGCGACCGCGTCGAGGTACTCGTCGTGCGTGTCGATGACCTTGACGGCGTCGTGCGACGCCTCGAAGGCGGGGCCGGCAGCGGCGGCCGGAGCAGTCGAGCCGGCAGCGGCGGCCGGAGCAGCCGAACCGGCAGCGGCGGCCGGAGCAGTCGAACCGGCAGCGGCAGCCGGAGCAGCCGAGCCGGCAGCGGGGCTGGCGGCGTCCTGGGGAGCGGGATCGGTCACTTGGCGAGCCTCCTCGGGGCCAGCAGGGTCACGCCGTCCGATGCGGGAGGCAGACCGGCGAGCATGGCGACGATGTCCTGCCAGGCCCGGACGTGTGCGGTGAGGTCGTCGCCGCGTGGTGTCCACGACGCGCGGAGTTCCAGCTGGGCGCCGTCGCCCTGTGCGGCGAGGTCGCCGTACCCGCGCGAGATGATCTTGGTGGCCGTGCCCGAGGCGTGGTCGTACGTCGCACCGTGCGACTCGAGCGCGTCGACGAGCCAGCTCCACGTCACGTCCGCGACGAACTCGTCGACGCCGATCTCCGGTTCGAGCGGCGCCTGGGCGAACGAGACGACGCGGAACGCGCCACCCCAGCCCTCGGGTTCTTCCGGGTCGTACAGGGCGATGAAGCGCCCGGTGCCCAGGTCCGACTCGACCCCGTGCGCGGTGCCGGACACGTCCGCCGCCAGGGCGATCGAGAACGGTGCGATCCGGGTCGGCGAGGGGATCTCGGTGACGGTGGTCTCGGCACGGCCGCTGCCGCCGGACACGAACGCGCGGAGCCGCGCGAAGGCGTCGGGCTCTCGGGTTTCGGACACACATGCAGACTAGGCTCCGGGCCATGTCCCGATCCGCGCGACCCGCCGAGGACGTCGTCCAGGAGACCGCTCGATCGGCCGGGTTCATCGCACTCGGCGCCGGTCTGGCAGCAGCAGCGGTGGGGACGGCCGTCATCGGTGGCTTCGTCGCCGCCGTCGCCCGCGCCGTCGTCACGCCTGACCGCAAGCGCAACGAGCGCGTGCCGATCCACGCCGTCGACCCGGTCCGGAAGACCGTCACGATCGAGCGCACCGCGGACACGGAACTGCAGGGCCGCTACTCGCTCTGGTTCGGCGGCGGCACCGGACACATGCGCGTCGGCGAAGTGCTCGGCACGACCGACACCACCGTCACCCGCCGCATCATCGCCATCGACGCCGGCGACCCGACCGCCGCCCGTCGCGGTCGCTGGGGCGGCTGGTTCTACCTGACACCCGGCGAACTCGACGTGCCCGTCGAGGACGTCGACATCCCCACCCCGAACGGCCCTGCCCCGGCATGGGTCGTCCGCGCCGACGATCCGGACGCCCCGTGGGCCGTGCTGGTGCACGGCCGTGGTGTCACCCGCGCCGAGACCATCCGCGCCGTCCCGGTCTTCCGCGCCGCCGGCTACTCGGTCGTCCTCGCCTCGTGGCGGAACGACGGCGTCGCCCCGCCCAGCGTCGACGGTCGCTACGGCCTCGGCAGCACCGAGTGGGAGGACGTCGACTCCGTGCTCCGCTGGCTCACCGCGCAGGACGCCCAGAGCGTCGTGCTGATGGGCTGGTCGATGGGTGGCGCCGTCGTGTTGCAGACCCTGCTCCGCTCGCGGTTCGCCGGGCTGGTCGACGGGGTCGTGCTCGAGTCACCCGTGGTCGACTGGCACGCCGTCCTGAAGTCGCAGAGCCAGCTCCTGCGCCTGCCGCGGCCGGTCCGCAAGGTCGCACAGCGCCTGCTCCGCACGCCCGTGCTGTACCGGTTGGCCGGGCTGCAGCGGCCCGTCGACCTGCGCGAGCTCGACATGGTCACCCGTGCGGACGAACTCACGGTGCCGATCCTGCTGCTGCACAGCGACGACGACGGCTTCGTGCCGTCCTCGGCCTCGCATGACCTGGCCCGCGCGCGGCCCGACCTGGTCCGGCTCGAGATCCAGACCACGGCCCGGCACACGAAGCTCTGGAACCACGACGCCGACTGGTTCGACGCCCGGATCCTCGCGTGGCTCACCGAGGTGGTCCAGCGGCGCGGCGCGGCCAGCGCGCGGTAGAGACGACCGAACGACGGACGGGAGGCGCGGTGCCAGCTGGTACCGCGCCTCCCGTCCGTCGTTGCCCCCGTTCGGTCGCTTGGTGACCAGGAATGGTCGGGTCACCGTCCGACACCCGACCATTCCGGCTCACGAAGCGGGTGGTCCGGCATTCGTTCCGTTCGAGGCGCTTCCTGCTGCCTCGTCGGGCGGTTCGCGAGTCTGCCGGAGCTTGCCGACCAGATCGATCACTTCGTCGAGGAGCGCGGGCGAGCGCTCATCTCGTGGGCGTTCGCGTCTGCCTCGGTCTTGTAGATCTCGCCCCATGCGATGCTCGGAGGCATGGCATGGACAGGCAGATCGACGTCAGGGAGACAGATCTGCACGAAGTGCGGGAAGGCGGGGAAGGTCCAGAGGTCTTCGTCTTCGAAGCGACCCCAGAGCAACAGCTCCCCGACGCCCAGCGGGTGGCCGAGCTCCTGACCGTTCAGCGGGGGATCGCAGGTGACCATCAGCGCATGGTGACCGTTCGGGAGCTCGATCGGTCGTTCCACTTCGCACCGGAAGACGGACGAGAACCGCTTGCTGTCCATGGACGAGAGAAAGAAGACTTCTTGCATGTCAGTTCTCCGGATCGATGCCGTTGCCGTTGGGGAGGGAGTCGCGCAACGTTGCTTCGAGCAGGAACTGCCCCGAGTTCACGCTGTGACCGGGCTCAGTCTTCCCTGACGGTAGCCCTGCGACGTCGCGGTGGTTGGCAACAGAACCAGGGTGGGAAGGTGTCCATGAGGCACCGGTCGCCTGAGCATCTCCGCCGGAGACACGGCAGATCTTCTGAGCTTCGAAGGCCGTCGGGAGCTCGTCGCCGAGCTTGTTCACCGCTGTCGGCAGGTGGACCTGGTTGAGCAGGGGACGTGATGGCGTACAGCGTCGTGAGGACCCAGACGAGCCCGGGTGAATCGAGCTCTGAGGAGAACTGGACCAGATCGGGCAGCACGATGTGATCAGCGGGGATCGTGTACGTGACCATCTCGAGGTCGTTCGGCAATGTCGTGGTCATCCGGTCTCCTCTGTCGTCTCGACCTGTGGCGAGAAGCCACCCACGCTCATGGCAGCGAGGACGTCGGTCCTGCCTGGCGTGAACGCGATGATCGCGACCGCGGTGTCAGCCTGCACGGTGCACAACCCCGGCTGCTCGTCGCCGAGCGGCACGAGCGCACTGGCGAACTCGTCGAGCCCGCGGACGTCGGAGCCACTCTTGGCCGCCATTGTGTACTTCGTCAGGAAGGTCCGTGCCGTCGAAAGGGCGCCCTGTTCGAAGACGCGGACCCGTTGTTCGGCCGGACACTGCGATGCCACCGTGAGCGCCAGTTCCGCCCCCGGGGCGTCTGATGCGCGCAGGCGCGTGCGCAGTTCCTGGACGGTGATGTGGACGAGTCCGACGGAGCGGTCGATCGTCGTGGCTGCCACGAGCGTTCGGTCCGTCGCGCGCAACACGACCGTCACGAGTTCATCCCCGTGCTCGACCTGACAGATCAGGACCAGCTCGTCGCCGAGGGCTTCGAGTGGGTCGATGAACGGCACGAGGTTCGGCTCCTGCTTCGAGTAGGACCGCCGGATGACCGCTGCGAACGAGCGTGCGGACACGTCGGAGACGAGCACTTGCGCGTCCGATCCCACTGCGGCGAGGACCTCGACGACACGATCTGGCAGGTCCACAGTCGTTCCGTTGGTGACCGCTCGGAGATGGTGGATCGAGATGGCCGGGGGCACGTCCGTCACCGTCTGATCTCCGCGGACGACGGGCTGTGTCGGTACCGGACCTCGCCGTCGGGCAGAACGTCGATGTCCACTCGTGCGCGCCCCGGTTCGCTGTAGTGCCAGGACGGACCTCGGCGGTTCGACCAGCCCTCGAGCAACTCACCCGAGGCGAACCGGATGGCGATCCGCGCGCCCGTGACTGCACCGTCCGAGACGACCTTGTTGTGCAGGGCAAGGAGGTCGAGCAGGGACGGTTTGTCGCCGGGATCGAGGAACGCGTGTTCCCCGTCAGAGCCTGTCAGCGCGAAGTCGGTCTCGAACCGGAGCGAAGCACCGCTCGAGAAGCGGATCGTCACGTCTGGTCCGATGCTGATGAGGTCGACGGTGTCGCCGGCGATGTCCAGCGCGAAGGGCTGGCGCGGAACGCCGCTCATCCTCGATCTCCTTCCGTGCCGGTGCCCGTGCTCGTGCTCCCGGTCGGCGGCTCGGTGCGGGCCGGGCGACTCTTCGGCCCGGAGACCTGCCAGGACTCGAACTCGGCATCGGGACCGGCGACGAGGGTGTCCCCGCCGTCGAAGATCAGCGTCAGTACGCCGTTCTCGGTCGAACTCCGAACGAGCTCGGCACCGAACAGCCGCAGAACCGGGAGCAGTGAGTCCTTGCGGTCGGGATCGACGACCGCGGTGCTTCCGGACCGGTCGGTGACGGTGCACTCGGATTCGAGCTGGACGCGGTAGGCGTTGCCGAACCCCAGCTCAAGCCGGAAGTCGACGCCTATGAGGTCGAGCGTGCCCGCGCGCTCGAGGGTCATCGCGCCCCCGGTGGAGTCTGCCGTGTCACGGGTCACGATCGTTCACTCGTCCGAAATCTGCGCGGAGCCGACGACAGAGGGCCGGCGGAGTTCATCCCGCGTCGCATCTGTGAACCCCGGAAGTTCAAGACTGTCGACGTTCCTCTTCCTCATCCAGATCATGATCTCCCTGGTTGATTCAGGATCGTCGTTCACGGACTGCTAGTCGCCGAACAATTCGGACGACGTAGGAGTTGGACGATATCGAACTTCGTCGTAAGCCGGGAGCCACGGTTCCAGACCGAAGTGAGCACGAACCGCCTTCTCGAGGACGATCGGGGAATCGATCGTGAGCCGCGGGACCTGGGTAGCCTCCTGTCCCGTTGCCCGGCGCATTCTCGTTCCGTCGAAGTTCGTCACCCGGACTCCGTCGTAGTCGTCTGATCCGAAGCTGTAGGCGGGCAGGAAACGTGCCTGATCCGGAGCGCGGTGGCCCACTATCTGCCACATCCCCGGTCGGAATCGGGCGTCGAACGTCATCCGGGCCAGGAGTGGCGGAGTTGCGGCCACCTCGCTGAGGTCGAGGCTCTGAACTGCATCTTCAGGAACGACCAGATCGAAGACGACGACGTAGAACGAACTCTTGTACTTGCCGATCACTTGTCCGAGGGCAGCCCTGCCGTCGCCGAGGGGCACTGTGAAGATGTCGCCGATCGAGACCCTGTAGACCTGCTGTTTCGTACTCAATACGGGCTTCCTCCTGCCGCGTCGTAACGCTTGTCGCTCATCTGGTGGCGCTTGTTGGACAGGCCGCCATCCGGGTTGCCCTTGTTCGTGGGTCCGCCTTCGTTGCGAATGTGGAACTCTTCTCGACGGTCCAGGTCGACTCCTGGGTGCCCCCTGTCGATCCTCTCAAATCTGAACGCCGCATCCGGGTGTTCTCGTGCGTGAGCGGCCTGGCGCAGGAGGAAGTGGTCTTCACTCTTGGTCTGTCCGATGTAGGGCTTCAGGCCGTCGGTGATGTCCGTGCGCCGGTAGATGATGCCCGGTGGTACCGGCGTCTCGTCGCCGAGCTTCGCCACGGACGTCGGCAGGTGGACCTTCGACATCGTGCCGCCGGTGGCCGCCGACGTCGCCGCACCCTCGGCAGCGTTCCGGAGCAGGCCGCCGGGGGTCACCGGCTGGCCACTCACCGCGTAGTTCGCGACGTTCTCCGCCGCACCTTCTGCTGCGTTCTTGACCAGCTGCTTGCCGATCAGGGCTCCGGCGCCACCGCCGACGGCACCGAAGGCCCCGCTGACGGCGACCTGGCCCCAGTTGACCTCGCCGGTGGTGGCCTTCTGGATGATGGTGTCGGCACCGGCGCTGATCAGCATCATGCCGACCGGACCGCCGACGCCGGTGGCGACGAGCACCCCGCCCGCGACGACCATGGCACCGCCGGCGACGTACTCCCAGTTGTCCGCGAACCAGTCACCGGTGGCTGCAGCGGCCCGGGCGAGCGGACCCTGTTCGGCTGCCGCGTAGGCCTCCAGCTCCGCGTCGGTGACGGGCGCGAGACCGAGCGGGTCGATGGCGTGCAGCGGATCGTTGCCGGCGAACGAGTACGGGTTGCCGGCCCAGGCTGCTCCGGCGGGCGCGCTGATCGGGTCGACGGACAGGAAGCCGCGCGACGACGAGTCGTAGGCGCGAGCACCCATCCACTCCAGGCCGGCGACCTGCAGCGAACCGTCGGCGCCGAGGGCGACCCCGCCCGGCAGACCGGAGCCGCCGAGGTCGACGAGCGTCTGCCACGGGTCGGCTTCGTCGGCTGCTCTGGTCGTGCGTCGACCGCTGGTGATCCAGCGGTCGTCCACCCCGATCAGGCCGCCGGGAGCGCGGAGCACCGGCTCGTCACCGACGGCCAGGAGCGTCGGCGCGAACGCGGCGGTGTCCCAGTCGATCGGGACGCCGTCGACATCGGCGAGTTCACCGAGGGCGTCGACCTGCAGGTCGGTTGTGGTGCTGCCTGCCGCGGTGGACTCCGCCACCCCGGTGAGGTGACCCTGCGGGGTCCAGCCGTACGTGGTCGTCACGCCGTCGGCTCGGAGCGCCTGCACCCGACGACCAGCGCCGTCGTAGGCGTACTCCACTTCGGGCAATCCGTCCGGAGCGTCGACCCTGCTCAGCTGTCCGGCGGCGTCGTACGTGAACCGTCGGGCCGCGGAGTCCGTCCGTTCCTCGACCAGACGCCCCGCCGCGTCGTAGACCCAGTCCGTGCGACCACCCTCGTGGACGGCGGCCACGAGCTGTGCGGCATCGTCGTGCTCGTAGGAGACGCTCTTCCCGGCGCCGTCGACCCGGGTGATCCGCCCATCGGCGTCGCGTGCGACCGTGCTGACCTGCGTGCCCTCCGCGTCGATGCGCGCGTGCCGGACCACGTGTCCGTTCACGTACTCCCAGGTCTGCAGCTGATCGCCGGCGCGGGCCTGCAGGAGTCGCCCTGCCGCGTCGTGCTCGTACCGGGCCTCGCCGAAGACCGAGTGCTCGACCCGGACGACCCGCCCTGCCGCGTCGTGCTCGTACCGGGTCGTGGACCCGTCGGGAGACTGCACCGAGGTGCGGAGCCCGTCGGCATCGTGGGTCCACCGCGTTTCGCGCGCGCCGGTTGAGCGGCGGACGAGCTGCCCGAGTCGGCTGAACTCGAGGACGTGGGCGGTGGGGGAGTCCGGACGGGTCTCGTCGGTGATCGTCACCGTGCGGGTGCGGGAATCGCGGTCGATGCGGCCGATCAACCGGTCACCGGCGTACTGCGCGGATTCCCGACCAGCTGCGTCGTACTCCCACCGCAGCACAGCGCCGTCCGGGTCGGTCTGGGTGAGCTGTCGTCCGGCGGTGTCGTAGGTCGCGATCGTCGTGCGCCCGAGCTGATCCGTGGACGAGGCCACCTTGTCGAGCTGCGTGTACGTCCGGACGGTCACGCCACCCAGCGGATCGACGGTGCGGACGAGTCGTCCACGCTGGTCGTACTCGTAGCGGGTGGTGCCGCCGAGCCCGTTCACCGCGGCGACGAGCTGTCCGGCGGCGTCGTACCGGAAGCTCCGCTTGCCGAAGCGGGTGTCCCGCGCCGAGACCACGCGACCGACCCGGTCGTACCGGTACCGCACGGTGCCGACTCCGGGGACGTCGGCGTGGACGACCCGACCCTGGCGGTCGTACTCGGTCCGGGCGACCTCGCCGGTCGGCAGGGTGCGCGCGACGACCCGCGAATCGGCGTCATAGGTCAGCGTGGTGCGTGCGCCGGCCGGGTCGATCGCGTTGACCGGGCGACCGCACGCGTCGTACTCGTACCGGGTGGTTCGGCCAGCCGGGGTGGTGACGGCGACGACGCGTCCGGCGAGGTCACGTTCGATCCGGGTGAGGCCCCCGTCCGCGCCGACGAGCTCGACCGGGCGGCCGCAGGCGTCGTACGTCGTGAGTTCGGCGGACGTGTCCGCGTGCTCGAACCGGGTCGGACGCCCGAACTCGTCGGTCGTCACGGAAACGGCGTCGAAGGCGTCGCGAACCGTGGAGACGCCGTCCGCGCGCGAGCGACGCACCTCGGTGCGGACACCGGTCGGGTCGACCGTGGCACCGAGGGCTCCGACCGCGTCGTACTCGCGCTTCCAGGTGCCGCCGGCCGGGTCGACCACGGCTTCGAGTCGGGAGAGCGCGTCGTGCACGAACGCCCACTCGGCACCGTCGGGCAGGGTCATCGACGAGACGTTGCCGAAGGCGTCGAAGTCCTTCGTCACGACGCGACCGAGGGGATCCGTGGTGGACACGATCTCGCCGTGCTGGCCGTAGGCGACCTCGGTGCGGGCACCGGTCGGGTCGATCGTCGCCGTGACCCGACCGCCGTCGCGTGCTCGAACCGCCACAGCCCGCCGTCCGGGTCCTCACGCGCGGTGAGCAGTCCGGCGGCGTCGTAGCGGTACCGGGTCCGGTTGCCGAGCGGTGTGACCGCCTCGATGATCCGGCCTCCAGGGTCGCGGACCAACTGCGCGGTGTCACCGACGGCGTTCTCGACCCCGATGAGCTCACCGGACGCATCGTGGTGGAAGGAGACGACCACGCCCATCGGATCGGTCGTCCCCACGAGCAGGCCGTCCCGCCACTCGAGCAGCGTGCGACCGCCGACAGGGTCGATGACGACGGAGGGGTTCCGGTCCTCGCCCGCGTACTCGTACTCGACCACCCCGCCGTTCGCGGTGACCACCGTGGTCATGCGGTCCTGCTCGTCGTACCCGAAGGTCAGGTCGGCGCCCTCCGGTGTCACGGTCCGGGCGCGCCGTCCCCGCTCGTCGTACCCATGGACGGTCACCTGGCCGTCGCGCTCGGTCACCGAGACGAGGTTGCCGTGCGGGTCGTACGACATCGACTGGCGCTGCCCGTCGGTGTCGATGATCCCGACGACGCGGCCCTTCCGGTCGGCGATCCAGGTGTTCGCGTGGGCCCCGTCGACGTCCGACACCGAGGTGACCCGCCCCCGCAGGTACGTGAACCGGACCTGTCGACCGAACGGTGTGCGCTGCTCGACGACCCGGCCGCGGTCGTCGTAGGTGTTCTCGCACTCGACGACCCCCGTCGCCGCGGTCACTCGGTCGATCAGCCCGTCCGCGTTCCAGCGGTACACGCGACTGCCGACGGCATCGGTCGTCCGGACCAGCCGGCGGGCGTCGTCGTAGTGGTACTCGACGCGTCGCCCGTCCGACGCCGTCACCGACGCCACCCGGTCGCCGCGGTACTCGATGTCGACGAACCGCCCGAACACGTGCGAGAGCCGGGTGATCCGGTCGTGCTCGTCGCGTCGCACGGTCACGGCGGTGCCCGCTCCACGCGCACAGCTCAGCCACAGTCCGGACGGCGTGAACGCCCACCGACCGCCGGCGTTGTCCCGCACGACGAGCGAGTCCTGCTCGGCCCGGAGCCACAGGTCCTCGTCGACGCCGCGGCCCCACCCGTCCCCCTGTCGCGGGAAGTCGACCTGCCGACCGTCGTCGAGCACGACCGAAGCAACATCGTCGCTGACCTCGAGCCGGATGTCGAGGATCGAGGACCAGCCGAGCCCGAACACCCCGATGCGGCCGTCGAGCGAGTTGTACATCCGGGTGAGCCGGAGCGACGCAGCCTGCCCCGCGAAGGACAGGTCGGTCTCGGGCTCGAGGAAGTTCCCTGTCGCGGTGTTCACGGGGTCGTCGGCGAACCCGTTGGTCGGGGGCGTTCCCATCGCCGAGAAGGGTCCGATGGTGAAGTCGTCACGTCCGGCGTCGATCCCCGCCGAGGACAGGGCGGCCGCGATCGCCGCGTCCGACAGCGTCGCGGGCCCGGCACCACCACCGGCGGCCTCGAACTGCGCGGCGACGGTGCCCGCCCAGTCGGCGTCCTGCCCGTTCGCCGTGAGCCAGTCGTTCACCGCGGTCAGCAGCGACTGGGCGTTCAGGGTGCCCCAGCAGGGGTTGCACTCGGCCTCGTAGTCGCTCAGGGCGTTGCGGAACGTGGAGACGGCGCTCGACAGGTCCGAGTCGAGCGTCCGGGTGTTCGCCTCGAAGGAGCGGAGGTCTTCGGGGACGGCCGACGACGTCCCACCGCTGGTCCCACCACCCGCGGGGATCTCGCGGCCCTTGACGCTGACCTCCTCCGCCTGCAGTCGCGGCTCCGGCTCGGGCTCCGGCGGCTTCGGGTCGTCGCCCCCGCCGAACCACGTCGAGACCTCGTGCCCGGCAGCGACGAGGAGGTTCTCCTCGCGTTCACGCTTGCGGGCGTCCCACGCCTTCGCCTGCTTCCGCCGGTCGTCCTCGTCCTTCGCGGCGTCGCGGAGCTCCTGCACGAACCCCGACAGGCTCTGCAACGACTCGACGAGCTTCGTCGCGCTGCGCGCACCGATGTCGGCGTTGTCCGCGAAGACCTCGGAGAAGTACCCCCGGAACTCTGCACTCGCGGTCGTCACCGACGACGACCGCGATCCGGACTGGCCGCCGATCGACGACGCGAGCGCCGTCGAAGCCGATTTGAGCGTGTCCGCCGCGCCGTACGAGTAGCCGGTCGGATCGTTCCCGTGGATCTTCGCCATCGTCAATTCCCCCCATGGTGCTGACCGGCCCATCCTGGCACGGCCAGCGACTGAAATGCCAGAGGACTGGCTGAACCGACGGACGGGAGGCCCGTGGCGGTGTCGCCACGGGCCTCCCGTCCGTCAGTGGGTCGCGTCTACGCGACCGCAGCCTGCACCTGCCGCTGGACGCGACCGAGCATGCCCACCATGCCGCGGATCCGCAGCGGGCTGACCGCCTCGGACAGGCCGATGGTCAACGGGTAGTCCGTCGGGACGGCGAGCACCTGCTCGACGGTCAGGCCGGACAGGCCCTGCGCCAGGATCGAGGCGAAGCCGCGGGTGGTCGGTGCCTCGCGCGGTGCGGTGGCGTGCATCCGGACGACGTCCGGGGCGTCGCCGTCCTCGCCCACCGTCACGGTGATGAAGACGGGGGACTGGCACTCCTCGACGCGTTCGAGTTCGTCCTCGTGCCCCTGCAGGCGCTCGGGCAGCGCCGGCAGCTCGTTCGAGAACTCGAGGAGGAGCTGCAGGCGGTCCTTCTGGCCCAGGGCGAGGAAGTCGTCGCGGATCTCGGCGAGGGTGGCGGGGAGTGTGGCGTCGGTGCTGGCGTTCATCGGTTCGGAACCGTACCCGGCTCGGATCCCTGCACGATGGGGACGCGGACGGCGCTGCCCCACTCGGTCCACGAACCGTCGTAGTTGCGGACGTCGGCGTAGCCGAGCAGGTGCTGCAGGACGAACCAGGTGTGGCTCGAACGCTCACCGATGCGGCAGTACGCGATGACCTGGTCGGCGTCACCGATGCCGGCGCCCTCGCGGTAGATCGCGTCGAGTTCAGCGCGCGACCGGAAGGTGCCGTCGGGCGCCGCCGCCGTGGCCCAGGGGATGTTCACCGCGGTGGGGACGTGCCCGCCGCGCAGCGCGCCCTCTTCCGGGTAGTCGGGCGCGGTCGTGCGCTCCCCGCTGTACTCCGGGGCGCTCCGGACGTCGATGAGCGGCTTGCCGAGGTGCGCGAGGACGTCGTCCTTGAAGGCACGGACGGGCTCGTCGTGGCGCTCGACGACGGGGTAGTCGACGGGCGTCACGGGGGTCTCGTCGGTGGTCAGGGCGCGGTCCTCGGCGATCCACTTGGCGCGGCCGCCGTCGAGCAGGCGGACGTCCTGGTGGCCGAACAGGGTGAACACCCAGAGGGCGTACGCGGCCCACCAGTTGTTCTTGTCGCCGTAGATCACGACGGTGGTGTCGCGGCCGATGCCCTTGCCGCCGAGGAGCTCGGCGAACGCGGCGCCGTCGATGTAGTCGCGCTGCACCGGGTCGTTGAGGTCGGTGTGCCAGTCGACCTTCACAGCGCCGGGGATGTGTCCGGTCTCGTAGAGCAGGACGTCCTCGTCGGACTCGACGACCACCAGGTCGGGCGCGCCGGCACCGGCGTCCAGTTGCTCCTGCAGCCACTCGGTGGAGACGAGGCGCTCCGGGTGCGCGTAGGCGGCGAACTGCTCGGACGGGTCGACCGGTGCGGTCATCGGGGGTACCTCCAGGGGTGCGGGGGAGCGTGGTGCTGGGGAGCGTGCTGCTGGCGCCGGACTAGGATCGGGCGTCGGTGCCTGTGGGCAACGGTACGCGGACGTACCGTGCCCCTGACGCAACGTGACACCCCACGACATGCTTCCCGGAAGGGTCCCCCGATTGCCCGCTCACCTCGTCGACCGTGATCCCCGGGTGACCCCGCAGCAGATGGCCGCGGCGCTCGTGCCCCCGCCGCAGTTCACGGACGCGTCGTTCGACTCGTACCGGCCGGACCCGGACTACGCCTCGCAGGCCTCGGTCCGCGATGCCGTCGCCGCCTTCGTGACCGCAGGGCCCGCCGAGGCCCCACGGCGCGGGCTGTTCGGGAGGCGCAAGCAGTCGGCGGAACCGTCGGCCAAGTCCGGGGTCTACCTGGACGGCGGCTTCGGTGTCGGCAAGACCCACCTGCTCGCGGCGGCGTACCACGCGGCCACCGGGCGGAAGACCTTCGGCACCTTCATCGAGTACACCGCGCTCGTCGGGGCACTGGGGTTCCAGGGGACGGTCGACCTGCTCCGCGGCACCGACCTGGTGTGCATCGACGAGTTCGAGCTCGACGACCCGGGCGACACGATGGTGATGACCCGGCTCATCAAGGAACTGACCGAGACGGGCACCCGCTTCGCCGCGACGTCGAACACGCCGCCGGGGGCGCTCGGCGAAGGACGCTTCGCCGCGCAGGACTTCCTGCGCGAGATCCAGGCGATGTCCGACCGCTTCGACACCATGCGCATCGACGGCCTCGACTACCGCCGACGTGCGGTGGACGAGTCCGCTGCCGTCGTCGACGACGTCGCCGGGTTGCTGCCCACGGGCGCGGTCACGCTCGACGACTTCGGAGCGGTGGTGGCGCACCTGGGTTCCGTGCACCCGTCGAAGTACGTCGCGCTGGTCGAGGACCTGGACGCCGTCGGACTGACCGACGTCCGGGCGTTCACCGACCAGACCGACGCGCTGCGCTGGGTCGCCCTGGTGGACCGGCTGTACGACGCGCAGGTGCGGATCGTCGCCTCGGGGACCCCGCTCGACCAGGTGTACCCCGACGTGATGCTCGAGGGCGGCTACCGCAAGAAGTACCTGCGCGCGGCGTCCCGCGTCGTGGCGCTCACCCGCGCCTGAACGTCGCTCCCTGCCCGGACCGATCTGTCCACGGCGGTCTCCTGCCCCTCGCGCAGGGGACATCGGGCCGCTGGAAACACGACGTTTACAAACGGCGCGGTCGCGTTACATCCGCGAAACAGTTCGTGCTCCCTCGTGAAACCTCGCCTCGCCAGACTCGGTGACACCCGAGGCGGTCCAAGAGCCGCTCGTGCAATCGAGAGGTGAACAGATGCTTGATCAGGGCCAGACAGGCTTCATCATGATCATGGCTGCGCTGGTGTTGTTCATGACACCCGGCCTGGCCTTCTTCTACGGCGGTTTGGTGAAGGCGAAGTCCGTCATCTCCATGATGATGATGTCCTTCGGTGCGATCGCGCTCGTCGGCGTCCTCTGGGTGCTGTACGGCTACGCGATCGCCTTCGCCAACACGGGGCCGCACACGGCCGTCAGCGGCGTCGTCGGGTTCTTCAGCATCGACTGGAACCAGATCGGCCTCGGCCAGGCGTTCGAACAGTCCCAGGCCACCACGCTCGCCGCCACCTACCCCGACCTCGCCTTCGTCGGCTTCCAGGCCACCTTCGCGATCATCACCGTCGCGCTCATCTCCGGCGCCATCGCCGACCGCGCCAAGTTCGGCGCGTGGATGGTCTTCGCCGGCATCTGGGTCACGGTCGTCTACTTCCCGGTCGCCTCGTGGGTCTTCAACCTGACCTCCGGTTGGGCCGCCACGTGGGGCGTCATCGACTTCGCCGGTGGCACCGCGGTGCACATCAACGCCGGTGCGGCGGGTCTCGCCCTGGCGATCGTCCTCGGCAAGCGCGTCGGCTTCGCCAAGGGCGCGCACAAGCCGCACAACCCGCCCTTCGTCCTGCTCGGTGCCGCCATCCTGTGGTTCGGCTGGTTCGGCTTCAACGCCGGCTCCGCCGGTGCCGCGAACGGCGTCGCGTCGCTCGCCTGGATCAACACGCTCGCCGCTCCCGCAGCCGCGGTCCTCGGCTGGTTGCTCGTCGAGAAGCTCAAGGACGGCAAGGCCACCTCTGTCGGTGCCGCCTCGGGTGCCGTCACCGGCCTGGTCGCGATCACCCCGGCCTGTGCCAACCTGACCCCGGGCTGGGGCATCCTGCTCGGCTTCCTCGCCGGCATCGTCTGCTGCTTCGCCATCGACTGGAAGTACCGCCTGGGCTTCGACGACTCGCTCGACGTGGTCGGCGTGCACCTGGTCGGCGGCATCTTCGGCACCCTGTTCCTCGGGTTCTTCGCCAACGACACCGGCCTGATCTACTCCGGCTCGTTCGAGCAGCTCGGCAAGCAGGCGGCCGCAGCCGGTGCCGTCGGCGCCTACTCGTTCGTCCTGGCCTTCCTCATCGGCTGGATCATCGAGAAGACCATGGGCTTCCGCGTCAAGACCGAGGACGAGGTCGCGGGCATCGACACCGCCGTCCACGGCGAGGAGGGCTACGTCCTGTACGAGCAGACCGACGACAGCCCGGTCAGCGTCCGCTAGTCACCAGGCACCACCCGTACGACGACGGGCCCCGCGCACACAGCAGCGCGGGGCCCGTCGTCGTGTCGCTGGGTCGCGTGTTCGACGTGACCACGGACGGGAGGCTCTCCACCGGTCACGGTCGGTCCGCCGCTGGCGCGTCGGCACGGAAGCGGCTTCGGAGGCGCGGTGCGGGTCGGACCCGCACCGCGCCTCCAGGCAGATGGTCGCGTCAGCGATCCGTTGGTTCCGTTGGTTCCGTCACCAGGCGTAGTCCTCCGGCGAGGTCGTGTGCCCCGGGAAGATCTCGTCGAGCCGGTCGAGTGCACGCTGGTCGAGGCGGATGTCGACAGCGCGGACCGCGGACTCCCACTGCTCCATCGTGCGCGGGCCGGTGATCGGCGCGGTGACGCCGGGCTGGTGCAGCAGCCAAGCGAGGGCGAGCTCCCCGGGGGTGTGCCCGAGTTCCTTCGCGAAGGACTCGTACGCGGTGAGCTGGTCACGGTGCGAATCGACGTACTCGGCGCTGCGGCCGGACAGGCGACGCGAGCCGTTCTCCGTCTTCTCGATGACGCCGCCGAGCAGGCCGCCCTGCAGCGGCGACCACGGGATCACGCCGAGGCCGTACGCACGGGCGGCGGGCAGGACCTCGCGCTCGACGTCGCGGACCACGAGGTTGTAGATCGACTGCTCGCTGACCAGGCCGAAGGTGTTGCGGCGCTTCGCGGCCTCCTGCGCCTGGGCGATGTGCCAGCCGGCGAAGTTCGACGAGCCGACGTAGAGCACCTTGCCCTGCTGCACGGCGACGTCGATCGCCTGCCAGATCTCGTCCCACGGCGTCGCACGGTCGACGTGGTGGAACTGGTACAGGTCGATGTGGTCGGTCTGCAGCCGCTGCAGACTCGCGTCGAGCGACTGCCGGATGTTCAGGGCGCTGAGCTTGCCGCCGTTCGGCCAGTCGATCATCTCGCCGTAGACCTTCGTGGCGAGGACGGTCTTCTCGCGACGCCCGCCGCCCTCGGCGAACCAGCGGCCGATGATCTCCTCGGTGGCACCCTTGCCCACCGAGCCGCCGTACCCGTTGGCGGTGTCGAAGAAGTTGACGCCGAGCTCGTGGGCCCGGTCCATGATCGCGTGCGAGTCGTCCTCGCTGGTCTCCGGGCCGAAGTTCATCGTGCCGAGCACTGCTCGTGAAACCGACAGCCCTGTCCGTCCGAGGTGTGTGTAGTCCATGAGACGGGTCTACTCGTGACGCGCTGGTGGCGCCAGGCCCTGGGAGTACCGGTCGAGGGGTGGGGAGTAGTCAGGGAGGACCACTCGAGAGGAGCAGCCATGCCAGCCAAGGACGATATCCCCAGCACCCTGCAGCGGTCCCCGGAGCACGCGCAGGAGATCTTCGAGAAGGCGCTCGACTCGGCGAACGAGTCGTACGGACCGGGCGAGCGCGCGCACCGCACCGCGTTCGCCGCGGTGAAGCACGAGTACGAGAAGGTCGGCGACCACTGGGAGGAGAAGGAGTCCTCCGGCCCGTCCGACTCCGGTGCCGCGGGTTCGCGTGGTGCTGGCTCGGACTCATCCGGGAAGACCGAGGGCGGTGTCGACGCGAACGCCTCGAAGGCACACCTGATGGACGTCGCGAAGCGGCTCGACGTGCGCGGCCGGTCGAAGATGAACAAGGACGAGCTGGTCGACGCGATCGGCAAGGCCAACGACCGTGCGACCGCCGCCGCGCGGAAGTGACGGTGCGAGGCGGGGCCTGCATTCCTCGGCAGGCATGCTGGCTCGGGGTGAGGGGGTAACGTGCCGACGGTGAACATCCCAGCACTCCGTGGCAGCCGGATCCTCGGGTTCGGACACCACCAGCCCGAACGCATCCTGACCAACGACGAACTGTCGACGATGGTCGACACGAACGACGAGTGGATCCGCACCCGCACCGGCATCCAGACCCGACGGATCGCCGGGCCCGAGGACACCGTCACGTCGATGGCGATCGAGGCCGGCCGCCGTGCCCTCGCCGACGCCGGGGTGTCGCCCTCGGCCGTCGGACTCGTCATCGTCGCGTCCACCACGCACCAGGACCGCGCTCCGTACACGGCCGGCCGGGTCGCCGCCGCACTCGGCATGACGAACGGCCCCGCGCCGATCGACATCAACACCGCGTGCAGTGGCTTCGAGTACGCGCTCGGGCTCGCCGACCAGTCCATCCGGACCGGTTCGGCCGACGTCGCGCTCGTGATCGGGTCCGAGGTGCTGTCCGGCATCGCCGACTGGACCGACCGGTCGACCTGTGTGCTCGTCGGTGACGGAGCCGGCGCCGCCGTGTTAGGTGTCGCCGAGACGCCCGAGATCGGGCCGGTGTCGTGGGGGAGCGTGCCGCACCTGCTCGATGCCGTCCGCGTGGAGGGGTCGCCGGGGCGCTTCAACCAGGAGGGTCGCTCGATCTACCGCTGGGCCATCACCGAGGCGGAGGGACACGCCCGCAAGGTCGTCGAAGCCGCGGGGCTCTCGATGGACGACATCGAGGTGTTCGCGTTCCACCAGGCGAACCTGCGGATCATCGAGCCGCTCGTGACCGCGCTCGGCGGGGAGTCCAAGTTCGTCATCCGCGACGTCGTCGAGTCCGGGAACACCTCGGCGGCGAGTGTGCCGCTCGGGCTGTCGAAGGCGTGGGAGCGTGGTGACCTGCCCGAGGGTGTGCCGGCGCTGCTGTTCGGCTTCGGGGGCGGGTTCGCGCACGCTGGACAGGTCGTGACGACGCCCGTGCGGTCCTTCTAGGACACGGCCTGCAACAGACACAGACACAGACGCAGGAACGGCCCGGGCACGCTGCCCGGGCCGTTCCTGTGTCAGCGCTTGGTGTCCTGGTCCGGCGCTTCGTGCCGGGGTTCAGGGCGTCGTGCCGGGGTTGAGCGCGTCGTGCCGGGGTTCAGCGTTTCGTGCCGTGGTCGTCGTTGCCCGGCTCGGTCCAGAGGTCCTGGTCCTTGCCCGCGCCACGCTTCCACGGCAGGGCACGCCGGGTCTTCTCGGCCGCGGGGGTCACGGTCAGGACGATCGGGAACTGCGCCGGCGGCATGCCGAAGCCCGTCCGCGACGCCTGGATGACCTTGCGGCCCAGCGCGTGGTTACCGAGGCCACCGACGGCCGCGCCGATGCCGAACGGCAGGGCCCGACCGAGCACCGACCCGCCCTGTCGGATGGCGAAGCGCTTGATGAACTGGTCTCGGACCTGTCCGCCGATGCCGTTCACCATCTGCTTCGGGAGGGACGAGGTCACCATCTCGCCCCAGAACGCGGTCCGGACCTGGCCACCGGCGATCTGTCCACCGAGTTGCTTGATCAGCTGCGTCCCCGGGGCGCCGAGGATCATCGCCATCACCAGGGTGCGAGCGCGCTCGGGGTCGTCCAGGGCGATCCCGTGCACCTCGGTCACCGACTGGGCGAACAGCGCCGTGGTCTCGAGGAACCCGATCGTCTCCGCACCGCTCAGTCCGAGCGCGGCAACCATCCCGACGCCCGGGATCACGGCGCTCGCACCGACCGCGGCACCACCGGTCGTCACGGCCGTGAGGTACTGCCGCTCGAGGATCTGGATGACCTCGGCCGGCGTGGCGTCGGGCTTGCGGCGGCGGATCGCCTTGACGTGCGCCACGACCGCCGGCCGCTGCACACTGATGGCGCGGTCGAGCAACTTGACCCATCCGGCGGGTTGTTGCGGTTGCGGGGTTCTGGAGTCGTCTGACGTGGGGGAGACCTGGGCGTTCGGCAGGGGCACGATCGCCTGGTCCTTCGGGGAGCGGGCCATGCGCTCACCGTACGCCGGGCATGTGGGAGGCTCGCTGGATGGACGGCGACCGGACAGCGCGACCCCTCGACGTGGCTCGCCGCGCGGCCGGGTTCCTGCCCGTCCACGAGGTCGCCGCCCTCGCACCGGACGTCCGCGTGCTCGACCCCGGGTCCGTCCTGATCGGGGCCGGCGTGACCGTTCTGCCCGGAGCCGTGCTGTACCCGTCCACGACCCTGGAGACCCGCGACGGCGGCCTGATCTCGGTCGCTTCCGGAGCACGACTCGGCCCCGGGCCGGTGACCATCGTCGCGTCCGCGGTGACCGTGCACGTCGGCGAGGACGCCGAACTCGGGCCCGGACCGGTGACGATCATCGCGACGGGATCCGACGTGGTGGTGGGTGGTCGCGCCCGCCTGACGGCCGGGTGTCTCGTCGAGGGGCCGGCGCGCATCGGCTCCGGCGCGCAGGTGCTCGGGCCAGTGTCCGTCCGGGACGTCGAACTGGCGGACGGCGGCGACCACCGCGAACCCGACCCGGACCACCGCGGCGGTGTGGTCAAGGGCACGGGGCCCGTCCGTGGTGTGCGCGTGGGGGTCGGCGAGGTCGTGGTCGGCGGGGTGCTGAACGGCCGGGGAGTCTCCGGTTCGCCGACGGTGGAGCGCCAGCGGGAGTACCACCCCGAGGCACCGCACCGCCCGCGCTGACCGTCCGTGGTGGGTCACCCGCACGGCACACCTGCGCGCCGGAGCGCAGCCCGCACCCGGTCGGGCTGCATCAGGTCGGACCAGGAGAGCCGGATGACCGCGCGGACACCGGGGCACGACCGGATGAAGTCCTCACGTCGTTTCTCGCGCCAGTGCGCGTCGGCGGTCGAACGCCCGTCGAGCATCACCGGGTCCTCGTACTTCGCGCGGCCGTCGACCTCGACCACGACGCCCTGGTCCGGGAACCAGAAGTCCACCACCGCCGTCTCCGATCCTGCCCGGGCGAACACGTGCTGCTGCACCGGCTCGGGCACGCCGAGCTCGCGGAACCGCACCCGGCACACCGACTCGGCCGGCGACCCCGACAGTGCCGACCCCATCGCGATCGCGAGGCCCGCCTTGCTGCGGGCTGCTGTCAGCGCTGCGAACTCCGCCTCGAGCGTCGCGCGATCGCTGAGCCGACGCGAGAGCACGGAGTCGACGACGGGCAGCGCCTCGAACAACGCGCGCGTCGCAGCGACGTCGATCGCGGTCCTCGCCGGGGTCGTCGTGGGTATCGAGTCCTCGTCGATCCTGACCGCGGGCGGCCGCATCTGCGAGCCGTGCCGGACGAACCACGCCGTGACACGAGTGTGCGTCGTGGTCGGATCGGAGAGGTGCACCTTCGGCGGTGCCGCTGCGACCAACGGCAGACCGAGGACGGCGCAGGCAGACTGGTGTGAGACGACGTCCGTGTCACGGATCCGGTGCGCCGAGGCCCGGACGAGCACATGGTGCTGCTCGCCGGGGTGCAGCCCGTCGAGGGCACCCGGGTGGACGAGGACGCCCGGACGGAGGCGTTCGAAGCGTCCGCGGTGAACGTCGCGTTCGAGGGCACGGCGTTCGGCGGAGGTCGCGCCCGATGTGCGGATCAGTTCGACGTCGTTCGCTCTGGACATGACACCAGGCTCGCCGAACGCGGAGATCCAGCACGCTCCGGACGCCGATCTGTGGAGACTCTGGCGGTAACAGCGCCCTGTGGAGGACTGACCGCCTGCAGTGCGTGTGCATGTTCCGACGATCCACGCGTCGAACGACTCGTGTGTTGTCGCCTGATGTGCGCGCAACTACTGCGTGTGCATGTTCCGACGATGCACGACGAGAACGACTGGTGGAATGTCGCAGAACGGGTGCGCCCGGCGCGACCGCGCGCGCTACACCCGCGCGAGCTCCGCCCGCAGCGGCAGGTCCTGCTCCTCGAGGATGATCTGCGCGCCCACGGCGGTGCGGGCGTTCACGACGATCGGCGCGAGCAGGTTGACCGTGGTGCCGGACGCCCCGGGGTTCGCGACCACCAGCAGCATCGCGTCCGCGGGGTCGGTCAGCCCGAGCGCGGCGGCCTGCTCGTCGGTCAGCTCGGGCGCGTACGACGGCAGGTGCACCGCGGCGTCGAGCAGGAACAGCCGCGCGTCGTCGCCGACGAGCGTGAACAGCCCCTCGGCGCCGTCGACGGGCGACAGGGCGAAGGCCGGCGCGGCAGCGAGTCCGAACGGCGGGACGGCGAAGGTCAGGGAGATGCTCATCGGAGGTAGTCCATCAGGGTCGGCTGCAGGACCTTCGCGGTGACGGCGAGGGCTGCCTGGTAGTTGGTCTGCTGCACCTGCAGGTCGAGGACGGCCTTGGCGAGGTCGACGTCCTCGATGCCGGCGCGGCGGCTCTCGAGCGAGACGGTCGCGGACTTCAGTGAGTCCTGCGCCGCGAGCGCGGCGGCGTGCCGAACCCCGACGTCGGCCTGGGCGCCGCGGACGGTCCCGAGCGCGCCGTCCACGTCGTTGATCCGCGCGTTCACGTTCACCCCGTTCTGCAGGTCGCTGACGATGGAGTCGATCACGGCGAACACCGAGTCGTCACCGGATCCGAAGACCGCGGTGCCGGTGGTGTCGACGCGGACGGTCGTGCCGTCACCGATCCGCCGGGACACGTCGGTGCCTGAGGCCGCCCAACCCGTGGCCGGGTCGTGGGCGGCAGCGGCGGTCGACGACCCCGCGAACACCGAACGGGTGCCGTAGGTGGTGTTGGCTCGTGCCTCGAGGTCGGCCTTGAGCGACCGGAACTGCGTGACGAAGGCGTCGCGGTTCGTCTCGCTCATGGTGCCCGAGTTCGCGGCCTGGACCGTGAGGTCGCGGACGTTGTTGAGCACCCCGTACACGCTCGACAGTGCACTGTCGGTGGTCGCGAGCCACGCCGCGGCGTCGTCTGCGTTCCGCGAGTACTGCGCCGCAGCGGCCTGCTCCTTGCGCACCTGCATCGACGACGCGGTGCCGACGGGGTCGTCGGACGGCTTCTGGATGGCGCGCAGCGTCGTGGCCTGGTCGGTGAGCTCGGCGACCTTCGCGGCACCGGCCTGCAGCCGGGCCGAGGCGGCCGCCATCGACATCTGGGTGGTCACACGGGTGATCACGATCAGCCCCTCCCGACGAGTCCGACTCGGTTGATGATGGTGTCGAGCATCTCGTCGACGGCGGTCAGGACGCGCGCGGCGCCCTGGTACGCGTGCTGGTAGCTCAGCAGGTTCACGTTCTCCTCGTCGAGGTCGACGCCGGCGCTCGACTGCTGCTGGGTGCGTGCGTTGGTGAGCGCGAGTCCGGTCAGCGTCGATTCCGACGTCGCCGACCTGGAGGCGGTGCCCACCCCCGTCACGAACGTCGCCCAGACCTGGTCGGCACCGTCGGACGACGCCCCGAGTCGCGCGAGCGCGTCGGCGAACGAGTCGTCGAGTTCGCCCGCCGCGTTCCGCGTCGCCAGGCCGCCGGCGTCCGTGGGGACGACGCCGAGCGCCTGGGCGGCGGGCACACCGGTCGCGAGCGAGAAGAACGGTGCGCCCGTGGCGCCGGCCGGGGTGGTCCCGGTGGTGTGCAAGGCGTTCACGGTGGTGGCGAGTCGGGTGGCCACGGCGTCGTAGGACGCGGACGCCTCGGCGAGTGCCCCGCCGGTGCCGGTGCCGGACGCGGGCGCCAGGACGGCGAGGGCTCCGCCGATCGACCCGCCGCTCAGCCCGACGGCCCCGGCCGTGCCGGTGGTCCAGGTCAGGGTGACCGCGGTGCCGTCGGCCAGACGCTCGCCGCCGCCGAGGGCGACCGAGCGGGCGTCGGTGCCCTGCACGAGCGGGTTGCCACCGAGGAGCACGTCGACCGTGCCGTCGGCGTTGGTCCGGGTGGTGCCGCCGGCGAGCGTGGCGATCTGCTGCGTGAGCTGGTCGCGCTGGTCGAGCAGCTCGTTGGCGGTGCCGCCCGACGCCAGTGCGGTGCGGATCCGGCCGTTCAGGTCCGCGACCTGCTCCGCGGCGCCGTTCAGCTGGGCGACCTGGCCGGTCAGGGAGCCGCGCACCGACGACCACTGCGCATCGACGGCCTTCGATCCGGCGGCCAGGGCGGAGACGACGGTGCCCGCGGCCCCGAGCACCGCGCTCGCGGCACCGGGGTCGTCGGGGTGGCTGGCGAGCTCGCTCCAGGACGACCAGAACGCATCCAGCTTTGCGCTCAGACCGTCCTTGCCGGGCTCGTGCAGTCCGGTCTCGAGGGCGGAGAGTGCGCTGGCGCGGGCGTCGGCGTACGCCGACGAACCGGCGGCGACGCGGACGCCGGCGTCGAGCGTCAGGGACGCCAGGCGGGCGATGCCGTCGACGGAGACGCCCTGGCCGGCGAGGGCCGCGGTGCCCCGCATGAAGCCGGTCTGGGTCGCGGGGACCGAGTTCTGCGTGACGCGCTGCCGCGTGTACCCGGCTGTGCCGGCGTTGGCGATGTTCTGGCCGGTGACGTCGATGCCGGCCCGGGCCGCGGCGAGGCCGGAGTACGCCGTCGCGAGGGATCCGAAGGTGCTGACCACGGTGTTACAGCGTCCCCTCGAACAGGCGGGCGCCGTCCGCGCCGGCACCCGACGTGCCGGTGGCGTCGTAGGTGGCGGCGCCGGTGACGGTCCCGGCCAGGGTCTCCTCGGTGGCCTGGGCGGCGGCACGGAGGAACCGGTCGTTCTCGTCGCGCAGCGCGCCGATCTGGGTGGTCAGCTCGACCATCGCGGTGAGGTGCGACGACAGGATCTCGCCCCACGGGCCGTTCGGCGCCGCGGCGACGACGTCCCGCAGGGGAGCGTCGGCGGGCACGCCCCACTCCTCGGCGACCTCGGCACTCTGCGCGGCGCGCTCGAGTCCGGTGCTGCGGAGCCGGTCGAGGACCTGCTCGACCTCGCGGCTGGCGTGCGACACCCAGCGGGAGCGGCCCGCGGTGAGCAGGAGCTGCTCCTCCTCGAGCTTGAAGGTGAGCAGTTCGAGCAGCTCGCGTTCGCGCCAGAGCACGGCGGACAGGTCGTTCACGCTCATCAGCTCCTCCCAGGTGGTGGTTCGTCGGGGTGGCCCCCGGTCCGTCATCCTGCGGACACCGGGACCTATCGACTCGGTGGTCGCGACCGTAAGCCCCCGCGGCCGAGTGCCGACTCCGTACTCGCCGAGACTGTGACCCGATGAGCCCTGTCGGGGGACAAGAACGGTCGTTCCCCACCCGGAGTCCCCAGAAATGCCGACCGGATCCGGGCCCTGACACCCCCGCACTGGGGACGCATGTGGACCCACTCAGCCCATTGCCAGCCGATACATTCAGAACGCACCCCGGGGGACGCCCGGAACCGCTCGGGAACGACACGGGGTGCTCCGCTCGGAGGGACCCGGGCGGTTCTTCGGCGTACGCACCGGCCATCCGAGGCCGGCGTTCGTCGCGCCCACGGACGGGTGAGCCGACACACGTCAGGTCGACCAGGGGATGAGCATGGACCGCACCGAACGCAACGCGATGATCGTGGAGCACCTCCCGCTCGTGGGCTACATCGTGGCCGACGTCCGCTCCCGGGCGACGCACCTGGACCGCGACGACCTCGCCGCCGTCGGGTCCCTCGCCCTCGTCGCCGCGGCCGATGCGTTCGACCCCACCCTCGGCGTCCCGTTCGGCGCCTACGCCCGCACCCGGATCACCGGGGCACTGGCCGACGACATGCGCTCGGCCGACTGGGCCTCCCGCGGCACCCGCAAGCGCATCCGCGAGACCCTGGCCACGCAGGAGGCCCTGTCGGCGCGACTCGGCCGGACCGTCGGTGCGCAGGAGATCGCCGACGCGATGGGCGTCGACAAGCAGACCGCGGTGGACGCGATGAGCGACGCCGCCCGCACCGTCGCGCCCCTCGACGAGACCGTGCACGACCTGGTCGCGGCCGACCTGCCGCTCCCGGGGGACGACCTGCTCGAGACCGAGAAACGCCGGTACCTCCGCGCCGCGGTCGAGGCCCTGCCCGAGCGGATGCGCTTCATCGTCGAGGCCGTGTACTTCGGCGACCGATCGGTCACCGACGTCGCCGCCGAGCTCGGCATCACGCACTCCGCCGTCTCGCAGCAGCGCTCCGAGGCGATGCGCCTGCTCCACGACGGTCTCGCCGCCCACTACGGCGACGGCACCACCGTCGAGCCCGCCAGCCGCACCACCGCGGCCCGTCGCAGTGCGTACCTGGCCCGTGTCGCCACGAACGCCGCCGCCGGTGTCGCCCGCGCGGTGCACGACGCTGCAGCAGGACCGGCCGTCGCGGCGAGTTGAGACGTCGGCGGAAACTTCTCCGCCGATCCCCTAACGACTCCCGGCGACCGGCCGAGAGTCATCCATGTCAGCCCACGGACGGGCAGACGCACGACCCACGTTCACGGAGGAAACCACCATGGGTATGTCCATCAACACCAACCTCTCGGCACTCAACACGTACCGGAACCTGAACTCGACGCAGAACGACCTGTCGAAGTCCCTCGAGAAGCTCTCGAGCGGCCTCCGCATCAACCGTGCTGCCGACGACGCTTCCGGTCTGACGATCTCCGAGGGGCTGAAGTCCCAGGTCGGTGGCCTCACGGTCGCCGCCCGCAACGCGCAGGACGGCATCTCCGTCGTGCAGACCGCTGAAGGTGGCCTCACCGAGACCCACTCGATCCTCCAGCGCATGCGCGACCTGGCCGTCCAGGCCGGCAACGACTCGAACAACGAGGACTCGCGGAAGGCGATCACCACCGAGGTCGGCGAGCTCACCAAGGAGCTCACCCGCATCTCGGCGTCGACCAACTTCAACGGCATCAAGCTGCTCGACGGCTCCGCCGGCGCCGCAGGGGTGCTGAAGTTCCAGGTCGGCGCGAACGGTGACGCGGCGAGCCAGATCGACGTGGACCTGTCGAAGTCGAACGTGGAGTCCGTGTCGACCGCGGTCGGCGCGCTCACCTTCGACTCGGCCACGAACGCTCAGGCTGCCATCACCGCGATCGACGAGCAGATCAAGTACGTCTCCTCCGCTCGTTCGACCATCGGTGCCATCCAGAACCGCTTCGACCACGCCATCAACGTGACGAACGTGGCCAAGGAGAACCTGACGGCTGCCGGTTCGCGCATCACCGACGTCGACATGGCACAGGAGATGGTCAAGTACACGCGCGACAACATCCTGAGCCAGGCCGGCACCTCGATGCTCGCGCAGGCGAACCAGAGCACCCAGGGCGTGCTCTCGCTCCTGCGCTAGCCATCACGCGGTCCGCCCTCCGGGCCCCCTGCGGGCACGGAGGGCGGACCTCGCCGTCCTGACCACCTCCACGACGCCAGGGAGTGTCGACGATGTCCTCGTCCGTGTCCTCGAGCACCAGCCTCGCGATCGACGGTCTGGTCAGCGGTCTCAAGACGACCGACCTCATCAACTCGCTGATGAGCGTCGAGGGCGTCCCGCAGACCCTGCTCAAGAACAAGCTCACCACCACCAACTCGTTCATCTCGTCACTGCAGACGCTCAACGGGTTGATCCAGGGGCTCGCCACCAAGGCCGCGGACGCCGCGAAGGCCTCGTCGCTGGACCTCTTCGCCGCGACGAGCAGCGCTGCCGGCGTCACGGCCCTCACCGGCACCGGCGCGACCGCCGGGTCCATCAGCTTCACCGTCGGATCGACCGCCTCGGCCCAGGTCGGTGTCACGGCTGCGATGTCGACGTGGGCCAGCGATGCGCAGCCGATCACGATCGTCGGCGCGGACGGCAAGTCGACCACGGTGACGCCGGCGTCCGGCTCCCTCGACGACGTCGTGTCCGCCCTGAACAAGGCCGGTGCGGGCGTCACCGCGACGAAGGTCTCCGCCGGTACCGACGCCGACGGCACCAAGCTCTCCCGCCTGCAGCTCACGTCCGCGAAGACCGGGGCGGCCGGCGGGTTCCAGGTCTACCGGGGTGGCGCGGACGCCGTGGCAGCAGGCACCGCGACGAACGTCCTGACCGAGACCGGTGCCGCGGTCGTGACCGCGGCGACCGATGCCAGTGTCACCCTCTGGGCCGGCACCGCCGCCGCGCAGACGGTCACGAGCGCCACCAACACCTTCACGGGCCTCGTCCCCGGGGTCGACGTCACGGTGTCGAAGACCACCGCCGAGCCGGTCACCGTCACCGTCGCGCAGGACACCACGAAGGCCCAGTCCGTGGCCTCCGGGCTCGTTGACGCCATGAACGCGATCGCGGCCTACTACAAGACCAACACCACGGTGTCGAGCACGACCAGTGCCACGTCCGGCACCACGACGACCAAAGCCGGTGTCCTGACCGGCGACGGCGCCTCCCGCGACGCGGTGCAGCGCCTGACGAGCACGATGTCCGCCCCCGTCGACGGCAAGTCGCCGTCGACCATCGGCATCGTGATCATGAAGGACGGCACCTTCACCTTCGACCCCGAGGTCTTCCAGAAAGCCCTCGCGACCGACCCGAAGGCCACCCAGGCGATGCTCTCCGGCGTGGCCGCCAACGTCGGCGCCGCAGCCACCGCCGCGTCCGACAAGTACGACGGCTCCGTCACGACCTCCATCACCGGCCAGCAGGCCGTCGCGAAGGACCTGACCACCCAGATCGACAGCTGGACCGACCGGTTGGCGATGCGCCGGGCCTCGCTGCAGACCCTCTACGCATCACTCGAGACCAGCCTCAGCAAGCTCCAGTCGCAGTCGAGCTGGCTCGCCAGCCAGCTCGCCTCGACGTCGAGCTGACGGGAACGACCATGACCTTCGACTTCCAGGCCGCCGCTTTCCGCCAGGCTGCCCAGCCCCGCACCGTCACCGACCAGCGACGTGCCCAGTACACGAACGAGGCCGTGCTCTCGGCGACCCCGGCCCAGCTCGTGACGATGCTCTACGACCGACTGCTGCTCGACCTGCACCGGGCCGAGGCTGCGCAGGTCGCCGCCGACTGGGCGGCGGCACGCGAACAGCTCCTGCACGCCCAGGCCATCGTGGGGGAGCTGTCCAGCACGCTCCGGATCGACGTCTGGGACGGCGGCGAGGGCCTGCTCGCCGTGTACAACTACGCGTCCACCTCGCTCATCACCGCCAACGTGCACCGCGACGTGCAGGCGACCCGCGACTGCATCCGGATCCTCGAGCCGCTGCGTCAGTCGTGGCACGAGGCGGCCGCGTCGCTGCCAGCGACGCCCGCCACGCAGCAGCCGACCGGGGGAGCCCTCGGTGTCGCCTGAGCAGCCCGACGGGCGAGCCGTCTGGGAGGCCCTGCTCACGTCCCTGGAACGCGACGCCGCCGGGCAGGCGGCCGGTTCCACGGCCGTGGCCGGGTGGTCGGAGCCAGCCGGGCTGGGACCGCTGCCGCGCGACCTGGTGGGACGGGCCTCCCGGCTGCTCGCCGCGCAGCGGGACCGCATGACGGCGCTCGAGGCGGACCGCCGCTCGACGCTGGAGCACCTCGGCGCCCTGCGCGCCGTCGACGCCACGCGCGAGCCCCGCGGGTCCGTGTACCTCGACGCGTCCGCCTGACCCGCGCCCCCGCACCAGTTCTGCGACAGAGCACCCGTCGACCGACGGGTGCTCTGTCGCATCTCGGGTGCTCCGCCCCGTGCAGCGCCGCCCGCCCCCCGTTCGGGGCGACGCCTAACGCGGCCGACGACGGGCTCCGATAGCGCCCCACGAGCACGGATCGCTCACCAGTTCGGCCAGGGATCGGCCACCACCGCACGGCGACGTCGTCAGCACGACGACACGCCCTGACGAGGGGGACCCTTCCGTGTTCGATTCCGTGACGAGCGTCGCGCTGCAGAGTGCACTCGACGGCCTGTCGATGCGCCAGAAGGTGATCGCGAACAACATCGCGAACATCAACACGACGAACTACCACGCCGAGAAGGTCCAGTTCGAGGACGCCCTGGCGAAGTCGATCGTGGACGGCGACGGCGCCACCACGCCGACGATGGCGCGCAGCCTCGAGCCGACGAACACGAACGGCAACAACGTCAACCTCGACGAGGAGACGCTGTCGAACATCGACACGGTGCTGCGGTACCAGTTCGCGACGCAGGCGATGAACTCCGAACTCACCAGCGTCCGTGCGGCGATGCGGACGAACTCGTGACGACCTTCGACGCGATCGGCATCGCGAGCACCGGTCTGACCGTGCACCGGAAGTGGCTCGACGCCGTCTCGGACAACATCGCCAACGCGAACACCGTGAAGTCGATGGACGACACCGCGTTCCAGGCGCGGTACGTCGAGGTGCAGGAAGGCGCCGGCGTCTCCGGTGCCTACGTCAAGGGCGCCGCGTTCGGCAGCGCCGCCGGCCGTGTCACCTACGACCCGGACAACCCGCTCGCGAACGAGGAGGGCTACGTCCGCATGCCCGACATCGACCTCGGCACGCAGATGGCGGACCTCATCATGGCCCAGCGCGGCTACCAGGCGAACGCCGCCGTGGTCGACCGTGCCAAGACCGCCTACGAGGCGGCACTGCAGATCGGGAAGAACTGATGCCCATCGACGCCGTCAACGGTGTGACCACCAACGCGATGACGAACGCACTGACCGGGGTGTCCGGCACGTCCGGCGACGTCGCCGGCGCTGCGGGCGCGACGAGCACCGACGGCAGCGGGTTCGCCGCGAGCCTCGGCAACGCCGTCGACGGGCTGCAGTCGCTGCAGAGCGACTCGAAGACCCTCGCGCTCAAGGCCGTCACCGGCAACCTCGACGACATCCACGACGCCACGATCGCCGCCACCCGCGCGCAGGTCACGCTCGAGCTCGTCTCCGCCGTCCGCAACAAGGGCGTCGACGCCTTCAACGAGATCATGAGGATGCAGGCCTGATGCCCGTCGCCGTCAAGAACGTCCTCGCGCGCCTGTCCGCGTACGTCAAGGGCTTCTCCGCCGCCCAGCGCACCATCGCGATCCTGGCGATCGCGGCACTCGTGCTCGGCGGGATCGCCCTGGCGTCCTGGCTCGGCAAGGCGTCCTACGCGCCGCTCTTCACCGGGCTCGCCGCGGCCGACGCGAGCTCCATCACGGACCAGCTGCAGACCGACGGCGTACCGTTCCAGCTCACCGACGGCGGTGCGACGATCCTCGTGCCGCAGGCGCAGGTGTACTCCGAGCGGCTCAAGGCGGCGTCGAACGGCCTGCCGTCGTCGAACGAGGGCGGCTACTCGCTGCTCGACAAGATGGGCGTGACGAGCTCGGAGTTCCAGCAGGACGTCACGTACAAGCGTGCGATGGAGGGCGAGCTCGCCAAGACCATCGGCGCGATGGACGGCGTGCAGACCGCCACCGTGCAGCTCGCGATCCCGGAGAAGTCCGTGTTCGTGTCCGAGGAGAAGGACCCGACCGCGTCGGTGTTCATCGCGACCGAGAACGGCACGCAGCTCAGCACCGACCAGGTGCAGGCCGTCGTGCACCTGACGAGCGCCTCGGTCGAGGGCATGCAGCCCACCGACGTCTCCGTCGTCGACGCCAAGGGCCAGACCCTGTCGGCCGTGGGCACCGGTGCGACCGGCAGCGGCGCGGACCAGGCCGCCGACTACGACGCGGCGACGAGCAAGAAGATCCAGGACCTGCTCGACACCACGCTCGGGGCCGGCAACGCGACCGTCGTGGTCTCGGGGACGATGAACCAGGAGTCCGGCACCCGGACGTCGGAGAGCTACACGAGCCCGACCTCGGGCCCGGTCGCGCTGAACGAGTCGAGCACCACCGAGGAGTACGGCGCCGGTGCCGGCGCAGGGAACGGTGCCACCGGCGTCCTCGGCCCGGACAACATCGCCGTCCCGAACGGCACCGCCACGAGCGGCGCCGGCGACGACGGGTACAAGAACGAGTCGGCGACGAAGAACAACGCCGTCGACCACACCACCGAGACCACGCAGATCCCCTCGGGCGGGCTCGACCGGCAGACCATCTCGGTCGCGCTGAACTCGAAGGCCGACGCCGTGCAGAACGCGAACCTGCAGAGCATCAACGACCTGGTGTCCGCCGCTGCAGGGGTCGACCAGGCCCGTGGCGACCAGGTCAAGGTGGCGATGATGGACTTCGACACGAGTGCTTCCGACCAGGCCGCGAAGGCGCTCGAGGAGCAGCAGAAGGCCGACCAGCAGGAAGCACTGTGGTCGTCGATCCGCACCGCCGGCATCGTGATCGGCATCGTCCTGGCCGTCATCGCGATCATGTTCTTCGTCGCCCGCCGCAACCGCAAGCAGGAGCGCGAGGCCGTCGACCTCGGCGAGCTCGACGCCTTCGCCGGCGAGACGTTCCAGCTGCCCCTCGCGATGGACGGGCTCGACGACCGGGCGACGCTCGGTGCCGGTGACGCCCCGACCGCCGTGCTCTCGGCGATGCCCGCCGGGGACGCCCCGACCGAGGTGCTGACCACCGAGGAGATCACGGCCGAGCGCCGCCGTCAGGACATCTCCGCCCTGGCCGAGCGCGACCCGAAGCGCACCGCCGAGCTCCTGCGCGGGCTGCTGGACGACCGGGCGCCGGTGTGAGCGCGCTGATGCCGAGCCCCGGCGGCGGAACCGGCCCGAGCGACCGTGCCCTGACCGGCGCGCAGAAGGTCGCGCTCATCCTCATGCAGATGGAGACCGAGCGCGCGAGCGCGGTGATGAAGCAGTTCACCGAGATGGAGGCCGAGGAGATCTCCGCCGAGATCGTCCGGATGCGCCGCCTCGAGGACACCGTCGTCGACCAGACCATGAGCGAGTTCCACCGCCTCACGATGAGCGGCCGCACGCAGAAGCGCGGTGGCAAGGAGACCGCCCTCGGGCTGCTCGAGGCGTCGTTCGGCGCCGAGCGGGCCGCCGGCGTGATGGACCGTCTGGCCTCGAACCTCGCCGGGCAGTCGTTCGACTTCCTCGACGACGCCGAACCCGGCCAGGTCGTCACCCTGCTCGAGGGCGAGCTGCCGCAGACCATCGCCCTCGTGCTGGCGCACCTGGGCCCGGGGCAGGCCAGCGCAGTGCTCGCCGGCGTCGACGAGCGTGTCCGCACCGACGTCGCCCAGGCGTTCGCCACCATGGGCAGCGCGACGCCCGAGGCCGTCGGCATCGTGGCCGGGGTGCTGCGCCAGCGTGCGGGTGCGGTCGTCTCGCCGCGCGAGAGCGTCGAGGTCGTCGGCGGCATCGCACCCCTGGTCGACATCATCAACCGCTCCGACGTCGCGACCGAGAAGGCCGTGCTCGAGGGACTCGAGGCCCGTGACCCGGAGCTCGCCGAGGACATCCGCTCGCGCATGCTCACCTTCGAGGACATCGTGAAGCTCGAGTCCCGCGACATCCAGCAGGTGCTGCGCGGCATCGACTCCAAGATCCTCGCGACCGCCATGAAGGGCGCCGCCGGGCCGGTCGTCGAGACCATCCGGGCGAACGTGTCCGAGCGCAACCGCGAACTGCTCGACGACGAGCTGCAGGCCATGGGCCCGGTGCGGGTCTCGCAGGTCGAGGAAGCGCGTGCCGAGGTCGTCCGTTCCGTGCGGGAGCTCGAGGCCCAGGGCATCGTCACCGTGCACCGCGCCGAGGAGGACGAGCTCGTTGACTGACACCGTCGTGCACCGCGTCGCCTTCCCGGCGATCACCGCCACCGCCGGACGCGACCGCGCGTCGAGCGCCGACGTCCGCGGGCACGCGGCCGGCTACACCGCCGGGCTGCGTGCTGCGCAGGCCGAGACCGAGGCCCTGCGCGCCCGGCTCGAAGCCGAGCACGCCGCCCGGGTCACCGCGTCGCAGGCCGACACGGCACGCCGGATCACGGTCCTCGACGCCGCCACGAACGCCCTGCTGTCCACGGCCGCACCCGTCCTGGCGGACGCCGAGGCGTCGGTCGCGAGCGCGGCAGTCGACCTGGCCGAGGCGATCGTCGGCAACGTGGTCCGCGCCTCCAGGCCCGCACACGACGCGACCGTCCTCGACGGTCCGGACGGACCGGGCAGTCGGGAGGCCCGGATCACCTCCGGCGCCGAGGCCACCGTCCGGCGGGCGCTCGCGTCCGTCGACCGCACGGTCCCGGTGGTCGTCCGGCTCAGCCCGGCGGACGCTGCGCGCGTCGCCGGACTCGACCTGCCGGTCCCGGTGATGGCGGACGGCACCCTGCTCGACGGCGACGCCGTCGTCGACCTGCCGGACGGCATCCTCGACGCGCGCATCGCGACGGCGCTCGACCGCGCACGCACCGCGCTCGGTGTCGACGCGACGGGAGCCGACCGGTGACCGCCACCCTGCTCCGCCCGCGCGGCCTCGACGAGGCGCTGCTGCGCGCCGCACCCCAGCGGGTGGGCGTCGTGACGAGCGCCGTCGGCCTGGGGCTGACGATCGCCGGGCTCGACGCCCGCATCGGCGACGTCGTCACGGTGGGCGCCGAGGACGGCGAACAGACCGCGGTCGAGGTCGTCGCCACGGATGCCTCGGGCATCCGTTGCATGCCGCTCGGCCGTCTGATCGGGGTCACCGCCGGCACACCGGCGCGTCCGACCGGCCGTCCGGTGCTCGTGCCGACCGGTTCCGGACTGTTCGGCCGGGTGCTCGACGGGCTCGGCCGGCCGATCGACGACCGCGGCCCGCTCGAAGGCCCCGGGGGCGAACCAGTCACCTGGGTCCCGCTCGACCACGACACCCCGAGCGCGATGGCGCGGACCCGCATCGACACGCCCATGCAGCTCGGCGTGCGGGTCCTCGACACCCTGACCACCGTCGGCCGTGGGCAGCGCATGGGCCTGTTCGCCGGGTCCGGCGTGGGCAAGTCCTCGCTGCTCTCGATGATCGCGCGGGGCAGCGACGCGGCCGTCAACGTCATCGCCCTGGTGGGGGAGCGCGGGCGCGAGGTCCGCGAGTTCCTGGAGGACGACCTGGGACCCGAGGGGCTGGCGCGTTCGATCGTCGTCGTGTCGACCTCGGACGAACCCGCGCTCATGCGCCTGCGTGCCGCGTTCGTGGCCACCCGCATCGCGGAGTCGTTCCGCGACGCCGGCCAGGACGTCGTGCTCATGATGGACTCGCTCACCCGCGTCGCCATGGCGCAGCGCGAGATCGGCCTGTCGGTGGGGGAACCGCCGGCCACCCGGGGCTACCCGCCGTCGACGTTCTCGGTGCTCGCCGGCCTGCTCGAGCGCGCCGGGACCGACCGCGTCGGCAGCATCACCGGCATGTACACCGTGCTGGTCGACGGCGACGACCACAACGAGCCGATCGCGGACGCCGCCCGCAGCATCCTGGACGGTCACGTCGTGCTCGACCGCAAGCTCGCGATCACCGGGCACTTCCCGTCGGTCGACGCCCTCGGCTCGGTCTCCCGTGTCGCCTCGAAGGTCACCCGACCCGAGCAGCGAGCCGCGGCCACCGTGCTGCGGAAGGTGATGGCCGCCCGCGCCGGTGCCCAGGACCTGCTCGACGTCGGCGCCTACCAGCGCGGGTCGAACCCCCTGGTGGACGCCGCGGTCGACCACCAGGGATCGATCGACGCCTTCCTGCGCCAGGGCATGGACGAGCGGGCCACCGCAGATGCGTCCTGGCAGCGCCTCGGCGGCCTCGTGCAGCAGCTGGGGGTGTCGTGATGGCCCGCCGTTTCCCGCTCGCCGGGCTCCTGCGCCTGCGGCACACCCAGCAGGACCGTGCTGCCGCCACGCTCGCCACCGCGAACGAGCGTGTGCGTGACGCGGCCGACGCCCGGATCGCCGCACGCCGGAGCCTCGCCGACAGCGAGGACGCCTGGCCGATCCAGGACGCCGCCACCCTGAGCGCCGTCGCCGCAGCACGTGCCGCGACGCGCGGGATGCTCGAGGAGCTCGACGCCGTCGTGCAGAACCGCCGCGCGGACGCCGACCGGGCGCAGCAGCACCACACCGCCGCCCGCCGTGCCGCCGTCGGACTCGAGAAGCTCGAGGGCAAGCACACCGAGCAGCAGGCGGCCGAGGAACTCCGGACCGAACAGAACGCCCTCGACGAGATCGCGGCACGACGCCGCACGGAAGGTGGTGCCCGATGAGCGTCGAAGCGGTGCTCTCCCGGATCTCGGAGATCCGGTCCCAGATCGACACGCTGCGCGGCGGGACGGCCACGGCTGCCTCGAGCGCCTCCGCCGCCAGCGGTGCCGCGGGGTCCGCGGCCTTCGCAGACGCCCTCGCCGCCGCCGACGGCACGACCGGCGCCGCGACCGCTGCCGGTGCGACGGCCTCGGCCACCCCGACGGCCACCCGTGCCCCCGCGACCTCGGTCGACGCCGGGGCCGGCACCCTCGCCACCGGCAGCGGTGCCACCGGGGCCGACGTCGTGGCCGACGCGAAGAAGTACCTCGGCGTGCCGTACGTGTTCGGCGGGGAGACGACCGCGGGCATGGACTGCTCGGGCCTGGTGCAGACGGTCTTCAAGGACCTCGGGGTCACGATGCCCCGGGTCGTGCCGGACCAGGCGAAGATGGGCGTCGAGGTCGGCTCCCTGAAGGACGCCCAGCCCGGGGACCTGATCATCCCGAAGGGCGAGGGCCACGTCGTCATCTACGTCGGCGACGGCAAGGTGCTGCACGCGCCGCGCCCCGGCAAGGACGTCCGGATCGTCGACAACTGGTACTCCGACGGCGACATCGCGACCATCCGGCGGATCGTCCCCGCGCAGGCGGCCCCGGCGGCCGTCACCCCGCCGAGCGCTTCGGCTGCGCGTTCCGCGACCGACCTGCAGACCGCCGCGCTGCTGTCCATGATGCAGTCCGGGAGCGCCGCATGAGCCTGACCATCGCCACCCAGCCGTCCGTGCCCACCGCACCGAGCCCCACCCGGGGTGCGCCGTCCGACCCAGCTGCTGCCGGGTCCTTCGGTGCGGCACTGACCGCCGCCTCCGCGACCGAGCGGCGAGCCGGCGACGGCGCTGCCGAGCGGGACGACACCGACGGTCGCACGGCGGACGGTTCGGCCGCGACGCCGTGCACCGCTGTCACGCCGTCCGCGTCGACCTCGACCTCGGCGTCGGACCAGTCGGTGCCGGCGACCGATCCCACGTCCGTCGACGCGCATTCGCTGCTCGCCGCCGGGCTCACGGCCACGCCGGCCGCTCCGTCCGCCGTCGCCACGAGCACGACGGCGGGCCGGGCCGCCGTCCGCTCGGGGGAGCCGTCCGTGGCGGGCCCGCACGCCACCGACGGGACCGCTGCGATCCCGACGACCACACCGAAGCGGATGCCGGTGCCGGCCGCGGACACGGCGTCACAGACCTCGTCA
>NZ_KB714608.1:91913-92289 GCF_000349565.1 Curtobacterium flaccumfaciens UCD-AKU
CGGCGTCACAGACCTCGTCCGCCCCGACGCCGACGAGCGGAACCGCTTCCGTCGCCCCGCAGCAGGCACCGGCGACGGTGCCGGCCGTGCCCGCGGTGACGGCGACCGCTCCGTCGGCGCCCGCTGTGCCGCCGAGGGGCACCGCGTCGCCGGCAGCTGCCTCCGAGGTCGTTCCGGGCACCGCCCCCGCGCCGACCGCGGTCGGCGGCGCCTCCGTCGCTGTCCCGGCGGCGGCGATCCCGGCCGCGGCACCGACGCGGACCGACGCCGACCCCTCCACCGGCACCCTGGCCCCGCTGCCGGTCGTCGCAGCGGGTGCCGCCCCGGCAGCCGGCACCGGCTCCCGAGCCGGCCACGGGACCCAGCAGCAGGCGTC
>NZ_KB714609.1:0-65500 GCF_000349565.1 Curtobacterium flaccumfaciens UCD-AKU
CAAGTAACACCCCCGCACCACCGCAACACCAGCACCACGCACGACACGGAGAGTCGCTCCGCCGATCAGGGCGGAGCGGCTCTTCGTCGTTCCCGGTTCCGCCGGCGGCACTGCTTCTCCCAGTGGCCGAGCCTACGATCGAGCGAATGCCCGCTCCTCGCTCGACCAAGACCGACGACCGACCCGGGCCGGACGACTTCATCCGCGTCCGTGGTGCCCGCGAGAACAACCTGCGCGACGTCGACGTGGACATCCCCCGCGACCGGATCGTCGCGTTCACCGGCGTCTCCGGGTCCGGCAAGTCCTCGCTCGCCTTCGGCACCGTCTTCGCCGAGGCCCAGCGCCGGTTCCTGGAGTCCGTGGCCCCGTACGCACGGCGCCTGATCGCGCAGGGCTCGACCCCGCACGTCGACTCGATCACCGGACTCCCGCCCGCCGTCGCCCTGCAGCAGCGTCGCGGCGCCCCGAGTTCCCGCTCCACCGTGGGCACCATGACCACGCTGTCGAACTCGATGCGCATGCTCTACTCGCGCGCCGGTACCTACCCGTCCGGCGCGGACCGGCTCGAGTCGGACTCCTTCTCGCCGAACACCGTCGCCGGAGCCTGCCCCCGGTGCCACGGCATCGGGACCGCGCACGAGGTCACCGAGGCCTCGGCCGTGCACGATCCGTCGTTGAGCATCCGCGACGGTGCGATCACCGCGTGGCCCGGTGCGTGGCAGGGCAAGAACCTGCGGGACGTCACCGCGGTGCTCGGCTACGACATCGAGCGCCCGTGGCGTGAGCTGTCGCGTGAGGACCGTGACTGGCTGCTCTTCACCGAGGAACAGCCCGTCGTGCAGGTGCAGCCGAAGCGCGACCGCGTGGCGAAGCCCTACAAGGGCCGGTTCTGGAGCGCCCGCCAGTTCGTGCTGCACACCCTCGCCGACTCGCAGAGCGAGACGCAGCGCAAGAAGGTGCTGCAGTTCGTCGAGTCCGGCCCGTGCGGGCTGTGCGGCGGAACGGGTCTGACCCGTGCGGCTCTCGCGGTCACGATCGGCGGCCACTCGATCGCCGAGCTGAACGCCCTGCCGCTGACCGGCCTGGCCGACGTCCTGCGCCCGATCGCCAGCATCACCGACGCGGCAGCGGCGACGTCACGGGCGTCGTCCGGCGAGCACACCGAGGTCGCCGTGGCGATCTCCCGCGACCTGCTGACCCGCGTCGACGTCCTGGTCGGCCTGGGGCTCGGCTACCTCGCGCTCGACCGCGCCACGCCGACGCTCTCCCCCGGTGAGAGCCAGCGACTGCGGATCGCGACGCAGCTGCGCTCCGGCCTGTTCGGCGTCGTCTACGTGCTCGACGAACCGAGTGCCGGACTGCACCCCGCCGACGCCGAGTCGCTCGTCGACGTCCTCGACGACCTGCGCGCCGGCGGCAACAGTGTCTTCGTCGTCGAGCACGACATGAGCATCGTGCGCCGAGCCGACTGGATCGTCGACGTCGGCCCCCGGGCGGGCAGCGGCGGTGGCACGGTCCTGTACAGCGGACCGGTCGCCGGCCTGGCCGAGGTCGAGGCCTCGGTCACCCGCCGCTTCCTGGAACCCCGGCAGCCGACCGTGGATCGCGCCGTCCGCGCCCCGATCGGCACGCTCGAGCTCCGTGACCTCACCCTGCACAACCTGCGGGGGCTCGACGTCGACCTGCCGCTCGGTGTCATGACCGCGGTCACCGGGGTGAGTGGCTCGGGCAAGTCGTCGCTCGTGGGTGGTGTCCTGCCCGGGGTCGCCACGTCGCACCCGATCGTCGACCGGGTCGTGCAGGTCGACCAGAAGCCGATCGGCCGCACACCCCGCTCGAACCTGGCCACCTACACGGGCCTGTTCGACGCGGTCCGGGCCGCCTTCGCCCAGACCGACGAAGCCAAGGCCCGCGGCTGGGGCGCCGGACGGTTCTCGTTCAACGTCGCCGGCGGCCGGTGCGAGGTCTGCCAGGGCGAAGGGTCGGTGTCCGTCGAACTGCTCTTCCTGCCCGGCAGCTGGGCCCCGTGCCCCGAGTGCCACGGCTCCCGGTACACCGCCGAGACGCTCGAGGTCCGGTGGAACGGGGCGTCCATCGCCGACGTCCTCGGCATGACCGTCGACGAAGCGGCGCCGTTCCTGGCGCCGCTGCCCGCAGCCGGGCGCGGACTCGAGACCCTGCGCGAGGTCGGGCTCGGCTACCTGCGCCTCGGTCAGCCCGCCCCGGAGCTGTCCGGCGGCGAGGCGCAGCGCATCAAGCTCGCGACCGAACTGCAGCGCGCGCGGACCGGGCACACCCTGTACCTGCTCGACGAGCCCACCACCGGCTTGCACCCGGCCGACGTCGAGCTGCTGACCGCCCAGCTCGCCCGCCTGACCGACACGGGCAACACCGTCGTCGTGGTGGAGCACGCGATGGACGTCGTCGCGAGTGCCGACCACGTCATCGACATGGGCCCGTCCGGCGGTGTCGAGGGTGGCCAGGTGGTCGCCTCCGGCACGCCAGCCGAGGTCGCCGCTTCGACCACCAGCCGGACCGCGCCGTACCTGCGGGACCAGCTCGGTCGCTGACGCAGAAGTGCCCGCCAGGATCGCTCCTGACGGGCACTTCGTCGCTGCCGCTGGTTACCGCTGGACCGCTTCCGGCGCGTCGTCGCGGAAGAAGTCGCTGCCGCTGTGCGTGTAGCCGACCTCACCCGTCCGACGCCACTGCTTGCGGACGCGCTTGAAGGTGGTGATGCGTGCTGGTTCGACGCTCTCGTCGCTCGTGTAGGCGCTCATGGCTGATCTCCCTGTGTGATTAACCGTGGTTCCTCGGCCCCCCGAGATGGAGGCTAACGAGCGGTTTCCACCCGGGTTCGCGATCCGTCCCGGAACGTCCGTCGAACGCAGTTCCGCCCGCGGGATGGCCGCGGAACGCGGCTCACGCGACCCACGGGGACGGACGGGAGGCCCGGATCACCGCCGGCAGACCGGCGGGGGCGAGTCGCGCCTCCAGACCGGTGCCCGGGTCGGCTCAGGAACGCAGGCCGAGCACCAGATCGTGGACCACGCGCGCTGCGCGCGCCGCGGCGTCGTCCAGGTGCTCACGGAACTCGGCACCGTCCGGCGCGCAGAGGTCGCTGATGCACCGGACCGACACGAACGGCATGTCGTGCACGTGGGCGAACTGCGCGATCGCCGCCGACTCCATGTCGACCGCGGCCACCTCGGGGAACGCGACCCGGAGAGTGCGGGCGCGGCCCTCGGTGACGAAGACCTCGCTGGACCCGATCGTCGCCGGCCGCAGTGGCCACGCGATGTCGGCCCCCATGGCGAGCTCGACGAGCCGGGCGTCCGGCGCGTAGCCGGTCGGCATGCCGGGGACCTGGCCCAGGGCGTAGCCGAACGCCGTGGCGTCGGCGTTGAGGTTGACGTACCGGTCACCGACCAGGACGTCACCGATGGCGACACCGTGCATGAGCCCGCCGGCGGTCCCGACGCTGATCACCGGGATGCCCGGGCCGAAGTCGTGGAAGCCGTGGGCGACCGCGGCCGTGGCGTTCGTGAAACCGATGCCGCTGCGGCGCACGACGACCGTGGCGCCGCCGATGTCGAGCAGCTGGTGCGGGTCGTGGCCACCGACGGGGCCGTCGAGCACGGGGACACCGCCGAAGAGGTCGGCGAAGGCCGAGACCTCTTCGCTCATGGCCGCGATGATGATCGCGACGGGTTGCTGCTGCACTGACCGATCCTCCCACGCCGGGCGCGCTCGGACGTGCAGGTCGGGCCGTCGGAACCGCTAGGGGCGGGGGACCTGCCGGGACAGCTCGTCGGCGACGAAGGCGGCGAGCGCGTCGGCGCCGGGGTGGTCGTCGGCGGTGACGGTGACGACGGTGCCGGTGCCGGTGTCGCCCTCGGTCTGGTCGAACAGGAGCATCTGGCCGTACGCACCGTGCAGCCGCCAGAGCCGCCCGGGGCCACCCCACCCGGCCATGGCGTACCGCTCGTAGCCGGGGCCGGTGCCCTCGCGCTCGACCCAGTCGGTGTGCATCGCGTCGCACCACCGCGCGCTGACGATCCGCTGTCCGTCGACCATCCCGCGGTTGCGGATCAGGCGTCCGAGGCGGGCGATTTCCTCGGTGCGGAGCGCCAGCCCCTCACCGCCGGCGACGAACCCGTTCGGGCAGCGTTGCCAATCGACGTCCTGGATGCCGAGCGGCACGAACAGCCGCTCGGAGACGAACGCACCGACGTCGCCGACCCGGGTCTCGAGCACGCGCATCGCGGTGTAGGTGCTGGCGTTCGCGTACTGGAACACCCGGCCGCGGGACGGTCGCCGCAGGAACTCGGCAGCCAGGTCCGGCCAGTCCGTCAGCTCGGTCGCCGACCAGGGCATGTCGATCCCGCTGGTCATGGTGAGCAGGTGGCGGAGGGTGACCCGGTCGACGCCGTCGCCGAGGGCGAGGCCGGTGCCGGTCAGGTACCCGGCGATCGGTTCGTCGACGTCGACCAGGCCGTCGTCGGCGGCGATGCCGGCGGCCAGGACGCAGACGCCCTTGGCGACGGAGCGGACCTCGCGTCGGACGTCGGGGGTCCAGCGGTGCTCGGCGACGTCGTCGGTGTCCGTCGCCCCGGTCCGCGTGCGCACGTGGATGCCGTGTGCGGCGAACCCCGTCGCGTCGACGTGGGCGACGACGGCGTCGAGGATGGTCGCGGCGGTGTGCACACCCCATCCTCTCGTGTCCGAGCGGCTGCGGGCACGGGCAGGGTCCGCCGCGTACCGTCCGGCTCGTGTCCGACGAACAGCCCCGCCGCCCCGATCCCACCCGCGTCGGCGACCAGCCCGCGCTCCGCACGGCCTCGGGCTCGAACTGGCTCGTGTGGGGCGCCGTCACGGCCGTGATCGTCGCCGCCGTGATGGTGCTCATGGCGATCCGGGCGCCGGCGATCGGCTGGCCCGCCCTGGTGCTCGTGGCCCTGTTGTTCGTGACGATGGTCGTGGTGCGAGCCGCCGTCCGGCCGAAACGGGCCCGACTCGTCACCCTGGCCGTCATCGACCTCGGCATCGTGGTCGTCGGGCTGGTGGCGACCCTGGCGGTGCTGTACTCGTCGCCCGTCGGCTGATGCCACGATGGCATGTTGATAACGGTTCTCACTAAGATGGTGCGCATCGGCCACCGCACGGTGGCCGTTCCACCGACGCAGCCACAGCTGCTGGGAAGACCGACCCCATGCCAGCACCACACCCCACCGAGACCCTCGATGCCCTCGTGGTCGGAGCCGGACCGGCCGGCATCGGCACCGGCCTGGCGCTCCACGCCGTCGACGGCCTGCTGTTCGGCGTCGTCGACCGCGGCGTCGTCGGGGACACGTTCCAGCGATGGCCGGAGCACCAGCGGTTCCTGACACCGTCCTTCACCGGCAACGGGTTCGGCTCCACCGACCTCAACGCGGTCCACCCGCGCACCTCACCCGCCTACAGCCTGGCGACGGACTACCCGTCGGGGCCGGAGTACGCCCGGTACCTGCGTGGCGTCGTCGCCGCCTTCCACCTGCCGACCCTGCCGGACACCGAGGTCGAGGACATCGAGCCGGACGACGACGGCTTCCGCGTGGCCACCAGCCGCGGCCCCGTCGTCGCCCGGAACGTGGTCTGGGCCGGCGGCGAGTTCTCGGACCCGACCCTGCCCCGCTGCGCCGGTACGTCGCTCGGAGTACACGCCTCCGCCGAGGCAGCCTGGGTGGCACGGCCCGGGCACGTGGTGGTCGTGGGCGGGTTCGAGTCCGGTATCGACCTGGCGTGCCACCACGTCGAACAGGGGGCGACGGTGACGGTCGTCGACCCGTCCCACCCCTGGGACGCCGGCAGCGGATCGGACCCGTCGTTCCGACTCGCCCCGCGGACCCGCCAGCGGCTCGCCGTCGCGCGGGCCAGCGGACGCCTCACCCTGGTCGACGACGGCCAGGTCACCGGCATCAAGCGGTCCGGCGACGGTTTCTCCGTCGGGGTCGCCGGACGAACGGCCCTGGTGGCGGACGCACCGCCGATCCTCGCCACCGGGTACGGGCCGGGGCTCGGGCCGGCCGCGAGCCTGTTCGACACCCGCGCGGACGGCTGGCCGCTGCTCACCGAGGACGACGAGTCGACCACCACGCCCGGGCTGTTCCTGGCCGGCACAGCGCTCCGGCACGGTGGGCTGCAGTTCTGCTTCGTGTACAAGTTCCGGCAGCGGTTCGCCCACGTCGCCCGCGTCATCGGCGAACGGGCCGGACGTGACTGCGGTGCGCTGCAGGAGTGGGACGACGCCGGGATGCTCACCGACGACCTGAGCTGCTGCGGTGTCGAATGCGCGTGCTGATGCCGGCACAGCGGCCCGCCCGCCCCGCCGGTGCACGACTCTGGGCCACCCCCGCGATCGTCGGCGGTGCCATCTTGCTCGGGTCGGTGATCGGCGGCGTCTCGCCGTCGAGCGGTGACGCCATGGGCTCCGTGGTGGACCTGCTGGTGATCACCCTGGTCGTCGCCCTGTTCGTCGACGTCCCGCTCCACCGCCTGCCCCGGACACCGGGCGCGTGGAAGGTCATCGGCATCGCCTGGAGCATGAACTTCCTGCTCGCCCCGCTCGTCGCCTTCCTGCTGACCCGCGTGGCCCTGCCCGGCCACCCGGCCGTCCAACTCGGCGTGATGCTGTACTTCCTGGCGCCCTGCACCGACTGGTTCCTGGCGTTCACCCGCCTGAGCGACGGTGACACCGCCGTGGGCGCGACCCTGCTGCCGATCAACATGGTCACCCAGCTGCTCCTGTTCCCGGTGTGGATCACGGTCCTCGGCGGCAACGCCGGCATCGATGCCGTGGGAACCGTCGGCACCCTGCTGCAGTGGTTCGTCCTGCCCGTCGCGATCGCCGTGGCGATCCGCCTCGGCATCGCACTGCTGCCGACCGGCACTCGAGCCCGCGCCGCGGCGCTGCCCGGCCGGGCGATCCCGTGGATCGTCGGGGCGATGGTCGCCGGCCTCTTCGCCTCGCACATCCGGCTGCTGCTGGCGAACCTGCCGGTGTTCGTCGCCGTGCTGGGGTGCGCAGTGGTGTTCTTCGCCGTCATGTACGTCGCCGCCGAGTCCGCGTCACGCCTCGCCGCCCTGTCGTACCCGAGGACAGCACTGCTCGCGATGACGACGGCGGCCCGCAACGCGCCCCTGATGATCGGGCTGACGAGCGCCGCGCTCCCCCACCAGCCCCTGGTCACCACGGCGATCGTGGTCGGGATGCTCGTCGAGTTCCCGCACCTGCTCGCGGTGCGGCACCTGCTGCTGCGTCGGCGACGTGGTCAGCGCACCGGGCGACGCCTGCGCGGCACCGCAGCTTGGGGGCACCCGTGACGCACCGGGTCCGGCTCGTCGTCGTGCCGACCGAGCGGCGGGTGATCGAGACCGAGCACGACGACCGGCGGACGGCGCTCCTGCTCGCGCTGGGCCAGGTGCCCCTCGGGTACACGGTCACCGACGTCGACGTGCTGCCGGAGCACGAGGACACCGAGCACGACCCCGCGGAGCCGGGCCGACGCTGAGCGGGGCGCTCCGACGGCGCTGGTACGGCCCGAGACGGTCACGATGCCGGACGGGAGGCCCGTGACGGGCCCGCACCGCGCCTCCAGTCCGGTGCCGGTCGCGACCGGTGCACGTGGCCGGCTACGCGCTGTCGGTCACCGTCGGCTGCGCCTGCCGCAGCCCGGTGACCAGGAGGGTCACGATCGTCCGGACGTCGTAGTCGGGGTCCTGGGGACTCCACGCCACCAGGTCACCGACGGCCCGGAGCAGCTGGTACGGCGGGGTCGGTGCGGCCACCTCGCCGGACGCCCGCGCGGCGTCGAGCAGTCGGCCGAGCACGGGCACGAGCTCGTCGACGAACAGGGTGTGCAGCGCCGTGAAGCCGTCGGCGTCGCCCTCCCAGACGCGCGCCAGACCGTGCTTGGTGCCGAGGAAGTCGACGAACTGGTGCACCCAGCGCAGCAGGGCGGCGAACGGTGTCGGCTCCGAGCCGAGCAGCGCCGGCCCCGCGTCGACCAGGGCCTCGATCTGGTGCCGGTAGACGGCGACGACCAGGTCCGAACGGGTCGGGAAGTGCCGGTAGAGCGTGCCCACTCCGACCCCAGCGGCGGTGGCGACCTCGCGCACCGGTGCACCGACGCCCGAGGCGGCGAAGACCCCGGCAGCGGCGTCGAGGATCGTGCGCTCGTTGCGCTCCACGTCGCGACGGCGACGCGGCGCGGGGTCGGTCGACGGGGTGCTCATGCCTCGATCATCGCACGACACCGACGCGATGCGGAACAGCGCTCCGCTTCCCCTTGCAATCCGGATCGCTGTTCCGTATCGTTCCGGAACGTCGCTCCGTTTCGGACGACAGTCGCTCCGTCCGCGGGCGACACGGCATCCCGGAAAGGCCCCCATGGCACCCACAGCACCCCGACCACAGGTCATCAGCGTGCGCCCCGTCACACTCCCCGCACCCTCGCGCGGTCAGGACCTCGAGGTCCGGATCACGGCACCGACGACCGGCACGGACCTGCCCGTCATCGTCTTCGCCCACGGCTTCGGCCAGTCCATGACCGGCGGCGACCCCCTGGTCGACCACTGGACCGCGAACGGCTTCGTCGTCGTCCAACCGACGTTCCTCGACGCGAAGTCCTACGGGCTGACGCTCGACGACCCGCGCTACCCGACCATCTGGCGGACGCGGGTCGACGACCTCGAGCGCGTGCTCGACGACCTCGACCAGATCATCGACGCGGTCCCCGGCCTGAGCGGGCGCGTCGACACCGCACGCCTCGCCGCGGTCGGACACTCGTGGGGCGGACAGTCCGTGGGCATGCTGCTCGGGGCCCGCGTCCTGGACGCCGACGGACAGCCGGGCGAGGACCGGACCGACCACCGCGTGCGCGCCGGGGTCCTGCTGTCCACCACCGGGATCGCGCGCGGCGACCTCGTGCCGTTCGCGCAGGAGCACTTCGCGTTCATGAGCCCCGACTTCAGCCAGCTGCACACCCCGTCACTCGTCGTCGCCGGCGACCACGACCAGTCCCAGCTCTCGACGCGAGGCCCGGACTGGTTCACCGACGTCTACCACCTGAGCCCCGGCGCGCGGCACCTGGTGACACTCCACGGCGGCGAGCACCTGCTCGGCGGGATCCAGGACTACGAGTCGACCGCCACCACCGACGAGAGCCCCGAGCGTGTGGACCTCGTCCGCCAGACCACGACGGCGTTCCTCCGGACCGCGCTCGGCCTCGACCCCGACGCGTGGTCGGCGATCGCCGACGCCGTCGGCCCTGCCACCGCCGCCGGCCACATCGAATCGAAGGAGCACCACTCGTGATCACCGACCAGCACCCCCTGCCCAGCGGCTTCACCGCCGCGTCCACCGCCGCCGACGTCCTGCACGGCGTCGACCTGACCGGCCGGAACGTCGTCGTGACCGGCGGCCACAGCCGCCTCGGCCGCGAGACCAGCCGCGCCCTCGCGGCGGCCGGCGCCGACGTCACCGTCGCCTCCCGTGACGTCGACCGGGCATCCGCAGCAGTCGCCCACATCCCGGGCATCCGCGTCGAGGCCCTCGACCTCACCGACCCGTCGTCGGTCGACGCCTTCGCCGCGCGCTGGTCGGCCTCCAGCCGCCCGCTGCACATGCTCGTGAACAGTGCTGCGATGCTCTTCACCCCGGACCGCCGGCTCGACGGCCGCGGCAACGAACTGGCGTTCTCGACGACGCACCTCGGGCACTTCCAGCTCACGCGGGCGCTCCTCCCCGCCCTCCTGGAGGCCCGTGGTGCGCGGGTCCTGACCGTCACCTCCGGTGCGGCGCGGTTCGGGCAGATCCGGTGGGACGACCTGACGTTCACCCACGGGTACGACCCGGTCACCGCGTACGGGCAGTCGAAGCGCGCCAACGTCCTGTTCACGGTGGAGCTCGACCGCCGGTACGCCGGCCAAGGCATCCGTGCCTTCGCCGCGCACCCGGGCGTCATCATCGGACCCGGCCCGCACGACGCCTCGCAGATCGCTTCGTACCGGGAGCAGGGACTGGTCGACGACCACGGGGTGACCGTCATCGACCCCGAGGTCGGCAAGAAGACCGTCGAGCAGGGCGCAGCCACGCTCGTGTTCGGTGCCGCGAGCCTGCTGCTCGACGGCGTCGGCGGGGTCTACCTGAAGGACAGCGACGTCGCCGTGATCGACGACCGGGTCCTGCCCCTCACCGCGGACCGCATCCCGTCGAACGCGAACTCGGCCATGCTCGACGCCGGCGACGCGCGCCGGCTGTGGGAGGTCAGCGAGGGACTCCTGGCCTGATCGCCGTGGGCCGGGTGCCTCGTCTGCTCACTGTTCTCGTCGTCCTCGCTACTGTGTGACGGTGCTGACCGTGCGGATCGAGAGCCCCCGGCAGGACGACGTCCTGCACCTGCTGCAGCAGGGCGACGACTACGGACTGAGCCTCTACCCGGCCGAGAACTACCACGCCCTGGACGTCGACGACCTGGACCAGCCCGACGTCGCGTTCCTGGTGGCGCGTGAGGACGGCACCGCCCTCGGCACGGTGGCGCTCGTCGACGCCGGCGACGGCACCGGCGAGGTCAAGCGCATGTTCGTGAGCGACGCCGCGCGTGGGCTCGGCGTGGGGACGCGGCTGCTCGACGCCCTGCACGACCGTGCCCGCGCGGTCGGCATCGGGACCGTCCGGCTCGAGACCGGCCTGCCGCAGGCCGCGGCCATCGCGCTCTACCGGAAGGCCGGGTACGCGGACATCCCCCGGTTCGGCCCGTACGTCGACGACCCGACGAGCGTGTGCATGGAGCGGCAGCTCGTCTGATCGACGCTGCCTCCCGACGTAGGATCGCGTGTGAGCTCCGAGCACCCCGAACCCAGCGGCATCGACCCCGACGACCTGACCGTCGCGCTCCGGGTGCTCGAGCAGCTGCCGTCGATCGACGAGACGCACCCGGACTTCATCCGGGTGCGCCAGGCCACCGCGAAGATGTTCAAGGCCGTCAAGCGTGCGCACCGGCTCGAGAAGCGCGGCGTCATCGCCGAGGCCGACCGCCGGGTGATCGCCGCCACCGCCACCGGGGCCGCCGACCGGATCGACGACGAGACCCGCGGCGTCCCGATCAGCGCCTCGACCGCGTCGACCACCGCGGGCACGCTGCTGAAGTCGCGCCCCTGCTACATGTGCAAGCAGCACTACACGGTCGTCGACGCGTTCTACCACCAGCTCTGCCCGGCGTGCGCCCGCATGAGCCACGCGAAGCGCGACGCCCGGACGGACCTGACCGGCAAGCGGGCGCTGCTCACCGGTGGCCGCGCGAAGATCGGCATGTACATCGCGCTCCGGCTCCTGCGCGACGGGGCCCACACCACCATCACCACGCGGTTCCCCCGCGACGCGGTGCGCCGGTTCGCGAGCCTGCCCGACTCCGCCGACTGGATGGACCGCCTGAAGGTCGTCGGCATCGACCTGCGCGACCCCGCCCAAGTGATCGGGCTCGCCGAGGACGTGGCCGCCTCCGGCCCCCTCGACATCCTGATCAACAACGCCACGCAGACCGTGCGCCGGTCGACCGGCGCCTACCAGCCGCTCGTCGACGCGGAACTCGCGCCGCTGCCCGACGGACCGCTGCCCGAACTCGTGACCTTCGGGCACACGAACGACCAGCACCCGCTGGCGCTCGCCCGTTCAGTTGCCGCGCACCCGATCCTCGCGGCCGCCGCAGCCCGCGCCGACGAGCTGACCGAGCAGGCGATGGCGCCGGGATCGAGCTCGCTCGAACGGCTCGCCCTGGGCACCGCCATCGACGCCGGTGGCCTGGTCCCCGACCTGCACGACGAGAACTCGTGGACCCAGCAGGTCGACGAGGTCGACCCGCTCGAGATGCTCGAGGTCCAGCTGGCCAACACCACCGCGCCGTTCATCCTGATCTCGAAGCTCCGCCCCGCGATGGCCGCGAGCACGGGACGCCGCACCTACGTGGTGAACGTCAGCGCCATGGAAGGGGTGTTCGGCCGCGCGTACAAGGGGCCGGGTCACCCGCACACGAACATGGCGAAGGCCGCCGTGAACATGCTCACCCGCACGAGTGCGCAGGAGATGTTCGAGACGGACAACATCCTGATGACGAGCGTCGACACCGGGTGGATCACCGACGAACGGCCGCACCCCACGAAGGTCCGGCTCGCCGAAGAGGGCTTCCACGCGCCGCTCGATCTGGTCGACGGGGCAGCCCGTGTCTACGACCCGATCGTCCGGGGTGAAGCGGGCGAGGACGTGTTCGGTGTCTTCCTGAAGGACTACGCGCCGAGCTCGTGGTGACGAGCGACTGACCGGTTCGGTTCCGTCAGTGCTTCGACGGAGCGCTGTCGACCTGCGGCAGGACCGCGCCGAAACGGACCACGAAGTCGCGCAACACGTCGTCGTCGCGTGGCTGCTTCGACGCCGAGAAGCGGTGTTCCGTCTATTCTCGGATGCCAGTAGTGGCGCGGATCCCCGATCCCTGTAACGACGGGCGTTCCACGGGTTTCGGGGATCTGTTCAACGGGCCCCCGGCCCGCCCCGTTCTGTCGATCGCGGCTGCCCACTGCGCACGTAGATGCAGCAGACTGCGCCGACACCAACGACAGCCCCAGCGTCAAGACCCGTGAGTACGAAGCCAGCCGCGGCGCCGAGACTCGTCCGGAAAACACCATGCTCGCGGGGTGAAGGTTCCGCGCAAAAATGGCAACCGCCTCCGCGCCGGCGTCCCCAACGTCATGGCCTCATACAAATAGGGCAAACGGCTCGCGTCTGACCTGCAGCGCAACCAATCAGGGGCGAACGGTGATGACCTTGTCAGTGGGCAGCTCGCCAGCAGCGTTGCCCTTCACGTATGAGGCGATCCAGATCATCTTCGTGAGCACGTTCCCGGCCTCGTCCCGACCGAGCGACGGGTACGGCTGGTGTCGCCAGTGGCCGCGCACGCTCCAGGCTGGCCGGTCCTCGAGGTTGCTTGGGTCGTCGTGCCGGTATACCTGGGCATGATCAGTTCCCGCCTTCACACGAACCACCACCAGATCGCCCGCCCTGGCACCGTCGCGGCCGCCTTGGGCGCCGACCTGCCGATCCGATTCGGTCACGTCCCCCTGCGCCATGAGCGCCCAGACGGCCGCCAGGAGCTTTTGCTCTGGTCGGGTCTCGTCCCAGACAGGTACGAACGGCAATCGGCCGGAGAGTCGGTCTCCAACCTCCTTGGCGTCGTTCCCGCGTCCTGCAGCGAAGGTGCGCATCCGCCAGACGACTTCGCCTTGTCGATACCAGACCGCTCGGACGTGCCGCTCTGTCCCGTCAGGGCGGTGCATGATCACCGGTCGGGCGAAGACCCAAAGCCCATTGATGTGCACCGGCACGGGGTCGAGCTGCTCGTCACCGTCCAGGCTGTCAACGGCGAGCTGCAGCAACTCCTCGTGGAGCAGGAACGACTCCTCCGGCCTGTCTCGCGGTGCGCTCACGCTGCGCACCAGATGTGGCACATCCGTCGGTACGAACGTCTGCCCTCGACGCGCGAGGCGCGCCGGCGGACCACCGAGCGGGCGCATCGTCACCGGGATCTCGGCCAGAGTGCTCGCATGAAGGAACGGCCCCTGCGTGTTCTTCCGCGCGGCCTTCAAGGACTGGTGGAACCAGGCATGTTGTGACCGCACATCGATGACGACGAACACGTTCCCTGGGATCAATCCCCGTTCGCGATACCGACGGTCGAGCAGCCGCAGCGGCTCGACCAACCTCGTACGACTGACACCGCTGCCCGCCGGAGGCGACCAACGTTCGCCCCGCAATGTGCAGAGGCCGTATTCCGGGTCTTGAACGACCTCGTGGAAGATGACCACGGGCTCCTCGATCGCCACGCTGCTGCTAAGGAGCTCGTCGTAGAAGCCCGGGATCATGTCTCGGATCGCCGCGTCACGCTCGGCCAACATGACATTGCGCGGCATTGGCCGCACAACACCCCGCGGCTTAGCCCCCACTTTCTTCACTGGGGGCGTCTTCACTGGACGCGCTAGCTCATGGGTGGGCGGCGTCGATGATGATGCTGCTGGCTGCGGCGCGATCCCCGGCTCCGACAAAGGTCGTGACCCGAGTGCACGTCGGAGCCTGGTAGCGGTCTCCTCGTCGATCCGCTGCTCCGGCGCGCTGATTGTCGATCCCAACTCCCGCAGCACCCTCAGGGCGGTGATCGCGTCGACGCCAGCTTCTTGCGCGACCTGGAAGACGTGTGGATTCCCCATGTTCCGATCATTGCGCAGACCGAGGACACTCCGCTCGCCACGGCCGAGACTCTTTTGTCGACGTTCCCTGCGCCGACGACGACCTGACGATCGAGGAGCTGCCTCGGCCGCCGTTACGCGAGTTGAAGCGCCGGAAGGCCGCACCGATCGTAGACGCGGATGCAGCGGCACCTAGCCCCACATCGCGCGTCAGGTCGCGGCTCAGCTCCATAACCATGCCCGCGTCGTCGTCGGACCCACGCTGCTTCACACGGCGGCTCCGCGGCTCCGGCGCTGCCGTCCTGCTGCTTTCCCCTCTTATGCTGATGATCATGTCGGACGCTCGCTTTTTCCTGGTATGGCCGAAGGACCTGTTCCGTTGGGAAGCTCGACGCGTCGGCCGACTACCCGAAGCCGAAGTCACAGGTGGAATCGTCCGCCTTCTTGAGGAAGCGTTCGAGGACGCAGCGGTCGTCGACTCGTTCCGGGACCGCATGACAACGCCCCCAGACATTTGGGGGGTACCGACTGGGGTCGATCGTTCGCGAGAGTGGCTCCGACACCTCGCTGCTGACGAATCGAGACTCCTACCGTTCGTGTCACCGCAGTACTACGCCGAACGGGAGGGCCACACGACCTCACCCGACAACCCTTTCGATAGCCTCGGCGTGCAATTCGCGACGTTACTTACTGACATGCAAGACCAGGGGTACTTCCCAGTCGCCCTGCCACGCTACTGCGTTGACAACAACACGAACTGGTACGAGGTCAACGAACGGGTCCGACGAGCGATTCACATGCCATTCAGTTGGGACGGGGCAGCGGCGGACGGCGAGCAATGGGACGAACCACTGCTCCTGTCCCTGATTGAGTACTTTCACGACCACGCCCAAAGGCCGAGGGTAACGGGCTACATCCACGACTACGGCGACTGCGGACCGCACTTTGACCTGCACAGCGCCGAGTCTGGCGGTGCAGTGTACCGATGGCGTGTGAACGAGCTCCTCGACCGGCACAAGACAGGGCTGCAGCTCGGCCGCCACGGCGTTGAGCGAGGTCGTCTGCTGCATCGCCTAGGTACGCCGTTGGATGTCGCGGTGGACAACCGAGCTGCTGCCGGGATTGAAGATACAACCGACGAAGTAGCACACGGTATCCGGAGCTTCCGAGCGCGAGGTGCCACTGTCACGCAAAAGAAATCGGCGCTGGCATTGCTTGCCGGTGCCCTCGAGCATCGAAGGGGTGCTGTCAAAGCGGTCCTGAAGAAGGACGAAGCCGATCTCTTTAGGATCGCGAACCAGTTCGGAATACGTCATCGCCGTGCGGATCAGCAGATCGACTACGGCGATGAATTTCTCGATTACATGTTCAGCGCGTTCATCTCAGCCATCATGCTGATGGAAGCGCTGGAGCAACGACCAGCCCCCGGGCCTTGACCACCGCTCCCGGTGATCGGGCCCCGTGCGGAGCCCCCCCCCCTGCATTAGATCTGCTTTATCCGCCTAGTCAGCGCCATGGACGGTTCCACGCGCGAGTCAGGGCGTCGTGGAGTAGGAACTCGTACCGAGTACTGAACCCCGCCCCAGACACCCGCCGAAAGACAAAGTCCGTGTACCCCCCGTTGCGTACTGCGATACCGCCGACTTCAAACATCTGTTTGAGGAGCTTCTTGATATCAGCCGGGTCAAGTTCGCCGTCCAGCTCGGTTCTCAGGTAATCGAACGTAAAGAACCGCTTCGGCGCGGTTCGCAGTGCCTCCTTGAAAGAAGCGATCTCTCTGGCCCGTGATGATGGCAGAATACCCGCCAGGTTATCAAAGATCTCACCGACGAAGTACTCCTCGGCGTAGGCGCGTACTGCATTTACGTCCGCCTGCTGAGTGACGCCCTTGTTTCCCTTATAGAAGCGTTGAACGTAGCTCATGAGAGCAACGGCGTCCCGGGGAAGGAGTCGCGTGTTATCTAAGAAGTACTCAGCAAGGTCCGTGTGAGGTCCGATCGCAATCGGAGCCTTAAAGTACTGGTTGACTACGTTGCGGACGACCGGACGGGCGACGCTCGCCTTACTACTGAGCAGCTGCCAGAGGTGGTTGTTTGCTCCGATGCCACGAGCGTGCCAGTCAAGGTAGATCGCTTTGGATTTAACCTTGTTTACATTAGGCCCAGGTAGCACGTCTATTATGTCGGACCGCATCGCCGCGGCGACGGTGATGGGCTGCTGTTGCTGCGCCATTTCAGTGTTTATCGAGTACACGGCCTGTACGAGGCCTGCAAGCGAAGTCCACTCGTCGTCCGCTTCGAAGAAGAAGGAGTCGAGTCCATCCAGCGCGATTATGTGCCGGCTCTCCGTGCGCACCTCGCTCAATACGTTCTTGATATGCGCACTCGCCTCAAGCGGCGTGATCACACCCGACTCGTAGCTACGCTCCGCTCCGAAGATCTTCGCGTCGAACTTCAGCGTCATGGACGATCAATTGACGACTCGAGACGTCCAGCTGCCGCTGAGCAAACCTTCCTTTCGTAGACCCTTGACCATCGCACCAAAGGCTGGTGGTGCAGTCAACCCTTGGTCTTCGGCGAGCGATCCGACGATGTGCAAGAGGAGCAGGAACTCCCATGCCGCCTGGGAGCGAGATGCTCCTGCGGTCTGGCCCATTGGTATGCGGGTCACATCGTTCACGGGGAAGCCACCAAGGTCCCACGCACTGAAGAACCGCCGCGCATCATCTCGCCAGGTGAGCCTGATGTTCTCGAGCACTGCGGACTTCCCAGAGCCTTTCGGGCCGAGCAGTACCCAGACACCGCCTGTCTGAAGCCCGTAGGCCGCCTCACGGAAGTCGTAGTACCCCTGCGTCAACAATTCGGGCGTCTCTGATGCTTCCTGGCTTGCATCAATCTCCCCGAAGTGGAGTTCGTTGAAGTTCGGAAGGGACGAATTGGGCACAACCTGAGATTACATGACGCGCTCTCAGATCCCCAGCGACGGACTGGCGGCGTCAGCACACTCACTGCCTGCCGTCGTCGCGTAACGGCTCAGCCACCCGCACCGATAAGAGGTGTTCGGTCTATTCGCACAGGCCAGCAGTGGCGCGGATCGCGGATCCCAGCAACAACGGGCGTTCCACGGGTTTCGGGATCTGTTCCACGAGGTCGAGCCCCGGCTCGATGCAGCAGGACCTCAGCGGTAGCTAAGCCCGCACCTCGCCGCGTTCGCCGCGCCTGAAGGCAAGAGGGTACCCATCCCACAACCGACCATCGAGCTCACGACCGTTCTGCTTGGGCGTGCGACCGCCCCACTGCTTTCAGAAGAACGGGACGTTGGCGGTCAGACACTGGTCTCGGATGGCGCGCACCCACTCCGCCTGCATCTCGCGATGGCGCGGCCCTGACTCACCGCCAGCGATGACCTAATCAATGTAGTTGAGGGGGAGGTCTGGGAACGCCGCTATCAGCGGCTCGCAGGAGAGGAACCGGACCGTAGCTGGAACTTGGGCGAGGTCTGCTACGCGGTCTAGAATGTTCGGTTCTGTCGTTAGCTAAAAGTCGAGCCCCTCGAGGAAACGACGAGCCTCTTCGTCATTACGACGTCCTTCGTCGCGATACGAATCCGCTATCTCTCGGAGCGCACCAGCGGTCCGCGGATGTGTAGCGTCAATTAGATCGGCCCTGGCTTCGAACTCAGCTGCCAGGTCAAACTCTTGTTTGCCGCCATCAGTCATTCCCCTTGAGGTCACCCCCCGCATGTTGTGCACCCCGACCACAAATCCGCGCTCCATCTGATCACTCGGCGCTACCTCAAGCACATCCCGTACGGCGCGCGTAGGAAATGTCCCGTCCGGGTCCGTTGGGGAATGGGCCAAGACCTCGCCAATCTGCGACTCGCCAATGTCGCGACGGTCACTTTCTGTGAGGAGCGCTCGCGCTGACTCGAGCCAGCTTCTAAGCGCAGCCGCGTTCACATTCCCGTTTGCGTCCGTGCCGGGCACGACGCGCCACTCGTGCAACAAGCGCCACGCATTTGACGCGAGGGCCGTGTCGACCTCTCGAGGTTCGTCGTCACCGCTCGGAGTCGCCGGCTTAAACGCCAGCTCTAGGATTTCAACGAACCACTGAGGATCTTGCGCGAGGAGTCGCTGTAGCGACGTGGCCCCGCCTTCGAAGTGAAGCAGAGGAAGGAACTTCCATTCGAGACGCGCCACCTCTCTCTCATCGATACTTCGTGAGCGCAGGAACTCGAGAAGCCGAGAGACGTCATGCTCTGACACGCGTCCAGATTCTGGGTCGCCGGGCCGGTATTGCGTCAGTGCATCGACCACGATTCGTTCAGCGTCATCGACCGCGAGCCTCTCGACGTAGAGACTGAGGGTGTCCACAGCCATGGCAACGCGACCGTGGAGCAATAGTTGGCGAGCGACTTCACTGGTGTGACCGAAATCAGCTCCTCGGCCATAAGGGACGAATTCTGCCCAGTACGCGGCGTCGACCGCGTCGTCAAGATCTGCCAGCGCCGCCCACGCCTGGCTCACATCCTCGACTGTCTGGAGCAACCGCGCTTGCGCCAAAGGACGCCCATCGAGCCTCTCCATCCAAGCGACCACTCCGCTCATCCCCCGGTCAAAGCGGGCGCGCGCGAACGCGTCTGCGAATGTTGCGCGGGCTTGAATTTCGCTGTCCAACTCGTCAAGCGCAATGTCATCGTGCTTCCGATCGACGCGAGCCGCCGCGAAGCCTAGCGCTGACGGCATGGCTACATTTGCGGAGAGATCCATCAGTCGGTGGAAGCCTTCGGCTTCGATGATGCGGCTGACCGCGTCTTCCCTAAGCCGCTCGAGTTCTTGCTCGTAAGCGTCATAACCGTCGCCGATCGAAATGCCGATGTCCGGCGTCCAGCTGTCGAACAACCACTTGTATCGCTCGGCCGCGCTAGACGGTGCGAGCCGAGCGGCCGCATCTGCGAGCGGCTCCAGCCACTCTTCCGCTAGAGACCACTCAGAGTCGGAGAACTGACGGTGCTTGCGCACGAAGTCTTCGATCGCATCCCAAAGTAGAACGGACTCAGACGAGTCGATCTCTTCCCTTCGGAGGGTGCTGAGTGCCTCAATTGCCGATCGCTTGGCGCGATCGGGCAACCGATCAAACACGCCGACGACTTCGGCCCAGCGCTTCGGGTTGCCGGTCGTCCCATGTATGACCCGCTCAGCAATAGCCTCGACCGACTTATAGATGTCCGGCAAGTTGAGTTCTCTGTTCGCCCCTCGCGCCCACTCCCGGAAACGCGGCTTGTGAGACTCCATTGCCACTTCTGATGGCCGGGGAAGCAAATCCAGCAAGATCGCCCAGGTGACGGCCTCGTGACGAAGAAGGAGCGAGTCGAGCACAAGCAGGCGCGTCTCCGCGGACGCGCTCGTCTGCGGTAGCCATGGCCTGAATACTCCATGGAGACTCGTCGTGGGACGGTTGCTCAGCTTCCCGCCCGGGTCGATCTCGGCGAGAGAAGCGAGCACCTCTGCCGCGAACCCCACATGCCGACTTGACCAGGCCACGCTCTCAAGTCCCCAGAGCAGCCCCGTGTGCGGGCTGCTCGCTTGCCAAGCATCCGTCTGATCCTGGAAGAACCTCAGCGCTAAAGGTGCAGGCCCAGCGGTCGCTTCAGCAACCGCTCGGAGAAATACATCTGGCGCGGCCTCGGCGAGCAACGGGAGGACATCCGACATCGACGCCCAAAGCTGCGCCGATGCATCCTCGTTCGCTCGGACAACGAGGTTCCGGACGACTCGCTCAGCCCACTGGCGCGCGGAACGACCTCCAGCGAGCCGGACTTCGTCTCCACGGCTCCCAAGGAGCGCTACGGACCTTGCTAGGCCACTCCGGAGATCGGTTGAGTGAACTCGCGTCTTGCCGTAGACCGCGGCGCTCCAGCGATCCTCGAGAGGCAGTTCGAGTCGTGGGTCAACAGCACCAAGAACGGTCTGCACCGCAATTTCGAGTCTTTCGAGGTCGCCCTCACGAACGCTGAGGCGGGCTGTGCGCCAGGATTCCTCGGGCGCAGCGACGGCCCAAGTTGCTCCAACCCGGGTGAAGATCGGATCGGCCTGACGCGCCAGCCCTTCCAGTAGCTCCGCCAGGTGAGACTGGCTCTCATCGGCAAGCGCCTCTACGACCTCCACGTCGCCACTCCGATGCTGGTTCCACGCCCCCGCGAGCCAGAGCCGCCTTATCGTCGGCGCCGCCAGGTCAGATGCCCATTGATCGGGGTCCACTTGTCCGAAGGGCCTGGCCACGCGCTGAAGAGCGAGCAAGCTCTTCGTGCCAGCGCGCACAAAGCGATCGATGTTCTCATCGGGAACCCCCGTTTCCCGTAAAGCCGCACGCAACGCCAGGTGATCATGCGGGGGTAGTTCGATGTGCGCATCACCCTCAGTTACCACAAACACAACGTGGTGATTCTCTACGAGATTCGCCTCGCGCTGTAGTTGCTCCTCATAAGGAAGGAGAATCAGAAGACTCGAGGTCTTGTCGAGCCGTCGCAGCGATGTTCCGTCGTGCACCAACAACGATCGCGAGAGCATCGGCTCAGCAGCGTCAGGGGCCTGCGCCATCATGGCGCAGGCAGCGAAGGCCAATCCATCGTCCACACTTGCGGCTCGGATGAGGGTGCGACCCACGTCGACGGCGAGTCGCCTCAGCAGCTCTGCTGCCCTGTCCTCTCGACCGGCGAGGACGACGCTTGCGGTCAGCCGCGGATCGAATCCGCCCGAGAACCGACGCCACCAGTCCTCAATCGTCGCGACCCCGCCCGCCGGCATATCGAGAAGCTCGGACAGCCAGATCCGAACTGCAGCAGATTCTTCAAGCGCCTGCTCGAGATCATCCGCGTCGAGGACTCGCACGTCTCGCCACTCGCCTTCGGCGCGACGCGCTTCCTCCCACTCCCTCTTCCTCGGCCAGCGCCGCGGAGTAACAAATACGAACGTCGTGGTCGACTTGTCTACCCCGAGCGAGTCGGCGGTCCGCGCCTCGTAGTCACTTCTTGCCTTCGAAGCGGGATCTTTGTTCGTCCCCATCTCCCAGACACTCGCACCGTCGGGCACGAATGACGTTCCGCGTGTCGCTTCGACGGTGCCGTCGTAACCCGGCAGACCCACGCCTTCTCCGCCGCGCATCTCGACCCGCTGAACTTGGTCGTTCTCATGACGGATCAACCGACGGACCAGGCGCGGAAGATCCGCCTGCGCCGATCGCTGGTCAGCCCATCGAACAAGGTCTGTACCGTCCGCCAAGTGCGGCGAACCCCCGTCTGCCGTCATCTCCACGCCCTCCTCGTCGCAAGCCTAGGTCCTTGACGACGCGATGCGGGGAGTCAATCACCCTCGGCGCAGCATACGATTCTCCTTCAGCGCGGACCGTCGATGAGCACGTCGCCGATCCGGCCGCGCTGCGTCACGCCGACGAGCCCATAACCGGCCGCGCTCCAGTTGGATCGTGGCTTGGTGCGGGTCAGCGAACCGAAGGATCGCCAACGCCCGCAGCCGGTCCGCAGCGGCCGCCGCAGCAGCTGTTTCGTCAATCGCATGACGGCTCAGTAGAACGAGGTCGGCAGCATCGAGCCCCTGCGTGCCGGGCGCGCCCGTGAGAGCACCTGTACTGCTACACCCTGCGCGTCCATTCCTGCGAGTCGCCACGAGACCTCGCACGCTCAAGCGGGAATGCCGATGTCTCGTCGAACGAAGTACTCGCTGTGCTGCCGAAGCTGACCCAGTTTGCTGACCTGAGCAGGCGTTATGCTTCCCGATGTGCAGAACATGGGAGAACATCGTGGACTTGGGGTACAACTGTCTTTTGTATTTCCTCCGATGACAAATCAGGAAGCCGAGCACCTCAAAACTGATGCCGCCTTCAAGGCGATTCTTTCGACGAGTGACTTCTACATGATCTGCATGCACGCAGAGGTTACTTGGAGTCTGGTGCAGACCACCGATAGGCGGGCAATTCGGCTTTCAGTCGAGACGGGCGGCACTCGGCAACAGGTGACCATCGATGTTGCCCGCTTCCTCGAGGTTGAGGGGATTCGCGATACTCACTACGAGATCTATTGCACGGAGAGGCATCTTCTCATCTGCAGCGAGAACGATCCTGACGATGTCCTCGCATGGTTGACTCCAGAGCGACTCATATGGGAGCGCTCGCGGCAGCATCCTGCCATCACCGACTTCGACCGGTGGCGAGACTTTGCCAGGTACAGGCTACTCTATGTTGGTATTGCGAAGGAATCGTCCACGTTTGACCGATTGCTGGCGAAGGGACACGAAAGGCGGCAGGAGATTCTCTCAAACGAGTATCCTTCAGCGGGTGCGCGTGTTACAGACGAAGTGGTAATCTTCGCGCTGAGCGCGGCGGAGATGGGGATTCGCATCCTGTCAGAAGATAGCATTCTTTCCTCACGGGACGATGAAAACGCTTATGCAGCACGCCACAGGCGTGTCATCGCTGACGCCGAAAAAGCCTTCATCTCGACGCTCGATCCAAAGTACAACCGAGAAAAGTACGGCTCGTATCCCGTGAGCAAGGATGGCCTTTATGGGCAAGATTTTGACACGCGAACCTTCGCTCTCGCGGAGAACTACTCTCTACTCACCGACTTTGGCGACTTCAAAGGTGGCGCCAATTGGATTTGGCCAAACAATCAGCCCCTGAGGGCTGGCTCAATGAATCTCGATGTCATTGTTGTCCGAGGAGAAGAAGTTGTCCTGGTGCAGTCGTCCAATGGACAGCCGCATGAGACGGTACTACGCCCTGTCCAGGAAGCAGGCGAGGAGCCTTCGCCAGGCACCTGAGTTGGTCGCGCTGGCAGCGGCCTTCGTCATTCCCGCGACCGTAGCCTCTTCCAAAATCTGACCTGGCCGCGCGACGACGGGGCAGAGAGGTACTGAATCTGTCAGGATGAGCGCATTGGCGGTCTGGTGCTGCTGCACGTAGGTGATCGCCTTCGACTTCCATCGGTTGCAGGCCGCTCCCTGCTGCGCTTCCGCCTGCACCGCAGTTGTCAAGTAGCAGTCGCCGTGCCCGGCGACGCCCATCCGCCCTGCTCCGCCTGCGTTACATAAGGGCGGCCTGACATCTACACGCGCCACCGTTGCTCCAAGGCTGGACGTCGCCGGCTACGCGTCGCCGCGTCAGTAGCTGGCGCTGATAAGGCTCAATATGGATTCGAACCCGGACCTCACGGCTTCGCGTCTGCGCGGTCGAGGTGAAGCAACGTGAACGGCGCGGTCCCCGCTCCGCCTCCAGGATTCGAACCCGGACCTAACGGCACCAAAGGCCGTCGTGCTGCCATTACACCAAGGCGGAACGCACCGAGGGGTGCTCCTCCATCCTCCCACGACCGACGAGGCTGGCTGTCCGCTCCGGGTTCGGCCAAGATGGTGGGATGCCGCATGAGGACGAGGTCGATCGCATCGTCGCGGCGTGGGGTCGTGAGCGTGCCGACCTGGACTTCGGCCCGCTCGAGGTGCTGTCCCGCGTGGACCGGCTCGCCCGGCACCTGGACCGCGCCCGGCGGACAGCGTTCGACGCGAGCGACATGGAGCCGTGGGAGTTCGACGTCCTGTCGGCCCTGCGACGTGCGGGTGAGCCGTACGAACTGAGCCCGAAGACCCTGCTGCAGCAGACCCTGGTGTCGAGCGGCACGATGACGAACCGGGTGGACCGTCTGGCGGCACGCGGCTTCGTGGGGCGACGGACCGACCCGAAGGACGGCCGCGGCATCCTCGTCTCGCTGACGAGCCAGGGCCGGGTGGCGGTGGACGCGGCGATCGCGGACCTGCTGGCCGCCGAGCGGGACATCCTGTCCGGGGTCTCCGCCGACGAGCAGGGCCAGTTGGCCGGGCTGCTCCGCCGACTCATCCTGGGTCTCGGGGACTGACCGACAGCGTCACACGGGCCGAGCTGCCCCGGCGTAGCGTGCGGCGCATGCACGCCATCACCCTCGCCGTCGCCGACGTTGCACGATCGGCCGAGTTCTACCGCGCGCTGCTCGGCATCGAGGGCAGTGGCGTCATCGGTACCGAGTACCCCGCCACCGAGACGCAGGCCGGCGGCACCACGGCGATGTTCACCCTCGACGACGGGCTGATCGTCAGCGTCTACGGCCGAGACGACATGACGAAGGACTCCGGTGTCCAGCTGGCCACGGCACCGAGCAGCACGATCGGCCACTTCACGAGCAGTCAGGCCGAGGCCGAGGCGTTCCTCGAGCGGGCGCAGGCAGCCGGCGCCACGATGCTCGAGCCGCCGTACACGCGCCCGTGGGGCATGTGGTCCGGCTTCTTCCAGGACCCGGACGGGCACCTGTGGGAGGTCGTGGCGAACCCCGGCAGTGGGGCGCCCGAGGACGCGACACCGACGGACGCAAGCCAGGACGCGGTCGACCCCGCGTCCGTCGAGTAGCCCGGCTCAGACCCCGAGCAGCTCCGCGACCTCGAGCCAGCGCTCCTCGAGCTGCTCGACCTCGGCCTCGAGCGCACCGAGCTTCGACTGCAGTTCGCCGAGCCCGGCGTAGTCGGACTGGTCGTGCGTCGCGAACTGGTCGAGCAGCTTCTTGCGGTCCGCGCCGACCTTCGCGATCTTCCGGTCGAGTGCCGACATCTCCTTCTCGGCCGTTCGCCGGTCCGCGCCCGACAGGGCGGACGCACCAGCGGCAGTGGACCCGGCCACGGCACCGGCCGAACCGGTCCCGCCGACGGTGTCGGGCCTCCCGGCAGACGCGGCGGCAGCCGCAGAGGCGGTCCCGCCACCGGTGCCGGCCTCGCGCAGACGCATGTACTCGTCGACGCCGCCGGGCAGGTGGCGCAGGTGCCCGCCGAGCACGGCGTACTGCTGGTCGGTGACGCGCTCGAGCAGGTACCGGTCGTGGCTGACGACCAGCAGGGTGCCGGGCCAGGTGTCGAGCAGGTCCTCCATGGCGGCGAGCATGTCGGTGTCGAGGTCGTTGGTGGGCTCGTCGAGGATGAGCACGTTCGGCTCGTCGAGCAGGATGAGCATGAGCTGCAGACGACGCTTCTGCCCACCGGACAGGTCCTTGACGGGCGTGGAGAGCTGCTCCGAGGTGAAGCCGAGCCGCTCGAGCAGCTGCGACGGCGTCATCTCCTTGCCGTCGGCGACGTAGCTCGTCTTCTTGCGGGCCACCACCTCGCGAACGCGGTCGTCGGCGAACTGCTGCAGGTCGGCGAGCTGCTGGTCGAGCACGGCAACCTGCACGGTCTTGCCGGTCTTCACCCGCCCGCTGGTCGGCTGCAGCCGGCCGGAGACCAGGTTGAGCAGCGTGGACTTGCCGGCGCCGTTCGGGCCGAGGATGCCGGTCCGCTCCCCCGGTGCGATACGCCACTCGATGCGGTCGAGGATCTGCGTGCCGTCGAACGAGACGCTCACGTCGAGCAGGTCGACGACGTCCTTGCCGAGGCGCGCGGTCGCCGTCCGGGACAGCGCGACGGTGTCGCGGATCGGCGGGACGTCGTCGATCAGGGCGTTCGCCGCGTCGATGCGGAACTTCGGCTTGCTCGTGCGAGCCGGGGCGCCGCGGCGGAGCCACGCGAGCTCCTTGCGGGCCAGGTTCTGGCGACGCTGCTCGATCGTGGCAGCCTGCCGGTCACGCTCGACGCGCTGCAGGATGTACGCGGCGTAGCCACCTTCGAAGGGGTCGACGACGCCGTCGTGGACCTCCCACGTGTCGGTCGACACCGCGTCGAGGAACCACCGGTCGTGCGTCACGACGACCATGCCGCCCTGGTTCGACGACCAGCGGCGGTTGATGTGCCCGGCGAGCCACTCGATGCCCTCGACGTCCAGGTGGTTCGTCGGCTCGTCCAGGAACAGGACGTCCCAGTCGCCGACCAGCAGCCGCGCGAGTGCCACACGGCGACGCTGCCCACCGGACAGCTCGTCGACGCTGACGTCCCACGGGATGTCCGAGACCAGACCGCCGATGATGTCGCGGATCTTCGGGTCACCGGCCCACTCGTGCTCCTCGAGGTCGCCGACGACGGTGCTGCCGACGGTCGCACCCTCGGGCAGGATGTCGCGCTGGTCCAGGTAGCCGATGGTCAGCCCGCGGCGGTGCGTGACGCGGCCGCCGTCCGGCTCGAGTCGCTGGGACAGCAGTGCGAGGAGGGTCGACTTGCCGTCGCCGTTCCGGCCGACGACGCCGATCCGGTCACCCTCGTCGATGCCGAGGGTGACGTTGTCGAAGACGACCTTGGTGGGGAACTCGAGATGCAGGTTCTCGGCGCCGAGGAGATGTGCCACGCGTCAAGGGTAGGTGGCGCGGCGGGGTGGCGTGCGCGGCGCGGGTGGTTGGAGCGGTTGGCCGACCGGCTCTGGTCGCACGGTGCGCGCGTGTTCGAGTGGTGCGAGGTTGCCCGCTCGGTGCGAGGTTGTAGCGGCACACGGAGCGCGCAACCTCGCACCAGCCGACAGAGGGCGCACGGTGCGTCGGCCTGGAGGCCCGGCTCAGCTCGCGGGAGCGGTGTCGCCCTCGCCCGCGGCTTCCTTCGCACGCTTGAGGCGGGCCTGCGCTTCCCAGTACTCGATCTCGCGCTCGAGCTCTGCGAGCTCCTGCTCGGTGCCAGTCACGCGCTTCGTGCCGTGGGCACTGCGGGCGTCGCCGAGGGTGGCGTAGCGGTCCTCGTGGCGGGTGGGCTCGATGTAGCGACCGTGGTTCCGTTCGCCCGGAGCCCAGTCGTGGCCGATGGCGAACCAGACGATGCTGCCGACGACGGGGACCAGGATCACGAGGATCACCCACGCGATCTTCGGCAGGCCGCGGATCTGGTCATCCGTCTTCGTCAGGATGTCGATCAGGGCGAAGACCAGCAGGATGACGGTGATCCCGGGCAGCAAGACGCTCATGTTCGCGATTCTATGGATCCGCTTGGAGTCTCACCATTCCCCGAACGAGCGTCGTGGTTGCGAAGGTGCACAGGGTCAGCGTCGAGGTACCGGCGTGCGAGCACCGCGGACCGTGCCGTCCATGCGAACTGTCCCGCGGCGGCGATGCCACCCGCCAGGTAGACGGGCCAGAACGTGACGCCGGAGAACGCGAACGCCGCCCACACGGCGACGAGTCCCACGGTCAGCTGGAGGCCGGTGCCGTCGGCCAGTTCGACGGCTCGAGCCCGCACGATCATCAACCGATCGGCGGGGGCAGCGCGCCGCCCGGTTGCAGCCGCGGTCACCGCGCGCTGTTCGCGTTGCTGCAACGGCGCGAGCATCGGCGCAGGACGAGCTGCCACCCCGTTCCGTCTCCGGCGGATGCCGACCTGCACGGCCTCACTGATACCGGCCACGAAACCCAGTGCGGCGACCGCCGCCGAGAGTGCGAAGCGCGCGTCGGAGCCGGTGGGCAGGACGGTCGCCCCGACGCCGAGCACCACCAACACCAGCACGGTCGCCAGGACGAACCAACGGACCTGCAGGACAGCACCCGGGGACTTCGCCGAGACGACGCGAGCGCGTTCCTCGGACTCGACCCACCGGCGTTCCACCGCTGTCAGTCCGGCGTTCGGCCGTTCGGCAGATGTCACAGCGCCGCGACCCACTCGTCCGTCCCGTCGGTGAACCGCTGGTGCTTCCAGATCGGCACGCGCTCCTTCACCAGGTCGACCAGGGCACCGCACGCCGCGAACGCCTGCGCCCGGTGCGACGACGACACCGCTGCGGCGAGCGCGACGTCCCCGATGCCGAGCGCCCCGACCCGGTGCAGCACGGCGATCCGGACGTCGGGGTTGTCCTCGGCGATGGTCCGGGCGACCGCGGTGATGACCTCGTCGGCACTGGGGTGCCGCTCGTAGTCGAGTGCGGTGACGCCCTTGCCACCGTCGTGGTCACGGACGATGCCGGCGAAGGTCACCACGGCGCCGTCCTGCTCGGTGGCGACCACGGCTGCGACCTCGTCGACGCTGATGTCGCGGTCGACGACGTCGGCGAGCATGACCCGTGCGGCGGACTCGGTGGTGCTCACGAGGCGCTCCGCGGGGCGTGGCCTTCGCCGTGCACCTGGGCGACCACGTGGTCGAGTACTCCGTCGAGCACGGCGAGCCCGTCGGACACCCCACCGCGCGATCCGGGCAGGGTGACGAGCAGGCAGCCGGCGTTCGTGACCCCGGCGACCCCGCGGGTGAGCAGCGCGGTCGGGCCGGCGCCCGCGAGTCCGCGCCGACGGATCTCCTCGGTGATGCCGGGCAGTTCGAGGTCGATCAGGCTCGCGACGGCCTCGGGGGTCCGGTCGGTGGGGGTGACCCCGGTGCCGCCGGTGGTGATGACGACCCGGGCGTCGGCCAGGAGTTCGGCGGTGACGGTCTCGGTGATCGCGCCGCCGTCGGGGACGATGATCGGTTCGCTCGTGGTGAACCCGTGCTCGCGCAGCCAGTCGGCGATGACGGGTCCGGTGCGGTCGAGTTCGGGGTCGGCGGCGGCCTGCGTGGACACCACGACGACGGCGGCCCGGCCCCTGGTCGGCTCGGCGGTCATCGGTTGCTCCAGTCCCCGGAGCGTCCGCCGTGCTTCTCGAGCACGCGCACGTCCGTGATCACGGCCGCTCGGTCGACGGCCTTCACCATGTCGTACACCGTCAAGGCGGCGACGCTCGCCCCGGTCAGGGCCTCCATCTCGACGCCGGTGCGGGAGGTCGTTCGGACCGACACCTCGATCAGCACGCGGTCGTCGGAGCCGGTGATGTCGACCTGCACGCCGGCGATGGGCAGCGGGTGGCACAGCGGGATGAGGTCGGAGGTCTTCTTCACCGCCATGATCGCCGCGATGCGGGCGGTGCCGACGACCTCGCCCTTGGGCAGCGAGCCGTCGAGGATGCGTGCGACGACGTCTGGGCGGGTGACGACGGTGGCGGTGGCGGTGGCCGATCGGTCGGTGACGTCCTTCGCGGAGACGTCGACCATGTGCGCACTGCCGTCGGCGCGGACGTGCGACAGGCCGTCGGACTCGGCGTCGGCCTGGGCTCGGGACGAGACGGGGTCGGACAGGGACTGCTCGGTCATCGGAGGCTCCAGACGGTCAGGGGGTCGCCGACCTCGACGGTGTCGACGCCGACGGGGACGTGCACCAGGTGGGTGGCGGCGGCGTAGTGGACGAGCAGGTGTGAACTCGGCCCACCGACGAAGTGCACGGCACCGTCCTGCACCCGGCCGCGACGGACCTGGTGCTTGCCGGCGGGTGAACCGGCAACTGATGCCGCCGGCAGGACCTGCGTGGGGCGGTCCGGAGCGAGTCCGACGGCGGCAGCGAGCAGGGGGCGCAGGAACACCTCGAACGAGACGAGCGCCGACACCGGATTGCCGGGGAAGGACACGACGGGCACGGCGCGACCGTCACCGAACACGACGCTGCCGAACGCCTGCGGCCCACCGGGCTGCATCGCGACCGGCGTCACCGCGAGCCCGCGGGGTTCGAGCGCCTGCCGCACGACCTCGTACGCCCCGGCGCTGATGCCCCCGGTGGTCAGCACGAGGTCGGCCCAGTCCCCCACGGCCGCATCGAGTGCCTGGTCGAAGGCAGCGACGTGGTCGGGCACCCGGACGGCCCGGGAGTCCGCTCCGACCTGGGCCAGGGCGGCCCGCAGCGCGATGCCGTTCGCGTCACCGATGGTCGCCGCGTCGGCATCGGCTCCCTGCAGCTCGGACCCCGTCGACACGACGAGGACCCGCAGCGCTCGGCGAACCGAGACATTCGTCACCCCGGCCGAGGCCAGTGCCCCGAGCAACGCCGGCGTGATCGGAGAACCGGCCGGAGCCAGCTCGGCGCCGGCCGGCAGATCGCTGCCGGTGACGCGCACGAAGGTGCCGGCGGTGAGGTCATCGGGCACCGTCACCCGGGGCAGCTCGAGCGCCGCCGGGAACGCACCGGGCTCGATCGCCTCGACCGGGAACACCGCGTCGGCACCGGTCGGGATCCGCGCTCCGGTCATGATCGGCGCTGCCGTGCCGGGTTCGAGCGCCTCGGGCATGACGCCGGCCGGGATCGGGGCGACGATCCGGACCTGCTGCCCGACCTCGGCGACCCGCACGGCGAACCCGTCCATCTGACTGTTGTCGAACGGCGGCAGCGGAACGGGCGACTGGACGGACGCCGCGAGCACGCGGTGTGCGAACCCGGCACCCGCACCGGCGCCCTCGCCCGCGCCGGCGAGTTCGTCGAGCGGCAGTTCTTCTGCTCCGAGGCCCGCCAGCACCGGCGCGAGCAACGCCGCCAGGTCGTCGCGGTGCTGACCGATCGTTCGCACAGGTGCCTCCGAACAGGGGTTGGTGGCGCCGCTCCCGGTTCGCCCGGTGGCGCCGTCAGTAGCGTATCCAGCGCGCAGCCCGCGCCGACGACCAACCGGAGGACCTGTGGAGAACGACGAAGCCGTGACGATCGGTGTCATCGGAGGCTCCGGCCTCTACCAGCTGTTCGAGGAGGGCACCGCCGAGGAGCTCGACGTCCCGACCCCGTTCGGCCCGACCTCGAGCCCGATCAGCATCGGCACGATGTCCGGACGACGGGTCGCGTTCCTGACCCGCCACGGCCGTGAGCACTCCGTCGCCCCGCACCGCATCAACCACCGTGCGAACGTCTGGGCGCTCCGCTCGCTCGGCGTCCGCGCGATCGTGTCCTCGAGCGCCGTCGGCGGCCTGCACCCCGACTACGCCCCGGGCACCTTCGTCGTGACCGACCAGCTCATCGACCGCACCTGGGGCCGCGCCGACACGTTCTTCGAGGACGACGTGCAGCACCTGTCCTTCGCGGACCCGTTCGACCCGACGCTCCGCCGTGCGGCGATCGACGCCGTCGCCGGACTCGACGTGCCGTTCCGCCCGACCGGCACGTGCGTCGTCATCCAGGGTCCCCGGTTCTCCACCCGCGCCGAGTCCGTCTGGCTCCGCCAGGCCGGCGGCCACATCATCAACATGACGATGACGCCCGAGGTGCCGCTCGCCGCAGAACTCGGCATCGCGACCGTGAACCTGTCGTTCGTGACCGACGCCGACGCCGGCCTGGCCCCGACCGAGGACGAAGCCGCAGCCGACGCGGCAGCTGCAGCCGACGCGGCAGCCGCAGCCAGCGGCCCCGGCGTCGACGACGCCGGCGCCGTCGTCACCCACGCCCTCGTCATGGAACGCCTCGCCCGCGCCAACGAGGTCATCGTCCGCGGCATCGGCCAGATCGTCGCCGCGATCCCCGACGACTTCACCCCGCGTGAACTCGTCCCCACCAGCGCGAGCGCCAGCATCATGCAGACCCAGCCCACGGGTGCGACACCCACGCAGGCCCAGCCCGCCGCCACCGCCACCACGGGCGCGACCGCATGAGCCGCCTCCTCGTCACCGGCGGCGCCGGCTTCATCGGCTCCGCGATCGTCCGTCGTGCCCTGGCCGACGGCCACGAGGTCCGCGTCCTCGACTCCCTGCGCGACGACGTGCACGGCGACCCCGCCGAGGTCATCCGCGCCCACCAGCAGCAGGGCATCGTGTTCGTGCACGGCGACGTCCGCGACCGGATCGCACTCGACGCCGCACTCGACGGCATCGACGTCGTGTGCCACCAGGCCGCCAAGGTCGGCCTCGGCGTGGACTTCCAGGACGCCCCCGACTACGTCTCGTCGAACGACGCCGGCACCGCCCACGTCCTCGCCGGCATGGACCGGCACGACATCGGCCGGCTCGTCGTCGCCAGCTCGATGGTCGTCTACGGCGAGGGTGCGTACACCACCGCGTCCGGCGAACCCACCCGTCCGCCGGCCCGCCGCCGCGAGGACCTCGACGCCGGCCGCTTCGACCCGATCGGGCCCGACGCTCAGCCCCTGCTGCCCGGCCTGATCGACGAGTCCGCCGCGCTCGACCCCCGCAACGTGTACGCGCAGACGAAGGTCGCGCAGGAGCACCTCGCCTCGAGCTGGGCGCGTGCCACGGGCGGCCGCGCGATCGCGCTCCGGTACCACAACGTCTACGGACCGGGCATGCCAGCGAACACCCCCTACGCCGGTGTCGCGTCCCTGTTCCGCTCGGCGCTGGCCCGCGGCGAGGCCCCCCGGGTCTTCGAGGACGGCGCCCAGCGACGCGACTTCGTGCACGTCGACGACGTCGCCGGCGCGAACGCCGCCTCGATCGCGGCGACCGCCGACCTGCCGTCGGACACCTTCCGCGCGTACAACGTCGGCTCGGGCACCGTGCACACCATCGGCGACATGGCCGCGGCGATCGCCGGACCCGACGGCCCGCAGCCGGTCGTCACCGGCGAGTACCGACTGGGCGACGTCCGCCACGTCACGGCGAGTTCGGCACGCATCGCCGCCGAGCTCGGCTGGCACGCCGAGGTGGACTTCGAAGCAGGCATGCGCGAGTTCGCGACGGCTCCGCTCCGCAGCGCCGTCCGCTAGCCGGAACACGCGAGCGGGTCGCGCGCCGCGAGCGGCGCCTGAGAGCGCGAGCAGCCGTCGGACGGGAGGCCCGTGGCGGCCCCGCCCCGCTCCTCCCGTCCGCAGTCCCCACCACCACGGCAACGCAGGACGCCGTCGTGTCGGCAACACGCCCCCTGGCGCGCGAGACGCCGCCGCATTCGGCGGCGTCTCGACGACACGACGGCGTCTTCTGGCACCCGCACCCGCGACACGAACGCACCCTGTCCCCCGTACTGGGGACCCGGCCGGCACCGAACGCGCGGAACGACCAGGACCCGGCAGTTTCCTGTACCCCGCGGCGCATCGTCGTGTTGTGTCGAGGACATGCCAGGACAGACCCGTCGATCCGACCGACCGCACCGAATGACGGACATGACTGTCGACGTGATCCTGCCGTGCCTCGACGAGGCGGACGCCCTGCCGAAGGTCATCGCACGGCTCCCCACGGGCTACCGGGCCATCGTCGTCGACAACGGATCGACCGACGGATCGGCCGACGTCGCCCGCGCCCACGGCGCCCTCGTCGTGACCGAACCCGTCAAGGGCTTCGGCTCGGCATGCGCCGCCGGCGTCGCCGCGGCGACCGCCGACTTCGTCGCCTTCTGCGACGCCGACGCCTCGATGGACCCCGCCGAACTCCCGCCCCTGGTCGACCGCGTGGCCAGCGGCCGCGTCGACCTGGCACTCGGCCGCCGCGTCCCGACCGGGCGAGGCGCGTGGGCTCCGCACGCACGCTTCGCGAACCGCGTCCTCGCCGTCCTCATGCACCGCGCGACCGGTTACCGCCTGCGCGACCTCGGCCCGATGCGCGTGATGCGCCGCGAGGACCTCGTCTCCCTCGACCTGCGCGACCGTCGCAGCGGCTACCCGCTCGAGATGGTCCTGGCCGCCCACGCGGCCGGCTGGCGCGTCGACGAGTCCGACATCGGGTACGCGCAGCGCATCGGCGACAGCAAGGTGACCGGCACGCTCCGCGGCACCGTCAACGCGGTGCGGGACATGTCCCGCCTGCTCCGTGCGTACCGCCGGGAGGCCCGTGTCCGGGTCGTCGCACCGGGACCGCTCCGGCAGGCGGCCGAGTCCGCCCCCGTGGCCGAGGAGGCCCGCTCGTGACCGCCGCCGACGCCCACGGCACCGACGCTGCGCGCGCCGACGTGACCGTCGCCGTCGTGGCGAAGGAGTGCCTGCCCGGCAAGGTGAAGACCCGGCTGACCCCGGCCCTCTCCCCCGAGGGCGCCGCACGTGTCGCGTCCGCGAGCCTCGGCGACACGCTGGCGACCGTCCGGGCCCTGCCCGCGGCGCGTCGTGTCCTGTTCTTCGACGGCGACGTCGTGCCGGCGTCGGCCGACGGCTTCGAGGTGCTGTACCAGCCCGGTGGCGGTCTGGACGAGCGCCTCGGGTTCCTGTTCGACGCCGTCGACGGCCCGCTGCTGCTCGTCGGCATGGACACCCCGCAGGTGTCCACCGCGGACCTCGCGCCCGTGTTCGACGATGCTGTCCGCGATGCCTGGTTCGGCCCGGCCGAGGACGGCGGCTTCTGGTCGCTGTACCTGCGACAGCCCACCGGCGACCTGCTGCGCGGCGTGCCGATGTCGCGCGACGACACCGGAGCCGTGCAGCTGGCACGACTGACCGACGCCGGCCTCGACGTGGGCGTGCTCGGCGAGCTGCTCGACGTCGACACCATGCCGGACGCCGAGCGGGTCGCCGACCTCGCACCCGACTCCGACTTCACCCGAGCACTCCGTGCCGAGACCGTGGGGAGCACCCGATGACCATGCACGCACCCGTCTCGTTCGGTGCCGGCGGCGGCGAACCGTACGCCCGTGCCCTGCGCACCGACGGCCACCTGCGCCTCACCGACGCCGACCGTCCCGACGCCGTCACCACGATGGACGTCGGCCGCTGGAGCGCCGCCGCCGACCGCGTCGACCGCTCGCTGCTCGACGACGTCGACGGCGGGGTCATCGACATCGGCTGCGGGCCGGGCCGGATGCTCGTCGCAGCACGGTCCCGGGGCATCCCAGCGCTCGGCGTGGACGTCTCCGCCGAGGCCGTCGCCATCGCGCAGCGCTCCGGTGGCACCGCCCTGCAGGGCTCCGTGTTCGATGCCGTACCCGACGAGGGCCACTGGGACACCGCGCTCGTGATCGACGGCAACATCGGCATCGGCGGCGACCCCACGGCCCTGCTCGCCCGTTGCCGTGCGATCGTGCGCACCGGCGGCCGGGTCATCGTCGAGACGAACCCCGAGGTCACGGCCGACCGCGTGTACACCGCCCGGGTGGTCGACGCCGACGGCAACGAGAGCGCCGGGTTCCCGTGGGCCGAGGTCGGGCTCGACGCCCTGCACCGGCACGCAGCCGAAGCCGGACTGGTCGCGCGGCAGAGCTGGACGGCCGAGGGCCGGAACTTCTGCGAGCTGCTCGCCTGACCGGACCGCCGCACGATCGACCGTGACATCCGTCACGGTCGATCGTGACACCGGGGCACATCCGCTCCGCGCCCCGCGCCGTTTGACTGATCGGACCCGCCGTGCTGACCCCGCGCGGCCCGATCGAGACGAGCTCCGTGCGGAAGTCCCTGCGCATCACCCTGATCACCCTCGGCGCACTGGTGGCGGTCCCGGTCCTCGCCCTGGCGACGACGACGGTCGTCAACGTCGTCGCGACCCACGTCGAGGCATCCGAGATCGACGACTACGGCGAGCGCGTGCCCGTCGACGGCAAGCAGATGAACGTCGTCGTCCGCGGCGCCGGCACCACGTCCGACACGGGGACGATCGTGCTCCTGCCGGGGCTCGGCACCGCCGCCCCCGGGCTCGACTTCGGGCCGCTCATCGACCAGCTCACCCGCTCGCACCGGGTCGTCGCCGTCGAACCCTTCGGCACCGGGCTGAGCGACCAGACCGACGTCCCGCGGACCGCGGCGAACATCACCCGCGAGGTCCACGAGGCCCTGCAGCACCTGCACGTCCACCGGTACGTGCTGATGGGCCACTCGGTCGCGGGCATCTACGCCCTGCGCTACACGGAGCGGTACCGCGACGAGGTGACCGCCTTCGTCGGCATCGACAGCAGTGTGCCGCGGCAGTCGAGCTGGGACGAGCCGATCCCGACCGGCACGATCGTCGCCCTCGATCGGCTCGGCCTGCTGCGCGCACTCGGCGGAGCGTCGTCGGACACGTACGGCGACGCCTACGACGACGGGACGAAGCGCCAGATGCAGCTGCTCTCGGCGAAGAACGGTGCCGCCCCGACGATCATCGACGAGATGCGGCACGCGCCGGAGAACTTCCGGTCCGTCGAGGACTCGCGGTTCCCCACCGACCTGCCGGTGCTGTTGTTCGTGCGGACCAACGACGACGACGTGCCGAACTGGGTCCGGCTGCACGAACGTCAGGCCGCGAGCGTGGAACACGGCCGGGTCATCGGATTGGTCGGCGACCACTACCTGCACCACACACTGTCGGAACGGATCGCCAGGGACACCGACGCGACCCTCGCTACCCTGGGCGCGTGACGCAACCCGGGCAGGAGCGGCCCCGCGCCGAAGCCGACGTCCGGGTCGTCCGCTGGTCCTCGGTCGCGTCGCTGTGGCTCGTGGTGCTGGTGGGCGGCGGCGCGCAGGTCCTGATCGGCACCGACAGTCCGCCGACAGCGCGGACCCCCGTGCTCGTCGTGCTCACCGTCGCCGCGACGGTGGCGGCGCTCGCATCGATCCCGCTGCTGCTCCGTCCCGCCGGTGCGGCGTCTGCGCGGCACCCGGCCGTGCTCGCCCTGCTGGTGCTCGCGGTCGCCACGTGGGTGGTCTCGCTCGTCCCGTCGGCGACCGGCTCCGCGTGGTCGTTCACCCTGGCGATCGCGGGCGGCACGGTCGGCTGCCTGCTGCGGGGGTGGGCCCGGGTCACCGTGCTCGCCGGCACCGTCGTCCTGCTGGTCGGGGCAGCCGACGCCCGCGCCGAGCCCGCCGAACTCGTCCTGGTCGGGACCCTCGCGCTCTTCGCCCTGATGCCGCTCAGCGTCGTCTGGATCCACCGTGTCGTGCTCCGGCTCGAAGCCGCACGTCGCACCGCCTCCGACCTCGCCGTCGCCGAGGAACGACTCCGCTTCGCCACCGACCTGCACGACATCCAGGGCCACCACCTGCAGGTCATCGCGCTGAAGAGCGAGCTCGCCGAACGGCTGCTCGACGCCGACCCCGAGCGTGCCCGGGGTGAGCTGTCCGACATCCGGACCGTGGCGCAGGAAGCGCTCGAGGACACCCGGGCGCTCGTCGGCGGTTACCGCACCGCGACGGTGGCGGTCGAGGCCCGGAACGCCGCAGCTGTCCTGCGGTCGGCGGGGGTCGACTGCCGCGTGCGGCTCGAGACCGCCGGCATGCCCGACGCGGTCGGCGCCCTGTTCGCCGTCGCGATCCGCGAGGCCGCGACGAACACCATCCGGCACAGCCACGCCAGCACCGCGTCGATCGAGCTGCTGCGCGACGGCGACGCCTGGGCCCTCACGGTGGCGAACGACGCGCCGCGGTCGTCCGAACGGCCGGGCACGGGGACCGGGACCGGGACGGGGACGGGCATCGACGGGCTCCGGCAGCGCGTCACGCCACACGGTGGGACGGTCCACGTCGACCGGCGTGCGGACCGCTTCACCCTGGTGGTCCGCATCCCGGCCCCCGCACGAGCGGTGGTGTCCACGTGATCAGGATCGTGATCGCCGATGACGAGGAGCTCATCCGCGGCGCACTCGTCGCCCTGCTCGGCCTGGAACCCGACCTCGAGGTCGTCGCCGACGTCCCCGACGGTGCCGCAGCGGTGGCCGCAGCCCGGAGATACCTGCCGGACGTCGTCCTGCTCGACCTCGAGATGCCCGTCCTCGACGGCATCGAGGCCGCTCGTGCGCTGTCGGACACGATGCCCACGGTGATCGTCACCCGCCACGCGCGGCCGGGAACCCTCCGACGTGCCCTGTCCGCCGGGGTCCGCGGCTTCGTCCCGAAGTCCACGCCGGCCGCCCGGCTGGCCGAGATCATCCGCGACGTGGCGGCAGGCGAGCGGTACATCGACGCCGGTCTCGCGGCGGCTGCGCTCAGCGAGGACGAGAGCCCGCTCACGCCGCGCGAGGCCGACGTCCTGCGCTGCACCCACGACGGACTCGCGACGAAGCAGATCGCCCGGGAGCTCTCGCTCGCGCACGGCACGGTCCGCAACCACCTGTCGTCGGCGATCGCGAAGCTGCACGTCGACAACCGCCTCGCAGCGGCAGCCGCGGCCTGGGACCGAGGGTGGATCTGACCGATCCGCCCTTCTTTTGCATCATGCAAGACAAGTGGGTAGAGTGGTGGTCATCCAGCCGACGGCGTCGCGGTCGCCGGCTCGGTGACCCGCGGACCTCGGCACGACGACGAGGAGCACCCATGCAGAACCGTCAGAACCCCCTGGGCGGCGCCTACGTGACCGGCCTCGAGTCCCGCGCCGAGCTCGGCGCCTTCACGGGCGACGCGACCCGCAGCCCCGTCGGCAGCTACACCGGCACCGGCACAGGCCGCGCACTCGGCCGCTTCGTCGACACGCAGTTCCGCCGTCCCGGCACCGCGACGTCCTCGTCGCGCACCGTGACCGGCTCGTTCCGCACGGCGACGGGTTCGTTCCGCACCGCCTGAGGCACCTGCCTCCACAGACTGCGAGCGGTCGTCCACCCCGGGGGTCCCCCCTCAACCCGGGTGGGGCGGCCGCTCGCTCGCGTCCTCGCAGGAGTCCCGCGCACTTCCCCCGAACGCGTCAGGGCCGCCGATGCCAGGATGGACGCATGAACGACCGCGCCGGCACCCCAGCGACCGCAGACGACCTCGTCGACCTGGACGAGCTCCTCGCCGCCTACCACGACCGAGTGCCCGACGTCTCGATCCCCGAGCAGAAGGTCGTGTTCGGCACGTCCGGACACCGCGGGTCGTCGCTCGACACCGCCTTCAACGACACCCACATCGCCGCCATCACGCAGGCGATCGTCGAGTACCGCCGCGAGCAGGGCACCGACGGCCCGCTCTTCATCGGCCGCGACACCCACGCGCTCTCCGCCCCCGCCGAGCAGACCGCTCTGCAGGTCCTGGCCGCCAACGGCGTCCGCGTGCTCGCCGACAGCGCGGACGGCTTCGTGCCGACGCCCGCGCTGAGCCACGCGATCATCCGCTACAACCGCGCCGGCAACCCGGACACGGCGGACGGCATCGTCATCACGCCGAGCCACAACCCGCCCCGCGACGGCGGCTTCAAGTACAACCCGCCGCACGGTGGCCCCGCGGACAGCGACGCCACGAGCTGGATCGCGAACCGGGCGAACGCGATCATCGAGGGCGGCAACGCCGAGGTGCAGCGCACCGAGGACGCCGAGCCCGAGCGCTACGACTTCCTCAACACGTACGTGGCCGACCTCGAGAACATCATCGACATCGCAGCGATCAAGCAGGCCGGCGTGAAGATCGGCGCCGACCCGCTCGGTGGCGCCTCGCTGCCGTACTGGAACGCCATCCGCGACCACTACGGCCTCGACCTGACCGTCGTGAACCCCGAGGTCGACCCCACGTGGGCGTTCATGACCCTCGACTGGGACGGCAAGATCCGGATGGACCCGTCGAGCCCCTCGGCGATGGCCTCGGTGCTCGCCCGCAAGGACGACTTCGACGTGCTCACCGGCAACGATGCCGACTCCGACCGGCACGGCATCGTCACGCCCGACGGCGGGCTGATGAACCCGAACCACTACCTCGCGGTCGCGATCGAGTACCTCTACGCGCACCGACCCGAGTGGCGCGACGACGCCGCGATCGGCAAGACGCTGGTGTCGTCGAGCATCATCGACCGCGTCGCCGAGTCCCTGGGCCGTCGCCTGTGGGAGGTCCCGGTCGGCTTCAAGTGGTTCGTCCCCGGCCTGATCGACGGCTCCGTGGCCTTCGGCGGCGAAGAGTCCGCAGGTGCGTCCTTCCTGCGCACCGACGGCACCGCGTGGACGACCGACAAGGACGGCATCATCCTGGCGCTCCTGGCGTCCGAGATCGTCGCCGTGACCGGCAGGACCCCCTCGCAGCTCTACACCGAGCTGACCGAACGCTTCGGCGCCCCGGTCTACCAGCGCGTCGACGCCGCGGCCTCGAAGGAGCAGAAGGCCCGCCTCGGCAAGCTCGACGGCGACGCCATCACCGCGGACACACTGGCCGGCGACCGGATCACCGCGAAGCTGTCGAAGGCCCCGGGCAACGACGCGGCCGTCGGCGGCGTGAAGGTCGTCACCGACAAGGCCTGGTTCGCCGCGCGGCCGTCGGGCACCGAGGACGTCTACAAGATCTACGCCGAGAGCTTCGTCGGGCAGGAGCACCTCGAGCAGGTGCAGCGCGAAGCCAAGGAGATCGTCGACGCGGCACTGGGCGCCTGACGCCCTCGTCGGTCGGGCTGCGGGACTCGGTTCCCGCAGCCCGACCGCCGGAACCGAACCGGGCCTCCAGGCCGTGCGCCGCAGGGGTGAACCGGGCGTACCGTGACTGCCGATCCACTCAGGAAGCGGTCTCGGTGTGACCGAGCACTTGCGGCAGTTGTAACTTTGCAGGCAGCGCAAAAATCGTTCTGCCAGCGCATCGGTACCCGGGAGACCCTGCTCATGACCCAGACGGCGACCGCACCCGCGGCCCCCACCACGGCGTCCAACGTCGTGATGACGCACCGACAGATCCTGTTGGTGATCTACGGCCTGATGGCCGGCATGTTCCTCGGCGCCCTCGACCAGACCATCGTCGGCACCGCGATCCGCACCATCGGCGACGACCTGCACGGCCTCGACCAGCAGGCCTGGGTCACCACCGGGTACCTCATCGCCTCGACGGTGACGACCCCGATCTACGGCAAGCTCTCCGACATCTTCGGTCGCCGGCCGCTCTTCATCACCGCGATCGGCATCTTCATCGTCGGCTCGTTCGCCGCGTCGTTCTCCGACTCGATGCTCATGCTCGCCGGGTTCCGCGCGCTGCAGGGCCTGGGTGCCGGTGGCCTGATGTCCCTGCCGCTGGCGATCATGGGCGACATGCTCGCCCCACGCGAGCGGGCGAAGTACCAGGGCTACTTCCTGGCGGTCTTCGGCATCTCGTCGGTCATCGGGCCGCTCGTCGGTGGTGTCTTCGCCGGCGCCGACCAGCTGCTGTTCATCGCCGGCTGGCGCTGGGTCTTCCTGATCAACGTGCCGATCGGCGTCATCGCGCTGTTCATGGTGCTGACGTTCCTGCACCTGCCGAAGTTCGGCAACCGCGGCAAGCCCCGCATCGACTGGTGGGGCGCGACGCTCGTCATCGTCACCCTCGTGCCACTGCTGCTCATCGCCGAGCAGGGCCGCGAGTGGGGCTGGGACTCCCCCGCCGCGTTCGCCTGCTACGCCATCGGAGCCCTCGGCCTGATCGCGTTCATCATCGTCGAGCGGGCCATGGGCGACGACGCGATCCTGCCGATGAAGCTGTTCGGGTCACGGGTGTTCTCGATGTCCGCGATCCTGTCGGTGCTGGTCGGCTTCGGCATGTTCGGCGCGATGCTGACGATCCCGCTCTACCTGCAGATCGTGAAGGGCGTGACCCCGACCGAGTCCGGGTTCGCGATGCTGCCGATGGTGCTCGGACTGATGATCTCGTCGATCGCCTCCGGCCAGATCATCTCGAAGACCGGCAACTACCAGGTGTTCCCCGTCACCGGCACCGCGTTCACGGCCGTCGGCTTCACCGTCCTGACGTTCCTGACCGCCGACCGGCCGCTCTGGTTCCTGATGCTCGGCATGTTCCTGATCGGCCTCGGGCTCGGGCAGCTCATGCAGACGCTGACCCTCGCCGCGCAGAACTCGGTCTCCCCCCGGGACATCGGTGTCGCCACGAGCGCCGCGACGTTCTTCCGCCAGATCGGCGGCACCATGGGCACCGCCGTCCTGCTCTCCGTGCTGTTCACCCTGATGCCGACCAACATCAGCGCCGCCATGCAGAACGAGTCGGACCTGAAGAGCGCGCTCAACGCCGCGATGACCCCCTCGGTCGCGAACGCCTCGAAGAACCAGGGCGTGATGGACGAGATCTGGACGAAGATCGTCGACCCGGTGCAGCAGAACGTGCAGGACGGCCTCGACCAGGGCACCGCGCAGGCGAACCAGGCAGCCGACGCCGCCGTGACGAAGCAGGTGACCGCAGCCGTGCAGCGGCAGGTCGCCGCGGGCACCGTCCCCGCCGCCGCTGCGGACACGATCATCGCCCAGCAGGTCGACGACGCGAAGCCCGCCGCCGAGCAGCAGGCGCTCGAGACCGCCGCCACGAAGGCGAACGCCTCGGTCGTCGACGGGAAGCTGCAGATCGACTACTCCGACCGGGCGCAGCGGGAGAACGTCGTCGACCAGGTCGCGCCGACGCTCGTCAAGCAGCTCAAGAGCGGCGACTCGGCCGCGAACTCCTCCACCGACTCGGCGACGAGCGACACGTCGTTCCTGAACGGGGCCGACCCCCGTCTCAGCCGTCCGTTCCTGGTCGGGTTCAGCGACTCGGCCGTCCGCGTGTACTACGTCGGACTCGCGGTGATCCTGCTCGCGTTCGTGCTGACGTGGTTCTTCCGGGTGCCGCCGCTCCGCAAGACCTCGGCGTTGCAGGAGCAGGCCGACGCGGCACGGACCGCCGACGCCGCGGCTGCTGCTCCGGGCGCCGGGCCGGAGCCGACGGTGCCGGGTGCGTCCTCGCGCGACGTGCCGACCTCACCGGACGTGACACCGCAGCCCCGGTCCGCTCGGGCGCCCGGAGCAGCCGGAGCACCCGACGGTGCGGACGACACCCGCGCGCCGCTGCCGAACGCCACGACGCACGGTGCCCACTCGGCGGCTGCGCCGGTCGACGAGCCCCCGACGACGACCGGTGCCATCCGGACCCGGGCTGCGCACGCGGCGACGGCCGTGGAGCCGGGCGCCCCCGGGGCCGCAGCCGATGCGGCGGAAGCGAGCCGGGCCTCCCGGCCGGACGCTGACGACGTGCACGCACACGGGCGGCACTCGGCCGAGTAGTCGGCGCGGGCGCCCGCCCGCTGATGCCGAACGACGAGGTCGCTGTCGCACGACGGCGACCTCGTCGCATCTGCGCGGATGCACCCGTCGCGGCCGCGAGAGCGACTCCGTCGCCTCAGACCGCCGGCGCCGCGTCCCCCGCCGCTGCCGCCGGTGCTCCGGCAACCTCGAACGAGGCCCCCGGCAACCGCTTCCGCATCACGTCGATCGCCGACGGGTTGTCGTCCACCAGCACGTACCGCCGCCCGAGCGCCTGTGCCACCGCACCCGTGGTCCCGCTGCCTGCGAAGAAGTCGAGGACCCAGTCGCCCTCGCGTGAGGACGCCTGCACGATCCGCCGCAGCACCCCCTCGGGCTTCTGCGTCGGGTAGCCGGTCTTCTCACGGCCCGTCGGCGAGACGATCGTGTGCCACCAGACGTCGGTGGGGAGCTTGCCGCGCTCGCGTTTCTCGGGCGTGACGAGCCCCGGTGCCATGTACGGCTCGCGGTCGACGGCCTCGGAGTCGAACCAGTACCGTGCCGGGTCCTTCACGTAGACCAGGATCGTGTCGTGCTTCGTGGGCCACCGCGTCTTGGACTTGGCGCCGAAGTCGTAGGCCCAGACGATCTCGTTCAGGAACGATTCGCGGCCGAAGAGCGCGTCGAGCAGCACCTTGGCGTAGTGCGACTCGCGGTAGTCGAGGTGCAGGTACAGCGTGCCGTCGGCGGCGAGCAGGCGCCAGGCCTCGATGAGGCGGGGTTCGAGGAACGACCAGTAGTCCTCGAACCGGTCGTCGAAGCGCATCAGGTCGCCGCGCACCCGTTCGTAGGTCCGGCCGTGGAACCCCATCACGGGGCCGTCGGCCTTCGGCACGGCGGACGTCGCGTGCCGGCGCTGGTACCGGCCGGTGTTGAACGGCGGGTCGAGGTACACCAGCGTGAAGGAGCCGTCCGGGTACGCGGGGACCACATCGAGGGCGTCGCCGAGGACGACGCGGTCCGGGCCTCGGTCGTCTCCCCTGCGCACGGACCCATTGTCGCGCACCGAGCAGGCACGCGGCGCGCGGCGCAGGCCTCCAGCACAGAGCGCACGCCCAGGCCGCGGCGTACGGTCGACTGCATGGCAGCAGCACCCGAGGTCCGCAACGACACCGACAAGCAGCAGTACTCCCTGGTCGAGGACGGCGAGGTCATCGGCTTCGCCGCGTACGAGATCGACGGGGACGAGATCCGCTTCGTGCACACCGAGGTCGATCCCGAGCACCGCGGCGGCGGGCACGCGTCGATCCTGGTGCAGCACGCGCTCGACGACGTGCGTTCCGGGTCGTCGCGACGTGTCGTCGCGCAGTGCAGCTACGTGCACGCGTGGATCGAGCGGCACCCGGACTACCAGGAGCTCACCACTCGCTGAGCGAGCAGCACGACGCGCAGAAGCTCAGTACGACCGGTCGTGCGTCCCCGCGCGTGCCTCGTGTCGCCCGGCGCTCCGCACCGTCGGCACCCGGATGAGCACGTTGCCGCTGAGCAGGTCGTGGTCATCGTCCGCCGGTGACGGTGCCTGTTTCGGCAGGCGCGCCTGCCGTTCGTACTCGGCTTGCGTCTCGTGCCGGGTCGGTGCGAACACCTCGTCCAGCATCCCGACCATGCCTCCGGATCCGCCGCTCCGCTGAGATTTGTTCGACAGGTCGATCCACCCCAAGCGATCGGCGATCCACACCACGACGGCCACAGCGGCCACCGCCCCCATGAAGATCAACCAGTTCACGGCAGCGACGCTACGTGGGCCGGGCGACGAGCGGATCAGCCGCGCGGGGGATTCCCATCATCCACACGTCTGGTTCATGAGATCGAGGCGCACACTCGAGGCAGCGGCGGCCGGGACGTCCCCCCTCAGCTCCGGCCGCCGCGTCACCGGACACATCGGCGTGCCATGATGACGCCGTGCTCGACGACGCAGACCGGGACCTCATGCGGGCGTTCGCCCGTTACATCGACCACGCGAACGAACTCGCGGGGACTGAGCAACGTGCGGTCCTGACGCCGATCGGCGAACGGGTCCGCGACCACCTGGGTGTCGATCCGCAGTCGATCCCGGTGGTCACCGAGGAACTCCCCGACCACCGCCTGGTCGACGCGGACATCGCGCTCGAAGCTCTCACCGGCGCGCGCCCGGATGCGCTGATCGGCATCGCGGGCGACGACTCCCGGTTCCACAGCTCCGTCAGCGAGTTCCTCGCGAACCAGCACATGCAGTGGGCACCGGGGCCGGTCAGCTACACCGACCGCGCCACCGGCCCGGACACCACGCGCCGAGTGGTGTCCCTGGGCCTCCGCATGCTCGTCTTCGACGGATCACCCGTGGCGGTCGTCCAGCGTGCGGCCAACCCGGAGTACGGCCGGGCACGTGCGACCCTCGAGGTCATCGCGGCCGACCAGGACGCCGCCGCGGCGTTCCTGCGGCGCCTCCGCGCACTCATGATCGAGCGCAGTGTCCTCCGCGGCCAGGTCCTGTCGTTCGTGCGCTCCGAGTACGGCGCCGACGCCGGCGCGACGTTCCTGCGGCGCCCCGACATCGCCGCCGACGACGTCGTGCTGGCCGACGGCGTCCTGGACGAGGTGGTCGACCACGTCGTCGGGATCGGCGACCAGCGCGAGGCGCTCCTCGCTGCCGGGCAGCACCTCAAGCGTGGTGTCCTGCTGTACGGCCCGCCCGGTACCGGCAAGACCCTGACGATCCGACACCTGCTCACCCGGACCGAGGGCGTGACGGCGGTCCTGCTCACCGGTTCGAGCATCGCGGCGATCGGGGCGGCGGCGGAGATCGCGCGGACCTTCCAACCGTCGATCGTCGTGCTCGAGGACATCGACCTGGTCGCGATGGAACGGCACGCGTCGCCGCAACCGCTCTTGTTCGAGGTGCTCGACGCGCTCGACGGCCTGGACGGGGATGCCGACGTCGCCTTCGTCATGACCACCAACCGCGTGTCCGTCCTCGAACGTGCCCTGGCCGACCGGCCCGGACGTGTCGACCTCGCCGTGGAGATCCCCCTGCCGGGTCTGCCCGAGCGCCGGCGGCTGTTCCGTCGGTACGCCGGCGCGCTGCCGTTCTCGGACGAGGCCCTGGCCGGTGCCGCCGAGCGCGCCGAGGGGACGACCGGCTCGTTCGCGAAGGAGCTCATGCGTCGGAGCGTCCTCGGCGCGGCCCTGCGCGGAGCCGAACCGGAGGACGGCGACCTGGTCGCCGCGCTCGACTCGCTCCTGACCGAACGGTCGGCACTCACCCGGAAGCTGCTCGGCGTCCGAGGCGAAGCGGACGACCACGAAGCGGACGACCACGACGCGGACGACGACGAGGCGGATGACGAAGCGGATGACGACGAGGCTGGCGATCCGGACGACGACGACGACGCAGGCTCCGCCGGCGCCGGCCGATGGGTGGCCTACGCCCCGCTCGCCCGCCACAGCTTCCGCCCGGGACCGGTCGACGGCCGAGTCGACCTCACACTGCGGTCCGACGACGAGGACGACGAGCGCTGAGGCTCACGGCACCCGCTCGAGCCACTCCTTCGTCGCGAACTTCGTCCGCACCAGCTCCTGCGCCCGCTCGCGCTCGGCCTCGGTCACGTGTCCCTCGGTCGCCCCGTACAGCCGGGTGAAGGTGCCGATCAACCGTTCGATGATCTCGGCGCGGGACAGCCCGGTCTGTGACCGCAGCGGGTCGACGCGCTTGGCGGCACTGGTGGTGCCCTTGTCGCTCATCTTCTCGCGCCCGATCCGCAGCACCTGCACCATCTTCTCGCCGTCCATGTCGTAGCTCATGGTGGCGTGGTGCAGCAGCGACCCGGTGCCGAGACGCTTCTGAGCGGCCCCGCCGATCTTGCCCTTGGTCGAGGTGATGTCGTTGAGGGGCTGGTAGTACGCCTCGATGCCGAGCGACTTGAGCGCCTCGATCACCCATTCGTCGAGGAACGCGTACGAGTCGGCGAAGGTCATGCCCTGCACCAGGTCGGACGGCACGTAGAGCGAGTACGAGATGACCGCACCGGCGTCCATGAACATCGCGCCGCCGCCGGAGATGCGTCGGACCACCTGCACGCCGTACTTCTCGGCGCCGGCCGGGTCGACCTCGTTCTTCAGCGACTGGAACGAGCCGATCACGACGGCCGGCTGGTCCCACTCCCAGATGCGCAGGGTCGGGCCACGGCGTCCGGCGCCGACCTCTTCCGTGAGCACCTGGTCGAGCGCGAGGTGCTCGTTCGGGCTGATCGGCCCCTCGTGCACGATCTGCCAGTCGTGGTCGCGCCAGGTCGAGGCCCGCGAGAGCGCACGGCGCACCGCGACACCGACGGACTCGGGCGTGAAGCCGAGCAGCACCGCATCGGTCGGCAGGGCCGCCCGCACGGCTGCGGCGACGCCCGCGGCGTCGGTGGTGACGGGGAGCCCGTCCACGGCCGCGTCGATGAGCGGCAGCGCGTCGTCGGGTTCCAGGAAGAAGTCACCCGCCAGGCGGAACTGCTGGATCGTGCCGTCGACGACCTCGAGGTCGACGACGACCAGCTTGCCTCCGGGGACCTTGTACTCACCGTGCATGCCGCAACCCTATTCCGGACGGCCGACGGCCCGGCAGTGGGCCTGCCTGGTGACGGCCTGGAGGCGCGTGGCGGCGCCGCCACGGGCCTCCAGTCCGTCGCCGGTCGTGTCCGAGGACGCGGCGAGCGCCGTCAGCGCGCCGTCACCCGGTCGAGCCATGCGACCAGGTCGCCGATGACCTCGGCGCGGTTGGTCTCGTTGTAGACCTCGTGGCGCGCGCCCTCGTACACCTGCACGGTCACGTCGGACAGTCGGCCGCGTCGGCGGTAGGCCTGCGCCAAGCGCTCGATCGAGCGCGGACCCCCGAGGGTGTCGTCGGAGCCGACCTGCAGCAGCATCGGCAGGTCGTGCGGGATCCCCCGTCGCGGCACACCGAGCAGCCGGAGGGTGTCGGCGAGCCCGAACAGCCCGATGACGTCGGCCTCGACCGCCAGGGGGTCGACCGCCATCGCGTCGATGACCTTCCGGTCGCGGGTCAGCCACTCGTACTTGGTGGGCCCGGACCCCGCGTGCCGGGCGTTGAGGTCGCCGCTGTTCATCCAGCCGGGCAGCCGGTAGGCGCTCGCGGACAGGACGACGCCGTCGTAGCGGTCCGACGAGGTGTTCACGATCCGCTGGGCCATCAGCGACCCCCACGAGTGCCCGAGCAGCACGAGCGGCAGCCCCGGTTCGTCGGCCCGCGCGACCGCGCTCATCTGCTCGACCGCGGCGATCGCCGCGCGCAGGCCGCCGGGGCCGAGCCTGCCGAGCTTGGCGTGGTCGCCGTCCCACTGGGTCAGGCCGGTGCGACCGTGCCCGCGGTGGTCGTTGGCGTGCACGGTGTAGCCGGCGCGCACCAGGTCCTGCGCGAGCGGTTCGTACCGGAGCCCGTGCTCCCCGACCCCGTGCGCGATCTGCACGATCCCCTTCGGCCGCGCCGCACGCCAGGTCGAGTAGACGATCTCGACGCCGTGCGCGTCGGTGAACGAGGCGTCGCCGCGAGCGGCGGAGAAGGTGGGCACACTCGCATCCTTTCAGACACTGCCATCCTCGCAGACGCGCTGCGTCCCGGACCTGTTCACCCGGCGTTCACGCGGCGGGTTCGAGGTGTGGCCTAGCGTCCTGCGCATGGACGTCATCGTCATCGTCACGCTCGTGATCGTCGTGGCCCTCGTGTTCGACTTCACGAACGGGTTCCACGACACCGCGAACGCCATGGCCACCTCGGTCGCCACGGGCGCGCTCAAGCCCCGGACGGCGGTGATCATCTCCGCCGTGCTCAACGTGGTCGGCGCGTTCCTGTCCACCGAGGTCGCCAAGACCGTCTCGCAGGGGATCATCCGCGAGGGGCAGGACGGCATCCACATCTCCCCCACGATGATCTTCGCGGGGCTGGTCGGCGCGGTGCTCTGGAACCTGGCGACCTGGTACGTGGGGCTGCCGTCGTCCTCCACGCACGCGCTGTTCGGCGGCCTCATCGGTGCCTCGATCATCGGCGCCGGGCTCAACTCGATCAGCTGGGCGACGGTGGTGTCGAAGGTCGTGCTGCCGGCGCTCCTCTCCCCGCTCATCGCCGCGGTGATCGCGCTGGTCGCGACCTACCTGGCCTACGTGCTCACGAAGAACGCGACGACCCACGGTGCGGCGACCGGCTTCCGGCACGGGCAGACGATCTCGGCGTCGCTGGTGTCGCTCGCGCACGGCACGAACGACGCGCAGAAGACGATGGGCGTCATCACGCTGACGCTCATCGCCGCGAACTACCAGGCCGCGGGCACCGGTCCGGCGCTCTGGGTGGTCCTGGCCTGCGGACTCGCGATCGGTCTCGGAACCTACATGGGCGGCTGGCGCATCATGCAGACCGTCGGCAAGAAGATCTCCGACGTGCAGTCGCCGCAGGGCTTCGCCGCCGAGACGAGTTCCGCCGCGACGATCCTCATCTCCTCGCACCTGGGCTTCGCGCTCTCGACGACCCACGTGACGAGCGGCGCGGTCGTCGGGTCGGGCCTCGGCAAGAAGCTCGCCGACGTGCACTGGTCGGTCGTCGGACGCATCGTCGCGGCTTGGGTCATCACGCTGCCCGCCGCCGCGGTGGTCGGGGCCCTCGCGACCTGGCTCGCGTCGACCTCGGCGTTCGGGCTGGTGCTCGTCGCGGTCCTCGCCCTGGCTGCTGGGCTCACCTTCTACGTGCTGGCGAAGCGCAAGCCGGTCTCGCACGAGGACATCACCGCCGACGCAGCCGGGCCGACCGAGCAGCCCGAGCCGCAGCCCACCGGCGCAGCGAACTGAGGGGAACGACGATGGACATCGACTTCACCGCGATCGGCACGGTCGCCGGCGTCGGCTTCGTGGCCGCCGTGGGCCTGGTGCTCGTGTACACGCTCGGCCTGCGGCTGCTCGGCACCGGGCAGCCGGACGACGCCGGCGGCGAGCGCACGCAGTACTCCGACGAGAGCCCCCGCTCCGGGCACACCCCGCCGGCGGCACTGGCCGGTGCCGTGCTGTGCTTCGCGCTGTGCATCGCCGCCGTGCTGGCGGGCATCTGGCTCACGATCCCCCAGTTCCACTGAGGACGTTCCTTCCCAGAACACCCGCGATGACTGGTGGAACCGGGCGTACCTGGTCAGAACTCCCGACCAGGTACGCCCGATCCGACCAGGGACGCCCGGAACGCCCCGCAACGCCCCGCCCCGCCCAGCGCCCGCACCACCTGGGATGATCGAGCGGTGACCAGCCACCGCCTCGACGCCACGGTCGACTCCGCCGTCGACGTCTTCACCGCCGAACGCCAGCCGGTCCTGACCGTGGAACCGGGCGACACGGTGACCGTCCGTACCCTCAGCGCCGCGGGCTACACGGGACGCCAGCCGGGCCCGGGCCTCGACGCCCCGACCCTGATCGACCCGCGCCGGGGGCACTGCCTGGTCGGGCCGATCGCCGTCGCAGGAGCACGTCCGGGGATGGTCCTGGCCGTGCGCTTCGACGAGCTGGTCCCCGACGACTGGGGGTACACGGCCTCGGGCGGGGTCGACTCCCCCGTCAACCGCGCGCTCGGCCTGACCGACCCGGCGTCGCGCGGCCCGCTGCTCTGGGACATCGATGCCGCCGCTGGCGTCGCCGTGAACCAGCTCGGCCTCGGGGTTCGGACGGCACCGTTCCTCGGCGTCGTCGGGGTCCCGCCCGAGGCCACCGGCGAGCACTCGACGATCCCGCCCCGCACGGTCGGCGGCGGCAACGTCGACTGCCGTGAGCTGATCGCCGGCTCGACCCTGTACCTGCCCGTCACGGTGCCGGACGCTCTGCTCCAGGTCGGCGACGGGCACGCGGCCCAGGGCGACGGCGAGGTCTCCGGAACGGCGGTCGAGTGCGGCATGACGACGACGATGACCCTGACGCTCCTCGATGTCGCCCCGGTCGAGGGCGTGCACGCCGACACCCCCGCGGGACGCATCACCTTCGGCTTCGACGCCGACCTGAACGTCGCCACCGCCACGGCGCTCGACCACATGGTCGGCTGGATCGCCGGGCTGCACGGGATCGGCCGCGCCCAGGCGCTCGCGATGGCGAGCGTCGCGGTGAGCATGCGCATCACGCAGGTCGCGAACCGCACCTGGGGCGTGCACGCGCTGCTCCCGCACGACGCGATCCTGACGGACGCACGGCGCTGAAGGCCGGGAGGCCCGCCCAGCGCGAGCCGACCGGCGCACGCTGGGTGGGCCTCCCGTCCGACGTTCCTTCCCATCGCACCCGCGCTGGGAAGCGGGAACGGGCGTCCCTGGCCGGGAGAACCGACCATGGACGCCCGTTTCGACCAGGTACACCCGAGAACCAGTTCGTTCGCTGAACTAATGAGCTAGGCTAACGACCGATGACCGACGCCACCGACCTCCGCATCGCGGTGAACCGGCTGTCCCGCACCCTCCGTGCCCAGAAGGCCGACTCGAGCGTCACCGACGCGCAGTTCTCCGCCCTCGCCCGCCTGCACCGCGACGGCGCCATGACCCTGGCCGACCTGAGCCGGCAGGACGGCGTGACCCCACCGTCGATGACCAAGACCATCGCGGTGCTGGTCGACCGGGGGCTGGTGTCGAAGGACGGGCACGGCGACGACCGCCGCAAGGTGCTGCTCGGTGCGACGCCCGCCGGAGCCGCCTTCGTCGAGGAGACCCGACGTCGTCGCGACGGCTGGCTCACCCCGCGACTCGCAGCACTCACCGCCGACGAGCGGACCACCCTCGCCGACGCCACCGAGATCATGAGGAGGCTGGCCCAGCAGTGACCGCCATGTTCCGTTCCCTCGCCGGACGCAACTACCGCATCTGGTTCGCCGGGGCCCTGGTGTCGAACGTCGGCACCTGGATGCAACGCACCGCCCAGGACTGGATCGTGCTGACCCAGCTCTCCGACAACAACGCCGTCGCGGTGGGCATCACGATGGCCCTGCAGTTCGGCCCGCAGCTGCTGCTCCTGCCCCTCACCGGCCTCGCCGCCGACCGGTTCGACCGCCGGAAGATGCTCATGCTCACCCAGGGCCTGATGGGGCTGCTCGGGCTGGGGCTCGGCGTCATGGTCCTCACGCACACCGCCACCCTGCTCGCGCTGTACGGCTTCGCGCTGGCGCTCGGCATCGTCGCCGCGTTCGACGCCCCGATCCGGCAGGCCTTCGTCTCCGACGTCGTGCAGGGCGAGGACGTCTCGAACGCCGTCGCCCTGAACTCGGCGTCGTTCAACGCCGCACGCCTGATCGGCCCCGCGGTCGCCGGTGTGCTCATCGCGGCGATCGGCTCCGGCTGGGTGTTCGTCATCAACGCCGGGTCGTTCCTGGCCGTCCTCGTCGCGCTCCGCTTCGTCGATCCCGCACAGCTCGCCGAACGGGTCCGAGCCGGCCGTGGGAAGGGACAGATCGTCGCCGGCTTCCGGTACGTCCGCACCCGGCCGGACATCGTCGTGGTGCTCTGCATGATCTTCGTCGTCGGCACGTTCGGCGTGAACTTCCCGATCTTCACCTCGACCATGGCGCGGGTCGAGTTCCACCAGGGTGCCGGCGAGTTCGGGCTGCTCAACTCGGTGATGGCGGTCGGCTCGGTGCTCGGCGCGCTGCTGTCCGCACGCCGGGACAAGCCGCGGATGCGCACCCTCGTGCTCGCCGCCGGCGGGTTCGGGCTCGCGTGCACCGGTGCCGCCCTCGCACCGACGTACTGGACCTTCGCGATCGTGCTGATGTTCGTCGGGCTCGCGTCGCTGACCTTCATGACGACCGCGAACGCCCTGGTGCAGACCACGACGAAGCCCGCGATGCGCGGCCGCGTGATGGCCCTGTACATGGCGATCTTCGCGGGCGGCACCCCCATCGGCGCCCCGCTCGTCGGTGCCGTCGCCGACGCCTTCGGGCCCCGCTGGGCGATCGTGGTGGGCGCGGCATCGGGCTTCGTGGCGCTCGCGATCGCACTCGTGTGGCTCGTCCGGTACCAGCGGGTCCGGTTGCGCTACGACGCCGACTCGCGGCTGCACCTGGCGATCACGCACGCCGTGCCGGTGGTCGGCTCGCGTGCCGCGCTCCGCCGCGAGCTGGAACGCGACGAGACGCTCGCCGACCGCTCCAGCGCCGTCTGACGGACCGGCTGACGACCTGCGCGTCGGCCAGCGGTCCGCGACGCCACCGACCGTCGGACGGGAGGCCCGTGCCGGCGCCGCCACGGGCCTCCCGTCCGACGCGTCCCACGTCCACGGCCGCGGTCGCGGTCGCGGTCGCGACGCACTGACTGGCCCCGTTCCGTCGCGCGCGCCCGGTCGGGTCAGAGCACGGGCGCGGACGACGCGAACACGCGCTCGTCGAGTGCCGCGGCGACGCGGTCGGCCGCCGCCGCCAGGCGTTCCCCGACGTCCCCCGCCACGGCGAGCGCGGACTCCTCGGGGATCGCGTCGAGCAGCGCGCGGACCTCGTCGAACGCGGCGACCTCGTCCGCGACGCAGGACGGGGCGACGTCGGCCAGGCACTCGGCCGCGCGGTGCACCGTGAAGCGCAACGACCGCGGGCTGTGCACGTCGAGGAGCAGGAAGGCTGCGGCGTCGGACGGCACCGGCGCGTGGTCACGGCCGCGCAGGAACGCTTCGCCCGCACCGCACGCCCGGAGCGCCGCCGTCCACGAGGTGACCGAGTCCGGTTCGAGCAGCCGGGACGCCAGGAGCCGTGCCGTGGAGGCGCAGCGGGTCAGTGACCGACCGAGGGTGAAGAACTCCCACACCTCATCCCGGCTGGCATCCCCCTCGACGACCCCGATGGCCAGGGCACTGCGCTCCCGCACCCAGCCCAGGAACTCGTGCGCGCGGTCGGGGGCGATCTTCCGGGGCATCCGCGACCGCGTGACGTCGAGGCAGTCCCAGAGCTCGCTCGAGACGACCTCGCGGGCACGGCGTGCGTGGTCGCGGGCGACGGCGACGGCGACGGCGATGGACGCGGGTTCGTGCCGGTCGAGTGCCAGGGCGTCGACGGTGGCGGCGCGGTCCGGGTCGTTCGCGGGGCCCGTGGTGCCGATGATGCTACGGAGCTCGGTGGACACGAGCCGGTCGTCGTCGAGGGTGCCTGGTTCCCGGCGGGCAACGTAGACGTCGAGCAACCGTGCGACGACGTCGGTGCGCTCCACCGCGCTCCCCACGTGGAAGACGTTCCCCGCGAGGCGGCTCAGCACGGCTGCTCCTGCATGTCGAGAACCTAACGAGCCGGCGTTGCCGGGGTGTTACGGAACCGCGTCACGGGTGTTGCAGGTGTCCCCTCTCCACGCTCGCTAGACAATCTAACTAGAGCGTCTAGCATTGGTGCATGACGTCCGAGGTGATGACCAGCACCGCGGGGTACTGGTACGAGGACTCCGCGGTCTCCGCCGTGGACGTCCTCAACGCCCTGCGGCGGTACCGGACGGCCGAGAGCGCAGCGCAGCGCCGTGCGCGTGAAGCACTCGGGATCGGCGAGAACGCGCTGCTGGCGATCCGGTTCCTGATCGACGCCGAGCACGACGGCCGCACCGTCAACGCGAAGGACCTCGCCGAACGGCTCGAGATCACCGCGGCGTCGACGTCAGCGCTCGTCGACCGGCTCGTCCGCAGCGGTCACGTCGAACGGCACGCCGACCCGAACGACCGCCGTGGCGTGATCCTCACCGCCACCGGCACCTCGATGCGGCACGCGCTGCGCGTCATCGAGGAGCTCGACGCCCGCGCGCTCGAGGTCACCGAGCACCTGCCGAGCAACGAGATGGCCGTCGTCGTGGACTTCCTGGACGAGATGGTCCGGGTCGTGGACGAACTCGACGTCACGCCCGACCACTCCCGTCGCGCGTAACCTGGCCCACATGGACCCTCGTGGCGAGCACCACCCCGAGGACGACATGCCGTTCGCCGAGCTCGACTCGCGCGCCCGTGCCGACGCCGCACTCCGGCGGATCCAGGCCGGCTCCGATCCGGCACGCGAAGCCTTCGACCTCGCCAACACCATGAACGACGAGGCCGTGGGGCGGCTCACGAAACGTCTGCGGCAGTTGTTCCGGCGGGGTTGATCCGACGGGGTTGATCCGGCGGGGTTGATCCTCGCCGGCTGACCGATCGGTCGTTCCACCTGCGCGCGTCTGTGCCTCAGAACGCGGTGCCGACCGCGGCGATGTCGTCACCCCCGTGCCCGGCCGCACTGGCGTCGGCGTACACGCGCCCGAGCGCCTCGAGCAGCGTCGTCGACACCCCTGCGGTCCGGGCGGCGTCGGTGATGAGTCCGATGTCCTTCCGCAGCCCGTCGAGAGCGAACTGCGCGGGGAACTCCCGAGCGATCATCGCGGCACCCTTGGTGTGGGCGTAGGCGGAGTCACTCGCGCTGCCCTCGATGGCCTGCAGGAAGAGCGCAGGGTCGAGGCCCAGGGCAGCCGCCAGGGACAGGGACTGCCCGGTCGCCGCGGTGATCGAGGCGATCCAGGCGTTCGCGGCGAGCTTGAGCGCGGTGCCGTCGCCCACGTGGTCGCCAGCGCGGACGGTCTTCGCACCGATCGCGTCGAGCACGGGATCGACACGGTCGAGCAGGTCCGCCGGGCCGGCCGCGAGCATCGTCAGCTTGCCCTGCTCGGCGGGGGCCTTCGTGCCGAGCATCATCGCCTCGACCAGGGTGATGCCGTACTTCTCCCCCAGCTGCACGACCGTCGCGGTGCCGTCGACCCCGATCGTCGAGGCCTGCACCCACACGGCGTCGGTCGGGGCCTCACCGGCGGCCTGCTCGAGGACGTCGACGACCGCGTCGGTGTCGAACAGGGTGAGCAGGACGACCTCGGCGTGCTCGACGGCACTGCCCGGGTCGGTCGCCACCGTCGCGCCGTGGGCACCGAGGGGTGCGGCCTTGTCGGCGCTCCGGTTCCAGACCGTGACCTCGTGGCCCTCGCGCAGCAGCGATCCCGCCACGCCGGCACCCATCGCACCCGTCCCCAACACCGTCACTCGCACGCGCGTCTCCGTCCTGGCGCGACACCGTGCCGCGACCGTCCCGACGCTACGCCCGACGCCGTCAGAGGAGCCCGCGAGCCTGCAGCCAGGCGGCGGGGTCGATGGGGATGCCGGCCACGATGACCTCGAAGTGCAGGTGGGCGCCGGTCGAGACACCCGTGTTGCCGACGGCCCCGAGGCGGTCCCCCGCGCCGAGGACCTGGCCGCGTCGGACGTCGATCGCCGACAGGTGCCCGTACCGGGTCGCCGTGCCGTCGGCGTGCTGCAGGAGGACCTGGTTGCCGTAGCCGCCGAGGGCTCCCGCGGAGACGACCCGGCCGGGCAGTGCGGCGACGACCGGGGTGCCGATGGGCGCGGCGAAGTCGACACCCTGGTGGTTCGACGAGCAGGCCGCGCAACCGGCGACCCAGCGGCGGCCGAAGCCGCCCGCGTCCGGGACCGAACCGATCGTGGGACGGACGGCACCCCCGGTGGGGTCCGGTCCACCCGGCACCCGGAGCGCCGCGGCAGCACGGCCGACCGAGAAGTCGTCGCGGTCGGCCGCCGGACCAGGGGCGCCGTCGGCGACGAAGTGCTGCATGCCGACCACCGCCGACGTCGCTGCCGACGGGGCCGGAGCGGCGACGGCGATCTGCGGCGAGCCGACCGCCACGAACAAGCACGTGACGGCGGTCACCGCCCCGGCGGGCAGGGTCCGTCGGGCGCGGACCCGGATGGACACGAGGCTGCGAAGACGACGGGCAGGAGCAGCGGTCGGGGCGGGCTGGGTGTTCTGGGTTCTTCGGGTGTTCTGGGTTCTTCGGGTGTTCTGGGTTCTTCGGGTGGAAGCCGGGGTGACGGGAGGGGACACCGCCACCCCGGCGGCTCGGAGGGTGCCCCGGTGGGCACCGTGTCGTGCACGGCGCCGTGGGGACACCGTCGGTCGGGCTGCGGCGCGACGCTCGGCACCGCGGGGACGACCGGGCAGGCCGTCGTCGAGGGTCGTCATCGCGCGGGGGCCGACCCGGTCAGACGCGGACGACGCCGTCGCGGGCGATGCGGTCCAGCTCGCACACGACGGCGTCGACGACCGCACGGGTGATCGCGTCGGCGACGGTCTCGACCAGGACGAGGTGCTCAGGGCGGATCGTGACCTCGGTCACCAGGGCCGACGCCACCCGCACCGGGATCTCGTCGATCGCGGCGACGAGTGCCGCCGGGACCAGGGTGGAGTCACCCGGACGGACGGGCGCGGACAACGGCGAGGTCGGCACCGGGGTCACGACGGCGCGCGCCGGTACAGGAGTGGTGGACGGAACGTCGGCCTGATCGCGACGCTGGGCGATGGAGTCGAAGAGCGGGGTGGAGGACATGCTGCGGACGGTCCGATCTGATCTCGTGGCTGGTCGTTCTCGGGCGACCGGCGATGGGGACGTGCCGAGCGGCACGCCCCCATTCAACCATCGATATTTCAGATGTGCAATAGTGACCGGACAGTCGAAGCGCTCAGTCGGGATCGACGGCGGCCGCGGTCGGGTCGTCGGGCTGGAGTGCTCGTCGGACCCGCTCGACGATCGTCGCGGGCGGGTTGTTGTAGGCGTTCGCCGGTTCCTGGCCACTGAGCTCCTGGATCGCCGCCATCACCGCATCGGTCGCATGACGCCGGGCACGACCGGACGATGCCTCGCCGAAGGACGACAGGTCGATCGGTCGGCCGAACTCGATCGTCACCCGGGCGAGCTTCGGCAACCGTGACCCGACCGGCTGCACGTCCTCGGTGCCACGCAGCGCGACCGGCACCACAGGGGCACCGCTCGTCAACGCCAGCCACGCGACCCCCGTGCGGCCCTTGTAGATCCGGCCGTCGAGCGACCGCGTGCCCTCGGGGTAGATCGCGAACGCCTCGCCCTCCTGCAGCCGTGCGAGGCCGAGGTCGAGAGCCTGCTGGGCCGCCGCACCCGCACCGCGCTCCACCCCGATCGCGCCGATGCCGCCGAAGAACGCCCGGGACACCGCTCCCTTGAGGCCGGTCCCCGTGAAGTACTCCTGCTTCGCCAGGAACGACACCTTGCGCGGCGCCATCAACGTGATCGCCGGCGAATCGATGAAGGAGCGGTGGTTGCTCGCCAGGATCACCGCACCGCGCTTCGGGACGTTCCGACGACCGATGATCTTCGGGCGCCACAGCATCCGGGCGAGCGGGGTCACGACCGCACGGCTGAGCACCGTGGCGAACTTCGTCGAACCGGACACCGGACCTCCTCGTGGTGACGAGCTACCGAGTGTAATGAGGCGCACGGCAGGCACATGCCCGGAACGGCATGCAGTGGCGGAAGGGGCTCAGTCGGCCGCGGCGACGACGTCGAGGACCGCGCGCCCGTACCGTTCGAGCTTCGCCGCACCGACCCCGGAGATCTCGCCGAGCTGATCGATGTCGGCCGGACGAACGGCGGAGATGCCCCGGAGCGTCGCGTCGTTGAACACCACGTACGCTGGGACGCCCTGCTCGCGTGCCTGGGCTGCACGCCAGGCACGCAGGGCCTCGAACAGGCCGACGGCTTCCTGCGGCATGTCGGTGACGACCGTCCGTCGGCTGCTGCGGCCGGCCCGCGGCGCCTTGACCGGGTCGCGACGCATGCGCACCTGCACCTTGCCGGTCAGGACGTCGGCGCTGGTGGGGCTGAGGACGACCGTGCCGAAGCCGTCGCCCGACACCGCGGCGTAGCCCTGGGCCAGCACCTGCCGTGCGACGGCACGCCACTCGCCCTCGGACAGGTCGGCACCGATGCCGAAGGTCGCCAGCGTGTCGTGTTGGAGTTCCTGCACGCGGGGCGACCGCTTGCCGATCAGGATGTCGACGAGGTGCGAGACGCCGTACCGCTGGCGGCGCTCACGCTCGAGCCGCACCACGGTGGACAGCAGCTTCTGCGCGGGGACGGTGCCGTCCCACGACTCCGGCGGCGCGATGCACGTGTCGCAGTTGCCGCACGCCGTGCTCTCCTGCCCGAAGTACGCGAGCAGCCGCACCCGGCGGCACTCGATCGTCTCGCACAGGCTGAGCATGGCGTCGAGGTGGGCGCTGAGCTGCCGGCGGTGTGCGGCGTCGCCCTCGGACTGGTCGATCATCCGCCGCTGCTGCACGACGTCGTTCAGGCCGTACGCGAGCCACGCGGTGGCCGGCAGCCCGTCACGACCCGCACGGCCGGTCTCCTGGTAGTAGCCCTCGACCGACTTCGGCAGGTCGAGGTGCGCCACGAACCGGACGTCGGGCTTGTCGATGCCCATGCCGAACGCGATCGTCGCCACCATGACGACGCCGTCCTCGCGCAGGAACGTCGACTGGTTGCGGGCGCGCACCCGGGCGTCGAGGCCCGCGTGGTAGGGCAGGGCGTTGATCCCCTGCTCGGCCAGGGCGGTCGCGGTGCGCTCCACCGAGTTGCGGGACAGGCAGTACACGATGCCGGCGTCGCCGCTGTGCTCCGTGCGGATGAAGGTGAGCAGCTGCTGCAGCGCGCCGGTCTTCGGTTCGATGCGGTACTGGATGTTCGGCCGGTCGAAGTCGGCGACGAAGTGTGCCGCGTCGTCGAGGCCGAGCCGTGCGGAGATCTCGCGGTGGGTCTGCGGCGTCGCGGTGGCGGTCAGGGCGATGCGCGGCACCGTCGGCCACCGCTCGTGCAGGACGCTCAGCTCGAGGTAATCCGGGCGGAAGTCGTGCCCCCACTGGGCGACGCAGTGTGCTTCGTCGATGGCGAACAGCGAGACGCGCGCGCGGTCGAGGAGCGCACGGGTGGACTCGAGCCGGAGCCGCTCGGGCGCCAGGTAGAGCATGTCGACCTCGCCCTGCACCACGGCACGCTCGACCCGGGACCGTTCGTCGGGGCCCTGCGTGGAGTTGAGGAACGCGGCCCGGACGCCGTTGGCCGCCAGGGCGTCGACCTGGTCCTGCATCAGGGCGATCAGCGGCGACACCACGACCCCGACGCCGTCGCGGACGAGCGATGGCACCTGGTAGCAGAGGGACTTGCCACCACCGGTCGGCATGAGCACGAGGGCGTCACCACCGGCCACCACCTGGTCGATGATGGCCGCCTGCTCACCGCGGAAGTCGTCGTAGCCCCACACGCGGTGCAGCACGTCGAGCGCAGCGGCACGGGGTGCGGACACGGCAGCGGGAGCAGGCACGGCAGCGGGCGCGGGCGTGGTGCTCATGCCACGAGCCTACGGGCGACCGGCGACACCCACCGCACTGTCCACAGCACCGTCCGTGCCGGAGTCGGCACGGTGGTCGGTACCGGCCACGTCGTCGGCGCGGGCCGGCGTGGTCGCCCAGCCCGTGCCTCCAGGCCGGGTCCAGCGGACGCCGCCCGCCCAGGCCGGGGTCACACCGCGGAACCGGGGCGCCTCGTGCCCGGCGAACCGGCGGTCCAGCCCCCGCCACCACGCCAGGAACTCGACCATGCCCCAGAACGCGAGCGACGTGACGAGGGTGGTGAGCGTGCCCTGCCAGGTGCCGTTCGCGTCCGACGAGGTGAGGTCGATCCCGGACCAGCCGGGCGCCTGCAGCACGAAGATCATGATGTTGTTGAACGCGTGCTGCAGGACCGTGGCCTCGAGCCCGCCGGTCCGCAGGACGATGATCGCCGCGATCAGGCCGAACGAGCCGACGTCGAGGATGCCCCAGACGTTGTAGCCGTTCGGGATGTGCAGCACCGCGAAGACGACCGTCGAGACCGCCACGGCGATAATCGTGCCGACGCGACGCGGGATCCACGACGCGACCGTCTGCATGAGGAAGCCGCGGAAGATGTACTCCTCGGCGGCGCCCTGGAACGGGACGAGCAGGACGACGAGGACGATCGTCAGGGTGAGGGTGCCGAGGGAGACCGTCGACTGGCCGATCGCGTCGTGGTTCCAGGCGAAGCCGCCGTCGGTCGTGATCATCCCGCCGTCCCAGAACAGGCCGGTCTGGACGACGAACATGACCGCGGCGATGACGAGCGTCGGCAGCAGGCACCATGCCGTCCAGGCCCACCGGACCCGGAACCGGGTCGACGACAGGATGCCGGCCGGTCCGATCCGCGCGATCTTCACCGCGAGCAGGATGCCCGGCAGCAGGACCACGAGCGAGACGAGCGACAGGGACAGGATCAGCGGGTCGGTTGGGTCGAGCGCACCACCGGCCAGGTCGTCCTGCAGGTCGATCAGGGCCTGCGGCCCCTGCGTCGCGCCGATCGGGACGAAGTACGCGACCGCGATGACGATCTGCGACACGACGTACCACCCCACCAGGAACGCGAGGGCGACGAGTGGCCGCCACCACCTCCACCGTCCGTCGATCCGGGGCAGGCGCTGGTAGGGAACACTCACGTCCCGCAGGCTACCGGGCCAGGCAGGATGGGAGCCGTGCTCACTGTCCTGTTCGGCCTGTCCGGCGCGGTCGTCTACGGGTTCGCCGACTTCCTGGGCGGACTCGCCTCGCGCCGGGTCCGCCCGGTCGTCGTCACGGCGGTGGCCGCCGCGATCGGGATCCTCCCGCTGCTCGTCGGGCTGGTGGTCGTCGGAGGCGTGTTCTCGTGGCCGGCCGTGATCTGGGGTGCGGTCGCGGGGCTCTCCGGCGGCGTCGGCGTGCTCCTGCTGTACGCGGCACTCGCGATCGGGCCGATGAGCGTGCTCTCCCCCGTCACCGCCGTCTTCGCGGCCGTCGTGCCGGTGCTCGTCGCGGTGCTGCGCGGCACGGTGCTGTCGCCCGTGGCCACCGGCGCGCTCGTGGTCGCGGTCGTCGCGGTGGTCCTGGTCGCGGTGGTGCGGGACGCCTCGGGCGCGCGGCTGACCGCCCGGGGCGTGGTCGCCGCCGCCGTCGCCGGGTGCGGCTTCGGCGGGATCGTGCTGGCCTACGACATGACGCCGTCCGACTCGGGCGTCGCACCCCTCGTGGTCGCGCGGGTGCTGCAGGCGGTGCTGCTGGGTGCGGCGGCGCTCGTCGTCGTGCTCCGGACGGTCGTCGTGCCGCCGCCGGGAGGCCCGGTGCCCGCTCCGACGTCGGCCCGCCCCGACGGGGCTGCCGCGGCCCCCGGGCGTCGGCCGGGTCGCGCATGGGGTCCACGGCTGCTCGTCACCGTGGCCGCCTGCGGCGTCTTCGACGCGATGGCGAACGTGTTCATCCAAGCCGGGCTGCACAGCAGCGACGACCCGGCGACCCTGCCCGTCGTGAGCGTGCTGAACGCGCTCTACCCGATCGGCACGGTGGTGCTGGCCGGAGTGGTGCTGCGGGAGCGGTTGACCGCGCAGCAGTGGATCGGCATCGTGCTGGCGTTCGTCGCGTCGGTGGCGCTGGCGCTGGCGTAGCGCGCGGGTCGCGGCGGGGCCGGGCGGGCCGGGCACGGTGCCGAGTCGTTCGAACCGTGCGAGGTTGACCGCCCGGTGCGGACTTGCAGCACCGCACCGAGCCGCCAACGCCGCACCGGATGGGCGAACCCGCACGGTGCGACGGGCGTGAGCGGTCAGACGTCGGGGATCAGGCGCTTGCCGAGCGAGACCGTGCGGTCGTCCGTGTAGCCGAGGGACGCGTAGAACCCGAGCACCTGCTCGTTGCCGGCACGCACCTGCAGGTTCAGCTTCGGGCAGCCGAGGTCGGTCAGGAGCCGCTCGAACTCGGCCATCAGGGTGCGACCGAGGCCGGAGCCCTGCAGGTCCGGGCGCACGGCGAGGTAGTTCACCCAGCCGCGGTGCCCGTCGAAGCCGGCCATGCCCGCAGCGACGACACCGGCGTCGGTGTCGGTGCCGCGCTCGGGCTCGGGCTCGGGCTCGGGCTCGGCGACCAGGAAGAGCTCGGGCTGGACGGTCAGCTTGCGGGCGATGTCGCGGCGTGGGTCGTTCCAGGGTCGGACGAGCCCGCACGATTCCCACAGGGCGACGACCGCGTCGGTGTCCTCGGTGCGGAAGGGGCGGATCCGGTACTCCATGGGCCCCACGTTAACGGGGGTGGGGAGAAGGTCGTCACCGACCTGTCGCCGTGATCTGATAGACCTGTCCGACCACCCAGCCGATCAGGAGCCCCGTGACCGCAAACGACACCCTCCCGACGCGCCGCAGCGCACGGGACGACGCAGCCGGTTCGCGGTCCCGGCGATCCCCCCGCAGACGGCAGACGGTGGGCGGCGCGATCGTGTCGCTCATCGCCGAGTTGCTCATCATCGCGGGCGCCGGCACCGGCCTGTACGTCGTGTGGACGGCCTGGTGGACCGACGTGGTCGCCGTGAACGAGCAGACGAAGCTCGTGCAGGGCCTCGACCAGGTCAAGACCCCCAAGGTCGAGGGCACCGAGCACCGCGGCACCGCTCCCGTGCTCGCCGAACCCCCGGCGTTGTCGGACGTGTTCGGGACGATGCAGATCCCCCGGTTCGGCAAGGACTACAACCGGCCGATCGGCGAGGGCACCGATCGTGAGAAGGTCCTCAACACCATCGGACTCGGGCACTACCAGGACACCGCGATGCCCGGCGCTCCCGGCAACTTCGCCGTCGCCGGACACCGTGTCACCTACGGCAAGCCCCTGAACCAGATCGCGGAGCTCAAGAAGGGCGACTCGGTCGTGGTCCGGGTCACCGACGCGAAGAAGAAGTTCGACGTCTGGTACGTCTACAAGGTCACCGACAGCCAGATCGTCACGCCCGACAAGATCGAGACGATCGCGCCGGTGCCGAACAAGCCGGGTGTGGAACCGACCGCCCAGGACCGCTGGCTCACGCTGACCGCCTGCCACCCGATGTGGTCCGCGGCCGAACGGTTCGTGACGCACGCGAAGCTCGACTACTGGATGCCCGCTTCCGAGGGCACCCCGAAGGAACTCTCGGAGACCGTCAAGTGATCTTCCCCCTGGTCTGGCGGCTGCTGCCCGGCCCCACCGCCCTGAAGGTGCTCGAGCTGCTCGTGCTCCTCGTCGCCATCGTCTTCGTGCTGTTCCAGTGGGTGTTCCCCTGGATCGCGGCCGACATCCTGCCGCCGCCGGACGGCACGGTGGAGTCGACGCCGACCCCGACCCCGTAGACCGCGTCGGACCAGACGGGGCCCGGCCCCGGGCCGCGATCTGTCAGACGGTGGTCGTCACCCTCGACGCACCGGTCGGGGTGCGTCGCACGGCGATCCGCTCGGGGATCCGCTGCTTGAGCTCCTCGACGTGGCTGACGATCCCGACCTGTCGCCCGCCAGCGGTCAACCGGGACAACTGCCCGATGACGTCGTCGAGGGTCTCCGGGTCGAGTGTGCCGAACCCCTCGTCGACGAACAGGGTGCCGAGCGAGACCCCGCCGGCCTCGGCCTGCACGACGTCGGCGAGCCCGAGCGCCAGGCACAGTGACACGGTGAACGTCTCGCCGCCGGACAGGCTGCGGGGATCACGGACGGTGTCGGTCGTGTGGTCGTGCACGGCGAGGGCGAGCCCCGTCCGTCGCGCGCGGGACCCGGACTCCCGCTCGTCGGAGGTCTCGAGCGTGAAGCGTCCGGCGAGCATGCCGCGCAACCGGTCGTTCGCCGCGGCCACGACGTCCTCGAAGCGACGCATGAGCACGTAGGTGCCGAGCGTGATGCCGGTCGGGTTCACCGATGCCACACCGTTGGCGACGTCGGCGAGCCGGACGACCGCGCGGCTGCGGGCCGAGGTCTCCTGTCGTGCCCGGACGGTCCGGTCGACCTCGGACGCACACTGCTCAACGGCCTCGGCACGGTGGGCCGCGGTGACCGCGAGCCGGGTGGCCTCGTCGAGGTCGGCCGTCACCCGGACCCGCTCGGCCTGCGCCGCCTGCAGGTCGAGCTGCTCCGGGTCGTCGTCGGCGGCTGCGACCACCGCGGGGTCCTCGAGCCCCGCACGGACGACGGCGCGTTCGGCGTCGGCGGCACTGATGCTGCTGCGGAAGCGTGCCACGGTGTCGGGGTCGAGCCGGCCCGCTCGTGCTGCAGCGACGTCGGGGAACTCCTGCTCGTCCAGGACCCGGGCGACCTCGGTGTTCCGCTCGTCACGGGCACGGGCGGCAGCCGCTGCGCGGTCGTCGGCATCGGCGAGGGCGCGGAGCACCGTCAGCCGAGCGTCGAGCTCGTCGACGACGACGCGGAGCGAGCCCGACGAGCCAGCGCTGTCACCGTCACCGTCACCGTCGAGCAGTGCACCGAGCCGCTCGATCGCTTCCTGCACCGCTCGCAGGTCGGCCTCGAGCCGCTCGGCGTCCGAGGCCGTGGTCGATGCGAGCACGGTGCGCCGGGCGTCGAGGTCGTTCCGCTCACGCTCGAGCGCCCGGGTCGCGGAGTCGTGCGCCGTCCGCTCGTGCTCGTGCTCGAGCACGAGTGCCGCTGCGTCGTGCGCCGCACGGACCCGCTCGTCGGCGGCGACCGACATGGCGTCGAGGGCGACGGTGTCGACGGCGCCGACCACCTCGGTCAGCCGCAGGTGCTCCGCACGCTCGACCGCCAGCTCGGCTGCGGCGTCGGCGAGCTGCTGGTCGGCCAGCCGTGTGGCGTCGCCCGCGGACTCCACGGCGCCGATGGTCGGGTGGTCGTCCTGCGGCGCGGCCACCGACGGGTGCGCGGTCGATCCGCAGACCGGACACGGGTCACCGGGGGTGAGTGCGGCGCCGAGCTCACCGGCGAGCCCCGCGATCCGGCGCTCGCGCAGGGTGCGTTCAGCGTCGAGCGCATCGGTCGCGCGGCGTCGGGCACCGGCCACGACCCGC
>NZ_KB714609.1:65621-128653 GCF_000349565.1 Curtobacterium flaccumfaciens UCD-AKU
CGGGCACCGGCCACGACCCGCTCGGCCTGGGCCGCGCGGTGCTCGGCGCGGTCGCGGGCGGCCAGGTCGGCGCGGAGCGACTGCACACGAGCGACCTCGTGCGCCGCGGCGTCCGCGTCGGCAGCGGTCGTCGACGCGGACCGGGCGGCCTCGACGATCCGTGCGCGTTCCGCCGGCCGGGCTTCGAGCGCGGTGTCGAGGGCGGCGAGGTCGTCGGTGAGCCGTGCTGCGGTCGCGGTGGCATCGGCGATCGCGGTGCGCCGGGCGTCCGCCTCGGCCTCGACCGCGACGAGGTGCCGGACGCCGGACAGCGCGTCGGTCAGCGTGTCGCGGCGCCGGACGATCTGCTCAGCGTCGACGGTGTCGAGCTCGTGCTCGTCACGCAGACGGGAGGCTGCCGCTGCGGTGTCGTCGGCACGCGCGATCGCGGCGTCGAGACCGTCGGCCACCGCCGCGACCCGGGCGGCGCGCTCCGCCGTCGCCACCGCGGTCCGTGCGCGTTGGATCGCGGGAGCGTCGTCGTCCAGGAGCGCCTGTCGCCGCAGCAGTGCCGATCGGCGCTCGAGGGCGGCCGCACGCGCCGTCACCGACCGTTCGTGCTCGGTCGCCGCCGTCGCGGCCGCAGCGGCAGCCGTCCGTGCTGCCCCGGCTGCGTCGGCCGTGGCACGCAGGGACACAACCGTGCCGGGGACGACGGTCTCGTCGGCGTCGTCGAGACCGGCCGCCTGGGCGAACCGGGCCAGGGCGTCGCGGACACGGTCGTCGGCCCCGTCGACCTCGGCCTGCACGGCCCGGCGGCGGGCGGCGAGTTCGTCGGCGGTGCGGTCGTAGACCTGGGTGCCGAACAGTGACTGCAGGAGCTTCCGGCGGTCTTCCCCCGGGGATCGGAGGAACCGGGCGAACTCGCCCTGCGGCAGCACCACGGTCTGCAGGAACTGCGCGCGGTCGAGCCCGACGATCCGGGCGATCTCGACCGCGGCCTCGGGGATGCGGGACGACATCGGTTCACCGACGACGTCGTCCGGCGCTGCGAGCCGGAACAGCTGCACGGACGCCTGCTGCTTCACCGTGCCGGTCCCCCGCTGCTTCGGGCGGTCGTACTGCGGCGTGCGTCGCACCCGGTAGGTGCCGGCGCCGGTCTCGAACACGAGCTCGACGAACGGCTCGACCGCGGGGTCGGCGTGCTGGCTGTGCAGCCGGTCGGAGCTGGCGTCGGACCCGGCGAGGCCGCCGTACAGGGCGAACACGACCGCGTCGATGATCGTCGACTTGCCGGAGCCGGTCGGCCCTTCGAGCAGGAACACTCCGGAGGCGGCGAGCGCCGCGAAGTCGATGGTCACGAGGTCGGGGTACGGGCCGATGGCGCGGAGTTCGAGTCGGTGCAGGTACATCAGCGGTCCCCCTCGCGCTGCAGGGCGAGCGCCGCGGCCTCGTACGCCTCGGTCAGCACGGCCCGTTCGTCGTCGTCGGGTGCCCCGCCGGTGGCGAAGGCCACGAAGTCGCCGGCGACCTCGACCGGGTCGGACGTCGCGGTGACGGCCCGTGCGGCGGTGGCGGCCGGTCGGTCCGCCGGTTCGTGGGTGATCGCCAGGGCGTGCGGGAAGTGGTCCTTCACCCGGGCGTACATGCGCTCGGGGTGCACGGTGTCGGTCACCGCGACGCGGACCCAGGCGTCGGCGTCGGCCCGGAAGGCCCCGGACTCGATGGCGTCGATGCTGCCCCGGACGTCGACCAGTCGCCGCGGGACCGGTGTCGGGACGAGTTCGACGGTGACGGCACCGGCCCCGTCGAGCTCGGCGATGGTCACGGACTTCCGCTGGTGCCGCTCGCCGAACGAGAACGCCAGCGGCGACCCGGCGTACCGGATCCGGCCGTCGTCGCCGACGCGCTGCGGGCCGTGCAGGTGCCCGAGGGCGACGTAGTCGAAGCCGTCGAACACGGACTCGGCCACGCGGTCGACCCCGCCGACGCGGATGTCCTGCTCGCTGTCGCTCGGGTCGGCACCCCCGACGAACGCGTGGGCGACGACCACGCTGCGGGTACCGGCACGGGTCGCGAGGTCGGTGCGGATCCGTTCGGTGGCGGCGTGGACGACGGCGTGGTGCGAGCGGGCGAGGGGTTCGTCGGGGACCGCGGCCAGGGCGTACCGGGTGAGGTCGGGGTGCAGGTACGGGATGCCGTACACGGCCACCGGGCCGTCGTCGTCGGCCACGAGCACGGGGTCGGCCACGTGCGCGGGCTCGGCGAGGATGCGGACGCGCTGCCCCATCACCCCGGCGCCGAAGCCGAGCCGAGCAGCGGAGTCGTGGTTGCCCGGGGTGAGCACCACCGTGGTGGTCTCGGCGAGCCGCTCGAGCACGCGCGAGAGCATGCGGACGGCGTCGACGGGCGGGATCGCACGGTCGTAGACGTCACCGGCGATGACGACGAGGTCGACGGCGCGCTCGCGGGCGAGGTCGACGAGCCAGTCGGTGAACGCGGCCTGGTGCTCGAGCAGGTCCGCACCCAGCAGTGTGCGGCCGAGGTGCCAGTCGCCGGTGTGCAGGATGCGCATGCGGCCACGGTAACGCCGTCCGGGGACATCCAGGGGCATCCCGCGGTGCCCTGTGGACGGCTCAGGTGGTCACACAGCTCGCGGATGCCATGCCCAGGACCGCGACGACCTTCACCTTGACGGTCGGCGTGCTCGTCGCCGTCCAGTTGTTGCCGAGGTTCGTGCGGAGGTTGAGCGTGTACGTCGTGCCGAGGTTCAGGAGTCCGGCGCCCCCGTAGACCATCGAACGGGCCCCGGCGAGCGTCGTGCTGGCCACCTGCGTCGTGCCGTTCATCAGGTCGAACGACACCGGCACGGTCGCACCGTTGTCGTAGGTCCAGGCGATCGTCACCGTGTTCGACCCGGCCGGCACGCAGGTCAGGGTGGGGACACCGGTCGCCGTGCCCGCCGTGAAGTTCGCGGTCGGTGCGACGGTGGTCCGCGACCACGGGGCCGCGTCCGCCGTCCCGGGCAGCAGCACGCCGGCCGCCGCGGCGAGCACGAGCACCGCTGCGCCCCCGCCGAGACGGCGCAGCCGCCGCCTGCGACGGACCCGTCGACGCAGGGCGCGACGGGTGAGGACGGTGGACGCGGCGGACGGGAGGCCCGTGGCGGCGCCGTCGGGCGCCTCCAGGCCGCCGTCGGTACCGTCTGCCGACCCGGTCGCGCCGTCCGGACCGGCCGCGTCGTCGGGGCCGTCGGCCGCGTCGTCGGCGTCGGCGTCGTCTGCGTCGACGAGCCGCCGGAGCGACCCGTCGATGGTGCAGAGCGCGAGCACCGCGGTCAGGCCGAGTGCGAGCATCGCGACCAGGCCCCACTCGCCAGCGCTGATCCACCGGATCGGTGCGCCGATGAACGGGATGCGCAGGAAGGCGATGCCGTGCACCGCGGAGCGCTCGATCGGCGTCGAGTCCTGCTGCGGGTTGGCGTCACCCTTCGTGACCATGGTGCCGCGGGAGCCGTCCTGCACGTACCGGTGCATGCGCATGTGGTCCGCCTGGTCCGGGTCGTCGGCGAGCAGGACCTTGCCCATGGCGATCTCGCCCGAGCCGACCGGCCGTGAGACGACCACGTCACCGGGGACGATCCGCGGCTCCATCGAGCCGGTCATCACGGTGGTGGGCTGCCAGCCGATGAGCGCCGGCGCAGCCGCCCAGAGCGCGAGGCCGAGCAGCGTCGCGACGACGCCGCGGGCAAGGGAGGCGACGACGACGCGCCCCCACTCGACGGCGTCACGGACCGCTGCGTGCGGTGCGGGACCACCGTGCACTGCGATGCTGCTCATGACTGCCTTCGACCGGGGGCGCGTTGCGGGGAGGGAACGGACGGGGCGGGTTCGGCCCCGGCCCCGACTCAGCTGTTCTGGGCCTCCCAGGTGAAGCCGAGGGCTGCGGTGCCGCCCTGCACGGTGTTCGGCGCGGTGCTCGAGACCGTGTAGGTGACGCGGTAGACGCGCGTCTCGGACGCGGTGCCGGTCGGGGTCCAGCTGCCGACGCCGGTCGCGTAGTTGGTCGAGGCGGCGCCGAAGCCCGCGACGGTGCCGCTGTAGAGCGAGCTGCCGGTGGCGGCCGGGGTGAAGCCGGAGCAGGAGCCGAAGCCACCGCCGGTGCCCTGCTCGACGGTCAGGTTGACGTTCGCCGCCAGGTCCTTCGTGGTCGTGACGTTCGTGCCGTACAGCTTCACGGCCGAGGGCAGCGAACCGGTCGAGGTCACCGTGATGCAGTTCGCACCGGTCGAGCCGGGCTTCAGGTTGCTCGCCGTGAACAGCGCGGTGTTGTTGTCGTCGTCGGACAGGGCGACACTGCCCGCCGTCCAGTTGTTCGTCGGGTTGACGGTGGTCGAGGAGAAGGCCGCGTACGAGGCCGTCGAGACGACGACCCCCGAGGCGACGAGCGCGGCGGGGATGGCGATCCAGGCGGCGAGGCGGGCAGCACGAGGCGTGACACGAGACATGGTTGGACTCCGTGAGGATGAGGTCTGATCGGTGGTTCGGACGGGCCCGCGGTGGTTGGTCGCGCTACGTGCCGAGGTGGTACGACGATCAAGCTACTTCGCCGTCGAGCAGCTCTCAATACCCGGGATGCCCCCATTGATGGGGGTATCTTGACGAGTGAGTTACTTGTTGACTGAAGTTCCACCCCTGCACCCGAGAAGAGCCCCCATGACGGACACCGACCAGGTCGTCCTCCCCCAGCGCGCACCCGCCGTCCCCGCGGCCAGGATCGCGCCGCGCACGCCCCCGGCACCGGTGTCGCCCGACGTCACCGCGGCCGACCCGGCAGGCACCGACGCCGACCTCCCACGGCTGCTCACCGCGTTCCGCGTGCTCCAGATGCAGCACGCGCGCGTCCTGCACCACGAGAGCACGAGCCGCGGACTGAACGCCACGGACACCCGCTTCGTGTTCTTCCTCAACGCAGCGGGCGGCCACGGCGTGACCCCGAAGCAGGCCGGCGAGTACCTCGAGCTCACCACCGGGGCGATGACGTCGCTCATCGACCGGCTCGAGAAGCACGGGCACCTCGAGCGCCGCCCGAACCCGGAGGACCGCCGGAGCGTGCTCCTGCACCTCACGCCGTCGGGCACCGCGGTCGCCCGCGAGGTCGGCGCCGTCTACTCGCAGGCGTTCCAGCAGGTCGTCGCACCGTCAGACCGCGCCGTCGTCGCCGCTGCCTTCGAGGGGTTCGCCGCGGCCCTGGAACGCCACCACCGGTCGTCCACCGAGTGAGCGCGGGTGTCACGGCCCGCGCGTAGCGTGAGCGCCATGACCCCCTCCGAACTCCTCACCGAAGCGTTCTCCCGCATCCCCGAGACCGTCGAGCGGGCCGTCGACGGGCTCTCCGAAGACCAGCTCGCAGCACGACCGGCAGCCGGGGCGAACACCCTGGCCTGGCTCGTGTGGCACATCGCCCGCGGCCAGGACGCGCAGATCGCCGACCTCGCCGGCTCCGAGCAGGTCTGGACGGCCAACGGCTGGTACGACCGGTTCGGCCTGCCGTTCCCGGCCGAGGCGCTCGGGTACGGCATGTCCCGCGACGACGTCGGCCGGGTGCGAGCCTCTGCCGACCTGCTCACCGGGTACCTGCGCGCAGTGCACGAGCGCACCGTCGCGTACCTCGGCACACTCGGCCCGGACGACCTCGACCCGGTCGTCGACGACGCGTGGGACCCGCCCGTGACGGCCGGCGCTCGGCTCGTGAGCATCCTCGACGACTGCACGCAGCACGCCGGCCAGGCCGGCTTCGTGCGCGGGCTGCTGTTCTTCAACCGCTGAGCGCGCGGGGCGCGCGCATCCAGTGCGCAGGAGACGACGAGTCTGCCGCGGCGACCCGACGTCCTGTGCTCGCTCGAAGACGGACTGGAGGCCCGTCACCAGCCGGTGTCGGGCCTCCAGTCCGTCAGGTGGTCGTGTCTCAGATCCCGATGGCGCCCGGTGCGTCACGGAGGCCGTGGTCGTGTGCCCAGACGACGAGGTGCACGCGGTCGCGCAGTCCGAGCTTGAGCAGGATGCTGCTCACCTGCGTCTTGACGGTCGACTCGCTGACGAACTCGGCGGTCGCGATCTCGGTGTTCGTCTCACCGCGTGCGACCCGGCGGAAGATGACGGCCTCGCGACGGGACAGCAGCTCGAACTCCGGCGGTGGCTCCTGCGAGGAGGGTTTCTGCCGGCCGCCGCCCTCGTCGTTGTCGTTGTCGTTGTCGTCGTTGTCGAGCAGGGCCGAGAGCTGCCCCGGAGCGAGCACCGCGTTCCCCTCGAACACGGTGCGGATCGCCGCGGTCAGGAACGCCGGGGTCGTGTCCTTCAGCAGGAAGCCCTGGGCGCCACTCCGGATCGCGTCCATCGCCGCACGGTCGAGCGCGAAGGTCGTGAGCACGATCACCCGGGGCACGACTCCACCGGCATCGGACGTCTGCGCAGCAGCCAGGGTGCGCATCGTCTCGAGCCCGCTCATCACCGGCATCCGCATGTCGAGCAGCACGACGTCCGGACGGGTCGTGCGGATGACCGCGAGGCCGTCGACGCCGTTCCCCGCCTCGCCGACGACGACCATGTCGTCCTGCGCGTCGAGCACACCGCGCAGTCCGGAACGGAACAGTTCCTGATCGTCGACCAGGACGACCCGGATCACTCGGCACGCCCCGACGTCGACGCGGTCAGTGGGACGTGCACGCGGATCCGGAAGACGCCGTCGGCGCGCTCGATCTCGACGTCTCCGCTGATCGCCGCGAGCCGCGTCCGGATACCGGGGATGCCGCGCCCTCCGCCGCTGTCCGGTTCGTCGGCGATCTGGTTCTGGGCCTCGATCACGAGCATCTCGGGACTCCATCGTTCTCGCAGCAGGACAGGGGTGGCCGGGACACCGTGCCGGACGGCGTTCGTGAGCATCTCCTGGACGATCCGCCGGATCACGATCCCGCTCCGGTCCGGCACCGACGTGGGCACGCCGTCGACGGCCCGCCGGACGTCGACACCCGCTCCGCGGAGCTCGCCGACGAGCGCCGCGACGGTCTCCTGATGGGAGCCGGGTCGGGTGACTTCCTCGGTGTCGTCGAGGACGTCACGGATCTCCTGCATCGATGACCGGGCGGTGGTGCCGATGGTCGCCGTGATGTCGTGCAGCCGATCGACGTCGTCGACGAACGAAGCGAGGTCCGACTGGGCGATCACGACCGTCAGGGCATGCCCGACGACGTCGTGGACGTCACGGGCGATGTCGGCGCGGAGCCGCTCGAAGCGCGCCGCCTCCTCGGCACGGTCCGCGTGCACCTGCGCGCGTTCCCGGAGTGCCGTCACGACCCGGTTCGTCCGACGCAACCGGACGAGGACGCCGACGAGCCAGGCCGAGACGAGGACCACCGCCGGCGCGAAGAGCGCCACCGCCTGGACCTCCGTGGGCTCGGAGAGGAGGTCCCCGTACCGCCCTCCTCCGAAGGAGAGCGCCCACGCGGCGTAGAACCCACCGAACGCGGCACCGAAGCCGGCGACACCGACCAGCACACGGGAGCCGTAGGCCGCGGCCGTGCCGAGGACGATCATGTACGCCAGGGCGAGGGGACTCAACCGGTCCCCGTACACGTACGACTCGACAACGGCGAGCACGAGCAGCGCTCCGAGGGCGCCGGGGACCCAGACACGTCGCAGCGTCATCGCGACGAAGGCGGCGGCCAGCGCTGCGGCGCCCGGGACCACGAAGAGGTGCACCGGGACCAGGAGCTGTGCGAGCGCTCCGGCGACGACCACACCGGCGAGCAGGGCGTCCTGCAGCAGCAGCCGTCCCCTCGACGCCCGAGCGGACAGCGCCCTCCGGCTCTTCGCCCCGCGGATCAGCATCTGCGTAGGCTACGCGCCGGTCGGCAGTGGAGGCGCACGAGGTCGGCGGGGGTGCTGCGCGGCCACCAGAGGACGAACCATCCGGACCCGACGGACGCGTCCACGGTCGGCAGATCGGGGACCTCGGCGGTCAGGGCGACCGTCGCCGGCGATGTGCGGCCCGCGACGAAGCCGAGTGACACGTGGTCGACGTGGTCGACGAGTCCGCCGCCGACGGCGCTCCGCGTCACGCCTCGACCTGATCCGTCAGCGTCGGCCAACCCGCGGAACAGCAGGAGACGATCCCGAACCAGCAAGCAGAGACGGGGACCCGACTGTGTCCGCATGATGATCGCCGTGATGCTGCCGCGGGTCTCCGACAGCGCCGCCGGATCGGGCGCCGGTGCGGCCGCTGGCTCGTCGTTGCTGCCGGCTGCGCAGCGACGCAACGACGCAGTGCTCGCGGCGCCGGGGATCGGTGTCGCTGTCCAACCGGCCAGGTCTCGCTGCGTCGGCGACCCGACGATGACCGGACCGTCTCGGTCCACCGTCACTCCCCCGGACGTCGGTGCCGACGGCAGCAGGACGGTTGCGGCGACCGCGGCGGGGACGGCGACGGCAAGGACCACGGCGACGACGGACCACGCGGTCCGGCGGAGCCCCTGGGCTGAGTCGTTCATGCGGGAAGCGGCCGTTCTCCCGCTCCGGCGGACGGGAGCGTGAGCATCGCCGCGATGATCGCGGCTGCGGACAGCAGCAGGGACTCGCGCCACAGCGGTGCGACGGCGAGCAGCGCTGGAGCGTTGCTCGCGATGAAGTCCGCGAAGCTGGGACCGGGGATGGTCAAGCCGAGCACCACGACCGCGAACCCGACGCGGTGGGACCTGCGGCCGAGCCGCTGGAAGACGAGGATCGCACCGGGGAGGATCCACACCCAGTGGTGGATCCAGCTGATCGGCGAGAGCATCGGCGCGACGAGTCCGATCGCGACGATCGCCTCGATCCGGCGGCCGCGACGGTGCAGGATCCGTGCCGCGGCGAGGCCGATGACCGCGGCTCCGCCGACCAGCACGGGAGTCCAGGAGACGGAACCCGGGGCGAGCCCGGCGACGGCACCGGTGATCGAGTTGTTCCCCGACGACGCGATCGCGTGACCGGTGAGGTCGACACGGTCGGACAGGTGGAACACGGTGTCGGTCCAGAAGTGCACGCTCATGCCCGGCAGGACGACGAAGCCCAGCGCCGTCGCGGCGACGAACCCGACGGTCGACCACGCGCACCGCCGCCACTGTCCGGTGACGGCGAAGAAGACGATGAACAGTGCCGGGGTCAGTTTGATCGCAGCCGCGACACCGATCAGGACGCCGACCGGACGCTGCCGACCGAAGAGACGCCGCGGACCGAGGACATCGACCAGCACGAGCGCCATGAGCAGCAGGTTGATCTGGCCGTACACGAGGTGCTGGACGGCGATCGTCGTGCCGCACGCCAGGACGAGGATCACGACCTGCCGAGGACGGACCGCTGCACCCGGAGCCGTTCGTCCGAAGACGAGCACGACCGCCGCGATCACCGCGACGCTCAGCACGGTCCAGCAGACGAACGCCGCGTGCCAGCCGAGCAAGCCGGTCGGTGTGAGTGCGATCGCGGCGAAGGGCGTGTAGGTGAAGGGCATCCCGCCCGGACCCAGCTTCGGGTCCGTCAGGTTGCCGTCGTAGAGGTCGCCTCCGTGCAGGAGCACCGGGACGCTCGATCGGTACACCAGGAAGTCGACCGGCAACAGGTGCGGGACGAGCGACAGCACCGAGAACACCACCGTCACCACGGCCGCGACACCACCGAACGCGACCGCCGCGCGCCCGGTCCACCATCGGTGTGCCGGCAGCACGATCGGGCTTGCAACTGTGGTTTCGGAGGCCATGCTGCGACGCTACGAGCCGGACGAGGGGCCCCGAATCGGCGCTGCGCTGAACTCCGGTGGCGCGCTGCGCCCGACTTTCATCCCCGAGGAGGATGCGCGGCGCGGACGACACGGCGAGCGGTGGCCGACGCGGGGCTGGCGCCCCCTTCGATCACCCGCAGGTCGTGGTGATGAGGTCGCGAGCGAGGTCGAGCCGGTACCCGTCCGGGTTGCGCACGCCGGCCGCTTCGAACCAGGACCTGTCCGCTTCGGGGTGCGGTCCGCTGACGCCGACGCGACCGGCCCCGAAGGAAGCGACCAACGCTGCGGGCACCCCGTCGGGGTACTGACCGAGCACCTCGGCTCGGGCGTTCCGGTCCAGGGCGAAACCCGGGCCGTCCTGGAAGTACATGTGCCGTCTCCTGCCGCGCCAGGTGACGGGTACGACCGTGTCCCGGTCGTCGGGGACCGATGCGCCAGCCGATCCGGCCCACCCGAACGTGTCGCCGGGGAGCAGGTCGAGCCCCGGGTTCGAACCCGCGAGGTACGCACCGAAGCACAGCCCGAGGAAGGATCCGCCGTCGTGCACCCAGGATCGGATGGCGTCAGCGGACGGTCGCAGGTCTCGCCACGTCGCGTCGAGGTCCGCTCCCCCTCCTGGCTGCACGTACAGTGCGGCTGCATCGAGCGCTGACCTGGAGATCGGGTGCGGCGTCCCTGGGCCGACGAACCGGACGCGGAACGGCCTCGGACCCGATCGCAGGACGGTGGCGATCGTCGGCGCGCAGTCGGCGCACCCCTGCGGGCCGCCGTACACCAGCGCCAACGGCAGGGCGTCCGACGGAGCCCTCGGTACCGCGCACGCGGACAGGAACGTGGCCGCAGAGACGATCGCTGCCGCAGCGAAGCCGCGACGGGAGAGCGCCGAGGAGTGCGAGGGACGTGGAGTGTTCATGAGATGCCTACCGTTCTGCTCCGTCTCCCGACCACGCTGCCGTCCGCCGACTTCGCCTGCTCCCCCACTTCGGCGGCAACCACCCCGCCATGTGGCGGGTTGTCGCTGTGCGACGACCGCCACTGGCAGGCGCCCTGTTACTCTCACGATCGATCCTCGGAGCGCGTGCGCCGGGGCCGGTGCGGGGTGGACGAGTGTGACGACGGTTGTGGTGATCGACGACGAGATCCTGGTGCAGCGGGGCCTCGCGATGATCCTCTCCGCTGCAGAGGACATCGACGTGGTCGGGACCGCGGACGGTGTCGCGGCAGTGGCACTGATCGATCGGACCGACCCGGACGTGGTCCTGCTCGACATCGAGATGCCGCAGATCGACGGGTTCTCGGTCCTCCGTGCCCTGCAACGACGCCGTTCCAGGGCGATCGTGGCGATCCTGACCACCTTCGACACCGCGCCCTACGTCGACCAGGCACTGCAGCTGGGGGCGCGCGGGTACCTGGTGAAGGACACCGACCCGGACGCGTTGGCGACCTTCGTGCGCAGCCTCGTGGCGGGTGGGATCCTGCTCGCTCCGTCGGCTGGCCGTGCACTCGCCGGCCCGAGACGCGAACGGCGGACACGGGCCCTGTTGTCGGAGCTCTCACAGCGCGAGACCGACGTCCTCCGATGCCTGGCCGAGGGTCAGACGAACATCGAGATCGCCAAGGAGCTGCACCTGGCAGTCGGGACGGTCAAGGACCACGTCAGCGTCATCCTGCGCAAGCTCGGGGTCGCCACGCGTGTCCATGCGGCGCTCCTCGCGGAACGTGGCGGTCTGCTCGACCGGCCGGCCGAACGATGAACCACCGCGAGGTCGACCGCAACGGCACTCGCCTGCCGAGCTGGTTGCGCTGGGGATCCGAAGTGGCGGTGACGCTCGCCGCGATCGTGGACGCCGCCAGCGGTTCCGGGCAGCTGAACGGTCTCGAGGTCGGTGTCTCCGTGGTGGCGATCCTCGCGATGCCGCTGCGCCACCGCTGGCCACTCGTCGCCTTCGCCCTCGTGCTCCCGGGCCTGTACTTCGCCGAGAGCGGCATCGCCGCCATCGTCGTCCTCTACGCCGTGGCCGCCGCCGGTCGCCGGTCCTGGGTCGTCGCCGCGTGTGTGGTGTTCGTCTTCGCGGGTTTCCAACCCATCTCGTCGATCACACCGCTGTCGAGAGACACCCTCATCACGGTCGTCTACGGCGTCCTGTTCGCCGTCGGTCCCGCAGCACTCGGCATGCTCGTCACCGCCCGCCGTGCGCTCCGAGCACAGATGCACGAACTCCGCAGAGCGCACGACAACGAGCAACACCAGCGCGTCCAGGAAGCGCTCGAGCTCGAACGCGCCGCACTCGCTCGGGAGATGCACGACGTCGTGTCGAACCACGTCAGCCTCATCGCCGTGCAGGCGGGCGCACTCCAGGTGGCGTCGCCGGACGCAGCGGCCCGCGAGACCGCGCGCACGATCCGGCAGCTCAGCGCCAGCACGCTCGACGAGCTCCGTACCATGCTCGGCGTGCTCCGCTCCTCCACGGCGACCGGGCGGCCCGATCTCGGCGCGCCACGCACTGCCGCGACCGCCGACGACTTCGCCGCGCTCGTCAGCGCCAGCGGGATCACGGCGACGACCAGGCTCGACCTCCCCCTGGAGACGCCCCCAGCTGTTCGCCGCGCGCTCTACCGAGGACTGCAGGAGAGCCTCACGAACGTCCGGAAACACGCCGCCCCCGGACCGGTCGACATCTCCGTCGACACCCTGGAGGACGCCGTGGTCCTCGTGGTCCGCAATGCGGTGGCGGCGCACGGAGCGCAACCCGCCGGCCCGCTGCCCAGCGGACAGTACGGGCTCCTCGGACTCGCCGAACGCGCCGAGCTCCTCGGCGGCTTCTGCACCAGCGGCCTGACCGAGAGCGGCGACTTCGAGGTCCGGATGGTGCTTCCCCGAGTCCGGACCTGACGGTCGACACCGTCGCTGGCACGCCGGTTCTGCCCCGGCCCCACCACTCCCGCCGAGGGCGGACTACGACCTCCCGTACGACCGCAGCCGGAGACTGTTCGAGACGACGAGCGTCGAGGACAGCGCCATCGCGGCGGCGGCGATGAGCGGGTTGAGCAGCCCGGCCGCGGCGAGCGGGATCGCGGCGATGTTGTAACCGAACGCCCACACGAGGTTGATGCGGATGGTCCGGAGGGTCGCGCGGGAGAGCTGCACTGCGTCGACGACGGCGCGGAGATCCTCGCGGACGATGATGACGTCGGCGGCCTTCAGGGCGATGTCCGTGCCCTCGACAACGGCGACGCCGAGGGTTGCGGTGGCGAGGGCTGCGGAGTCGTTGACGCCGTCGCCCACCATGGCGACGTGGTGCCCGGCCGCCTGCAGCTGGGCGATGCGTTCGGCTTTCTCGTCGGGCAGGACGCGGGCGATGACCTCGTCGATGCCGACCTCACCGCCGACAGCGGACGCCGTCGTCTCGGAGTCCCCGGACAGGAGGACGGTGCAGAGGCCGAGGGCGCGCAGCTGCGCGACGGCCTCGATCGCGCCGGGACGGAGCGCGTCCCGGACGGTGAGCACTGCGGCCACGTCGCCGTCGACGGCGACGAGCACCACGGTGGCGCCGGACGCTTCGCGGTCCGCGACGACCGCGGCGACGCGGTCGCCGACCCGCACCCCCGCGGCTTCGAGCAGCTCGGACCGGCCGATGACGCAGGCGCGGTCACCGACGGTCCCAGCTGCTCCCAGTCCGGCGTGTGCGGTGAAGTCCGCGACCGGCTCCAGGGTGCCGAACCGGCTGCTGGCTGCGGCGGTGATCGCCGCCCCGATGGGGTGCTCTGACGCTGCTTCGAGGGCGCCGGCGAGGGCGAGGGCCGTGTCGGCGTCGGTGGTGAAGGTGTCGACGGCGGTGAGGGTCATCCGGCCGGTGGTGAGGGTGCCGGTCTTGTCGAAGACGACGGTGTCGATGCGACCGCTCGCCTCGAGGGCACTGGGGCCCTTGATGAGGATGCCGAGCTGGCCCCCGCGTCCGACGCCGACCATGAGCGCGGTCGGCGTCGCCAGGCCGAGCGCGCAGGGGCAGGCGATGATGAGGACGGCGACACCGTTCGCGATCGCGGTGCCAGGAGCCGCGCCGCTGACGAGCCAGCCGGCGGCGACGAGGATCGCGATGCCGATCACGACGGGTACGAACACGCTGGTGACCCGGTCGACGGTGCGCTGCACCGCGGCCTTGCGGCGTTGGGCGTCGTCGGCGACGGCGGCCATCTGGGCCAGGCGGGTGCGGGTGCCGACGGCGTCGGCGCGGATGACGAGCCGACCACCCTGGACGAGGGTGCCGCCGATGACCGTGCTCCCGGCCGTTGCCTCGACCGGGACGGACTCGCCGGTCATCGCGGACACTTCGAGCGTCGCGGCGCCGTCGGTGACGGTGCCGTCGACGGGGATGCGGCCGCCGGGGCGGACGACGACGAGGTTCCCGACCCGCACGGCACTCAGCGGAACAGTGCGCTCGGTGCCGTCGGTGACGACCTGCGCCTCGGTGACGCCGAGGTCACCGATGGCTTCGAGGACATCGGCGGCGCGTCGGCGGCTGCGGCTCTCGAAGTAGCGGCCGGCGAGCTGGAACGTGACCATGCCGGCGGCGACGTCGAGGTAGATCGAGTCCGCGCCGGCGGGAGTCCTCCCGAATCCGAGCCAGTACCCGGGAGTGGTGGCGGGGTCGACGAGGAGCGTCCAGAGCGCCCATCCGAAGGACACGACGACGCCGAGCGAGACGAGGGTGTCCATGCTGGTGCTGTGGTGCCGCAGTCCCCGGAGGGTGGCCCTGTGGAACGGCCACGCAGCCCAGGTGACGATCGGGACGGCGAGGAGGACGCAGAGCGCCTGCCAGCCGGGGAACCGCCACGCAGGGACGAGCGCCAGGATGATCGTGATGTCGCACAGCGGGATCGCCAGCAGTGCCGCGACGGCGAGGCGGCGGCGGAGCGTCGTGGTGCGGGTCTCCGCGGCGCGGGCGGACCAGGCGTCATCGCCCGGGGTGTGGACGGCGGCGGTGTAGCCGGCGCGCTCGACCTGCGCGATCGCGCTCGCGGCATCGGCGATCCCCAGACCGGCGACCGTGGCGCGTTCGGTGGCGAAGTTCACGGACGCAGTGACGCCGTCGAGCTTGCCGAGCTTGCGTTCGACCGCGTTGGCGCAGGCGGAGCAGGTCATCCCGCCGATGTCGAGTTCGAGCCGCTGCTCGGCTCGCTGGTCGGTTCGGGACGGGGTGGTGGTGGTCACGGCTGCTCCCGGTGGTCGGTGACGGTCAGCGCCCGACGGTCGTCGGCGCGCTCGTGCTCGTTCGTCGAGCCGGGCCCGGTGGACCGTGTCGGATCGGCCCGCTGTGCAGGTGCGGTGGTGTCGCGGGTGGTGAGCTTGCTGAGCATGGCGTTGTACTGCTCGTGGTCGTCGTCGAGGCCCCGGTCGGCGTGCCGGTCGATGCGCTTGGCCTGTCGAGCGTCCTGCTTGGCCCACTGGGTGACGAGGGCGATCACCACGACGATCAGCGGCAGCTCACCGGCGGCCCAGGCGACGCCACCGGCGACGTACTGGTCGTGGGCGAGACTGCCGATCCACGGGATGTCGAGGTACTGGAAGTACGTGCCTGCGAGCAGGGTGTCGCTGGTCATCACGACGACGCCGAAGAACGCGTGGAAGGGCATCGCTGCGAGGACGAGGCCGAGCTTGCCGATGTGCGGCAACGGACGGGGCGGTGCGTCGACGCCGATGATGAGGGCGTAGAAGACGTACCCGATGGCGAGGTAGTGCAGGGTCATCGCCTGGTGCGCCCAGTGGTACCGCATCGCCCAGTCGAAGAACGGGGTGAGGTAGATGCAGTAGTACGAGCCCACGAACACCGCCAGGACGTACACGGGGTTGTACGTGACCCGCAGCAGCTTCGAGTGGGTCACCGCGACGAGCCACTCGTGGGGGCCGGCGAAGGCATCGCGACGGTGCGCGGTCGTGGCGCGGAGGAACAGGGTGATGGGTCCGCCGAGGACGAGCAGCAGCGGGCCGAGCATGTTCAAGCTCATGTGCAGGCCCATGTGCACGGCGAAGGACGCCGACGAGTACGGGCCGACCCCGGACGAGGTGGTGATGATGACGGATGCCCAGCCGAGCATCCAGGCGCTGGTCCGGCCGTTCGACCAGTGGTCTCCGCGCTTCCGGAGTCGGATGACGGCGGCCGCGTACGTGGCGATCCCGGCGATCGCGATGACGAGGAAGAGGATGTTCACCCGGCCGGCGGTCCACAGGGTGATCGGGGTGAGGGGTGTGTCGACCTGGTACCCGAGGAAGAGCTGCTGTCCGTCGGTGGGGACGAAGTACACCGGCGGTGGGATCCGCGTCATGACGACGCCGATCGCGGCTGCGACCAGGAGCACCGCCAGGAGCACCGCCGGGGCGGTCGGGGTGGCGAACCAGCTCCTGCGGAGGAGGATCGGTCCGGCCACCGCGGCGACGAGGAGCAGCTGGGCGGCGAAGAGCACGCCGGTGGGCGCTTCCCACGGCGGCGTGCCGGCGAGTTCGACTGCGGCGATGATGATCGACCCGACCGTCCAGGTGATCCAGCCGGTGAGGGCGAGGATGCGGTGCCTGCGGATGGTGGCGGTGCCGGGACGGCTCACTCGCCACCGGCGGGCACCGGCAGCCGTGGCGCCGATCCAGATGCCGAGCGCGGGGGCGGCGAACATGGCGGCGTCCCCACCGAAGTCGTGGTTCGGGCCGACGAGCACCTGCGTCACCAGCACGGGGGCGAGGAGCCCGATGACGCCGATGCCGGTCAGGAGCAGGGTGCTGACCCAGCTGCGGACGAGGTACGCAGCGATGAGGATCGCGACCGCGATGCAGGCGACGACGATCCACGCGCCGGGGAGGTAGCTGGCCTGCACGAGGTAGCCGATCGCGCCCGGTGTCAGGAGCTTCGTCACCGGCTGCCCGCTCGCGTCTGCGGCGTCGACGGGGACCAGCAGCACCGCGGCGACCAGCCAGACGGTGGCGGCGGTGCGGACGATCGCGAGGTCGCGGTGGTTGTCGATGACCGTGCGTGACCGGCGCGGCGTGAGGAACACGGCAGCGGCGAGGCCGCCGGTCGTGAGGCCGCCGGTGACGTCGGCGGTGAGGCGGAGCACGGCGCTGAGCATCGAGGTGAGCATGCCCGGGTAGCCGCGGCTCAGCCGGTCGTACGAGGAAGGACCGAGCATCGCGACCGCGACCACGACGATGACGACCGCGATGACGGCGCCCACCCACGGCGATGCGCGCCTGAGCACACCCGACCGCCCCACGGCGGGCACGGTCGTCGGCCGGTTGCGCGTGGCCGGGGTGGCAGCGGCCTGGGTGTCAGGCACCGGCGAGCTCGTAGCCTGCCTCGTCGACGGCTTCGGCGATCGCTGCCGCATCCGGCCGGGCCGGTGCGGTGACGACGACGAGACCGGTCGCGGCGTCCGCAGTGACGAGCTCGACGCCGGCGATCGCTTCGAGTTCGCCGGTGACGCGGCGTTCGCAGTGCTCGCAGGTCATCCCGACGACGTGGTACTCGAAACGCTCCATGCGCCCATTCTACAAAACGTAGAACGGGATGCGAGTCGAGGTCAGCGGGACTGCAGGACCGGGGCCGGGTGGCGGCGGTGCGGCCAGCTCTTCACCGGCGAAGCGGCGAGACGTGCGGCGCGGAGCTCGAGGCCCGGGCTCGGGTCGATCCGGTTCATCAGCGTCAGTGCATTGCAGACGGTCGCAGGTCCGCAGATGCGGGCGGCGGTGTCGTCTGCGACGAGTTCGATCAGCAGCGCGACCGTTCGACGGAACTCCCGGGCAGTCCGGAGTCGTGGGAACGCGGCAGCGTTCAGCGCAGCGACGCGGCCGATGAGGTCATGCCGGCCGAGCACGTGCGCACGTTCGTGCTCGACGACGGCGCGGACACAGGCAGGGGGCATCGCGTTCTCGACTCCGGTCGAGATCAGCACGCGCCCGTCAGCGGTGGAGCAGGCGATCGGATCCGACGTGTGCAGGTACGCGATCTCGTGCCCGCCGATGTGCTCGGTCCGCACGGTGGAACGGGCGACGAGCAGCGTCACCGCGACGTCGGTGCGGCGCTTCGCGGCCGAGATCGGTTCTGCGTTCGCGGCGAGGAGCGCGGCGACACCACCGGCGACGCCGAGCCCGCACCAGGCGAAGAGGCCGGCGGCGGGAGCGCCGATCCCGTGCGCGTGCGCATTCGTTGCGACGACGACCGACGCGATCCCCACGCTCAGCAGCAGCGAGCTCGCGGCGACCGTCAACGCTCCGAGCCAGAGGTGGAGCGCGACCTGCGGACGGTGCAGCCACCAGGTGCCACGAGTGAGGATGCTCGGAGCCAGCACGGTGACGACAACCGCGAGGGCCACGAGGCCGAGGACGGCGATCACAGCACCGATCCTCCCGTCACGCGCCCGTGCGGTCGATGCCGGCTCCGCCGAGGGCGGCACGCAGCACGTCCAGGTCATCCGCGCCGAGCGAACCGGTGAAGCGCTGCAGGACCGCGGTGCGATCAGTCGACCGACCGAGCACCTCCGTCATCGAATCAGCGGCCTCGGCAGGGTCCGCCTTCGTCGCCCGGTAGGCCTTCGATGCCGGGTCCCGCTCGACGAGCCCCTTCCGCTCCAGCCTGGCGAGGACGGTCAACACCGTCGTGGAGGCCAGCGGGCCGACCTCTGCTGCGAGCGCATCGTGCACCTGCCGGCCGGTGTGCGCCGCATCCTGCGCCCAGAGCAGCTGCAGCACACCCGCCTCGAGGGACCCGTGCGCACGACGCGGACTCATCCGCGCGCCCCGAACTCATCGACCATGCGCCGATTCTACATACAGTAGAAACTGGCTTCTACAACTTGTAGAGTGGCGCCGCCACCCGCCGCGATGAAAGGTCCACCCCTCGTGTCACACAGCCTGCCGCTGTCCGTCCTCCTCACGGTGCTGTTCGCCGTGACGGCAGTCGGGTACCTCGGCTTCGCCTTCCGCCCCGGCAGCAGCGGTGTCGCACGGGTCAGTGACGTCTTCCACGTGCTGATGAGCGTCGCGATGCTGGCGATGCCGTGGGCCTGGGGGATGACCCTCGCGCCGCCGACGCTGCAGATCCTCGTGTTCGGCCTCGCGACGTCGTTCTACCTCGTCCTCACGCTCGGCAGCAGCCGGTACGGCAGCCACGAGCACCACGGACCCGGCGGCTCCGGGCGACTGGTGCTGGGCTACCACGTGGTGATGATGGCGGCGATGACCCTCATGGGCGTGATGATGCTGCCCATGGCCGGCGGGGCTCCGATGTCGATGCCGGAGATGGACATGACCGGCAGCGGCCACAGCATGCACACCTCCTGGTCGGGATGGACACCGGTCTCGTGGGTCCTCGTCGTCGTGTTCGCGATCGCGACCGTCTGGATGCTGGTGCGGCTGATCGCGTCAGCGTGTGTCCGCCAACACCCCCTCGCACGCCTCGACGGCGTGCTCTTGCTGCTGATGAGTGCCGGGATGGCACTCGCGTCCATCCCCACGAGCTGAGGAACACCGCACCATGACCGCAACCGCCGATCGGGACACCACTGCGCCCGCGTCCGCGCCGTCGACGGCGCAGCCGCGCCGGAACCCACAGCGGGGCTGGTTCGGACCGTTGTTGCTGCGCCTGCACTTCTCTGCCGGGCTGTTCGTCGGACCGTTCATCCTCATCGCCGCGCTCTCCGGCGCCGTGTACGCGCTCGGTCCGACGATCGAGCAGGGCATCTACCGACACGAGCTCACCGCACCCTCGACCGCTGCCGCGAAGCCGCTGGCAGACCAGATCGACGCCGCGCAGGCCTACATCCAACGGCACCACCCCGAAGACACCCTCGCCGCCGTCCGCCCGGCACCTGCGCCGGGTGCCACGACGCGGGTGATGTACGCCGAGGCTGGGCTGATGGACTCGCAGAACCGTGCGGTGTTCGTCGATCCCGGCACCGCCGAGGTCCGCGGTGACCTCCTGGTGTACGGCACCTCCGGGGCGTTGCCGTTCCGCACCTGGGTGGACACGTTCCACCGGTCGCTGTTCCTCGGCGACGTCGGCCGCCTCTACAGCGAGACCGCGGCGTCGTGGCTCGGCGTCGTCGCCCTCGCCGGTCTCGGCCTGTGGGTGATCCGGATCCGGAAGACGCGCGCCAAGCGCGACCTGGTCCGCCCCGCACGTGGTGTCCGCGGCTACCGGCGGGTCTTCTCCTGGCATGCCTCCACCGGGGTGTGGCTGCTCCTGGGCGCGTTGTTCCTGTCGGCGACGGGCATCACCTGGTCCCAGTACGGCGGTGGCAACGTCGACCAGCTCCGCTCCGCTCTCAGCTGGGGCACACCCGCACTGACCACCTCCCTCTCCGACACCGGCACGGCGGCTGGTGGCGGTGAGCACGCCGCCCACCACGGCGGCTCCGCCGCATCGACCGATGCGGGACCGGCAGCCGTCACCCCGGTGCTGTTCGATCGAGTCCTGGCCGCTGCGAAGGCTGCGAACATCCACGCGTCCGAACTGCAGATCACCCCGCCGGCGACGGCGGATCAGGCGTGGACGGTCGCGGAGATCAAGCGGTCCTACCCCACCGCGGTGAACTCCGTCGCGATCGACCCGCGGGACATGAGCGTGGTGTCCGAGACGAACTTCGACACCTTCTCCCTCCCCGCCAAACTCACCCGGTGGGGCATCGACACGCACATGGGCACGATGTGGGGGTTGCCGAACCAGATCCTGCTGTTCGTCACGGCGCTCGGGATCGCCGCGATGGTCGTCTTCGGCTACGTGATGTGGTGGCAGCGCCGCCCCATCGGGAAGCGCGTCGGGAACGCCCCGGCCGCGGGTGCCCTGAACCGGGCGCCGTGGTGGGGGTCCGGGCTCGTCGCGGTCGGCGCGATCGTCATCGGCGCGTTCCTGCCCGCGCTCGGTGTCACCCTGCTCGCGTTCGTCGTCATCGACGTCCTCATCACCAACCGCTCGGCCCCGCCCACCCCTGCGGCACCCGGCGAGTAGGACCGCTCGTGCAGAGCGGTCGCACCTGCCCGGTACCGGGTCCGGGCACGACCGTCACCCGGCACGGATCCCGTGCCGACGTCAGTGGAGCGCTGTGGAGAGCACGTCTGCCAGGTGGGGCAGGTCCGTCCGGAACGACCACTGCACGGTGTTCCAGTCGTGCCCGCTCCCCGGGGCGAACCCGACGCTGGTGTCCGCGCCCGCTGCCCGTGCAGCGTCGGCGAGGACGCGGGCGTTGCGGCTGAACGCCCCGTCCGCCGACCCCGCGGTGAACCAGAACGCGCGCCCGTGCAGGTCGTCCGCCCGCATCTGCGCGATCGGACCGGCGGCCTTCCACGCGCTGACCGACCCGCCGAACGCCCGGTCGGCGCTGTGCTGCGGGTTCCGGTCGATGGGCTGCAACTCGCTGGAGACCGCGAGCACGGCCCCGAACCGGTCGGGGTGCGCGGTGGCGAACTGCATCGCGCACGTCGCCCCCTGCGAGAACCCGGTGAGGCCCCACGCACGGCGGTCCGGGGTCACCGGGAGGTGCGCCGTCAGCCAGCGCGGCACGTCCTCGGTGACGTAGGTCGCTGCGTTCCCGAGGTCCGAGTCGACGCACATCGTGTTCAGGCCGGGCGAGGAGAGCTGGTCGACGGAGACGACGATCGGCGCGCGGCCGTGGTGCGCTGCGGCGTAGCCGTCGAGTGCGCTGCCCATCCGGCCTGCGGTGAACAGGTCGCTCGGAGCGCCCGGTTGGCCGGAGAAGGCGAGGACGACGGGCAGGGGCGACGGATCCCTGACCAGGGCGGCGGGCGGGAGGTAGACGACGGCGGGTCGAGCGGGGAACCCCGATCGCTCCCCGGGGATCTCGACGGTGCGGACCTCGCCGGTCGTGGGCATCGTGGCGGCTGGGGCAGCGGCGAGGTCGAGCTCCGGGAAGGGGTCCGTCTGCACGACGGTGCGGAGCGTCGGGTACATCGCGAACTCGACGTTCACGCCGAGGGCGGACGACAGCAGTGCGGTCGGGAGCAGCAGGACGGCGAGGGCCCGACGCCAGCGGCCGCCCTGCACCAGGCCGACGACGACCGAGGCCAGCGCAGCGGCGGCCACGACGAACCACAGCCGCGTCACGGGACTCATCGCGACCCCGAACAGGTTCACCAGGTCGCTGAGGACCCAGCAGACGATGAGCACCACGACGGCCGCGGCCGCGGCGACGCCCGCCCGGACTCCGGCCCGACGCCACGCGACACGGGATCGCCAGCCGCCGACCGCGGGGAGCAGGACGACGACGCTGAGCAGTGCGAACGCCACGTCCAGCGGGACGAGCAGCGTCGGAGCCTGCAGCTGGGTGGCGAGCAACCGGTCGGCCGGGCTCACCGCTTCGACACCGCCCGCGCGGGAGCGGGCTCGCGGACGGTCGAGCGGTGTGCCTGGCGCAGTGCCCAGAGGTGCTTCGGCCGGAGGCCTGGGACGTAGGCGCCGGCCAGGGCACGTGCGACCCGCGGCACGTGCAGCGGCGTCGGGACCACGATCCAGAGCGCCTCGTGCCGAGCGCCGAACTTCTCCTTGAAGCGCTGGAGCGACCGGAACCCGTACACCGGCTCGAGGAGTCGGGCGACGAGGACCGATCCGAGGGACACGAGGGACCGTGCGCCGTCGTGGGGTGCGAGCGGGGTGCCGGAGAGGCTGATCATCCGCAGGCCCGCGTCGCGTGCCCGGATCGCGGTCCGGGCGATGAGGAACTCCATGACCCCCGGCATGCCGTCCTCGCCACGGCGCATGACGTCGAGCGTGTAGCCGGCCAGTCCGCCGTGCTCGTACACGGGCAGCCAGCTCGTGACCGCGGTGACGTGTCCGTCGGCCGTCACCGCCAGCATGAGTCGGACGTCGGGGTCGTCGAGCTCGTGGAAGCCGCCGAGGGTGAACCCCATCTCCGGCAGCCTCCGGTCGGTCGCCCACCGCGTGCAGATCGCCTCGACCTCGGCACGTTGTGCGTCGGCGAGCGCGTCGAAGGTCGTCCACTCGTCGCGGACCCCCTCACGGTCGGCCCGGTTCGAGGCCGTCCGGAGGTCCTGCCGCTTCTTGCCGCGCAGGTCGAACGTGGCGACGTCCAGCACCGACTCGACCCCCACGGGCAGCGCGGTCCACCCCTCGGCGGCGAGGATCTGCCGCACCGGTTCGTGCACGCTCGTGAACGCGGGCACCCAGCCGTTCCGGTCGCAGAAGGCCGTGAACGCGGACACGACCTCGGCGCGGTCCGCCGCGCTGCACGCCGGGTCCGACACGGTGAGTGCCACGTCCCCACGGACCCGGTACGCCACGGCCCCACGCCCGTCCGGGTGCGTCCAGGTGGCGTTGCCGCGCCAGGTGCCCATGTGGCCGAGGGATCCGGCATCGCCGACGCGCAGCATGTCGACCAGGGCACCGCGGCCGTTGGTGGCGGCACGGAACCGCGAGCGGACGAGACGGCCGCGGAGCGCCAGGACCGTCAGCAGCACCATCGCCGGCACGAGCCACGCGCCGAGCAGCGTGACCTGCCACTCGATCGCGTCCAGCCCGAGTCCGCGCCACTGCACGGCGTCGTCGGTCATCGGTTCGATGAGGAACACGTCGGCGAGGACGGCGGTCAGCGTCACGAGCACGCCGACGGCGAGCACGATGCCCGTGCGCCGGCCACGCTGCACGAGCCAGGCGGACACCAGCAGGAGCAGCCCGACGATGACGACCGCACGGTCGCTCATGGCGTCGGCGAACACCGAGAGCACACCGTCCGGGTCCGGCACGACAGGGGTCACCAGGGTGCCCGCGCCGAGCGCGATGAGCGTCGCGACCACGCAGGTGCGTGCGCTGACCGTGTCACGCGCGGTCGGCGCGTCCGGACCGGAGGCCCGGCGCACCACGAACGAACCGGCTGCGGTGCCGAGCAGGGTCGCCAGGGCACGGGCGAGGTCCGACCCGTGGCCAGCGAAGAGCACGAGCGTGAGGACGACCGTCCAGAGCGCGGCTCGCGTGCGCCACCGGTGCTGCGCGGGCATCGCTGCCGACGCGGCACCGAGCAACGCGGCGGCGACGATCGACGGGGCGAAGAGCGGCTGTCCGACCGCGAGTTCAGCGTGTGCCTCGCCGAGCGCTGACCCGATGCTGACGGTGAGCAGGGTTCCGAGGACGCCGAGCGCCGGCGCCACCACGCCGATCACCACTGTGCGGATGGATCCGAGGGACCGTTCGGCGAGCACCGTCGTCAACACCACGAGGACCACGGCGAGGCATGCCACGGGCGGGTGGTGCGGGAAGTCGGGTTCGGCGTGAGCGATCCGCGCGCTCACCAGGAGCACGGCCGTCGCTGCGGCCACGGAGACGGAGACGGGGAACCGGCGGAGTCGTCCGACGAGCGCTGCGGGTGTCACGTGATCATTGCATCGGTCCTGCTCGCCCGTGTCATCAGTCGGCGGCATGAGCGCGGCGGCTCCCTGTCCTCCGAGAGGATGACCCGTGCGCCAGCTGACGTCGCGGCCGAGCCGCGGACCGGACCCGGCGGGGTCGTCGGTCGCACCGCGTAACGGACGGGAGGCCCGGTACCAGCTGGTACCGGGCCTCCCGTCCGTCGTGTGGTCGCGACTAGCGCGCGGCGAGCTCCGACACGATGCCGTCACCGGGTGCGGCCTGCACCAGGTCCGCCTCGATCTCGGCGCGCTCGAGGATGCCCTCGATCTTGCGGATGCGGCCACGCGGGACGATCGTGACGACCGTGCCCTCCTTGCCGGCACGACCCGTGCGGCCGGAGCGGTGCATGTACGCCTTGTAGTCGTCCGGGGCGTCCGCCTGCACGACGAGCGAGACGTCGTCGACGTGGATGCCGCGGGCGGCGACGTCGGTGGCGACGAGCACGTTGACGCGGCCACTGGTGAGCAGCTGCAGGTTGCGCGTGCGGCGCGACTGGTTCAGGTCACCGTGGAGCGAGGTCGCGCGGATGCCGGCGTCCTCGAACTGGTCGGCCAGACGCTCGGCGTAGGCACGCGTCCGGGCGAAGACGATGGTCTTGCCGTCGCCGGCGACCAGCTCCTCGAGCAGACGGTCCTTCTCGCGCTGCTCGACCACGAGGACACGGTGGTCGATGGTCGAGGACGCCTGGTCCTCACCCGCGACCTCGTGCACGCTCGGCTCGTGCAGGAACTGCTCGACGAGTGCCGCGACCTGGGTGTCGAGCGTCGCGCTGAACAGCAGCTTCTGCGCGCGGTTGCCCTGCGGGGTGACCTCGGCCGTGGCGGCGAGGATCTCCTGCACCGGCTCGAGGAACCCGAGGTCGCACATGTGGTCGGCCTCGTCGAGCACGGAGATGATGACCTCGCTGAGGTCGAGCTTCCCCTTGTTCATGAGGTCCTGCACACGGCCGGGAGTGCCGACGATGATGTCGACGCCGCGCTCGAGCGCGCCCTCCTGGCGGCCGTAGGGGACGCCGCCGTAGATCTGCGTCGTGAACAGGCCGACCGAGCGGGCGATCGGCTGCACCGTGCGGTCGATCTGCAGGGCGAGCTCACGGGTCGGCGCGAGGATGAGCGCACGCGGGGCGCGGCCCATCTTGCGCTTCGTGCCGCCGCCGTGCTCCATGAGCTTCTCGACCAGCGGCGCACCGAAGGCGATGGTCTTGCCGGAACCGGTCCGGCCACGGCCGAGGACGTCCTTGCCGGCGAGCACGTCGGGGATCGTCGCCGCCTGGATCGGGAACGGGCTCGAGGCGCCGAGCTCCTGCAGGGCGCGGGAGATGTTGCCGCCGATGCCGAGGTCGCCGAAGGTCACGCCCTCGACGTCGGCTGCGATGGTGGCCTCGGCCTGGAGCTTCTCGAGCTTGACGTCGTCGGCCGGCACGAACTTGCCGCGCTCGGGCTCGTCGAACGAGCGGCGCGGGGTGCGGTCGTCGCGGGCGAACGAACGACGCGGACGGTCGTCGTTGTCACGACGGGGCGCACGGTCATCGCGGTTGAAGCTGCGCGGGGCACGCTCGTCACGGTCGAACGAACGACGCGGGCGGTCGTCGTTGTCACGACGCGGGGCGCGATCGTCACGGTCGAAACGACGCGGGGCACGCTCGTCACGGTCGAAGCGACGGGGACGGTCGTCGTTGTCGCGACGCGGGGCGCGATCATCGCGATCGAACGAGCGACGCGGGCGGTCGTCGTTGTCACGACGCGGGGCACGCTCGTCACGGTCGAAACGACGCGGGGCACGCTCGTCACGGTCGAAGCGACGGGGACGGTCGTCGTTGTCGCGACGCGGGGCGCGGTCGTCACGGTTGAAGCTGCGCGGTGCACGGTCGTCACGGTCGAACGAGCGACGCGGGCGGTCGTCGTTGTCGCGACGGGGCGTGCGGTCGTCACGATCGAAGCGCCGCGGGGCACTGGGCCCCTGCGAGCCGGTTCCGGCGCGACGCGGAGCTTGCGGAGCGTCGGGACGGCCGTGCGAGTAGGGAGCATCACGGTTGTAGCCGCGACCACCACGGTCGTCGCGATCGGGGCGCCGCTGGCCGCCGCTGTCTCGCGGCTCCCAGTTCGGACGGGCCGGACGCTCGCCCTGCGACGCGCGACCGCGACGCTCCTCGGCGTCCCAGCGCTGCTTCTGACGCGGCTGCGACGAGTCGGCGGCGCGGAACCCCCGGTGCTTGCTGCTGCGGGCGGCGGGGGTGCCGTTCGGGTGGCGGACGCGGTCGGAGGCGCGGTTGTCCGCGCCGCCCTTGTTGTACGGGGCCATGGCTACTTTCTCGGGTGCGCAACGTACCGCAGCGCCCGACAGCGACATCGGCGGGGGCTGCTTGCGGAGAGGGGGTTCATCCCGTCGCGAGTCGACGTGATTCCAGCCCTCGAGCAACACACACCCAGCAGAATTTCCGTGATCACAATGTCACGACGTCGAAGGCCGACCGATCGAGTCTACGCGAGCCGCTGCCCTGACGCCAGCCCCGATGCGAACGCAGGCCGGTCGGGCGGGGTGATCCGTGCCTCCTGGCCGCACCGGACACGACGCGTCACGGCGAGCCCAGCCGGAACAGCCGCTGCAGCCCCCACCCGGTGACGCGGACGAGCGCCTCGACCACGATCCCACCGCTCATCTTCGACTCGCCCCGCTCGCGCTCCACGAAGGTGATGGGGACCTCGGCGACGACGGCACCGGCCCGGACCGCACGTCGGGCGAGGTCGACCTGGAAGCAGTAGCCAGCCGAGGCGATGTCCTCGGCGACGAGCGAACGGAGGAGGTCCGCGCGGATCGCGCGGTAGCCCCCGGTGAGGTCGCGGACCCGGACACCGAGCGCGATCCGACTGTAGAAGGAGCCGCCGCGCGACAGGGCGATCCGGTGCCACGGCCAGTTCACGACCGAGCCACCGCGCACCCAGCGCGAGCCGATGACCAGGTCGGCACCCGCCGCACAGCGTTCGAGCAGCCTGCCGAGTTCTTCGGGCCGGTGCGAGCCGTCGGCGTCCATCTCGACCAGGACGTCGTGGTGGCGCTCGAGCCCCCAGGCGAACCCCGCCAGGTAGGCGGCACCGAGGCCGGCCTTCTCGGTGCGGTGCAGGACGTGCACACGCTCGTCGTCCCGGGCGAGGGCGTCCGCGATCGCGCCGGTGCCGTCGGGGCTGCCGTCGTCGACGACCAGGACGGCGACCTCGGGACGTGCCGCGAGGACGCGGGCGACGACCGACTCGATGTTCTCGCGCTCGTCGTACGTGGGGATGACGACGAGCGTCCCTCCACGGGCACTGCGAAATGTCAAGGATTACCCCGTTGGTGTCTGAGTTGGCTTGGATATCAGCACAACGTATACGCAACACCACGACGGAGGCCAGCATGCGAGCGCGCACGGTGACCCGCACACTGCCCGACTGCCTCATCACCCTCGCGCTCTACGCACTCGCGCGGGTGGTGACGACCGCCACGCTCACCGTCGGCTTCGCGCTCACCGATCCGGTCGGGTTCGGCGACACGGCCGACCCGAAGGGGTTCTTCGAACGCTCGACCGCCTGGGACGGCCAGTACTTCCTCGAGATCGCGCGGCAGGGCTACCCGAGCACACTGCCCGTCGACGACACCGGCGCCGTCCAGCAGAACGCCTGGGCGTTCCTCCCGGTGTTCCCGGCGCTCGTGCGGGCGGTGAGCGCGGCCGGCGGCGACCCCGCGGTCGTCGCGGTGCTGCTGGCGACGGCGTTCGGCGGCGCGGCGTCCGTCGCACTCGTGGCCCTGCTCCGTCCCCACGTCGGCCGGACCACCGCGCTGTGGTCGGGCGTGTTCTTCGCGTTCGGGCCGGTGTCGTTCGTCTTGCAGATCGCCTACGCCGAGTCGCTCGGCCTGCTGCTCGCGTTCGCCGCACTCATCGCGATGCAGCGTCGGCACTACTGGACGGTCCTGCCGATCGTCACGGTTCTCGCGTTCACCCGGCCCGGGGCGCTCGCGATCCCGTTGGCGCTCGCGCTGCACGCCGTGCTCCGGCTCGTGCAGCGCGACGCGGTGCCCGTGCGGGAGCGTGTCGCGATCGTCGTCACCGGCCTGGTCACGGCAGCGGCGGGCCTGGCGTGGCCGGTCGTGGCGGCGCTCGTCACCGGGGTTCCCGACGCCTACTTGCAGACCGAACTCGCGTGGTGGCGGCTCCACCTCGACGTGCACCACTTCGCGCCGCTGACACCGTGGTTCCTGCAGGCCGACCGGTTCGCGGGCACGCTCGGCGTGGTCGCTGTGCTCGTCGCGGTCGGCGCGACGGGATGGTGGCTGTCGTCGCGCTCGACGCGCCGGATCGGCTCGGTGCCGCTGCTCGGCTCGGCCTCGTACCTGCTCTCCCTGTTCGCGACGTTCTTGCCCCAACAGAGCTTGCCGCGGCTGCTGCTGCCGGCGGCCCCGCTGCTCGGTGCGCCGCTCCTGCACCGCACCGCGCTACGACGGGGCATCGTGCTCGGTGGCTGCGTGCTCGCGCAGCCCGCGGCGGTGTGGGTGCTGTTCCTCACCCACAATCCCTGAGCCGGTGGGTCAGGACTCGGCGAGCCGACGACGCTGCTCGGCGACGTCGAAGTCGGCCTTCGGCCACGACAGGTGCATGTCCTCCAGCGCCCGGAGCAGGAGCTGCTGCACGGCGAGGCGTGCGTACCACTTGCGGTTCGCCGGCACGACGTACCAGGGCGCCTGCGGGGTCGACGTGCGGTCGAGGGCGATCTGGTACGCCTGCTGGTAGCGGTCCCAGAGCAGACGGTCGTCGATGTCGCTCGGGTTGAACTTCCAGTGCTTGTCCGGACGGTCGAGCCGGTCACCGAGACGCTCGCGCTGCTCGTCCTTCGAGATGTGCAGCATCACCTTGACGATGGTCGTGCCAGCGGCGGCGAGGCCGTCCTCGAAGGCGGTGATCGCGCCGTACCGCCGCTCGATCTCGTCCGGCGCGGCGATGCCGCGGACGCGCTGGGCGAGCACGTCCTCGTAGTGGGAGCGGTCGAACACGCCGAGCTGTCCGGCTGCCGGCAGCTGCTTCTCGATGCGCCACAGGAAGTCGTGCTCGCGTTCCTCGGCCGTCGGGGCCTTGAAGCCGGCGTAGTGCACGCCGTTCGGGTCGACCGCGCCGACGACGTGCGAGACGATGCCACCCTTGCCCGCGGTGTCCATCGCCTGCAGCACGAGCAGCACCCGGCGCTCGTCCCCCGCGGTCGACGCCGCGTACAGGCGCTCCTGCAGGGCGGCGAGCCGCGAGGCGCCCGCGGCGAGCGCTTCGAGGCCGTCGATCTTGCGACCGGGGAAGCCCGGCGTGCCGTCGGGGTCGACCTGGTCGAGGCGGAACCCGGGTTCGACACGCAGCAGCGGTTCGGGATCGGCGTTCCAGGCCTTGCGACTGCTCACGGGTCCTCCTGCGGTGCTCCGGTCGGCGACTGCCGTGCTCATCCTCGCACTGCCAGGTGACGCCGGTGCAGCCGGTCTGCACCGGGAGCGCAGTCCGGGGGTCGCCCGCTCGGGGGTCGCCCGCTCGGGGGTCGTCCGCTCGGGTTCCTCCGTTGGGGTGACGTGGGCGGTCGCCGGTGCGGCTAGCGTGGACGTGATGAAGTCCGGCCGCCGCTCAGTGCTCGCGCTCGTCGCCGCGGTGGTGGCGCTCGGCGCGATGGCGTCCTGCAGCACGGATCCGGTCGGCGACGAGAACGCCACCGTCACCGCGGACAGCGTCATCTACCCGCTGTCGCTCCGGTACCACGGCATCGATGTGGTGGCCGACGTGCCCTACGGCACTGACCCGCTGCAGCGCCTCGACGTGTGTCTGCCGGCCGACAGCGAGCCCGCGACGACGGCGACCCCCACCGCGACACCGTCCGCCTCGGCCACCGCCGACCCGGAGGCGGTCGAGGCCACGACCGGACGCCCCGCGGTCCTGATGATCCACGGCGGCAGCTGGTCGCACGGCGACAAGGCGACGGCCGCGTACCGGTCCGTGTGCAAGTACCTGGCGTCCGAGGGCTTCGTGACGTTCAACGTCGACTACCGGCTGGCGCCGACGGATCCGTTCCCTGCCGGGCTCGACGACGTCCGACGTGCGCTCGACTACGTGTTCCGCCCGGCGACGCTCGAGACCTACGACGTCGACTCCCAGCGCGTGGGCGTGTTCGGTGGGAGCGCCGGCGGCAACCTCGCCGCGATGCTCGCCGTCACCGACCACGACTCCGCCGCGTACGCCGACGGCGACCGGATCCGCGCCGTGGTCGACCTGAGCGGGCCGACGAACCTGACCACCCGGTCCACCGAGCCCGACGGGGTGTCCGCGGCCTTCCAGCGCAAGCAGCTGCTCTACCTGGGGTGCCGGTCCTACGCCAGGTGCCCGGCGGCCACCCGGGCGTCGCCGGAGTTCCACGTCACCTCGGACACGGCGCCGTTCTTCATCGGGCACTCCACCGACGAGTTCATCCCGTTGTGGGAGTCGCAGGAGTTCGCCGCGACACTCCGATCCCACGACGTCCCGGTGACGTTCGTGGCGGTCGAGGGCACGGCGCACTCGATCGCGCAGCTCGACGAGGCGATGAGCCGCCGGGTGGTCACCTTCCTGCGGACCCAGCTCGGCTGACCGGACGACCGACCGCGTGCCCCGGGTGGGTGGCACCCGGAGTCGGGACTGCCGCTGCGGAGCCCGTGGCCGCAGACTTCGGTGGTGACCGACACCTCGACCCGCCCTGCCCGCGCCGCTGCGACGCGCTGGGACCGCCCTGCGCTGCAGACGTTCGCGGAGCTGCTGCTCGGGCTGTCGTTCGTCACCGCGGTGGCCTTCGGCGGCTACGCCTCGGTCACCGGGCAGCTGGCCGTCGTGTCGCAGGGCGCCGCCGTGGTGTTTGTCGTGACGCTGACCCTGGTGCTGGTGTCGTGGTTCCGGGGCGTCGAGCGCGAGGAACGAGCCGAGCCGGTCGTCGTCTCGTCCCTCGCCGCGGTCGACGCCGAGTACCGCCGCTAGGCAGCGCTGCCGGAACGCTCCGCTCGCCGCCGCTGTCGTTCCGCCCGACGCTCCGCACGTTCCTGGCGTCGCTCGGCACGCGCCTGCTTCCGGGTCTTTCCCGCGGCGATCCGGTCCGTGTTGCGTTCGCGGGCCCGCTCGACCACGAAGTACAGCGCCGGCAGCACCACGAGCGTCAGCAGTGTCGAGGACACCAGACCACCGATCACGACCAGCGCCAGCGGCTGCGAGATGAAGCCGGACTTGCCGGTCAGTCCGATCGCCATCGGCAGCAGCGCGAAGATCGTCGCCATCGCCGTCATGAGGATCGGACGGAGGCGTCGTGTCGCGCCCTCGATCAGGGCCTCACGCACCCGCAGCCCGCGTCGTCGGTACTGGTTGACGAGGTCGATGAGCACGATGGCGTTCGTCACGACGATGCCGACGAGCATGAGCAGACCGATGAGCGACGCGACGCCGATCGGGACACCGGATGCGATCTGCAGCAGGATCGCGCCCGTCGCAGCGAACGGCACCGACACGAGCAGCAGCAGCGGCTGGAGCAGGCTCCGGAACGTCGCGACCATGATCACGTAGACGATCAGCACGGCGACCAGGACCGCGAGCCCGAGCTGCGAGAACGCCGATGACTGGCTGGCGGCGACGCCACCGATGGAGGCGGTCGCACCCTTCGGCAGGTCGAGTTCGTCGACCGCGGTCGTGACGGACTGCACGGCCGCACCCAGGTTGGTGGCGTCCGGCGTCACGGTGATCGTGGCGGTGCGGGCGGCGTTCGTCGTGGTGACGGTGGTGGGGCCCTCGGACTCCTCGACCGTGGCGACGTCGGACAGCGGGACGGTGCCGGTGCTCGTCGGGACGTCGAGGGCACGGAGCGCGGCGATGGTGGTCGGCGGCTCCGGGTCGGCGATGTAGACGTCGAGGGTCGCGTCGTCGATCTCGATGCTGCCGGTGTCCCGCGGTGAGACCGCCGCGGCGACGAGGCCGCCCACCTGGGTCTCGGTGACACCGAGCGACGCGGCCTTGGCACGGTCGACCCGGACGGCGAGGAACGGTTCCGCGGCGGAAAGGTTGCTGGTGGCGGCCGTGGTGTCCGGCACCGACTGCATGGTCTTCAGCACCTGGCGCGATGCCGTCTCGAGCTGCGACTGGGTCGGCGCGGTGACGTCGACCTCGATGTCGCTGCTGCCGCCGAACCCGCCGCCGGAGGACGCGATGGTGACCTCGCCGACGTCCTTGATCGACCCGATCGCCTTGCGGGCGTCGGCCTGGATCGTCGGCTGGTCGGCCTCGGCGTCGGTCGTCACGGCGTACTGCACCGAGGCGCTGCCGCCACCGCCGAACGCGGCCTGGATCGACTGGCCGCTCGTGCCGATGGTGGTCTGCACGGTCTCGACGCCGTCGACGTCCTGCAGTGCCCGCTCGACCTTGCGCGCGGACTCGGACTGGACGGCGAGGCTGGAACCGGCCTTCAGGTCCTGCGTGACCGTGAACGTGTTCTGCCCCGAGTCGCCGAGGTAGTTCGTGGTGACGAACGGCAACGTGGCGGCCGTGCCACCGAGGACGATCACGGCGAGCAGGATGACGACGACCGGCTTCCGGACGACCCACCGGAGCACCGGCAGGTAGACGCGGCGCAGGCGGTCGACCCGGCCGGCGTCGTGCAGGTCCGCGGCGGAGGCGAGCGCGCCTTCCGAACGGTCGCGGTCGCGCTCGGCATCAACCGCCGACGGTGCTGCTGCCGCTGCTGTGTCTGCGCCTTCGCCTGCGTCTGCGTCCGCGTCCGCGTCCGCGGCCGTCGGCGCGTCGCCCGGCTTCGCCTTCGGCGGGCGGAGCCACCAGTACGCGAGCACCGGGACGATCGTGAGCGAGACGAACAGGGAGGCGACGAGTGCCAGGGTGACCGTCACGGCGAACGGCCGGAACAGCTCCCCGACGAGTTCGGCGACGAAGGCCACCGGCAGGAACACCGCGACGGTCGTCAGGGTCGAGGCGGTGACCGCACCGGCGACCTCGCGCACGGCGTCGCGCACGGCCTGGCCGCGGTCGACGCCGGGGAGCATGTGCCGCTTGATGTTCTCGATGACGACGATGGAGTCGTCGACCACGCGGCCGATCGCGATCGTGAGCGCGGCGAGCGTGATGATGTTGAGCGTGTACCCGGCCGCGCGCATGCCGATCGCGGCGAGGAGCACCGACGTCGGGATCGAGATCGCGGTGACGAGCGTGGAGCGCCAGGACAGCAGGAACACCAGGATGACGAGCACCGCGAAGGCCAGGCCGAGCAGGCCTTCCTCGGCCAGGGAGTCGATGGACTGTTGGATGTAGGGCGCCTGGTCGAAGACGACGGTGAAGCGGGGGTCGCCCTCGATCTTGTCCTCGATGCCGGGCAGGGCCGCACGCACGGTGTTCGAGACGTCGACGGTGTTGGCTTCCTGCGTCTTCGTGATCGAGATCGTCAGGGCCTGCTGTCCGTCCACACGACTGATCGAGGTGCGCGGGGACTGCGTGATGGCGACCTTCGCGACGTCGCCCAACGTGGTGTCGGTCGGGGTGGCCGCGGTCGTCGACGTGTCCGTCGCCGCGGATCCCGTCGTCGCAGCACCGGTCGCATCCGTGCCGGTCCCCGTCGTCCCCGTGCCCGTCGCGCCCGCGGCCGTGCCGTCACCGGACGACGCCGCGCCGTCGGCACCTGCGGCCCCTGCCCCGGCCGCGCCCGAACCGGAAGAACCGGAAGAACCCGACGAGCTCGACGAGCTCGACGAGCTGGTCAGTGGCAGGGCCCGGATGTCCTTGAGCGAGGCGATCCGCTCGCCCGTCTGCACCGACAGCGTCGAGCCGTCCTCGGTGATGGTTCCGCCGGGGATCAGGGTGCCGTTGTCGTCGAGCGCGTCCGAGATGGCCGTCTGGCTGAGGCCGCGCGCGGCGAGCTCGTCCTGGTCGGGCGTGATGACGACACGACGGCCGGGGTTGCCGAAGACGTCCGCCTGTCGCACCCCGTCGAGCTTCTCGAGGTCGGGGATCGCCGAGGCCTGCAGCCGGTCGACGAGCTGCTCCTGGTTGCCGGACGCCGAGACCGCGACCTGCAGCACCGGCAGGTCGTCGAAGGACCCCGTGACGATCTGCGTCTGCACCGAGTCCGGCAGCGACAGGGCGTTCACCGCGGTCTGGATCTTGTCCTCGGCGCTGGCCAGGTTCGAGCCGTACTGGAACGACGCCGACACCACGCTCTGCCCCGTGGACGAGGTCGCACTGGTGGACTCGAGGTCCGGGACGACCTGGATCGCCTGTTCGATCTTGGTCGAGACGTCGTTCGACACGACCTCTGGCGTGGCGCCGGGGTAGGCGCTGACGATCGCGACCTGCGGGAACTCGACGCTCGGGATCAGCTCCTGCTTGAGGCTGGAGAGCGCGATGCCGCCGAAGACCGCGACGACGATCGTGACGAGCGCGATGAGGGCCCGGTTGCGCAGGCTGAAGACCGAGAGGAGGTGCACGACATCGATCCTCGCAGGAGCGACCGACGAACGTTCAGTTCCGGGCCAGGACCCGCCGACGGATCGGGACCCGCCGGACGATCAGGACCCGCCGAGCAACAGGTACGCCCCGAGCACCGCGACGGTGCCGACCACCCCGGCCCCCAGCGCCACCACGCGCCCGACCGGCGACCGCGCGCCGACGACCCCGATGCCGAGGAGCACCACCCCGACCACGATCTCGACGATCCACGTGCCGTGCCCGGTCGTCGCCGCGACCTGCAGGAGTCCGCGGACGCCCTCGCCGAGGAGCACCGCGGCGGTCACACCGAACGCCCCCGCCCGCCACCGGGTGTCATCGGAGCGCACGGCCACGGCGACCGCTCCGGCCAGCAGTCCGGCCGGGACCCCGAGCAGCACCCACGGGTTCGTGATCGACAACACGTCCGGGAACCCGCGCAGGACCGTCGTGGCCCAGTACCCGACGTGCATGAGTTCGAGGAGCACGACGCCGAGCACCGTCGCCAGCGGCAGGGCGATCCGGCCCGCTCGGGCTCCGGCCACCAGGCACAGCAGCGCGGCCACCACGAACCAGGGGCCGGCGGAGTTCGACACCGAGGCGAGCGCGGGCACGGCCTGCCCGAACGAGGTGAGGACCCCCGCCAGGAACGCCCCGCTCAGCGCGATGGTGACCCGCACCACGGCGGGGACCGCCGCGGGCGGCTCGACCGACGTCGGCACAGCGGAGCGGGTTCCGGCGGACAGGGTCGCGTTCATGGCACCCAGCCTCGCCGGACCCCGCTGAAGCCGCATCACCCCGGGGAGCGAGAACCCCCGACCCGACCTCACCCCAGAGGATGACGCCGAGCCCCGGGGATGACGCCGAGCCCCGGCGGACGACGTCGAGCCCCGGCGGACGACCCCGATCCCCGCAAGACACCGAGCCCTGGACGAAGCCCGCTCAGACCACCGCCGCCAACGACCCCCGCACCCCGGTCGACTCGCCGCCCACCCGCTCCCACGCGCGTGACAGCACGTCGACCAGGCGCCCCCGGTCGGCCGGGGCCATCGTGAACGGCACCCGCAGGAACCGCTCGAACCCGCCGTCCGGCCCGAACACCCCGCCGGAGGCGAGCACCACGCCCTCGGTCCGCGCGGCGAGCACGAGCGCGCTCGACACGGGTCTGCCGAGCCCCACCCACGTCGTCAACCCGCCCGCCGGTGCCGGGACGTCCCACTCCGGCAGCCGGGCCCGGAGCGCGCCCACGACGGCGTCGCGACCTTCGCGCAGGGACGCACGCCGCGCCTCCAGGACGGCAGCCGTGCGCGGGACCAGCTCGCGCACGACCAGCTGGTCGAGCACGGGGGTACCGAGGTCGCCGGTCGGGCGGGCGAGCAGCAGCCGCTGCAGCAGCGCCGGGTCGGCGCGGATCCAGCCGATCCGCAGCCCACCCCAGAAGACCTTGGCGGCGGAACCGATCATCACGACCGACGCCCCCGTCGGGTCCGCCGCTGCCAACGGCGGCGACGGCGAACCGTCGATCCGGAGCTCCCCCATCGTCTCGTCGGCGATGACGGTCGTGCCGACCGAGGCCGCGGTCGACAGCAGGAGCTGGCGGGTCGATGCGGACATGGTCGCACCGGTCGGATTGTGGAGCTCGGGCATGACGTACGCGACCGAGGGCGCGGTCCGGCGGAGCGTCGTCTCGAGCGCGGCGGCGTCCCACCCGGTCCGCGCGTCGACGGGGACGCCGACCAGGCGGCCGCCGGCCTCGCGGAAGGCCTCGTGCGCGTGCGGGTAGGTCGGCGACTCGACGAGCACGGCGTCGCCGCGGCGGACGAGCACGCGTGCGAGCAGCGCGATGGCGTGCTGCGCGCCGATCGTCACGATGACCTGGGCGGGATCGGTGGGCAGCCCGCGCTCGGTGTAGCGGGCGGCGATCGCGGCCCGCAGGCCGGGGTCGCCGACGGTGTCGTAGCCGATGCCGGCGAGCGCCGCCGGCACGTGTCGGACCGCTCGCTCGACGGCCTCGTCGATGCCGGGGGTCGCGTGCAGGGCAGCCTTGCGGAGGTCGAGCACGTCCCCCTCGACGACCCCGCCGAGGCGTTCGGGGTCGGGCCGGCCGACCAGGTCCCGGGGCAGGTGGACGACGCTGCCGGAGCCGCGGACGGACACCAGGAACCCGTCCGAGCGCAGTCGGGCGTAGGCGTTCGCCACGGTGGTGCGCGAGACGCCGAGGGCTGCGGCCAGTCCGCGCTCGGCCGGCAGCCGGACCCCCTGGGCGACCCGGCCGTCGATGACCAGGACCCGGAGGGCGTCGGCGAGCGCCTCGTAGGCGGGGGCGGTGGTGCCGGCGCGCCAGTCGGTCAGCAGGTGGGCGGCGGCGCGAGCACTGATGAGAACCGGGGGCACGGGTCCACGGTAGCGCGATTGGCTCTCGACCAGCAGGCCAATCCATCGCGACGATGGGACCATGCCCCGCCGCACCGCCCTCACCCTGCGCTTCGTCCAGCTCTTCGTCGGGCTGTTCCTCTACGGCGCCTCGACCGCACTGCAGGTCCGCGCGGTGGTCGGTGTGAGCTCGTGGACCGTACTGACCCAGGGGCTCGAGAACGTCGTCCCGTGGTCGTTCGGCGTCATCACGGTCGTGTCGAGCGGGGTCATCCTGCTGCTCTGGATCCCGCTCCGCCAGAAGCCGGGCGTCGGGACGCTGCTGAACGCCCTGGCGATCGGACCGAGTGCCGACCTGGTGCTCTGGCTCGTGCCGGAGCCGTCGGGGATCGTCGCCCGGATCGGGCTGTTCGCGGCGGGGCTCGTGCTGCTCGCGATCGCGACGGCGTTCTACATCGGTGCGGGGTTCGGCACCGGGGCGCGGGACGGCCTGATGGTCGGCCTGCACCAGCGGCTCGGCTGGCCGATCTGGCTCGCGCGGACCCTGGTCGAGGTGACCGTGGTGATCGTCGGGTGGGTGCTCGGCGGGGACGTCGGTGCGGGCACCGTCATCGCCGCGTTCGCGATCGGCCCGATGGTCCAGCCGCTCATGCCGCACTTCCGCCGGTTCCCGTGGAGCCCGGAGCGCCGGACCGTCCAGGAGGAGCGCCCCACCCCCGTCACGCACGCTTCGTGAGCAGGAACGGTCGGGTCGCACGGCCCCACCCGACCACTTCTGCTCACCATCCGCCCGGCACCCTTGCGGAGCGCCGAGTCGCGATATAGCGTGACCTCCACAGACGCGATACATCGCGAGTTCCAGGAGGCACCATGGCGCAGGAGAAGTGGCTCGTCGACGAGCCCAAGGTCATCGACACCGGCATCGTGCGCACCGTGCGCGTCGGTCTCGTCGGCGGACAGGTGGACGTCGTCGCGCACGACGAGCCGACCGCGCGGGTCGAGATCCACAGCGTGTCCGGCAAGCAGATGCTCGTCGAGGTCGACGGCGACACGCTCACCGTCGACCACCCCCAGGTCCGGTGGGACGACCCCATCGGGTTCCTGAAGTCCTTCCGCGGCAAGGCCCACGCCGACGTCAGCATCCTGGTCCCCCGCGACGCCGGCATCACGCTCGGTGTCGTCTCGGCCGGTGCGCTGCTCTCCGGCACGAACCGCGGCGCGACCCTCAACACGGTGTCCGGCGACCTGGTGGTCGACGGCGTCGCGGGTGACGTCACGGTCAACGCCGTCTCGGGCGCCACCACGATCCGCGACCTCGACGGCGCCCTCACGGTGCACACCGTCTCCGGCGACGTCGTGGCCACCGGTGAGATCCCCCGGTTCCAGGCCGATGGCGTCTCCGCCGACGTCGTGCTGGACCTGCACGGGATCCCCGAGTCCGCCCGCATCAACACGGTGTCCGGCGCGGTGAGCGTCCGGCTCGAGGACGGCGTCGCCTACAACTGCACGGTCAACACCGCGACCGGCAAGCTGCAGTTCGACGACGCCGAGATCCGCGGCGTGCGCGGCTCGTACGTCAAGCAGGGCGGCGAGCTGTCCGGCCAGTGGCTCGACCTGCGGGTGAACTCCGTGTCCGGCGACATCGCGGTGCTGCACGCCCCGCCGGTCGCCGAGGCGCCGGCCGCACCGACGCCGCCGACGACTGCGCCGAGCACGCCGACGGCTCCGACCACCCCGACGAACGACAGCGAGGTGCCCGAATGAGTCCCGTCTTCGCCCACGGCCACCTGCGTCTCTACCTGCTCGTCCTGCTCGCAGACCACCCCATGCACGGCTACGAGCTCATCCAGGCACTCGGCGACCGCTTCGGCGGCACCTACGTGCCGAGCGCCGGCACCGTCTACCCCCGGCTCGCGAAGCTCGAGGACGACGGCCTGGTCTCCAAGACCGCCGACGGCCGCAAGACCGTCTACGCGATCACGGACGCCGGTCGCGCCGAACTCGCGGCGCGTGCCGACGAGATCGCCGCGGTCGAGTCCGGCCTGAGCGACTCGGTGAAGTCGTTGGCCGACGGCGTGCGCGCCTCGGTGGGCGAGGCCATGCGCTCGCTCCGTGCCGACCTGGCCGCCGCGGCCGAGAGCCCGGCGACCGGTTCCACCGAGGAGCCCGTGTCCGTCCCGTCGGACAGCGCCCGCGCCCTGCGCGAGCTCGAGATGGCACTGTCGTCGTTCCGGCAGCAGGTGCGCGCGGACCTGCGTCGTCGCGCGACCCGCGGCACGCTCGGTTCGGACACCGTGACGCGCCTGCGTGACGGCCTGGAGGCCCTGCGCAAGTCGCTCTGACGGCCCGCGGCCGACAGGCGGTGGCGACCAGGGCCTCCCGGCCGTCGTCCGCCCGCGGTCGCGACCGACGCATCCACGGAAGCTCACCGCCCCGCAACCGGTGGGTCGTCGGCCGACGGCCGCGTCGGCGCGAAGCCGGCGAACACGTCGGACGCCGTCAGGGGTTCCCCGTGCGAGACGCGCGCGACGGTGGTGCGCACCGCCGCGAGCTGCCGGGCCAGCCGGTCCCGCTCGTGCTCCAGCCATCTCAGGTGCACCGTGAGTGCCGCGACGTCGTCGCCCTCGTCGTCGAGTCGTCGCGCGATGTCGGGCAGGGCGAAGCCGAGCCCGCGCAGCAGCAGGATCCGCTGCAGCCGGACCAGTGCGTGGTCGTCGTAGCGCCGGAGTCCACCCGCTCCGACGGCGGTGGCCGGCAGCAGTCCGACCGCCTCGTAGTGCCGCAGGGTCCGGCTCGAGACACCGGCGGAACGCGCCACCTCGGCGATGGCGTGGGGTGCTTTCGCAGCTGCGTCGTCGGTGCCTGTCGATGCGCTCATGCTCGCAACTGTAATGCTTGACGCTGCGTCAACCGCAGTGGGCACCGAGCAGCAGCCGCCGAGCGCCCGCGGCCGACCGGGAATGTGCGGCGGGGGAACCGTGTTGACTCGCGCCCGGAACTGAGTAGGTTTGCCGCTCGTGACGAACGAGATCCGGTCGTTGAAAGCGCGACTGATCGGGGATCCCCTCCCCTCCGAGAAGCTCGAAGGACAGCTCCTCCCGAAGCACCTGGCCCTGCCGATCTTCGCGAGTGACCCGCTGTCCTCTGTCGCGTACGCGCCGCAGGAACTCCTGATGATCCTGCTGCTCGGTGGCATGGCCTTCCTGACGTTCGCGCCGTGGGTCGCCGCACTCGTCGTGCTGCTGCTCGTCGTGGTCGTCGCCTCGTACCGGCAGCTCATCAAGGCCTACCCGTCCGGTGGTGGCGACTACGAGGTGGCGCACCGGAACCTGGGCGAGAAGGCCGGGCTGGTCGTCGCCAGCGCACTGCTCGTCGACTACGTGATGACGGTGGCGGTGTCGGTCGCCTCCGGCGTCGACAACATCATCTCGGCGCTCCCGATGCTCGACCACTTCCGCGTCGAGCTCGCCCTGCTGTTCGTCGTGCTGCTCGCCGCCGCCAACCTGCGCGGCGTGCGCGAGTCGAGCAAGGCCTTCGCGATCCCGACCTACCTGTTCGTGGCGAGCGTGTTCGTGATGGTCGTCACCGGGCTCGTCCGGGTCGCAGCCGGCAACGCCCCGGTCGCCGAGTCCGCGGCGTACACCGTGCAGAACGTGGAGCACACGACGCAGGCGGCGTTCATCCTGCTGCTCCTGCGTGCCTTCGCCTCGGGCTGCTCGGCCCTGACCGGCGTCGAGGCCATCGCGAACGGCGTGCAGGCGTTCCGTCGCCCGAAGATCAAGAACGCGCAGGCCACCCTGGTCGCGATGGGCGGCATCGCGATCGTCCTGTTCATCGGCCTCATCACCCTGGCGCTCGTGTCGCACGTGCACTACGCCGAGCGCGCCTGCGACCTGCAGGGCTTCGCGAACTGCGCGACCACGCCGCAGCGCTCCCTGATCGCGCAGATCGCGGCGGCGACGTTCGGCAACAACTCGGTGCTGTTCTTCGTGATCCAGGCGACGACCGCGGCGGTCCTGCTCCTCGCCGCGAACACGGCCTTCAACGGGTTCCCGCTGCTCGGCTCGATCCTGGCGCGCGACTCGTACGCCCCGAAGGCGCTGTCGACCCGCGGCGACCGCCTCATCTACTCGAACGGCGTCATCGTCCTGGCCTTGGTCGCCGCGGCCCTGCTCGTGGTCTACCGGGCGAACGTCACCAGCCTGATCCAGCTCTACATCATCGGTGTCTTCGTGTCGTTCACGCTCGGGCAGACGGGCATGGTCGTGCACTGGACGCGGCTGCTGCGGGCGGACCGCGACGGTACGGTGCCCGACGGCGACCCTGCCGTGAACCGAGGGCAGGTCGTCCGCTCCCGCACCATCAACGCGATCGGTGCCACCTTCACCTTCGTGGTGCTCGTCATCGTCACGATCACGAAGTTCACCCACGGTGCCTGGCTCGTGTTCCTGATCATGCCGGTGCTGTACGTGCTCATGCTCGGCGTGAACCGCTACTACCGCGACGTCTCGCACGAGATCGAGGCCGACGTCGAGACGAAGTTCGGCGCCACCGGCGACCACGCCATCGTCCTGGTGAACAAGCTGCAGAAGCCCGTGCTCAAGGCGCTCGACTACGCGGTCGCCGCCGAGCACGCGAGCATCGAAGCCGTGCACGTCGCCATCGACGACGCCGAGTCCCAGCGTCTGCGCGACCAGTGGGCGGAGTACGGCATCCAGGTGCCGCTGACGATCGTGCCGAGCCCGTACCGCGACATCTCGATGCCCCTGATCAAGTACATCAAGGCGCACCGGGCCGAGCACGGCTCCGAGGTCGTCACCGTCTACACGCCGATCTTCATCGTCGGCCACTGGTGGGAGGGGCTGCTCCACAACCACCGCGGCCGCCGCATCCGCAAGAAGCTGCTGCTCGTGCACGGCGTCACCGTGGCCCTGGTGCCGTGGCTGCTCGACTCGTCCGAGCTGCTGTACGGCCGCCGCTCCCGCCCGTTGCCCGGCCAGGAGCGCCGCGGCGAGCCCGTCCGGCCCCCGCTCCGCCGGCCAGCGCAGCCCGGGTCGTCGGCCGAGGGCGCAGCCGAGGACCGCCTGCTCCGGTCCGCCGAGCGCAACAGCATCCAGCCACGCCGCGCGACCCGTCCGGCCGGCCCCGCCGAGGGCGTCGACCCCGCGCTCTGCACGGGCGAGATCCACGCCCTCGTCCCCTCGCCGCCGCGACGGGGAGCCGACGAGTCGTAGCATGTGGCCCCATGACCATCAGTGACCTGCGGACGTTCGCCACGTTCGACGGACACGGCGGCAAGGTCTCGAAGCGCGTCGAGGTGCTCGACCACGAACCGCCGGCCGGCAGCCCGCTCGAAGGACTCGTCGCCGTGCGCGGCGAGCACCCGCTCGGTGCGGTCGACGAGCGCGCCGCCGACGAGTCCGCCGCGCTCTCCCGCGGGGTCCCGAGCGTCGGGTGGGTCGACCCCGCCGCGCTCCGCGACTGGTACCGCCCCGACCGCGTCGTCCTGACCCGGCTCGAGGCGCGGCGTTCCGGCATCGAGCCCGGCGTCTACGCCGACTCCCGTGGGCGGGGTCGCGTCCGGATCGACGGCCTGGAGGCCCACCTCGCCCCCGACGGTCGGCCCGCCTTCCGCGCGCTGGCCGGGCCCACCGCCGAGCCCGTCGTCGACGTGCCCCTGCCGACCGACCAGGCCGTCCGCCTGGTGGCGGTGACCGACGTCGCCGAGGGGCTCGAGGTCGTCACCGCGCCGGTGTCACCGTTCCTGCAGCCCGGTGAGCACCCGGCGTACGGCGACGACGTGGTGGGCCTGCCGCCGCGTCCGGCGAGCGGCTTGGTCCGGGTCACGGCGTCGGTGCTGCTCGACGGCGAGCTGCACGAGGTCGACCGCATCGACGAACGTGCCGCGACGATCTGGATCCGGCGCGACGACCGCGTCGTGCCGATCGCCACGAGTGCCGTCGGGCCCGACCTGGTGCGGTACGCGGCCACCGCGGTCTGAGGCCGGTCGGGGGACGCCGCTGCTGCGTGTCGTGCCGGGGGTGCGGCGTACGTTCGCGGACATGAGTGACGCAGACCGCGACCAGCAGCAGACCCCGGACGCACCGATCCAGGGCGAGACCCTCGGTGGCCCCCGACCCGACCCCTCCACCGACGCGAGCAAGGACCCCGAGCAGTGGGTCACCGGCGACGAGCCGATGACCGGACCGCAGCGCAGCTACCTCGACACCCTGGCCCGTGAAGCCGGCGAGGAACTCCCCGCCGACCTCACCAAGGCCCAGGCGTCGGAGCACATCGACCGCCTCCAGCAGCAGACGGGCCGCGGCGCCGATTCCTGAGAAGCAGTCCGCCCTTCGGCGGACCGCTGTCTGTGCATGCTCTGGGCATGTTCTGGCGAAGCGCGGTCAGTGCCCTGTCCGAGGGTGATCGATGACGCGTCAACGGCTACCTTCGTGGCCATGCGAACGACATCGACCTCCATCGGCCTGACCGCGCTCCGCATCGTCCTCGGGGTGGTGTTCATCGCCCACGGTGCCCAGAAGTTCGCCCAGGGCATCCCGAACGTGGTGCAGGGCTTCTCGGGCATGGGTGTCCCCCTGGCCGAGGTCGCGGCACCCCTCGTCGCCGGCCTCGAGCTCGTCGGCGGCGTCCTGCTCGTGCTCGGTGTCGCGACCCGCGTCGTCGGCGTGCTGCTGGCCGTCGACATGGTGGTGGCCGGCGTCCTGGCCCACGGCTCGGCCGGCTTCTACTCGCAGGACGGCGGGTTCGAGTACGTGCTCGTGCTCGCGGTGGCCTCGCTCGCCGTGGCGCTGACCGGGCCCGGGCGGTTCTCGCTCGACGCCCTGGTGCTCAAGTCGTCACGACGTCGTCGTGGCGTCGAGGAGCCCCTCCCCGCCTGAGCCGCGCGTCCCGGTTCCGTCTTCAGGCCGCCAGCGCGTCCATGACCTGGCGGGCGATCAGGCGTCCGGCCCGGTTCGCCCCGATGGTCGACGCCTGCGGGCCGTACCCGGCCAGGAACAGCCGCGGCTCCTCCGCCGACCGACCGTCCTCGACCACCACACCGCCCGCCGTGGTCCGCAGGTGCAAGGGCGCGAGGTGCCGCAGGTCGGCCCGGAACCCCGTCGCCCAGATCACCGCGTCGGCGTGCACGTGGGTACCGTCACTGGTCACCACGCCGGTCTCGTCCATCCGCGCGAACATCGGCTCGTCGCGCAGCACGCCACGGTCGATCCCGGCCCGGATCCGTCGCGACACGGGGACCCCGGTACCACTGACGATGCTCGGCAGGACCTCGCCGGCGCGGGCGGCGCGGTCCTGTTCGTCGACGGCGGCCACCGCGGACTCGACGTCGAGCGAGGCCGTCCCGGCCCAGACCATCGGGCGCCGCGTGAACCACCGCGTCGAACGGGCAACGCCGTCGAGCTCGAGCAGGAACCCGATCGCGCTCGTCCCACCGCCCACCACCACGAGGTCCTGCCGGGCGAAGTCGGTGGCGCTGCGGTACTCGGTCGTGTCCACCTGGCGGCCGCGGAACACGTCGCGCCCCGGGTACCACGGCACGAAGGGCGTGCCCCACGTGCCCGAGGCGTTCACCACCACGTCGGCGCCGATGCGCGTGACGGTGCCGTCGGCGCCCCGGGTCGTGACGCACAGCCCACCGTCCACCTCGCCGACTGCGCCGATGCGCGAGACGGACGTCACCGACACGGGCCGCCGCACCCGCAGGTCGTAGTGCTGTTCGAACCGGCGGTAGTACTCGCCGACGACGTCCCGCGCGGGTCGTGACCGGTCGGCGTCGTCGAACTCCAGGCCCATCGCGCGCATGCCGGGCAGGTCGTGCACCCGGTGCGCCGCCCCGAGCCGCAGGGCCTCCCACCGGAACTGCCACGCTCCTCCGGTGCTCGGCGCGCGGTCGAGGATCACCAGGTCGGTGCCGGGGACGAGCCCCAGGCGCCGCAGGTGGTATCCCACCGAGAGTCCCGCCTGCCCCGCACCGATCACCACCACGCGGGCGTGCTGGTCGACCGGGGTCTCGAGGGGTTCCGTCATCACTTCGATTCTGCTGTGCGGGCCAGCCGTCGCGCGACGTCCAGATCGAGGTACATGGTAGAGTGATCGGCAGATTTCAAACCACGAACCGTCTGGTTCCCCGAGTGATCCTCCGTCATTCGCCAGGACCGGACCAGAGCCGAACGAGGGGGTCACGCATGGGGCGCGGCCGTCAGAAGGCGAAGCACACCAAGGTCGCCCGTGAGCTGAAGTACTTCAGCCCGCAGACGAACTACGGTGCGCTCGAGCAGGAGCTCTCCGCCGGACAACACTCCGACGAGAACTACGTCGACCGTTGGGCGGACCAGTACGGTCCGGAACCGGCGGAAGACGAAGACGAGTTCGAGACCCAGGCAGACCAGAACAAGTCCGCCTGACATCTCTTGTAGTCGCGCCGCGCAGCCCCCGGGCAGCGCGGCGTTTCTGCGTGTCCGGACACTGCGTGGCCGGACACTGTGCGCCCGGACACCGGGTCCGCCCGTGCACCGATCGGCGCGCCCGGGCCCCGGCTTCGAGTGGTCACGACTCCCCGCGCACACGATGCCGAGCGGTCAAGAACCGTCGGTTGCGGGCCCGCCAGGCGACGGTTCGTGACCACTCGCCGCACGCACCACGGCGCGGCGGAACGGGCCAGCGGCATCGCACGGCACGGCACGGCACGGCAGGTCAGCCCGCGTATCTCCCGACGAGCCGGACTGCGCCACCGTCGACGCCCTTGGCACCCTGCTCGAAGCCGGTCAGGTCACGGGCGGACGTGGCGATCGTGCCGACGGGCCACGTCGGCATGCCGGCGGCGCCGAGCGACGCGATGACCTCGGCAGCGGCACCGGCCGAGACGACGGCGAACATGCCGATGCCCAGGTTCCAGGTGCCCTCGGTGTCCTCGATCGGGCTGCCGGCCATGTCCGCAAGGACCCGGAAGACAGGGAGCGGCTGCCAGGTGGAGCGGTCGACCTCGACCCAGGAGCCGACGGGCAGCACGCGCGCCAGGTTCGCGGCGATGCCACCACCGGTCACGTGCGAGAGCGAGTGCACCGCGCCCGGGTGCTGCTCGAGGAGCGCCAGGAGCGGTGCGGTGTACAGGCGGGTGGGCTCGAGCAGGGCTTCACCGACGGAGACGGCGCCCCCGAACCCGGCGCCGCTCAGCTCGGGCAGCTGGTCCGTGAACCCGACGCCCCGCGTCGACAGGATGTGCCGCACGAGCGAGTAGCCGTTCGAGTGCAGACCCGACGACTCGATCGCCAGGACCACGTCGCCGTCCTGCACCAGGTGCGCGCCGAGCTGGGCATCGGCCTCGACGACGCCCGTCGCCGCACCGGCCACGTCGTAGTCGTCCGGGCCGAGCAAACCGGGGTGTTCCGCGGTCTCGCCACCGACCAGGGCGGTGCCGGTCTCCGAGCACCCGCGGGCGATGCCGGCGACGATGTCGGCGATGCGGCCAGGCACCACGCGGCCGCAGGCGATGTAGTCGGTCATGAACAGCGGCTTCGCGCCGACCACGACGATGTCGTCGACGACCATGCCGACCAGGTCCTGCCCGATGGTGTCGTGCTTGTCGATCGCCTGCGCGATGGCGACCTTGGTGCCGACGCCGTCGGTCGAGGTCGCGAGCAACGGGTGTGAGAAGTCCTTCAGGAACGAGACGTCGTAGAGCCCGGCGAACCCACCGACGCCCCCGAGGACCGAGGAGTTGTGGGTGGCCGCGACCGCGGACTTCATCAGTTCGACGGCCAGGTCACCGGCAGCGGTGTCCACTCCGGCTTCGGCGTACGGGTTGGGCATGCGGAGTCCTTCGCGGTGACATGGCAGACTTGTGCGGTACCCCCCGATTCTACTGATCTGGAGCACACCCGCGAATGTGCGGCATCGTCGGCCTTGTTGCGCAGGGCCCCGCCAACCAATCCATCTACGACGCACTGCTCCTCCTGCAGCACCGCGGGCAGGACTCGACGGGCATCGCCACGGTCGAGGGTCACGTGCACCACATGCACAAGACCCGCGGGCACGTGCGCGAGGCGTTCCGGACCCGCGACATGCGTGCCCTCCTCGGCACCATGGGGCTCGGGCACGTCCGGTACGCCACCAAGGGCGCCGCGACGAACGAAGAAGAAGCCCAGCCGTTCTACGTGAACGCGCCGTACGGCATCGTCCTCGTGCACAACGGCAACCTCACCAACACGCGGGAACTCACGCGTGAGCTGTTCGACATCGACCGTCGACACCTGAACACCACGAGCGACACCGAGCTCCTGGTCAACGTGCTGGCCCACGAGCTGCAGGGCCAGGTCCGCGGCGCGAACCTCGACCCAGGACAGGTCTTCGACGCCGTCGAGCGCGTGCACGAGCGGGTCGAGGGCTCCTACGCCACGATCGCGACCATCGCCGGGCACGGGCTGCTGGCCTTCCGCGACCCGTTCGGCATCCGCCCGCTGATCCTCGGCCACAAGCTCGACGAGACCGGCCAGCCGGAGTGGGTCGTCGCGAGCGAGTCGCTCGTGCTCGAGTCCGGCGGCTACGAGATCGTCCGCGACATCGCTCCGGGCGAAGCCGTCTTCATCGAGATGAACGGTCAGATGCACGCCCGCCAGTGCGCGAAGAACCCGCGCCTGGTGCCGTGCTCGTTCGAGTACGTCTACCTGGCCCGTCCCGACTCGGTGATGAACGGCATCTCGGTCTACGACGCCCGTCTGCGCCTCGGCAACCGCCTGGCCGACACCATCGAGCAGTACGCGCCGACCGGTGACATCGACGTCGTCATGCCGATCCCGGACTCCAGCCGTCCGGCTGCCATGCAGGTCGCGCGGAAGCTCGGCATCGAGTACCGCGAGGGCTTCTACAAGAACCGCTACGTCGGCCGCACCTTCATCATGCCGGGCCAGGCGGAGCGCAAGCGTTCGGTGCGTCAGAAGCTCAACGCGATGTCGTCCGAGTTCAAGGGCAAGAACATCCTGATCGTCGACGACTCGATCGTGCGTGGCACGACGAGCCGCGAGATCGTCGAGATGGCCCGGGCCGCTGGCGCGAACGAGGTCACGTTCACGAGCGCGGCTCCCCCTGTCCGGTTCCCGCACGTCTACGGCATCAACATGCCGACGCGCGCCGAGCTCATCGCGCACGACAGGAAGATCCCGGACATCAACCGCGTGCTCGGCAGCGACCACCTGATCTACCAGGAGGTCGGGGACATGCGCGACGCCATCATCGAGGGCTCCGACGTGACCGACCTCGAGATGAGCTGCTTCACGGGCGAGTACGTCACGGGCACCGTGAGCCCGGAGTACCTGTCCTGGGTCGAGGCCAACCAGCTCAGCTAGGTCGCGTCCGAGACGCGACCAGACGACAGACGGGAGGCCCGGTGCCAGCTGGCACCGGGCCTCCTGTCCGTTGACCGGGGGCGGCTACGGCCGCTGGTCACCGTGGTCGTCGAGCTCGCCGTCGACCGTCTCGGGCGGGAGTTCGACCTCGACGCGCTCCGCAGTCAGGCGGGCCGACCGCCGGGCGTAGACCCGGTCGAACACGACGGCGACGACCGCGCCGACGAAGGCGCCGATCGTGACGCCCCACAGGCTGAAGTAGCCGACCAGGCTGCCGAAGCTGGTCTGGTCCCGCTGGCCACCGAGGTTCATGGTGAGGGCGACCACGACGAGGGTCGCGAGGAAGCCGAGCACGGCACCGCCGACGATGAACACGCCGAACTTCGGGGCACGGCGGATGGTGACCTCGTCGGGGCTGGCGACCGCGCTGGGAGCCGGTGCCGGCGCGGGGAGCGGCTGCTCGTCGGGTTGATCGGTGTTGCTCACCCGTCCATTGTCCCCCACTGTGGGACGTCCCGCGGCCTGTGCGCTGCGACCGATCCGGGAGAGGATGGTCGCTACTGGTCGGTATCCCAAGCGGAAGAGGTGCGTCGCGTGCGTGAACCAACGGCACCCGCCCGCGGTCGCCGACCCACCTCGCCCGCTCGCGTCGCCTGGCCCGTCGCGCAGCGCGTCGAGGAGGACCGCGCCGTCGCCGTCGTGGCCGAGCACCGCTGGAGCGTCGCGATCGTCGGGGCCCCCGGCCTCGGCAAGAGCACCGCCGCGGCTCGCGTGACCGACCGGGTCGCCGGTCGTGACGGCACCGGCCGCACCGTGGTCGTGCCGATCACCGCGGTCGCCGCGAGTCGGTCGATGCCCTTCGGCGCCGTCGTCGAGCGCTTCGGCGAACTCCCCGCCTCGATCTCCGAGCTGTCCGACGACGCGAGTGCCGAGCAGCGCTTCCGGGCGATCGAGGACCTGGTCGACCGTGACGTGCTGCTCCGTGTCGACGACGCCGACCACCTGGACGCGATCTCGGCGCGGTACGTCGCCTGGCTGGTCCGTCGGCAGGGCGCGCGACTCGTCCTGACCTGCCGCGACTTCACGGCGCTCCCCGAACCGCTCCGCGCGCTGTGGCAGGACGACCTGCTCGAACGCATCGACCTGCAGCCGCTGGCGTTGCACGAGACCGCCGCGCTCGTCGCCGAGGCGCTGGGCTCACCGCTCGAGAACGCCTCGGCGGAGCGCGTGCACCGGGCCACCGCCGGCAACCCGCTGTACCTGCGCGAGGTGGTGCGCGCAGCACGGGCCTCCGGTGCGCTCGACCACACCGCGAGCGGCTGGTACTGGCGTGGGCGGGTGACCGCGTCGGACAGCCTGGCGGACATGTACCGCACGGAGCTCGGGACGCTGCCGGAGGACCTGCGTGACGTCGTCGACATCGTGGCCCTCGCCGACCCGATCCCGCTCGCCCGTCTGCTCGGACTGGTCACCGGCGGAGACGTCGACCGGGTCGTCGCGCTCGGCCTCGTCCGGATCGACTCGCTCGACGACGGTGCCGCGGTCGTCCGGCCGTCGCACCCGCTCGTCGGCGAGGTCATCCGGACCCTGGTGCCGGTGGCCCGACGCACGGCGCTCTTCGCCCGTGCCAACGCCTTCCGCACCGACCGGCCCGAGGGCGCTCCGCCCGCCGCACGGCTGCGCGCCGCACTGTGGTCGCTCGAGTGCGGGGTCCTGCCGTCGGTCGACCAGCTGCTCGACGCGGCACAGGTCGCCGTGCGGTTGCAGGAGCACGAGAGCGGGATCGCCCTGGCCTCGGCAGCACTCCGCACGACCCTCACCCCGACCGAGCAGGTCACGGCGCACTGCCTCCGCTCGCTGGCGCACTCGTACTCGGACGGCCGCGAAGCCGGCCGTGCCGACGCCGAAGCGGCGTGGGGCATCGCGAAGCGGCACGTCGGCGACGTCACCGACGAGGCCGTCACCGAGGCGTGCGAGATCCTGGCGAACATCCGCCAGTTCCACGACGACGATGTCGCGGCCGCGGTCGCACTCACCGACGCCGCCGTGCATCTGGTGGTGTCCGACGAAGCGGTCGAGCGTCTGCGGTTGCTGCGGATGGCGCACCAGGGCTGGGGCGGCGACTTCGCCGAGGTCCGTGCCGAGATCGAGCGCAGCGGCATCGTGCAGGCACCGACGATGCCGATGTCGTTCCTGGCCGTCGCACCGTGCGCCGTGATGGCGTTGGCGACAGCCGGCCGGCTCGACGACGCCGCAGCCCTGGGCCGCCGGGCACTGGCCACCGCGGCGGCACACGTCGAGGCGGCCCCGTGGAGCGTGGGCGAGAACTCCTCCGTCCTGCACCAGGTGCAGGTGTGGCGCGGCGACCTCGACGACCTGATCACCGAGGTGCCCGCCGGACGCTCCAGCCCCTACCTGAAGTACGACTTCACCCTCGAGCTCATCGGCCAGGGCAACCTGGCCATCGGACAGCGCCGATGGGACGACGCGATCGCGGCCTTCACCGCGGCGTGCGAGCGGTACGACATCGCCGACCACGGTGGGTTCGCCGCGTACCCGTGGGCCCGCTTGGCGATGTCACACGCGTATGCCGGGCACCCTGAGGACGCGGCCCGGGCGCTCGAACGTGCGAAGACCACGCCGCAGCGGGCGATGCGGATCACCGGTGAACAGGTCGCCGTGACCATCGCCTGGACCGAGTCCGTGCTCGGCAACCCCGCCGGTCTGCAGCACGCCGACGAGATCATCGAACGCAGCACCGCGAACGGGTCCTGGACGCACGTGATGTACGGGTACGCCCTGCACTACTCGGTCGGCATGCTCACCGGGCGCGAGAGCCCCGGCACGCTCGACCGGATGCGCGACGCCGCCTCGCGCGTCGACGGACCGCTCGCCGCCGCCATCGTGCAGTACGCGGACGCGGTGCAGGCGGACGACCGGACCCGGGTGATCGCGGCGCAGGGCGTGCTGGCGGTCCACGGCATGTCGGTGGCTGCCGGACGGTCCAAGCCACCGCTGACGAAGCGCGAGTACGAGGTCGCCGAGCTCGCCGCACAGGGCCTGAGCAACCGGCGGATCGCGGAGTCCCTCGGGCTCTCGACGCGGACGATCGACGCGCACCTGTCCCGTGTCTTCGCGAAGTGGGACCTGCACGCGCGGTCGGAACTCACCGAGCTGCTCTGAGCGGACGGCCGGCCGGTGCTGCTCGGCGCCCGGCGCGGGCTGTTCGGCACCTGGCAGGGGGCGCTCGGCGCCCCGCGAGGGGCTGCTTCGCGTTCGACATCACGTGTCGCGCACGCAAGAACGTTGCGGATTGCAGCACAACACGCCGCCGCGATTGACACGACGTGCGGAACATCGCGTACCTTTGTCCCTGTCGCCGGGTTCGGACCCGTTCGGGTCGGGTCCGAATCCCGGCGACTTCAAGCTTAGGAACGCGATCGATGCGGGCGCATCGGTAGGCACTACCTAATTCGCGCCGGACTCCGCGCGGCGTCACGGACGCCCGGGTCGGGTGTCCGTCGCCGATGCCGGATCGGGCGGCGCCGCCGATGCCGGGTCCGAGCGGTGTCAGGCGCCGGGAGCGGGCAGCCGGACCGGCAGGAACGCCGTCAGGTCGGCGCGTGATCCCGATGCGCTGACGCGTGACTGCGCGACCGCTTCTGCCCAGGTCAGCTCGCCGGACGCGAGTGCCAGCCACGTGGTGGCGTCGGTCTCGACCACGTTCGGCGGCGTGCCACGGGTGTGCCGGGGGCCGGGGACTGCCTGGATCGCAGCGAACGGCGGTACCCGCACCTCGACGCTGTTCCCCGGGACCTCGTCCGCCAAGCACTGCAAGGTCCACCGCACCGCGGTCGCCACGGCGGGTCGAGCCGTCTCCCCACCGCGCACCGCAGCCAGTGCCGCGCGGCCGTCGGCGTCCTCGATCCTCCTGGGTGGCATCTCCACAGGCTAGCCCCCGCATCGCGGGCGGTGAGTCGGGCTGGGTAGGGTGATCGGGTGCGAATCCTCGTCCTCGGTTCCGGTGCCCGCGAGCACGCGATCATCACGGCCCTGCTCGCTGAGCATGCCGGTCACGTCATCACGGCAGCGCCCGGCAACGCCGGCATCGCGGCCGACGTCGAGACCGTCTCCCTCGACCCCACCAACGGTGCGCTCGTCGCCGAGTACGCGATCGAGAACGACGTCGAGCTCGTCGTCGTGGGCCCCGAGGCCCCGCTCATCGCCGGCGTGGCCGACCCGGTGCGCACCCGCGGCATCCCGGTGTTCGGCCCGGGCAAGGCCGCGGCCCAGCTCGAGGGCTCCAAGGCGTTCGCCAAGCGGATCATGGGCGAGGCCGGTGTGCCCACCGGGCGTCCGGTCTACGCCGGCACGGTGGACGAAGCCGTCGGCGCCATCGACGAGCTCGGCGCACCGTACGTGGTCAAGGCCGACGGGCTCGCCGCCGGCAAGGGCGTGCTCGTCACCGACGACCGCCAGGCCGCGATCGACCACGCCACCTACTGGCTCCAGCACGGCCACGTCGTGGTCGAGGAGTTCCTCGACGGCGAAGAGGTCTCCTTGTTCTTCCTGAGCGACGGCCACGACGTGCGTGCGCTCAGCCCCGCGCAGGACTACAAGCGCCTGGCCGACGGCGACCTCGGCCCGAACACGGGCGGCATGGGCGCGTACTCGCCGCTGCCCTGGCTCGCCGACCGCTGGCCGTCCGAGCAGGCCTTCGTCGACGAGGTCACCGAGCTCGTGGCCCTGCCGACGGTCCGCCGGCTCGAGCACGAGGGCACGCCGTTCGTCGGGCTCCTGTACTGCGGCCTCATCGTCACCGAGCAGGGCGTCCGCGTGATCGAGTTCAACGCACGGTTCGGCGACCCGGAGACGCAGGTCGTGCTCCCCCGCCTGGCGACCCCGCTCAGCGAACTCCTGCTCGCCGCAGCCACCGGGCAGCTCGGCGCCGTCCCCGCTCCCGTGTTCCGGGACGACGTCGCCGTGACCGTCGTCCTGGCGAGCGAGGGCTACCCGGAGAACCCGCAGACCGGCCGACCGATCACCGGCATCGACGACGCGAACGCCCGCGACGGCGTCTCCGTCGCGCATGCCGCCACCGGCGTCCTCGACGACACGCTCATCGCCACAGGGGGCCGGGTGCTCAGCGTGGTCGCGACGGGGTCCGACTTCGCCCAGGCCCGCGAGCGTGCCTACGCCGGGCTCGGCGACATCACGCTCGACGGCGCGCAGTTCCGCACCGACATCGCCGCGAAGGTCGCCCGGTGACCGCCCCCGCGCCGATCGCCGGCTGGCGGCACGTCTCGTCCGGCAAGGTCCGCGAGCTCTACGTGCCCGAGGGCACCGCCGACCTGTCGAGCGCATCCGAGCTGCTGCTCGTCGCCTCGGACCGGGTCAGCGCGTACGACTTCGCGCTCGAGCCGCCGATCCCCGGCAAGGGCGAGCTGCTGACCCGTCTGTCGCGCTTCTGGTTCACCCAGCTCAGCGACGTCCCGAACCACATCATCGGCCCGTCCTCCGGTGGCACGCCGGTGCCCGCCGACGTCGAGGCACGGTCGATGCACGTCATGCCGCTCACGATGTTCCCCGTCGAGTGCGTGGTGCGCGGGTACCTGGTCGGCAGCGGCTGGGCCGAGTACCAGGAGAGCGGCAGCGTCTGTGGCGTCGCGCTCCCCGCCGGGCTGTCGAACGGCGACCGCCTGCCGGAGCCGATCTACACGCCGGCGTACAAGGCGGCCCAGGGCGAGCACGACGAGAACATCTCGTACGAGCAGACCGTCGACCTGGTCGGTGCCGAGACCGCGGCGACCCTGCGCGAGCTCTCGCTGCACGTCTACACCGAGGCCGCGGCCATCGCGCTGGACCGCGACGTCGTCATCGCGGACACCAAGTTCGAGTTCGGGCAGGACGCCACCGGTCGGATCCGCATCGCGGACGAGGTCCTGACGAGCGACTCCAGCCGCTACTGGGACGCCCGGTCCGCCGACCGCACCGACTCGTTCGACAAGCAGATCGTGCGGGACTGGCTCAGCGCCAACTGGGACCGCCAGGGCACGCCGCCGGTGCTCCCCGACGAGATCGTCGAGCGCACGGCTGCGCGCTACGCCGAGCTGATCGAGCGTCTCGGGGCCTGACGTCGCACCCGGCCGGCGTCCGGCTCCGGTCACGACACCCCGCTCACGTCTGGCGAACGGTCACGAACCGTCGCCCGACGCCCCGCCAACCAACAGTTCGCGACCACCCGGCAGCACGCACACGACGTGTCGCGACCACCCGCCCCGCGCCGCCTGATGCCTGGCGCCCGGCCGACCGGCGGTCACGACACCCCGCTCAGGTCTGGCGAACGGTCACGAACCGTCGCCCGACGCCCCGCCAACCGACAGTTCGCGACCACTCGGCAGCACGCACACGACGTGTCGCGACCACGCGCCGCGCGACCGGCCGACGAGCCAGCCGACGGTTCGTGACCGCTCAGGCCTCCACGGCGTCGCGCGCCACCACGACGACGGTCAGGTCGTCGCCCGGGTCGTGCTCGACGACGCGGGCTCGCACCCGCTGCAGGAACGTCTCGACGTCCGCGGACTCCCGGTACAGCGACCCGAGTTCGGACAGCGCCGCGAGCGTCGAGTCCCAGAGCTCGAGCGCGCCGTCGGTCACGACGATGAGCACGTCACCCGGCCGGAGCACGAGCGACCCGGCAGCCCGGGGCATCCCGGTGGGGTGCAACCCGATCGGCAGGTCCGACGACCGCAGGATCCGCTCGGCACCGTCGTCGCGGAGCTGCAGCACGAGCCCGTGCCCGGCATCGGCGAAGTCGAGTCGCCCGGTGGACGGGGTCAGCCGCCCGTGGAACATCGTCGCGAAGGACTCTGCGCGGCTGAGTTCGGGCGCGACCTGCACCTCGAGTTCGGCGAGCGCGACGCACGGGTCCTGGTCGCCGCGGGCGAGCAGCCCACCGCGGATGTTCGCCGCGAGGAGCCCGGCGGACATCCCCTTGCCCATGACGTCCGACACGGTGAGGTGGATCGAGTCCTCGCCGGAGCGGTGCCAGTCGTGGAAGTCGCCGGAGACGAGGCCGTGCGGGATCGACACGCCCGTGATCCGGTACCCGGGGACCTGCACCTCGGCCGGCTGCAGACCGTTGAGCACGGTGCGCAGTCGGTCCTCGTCCGCACCGGCGAGCAGTTCACGCTCCGCCCAGATGCCGAGTTCCTGCAGCAGTTCGAGCTCGTCGGGGTCCAGGGTGCGCGGCTCGGGGTCGATCAGGCAGAGGGTGCCGATCTTCAGGTCGTCGTCGGGGGCGCGGAGTCCGACGCCGGCGTAGAACCGGACGTTCGGGTCGCCGAGCACCATCGGCAGGTCGGCGTACCGGTCGTCCAGTCGGGCATCGGCGACGACCACGGGGCCCTGCTCGCCCAGGGTCCGGCCGCAGAACGTGTCCTGCAGCGGGATGACGGGGCCGAAGACCGCGTCGCTCTGCTGCGACTTGATCGTCAGGGTGTTCTCGCCGGCCAGGTTGAGGAACGAGCCGGAGACCCCGAGGGCCTCGCGTGCGATCCGGGTGATCCGTTCGAACCGTTCCTCGACGCCGCCGTCGACCACGTCGAGCGCCGCGATCAGGGCCGCTCGCCGGACCGCATCGGCCCCGGTCGGCGCGGGCACGGACATCGCGGTTTCCGGCTGCATGCGTCCACGGTAACGCGCCGAACGGACAGCGCCTGGCCCCAGTCCGGAGGGCGCAGGAGCGTGGGCGGAGCGCACTGGAGCGAGCGAGCATCGGCGTACGCTGGTCGTCGTGCTCCGAGTCGTCCCCGCAACCGTCCTCGGCGTGGCCGCGCTCCTGGCCCTCGCCGGCTGCGGCGCCCACGACTCCACCGGCCAGGTGTCGGTCACGGTCTCGTCGAACGCCGCCGACCGCCCCTACGAGGTCAAGGTGTTCGCCTCGACCGGCAAGCTCTCCGAGCACCAGCGGGTGTTCCCGGGCGGGACGGCCGACTTCGCAGGTGTGCCGCTCGGCCAGGTCACCGTCCGCGCCGGCGACCTCTGCCCCCAGACGACCAAGGTCTCCAACGGCACGGTCGCGACGGTCACCCTGACGACGACGGGCTGCTGACCCCGTCACCCCGACGACGGCCCGCTGGCCCCCTCCGCCACCAGGTGCTCCACTCGCGGTTCACCCGCGATCTCGTGCACGGCCCGCAGGGTCCGGGCATCGTCACCGGTCTGCCGGACCTCGTGCTGGTCGACGTGCTCCTGCCACGACCCCACTCGGAACGCCTCGACCCAGGCGTCCGGCCCGGTCGCCCGGTCCCGGTACAGGTTCCAGTCACGGGCGCCGGTCCGGCGTCGGCTCCGCCCGAGCCGTTCGGCCCGCGCCCGGAACTCGTCGACCGCGCCCGCCGGGACCGTCCAGTGCAGCAGCACGAGGGTCTCCCCCGTTGCAGCGCTGTGGTCGTCCGGCACGAACACCTGGTCGCCGAACGGCATCGGCGTCACGGCCCGTTGCCGGTCGGTGAGCACCGGGAACCCGGACACGAGCAGCAGGGCGGCACTGAGCGCGGTGAGGACTCCGGCCCCGGCGAGCACGCCCGTCACCCCGAGGGGTGTGGCGACGGCACCGGCGAGCGCCGCCCCGATCGCCGTGCAGCCGAAGAGCACCAGCTGGTAGGCGGCAAGTCCTCGGGTCCGCACCCACGCGGGCAGGAACGCCTGCACCGTGCCGTTCAGCGTCGTCACCACGGCGATCCACGCCACCCCGCCGACCAGGAGCGCGACGAGCACGACCGCCAGCACCGGGACGAGCGCGACGACCGTGGTGCAGACCCCGAACACGACCGAGGCGGTTCCGACCGTGCGGCCGATCCCGAGCCGTGCGCGGACCGCGGGCATCACGAACGCCCCGCCGACCGAACCGGTTCCGACGGCGGCGAGCAGCAGGCCGTACCCGCCGGACGACAGCCCGAGCGACCCGTCGGCGACGAGCGGCAGGAGTGCCCACAGCGCGTTCGCGGGCACCATGAAGACCGCGAGCTGCACCAGCAACCGGCGGACGACCGCCGCGTGCAGGACGTACCGCAGGCCGGCGCGGGTCGCGTCGATGAACGGTTCGGCCCGGGTCTCGGGCCGCTGGTAGCCGCGCCAGGCGACGAGCACCACCAGGAAGAGCGCGAACGACAGCGCGTTGGCCGCGAACACGAACGGCACGCCGAGCTGCGCGATCACCACGCCGGCGAGCGCCGGTCCGATCGCACGGGCGACGTTGACCCCGACGGAACTCAGCGCGGCGGCGTCGGTGATGGCGGCACGTGGCACGATCTCGGGTACGAGTGCCTGGTACGCGGGCAGCTGGAGCGCCGAGGCCGTGCCGAGCAGGAACGTCACGGTGAGCAGGAGCGCCGGGGTCATGTCGCCGGTCGCGGTCAGCACGGTCATCACGACGCCGACGACCACCTGGAACGCCTGCACGCCGATGAGCAGGCGTCGCCGGTCGACGAACTCGCCGATCACCCCGGCGGGGATCCCGACGAGCAGTACCGGCAGGCTCGATGCGGTCTGCACGAGGGCGACGACGACGGGTGCGGCGTGCTCGTCGACGAGCAGCCACTGCGCGCCGACGGTCTGCATCCAGCTGCCGATGTTGCTCACCAGCACCGCGATCCACAGGGCGCGGAAGACCGGGATCGCGAGCGGCGCCAGGGCGCCGCCGCGGGGTGCGTCGGTGGTGCGGTCCGTGGTCACGTCGCCTCCTGGGGTGGAACCGGGACTGTCTGGAGGCGCGGTGCGCGTCGGGCGCACACCGCGCCTCCAGGCCGTGGTCGCGTCACACGCGCACCGTGGCGACCAGGACGCACGGTCCGGGCGCCGTCACGCCCGGCGCGGCAACTGCGGGCAGGATAGCCGGAATCCGCAAAGTACGGGAGGGCCAGGCTCCGCGGGTTCGGTCAACGGACGAACCGGACCGAGCCGGGCCGAGCCGGCCCCGATCCGGGATCACCGCGTCGGTCGACCCGTACCCAGGGCGCCCCGCTCGATGGTCTGGTGCGGCTGCTCCCCGAAGCGATCCCGGTAGTACGCCGCGAACCGACCCAGGTGACGGAACCGCCACCGCCGCGCGACCTCGCTGACGAGCAGCGCGCGGGCACCCGGGCGCCCCAACTCCAGGTGCACCCGGTCGAGTCGTACCTCGCGCAGGTACTCCATGGGGGTGACGCCGAGCCGACGGCGGAACAGGTCCTGCAGCCCGCGCTCGCTCAGGTCACAGGCCGCCGCGATGTCCGCCACGGTCAGCACCTGGTCGGCGTGGTCGTGGACGAAGCCGATCACCCGCCGCATCCGGTCCGCGACGTCCGATCGTGACCGGGTGAAGGTCGACAGGACGACGGTCGCGATCCGTCGGTTCAGGGCCGCACGGTCGTCGACGGGCAGGGCGGGGTCGAGGATGCGCCCGGAGACCTCACGCAGCAGTGCCCGCAGTGGTTCGAGCGCGGGGTCGGCCGCGTCCGGCTGCCGGAACACCCAGGGCTCCCCCGTGTCGCCGAGCAGCGACGGCGACAGGTGCAGCAGCGTCGTGGCGGTCGCGTCGGTCTCGAAGCCGTACGCAGACGATGCCGAGAGCATCATCGGCCGCTCCGCCCCGACCTCCCAGTGCTCGCCGTCGTCCGCGGTCAGGCTGGCCCGGCCGTCGGCGAGCCAGAACACGACGTGGTCGGGGCGCGGACCGATCGTGCCGGACCGCTTGCCCGGGGTCGCGATCCGGTGGATCGACAGGTCGTCGTCGCCGCCGGTCTCGTACCCGAATCCCTGGTCGTCCGTGGTCACGGCGACGGGACCCGGTCCCACTCGTCGCCGTACCGGGACAGCACCGACCACCGCGAGATCGGCCACGTCGTCACGAAGGCGCGCCCCACGACGTCGTCGACCGGCACGGTGCCGTGCACCCGCGAGTCGGCGGAGTCGTACCGGTTGTCGCCCATCACCCAGATGCGCCCCTTCGGCACGGTGACCTCGAAGTCCTTGCCGACGACGCGGTTCGACCCGCGTTCGAGCACGACGTAGGGCTCGTCGACCGCGTGCCCGTTCACCGACAGCCGGCCCCGGGTGTCACAGCACGACACCGTGTCACCCGGCAGGCCGATGACCCGCTTGATCAGGTCGTCGCCCTGGCCCATGCCGAGCCAGCCGCCCGGGTCGTGGAAGACCACGACGTCACCGCGCTGCAGCGGGACGACCCCGGGCACGAGCTCGTTGACGAGCACCCGGTCCCCGATGAGCAGCGTGTTCTGCATCGAGCCGGAGGGGATGGAGAACGCGCGGACCAGGTAGGCCTTGACCAGGAAGGACGCCAGGAGCGCCACGACGACGATGATGACGAGGTCGCGCAGGAACCGCAGACCGCCGCGCTTCGGGTCGGTCTCGGCGGCGGGTCCGGAGTCGGGTCCGGCGTCGGGGTGCGTGCCACTCAATGCGTCAGCACCACTTTGACGAGGCCGATCACGAACGCCACCGCGGCGAGCACGATCCCGCCCCACAGCCCGAGGAACGTCGGCTGCTTCCCGCTGAACCGCTGCATGAACACCCCCACCAGACCGATGCGCACGACCAGGATCACGGTCGCCGCGATCTGCGCCCACTCGGCCGGCAGCCAGCCGATCCAGGCCGCGGCATAGAGGACCGCCGGGATCAGCCCGGAGGTCGCGATCGGGTTGGCGTTCCGGACGATCGTCGCGACGGACTCGCGGCGGGCAGCACGCTCGGCGGCTGATCCTTCGCCGTCGTCGCCCAGGCCGTGCGCGACCAGGTGCGCGAGCACGTGCGCCAGGTACGTCAGCACCGCGGTCGCCAGCACGGTCGCCACCGCGGCGCCGTGGTGGATCTGCTCCGGGTCCACCGCGATCGCGACGGCGAGCACCGTGATGTTGCCGTAGATGTAGGACGACATCCGGTCGCGCACGTGCTCGAGTGGCAGGTCGCGGGGGTCCGGGCGACCGCCGCGGGGTCCGCGCCCCGGTCGCGAGGGCCGTCGTGTTCGTGGCATCCGTCCATCTTGGCCCCCGCGGTCGGCCGTCCGCCGACAGGACACCGGGTGCGATGGCCACACGGGTGGCCGGTTCCGGCAGACTGGGTGCCGATCGGCGCGACGGAGCGCCGGACAGGAGGCACGGATGACGTCCGCACGACCACTCGCCCTGGTGACCGGCGTGGGCCGCAGAGCCGGCATCGGCGCGGCACTCGCGACCAGACTGGCAACAGACGGATGGGACCTCGCCATCTCGTGGTGGGGGCCCTACGACGACCGCGTGAGCGGCGGGGCGGACCCGGACGGGGTCGAGTCGGTGGTGCAGGAGTGCGAGGCGGCGGGAGCACGGGTGACGCGCCTCCCGGTCGACCTGGAGGACCCGGAGCAGGCGGCCGCACTCGTCGGCCGCGCCGAGACGGAAGCCGGCACCCCCGTCTCCGCCCTCGTCATGTCGCACTGCGAGTCCGTCGACTCCGACTTCCGCACCACGACCGTCGAGTCGTGGGACCGCCACTTCGCCGTGAACGCGCGCGCACCGTTCCTGCTCGTGCAGGCCTACGCGGCCGGGCTCGAGCGCGCCGGTGACGCCGCCCCGCGGGAGCGCCGCCGGATCGTCGCACTGACGAGCGACCACATCGCGTACAACCTGCCGTACGGGGCGTCGAAGGGGGCGCTCGATCGGATCGTGTTCGGTGCCGCGAAGGAGCTCGGCAGCCTCGGGGTCAGCGCCAACGTGGTGAACCCCGGGCCGAACGACACCGGCTGGATGTCCGACGAGGTCAAGGGGTGGGCCGTCGAGGGCACGCCGCTCGGCCGGCTCGGACGCCCGTCGGACACCGCGGCGCTCGTCGGGTTCCTCTGCTCGGAGCAGGGTGCGTGGGTGAACGGCCAGCTGCTGAAGTCGGACGGCGGGATCTCGAACAGCGCTTGAGACACCGGGCTGGTTGACGCGTCATCGAATTGGTTGACGCGTCAACCAAATGGGCGCACACTTGGTGCATGCAAACGCACGAACTCCTCGCCGCCAACACCGGGATGGGCGCCGTCACACTCCGCGTCGCGGACCTGGACGCGATGATCCGGTACTACCGCGACGGCGTCCGGCTGTCGCTGCTCTCCCACGACGGCGGCGTCGCCGTGCTGGGTCGCGGCAGGACGCCGATCGTGATCCTCGAGCACGCCCCCGCGATGCAGCACGCCGGTCCGCGCGAGGCCGGACTGTTCCACACGGCGATCCTGTTCGACACGCGGGCCGACCTGGCCGCCGCGCTGTACTCGGTCGCCACGCAGTACCCGGCATCCTTCACCGGTAGCGCCGACCACCTGGTGAGCAACGCGTTCTACTTCACCGACCCCGAGGGCAACGGCGTCGAGCTGTACTGGGACCGCGACCGCACCGAGTGGTCGTGGACGCACGGCGTGATCGACATGGACACGAAGTACGTCGACCCGAACGCGTTCCTGCAGTCCCACCTGACCGAGGACGCCCTGGACACCGCCGCGGCACGCCCGGGCAAGGTCGGCCACGTGCACCTGTCCGTCGGCGACGTCGCCACCGCGCGCTCGTTCTACGTCGACACGCTCGGCTTCGAGACCACCGCGGGGTTCGGCGAGGCGCTGTTCGTCAGCGCCGGCGGCTACCACCACCACATGGCGATGAACACCTGGAACTCCCGCGGCGCCGGGCGACGACAGCAGGCCCTCGGGCTGGGCCTCGTCCGCATCGAGGTCCCAGCCGTCGACGACCTCGGCGCGCTGACCGAACGCATGCGGCACGGCGGCGTGGAACTCGCCGACGACGGCCGGACCGTGGCGTTCGACGACCCCTGGGCGAACCGTATCGAGGTGACGACGCCCGGTCGCGGCTGATGTGTCGCGACACTCCGCGGTGACCGACACCCCACGCGCGCCCGGCCCCGCGAGGTGTCGCCCAGCGCGAAACCTCCCCACAGTGGCCGCCGGACCGGCAGGATGGACCCGTGACTGACGACATCCGGTGGGAGGTGGTCGAGGAGAGCACGCTGTCGCTCCCCGACCACGAAGCGATCGCGGCGCTGCTCGGGCAGGCCTTCCCCGACTGGTCGCACTGGTACGTGGGCGGCCGGAGCTGGTCCGGCATGCAGCCCGAACGCCGCGTGCTCGCCCATGACGCCGACGGGGTCGTCCTGGCCCACGTCGGCATCCGCCGCATGTTCGTCACCGTCGGCGGGCAGGACGTCCTGGTCGGCGACACCGGCCTGGTCGCCGTGTCGCCCCGACTGCAGGGCACCGGCGTCGGCCGTGAGCTCATGACCCGGACCCACGCGGTCCTCGACGGGCTGCAGGTGCCGTACGGGTTCCTCGGGGCCGGTGAGGACCGGATCCCCTTCTACGCGAAGCTCGGCTGGCACGAGTTCCCCGAGGCCGTCGGCACCTTCTCGGCGTTCACGGCCGAGGGCGCCGGCGTCAGCAACACCGAACAGGGCGGCTGGATGGCGCTGCCGGTGGCAGCGCAGCTCGAGGACTGGCCGACAGGCCCGATCTGGCTGAACGGCCAGCAGGTCTAGCCACAACGACCGACGGACGGGAGGCCCGGT
>NZ_KB714609.1:128784-224552 GCF_000349565.1 Curtobacterium flaccumfaciens UCD-AKU
ACCGGGCCTCCCGTCCGCTCGTTGCGGCCTGGGCTTACGCCTCGACCGCGACCTTCTCGGGGTTCTCGTTCGAGCCGGGCGCGCTCGGCGCGACCGCGGCGCGCACGCGCGCACCCAGGTCGGCGTCGACGTTCGTCCAGTAGGCGAACACGCGCTCGCGCAGGTCGTCGCGCGTCACCTTCGAGACGTGACCGGCGATGTTGCCGACCAGGCGCTCACGGGCGGCGTCGTCCAGGACCTCGCGGACGAGCGTGCCTGCCTGACCGAAGTCGTCGTCCTCCGGGTGCAGGGTCGCGGCGGAACGCTGCAGCGCGCCGTCGGACTCCCAGCCCGGGGCGTCGTCGGTCGCGGTCGGGTCGGCGTGCGCACCACCGAGTGAGTTCGGCGCGTACACCGGCACCTCGGACTTCTGGAAGTCGAAGCGCATGCCGCCGTCCTTCGAGTACGAGTGGACCTCGTTCTTCGGGGCGTTCACGGGCAGCTGGGCGTGGTTCGTGCCGACGCGGTAGCGGTGGGCGTCCGCGTAGCTGAAGATGCGCGCGAGGAGCATCTTGTCGGGGCTCGCCGCGATGCCGGGCACGAAGTTCGAGGGGGCGAAGGTCGCCTGCTCGATCTGCGCGAAGTAGTTCTCCGGGTTGCGGTTGAGCTCCATCGTGCCGACCTCGATGAGCGGGTAGTCCGCGTGCGGCCACACCTTCGTCAGGTCGAACGGGTTGAAGCGGTAGGTCGCGGCGTCCTCGTACGGCATGACCTGCACCTTGAGGGTCCAGCGCGGGAAGTCCTGACGCTCGATCGCGGCGTGCAGGTCACGGATGTGGAAGTCCGCGTCCTCACCGGCGATGCGGTCGGCGTCATCCTGCGTCAGGGTCTTGTGGCCCTGCTCGGTGATGAAGTGGTACTTCACCCAGAAGCGCTCGCCGTCGGCGTTGATCCACTGGTAGGTGTGCGAGCCGAAGCCGTCCATCTCACGCCAGCTCGCCGGCAGACCGCGGTCGCCCATCAGCCACGTGACCTGGTGCGCCGACTCGGGCGACAGGGTCCAGAAGTCCCACTGCATGTCGTGGTCGCGCAGGTGCGAGCCGGGCAGACGCTTCTGCGAACGGATGAAGTCCGGGAACTTGATGCCGTCGCGGATGAAGAACACCGGGGTGTTGTTGCCGACGAGGTCGTAGTTGCCCTCGGACGTGTAGAACTTCAGCGCGAAGCCGCGGGGGTCGCGCCAGGTGTCGGGCGAGCCCTGCTCACCGGCGACGCTCGAGAACCGGGCGAGCATCTCGGTGGTCTGCCCGGGCTGCAGGAACGCGGCACGGGTGAAGCGCGAGACGTCCTGCGTGACGGTGAAGGTGCCGAAGGCGCCGCCGCCCTTGGCGTGCACGACACGCTCCGGGATGCGCTCACGGTTGAACTGGGCGAGCTTCTCGACCAGGTAGTGGTCGTGCAGCGCGAGGGGGCCGTCGGCCCCGACGCCCATCGAGTGCTCGTCGCTCGAGACGGGTGCGCCGCTGTTGGTCGTGGTGGTCGGGGTGCCGGTCGGCGTGTTCTGGTCGGACACGGTTCCTCCTGGGGTGGGACTTGGTTCGGTCAGGGGTGCTCGGGTGGCTCGGGGTCCGGCGCGTCGTGGCGCCGGTGCGGTGGGGCGGTCGCCGTCAGGCGGGCGTGGGGGCGTCTGCGTCGTCGCGCTCTGCCGCTGCGCAGCGGTCGCAGATGCCCCAGTAGGTGACCTCGGCGGTGGTGACCGCGAAGCCGTGGGTCTCGGACGGTGTCAGGCAGGGCGAGTGGCCGACCGCGCAGTCGACGTCCTCGATCGCGCCGCACAGCGTGCAGACGATGTGGTGGTGGTTGTCACCGGTCCGGCGCTCGTAGCGCGCGGGGCTGCCTGCCGGTTCGATGCGGCGGACGAGCCCGACGCCGGTCAGGGCGTTCAACACCCCGTAGACGGCCTGGTGACTGGTGGTCGGCAGCTCGGCGGCGAGCGCGACGACGATGTCGTCCGCGGTGGCGTGCGGCATCGAGTCCGTCGCGCGGAGCACGGCGAGGCGCGGGGTCGTGACCCGGAGCCCCGACGTGCGGAGCAGATCGGCGTCGGCATCCATGCTGAGCCTTTCTTTTGCAGGAATCAAGACAACACGTCCACTGTACACGAGCTGTTGCTGCTGGCCAGCGAGGTGACGCATGCCGCTACCGGAATACGAAGTGTCACGATCCGGTCGCGATCAGCTGGAACGACACTGGACCGACCGTTCCGCACGCTAACGTCCGGACATGTCCACGAGCCAAGGTCTGCCTGAACAGGCGAACAGCAGTGCGGACGTCCGGGGGATCATCGCGAAGCGGGACCTGGTCGTCGACCTCATCCGGACGGCCTGCGTCGTCCTCGTCGTCATCGTGCACGTCACGATGGTCGGCGTCGCCGCCGATGCCCAGGGGGTGCGGGTGACGAGCCCGCTGCAGGAACTCCCCTGGTACGTCGCCGCCACCTGGGTCGGGCAGGTGATGCCGCTGTTCTTCGTGGTCGGCGGGTTCGCGAGCGCCGTCGGCTGGCGCAGCACCGTCGCCCGTGGTGCGCCGAGCCCCGCCCGCGACTACCTGGCCACCCGCCTGGTGCGGCTGTTCCGGCCCGCGGTGCCGCTCTTCGTGTTCCTCGCGCTCGGGCTCGGGGTCGCGACGGCCGCGGGCACGCCGCCGGAGCTGCTGGCCGAGGTCGCGTTCGGCATCGGGTCGCCGCTCTGGTTCCTGGCCGCCTACGGCATCACCCAGTGCTGCGTCCCCGTGATGATGCGCCTGCACGAGCGAGCACCCTGGGCCACCCTCGCCGTGCTGCTCGTGCTCGCCGCGGTGGTCGACGCCGTCCGCCTGGCCACCGGGGTCGCCGAGGTCGGGCTGCTCAACCTGGGACCGGTGTGGCTCTTCGCGCAGCAGCTCGGGTTCCTCTGGGCCGACGGGTGGTTCGCGCGCCGGTCGAAGGTGCTCCTGCTGGCCATCGCGGTCGCCGCCTACGCCGTGCTCGTGCCGATGACCTCGGTCGGGCTGTGGGCGCCGGACATGCTGCAGGACCTGAACCCGCCGATGCTGCCGCTGGCGTTCCTGGCGATCGCGCAGGCGTGCCTGGTCCAGCTCGTGCACGCGCCGCTCACCCGGCTGATGCGCACCCGTGCCGCGCTCGGGGCCGTGTTCGTGCTCGGCCGCGACGGCATGACGATCTACCTGTGGCACCTGCCGCTGTTCATCGCGCTGAACGGCATCGCCCTGCTCGTCGGGGTGCCGTTCCCGGCGCCGGGCTCCGGCCCGTGGTGGGCGTCCCGGATCGTCGCGCTGGTCGTGGTGCTCGCCGTCGCCCTCGGGGTGGCACGTGCCCTGCGCTGGTTCGACCGGCCGCTCCCCCGCCTGCTGCCGTCGGCGGACCGTCCGGCCTGGCCGGTCGTCGCCGTCGCGGCCCTCTGCACCATCGGCCCGGCGTTCCTCGTGATGCAGCTGCACCTGTCGTTCGGTGTCGCGCTCGTCGGAGCCGTGGCCGTTCCGGTGGGCGTCTGGCTGCTGTCGCGGACCGTCCCGGCACGCGGGGTCGCCCGGATCTGAACCGGTTCTCACCGTCCCGGGGGCACGCCGGACCCCCGGCGCACCCCGGGCGGACGGAGGATGGCTCCGGCGGAACGACGGACGAGTCCGCCTGATCCCCAGGAGGCTCCCCACGCCGTCGACACCCGAGTTCTGGAGCACCTGGCGGTTCGACCCCCTGGCGGCGGTGCTCCTCGTCGTCGCCGCGCTCGCCTACGGCCGCTGGGTCGTCGGAGCGGTCCGACGAGGTGCCCGGTGGCCGTGGTGGCGCACGCTCGCCTTCGTCACGGCGCTCGTGCTGTTCGGCGTCCTGCAGTTCGGCATCGTCGGCGTCGACGACGAGCGGTTGCGCTGGGCGTTCGTCCTGCGCGCCGCCCTGCTGTTCTTCGCGGTCCCCACCTTCGCCGCGCTCGGTGCGCCCGTCGCACTGCTCCGGATCGGAGGCCCGGCTCGCCTGGCGCAGGCCGCCGACGCCGTCATGGGGTCACGTCCGGTGCGTCTGCTCGGCAACGCGATCGTCGCCCCGCTGGTCGCGCTGGCGCTGTTCGCCGTCCTGCTCACCCCGTTCTCGAGCGTGATCCGGGAGTCCCCCGTCTGGGCCGCCGTCATCACCGTGACCGTGCCGGCGCTCGGGTTCGGCCTGCTCGCGCCGCTGTCCGAGGTCGGTGTGCTCGTCTCGTCGACGTTCGCCACGGCCGAGTTCCTGCTGGCGTTCGTCGAGCTCGTCGTCGACGCGGTGCCGGGCATCGTGCTGCGGATCACGAACCACGTGCTCGACGGGTCCCTCGTGCCCGTGGTCGGACGGGCCTGGTACCCGTCCCCGCTGCAGGACCAGCACCTGGCGGGCGACCTGCTGTGGTTCATCGCCGAGGTGGCGGACATCCCCGTGCTCGTCGCGCTGTTCATCCGGTGGCAGCGGACCGACCGCCGCGAGGCCCGGGACGTCGATGCTCTGACCGACGAACAGATGGACGAGCTCACCCGGGCGCACCTGCAGCGCCGCAGCTGACGGGCGGGGGTGCGTCCCCGACACGAGTGAGCAGAAGAAGTCGAGTACCCGGAGGTGACTCGACTTCTTCTGCTCACTCGTTGGGCGCCGAAGCGCTCGTGCCCTACTTCGCCGGGGCCCCCGCGGGCTCGGCGTCGGGCTGCGTGGTGACCGAACCGGTCTGCTGCCAGGCGACGGTCTGCTTCGGCTTCGCCAGGAACAGCGCCGCGACGATGGCCACGACGAGCACGATCGCCGGCAGGTAGAGCGACTCACCCATGGCCGTGGAGAACGGCTCGAGCAGGAAGCCCGGCAGAGCGCCGACCTGCTGCTCCGCGCCACCGGCCGTGGCCCCACCGGACGACGCCGGGAAGTTCGCGGTGATCCGGGCCTCCATCAGGGCGGCGATGCCGGCGGAACCGAGCACCGCACCGATCTGCCGCGTGGTGTTGTAGACGCCCGAGCCGGCACCGGCCAGCTTCGGCGGCAGGTTGCGCGTCGCCGAGACGGACAGCGGCCCCCACATGCAGGCGTTGGCGAGCCCGAGGAGCGCGCTCGGCAGGAGCACCCAGCCCCACTCGGCGCCGCTCGTCAGCAGGGCACCGAACCAGAACAGGCCGACCGAGAAGCAGGCGAGCCCGAACGCGGCGACCCAGCGCGGGTTCCAGCGGTTGAGGTTCTTGCCGACGACCGGCGCGAGCGCGGCGGACAGCACGGCCTGCGGCACGAGGAGCAGTGCGGCCTGGGTCGGCGAGAAGCGCAGGACGTCCTGCGCCCACAGCATGATCGGCAGCGCGAACGAGGCGATCGCGACACCGACGGCCGTGATGGCGACGTTGGCCAGCGTGAAGTTGCGGTCCTTGAACAGACCGAGCGGCAGCAGCGGCTCGCCCTTCTGCACGCCCTGCCAGACCACGAAGCCGGCGAGCACCACGAGACCGACGATGATGAGCGACCACACCGAGATCGGACCGGCGATGACACCCCAGTCGTAGGTCTCGCCTTCCTGGATGCCGAACACGAGCAGGAACAGGCCCGCTGCGGACAGGAAGATGCCGAGGTAGTCGAACCGGTGCCCGTGCCGCTCGAACGACGGCACGAAGCGCTGCGCGAGCACGAACGCGACGACACCGACGGGGACGTTCACGAAGAAGATCCACTCCCAGCCGAAGCCGTCGACGAGCAGGCCGCCCACGATCGGGCCGACGAGCGAGGCGACACCGGCGACGGCGCCCCAGAGGCCCATCGCCGCACCGCGGTTCTGCGGCGGGAAGATGCGGGTGATGACCGACATGGTCTGCGGGCTCATCATCGCGGCGCCGAGGCCCTGCACGACGCGGGCGACGATCAGCACCTCGATCGAGCCGGCCAGGCCGCACCACAGGCTGGCGAGCGTGAAGACCACGAGGCCGATCTGGTACATGACCTTCGGGCCGAAGCGGTCACCGAGCCGGCCGGTGATGAGCAGCGGCACGGCGTAGGCGAGCAGGTAGGCGCTCGTCACCCAGATCACGGAGTTGATGTCCGCGTCGAGCTTCTGGGCGATGGTGGGGGTGGCGACCGACACGATGGTCGAGTCGACGAGGATCATGAAGAACCCGACGACGAGTGCCCACAGGGCAGGCCACGGCTTCTTCTCGGTCGTCCGCGGAGGCGTGACGGTGGTCATCGAGTGGTTTCCTTGCTGTTCGTGGTGGTGTCTGCGGACGCGGCGTGGGCGTCCCAGGAGATGTGGCCGGCGGCGATCCGGTCGGCCGTGGCGGCGAGCCACTCGATCTGCGTCGTGAGCATCGCACGCACGTACGACACGTCGAGCCAGTACCGCTCGGGCAGGTCCTTCGCCCGGACGATCCCGAGGATCTCGTCCGCCTCGTCGCGCTGGGCCCGGAGTGCCGTGACCCGCGCCCGCAGCGCGGACTCGGCCTCGTCGACCGACAGGTTCTCGATCTCGGCGACGGCCAGGTGGAAGACGGGGTACTCCTCGGCCGGTTCGGCGATCAGCCGGACGAGCCCGTCGTGCAGGGCCGTCCACCCGTCGTCCGTGATGGCGTAGGTGGTGCGTTCCGGACGGTTGCCCGCCCGGTCGGTCCCCACGATCTCGGCGAGGCCGAGCTCCACCAGTCGGCCGACCTGGTGGTACAGGGTTCCGGGCCGGACCTTGACGTTCCGGCCGTCCCGGCGGTGCGTCATCGTCTGGAACATCTCGTAGGGATGCGTCGGACCCTCGGCCAGGAGCCCGAGCGCGGCGAACGCGAGTGGCGTGAGCGACGGCACACGTGCCTCCAGTCCGCTTGTTCGTTGTTGACTATTCGAATTGGAATATACGCGTTGGAACAGACGTGAGCAACCGCACAGGAAGTGCCCGCCTGGAGGCCCGAGGCCGTCCCGGCGTGTCGCGTGCGCCCCGTAGACTGGTCGCGTCCCCCCACCCCTGAAGTGCTGGAGAGAACACGTGCCAACGATCGTCGTCGAGGTCATGCCCAAGGCCGAGATCCTCGACCCCCAGGGGAAGGCCGTGGGCAACGCCCTGGCCCGCCTCGGCAAGGCCGACCTGACCAACGTCCGCATCGGCAAGCGCTTCGAGGTGACCGTCGACGGCCCCGTCGACGACGCCAAGCTCGCCGAGGTCCGCGACATCGCAGCCGACGTCTTCTCCAACGCGGTCATCGAGGACGTCGTGTCCGTGACCGTGGAAGGCCAGTGACCCGGATGCGCATCGGCGTCATCACGTTCCCGGGCTCGCTCGACGACCGCGACGCCCAGCGCGCCGTCCGTCTCGCCGGCGCCGACCCCGTCGCCCTGTGGCACGGCGACCACGACCTGCAGGGTGTCGACGCGATCGTGCTGCCCGGCGGGTTCTCGTACGGCGACTACCTGCGTGCCGGCGCGATCGCCGCGAAGGCCCCGATCATGGCCGAGGTCATCGACGCAGCCGGCAAGGGCATGCCCGTGCTCGGCATCTGCAACGGGTTCCAGATGCTGGCCGAGGCCCGTCTGGTCCCCGGGGCACACACCCGCAACGCACACCAGCAGTTCATCCGTCGCGACCAGAAGCTCCGCGTCGAGACCACCGCGACCGCCTGGACCTCCGGCTTCAGCGCCCAGCAGGAGATCACCATCCCGCTGAAGAACGCCGACGGCCGCTTCGTCGCGGACGCCGACACCATCAAGCGCATCGAGGACAACGGCCAGGTCGTGTTCCGCTACCTCGGCGTGAACCCGAACGGCTCCATCGACGACATCGCCGGCGTCTCGAACGAGCGCGGCAACGTCGTCGGCCTGATGCCGCACCCCGAGCACGCGACCGAGGCCGGGTTCGGCCCGGACACCCCCGCCGCGATGGCCTCGGGCACCGACGGCCTGACCTTCTTCACCTCCGTGATCGAGCACGCGCTCGTCAAGTGACAGGGAACAACGACACCGTGACGACACCCGTTCGCCCGAAGCCCGACACCGTGCAGGACGCGGCAGCGACCCCCGACAAGGAGCAGCCGTACGACGCGCTGGGCCTGAAGCCGGACGAGTACGCCCGCATCAAGGAGATCCTCGGCCGCCGCCCCACCTCGGGCGAGCTGGCGATGTACTCGGTGATGTGGAGCGAGCACTGCTCCTACAAGTCCTCGAAGAACTACCTGCGGCAGTTCGGCAAGAAGGTCACGCCGGAGATGACCAAGAACCTGATGGTCGGCATGGGCGAGAACGCCGGTGTCGTCGACGTCGGCAACGGCTGGGCGGTGACCTTCAAGGTCGAGTCGCACAACCACCCGTCCTACGTCGAGCCCTACCAGGGTGCGGCCACCGGCGTCGGCGGCATCGTCCGCGACATCATCTCGATGGGTGCCCGCCCCGTCGCCGTGATGGACCAGCTCCGCTTCGGCGCGATCGACCACGAGGACACCGCACGCGTCGTGCACGGGGTCGTCGGCGGCATCTCGTTCTACGGCAACTGCCTCGGCCTGCCGAACATCGGCGGCGAGACCTACTTCGACCCGGTGTACCAGGGCAACCCGCTGGTCAACGCCCTGGCCGTCGGCGTCCTGCGCCACGAGGACCTGCACCTGGCGAACGCCTCCGGTGCCGGCAACAAGGTCGTCCTGTTCGGGGCCCGCACCGGCGGCGACGGCATCGGCGGCGCATCGATCCTGGCGTCCGACACCTTCACCGAGGGCGGCCCGACCAAGCGCCCGGCCGTGCAGGTCGGCGACCCCTTCGCCGAGAAGGTCCTGATCGAGTGCTGCCTCGAGCTGTTCCAGAAGGACCTGGTCGAGGGCATCCAGGACCTCGGTGCGGCGGGCATCTCCTGCGCCACCTCGGAGCTCGCGAGCAACGGTGACGGCGGCATGCACATCTCGCTCGACGACGTCCTGCTCCGCGACCCCACGCTCACCGCCGAAGAGATCCTGATGTCGGAGAGCCAGGAACGCATGATGGCCGTCGTCCGCCCCGACAAGCTCGACGACTTCCTGAGCGTCGTCGGCAAGTGGGAGGTCGAGACCAGCGTGCTCGGCGAGGTCACCGGCACCGGCCGCCTGGTCATCGACTGGCAGGGCCAGGAGATCGTGAACGTCGACCCGCGCACCGTCGCCGTCGACGGCCCGGTCTACGACCGCCCGGTCGCCTACCCGACCTGGATCGACGCGCTGCAGGCCGACACGGCCGCCTCGCTCGACCGTCCGGCCGACGGCCCCGCGCTCAGGGCACAGTTCCTGCAGCTGCTCGGTTCGCCGAACCTGGCGTCGAAGAACTGGGTCACGAACCAGTACGACACCTACGTGCTCGGCAACACCGCGCTGTCCTTCCCCGACGACGGCGGCATGATCCGCGTCGACGAGGAAACCGGGCTCGGCGTCGCGATCGCCACCGACGCCAACGGCCGCTACTGCCAGCTCGACCCGAAGCAGGGTGCCCGTCTGGCCCTCGCCGAGGCGTACCGGAACGTCGCCGTCACCGGTGCCGTTCCCGCTGCCGTCACCGACTGCCTGAACTTCGGCTCCCCCGAGAACCCCGAGGTCATGTGGCAGTTCTCCGAGGCGGTCGAGGGCCTGGCCGACGGCTGCATGGAGCTCGGCATCCCGGTCACCGGCGGCAACGTGTCGTTCTACAACCAGACCGGCTCGACCCCGATCCACCCGACGCCCGTCGTCGGCGTGCTCGGCATCATCGACGACGTCGCCAAGCGCGTGCCGTCGGGATGGCAGGACGACGGCCACAACATCTACCTGCTCGGCACCACGAGCCTGGAGCTCGACGGCTCCGCGTGGGCCGGCACCGTGCACGGCCACCTGGGCGGGCGTCCGCCGGCGGTCGACCTCGAGCGCGAGAAGGCCCTCGCCGAGCTGCTGTACGCGGCGTCCGGTGAGCAGCTGCTCACCAGCGCGCACGACCTGGCGGACGGCGGCCTCGGCCAGTCGCTCGCCGAGTCCGTGCTCCGCTTCGGCATCGGTGCCCGCGTGGTCCTCGACGAGCTCGAGACCCGTGACGGCATCGACACCGCGACGGCGCTGTTCTCCGAGTCGACCGGTCGCGTCATCGTGACCGTCCGGCGTGAGGACGACGTGCGGTTCCAGGGCATGTGCGCCGGCCGGGGCTTCCCGGTGCTGCGCATCGGCGTGACCGACGCGACGTCGAGCACGCTCGAGGTCCAGGGCGCGTTCGAGGCCACGGTCGACGAGCTGCGCGGCACCCACGCCGCGACGCTGCCGGCCCGCTTCGGCGACGTGATCGTCGAGGACGTCACCGAGGGGTACGTCGGCCGCGGGCCGCTCGACTCCGACGGTGCCTTCTCGCCGCGCACCGACGCCTAGGCCCGGTCCGCGGATGCCGATCGTCACCCTGCCGTTCGCCGAACTCGTCGACCGGTTCGGCCCCGTGCCGGACGGCATCGAGCTGGACGTCTGGGACGTCGAGTCGCCGTACGGTCGCCCGGACGACGTCGCGATCACGTTCCTGCCGTTCTACTTCGCGGGGCGGCACCGCTGGCAGTTCGTGCACGACCTGCCCGAGCTCCAGCTGCTGCAGCTGCCGAGCGCCGGGTACGAGCACGCGATCCCGCACGTGCCCGGGCACGCGCAGCTGGCGAACGGTCGCGGCATCCACGACGACGAGACCGCCGAGCTCGCCGTCGGCCTGGCGCTGACCTCGCTCCGCGAGATCTCGGCGTTCCAGGTCGACCGGGCGAACGGCGTCTGGGACGCCCGCGAGACCCGATCGCTCGCCGACCGCCGGGTGACCGTCGTCGGCTACGGGGCGATCGGGTCCGCGATCGCCACCCGGTTCGAGGCCTTCCGCACCGAGGTGACCGCGGTCGCCCGGACCGCCCGCGACCAGGACGGTCGGCACGTGCACGCGTTCGGCGAGCTGCCCGACCTGGCCCTGACGACGGACGTGCTCGTGCTCATCGCCCCGCTCACCGCAGAGACCGAACGGCTGGTCGACGCGGAGCTGCTCGCGGCGCTGCCGGACGGCGCCCTCGTGGTGAACGTGGCGCGCGGCAAGGTCGTCGACACCGATGCCCTGGTCGCCGAGCTGCGGTCGGAGCGGCTGTTCGCGGCGCTCGACGTCACCGACCCGGAACCCCTGCCCGACGGACACCCACTGTGGACGACGCCGAACACCGTGCTCACCCCGCACGTCGGGGGCAACACGGACCTGAGCGTGCCGAGGTCGATCGAGCTCATGCGCAAGCAGGTCGCCGCGCTGGCCGAGGGTCGCCCCTTCGAGAACCTGATCGACTTCTAGCCCGCGGGGCTCCGAACACGCCGGCGTCCCGTCTCGTCTCGTCCCGCTGCGGCATTGCGGCGTTGCGGCGTTGTCCAGACGCCGTCGTGTCTCTCCGACGCCGCAGTGTCGTCGAGACGCCGCCGAATTCGGGGGCGTCTCGACGACTTCGGGGCGTCACACGAACACGCCGGCGTCACGCAGGCACGCACGCACGAACACGCCGGCGTCACGCAGGCACGAACACGCCGGCGTCACGCAGGCACGCACGCACGAACACGCCGGCGTCACGCAGGCACGCACGCACGAACACGCCGGCGTCAGACGGGGACGATGCAGGTCGGGGTGGCGACCGGGATCTGCGCGACGGCTTCGCCGGGCATGCCATCGGCGTCGAGCGGCAGCACGGCCACCGCGTCGGACATCTGGTTCGCGACCAGCACGAACCCGGGCACCCGCGCGAAGTGCCGCGGCCAGACCCCACCGCAGGGAACGGACCCGATGACGGAGAGCCCGCCGTCACGCGCGTCGAGCACCACGAGCAGGTCACGCCCACGCACGGCCACGTAGACACGGCCGGCGTCGTCGACCTCGATGTGGCTGAGCAGCGACTCCCCCACGGCACCGTCGAACACGGGCACCGCGGCGATCGTCACCAGCGACCCCGAGTCATCGCGACGCAGCCGGTACACGCGGCCGTCGAGCTCACCGGCGACGAGCAGGTCGCCGTCGATCCAGGTCATGTGCCGCGGGCCGGCACCCGGTGCCACGTGGTGCACGCGGACCGCCTCGATGTCGGGGACCCCGTCGACGGACACCGTGATGCGGAACTCGTGCAGGGCGTCGCCGCCCAGGTCGGCGACCAGGACCGTGCCGTCCGGGGTGGCGATCGACTGGTGCGCGTGCGGGCCGTCCTGGCGGTCCTCGTCGGGGCCGGTGACGTCGGGCAGCACGGCGACCTCGGCCGCGTCGGCCGGCACCGAGCGCTGGTCGGCGTCACCGTGCAGCACCACACCGTCGCTCGCCGTCAGCGAGGCCGCGTGCGACTCGGCTGCCAGCAACGAGATCGCCGTGACGGTGCCGGAGACGTAGTTCGTGACGACGAGCGCGCCCGAGGGGTCGACCCGGATGTGGCACGGGGCGTCCCCACCGGCGGGGGCGTCCCACAGGTGCTCGAGCGCGCCGCCCTGCAGCCGGAAGGCCGACACGGCGCCGTCGTTCGTCTCGGAGACCGCGTAGACCCGGTCACCCGAGACGGCCAGGAACGAGGGGTCGTCGAGCACCGCGACGGTCCGGGGCGCCGGAGTGGTTCCGACCGGGCCGGCGTCGACCAGCGAGATGCCCGTGGCGTTCCCGCCGCCGGTCGCCGTGTACGACCCGATCAGCAGCGACGGCAGCCCGACGTTCATTCGTCGCGGCCCGCGATGCGCTCGTGGTGGTGGATGACCTCGGCGACGATGAAGTTGAGGAACTTCTCGGCGAAGGCGGGGTCGAGGTGGGAGTCGGTGGCGAGCGACCGGAGCCGGGCGACCTGGGTCCGTTCGCGGTCCGGGTCGGCAGCCGGCATGCCCGAGTCGGCCTTCAGGTGTCCCACGCGCTGCGTGTACTTGAAGCGTTCCGCGAGCATGTGGATCACGGCGGCGTCGATGTTGTCGATGCTCTGCCGGATGCTGCGGAGTTCGGCGACGGCGCTGGTTTCCGCGCTCGGTTCGGCCTCGGGCGGGGTGACCTCGTCGTTCATGGTCCGAGCCTACTGGCGGACGTGCAGCGGAACCCCGCCCGCGCCTGCGAGAATGTGCACATGTCGGTCCTGCTGGTGATCTCGGGTGTCTGTGCGGTCCTCGCGGGCCTCATCCACGTGTACATCTTCTTCCTCGAATCGGTCATCTGGACCAGTCCGCAAGCGCGCCGGATCTTCGGCATCGCTTCCGAGACCGAAGCCGTGGCGACCCGCTCGCTCGCCTTCAACCAGGGCTTCTACAACCTGTTCCTGGCGATCGGGGCCATCCTCGGCGTCGTGCTCGTGCTCGCGGGCAACACGGTGAGCGGCTGGACGCTCGTGGTGTTCTCCACCGCGAGCATGCTCGGGGCAGCGGTCGTCCTGATCGGCTCCGGCCGGAAGTACGTCAACTCCGCGTTCAAGCAGGGCACGCTCCCCCTGATCGCCCTGCTCTTCGCGCTGCTGGGGTCCACCGTCGGCGCCTAGTCCGTCCCCCCGAACTGCGAAAGCGACAGGGTGCCGCCGAACATCGGCGGCACCCTGTCGCTTTCGCGGTGGAGAAGCGCTCTGGGTCAGCCGAGCTTCTTCTCGAACTCCGCCGGCAGCTTGTCGAGCGCCCACTCGATCGCGGCCGTGGTGCCCATCGAGAACGCCGACGACACGTCCTTGTCGTCGAACACGATCGCGTGCCCGGCCTCGACCGACGGCACCTTCTGGAACAGCTTGTTCGATGAAGCCTCGGACGCGTCCACGTAGATCGGCAGGATCAGCGTCAGGTCGGCGTCGAGCAGGTCGAGGTTCTCGTCGGACAGGTGCACGGAGAACTCCTTGCCGGCCTGCTGGTCGATGGCCTTCGGGATCTCGAAGCCCAGGTTTCGCATGAAGGTCGAGCGGCTGTCGGTGGAGGCGTACGCCCCGAAGCCCTCGGAACTGTAGGCACCGACGACGGCCGTCTTGCCCGCGAAGTCCGGGTGCGCCTTGCGGGCCGCGGCGTAGGCGTCGTCGAGGCCGGAGAGCAGCTTCTTGCCCTCGGACTCCTTGCCGAGCGCCTTCGCGATCATGGTCGTCTGCTGCTCGGTCGAGGCGAGGTAGTTCGCGCCGCCCTTCGGGATCGCCAGGGTGGGCGCGATCGCGGACAGCTTGTCGTACCGCTCCTTGTCACCCGAGGACTTCACGTCGAGGATCAGGTCGGGGTTGAGCTTGAGGATGTCCTCGTAGCTCGGCTCGAGCGTCTGGATGATCTTCGGGGACTTGTCGTACGCACCCTTGAGCCACGGGCCGACACCGTCGCCACCGAAGGCGAGCCAGTCGCTCGCGCCCACCGGCTGCACACCGAGTTCGAGAGCGGTCTCGGCGTCGCCCCACCCGAGTGCGACGACGCGCTTCGGTGCCGACTCGATGGTGGTGGTGCCGAGACCGGTCGTGATCGAGACCGGGAACGCGGCGTCGGACGACCCCGAGGACGCCGAGTCCGTCGAGGAGCCGGAGCCGGACGCGCAGCCGGCGAGGACGAGGGACGCGGCGACGACGGCGCCGGCCGCGGCGAGCACGCGTCGGAGACGCAAGGGGGAACGGTTCACGAAGGGTAGCCTAACCTAACGGGGTGCTCAAGAAAACGGCTGGCTAGGCTGGGTGACCGTGGCGTTCACCGAACCAGGCCGCACGCACCTCGCGGTGCTCGGCTCACCCATCGCGCACTCGCTCTCGCCCACGCTCCACGCAGCGGCCTACGATGCGCTCGACCTGCCCTTCACGTACGGGAGGCACGAGGTCGCGTCCGGCGGGCTCGCCGCGTTCGTCGCGGGGCTGGGTCCTGAATGGCGTGGGCTGAGCCTCACGATGCCGCTCAAGCGCGAGGTGCTTCCGCTGCTCGACCGCACGACCCCGCTCGTCGATGAGCTCGGGGTCGCCAACACGGTCGCGTTCCGCCACGAGGGCTCCACGATCGTGCGAGCCGGCGCGAACACCGACGTGCAGGGCCTCGTCCGACCGGTCGAGGCGCTCGGACACCTGCCCGGTGAGCCCACGATCCTGGGCGGCGGTGCCACCGCGGCGAGTGCCCTGACCGCTGCCGTGCGGCTCGGCGCCTCGCTCGTGCGGGTGTTCGTCCGCGACACCGCGAAGACGCACCCGCTGGTCGGCCTGGCCGTCCGGCTCGGGGTGACGCTCGAGGTCCACCCGTTGACCGAACTCACGGGCACCCACCACGGGTTCGTCCTGTCGACGCTGCCGGGCGGAGCCGCCGACGCCTTGGACGTCCGGCCGTCGGGACCCGACGCCGTCCTGTTCGACGTCGCCTACGAACCGTGGCCCACCGCGGTCGCCAGCCGTTGGACCGAGGCCGGGGGGCTGGTCCTGAACGGCCTGGACATGCTGACCGAGCAGGCGATCGGGCAGATCCGGTTCTTCCTGACCGGCGACGAGGACGAGCTGCTCCCCGACGAGGCCGGGGTCCGCCGGGCGATGCGCACCGCGGTCGACCTGCCCGCCGTCATCAGCGGTTAGCCGAACCGGGCAGCCCTCGGTCAGCCGCGGGACCGCGCCTCGGCATCGAGCAGCGCGACGGAGACGTCCCACAGCCGATCGGCCTGGTCGGGATCGAGCGCCCAGGGCAGCACGCCGTGCAGGCCGTCCTCGATCCGCTCCACCACCGCTGCTTCGTGGCAGTCCTCGAAGTAGCGACCCGTGACCCCGTCGAGTTCGGGTGCGGTGGCGAGCAGGACCGAGGTCGCGGCTCCCTGTTCCGGGGACTTCACGGCGTCGGCCGCGGCGAGCTTCGTGGCGGCCAGGACCGCCGGGTCCCAGTGCTTCTGCAGCCCGGTCCAGATCCCGCCGGGCATCAGGGCGTTCGCGGTGATGCCGTCGGCGGCCCACCGTCGGCCGGCAGCGACGGCGAACAGCACGTTGGCGGTCTTCGACTGCCCGTACGCGAGTCCGGGCTCGTAGCGACGTCGGCGGAAGAACAGGTCGTCGAACACGACGGGCGAACCACCGTGTCCGCTCGACGACACGGAGACGATCCGTGCCGAACCCGAGGCGGCAAGGGCGTCGTGCAGCCCGAGCGCGAGGGCGAAGTGCCCCAGGTGGTTGGTCGCGAAGTGCGACTCCCACCCGGCGGGCGTGTACGACTCGGGCGCGTCCATGATGCCCGCGTTGGCGACGAGCACGTCGAGCGGCCCGGACCACGCTGCGGCGCAGGCCTCGACGGAGGCCGGCCGGTCCAGGTGCAGCTCGACGACGGCCGGTGCGTCCGTCCCCGTCGTCCGCGCGATGTCGTCCGCCACCCGTCGGCCGGCCTCGACGTCCCGCACCGCGAGCGTCACGCGGGCCCCGGCTCCGGCGAGCGCTCGGGCGGTCTCCACCCCGATGCCGGACGCAGCACCGGTGACGATCGCCGTGCGCCCCGTCAGGTCGAGGCCGTCGACGACCTCGGCGGCCGTGGTCCGTTCGCCGTAGCGGGTGAGGTCGCGTGCGGGCATGTGGGCTCCTGTCAGCTGGCGTGGTGCGGAGCCGTCAGGCGACGACCCCGTCCACGTAGAACCATCGTCCCTGCTCGCGGACGAAGTCGCTCGTCTCCTCGAGCGTGCCGCGCTCGTCGTCGGAACGCCACCACGCGCGGAACGTGACGGTGCCGTGGGAGTCGAACGGGCCTCCCGAGGTGGTCGCCAGCACGTCCAACCGTGTCCAGCGCTGGGACGCATCCAACTCGAGGCCCGCCGGACGCGTGCGCGGGTGCCAGGTGAGCAGCAGGTACTCCGGCAGGCCCAGCGCGAAGGCGCTGAAGCGGGAGCGCATGAGCCGTTCCGCGGTCGGCGCCACCGCCCCGGCGTGCAGGGGGCCGCAGCACTCGCCGTAGGGGTTGCCGCTCAGGCAGGGGCAGCGCGTCTCGTCGGTGACCACCGGCGGAACGCTAGTCGACGATGGACAGCGTGACCGTGATGTTGCCGCGGGTGGCGTTCGAGTACGGGCAGATCTCGTGCGCACGCTCGGCCAGACGCTGCCGCTGCTCCTGCGGGGCGTTCGGGGCGTAGACGTCGAGCTCCACGGCGAGGCCGAAGCCCCCGTTGCCGATGCCGCCGATGCCGACCTCGGCGGAGACCTCGGCGCCGGTGGTGTCGAGCTCGAGCTCCTTGCCAGCGGCGTGCAGCGCACCGAGGAAGCACGCGGCGTACCCGGCGGCGAAGAGCTGCTCGGGGTTCGTGCCCTCGCCGCTGCCGCCCATCTCCTTGGGCGGACGGGTGTCGAGGTCGAGCCGGTCGTCCTCGCTGCGGACGTGCCCGTCGCGGCCGCCCCCGGTGGCGTGGGCAGCGGCGGTGTAGACGATGTCGAGACTCATGGTCCGAGGTCACCGTGCCCGCCTGGACGATCGCTGAGGGGCAGCACCACGTCGCGGGCGCGGTCGCTCCGGGAGGCGCGCGCTCGGGCGTGTCCGGGTGGGGAGGGTGCGGGCGCGGCCGGGGCGAGGGCGCGGGACGCCGCGCATCGAGTGAGCAGAAGACGTCGAGTCCCCCGCCAGCACCCGACATCTTCTGCTCACTGAACGCAAAGCGCGCAGACACCCCGCACCAGCACCGGGTAGACATGATGAGTGTTCAAGATCGGGTGGCAGGTGTTCCGCGAGCGCCTCCCCGCACTCGTCGACGCCCGGCGCCGCCGCCGCATCCGGCTCGTCGGCAGCATCGCGGTGGTCGTGGCGTTCGTCGGGTTGGTGGTGCTCGCGCTGACGACGGACGCGTTCGACGCCACTCCGCTCCCGCCCGCCGGAAGGGTCGTCGTCGGCCTGCTCCTGTCCGTTGGCTTCGGGTGCCTCGCAGCCGCCTGCGTGCCGTCCGGGCCGAAGGGGTGGGCGATCGCGCCGATCCCGGGCATCGGGTGGCGCACGCAGGAGGCCGTTGCCCGGTACCACCGCAGGAACCCACCCCCGGTCGACCCGAAGCACCGCGACGCCGTCCTCGACCGGCTGCCGGAGACCCGCGACCTGCTCGTCCGCTCGGCGCTCGGCGGCCTCCTGCTCCTGACCGGGTGCGCGGCCACCCTGCTCGCCGTGGTGATCGTCGACGTCGCCGCGATCTCGGCCGGCACCGGCTTGTCCCGCTTGCCGCTGTTCTGGTTCTTCCTCGGCATCACCGGCGCGACCACGGGCATCGGCGGTCTGCGCACCCTCGGCCGGCAGGAGCAACTCCGCGTCGAGGCCGAAGCGCTCCCGCCGGTCCCTCCGCCCCTGCCACCCCGCGGCCGCCCCGGCGCGCGGAGCGGCAGCAAGCTCGCACTGCCGGAGGAATGAGCCGTGTTCACGCTCGGCTGGCAGGTCTTCCGTCGGCACGTCACGGACGTGCTCGATCCGGCACGCGTCCGACGCGCCGCCGTGTGGTCCCGCGTCGCAGCGGTCGTCGTGTTGGTCGGCATGGCCGTCCTGGAGGCCCGGGTCGACTGGACGGGGACCACTCCGGTCCGCAGCGTGGTCGCGATGGTGCTGCTGGCGCTCGGCGTCGGGCTCCTGACGTTCGCGTGCATCCCGACGTGGCAGCCGCCGGACCCCTCGACGACGATCAACGGCCGGCAGGTGCGGCCCTCGTGGCAGCTCGCCGCGCGGGGTGCCACGCAGCTGTACGTGCAGCGTCGTCCGGTGCCGGTCCTGCCGGAGCACCGCGACATCGTCCGCACTGACACGGTCCTGCTGCGGCGGGGGCTGATCGGCATGCTCGCCCGCGTCGCACCGTTGCTCGGTTCGGGTCTCGTCGCCGTCCTCGGGGCGTTCGTCCTCGGGGCCGCCAGCGGTTTCCTCGTGCTCGCGATCGCGGCGTACACAGTCGGGCTGTCGGAGTACTTCGTCCGCATCGGCCGCTCCGAACGAGCCCGCGTGGCCGCCGAGTCCCTCGAGCCCGCACCCGAGACGCCCGCACGCCCCACTTCGTGAGCAGGAACCGCACCGCACCGCTGTCGGCGGCGACGGGCACACTGGGCGCATGTGTGGAAGGTTCGTCGTCTCCGACACCACAGCCGATCTGTTGCCCGAGCTCATGGGCGAGCTCGCCGCCCGGACCGAGCACGTCGACCAGGACACCGGCGAGGTGCACCCCGGCCTCGCCCCGAGCTGGAACGTCGCCCCGACCGACCCCGTGTACGCCGTCCGGCAGCGCCACGGCGAACGCGAACTGCCCCAGATCAGCTGGGGCTTCGTGCCGAGCTGGGCGAAGGACTTCCAGAAGCAGCGCCCGAAGCCGATCAACGCCCGCATCGAGACGGTCGCGACGAGCGGCATGTTCAAGCGGGCCTTCGCCACGAACCGCTGCATCGTCCCGGCGCAGGGCTACTACGAGTGGGTGGTGCGCGAGGACGGCAAGGAACCCCACTTCGTGCACGAACCCGGCGGCGCCCTGGCGATGGCCGGCGTCGTGAGCGCCTGGCCCGACCCCACGAAGCCCGAGGGCGACCCGGACAAGTGGCGGCTGTCGCTCGCGATCATCACCCGTGACGCCCACGTCGCTCCGGGCGAGGTCCACGACCGCATGCCGGCGTTCCTGACGCCCGACGGCTACGACGACTGGCTCGGCGGCGACCTGCACACCGACGACCTGCTGGCCCTGCTCGACCACGAGTCGCTGACGGTGGCCGCGGGACTTGCGCAGTACGAGGTCTCCCGCACGGTGAACAGCGTGCGGAACGACGGGCCGCAGCTCATCGAGCCCGTCGCGTAGGGTCGCGCCCCGCGCGCGGACGGGGCAGGGCTGGCACGCAGACGCGAAGAACCCCCGCCGGCATGCCGGCGGGGGTTCGAGGATCAGCGATCGGTCAGCAGCAGATCAAGCGGCGGGACGGATGACGTCCGGCAGCACCACGTGCAGGCGCTCGGTCAGTCGCGCCTTCGCTTCGTCGAGGGAGCGGAAGTCCCCGACGTACTGGCCGAAGGTGTCGGCGACGAAGAAGTGGGTGCCCTGACGGTCGACGGTGCCGCCGTAGTAGCCGCCGTAGTTCGCGACCCACAGGCCGATGTCAGCCTGTGCCCACGTGATGTGGACGGGGGCTGCCTGCACCGGAGCCACGACCTGGGCCTCGATCTCGGCGATGACCTCGATCGTCTGGGTGTCCAGGGTCACCTCGGCCTGCTGGCGGTGGGCGACGGTCGTGCTCATGGTGCTGCTCCTTCGTGCTGTGCTGCGTGCTGGGTGGCGCCGGTGGTTCCGGGTGGTGCGGGCGTCGCGGTCGACGCCGGGGGTCTTGGTGTCCGCCGTCGTCACTCGACCGGCCGGATGACCGGCGGGAGCATGACGTGCAGCTGGTCCTCGAGCTTGGTCTGTGCCTCTTCGAGGGAGGCGAACTCGCCCACGACGAGTCCGAAGGTGTCGGAAGCCACGTAGCGGTCGTGCCGCTTGTCGACGCTGCCGCCGAAGTACCCGCCGTAACCGGCGATCCACTCGCCCTGGTCTTCCTGCACCCAGGTGACCTTGGCGCGCTTCGGGCGCGAGGAGAGCTCTGCGTCGGCTTCGAGGATCGCGATGGTGTCCACGGTCTCGGTGTCGAGGGTGACCTCGGCCTGCGTCGCGTTGTTCACGGTGATGCTCATGTCGCTCTCCTTCACGATCCGGGGTACATCTGCTGACACCAGAACGCTACGAGAACAGCCGCGTGGATCGCCAGCGAGGCCCGTGGATTCACGGGTTCCGTCAATGCGACCCATCGGCCAGCCCCGGATTTCCGGGCAGGTGCGTCGCACTTCCGGGGTACAGGGCCAGGATCGGGGTACTCGTTTTCCGGATCGACGCGATCGGGGGACGAAACGGTGCGATCACCGGTCTGGAGGCGCGACTCGCTAGCGTCGGCATGTGACCTCCGACAAGCCCCGCGTCGACGACCGCGCACCCGCCACCTGGCGCAGCCGTCGGTTCGCGACGGGGCTGGCCGTCGCCTACGGCGTCGCCCTGGCACTCGTCGGCTTCTGGGGCTCCCCCGTCGACGCTTCGGGCGGCCCGTGGCTCACCCGTGCGCTCGCGGCCGCACACCGTCACGGGCTGCCGGACCGCATCGACTACGCAGCGGTCGAGTCGTTCGCGAACGTCGTGTACTTCGTGCCGCTCGGCCTGCTCGTGGTGCTGCTCGCCGGTGCACGGTGGTGGTGGGCCGCCATCGCCACGGGGCTCGTCGTCAGCGCGTGCATCGAGACCGGCCAGGCGCTGTTCCTGCCGGCCCGCACCGCGACCATCGACGACGTCGTCGCGAACGGCGTGGGGGCGCTCCTGGGGGCCGTGGCGGGCGTGCTGCTCCTCAGCCGTGCGGCCCGGCGTCGCTGACGACGATCCCCGCGCACGAAGAAGCCCCCGGAGCAGGTGCTCCGGGGGCTTCGTTCAGTGTGTCGAGACTCAGACGGACTCGCGCTGGCGGCGGACCGAGCCGCGGACCAGCAGGAGGCCACCACCGAGGACGACTGCGCCACCGGCGACCCAGAGGGCCAGGGCGGAGACGGTCGAACCCGTGAAGGCCAGCGTGCCGTCGGTGCCGTTGCCAGCGCCGGCGCCGGCTGCGGGAACCGCAGCAGCGTCAGCCGGGGCGACGGTGAAGGCCGCGAAGCCGACGACGCCCGAGGTGGCGCCGGTGGCGGTCAGGTTGTAGGTGCCCGAGGCGCCCTGGGGGAACGTGACCTTGACGTCGAGCGAACCATCCGAGGCGGCCGTGTAGGTCTTCGAGACGGTCGTGGTCGGCAGCGCGCCGAGCGTGACCGCACCGGCACCGGTGACCTGGACGTTGACGGTCTCGTTGTCCTGGAAGGCACCCGGCGTGAAGTTCACGGCCGCGGTGCCACCGGCGACGGCGCTGCCGGAGACGGAGACGTCGGAGTCAGGCGTGTAACCGGCGGCGTTGGCGACGGCCGGAGTGGCGAGCAGTGCGGCGCCAGCCAGCACCACCGCTGCGATGAGCTTCTTCATGAATGGTTCCCCTAAAGATCTGAATATCCAGACCCTGACACCCAGAGCCCGCTGTTCGCCGGTGGTTGACCCCAGCCAAAGAAATGGCGGTTGTGATGGCGATGTTGACTCAATCTAGCGGAGTTTCCCAGCTTGGTGCCAGATCACGTGGATTTTGGTCACTGGTCGACGTGTGTTCACCCTCGACATCGGCGGGACGAGCAGCGGCGCGGTCGCTCGATTCCGGCATCAACCGACCGAAAGCCCTGATGAGACGGCCTGAGCGACGCCACACACGTGCGCTGTGCGTGAGATCAAGAGTCTTTGCGCTCGAACAGGATCGTCCGGCGCCCCTCGGAGTGGGGGCAACGTGCCGGTTCGTTTTGCGGAGGTTCTGCCGTCACCGAGTGGCGAGTGGCTGCTGACAGTCGAACGTCAGGGGCTTCGTTTTCGTCTGCTGGACGCCTGGAGTGGAACTCGCCTGCACGGCTGCCTTCGCGTACTTCGCCTCGCCGAGGAAGGCCACCCGGAAGGTCAGGCTCTCGCCGGGGGCGAGCAGTGTCTGCAGTTGCGCGACCGGGTGCCCACCGTCGGTGGCCGTCTGCACCGCGGTCGTCTTGCCGTCCTTCGTCGCGCCCAGGAAGATCGCGTCCTCGGGCGCGTACGCGGCGAGCAGGGTCTTGATCTTGCCGGGGTCCACGCCGAAGTCGCCGCCACCGGTGACGTACCGCGGCAGGCTCGTCGCGGCATCGGCCGGCGCGGTGTTCTTGATCGTGATCTGCACGACGGACGTGGGGCGACCGTCCTTGCGGCACACCGAGCTGCCGACGGAGACGCTCTTGTCGAGGTAGTAGTCCATCTTCGCGCCGGTGCCGTCGTTCAGGTAGACGGCGAACTGGCTCGAGTCGGCGGTCGCCGTCGGGAGCTCACCGGCGACCGGGGTCCCACTGATCCTGCGCTGCTCGGCGTTGTCGGCGCTCCAGAGCCGCAGACGGCCCTCGTCCGAGCTCTGGGTCAGCGCAGACACGAACGCCTTCGTGTCGAACCCGCCCGACGAGATCTTCTCGAACACCGCGCCGGCGGCCGACGCGAAGAACGCGTCCTGCACCACCGGATCGGGGTACTTCGCGTAGACGTCGCTCAGCAGGAGCTTCACCGCGTTGTCGGACGTCAGGGTGTCACCGGTCGGCAGCTGCACCGGACCGGTCGCCTTGAGGATGTAGCTCAGCGTCACCGGGTCCATGGCGATGACCCCGTCGACCTGCTGCCCGAACTTCTGCTTCCACATCTCCCGCGCGAGCTTCGCCGAGACGTCGAACCGCGGCGTGAGGGTGACGTCCTGCATGTACTCGCCGGTGATGTTGCCGTAGAGCCCACGCGTGTCGGCGGTCAAGGGCAGGACTGGCTGGTCGTACGGCCCGAAGTCTCCGCTCGAGGCCTGCGCCGACAGATGCAGTGATCCGTCCTTCGCCTCGAGTTCCGCCACTGCGCCGGGGATCCCGCCTCCGGCTCGGAGTTCGGCGTTGTTCTGGAACAGCAGCAGGTAGTTCCGGTCCCCGTCGTGACCGAGCATGGCTGGCGCGAGCTGCACGATGCGGTTCGCTGCGACCGCCTGCTCGGAGGCAGTCGACAGCGCGTTCCGGAGCTGTCCCACGGCGGTGGTGACCGGCGACAGGGTTCCGCTGGTGTCGATCCGTGCCGCGTCGGTGCGCGCCTGCTCGAGCGTCTTGGTGGCCTTCGCGACCGCCGGCTGCGCATCCTCGATCGGCTGCAGGTCGATCCGGCCGTTCTTCGGCGCGAACGAGTCCGACCCGAGCTTCCCGACGACTCCGGCCACCGGGCTGACAGCATCGCGGGCCACATCATCGACGACGACCGACACGTCCCGCACGGCCCGCAGGTTGGTTCCGAAGAACGGCACAGCCTGCGCCGCACCCCAGACCGGGTCACCGGTCAGCGACCGAGCCGACGCGGCTTCGTCCTCCAGGTGGCGTGCGGTCTTCTGGGCAGCGCCGGTGTCGCCGCTCGTCAGCTGGGTCCGCAGCGTGTCGACGTCCCCGACGGCACGCTCCAGGTGCCCCTTCGCGAGCAGGCCACGCACACCGACCCACGCGACGGCGAGGATCAGCAGCAGGACAAGGGCGAGGACGACCCACAGGACGATCCGGGCCCTGGACCCCCGGCGTGCTGCAGTGCGTCGCGACTCGGGCTGGTCGGACATGAAGCGATCCTACGGTTCCGTGGGTCCAGCACCCATCACTTACGGACGGAATCCGCGTGTTCGCGGTACCAGTCGATGGTGCTGCGGAGCCCGTCTTCGAGCCCGATCTGCGCCGTCCACCCGGCTTCCGCCAGCTTCGACACGTCGAGCAGCTTCTGCGGCGTCCCGTCCGGCTTGCTGGTGTCCCAGACCGTCTCACCCTCGAAACCGACGATCTTGCCGATCGTCTCGGCGATCTCCTTGATGGTGACGTCCGAACCGGTCCCGACGTTGACCTGGTCAGGACCGTCGTAGTGCTCCATCAGGTGGAACACGGCAGCCGCCATGTCGTCGACGTGCAGGAACTCGCGGCGGGGCGACCCGGTCCCCCAGTTCTCCACCGTCGACGCACCGCTGCGGGCTGCCTCGTCGTACCGGCGGATGAGCGCCGGCAGCACGTGGGAGCCGGTCGGCGAGAAGTTGTCGCCCGGGCCGTAGAGGTTGGTCGGCATCGCCGAGATCCACCGACGACCGAACTGTCGGCGGACGGCCTGAACCTGCAGGATGCCGGCGATCTTGGCGATGGCGTACGCGTCGTTGGTGGGCTCCAGGTGGCCGGTGAGCAGCGCGTCCTCGTGGATCGGCTGCTCGGCCATCTTCGGGTAGATGCAGGAGGAGCCGAGGAACACGAGGCGCTCGACACCGTGCTCCACCGCGGCGTCCATCACGTTGACCTGGATCTGCAGGTTCTCGCTCAGGAAGTCGTGCGGGTAGGTGTTGTTCGCCATGATCCCGCCGACCTTCGCGGCGGCGAGCACGACGTGCTTCGGCTGCTGCTCCGCGAAGAACGCGAAGACGGCGCTGCGGTCCTTCAGGTCGAGCTCGGACGAGGTCCGCCCGACCAGGTCGGTGAATCCCTCCGACTCGAGCTTGCGGAGGACCGCCGAGCCGACCAGGCCGCGGTGCCCGGCGACGTACACGCGATCGGACCGGTCGATTGGACCGGGGGTGAAGTCGGTCGTGGACATCAGGAACCCCAGCTCTCGAGTCGGACTTTGTCGATCCACGGACGGCCTTCGTGCTCGAGCGCCGAGATGTCGGCGTCGACCATGATCCGTGCGAGTTCGGCGGTGTCGACCGTGGCCTCCCAGCCGAGCTTCTCCTTGGCCTTCGAGGCGTCACCGACGAGGGCGTCCACCTCGCTCGGCCGCAGGTAGCGCTCGTCGAACCGGACGTGGTCTTCCCAGTTGAGCCCGGCGTGGGAGAACGCCGTCGTCAGGAAGTCCTTGACGGTGAAGTCACCGCCGGTCGCCAGGACGAAGTCGTCCGGCTCGTCGACCTGCAGCATCCGCCACATGCCCTCGACGTACTCGGCGGCGTACCCCCAGTCGCGGACGGAGTCGAGGTTGCCGAGGTACACGTGGTCCTCGAGGCCGGCCTTGATCCGAGCGACGGCGCGGGTGATCTTGCGGGTGACGAACGTCTCACCGCGACGCGGCGACTCGTGGTTGAACAGGATGCCGTTCACCGCGAACATGCCGTAGGCCTCGCGGTAGTTCCGGGTCACCCAGTAGCTGTAGACCTTCGCTGCGCCGTACGGGGATCGCGGCCAGAACGGCGTCTCCTCGTTCTGCGGCGGCGGGGTGGCACCGAACATCTCGGACGAGGACGCCTGGTAGAAGCGCGTGTGGATGCCGGAGACGCGGACCGCCTCGAGCATGCGCATCGTGCCGACACCGGTGACGTCGCCGGTGTGCTCCGGCTCGTCGAACGACACCCGCACGTGCGACTGCGCGGCGAGGTTGTAGACCTCGTCGGGCTTCAGTTCGCTGAGCAGGCTGACGAGCCGCGCACCGTCACCGAGGTCCCCGTAGTGCAGGAACAACTTGGCATCGGGGTTGTGCGGGTCCACGTACAGGTGGTCGATCCGCGATGTGTTGAACGTGGACGCACGACGGATGAGTCCGTGCACCTCGTACCCCTTGCGGAGCAGCAGCTCGGCCAGGTAGGAGCCGTCCTGTCCGGTGATGCCTGTGATCAAGGCCTTCTTACGCAACTTGGTCCTCTACTTCACGTCGTTGATTCGAACGTGCGGCTCAGAGCCGCTCCGCCTTGATTTTGTCTCGCAAAGCCGTACTGGGGCCCGACACGATCTTGCGGATGAAGAACGCGTCGTTGGAGGCCACCAGTGGCCAATCCTCCGCAGTGAACACCCGGATGAGAGTCGGATCAATCAGATGCAGGTTGGCGTACCGCCAGTTCCCTGGCCCGACGTAGTCCTCGAAGCCACCCGCTGGGGTCGACGACGCGAACCGCGTTTGCATGATCAACGATTGGTAGAACTTCTCCTCCGGACAGAAGATCGACGCGAAGTAACGCTCGACCTCCGGCGTCACCAGCGCCTCCATCTCGCGAAGGCAGGTGGCGGTCAACGCGAAGTGTGTCCCACCGTGGCCCACTCGAAGTCCGTCAGGCACGCGCGGAGCCCGCCGCATGCTCAAGGGGCCGTCGATGATCCGTATGAGTCCGTTCCGGATCTTCCGGAGGACCCTGTTGTTCGTCCGCGTCGACAGAAGACGTAGGTCGCGGTGATGACGGCGGTCGATCTGGCTACGGTACTTCTGCTCGCTCTTCGATATCTCGAAAGCACGGAGGTACTGCCGCCCCGGGTGGTCCACTAGCTGCGCGATCAGCTCGCCCATTGCGCGAAGGGGATAGTCGGACCCGGAGAGCAGGATCAGGTAGTCATCGTCGTCTGCGAATTCGAGACCTCGCTCCACGAGTTTCCGGATGGCCCGCACTTGCGAGTAGCCGCCCCAGTTGACCTGGACCCTGTCCTCGATCATCCGGACGTTGGACCTGCCCGCAACAGCTCGCCTGAACGCCGACAGTTCGACCTTTGCATCGACATGCACGATCACTTCGTGCGGTGACAAGGCGTCGACGAGCTCCCGGAGGTGTTCCGCGTCTTGGAAGGTGTAGACGAGGAATATGGGCTTCACTGTCGACCCTTCATGGTGGAGGGAAACCCGGTCCACGCCGCGGCGCGACCCGTCTCCTGAGTGGCCGAATCTACCGTACGAGGGTAAGGCTCGGTCACCCGTCGAACCGGGCTTCGGTGGCCCACTAGGCGGCCTTGCCGCGACGCCCCAAGATCCCCCGGCGCCGAAGGATCTCAAGTGGTGGGAAAGCTCGACGCGCAACGAGGACCCACCCTGCAAGGAGGACGAGCCCGACACTCCCACCGGCGACGTTTGCGAGTGAGACTGATGAGTCGCGGAAGAGCGCGAGGAGCGCGAAGTAGAGCACGAGCGCGAATGCGGCGGGCTGGGCATATCCGAGCACGAGTCGCCGGAGACGGATCGCTCGGACTCGACGGGCCGCGAAGATGTGGACCACGTGCCTCCCGACCGTCGCTGCGATGAGCGCCACAAGGGCGAAGACGTACTGCTGGTGGACTGCGACCATCGCCACCCCGACGGCACTGAGAACGAATGCGATGGCCTCGGACATCCAGATGGCCCGGAACAGCGCCGCTGATTCGAGCGCACCGGCCAGGAGCACCATCAAGGGCTGGACAGCTCCGAGAACGGCGAGCAGAGGAAGGATCTGAGCTGCGAGTCCCCACCCCGGCCCCAACGCCACGTGAACGAGTTCTGGTCCCACTCCAGCGATGACTGCACCCAACGGCAACGTGAACCAGGCAACGAGGCTCAGCATGTCGAGCCATGCGGCTCTCGCGGCCGACGAGCCGATTTGGTAACGACGGAATTCCGGGTAGATCACCTGCATCAACGCGTTCTGGAGTTGCGAGAACGGGATCGTCGAGAGGACATCAGCGCGGTTCCACGCCCCGAGCACACTGGCTCCGACGAACTGACTGACACTCCACCGAGGGGCGTTGCCGGAGATGTACTGGAAGACCGAGACCGCGACCAGCTTGGTGCTGAAGCTGACGTTGTCGGACCGGAGGGCGAGTCGGCCTGGTACGAGATCACCGCGGAGCCGGGTGCCCGCCCAGAGCAAGGTCCCCCACTGTCCGATGATTGCCGACACGGCGAGTGATTCCGGGCTTCGGAAGAGGAGCACCGCTCCGGCACCCGCGGCCATTCCGACGACGTTGGAACAGAAGGTGGCGATCGCCATCTCACGAAAAGCGCCCTGGCGGCGCAGGAGGCCCGTGCTCAAGCTGAGGAACGGCATCACCAGCGCGCTCAAGGCGAGGAGACGAACTGCGCCGGCGGCCTCTGGAGCGCCCCAGAATGCGCTCCAGAGATCGGCTGTGACCAAGGTGAAGAGTGCCGCCGCCACTCCGAGGAGCAGCGCGTAGGTCGCGAGGGGCCGTGTCGACGAACGTTCCGCATCAGGTGCACGAGCGGCCGTCTGCGACAGTCCACCGGAACCCAGGAGGTTGACGAGTGCCGCGATGGAAAGCGCAACGCTGTACGCACCGAAGACGCCGGGAGCAGCGAGCCTCGACGTGAGGGCCGCGTAGCCGAGTTGCACGACGACGGTGAGGAGTTGCAGCCCGTAGACCCATGATGCCCCCGCCATGAGGCGTCGCCCGTTCGACGTCACGAAGAGGCACCCGCGACCAGACGGCCGAGACGAGCGGTATCGAGGCCCTTGTCCTCCTGGTAGGCAAGCCAGCGGCCGGAGTCGGGCACATGGTGCCACCAGGGGGTCCGAGCGATGACGGGAGCCCGCGACACGAGCGCGGCGAGGAAACCGAAGGAACTCGGTGCCGCTACGACCACCCGAGCTGCCGCAATCTCAATGAAGTCCTGATCGCGCTCACCTCCGTCGCTGATCGACACTCCGACTTGCTCCAGGTCGCGCAGGTCTGCAGCGTCGCCCGATGTGAAGAGCCTGATCGGCATGCTGCTGAGAGCTGGCACGCCCCTGATCTCGTTGATCAGGCGGTCGTAGTAGTCGAGACCGATCCAGCGGTCGGGATGTGACTGAGGGCCGATGTCGCCGCGCCGAGCGTGGACAGCGATGTAGTCCGCACTCGACTCGAGGCTCTGGAGATGGTCGCCGAGGTAACCCCCGAGGACTGCGCGTCGGAGCGGTTCTGCAGCCGGCGTTTGGTCCCAGCGCCGCTGATCCAACGCCAGGCGCCCGATCCACGGACGGCTCGAACGAGGTGCTGCACGACTCGTCGATCCTTGGAGAGCGTGAAGCGACCAATCGTCGGTCTCGAACCCAGTAGCGGCGAGGCGATGCTCGAGCACGTTCTCGGACGGTGCGGCAGCAGTCAGCTGCGCCAGGTCGAAGAGCCCTTTCGTGTCCTTCGTCACTTCCCCTCCGAGGTACGGCACCCCGAGATCGGCGGACCAGAGGTAACCCGCGATCCACGTCGACAGCTGATGGCCGAGATCGGGGTACGGATCGATGCGCACACGGAGTCCCAGCAAGTTTCGCGGAGGTGTCCAGTCCCCGGGCGCAGTTCGGCCAACGCTCCTCCTGCGAAGCTCGTTGGCGTTCCTGCCCCGCTCGATCCGAAGCGAAGCACGCAGGGGGAGCGTACTGATCGGTCCGATCCTCACGGCCGTCCTCCCTTCGTCCGGCCCCAAACCGCGTGGGCGTCCGCTTGGTCAATCCACCGGGTGCGCCAGTTCAGCATCTGAACCATGAGATCGTCCTGTCGAAAGGACTCGTCAGCGAAGCGACGGCCTGCGGCGATCGCGTCGAGGCGGTCGGTCGTGGTCGTCTCGGCCAGCACCTGCTCGATGGAACCGATGAGGGCCTCCGGCGTCCGTCCACGCAACAGGAATCGGCTGCTGCTCGCGGGGAATATCTCGTCGTACCCGGGGTGTTCGGTCGTCGCATGGATCGACCCTGCAGCCAGCGAGATGGGCAGCCTGTTCGAGAAGTAGGACGCTTCGCCCGCGAAGTGATCCCAGTTGGCGCTGACCCAGCCTGAGGTGATGGCCTCGTCCTGCGCTTCGAAGGGCACGGGCCCCTTGGCTGTCGTTCCGTCCCAGCCTCTCCCGAAGACAGCGAGCCGGTCTCCGAAATGCTGCTGCATCAACTCGACGAATCGAATGCGTTCCCGCCAGTCCGGCAGACCCCGGAGCCGAGGACGATTCCGGTTGGCGACGATGACGACGTCGTACGGGCGGTCCTTCCGGATCGGTCGGTCGAAGTTGGCGCTCCTCGTCGGTTCGTAGGCCGAAGGGATCCAGCGGACGTCTGCGCTCCCCGCCCTGCGGAAGTTCTCGCTGAACCCGCTGCTCCCCACCGTGAAGACGACGTCCGCGGCCCTGCCTGCCGCCTTCGCTTCGGGAGGGATCGGATGAAGGTACCTCGAGTAAGGGTCGGCCTCGTGGTAGATGAAATCACCGGGACAGGCTGCGCGCAGGGCCGCGAAGTGCTGCCGACGCAGTCCGGTGTGTCCGAGGTGTTGCATGAGCAGGATGTCCGGGCGGAAATCCGACACCCGTCGCACGAGCTCCGCACGGTGACGCTCGGCGTCTCCACCGTTCCGGATCGCGTCCAGGACGCTGAAGGTTGCGAGTGAAGCGACGCGACCAGCCCTGACCAGCGCTTCCAGCGGATCACGAAAGCCGAGTTGCCGGAAACCGCCAAACTCGTTCGGCACGTAGAAGATCCGTGGCGATGATTCAGGCATCGGGTGCACCTGCCGCCTTGTCAACGGCGAGCCGGACACCCTGTCTTCGCAAGACGTCCCAGTGCGCGCTCAGTTCTCCTTCGCGGAATCGAGGCCTGAGGACCTTTGCCGGGTTGCCGGCGACGACCGTGTTCGCCTCGACGTCCTGCGTGACGACTGAGCCAGCCGCGATGACGGAGCTGTCCCCGACCGTGACGCCGGACAAGATGATCGCTCCGAACCCGATCCAGACGTCACTTCCGATCGTCGTGACGGCGCTGAGGGTCGGAGTGTCACCAACCCAAGGACTCGCTGTGATGGGGACCCCTACGACCGTCATGTCGTGATCACGTCGACCGATGATGGCCGCCCGATTGGCGATGAGGACCGCGTCGCCGATGCTGCCGTCGACTTCGATACGGACGTCAGACCCGAGATGGACATCCGAGCCGATGGTCAGCGACGTCGGCGCCCAGAGACGGACGCGTGCGCCGAAGCGCAGGCCGCGCTCGCAGGACACGGTCGTCGGCAGCGCACGGAACCACCGCCGCCGCCGGATGCCTGTCAGCACTCCTCGGATCACGGGGCAGCCCTTCTTCGTCGTCTGGTGGTGCTGGTGGTGGTGGTGGCTCGGTACACCGCTGTGTACTCGGCGACTCCCCTGGCGGCATGGAAGTCGATCGTCGGACCGCTACTCGCCACGGCTCCCGCTCGGAGACGTTCGCTCCACTTCGCCGGTTCCCGTTCTGCGAGTGCGACGACACCACTCTGCCCCACGGCCCACCGGAGCCCCGGAACGTCCGAAACGATCGCGGGGAGGCCGACGACCAACGCTTCGGCAAGCGCAACGGGCATGCCCTCGTGACGGCTGGGCATCGCGAACACGCGCCCAGCGACGAGCGCTTCTCCCGGATCAGCTACCCCGCGAGCGACGAGGAGTCCTGCTCGCTCGAGACGTTCGAGGAGCTCTTCTTCAACGGGCCCGGCATCTTCTTCGGAACCGACGTGGGCAACGCGGAGGTTCCCGAGGAGCGCTGCCTCGAGTGCGATTTCGTGGTTCTTGATCCTCGAGCAGTTCCCCACGATGACGATCGGGGCTGAGGGCGCAACCGCCGACTCGGCGCGCTGACGCGCCAGATCGAAGAACCTGTCCTCCACCCAGTTGAAGATCACCTGGGGCCGACGGCCGAAGCGCATCTCATTCCCCGCCACGTCAGGGCTCGGAGCGATCAGAGCACTGATCAATCGGTCAGCGACGACCGCCTGCAAGGCACGACGCACAAACCATCGACCGCGCGCGTCGAACACGTTGTGGATGGTCCTCACGATGGGGAGTCTCCGATTCACCCTCCGGAAGGCGAGAACTGTCTGCAAGTACCGGCCCTCGGTGTGGATGTGCACGACATCCGGCTCGATGTCAGTGAGGAGGTGCCGCAGCACCTCGCGCCCAGCGGTGGTGTGCAATGCGCGGTCGGTGGTGGTCACCGAGTAGCCAGCGTCCCGGATCGCGCTTTCGAACGGGTGTTGCCGGCCCACGCCGAGGACATGACCGTCAACACCCGCCGTTTCGAACTCCTGTGCTCCGGATACGAGCATTCGCTCCATGCCACTCGGTTTGAGATCCCCGAGGACGTGCAGGACCCGAATCCTGGGCTTCACCCGTGCACCTCAAGCCGCCGCGAGCCGCGGGACGCGGGTACTTCCGGGGAGATCGCCTCGGGGAAGTCACGGTCGAGGAACGCCAGGGCGAGGGGCAGACAAGTCCACCACTGCCATGAGTACGTCCAACCGTAGACGAGGAAGCACACGAGCACAGCTGTCAAGAACACGTCGCGGTTGGCCCTGAACCCTGCGAAGAACCGAGGCAGGAAGATGACCAACATCGCACCGAGCCCGATCAGCCCCTCCCGCAGGTACACGGTGACGTACCAATTGTGCGGGGCGAAGACCACCCATCGACCAACGCCCTCGAATCTGCCGAAACCGTGACCGAAGGGTGCTCCGAACAGGACAGTCAGCACGCCCTCGCTCACCGACTGCACGATGAGCCCGATCCAGCTCGTGAGTCGCGCGGAGTACGTCCCGGTGTTCGATGCTGACCCGGCGAACTCCGCCGCGATGCTGCTCGACGACGACTGAGCAGCGGACACCAGGACGCCCCCGACGATGAGCACCCCGAAGAGCAGCACGAGCTTCTGGCGAAGCGCGCGAGGTCCGCGAAGCAGGAGAACGACCGCGACTGCGAGGGCCGTCACCCAAACAGTCCGCTGCTGGCTGACTATCACGAACACCATGAACAAGCCGAACAACCAAAACCAGCGTGCCTGAGCATTGCGTTGCCAGAGCCGGAGGGCAAGGACTGCGCAGAGCGTGAGGAGCAGGGCTTGGCCCGAGACCAGAGGCCGGCCAGTCTGGCTGAGTTCTCCACTGACGAGCACGAAGTCCGCGGTCCCGCCCAACCCGTACCGCGCGACGTGGTAAAGGCCGACGACGCACAGACCGACACCCTGCACGATGACGAAGAACTTCTCCGCGTAGACGACCTCGGATTGCGGCCAGGGACGCGTCACAGCCCAAAACAATATCCCGAGGACGTACAAGAACCCACGTGCTTCGTTCACGGCGACGCCGAGCCCGAAGGTCGCGATCCCGTGCACGAGCGAGATCGCGAGCAGTGCGACGAGCACCGCACCGGCGATGACCGCAACAGGTGGGAAGCGCCGGACAACGGCCCGAGCGTCCAGGAGTCCCGCGACGATCAGGCTCACTGCAAGCCCGTCGCCGAGGGTGATGGTCGTGCCACCGAACGTCCCGATCGTTCCGAAGTTCGGGTACTCCCAGGCCGTCACGGCGTACAGGGAGGCGGCCCAGTAGACGATGCGCGGCTGCATCCGCACCAGGCCGATCGCGAGGACCATCAAGATGATCGCCACCACGAGGAAGAGCAAGGTCGTCATCGGCTTGCCCCCTTGTCGCGAATCGTACGGCGGAGGGTCCGAAGCCACCAGAGCGCATAGGACGCTGTGTAGAAGAACCACCACGAGCGCCCACCGTGCCGGCGCAGGTAACGCCGCAGCGAGCGTGGATTGCCCGCGCCTTTCTGACTGGTGAACGAGCGCCAGGCGGTGATGATGGATCGATGCGAGACGGTCGGGTTCCGGCTGCAGGAACCGACCGTCCCCCCGACCACCCAGATCGGCACACCCCTCGAAGTCGCCCGCATCCCGTAGTCCACATCCGCGTACGCGTGGCTGAACCCTCCGTCGATCGGTCCGACCACCCGAGCGACATCGACCTGTAGGAGCACGACATTGCCGTTGAACGCGTCGACTCGCACCGCCTCCTCGACGCGTTCTGGCGGCTCGACGAGAGCGAACGAGAGCGGGTGGATTCCCGCCCGGCGGAGGCCTCCGTACGTCAGCTCGCCCGAAACTGGGTCGACGGTACTCCCGATCAGGATTCCCCCCGGCAGACGAGATCCCGCTTCGAAAAGGGCACGGAACCCGAAGCGCTCGAGCTGGACATCGTCGTTGAACCACAGCAACCAGTCGTCGTCCTGGACGTCGTTCCGTGCCAGCACCGCTGCCTCAGCAGTGGCCATGGACAACGCCCAGAAGGCCGAACCGTCACCTTGCAGCACCATCAGCAGGTCCACGGCAGCGTTGGCCTGTGCGATGGTGTCATCTGATGAGCCGTCGTCGAACAACGTGACGTCGTACTCGATGCCCGCACCGGAAGCTGCTTCGTGGAGCGAACGCAACGCGGTTCCGGTGGTCTCAGCGCGGTTGTGGCTGGCCACGATCACGTGCAACTTACTCATCGTCGTCCTTGACCGCTTCCTTAAGACCGCTGTGGAAATACTGCGCCATGTTCTCGATGGAGTACTTCTGAGACGCCCGGCGGCAGCTGTCTTGCATCGTCGCGAGCGTCTGCGGATCGCGAAGGAGCATCACGACCGACCGGGCGGCGGCCTCGATACCATCAGACACGACGCAGGTCCGGCCGGGCTCGAGGTAGCCGAACTCCGGTCCGTGCAGTGAAGAAGCGAGTGTGACGATCGGTCGGCCTGCTGCGAGGCTGTCGATGGCTGCCAAGCCGACTCGACCCGGAAGCAGGAGCAACTCGCTTTCGCGGAGCATGGCCGCTTTCGCCCGCCCGGAAACAGCGCCGCGGTAGTCGAGCCACGGAAGCCGGTCAGCGGCGGACTGGACCACACTTCGAAGCCGTCCGTCGCCCCCGACCGCCAGGCGGAAGGCGGGGTCCGCACGGTGCGCAGCCTCACCGATCGCTATCAGCTCGCTTATCTTCTTGCTGACGTCGAGGCCGCCGATGAAGCACACCTGGTGCTCAGACGTCGTCGTCATGACGGATCGGAGGTCCTCCTGCAACTGCCCCACGTCGATGCTGTTGTACAGGGTCGTGGTCCGCCTTGGATCTCGACCGATCCCGGCTGCCCACTCGGCACCTGATGGCGTGTACGCGAAGAACCAGGCGGCCTTCCGCGTTATCAGGCGGCTGTACAGGCGTTCGAGGCGGGACGGTACCTTCACGACGTCGGGACCGTGACCCCACAGCGCTGTCTTCCGCGCCATGCGGGGCCAGAGCAGCAGCAGCGGGACGTCGAGATTCCGTCGAGCTTGTTCCACAACGATGAGGTCTGCTCGCCAGACGTCGCGAGGCAAGGCTCGGAAAGTCAGTCGCTTTCCGAGCAAACGTACCTCTCGCTGCCGGATCTTGCGCAACCACGGGCGGTCCCGAACGGCATCTCGTCGTTGTGCGAGCGTGCCCGATGGTTCTCCCGCGAAGACGGTGAGCTCATCACCCTCCGCAGACAGCGCTTCCGCCAACTTGTCGAAGAGTGGCGCGCGGTACGCCGGAACGTACTCCTGAACGATTGCGAACCGTCGACCTGTCACCTCACACACCTGCCTTGAGGACCTTGGCCCAAGCGGCGCTGTAGCGAGTGAGTCCGAAGCCCTCACGCGAGGTTGCGAGCGCTCCGGCTGCAAGGCGTTCGCGATCACGCTCTGACGACAGGATCTCCCGACAACGATCGGACGCTGCCTCCCAGTCCCCCGAGGCGACGAGGAATCCGTTCTCGTTGTCTTCGATGACGTCACCGAGGCCGCCGACGTCGTAAGCCACGACAGGGACGCCCAACCGCATCGCTTCCAACACCGTCAAGGGTTGTGCCTCGTAGCGGTAGGTGCTGGGGAAGACGAGCACGGCTGCCGTCGAGAGCACATCGTCGCGCTCCTCATCGAACAGAGCACCCGTGAAGTTCACTCGATCGCGAACGTGCGGGGCAAGGAGCGCGCGGAGACCATCGAGGTACTCCTCCGACGACGCGCGCCCGATCACGACGGCGCGCGATCCCGGCGTGCTGGCGAGGCACCGGTTCGCGATGCGCATGAAGTCCTCAGCACCCTTGCCGGGGATGAGATTCGACAAAAAGACGATCGGCGATGCGTCGGAGCCAGATGCGGGCTTCCGCTCCTTTGCCGACACAGCGTTGGGGATCGTGATGAGCGAGTCGTTGAATCGCCGGACGTCTGCGACCATCGACTCTCCGAGAACGACCACGGAGGTAGCGCCACCGAGGAGAAGAGCGACCCCGCGGCGTTGCATTGCGCCTCGATCAGCAAGCTCGCGGTACCCCGATGTGTGCACGTAGGCGATGTAGGGACGCCGCAGCACTTGGAGTACTGCGCTCATGATCACGTCGACCCAGAACGACGGCGGCCGGTTCGTTGTGAAGAAGACCACCACCGCGCGTCTGTTGCGTCGGAGTGCGTTCCCGAGTCGGAGCAGGAGCGAGAAAGCGCTGAGGACCTTCTTGAGGCTGGTTCCGCCGATCTCGTCGACCGACTTGCTGAATCGTCGATCCACGAGGACCGCCCGCAGCCCGGAACGAGAAATCGCGTCCAGGAACGTCCTCGTCATGATCGTCGATCCGTGCACCGGCGGGGGAAGCTGGCTGATCACGACGACGTCCGCGCCTGCCTCAGCCATGTTGTCTCCGAAGCGCGAGGAGCAGGAACTTCACGTTGCCGAGCAAGTACCGTCGCCAGAGGCGTCGTGGCTCACGGGAGAGTCGGTACAACCATTCCAGGCCCGTCCGACGCCAAAGTTTCGGGGCTTCGACCACGTCTCCAGACACGAAATTGAAGGCAGCTCCCACCGCCAACACGACTGCGGGGTGCCGCTCAGCGAGTCGCTGGACCTCGTAGTCCTGTTTGGGCGTCCCGATACCCACCCACAGCATGTTCGCTCCCGAGTCCCGAATCAACGAGTCGATCAGTTCTCGATCGCTCGGTTCGAAGTCGGTGAAGGGCGGACTGAATGATCCCGCCACCACTGCATCGGGGTAGTCCCGCGCGATTGCCTGTTCGAGACGGGCAAGTGAGGCGTTGCTTCCGCCGAGGAGGAAATGACGGATGCCGTGGGACGGGTCCGACGAGAGCAGCTCGCGGAATGCGTCTGGACCCCGCAGGTGGGCCACCTGGCCACCCGCGCGACGGGCGATCCAAGCGAGAGGCGTCCCGTCGGCGATGTTCAGCCCGTCCGACTGGAACAAACGCAAGTAGCGCTCATCAGCGGTCAACGACACGGTGTAGGCGTTGACGAAGTGCACCGGCACCCCCACGTCGTCCAGGTGGTCGGCGATGAGCCTCAGTTCGTCGACGATCGTCGATCCGAGCACCGCGACCAGTGGCACGCCCGCGACGAGCACCGTGGGAAGGGCCAGCAGGTTGTCGCGGGGGTTGGCCTTGTTCTCACCGTCGGACTGGGCGTCGCTGTGATCAACCATCTAGTACGCACCCCGGCTGTTGGCGATTGCCTTAAAGGTCTTCCAGAGGATGAGGAGGTCTGCCACGATCGACCAGTTCTCCACGTAGTACAGATCGAGCCGCACCGAATCCTCCCACGACAGGTCGGACCGGCCGCTCACCTGCCACAGGCCGGTCATGCCGGGCTTGACGAGGAACCGACGGTGGACGTGTGTGTCGTAGCGGGCGACCTCGCGCGCCAGCGGCGGTCGGGGCCCGACCAGGGACATGCTGCCGGCCAGGACGTTGAACAGCTGCGGCACCTCGTCCAGGCTGTAGCGGCGCATGAACCCGCCGACCCGGGTGACGCGGGGGTCGTTCCGCATCTTGAACAGGACGTCGTTCCCCTCGGCCCGGTCGAGTGCGCTGAGCTCCTGCAGCCGTTCCTCGGCGTCGACGACCATCGAACGGAACTTGATCATCCGGAAGGTGCTGCCGTTCAGGCCGACGCGCTCCTGGTGGAAGAAGACCGGACCGGTCGAGGTCGTCTTCACCAGCACGGCGAGCACGAGCAGCAGCGGCGACAGGACGACGACGAGCAGCGCTGCGCCGATCAGGTCGAAGGCGCGCTTCGTGTAGAGCTTGCGCCCCGAGTACGTCGGCGTCTCGACGTGGATGAGCGGCAGGCCCTGCACCGGTCGGGTGTGGATGCGCGGGCCGCCGATGTCGGTCAGGCTCGGCGCGACGACCAGGTGCTGCCGCCCCGGCTCGAGCGACCAGCTGAGCTCGCGGACGCGCTCCGGCGGCAGGTCGTCGGAGCTCGTGATCACGACGGTGTCGGCGCCGGTCTCACGCAGCGCGGAGCCGACGTCGTCGAAGCCGCCGTGGCTCTGGATGCTCGAACCCGCCAGCAGGCCGCGGTGGTTCGTCGACACGACGGCGCCGACCACGCGGTAGCCGGCTTCGGGGGAACGCGCGAGCTCGCGCCCGATGTGCAGCACGCTGGCCGGGGAGCCGACGAGCAGTACCGTCGCCGAGTAGGCACCGTGTTGGCGCTGGGCGACCAGCCACTGCCGCCAGATCCACCGGGAGAGCAGCAGGACGAGGATCCCGATGGGGAACGCGATGAGCACGTACCCGCGGGCCAGGTCGACGTGCAGCAGGAACGCTGCGATCGCGAGCAGGCCGAACACCCGGACGCTGGAGTCCGCGACGAGCCGGTACTCGGTGCTCCCCACGCCGATGACGCGTGCGCCGCGGGTGTCGTACAGGGCGAGCGCGCTCATCCACACGACGATCACGACGATGGAGATCGAGAAGTAGCTCAGCCGCAGGTCGGCGGTGTTCGTCGCCAGGTTCGACTTCAGCCCGAGCCAGGCGATCTGCACACCGAACACGACCCAGATCAGGGCCAGCAGGTCGGTGAAGAGCACACGGCGTGAGTAGCTCCGGCTCCACTCGTCCGTCGCGCCGATCGGTCGCGGTGCGCGCAGTGCGTCCGCTGTCACGGTCGCCGTCCGGTCACCACGTCGCGCCACCGTCCGACGAGACCCGGACGGTCGTGCCGTCCCACAGCCACACGTCCTGCCCGGCGCGGTCGATGGTGACGGTGTTGTCGGTGTCGGCTCCGTCGGCGCAGCCGATCGGCGTGGTGGACGACGACGGCGTCACGTCGGAAGCGGACATGGTCTCGATCTGCACGCCGTCGCACGACGCTGCGCCGACACGGGCGAGCGTGTACTCCCCGCCGTCGACGCCGACCGAGCGCACGCCGCCCAGCGGCACGTCGACCCACGCTGCCTCGCCGGTCCGCCACTCGAGCTGGCCGTCGCAGATGACGACCGAGGTCTTGTCGCCCTGGAACGCGTCGATGGGGTCTGCGCAGGGCGCCTGGACGGTCCCGCTCGCGAGCACGACGCCGTCGGTGCTGATGCCGGCGCCGGCGGCGCCGGGCGCACCGGCTGCCCACGTCACACCGGCGTCGGTGCTGGTCCGCGCGGTCGCGGTGCAGTCGTCGCCGACGCCCGCCAGGATCGAGAGCTCCGCACTGGAGGCCCGGATCGCCATGAGCGATCCGACATCCGTCCCGAGTCCCACCTTGACCCACGTCGCCCCGCCGTCCACGGAGTGTTCCAGCACCGGCCGCGGGCCGCCGCACGATCCGCCGGACGCGCGCCATGCCTCCTGGCCGTCGACGGCTGCCAACAGGCGCCGGCCCTGTTGCTTGGTCCCTGCGGCGTCCGCGTCAGCGGTCGCGCTGGCCCGCGGGGACTCGCTCGCGTGCGGCATCCGTGTGAAGGTCGGGATCGGACCGGCGGGTCCGTTCTGTTCGGGCGCGGTGCGGCCCAGGGCGAGCGAGACGAGCACGACGTCGATGATGATCAGCGCCACCACCACGACGGCCACCACGATCAGGGTGGTCTTCGGCAGCGCACGACCGAGGCCCCGGGTCCCCCGGCGATTCTTCATCGTCCGCCGCTCCGCTCAGCGTCCGGCGCGGCGGAGCACGCCGAGCTTCTTGCTGGCACGCTTCGGCGGGTGCGTCGACGTGGTCACGGTGTTGTCGTCCTCGTCGTGGCCGTAGCTGTACCCGTAGCCGTACCGGCCGTGGCCGTAGGCGCCCGGGCCCTTCAGCGGCATCTTCGTCAGGACGAACCCGGAGATCGGTGCGCCGACGTTCGCGAGCGAAGCGACGGCAGCGGCGAGCTGGCCCTTCAGGGTCTGCCCGGAGGCGACGGCGATGATCGCACCGGACGCCTTCTTGGCCAGGATCGCGGCGTCGGTGACCGGCAGCAGCGGCGGGGCGTCGAACAGGACGTAGTCGAACTGCTGCTCGAGCAGGTCGATCAGGTCCTGCATCGCCCGCGAGCCGAGCAGCTCGGACGGGTTCGGCGGGATCTGGCCGGCGGGCAGGACGACGAGCTTGCCGCGGCCCCAGGGGTGGGCGACGTCCTCCAGGTCGGCGCGACCGATCAGCACGTCGGTCAGCCCGGCGTTGCTCTCGACGTCCATGTACTCGGCGACGCGGGGGCGGCGCAGGTCGGCGTCGATCAGGATGACGCGGAACCCGGCGCTGTCCAGGGCGATCGCCAGGTTCGCGACGGTGGTGCTCTTGCCCTCGGACTGCATCGACGACGTCATGACGAAGGTGCGGGCACCGGTGCCGATGTCCAGGAACTGCAGGTTCGTGCGGAGCGTGCGGAACGACTCGGCGCGGGGGCTGCGCGGATCGACCTGCACGATGAGCGGGCGTTCGGCCGCCTTGGCGTCGAAGGCGATCCCGCCGACGACCGGCTTGTCGCTGATCTTCTCGACGTCGAGTTCGGTGCGGATCCGGTTGTCCAGGGTCTCGCGCAGGATGGAGATGCCGATGCCCAGTGCGAGCCCGACGAGCAGCCCGAGCGCGACGTTGACGGGCACGTTCGGGCTGACCGGCGTGCTCGGCACGTCGGCCTGCTTGACGCGGGTGAGCTTGACGGTGCTCTTGCCGCTCGCGTCGGTGGCCTCGATGTCCTGCACGACGTTGGTCAGGCTCTGCGAGGTCGCGTTCGCGATGTTCGCGGCCTGCACCGGGTCGGTGCCCTCGACCGAGATGGCGATGAGGGTGGTGCTCGTCGGCGCCGTCGCCGACACCATCGTCGCGAGCTGGTCGGCGTTCATGTCGAGCTTGAGCGACGAGATCACCGGCAGCAGCACGATCGGCGTCGACACCAGGTTGGAGTACGTCAGCACCCGCTGCTGGGTGAACGTGTTGCCCTGCGCCAGGTCACTGGCGCTGCCCGACGTCTCGGTGGAGACGAAGACCTGCGCCGATGCCGAGTAGACCGGCTTCTTCAGCAGGGAGAACCCTGCGGCTGCGGCCACTCCCACCAGGGCGAGTACGACGATCAGTACCCATCCCTTGCGGAGCACCGTGATGTAGTCGCGGAGTTCCACGCCTTTGCCTTCCCCGATCATGGCCGTCCCCGTGGTCCCGACACAGGCGCACCGGGGTACTCCCAGCACACGGCATACAAATAGTGCCACAGGAACGAGTCCTGCCCGGGGGAAGTCGCCATCCGGCGCGCGGTGTCCTCTACGGTGGCCCCATGCGTTCCGAGCCGGCCCAGACCGCGACCACGCCGAGCGTGCGGCGGCAGCGGGACCTCATCGTCATCCTCGTCGCGCTCGGCGTCGCCGTGATCCTGACCCGGATCGTCGGACAGGTCACCCGGACTGGGGGCATCCCGTCGCCGGTCCTGCAGGTGCTCGCCGCGGACGCCGCCGTGTGGGTGCCGCTCGTCATCGCCGCCGCCGTGGCGCTCCGTCGGACCCCGTTGCCGGCGATGCTGTCACGGCTGCGGCTCGACCTGGGGATCGTGGTCTTCGCGATCGGCATCGTGATCATCTGCCGCGTGGTGGACGTGTTCCTGTCCCTGTCGTTCACGGGGACGACCGGCCTGGTCCCCGCACCGACCCTCGGCACGCCGGACGTCGGGCTGCTGCTCGTGTCGGCGATTGGCATCGTCGTCGTCAGCCCGGTGCTCGAGGAAGTGGTGTTCCGCGGGCTGTTCCAGCGCCGACTGGCCGCCGAGCTCACGCCCCGCACCCGGTTCCTCGCGGTGCTGGTCACGGCGCTCCTGTTCGCGCTGCTCCACCTGCTGCTCGGAGCCGGCGGCACGACGCTCGGCGGGTTCCAGGTGTTCGTGACGACGTTCCTGCTCGGCGTCCTCACCGGCACGCTCGTGGCGATGACCGACCGCATCGGCGGTGCGATCCTGGCGCACGTGCTCTTCAACGCGGTCGCGGTCGTCGCGACCTGGCCGCGCTGATCGGCCACGCTGGCGTCCCCAGAAGGGGTCAGCACCGGTCGTCGGCCGTCGCGGAGCACTAACCTGCACTGAGCATGACTCGCCCAACCAGCATCGTCGACAACCCCCTCGTCCGTCAGGCTCCGATCAGCGGCCTGTTGGCGCTGTCTGCGCTGCTCAGCATCGTGATGCCGTCGTTGCCGATCACGGCCCACCACCTGTTCGCGGCGAGTCTGGTGTGCACGGTGGTCGCGACCCTGATGAGCGCCGTCCCCGCGCTCGTGCACGGCGCCGCCTGGCTGGTGCCGGTCCTGCTCACCGTCGACTTCGTGACGATCGCGCTGCTGCGCACCGGGACGGGTTCCGGCTCGTCGCTGTTCACGGCGATCGTGGTGCTCCCCGTGGTCTGGTGGGCGTCGCTCGAGGGCCGTCGCACCGTGCTCTTCGCGATCGCGGGCATCGTGCTCGTGATCCTCGCGCCCTACGTCCTGACCCCGTCCGACGCGCCCGGCCCGAGTGAACTCGTCCGTCTGGGCATCCTCGTCGTCGTGTTCGGCACCGTCGCCGTCGTCGTGCACGAGCTCTCCCGCCGGGCCCGACGCAGCCTGCGGTCCGCCGAAGCACGCGAGGGCAAGGTCCGTGCCGAGATCGACCGGGCAGCCGCGGTGCAGCGTTCCCTGCTCCCGACGACGACGGGCCGCATCACCGAGGACGTCGTCGTCGCCGGTGCCTGCCTGCCCGCCCGGAGCGTCGGCGGGGACTTCTTCGACTGGTACCCGACCAACAGCGGCGTGGCGGTGAGTCTCGGCGACGTCATGGGCAAGGGCGTCGGTGCCGGCCTGATCGCCGCAGCGGTCCGGTCGACGCTCCGGAGCGCCCGGACGGTCGACGACCCGGCCGAGGCGCTGAAGCGGGCGTCCGACGGCCTGAGCGCCGAGGGCATCGGGCCCGACCTGGCCTTCACCACGCTGTTCCACGCCCGGATCTCCGATGACGGCACCCTCCGGTGGTCCGACGCCGGGCACGGGCTGAGCTTCGTGCTGCGGGCCGACGGGCACGTCGACCGACTCCGGTCCGGCGACATGCCGCTCGGGCTCGGCATCCGCGAGGAGTGGGTGACGGCTGAGAGCACCCTGGAGCCGGGCGATCTGCTCGTCTCGTTCAGCGACGGCGTGCTCGACCTGTACGAGGGGCTCGAGGAGACCATCGAGGCGGTGGCCGAGATCGCGCGCGCCGGACGTGACCCGCACGCGGTCGTGCTCGCCCTGTCGGCCCGCGCCGACGAGGTGCCGCACGACGACGACGTGACGGTGATCGCGATCCGTCGGCAGCCGGTCCAGGTGGACGCGGCGCGACCGCTCGCGCTGCACGCCGACTGACGGCGGGTCCGCGGGACGCGTGAGACGGGCCGCGGGCCGCGGGCCGGATTGGTACGCGCCGCCGCTCGAACCCGAATCGTGCGGCGACGCGTGCAGACGGTGCGTCTGCCCTCGGACGCCCTAGCGTCCTCGGTCTGTGGGGTGACCCGTCGGGCCACCGGGCGGGTCAGTGGACCAGGTCGAGCTCCCAGACAGGCGGCACGTACGCGCGGGACCAGCCCTCGCGCAGGCGCGTCACGGCGCGGTCGAAGGCCTCGAGCAGGTCCATCTCCGGCCGCACCATGGACTGCAGCTGCAGCCCCTCGTAGGTCGCGAGCAGCTGCTCCGAGCCGCGAGCCGGCTCCATCGTGCCCGGCTCACGCCCGAGCAGCACGTCCCGCTCCAGTGCGTGCTGCACGAAGGCGTGGAACCGTCGCCACCGGGCGTGCAGCATCGGCGCGAGCGGGTGCTCGGGCGACGCCGCGATGTTCAGCGTCGCCGTCAGGAAACGTGCCACGACATCGAGGTCCACCCCGGCCGCCGCTGCGACGACCCCGGGGGTCACCTCGTGCAGGGGGCGGGACCGCAGCGCCGTGATCATCCCGATGATGGCCTCGCCCCGCAGGGAGGGGTTATCGGGGCTGGTCACCAGCGGCGGCTCGATGTGCATCCAGACACTGCACCAGCCCGTGGCCGCTGCGACCAGTCCCCCGAACGGGAACGTGCGTTCCCCGGACAGGGGCCGAACGCCCTGGTCTCGACGGGTCGCGTGGGTCATACTCGGCCCATGCAGTGGGGACGGATCGCACCGGTCGTGGCACTCGTCGTGTTGCTCGGCGGCACCCTGGCCGGCTGCGCCACCGAGACGAGCGGCGACGACGACGCCGGCCCCACGGGTCCGAGCACGCAGGCCGGGCCGCTGCAGTCCGGGTTCTGCGCCGACTACGTCCCGCTGAAGACCTCGGCCGAGCGCCGCGACGCCGCCGACCTGGTCGTCGACGCCGACGTCACCAAGACCGACCGGACCGTCGAGCTCCAGGGGATCTACGACGTGTACGAGGCGACGGTCACCGACGTCCCGAAGGGCGACGAGGACGCCTCGGGTCCGAAGCCGGGCGACACGATCCAGGTGATCAGCACCTCGGACCAGTGCGAGACGAGCGGCGAACCGGTCGAGTACCTCGAGGGCGACCCCCTCGCCGACGAGGGCACCTTCCGCCTGTACCTCTCCCCCGCCGACGACGACGGGGACGCCGGCGGCGCCGGGGACGCCGCCGTCTGGCGACTCGTCGTCCCCGGCGCCGCCGAGCCGCAGCCCGCCGGCTGACACCGCATCCTGCAGCCTGACGCAGCAGCCGGCTGACACCGGGTCGACTACGGCTGCTCCGGCACCGTCACGATCCGGTTCTGGTACGCCCACACCACGGCTTGCAACCGCGACCGCACGCCGAGCTTCGGCAGCATCCGCGCCAGGTGCGACTTGACGGTCGACACCTCGAGCACGAGCGCCACCGCGATCTCCTCGTTCGACATCCCCTGCGCCAGCAGCAGCAGGACCTCGCGCTCGCGGGCGGTCAGCACGCCGTCGGCCCGGTCGCCGGACACCGGCTGCAGGCTCCGCCGTGACACGAACTCCCGCAGCACCCGCCGGGTCAGGGCCTGGTCGAGCGTGCCGTTGCCGGCGGCGACCTGCCGCACGGCGTCGACGATGGTGTCCGGCTCGGCGTCCTTGAGCAGGAACCCCGAGGCACCGGCCTCGAGCGCCCCGAACACGTAGTCGTCCAGGTCGAACGTCGTCAGCATGAGCGCCGGGATCGCCGGATCGGCGTCCGGCGCGCAGAAGATCCGCGCGAGTTCGATGCCGTTCATCACCGGCATCCGGATGTCCAGGCAGGCGACGTCGGGTCGCGTCTCGCGCGCCAGCGCGAGCGCCTCGCCGCCGTCGGCGGCCACGCCGACCACCTCGATGTCCGGCTCCGCGCCGAGGAGCGCGGACACCCCGGCGCGGACCAGGGGCTGGTCGTCCGCGACCAGCACGCGGATCACGCGACCACCCCGGTGCCGCCGGCGGCCTGCGTGGGTGCGGCAGGTGCCTCCCGGCCGAGCGCCAGCTCCACCAGCCATCCGCCGGTCGCGGTCGGGCCGGTCTGGAGGCGCGCCCCGACCAGGTCCGCCCGCTCACGCATCCCCCGCAGGCCGTTGCCGCCCGAGGGAGAGGTCCCCGCTGCCGGCGCGGTGGCGGGTGCGTTCTCCACCCGGATCACCGCCCGGGTCGCGTTGCGGTCGTCGATGGTGACGGTGCACGGGGCGGACGGGGCGTGCAGGGCGGCGTTGGCCAGTGCCTCCTGGACGGTGCGGTAGGCGGCGAGCTGCGCGAGCGGGCCGACGCCGTCAGCGAGCGGCCGGTCCCCCGGCAGCACGTCGAGCCGGACGTCGCTGCGGAACCGGGCTCGTTCGGCCAGGTCGACGATCCCGGCGACCGTCTCGACCGCACGCTCGGCGGGGGCGTCGTCGCGGAGCAGGCCGACCAGGCGGCGGAGGTCCTCGAGCACGGCCGTGCTCTGCTCCCGCACCTGGCGGGCACCCTCGTGGGCACGCTCCGGGTCCGCGTCGATCTGCCGGTCGATGACCGCTGCCATCAGTGCGATCCCGGACAGGTGGTGCGCGGCGATGTCGTGGAGTTCGCGGGCCATCGCGGCACGCTCACGGGACACGGCGGCGTCGACCAGGGCGTCCTGCTCACGGTCCACGGCGCTGGCCTCGGCCGTGCGGGCGACGCGGACCTCGCGGCGGGACTGCACGAGCAGGGTGACCAGCAGGGGCAGGCCGACCGCGCCGATCGCCTGCAGCACGCCCTGCCCGAGCGAGCCGGACACGGCGGTCGTGGCGTCACCGGCGGTCGTGGCGTCACCGGCGAGCGCGAGCACCACGTTGCCGGCTGCCACCAGGGCGGCGGCGACCACGAGTGTCGGCCAGAGGCGGGCCAGCGCCACGCGGAGTGCGGCGACGACGACGCCGACGAGCACCGGCAGGGCGGTCAGGCCGAACAGGTCGGACGACTGCGGGGCGAGCCCGGCGACGAGCACCGGGAGTGCGGCGACCACGATCAGCGCGGTGCGGGGTGCCCGGCGGGTGGCGAGCAGGGCGGCGGACTGGGCCAGCAGGCCGAGGGCCAGGATGGTCCAGGCGGCGGAGAACACTGCGGGGACCCCCAGCGCCAGGGCGGGGCCGTCCGGTTCCAGGCTGTCCAGGGGCGGCAGGCCGAGCAGCAGCCCGAGGGCGACGACGGCCGTGCCGAGGGCGACGAGGACGTCGACGCGGCCGGCGCGCTGGGCGGGTCGGGGCGACTGCGCGGGCTGGGCGGGCTGCGTGGGCTGGGCCGGCTGGGCTGGCTGGGCTGGCTGCGCGGGCTTGGCCGGCTGGGCCGGCTGCGCGGCCGGCTCATCCGGTGCGCGCAGCGCGTCGTGCTCAGCGGGTGCCATCGTTGGATCCTACGAGGCGGGCGCGGGTGGGGACCGGTGTGTCGAGGGGCAGGGCGCGTCGGGCGGGGTCGTAGCCCAGGCGGCCACGGGTCGCGACGAGCAGCACCACGGCGGCGATCGTCGACATGATCGTCAGGCCGATCATCAGCGTGCCGGCGGTCATGCTCGGGTACATCTCAGGGAACAGGGTCGAGATCGTGTTGTTCACGCCGACGTGCAGCAGCAGGGCCAGGGGCAGGCTCTCGCGGGTCTTGTTGAACACCTGGATCATCACCACGTTGAAGGTGATGGTGAACAGGGCGAACACGACGGGCTCGCTCCAGTGCGCGTTCGGCCACCCGCCCCAGTCGCTGAGGTACAGCGGCATGTGCCAGAGCGCCCAGATCGGACCGAGGATCGCCGCCGCACCGAGGCCCCCGAAGCGGTGCTGCAGGCGGGGCAGGGCGAAGTCGCGCCAGCCGGGCTCTTCGCTCAGACCGGTCGAGAACAGCTGGATGATCAGTCCGGGCACGAGCATGGCGAAGGCCAGGCCCGAGGGAGCCCGCACGTCACCACCGGCGAACGGCAGCGCGGACACGACGATCAGGGCCGGCACGACGACGAGCGCCAGTGCGTACCAGTACCAGGCGACCCGCCAGCGGAACAGTCGCCCCACCCAGCGGCGCAGGCCTGCGCGACCGTCGGCGACCGCCGTGACGATGAACGCGCTGCCCAACGGGCCGAGGAGCGCACCGGGCAGGACGCCCGTGAACTGACCGCTGCCCAGGACCTCGGGGAAGTGGATGTCCCACACCCCCATGCCGTGCGGGGACAGGATGTACGGCACCCACGCGAGCCAGCTCAGGCCGAGTGCCATGGTGAAGAAGGACACGAGCGGGTGCCGGGCGATGAGGCCGCGGACACCCCCTCGGTCGCGGGCGGCGGTGCCGGCGGGAGGCCGGACTTGGGTGGTGTTCGTCATGCAGACGACGCTAGGAATCATCACGCCCGGGGACGACCGGCTTCGGGACGCACCTGCGGGAGTTCCATCGAAGGATGCAGGTGCTCGTGGTCGTGTCCGGGCTCGTGCTCGTGTCCGGGCTCGTGCTCGTGTTCGTGTTCGTGCTCGTGGTCGTGTCCGGCGCTCCTGAACACGCCGTCGTCTTCGTCCGACGCCCCCTGATGCGCGAGACGCCGCCGAATCCGGAGGCGTCTCGAGCGTTCGGCGGCGTCTTCGCAACACGCCGTCGTCTTCCGAACCGACTCGCCCGCACGACGCCGGCGTCTCGCGGGTCCGTTCAAGCAGCGCGCTGTGCGGCCACGTGGGCCAGGACGACGGGGTCCTCGCAGCCGCGGGCGAACCCCAGGATGCGCCGGTCGATGTCCCGCTGCAGCACCAGCACGCCGATTCGCTCGGCGATCGGCGCGAGCCACTTCGGCCGGCACGTGAAGTTGTAGCGCCAGACCGCGAGCGTGTGTCCGGGCTGCCCCTCGGCCGCCGTGAAGCGCCAGCCCCCGCCCATGCGCTCGAAGAACCACGAGCCCTTCGTCATCTTCATCCCCACGTTCGACGGCGGGTGGTACGAGACGTACTCGCTCTCCATCGCCAGCCCGAACCGCTGCACCGTGTACGTCCGGACGCCCTTCGCCGGCACGGTGGCCCCGTCCATCAGGTGCTGGCGGCGGATGAAGGGGTCCCAACGCTTCCGGATCGCCCCCTGTGTCTGCGAGACGGCGAAGGCCACGTCGGGCTCGACCGGGACGACGCAGCGGGACTCGACGACGGGCATGAGTCATCCTCGCACTTGGCGGTCGCGCGGGCCTCCCCCACGCGGCGGACGTCAGGCCCGGTGCCGACCGGCACCGGGCCTGACGTCCCGCGATCCCGCGGGCCTGCGGTCAGCGCACGCGCCGTCGACGCCGCAGCGCCACCATCGCGGTACCCGCACCGAACAGGAGCACCGCCGCGATGAGGCCCGGCAGGAGCGAGGCACCGGTGAACGCGAGGTCTCCGCTGCCCGTCCCGATGCCGTTCGTACCGCTCGTACCGGCCGGGCTCGTGCCGTCCGGCGTCAGGGCACCGGGAGCCGCTTCGTTGCCCGGGCCTCCGGCTGCGCTGCCGCCGCCCTGCCCGCCATTCCCGCCGTTCGCGGGCGGATCGACCTTTGCCGTGGTGACCACCGCTGCCGACACGTCGGCTGCCAACCCGGCGGGGTCGCTCAGGTGCAGCGCGGTGACGGTCCGGTCCCGCCCGCGGGTCCGCTGCTCGTTGAGCACGACCTTCCCCAGCCCGCCGGGCAGGGCGATCCGGGTGTTCGCCCGGATCGTGCCCGCCGGGATGGTGGTGCCCGCGATCTGCCCACCCGCGGTCGTCACGGTGGCACCGCCGTGGGTCACCCGGACACGGACGTCACGGAGCTCGCCGGCGATGCTCGTGCCCGGGTAGAGGACGACCCGTTCGAGTCGGACCTCGCCGCGGTCACTCGCCGACCGCACCGTGACCCCGTCGACACGCAGCTGTCCGGTGGCGCCGTCCCCGGCCTCGTCCGCCCGCTCGGTCACGGTGGTGCCGTCGGCGGCGGGCGCAGCGACGGGTTGCGCCGGGACGTCGCTCGGTCCGGATGCCCGGAGCGCGAAGGCGTGCCAGCGTGCGATGGCCGGGTCGTGCGGCTCCGGTGTCGGCGTGGTGCCGCCCCCTCCCGGGGTCGGGTCCGGGGCGGGCTGCGCCGCCGCCAACGTCACCTGGCCGAGCAGCACGTCGGGGTGCGTCCCGGTCAGGTCCTCGTAGCGGAGCGCCGTGAGCGTGACGGTCCCGTCCGGGTTCTCGGTCCGTTCGCCGATGTGGACGCGGACCCGTTCGGTCCCGTCCGGGGCGAGCCCCGTGTACAGGTCGGTGGCGGTGTTGATCCACACCCCGTTGACGAACACGGCGTTCGACTCGTCGTCGAAGGAGACCGTCATCGTGCCGGCCGCCGTCACCTCGGCGTGCAACCCGTTCACGCGGAGTGCCGGCCAGCGGTAGGCGGCGACGGGGTCGGTGGCCTCGTCCGGGATCTGCTCGAAGTGCCCGACCGAAATGGTCGCGGTGTCGCCGTCGTCCCCGATCGCCGCCGTGACGTCGGTTGCCCGGGCGGGGTAGCCGGCGGTCGCGTCGATGCGGGCGGCGGAACGGTGTTCCCCGGCACTGGTGATCCGCGGCTGCGGGGCGACCAGCGCCGTACCGTCCGTCCCCCGGACGCCCACCCCGAAGGCGGCGGTGACCCGAGCGTCCGTCGGGCTGCTCGCCCTCGCCGGGATCGTGACGGCGCCGAGCCGCACGTCGGGGTGCGCCCCCGTCAGGTCGCGGTAGTGCAGCGCGGTCAGGGTCGTGCTGCCGTCCGCGTGCACCGTGCGCTCCCCGAAGGCCACGCTGACCCGCTCCTTGCCGTCAGCGTCGACGCCGGTGTACAGGTCGGTGGCGGTGTTGATCCACACCCCGTTGACGAACACCGCGTTCGACTCGTTCGCGAAGTCCACGGTCATCGTCCCCTCCGGCGTGAGGTGGGCGTCGAGGCCGTACACGCGCAGCGCTGGCCAGCGGTACTCCGCGACCGGGTCCGAGGCCCGGTCGGGGATCTGCTCGAACGAGTCGAGGTGCACGTCCGAAGTACCGTCCGCCGCAGTCGAGACGGTGACCCCACGTGCGGTCGACGGGGAACCGTCGGCAGCGTCGACCCGGTCGGCGGTGCGCTTCGCGACGCCGGTCACCGTGGGCTGCCCGTCGATGAGCACGGTTCCGTCCGGGGCAGTCACCTGCACACCGCTGACGCTCCGGGTGGCCAGGGCGTCGCCGTGGGCCGGGGTCGGCTGCGGCGCGGGATCAGGCGTCGGAGCCGGGGTCGGGGTGGGCGTCGGCGTCGGGGTGGGTGCCGGCCAGCGGTCACCCGCCGCGCAGGAGACCGATCCGGCACGGACGCGCCAGATCTCGGAGGCACCGGCTTCGGCGTCGATGCGGAGCGCGACCGTCGTCGTGGTGCCGTCGGCGGCCGTCGTGGTGCTACCGACGACGACCTTGGTGGCGCCGTAACGGGACTCCGGCAGGTCGCGGCTCCACCCGGGCGTCGCGGTGGCCTCGGTGGTGACGTCGTCGCCGTCGATGGTCAGGCGGTCGAACGACACCGCGGGGGTGCCGCCGGGAGTGCACGCGGCGCGGAGTCCGGTGAACACGACGGGGGGACGATCGCGCAGGGTGAACTCCCCGCTCGCGATCGTCGAGGTCGCCCCGTCCGGGCCGGCCTCCGAGCGCAGACCGCTCGTGCGGGTGGTGTTGAGCTTCAGGACGTCCTGCGTCGTGTCGACCCGGGCCACCGTCGGGTCGCCCGAGTCCCAGCGCACGGCCGGGGTCGGTGCGGTGAGCGTGCCACCGTCGATGTCGGTCAGTTCGACGCCCGACGCGGCGGCGAGGGTGGCGCCGTCGGCCGCGGTGTCCGCGCTGGCCGGCAGCGCGAGCATGGGCGCCACGAGGCCGATGCCGAGCAGTGCCGAGGCCGCGAGCGCGATGACGGAACTGGTGCGTGGACGATCGGTCATCGGCGGGCCTCCTCGGCGAACGCGGTGAAGAAGGCGCGGCCGGCGGGGACGCCGACCCCGGTCACGTCGTCCCAGCCGGGTGCGGACCGGAGTCCCTGCCGACCGGTGTCCCAGAGGAACAGGGTCTCGGGCCACAGCGCTCCGGCATCGGGCCCGCGCGGCGACCAGGTGGCAGCGGAAGCGGGGCGGACGTCGCGGACGGCGTCGGTCCCGAGCATCTCGTAGAGCATCGGCGTGACGAGCCCGATCCGGACCCCCGTGGCGGCCTTGGCCATGGCGACCATCGAGGCGACCATCGGGGTCGCCAGACTCGTGCCGCCGTGCGTAACGTAGCCGGTCACGCCCTTGTGTGGCCCGTACACGACGAAGCCGGTGTTGGGGTCGCCGATCGACGCGACGTCGGGGACGAGTCGCCCGGTCCCCGGTTCGTCGAGCAGCTGGCGCTGCCACGTCGGTCGGCCGTAGACGTCGGACTGGCCGCCGCCGGCGCCGTACGCGAAGCCCGGCGGGATGAGGGCACCGTTGCGCGCGAAGCGGGTCTCGGTCTCCCAACCAGCCTCGACCGCGACGGAACCGTCACGGGCGAGCCCGGTGCTGGTCGCTCCGACCGCGGTCACGTACGGGCTGGACGCCGGCGACGACACGTCGGGGCCGGAGTCGTGGTCACCGACGGCGCTGTTGTCGCCGTCGTTGCCAGAGGACGCGAACACCGAGATGCCCCGGGCCCCCGCCTCGACGAGCACCCGGTTCAGCAGCGTCCGGTCGTCCGCGGTGTCCAGGTCCTCGGTGGACCCGAACGACAGGCTGATGACGTCCGCACTGCCGTGTTCGACGACGTCGAGGATCCGCGAGAACAACGAGGTGGTGCTGCAGTCGTCGGCACCCCAGTACTCGATGTCGGCGTCGGGGGCCATCGCGTGCACCGCCTGCACGTCGAGGTGCTGCTCCTCTGTCCAGCTCTGCGGCCCGCCGCAGCGGGAGGTGTCCGGCGACGCCGGAGCGTGGTGCTGGTACTGCCCCGAGCGGAACGGCTGGGCGCCCGCCGCCCGGAAGTAGGTGTCCGTGTTCGCTTCGACGTCGGGGTCGTCGTAGGCGGCGACGATCGCTATGGTCGCGCCGCGTCCGGTGTACCCGGCCGGCACGTCGTGGACCTCGCGCAACTGGGCCGGCTGGTACCCGCACAGCGCGTTCGATCGGTGCGTGACCGGCACCGATGCGGGCCAGTCCGTCGTGAGGCGCTCGCCCCACCATGCGGCGCACTGTCCGTCGTCGGCCAGGACCGGCGGTCGCGGGACGGTCTCACCCGGTGCCGGGGTGGGTGCCGCCGCTGCTGCAGTGGTCGTCTCGGTCGGTCGGACGGCGTCAGAGTCAACGGCTCCGGACACGCCGACGACGGCGGTCAGCCCGCGTGGCACGGCGAGGGCGCGGACCGGTGCCACGGCGCTCTGTCCGGCGACGTCCCACCGCGCGAAGGAGGTGTGGAAGGCGTCCGCGATGCGCGCGGCCGTCCCGCGAACGGGCAGGGATGCGATCGAGCGCTCGACGGGGCCGACGTGGAGCCCGGCACCGCGCAACCAGGTCGCCACGGCCGGGGCGCGGTCGAGGTGCACGGGGTCGAGGAGGACGGTGAGGGACAACTCGTCGGCGGTCACCGGGTCGCCGCGCTCGGCGTGTGCGGTCCAGGCGGGGACGGAGTCCGCGAGCGGTCGGTCGGGCGAGGGCGGTGCGGGGCGCACGAGGAGCGTGCCGGGGATGATCACGGCGAGCGCGAGCGCACCGATGAGGAAGCGTGGACGCATGGGTTCCTGGTCTGCTGAGAGGCGGGGACGCAGCGCTGCGCGCTGCCACAGCGACCTTACATGCAACTGATAATCGTTATCACTCGCAGGACACGAGCAGTCGGGACAAACGGGAGGCCCGGTGTCAACTGACACCGGGCCTCCTGTCCGTCAGGGGGTCAGACCACGGCGCGCAATGCGTCCGCGATGCCCGTCAGGGCCACGTCGACCTCGTCGGCCACGCGCTGATGCGTCGCCGTCGAGCGACGGTAGGGGTCGTCCACGTCGTCGTCGGCCGGGTCGGCGGGCGGCGGGACCGTGCCCCGCAGCCGGGCGACGCGCTCCACGAGTTCCTGCGGGGTCGTCACGTCGGCCAGGTCACCGGGCTCGAGGCCGGCGAGCACCCGCGCGAACTGCTTGATCGTGAAGGTCCGCTTGGAGGCCCGGGGCGCCAGGGAGACGGCGGCTGCACGGTGCGATCGCTCCGCGGTCAGCACCAGGTCAGCGCTCGCGACGATCTCGGCCGTCAGGTACCGCGACCGGTGCGCCGAGGGGGCGCCCCCGAGCCGGACGGACTGCTCGGCCGCGGCGGCGTCCATCGCGGCGCCGTCGTCGGCGATGGTGCCGGCCGACTCGACCACGAACGCGGGGGCGTCCGGGCCGAGTCGTGCCGTCAGGACCTGCGCGCCGAGCGGCGACCGGCAGATGTTGCCGCTGCAGACGAACAGGATCCGCATCGTCACGCTGCGTCGGTGCGCTCGCCGGCGCGCTGGTCGGCACGCTCGTCGTCGCCGAGCAGGTCGTGCCGCACGACGATGGCGTCACGGCCGGGGCCGACACCGATCGCGGAGATCCGTGCGCCGGACATCGCCTCGATCGCCAGGACGTAGTCCTGCGCGTTCTTCGGCAGGTCGTCGAAGGTGCGGGCTCCGGTGATGTCCTCGGTCCAGCCGGGGAACTCCTGGTACACCGGCTTCGCGTGGTGGAAGTCGGACTGGTTGACCGGGACCTCGTCGACGCGGACGCCGTCGACCTCGTACGCGACGCACACCGGGATCGTCTCGAGCCCGGTCAGGACGTCGAGCTTGGTGAGCACGAAGTCGGTCACACCGTTGATGCGTGCCGTGTAGCGGGCGATCGGGGCGTCGTACCAGCCACAGCGGCGCGGGCGGCCGGTGGTGGTGCCGAACTCGAAGCCGTTGGCGCGCAGGAACTCGCCCGACTCGTCGAACAGCTCGGTCGGGAACGGACCGGCGCCGACGCGGGTCGTGTACGCCTTGACGATGCCGATGATCCGCTCGAGCTTGCCCGGGCCGATGCCCGAACCGGTCGCGGCGCCACCGGCGGTCGCGGACGACGAGGTGACGAACGGGTAGGTGCCGTGGTCGACGTCGAGCATGGTGGCCTGGCCGGCTTCGAACAGGACGGTCTCGCCGCGCTCGAGCGCACGGTGGATCTCGAGGGCGGTGTCGGCGACCATCGGGCGCAGGCGCTCGGCGAACGAGAGCAGCGACTCGACGACTTCTTCCGGGTCGATCGCGCGGCGGTTGAAGACCTTGACCAGCAGGTGGTTCTTCTGGTCGAGCGCGGCCTCGACCTTCTGGCGCAGGATGTTCTCGTCGAAGATGTCCTGGATCCGGATCCCGACGCGGTTGATCTTGTCGGCGTAGGTCGGGCCGATACCGCGACCGGTGGTGCCGATCTGGCGCTTGCCCAGGAACCGCTCGGTCACCTTGTCGACGGTGCGGTGGTAGTGCGTGATGACGTGGGCGTTGGCCGACACGAGGAGCTTCGAGACGTCGACGCCGCGGGCACGCAGGGCGTCGAGTTCCTGGAACAGCACCTCGAGGTCGACGACGACGCCGTTGCCGATGATCGGGGTCACGCCGGGCGTCAGGATGCCGGAGGGCAGCAGGTGCAGGGCGTACTTCTCGCCGCCGACGACGACGGTGTGGCCGGCGTTGTTGCCGCCGTTGAACTTCACGACGTAGTCGATGCGGGAGCCGAGGAGGTCGGTGGCCTTCCCCTTGCCCTCGTCGCCCCACTGGGCGCCGATGATGACTGCTGCGGGCATCTGGTTCTCCTCACGTTGGCGGAGGACCGCACACGGCCGTCCGGGCCGGTGGTCCACCCGAGTCTATCGGCTGGTCACCTGCGCGCCACCCGGCGTGACGCCCCTGTGGACGGCGCGCTGCGCGAGGCTCCGGACGCGACCAGACGGACGGACGGGAGGCGCGGNNCCAGCTGGCACCGCGCCTCCCCTCCGTCGTCCGGTGCGTCCCGGACCGTCCGACGGTGTCCGGATCAGCTCCGGAAGAAGTCCTGGTACGACGGGTCCCCGACGAGCTGGGAGTGCCCCGGCTCGGCCAGACGCTGCTCGATCATGGCCTGGATGACGTCCGGCGGAGTGAGTCCACGACGGCGCCACTCGACCGGGTTGGACCGGAGCTGGTTCAGCGTGCTCTGCATGGGAGCCACACTGGCACCGGTTCACTAGTTTGTCTAACTACCTGTCCCGAACACGCGTTCCGGGCGACGAAGGAGCAGGAGATGCCCGGTCCCCACGAGGGACCCGACATCTCCTGCTCACCGTGTGGCGCGCGAACCGCGCCCCGGCTCCGTCCTAGCGGCGCGTGACCTTCGCGGTCGCGCCGGACTTCGCCGTACCGTCCTCGTACCCGGAGGCATGGGCGGTCACCCGCACGCTGATGCGGTGCCCGAGGTCGGACGAGCCGAGCGTGACCTTCGACCCCGTGGCCGACTTCACGACCTTGCCGTCACGCAGCCACTGGTACTTGTACGTCGCCTTCGTCGTGCTCCAGGTGCCGTGCTTCGCGGTGAGGGTCGAGCCGACCTTCGCCGTCCCGCTCACCGTGACCTTGCTCCCCTTCGCCAGCGCGAGCTTCGGCGGGACCACGTTGATGGTCGACGTGTCGGCCTGCTTGCCCGCCGCGTTGTCGAGGTGGAGCAGCAGCACCGTCGCCTTGGTGACACCCGAGGCGCGGGTGACCGTCAGCGAGTCGGCGTCGGCGAACAGCACGCCGGTGGCGCCGTCCTGCGAGAACGACAGCTTCGGCTTGGTCGGGTCGAACGTGACCGGCTTGGTCTCGTCCACCACCGACGAACCACTGGTGGCGGCACCCGGGGCGTAGGCCGACTCGGTCAGCACGGTGTAGTCGAACTTCGTCGACGCGCCGATCGCCGAGGCACCGACGGTCAGCACCTTGACGGAGCTGTCGAAGGTGTTGACGTCCTGGCCGGCCGCTCCGCCGTTGAGCGGCTGTGCGTCGACCGTCTTGCCCGTTGCCAGGTTCATCGTCGTCGCGAGCGTGGCGTCGATGGTGGCCGACTTCGCGTCGTACACCAGGTAGTCGGGCTCACCGTCACGGTTCGTGTCGATGAGGACCTCGACGTTGGTCACGGCACCGGGGTCGGCATCCGGACCGGCGGTCTGCACACCGAACGCGATGGTGCCCGACGCCTTGTCGTACGACGCACCGTAGGAACGGACGTCGGCCGCCAGCAGCGACTGCTCCGCCGAACCCTCGGGGAACGTCTCGGCCGGGTCGGTGCCACCGAGCACGAACGGGGCGACGGCCGCGTGGTAGCCGGTCGTCAGGCCGCCCTGGTCGAGCGTGCGGCCCTTGAGCGTGAGCTCGGCCGACTTGCCCGGCCCCGTGAAGGGGACCGTGGTCCGCGCACGCACCGCACTGACGGGTTTCGGTGCCACGTAGACACCGAGGCGCATCGGGTTGAGCGTGCTGTCGGTCGGCGCGAAGGCCACGATGCCCGAGGCAGCGGTCACGAACTCGCGCTGGTAACCCTTCTGGACGGCGTCCTGCGTCGGGTCGATGACACGACGGAGCTTCGTCGGGTCGGCGACCGAGAACGTCAGCGTGACCGAAGCGGAGCCGTTGGCGGGCACCGTCACCTGCTTCGAGCTGAGCGCGAAGGTCACACCCGGCTGCGACACCTGCGGCTGGTACGACACGTCGTACGTGTGCGCCGTGCTGTCGGTGTTGTCGACCTGCAGGGTGCGGGTCTCGCTCGTCCCGCTCGCGACCTCGACGACACCGAACGACGCGGTGACGAGCTGGTCGTTCTCGGCGCTGCGGACCGTGGTGCCGGCGGTGACCGCCTGCAGCGCGTCCACGCGACCGGTGCCCTGGCGGAGCAGGGTGGCCGAACGGTTGCCGTCCTTCACGTCGTGCGTCGCCGTGTTCATCAGCGCCGCCTTGACCTGCGGGGCAGACCAGGTCGGGTGCGACTGGAACGTCAGCGCCGCGATGCCCGCGACGTCCGGCGTGGCCATCGAGGTGCCGCTCATCGACATGCGGCCGTCACCGGTGCCGTTCGCCGCCGAGATCACGTTGACCCCGGGGCCGGCGATGTCCGGCTTGACGATGTCGTCGAACGACCCGTGCACACCACGGCTGGTGAACGACGCGAGCGTGTTCACGGCGTCCGCCTCGATGGCGACCTCGAAGCCCTTCAGCTCGTCCGCGAAGCGCACGTGCAGGGTCCCCGCCTTCGCGGTGGCCTGGAGGCTCGCCACGCTCTTCGCGGTCAGCTCGGCACCCGGGATGGTCGCGTTGCCACCGATGCCGGATTCGAACGTGTCGAGCGTGCCCGCCAGCAGGACACCGACACCGCCGGCGGCCTCGACGTTGTCGAAGCGCACGGCGGAACCGCACTCGAGCGCGGCGTCCGTCCACTTCAGCCAGACGACCTTGCCCTTGATCTTCGCGGCGTCGGCGGCGCTGAACGCGGCACAGCCGTCGATGTTCGCGGTCGGGACGACGACGTCGCCCTCGACCGGCAGGGTGCCCTTGAAGTTGGACGAGTACTGCGACCGGTAGGTCTTCGCGACGTCGGCCGGTGCGGTGACCTGCACGCCGTCGTAGAGCGACTGGCCGGTGGCGCTCGCGGCGACGGTGAGCGCACCCTCGGCGTTGCCCGGCGAACCACCGATGTCGGTGAAGTCGTCGGCGTTGCCCGAGGCGATCACGGGGAGCACGCCCCGCGCGGTCAGTGCGTCGATCTTGGCGTTGTCGGGGTCGTCCGGTGCACCGTAGTCGGAGCCGAGCGACAGGTTCAGGACGTTGATGTCCTTGCCCTCGGTGAGCGCCTTGCCCACCCAGTCGAGCGCGGCACCGGTGACGTCGGTCGAACCGCCGTTGTCACCGAAGACCTTCAGGGCGTACAGGCCGGCCTCGGGCGCGGTGCCCGGACCGATCCACATGTCCTGCACCTGCTGCGTGGTGAGCTTGGTGTAGTCGCCGTCGAACTGCTGCTTGTCGGCGGTCAGACCGTAGCCCGCGATCGAGCCGGACACGTGCGTGCCGTGGTCGCCGCCCTTGCCGTCGATCGGGTTGTCGTCGGGAGCCGGCACCGGGTCGTAGGTGTTCGGGTCCTCGGGGTTGGCGTTGTACGTCGCACCGGCGAAGTCGTACCCGCCCAGGAACTTCGACGCGTCGTACAGGCTCGGGTCCGGGGCGCCGCTGCTCGCGTTCGCCAGGGCCTGCTGGTACGCCTCGGTGGTGCCGGGGCCGCCGAAGTCGGCCTGCGTGTAGTCGAGACCGGTGTCGAGGACGGCGACGTTGACGCCCTTGCCGGTGTGGCCGGTCTGCTGCCAGGCGTTGAGCGAGCGCGTGTAGACGTCGCTCGCGGCGTTCTTCGGCGAGACGCCGTCGGCACCGGGGCGCACCAGGCTCGGGTCGACGCCCGAGGGAGCGGCGTCGGCGTTCTCGTTGACCGTCGGCTCGACGATCTTCTTCGGCGTGAGCGGGATGATGCTCTCGACGTCGGAGCGCTCGGCGATCTTCCGGAACGCGTCGACGTCGGCGACGACCGCGACGCCGGGCACGGTGTACTCGGTCGAGTAGAGCTCGGTCGCGTCGGCATCGGCGCGCTTGACGGCCGACCGCACCGCGGCGACGGTGGACTGGATCGCCTCGACGCGGTCCGCGGCGGCGGAGGACTGCCTGCGCGACTGGGTCAGGTCGCCGCCCTTGGCCTTGGCGTCCACCTCGAGGGCGCCCTGGCCGGTCGTGCGCACGAACGCCGCGACGGTCTTCGTCGGCTTGGCGTCGCGGAGCGGCGCGGAGAGCTTGAGGTCGGCCACCGGGATCCCGGCCGGAGCAGCGGAGGCCGCGCCCCCGACTGCGAGACCGCCGCATGCGAGGGCCGCGACGGCGATGCCGGCGGTCAGGACGCGGGTGAAGCGATGGGGGGTGGGTTTCGGGTCGGTGTTCGGTGTTGCACGGTTCAAAGAGGGCACTCCAGGCTCAGTCCGTGGTTCGCATGAGATTCCTGTGAAGCTATGCGTTCGTTCTCAGGGAAGACAGTCCGCACTTTGGGGGACACCCCTCGTCCAGGGGACGGAACCTGTTAAGTTGCACACACGTGTGCACGTTATTACGATGGGGTGCGTGACCACCACCGAGCACCCCTCCCGCGCGCCCCGCCGCGACGCCACGGAGAACCGGGCAGCACTCCTCGACGCGGCGCGGACCTGCCTGCAGCAGGACCCGGACGCCTCCATCGAGACGATCGCCGCCGCGGCCGGCCTCTCGCGTCGCGCGGTGTACGGGCACTTCCCCTCGCGCGACGACCTGGTGCGCGAGGTCGTGACCGCCGGCGCCGCCCGGATCGCCGCCGCCATGCCCACCGCCTCGGACCTGCAGGGGCTCCCGCCGGCCGCACGCCTGGCAGCCATCGCGGTGACGCTCTGGACCGAGGTCTCGCACGTCCGCTCGATGGCCCGGATCGCCGTGCGCAGCCCCTTCGCCGAACCCGTCGCCGAGGTCTTCGCCCCGTTGCGCTCACAGGTGCGTCAGGCGTGCGCGCTCGGCATCGCCGACGGCGCGATGCGGGACGACGTCGACCCCGAGACCCTCGGCCGCCTGGTCGAGGGCGCGTGCATCGCCGTCCTCGACGAAGCCACCCGCTCCGGCACGAGCGACGAGGACGGACGGCGGATGGTGGTGGTGTCGGCGCTGGGCACGGCCGGCATCGACTGGCGCACCGCACTGCTCTCCGAACCCGCAGCTCCCGCTCCCGCCCCGAAGGACCACGTATGACCCTCGAACTCGACCACGTCGGCATCGGCGAGGAGCCCGGCGCACCCCTGCCCGTCGTCTCCGCCGTCGCCGCGCCCGGACGCCCGGGGGTCCTCGCCGTCGAGACCGAGCAGGCACCCGTGCTCGCGTCCCTCGTCGCCGGTGGCCGCATGCAGCCCGACACCGGCCGCCTGCTGCTCGACGGGCACGAGGACCCGGCAGCCGTCCGCCGCGCGTTCGCGCTGGTCGACACCCCCGGGATCGCCGAACCCTTCCCCGTCCTGACCCTCAAGCAGATCGTGCGCGAGGAACTCGCGTTCGCCGGGCAGCGCCCGAACCGCGAGCACGTCGACACGGTGCTCGACGAGCTCGGACTGCGGGACTACGTCGACACCGCCGTGCAGCGGGTCCCGACGGCCGTGCGCATCCGGCTGCTCGTCGAGCTCGCGCTGCTCCGCGACGGTGTCACCGGCATCGTGATCACCTCGCCCGAGCGGCACGGCGGCGCCGTCGAGGACTGGTTCCAGGTGGTCCGCGACGTCGCCCGACGGGGCGTGACCGTGGTGCTGGTGACCTCGAAGGCCGCCGCCGCGACCGTCGAGCACCTGCTCGACACGATCGAGACGCACGACGACGTCGCGGCGCCCGGCGTCGCAGAGACGCTCGAACAGCCCCAGACCGAGGACCCCGAGGACGTGGCCCGAACCGACGGAACCGAGCCGGGCCTCCTGGCCGCTCCTTCCGTCACCACAGCATCCGCAACCGTCCCGACGGAGGCACAGAAGTGACCACCACCTCGCTCGTCCGCGCAGAACTCGCGCGGCTCACCGCGACCCCGCTCGCACGCCTGGCGTTCATCGCGCTGATGATCGTGCCGCTGCTCTACGGCGGCGCCTACCTGTGGGCGAACCGCGACCCGTACGCGAAGCTCGACCAGATCCCCGCCGCGATCGTGGACCTCGACGCCGGCGCCACGCTGGACGGCGACCAGGTCGACTACGGCAAGGACGTCACGAAGGAGGCCATCGACGGCGCTGACTTCAAGTGGACGAAGACGAGCGCCGCCGACGCCCGCTCCGGTGTCCGGAACGGCACCTACGACTTCGTCGTCACCATCCCGCACGACTTCTCCGAGCACCTGGTGTCCGCGCAGTCCGACGACCCGACGCAGGCGAAGCTCGTCATGACGACGGCCGACACGAACTCGTACCTGGCCTCGACCATCGCCGAGCAGGCGGGCAAGACCATGCGCACCGCCGTCGCCGAGCGCGTCGGCAAGCAGGCCGCGAAGACCCTGCTCGTCGGGCTCGCCGACGTCCGCGACAGCCTCGGCGACGCCGTCGACGGTGCCGATGAGCTCGCTTCCGGGGCCAAGAAGGCGGACCGGGGTGCCCACACGCTCGCGGACGGCACCGGCAAGCTGTCGTCCGGTGCGGCGGAGCTCGCCTCCGGCACGGCGTCGTTGCCGTCCCAGACCCAGCAGCTGGACAGCGGGGCGCAGCAGGTGGCGTCGGGGGCGTCGACCCTGGCGTCCGGGCTGGCCAGCGCGCAGCAGCAGACGGCGGCGCTGCCGTCGCAGACGCAGCAGTTGGACAGTGGGGCGCAGCGGGTCGCGGCCGGCAACAAGAAGCTCGCCGACACGGTCGACTCCTACAGCCCCGACGTCGAGTCGCTCCAGCCGCTGGACGCCAAGACGGTGATCGCAGGCATCACCGACAACCTGCCCGAGGGCGTCGAGCTCACGAAGGACCAGCAGACCGCCCTGCAGTCGTCCGTCACCGATGCCGTCACCCGGGTCAACAGCGCCGGCGCTTCGGCGAAGAAGACCTACGAGAGCACGAAGTCCTCGGTGGACAGGCTCCGAGACGGCTCCGCGCAGGTCGCAGCCGGTACGTCGTCGCTCGCCTCCGCGGCGCCGACGCTCGCGTCCGGCATCTCCTCGGCGGCGACGGGGGCGTCCACGCTCGCATCGGGGGCCGCCCAGGTGGCCGACGGCACGTCGAATCTGGCCTCGGCCGCCCCGACGCTGTCGTCCGGTGCATCGCAGCTCGCGACCGGTGCGAAGACCGCCGACCAGGGCGCCTCGTCGCTCGCGTCAGGGTTGGACAAGCTCACGACCGGCTCGTCGAAGCTCGCGTCGTCGCTCGACCAGGGCCGCACGAAGATCCCGGCGTCGAACGCCTCGGAGCGTGCATCGCAGGCCTCGGTCATCTCCGACCCGGTCAAGGTCGGGGACGACAACGTCGCCGCCGCGTCGAACTACGGCGCCGGCCTCGCGCCGTTCTTCATCTCGCTCGCGGCCTGGATCGGCATGTACGCGCTGTTCCTCATCCTCAAGCCGATCTCGAAGCGTGCGATCACGGCGGCGCGGAAGCCCCTCGCGGTGGTGTTCGGCGGCTGGCTGACCCCGGCGCTCCTCGGCCTGGTGCAGATGGTGGCGCTGTTCTTCATCGTGCGCTTCGCCCTCGACCTGAACGTGGTGCACGTCGGCGGCACGATCGGGATCATGGTGCTGGCCTCGGCGACCTTCGCGGCGATCATCATGGCGCTCAACGTGCTGCTCGGATCGGTGGGACAGTTCCTCGGCCTGGTGCTCATGCTCGTGCAGCTCGTCACCGCCGGTGGGACGTTCCCGTGGCAGACGCTGCCTGGGCCGTTGGCGGCGCTGCACTTCGCGCTGCCGATGACGTACTCGGTCGACGCGATCCGGCAGACGATGTACGGCGGGAACCTCGGCGCCGCGTGGTCCGACGCGGGCGTGCTGCTCTGCTGGCTGCTCGGGGCGCTCCTGGTGTCCTTCGTGGTCACGGCGCGGCAGACCCGCTCCCGCACGCTGCGTGACCTGCGCCCGAGCCTGATCGGGTAGCGGGCGCGGGGCGGCGGCGGGGCGCGGGCGGCGGCGCCGCGACATCGAGTGAGCAGAAGACGACGGGTGTGCAATAGCGACCAGTCGTCTTCTGCTCACTCGACGCGACCTCCGCGTGCAAGGAGCGTCTTCAGGTGCGCCACTGCGGCTGAGCGGTGCAGCGTCAGGTCGGACTTGGTCCACCGGACCACCACCCAGCCGAGTCGTTCCATCTCACGGTAGCGGCGGAGGTCACGGCCCCACTGCTCGGCGTCGGTCCGGTGGTGGTCGCCCTCGTACTCGATGACGATGCGGTGCTCCGGGTAGGCCATGTCGACACGGCCGACGAACCGACCGGCTTCGTCGAGCACGTTGACCTGCAGTTCGGGCTCGGGCAGCCCCGCCCGGACGATCGCCAGCCTCGCTCGGGTCTCCTGCGGTGACCCGGCCCCCACCCGCACGAGCTCGAGTGCAACGCGCAGCTTCCGCACGCCACGACGATTCCCCGCCCCGGCGAGCGCGGCGGCGAGGTCCTCCAGCGCGGTCGCGCAGGCCCGCGACGTGACGATGGCGTCACCCAGGACGACGAGCTCATCGAGTCCGAGCAGGTCACCGCACTCCACCCACAGCGTCGCGGGGCTGCTGGACGGAACACCCCAGCGTTGCCGGGTGTTCACCCGGTCAGCCGCCACGCGGTGCCCGACCACACCGACGCGCCGGGGCTGCGCCTGCGGGTGCACGCTGGTGATGTGCACCGGTGTGTCAGGGCCGCAAGGCACCGGCAGACCCCACAACACCGCCGCCGAGGTGTGGCTGACGAACTGTCCGGGCAACAGGACCGGCCGCAGTGCCTGGATGCGGCGGATCGGATCGGGTGGTCGGTCCCGGGGCCATCGGATCGATCGCGTCGGGCACGTCAGGTCCTTCCGCTGGAGTCGTTGTCGGGGAACTGCGGCTCGATCAGCCGCGCCGATGTCGAAGGCCCGACCTCGCAGCGCCGGAGGGAGTGGTCGTGGTCGCATGCCGACACGCTCGCGCCCCGCGCCGACGCCCCGCTCACCGAACCGGAGTTCCGTGCAGAACCGGCACCGCGCCTCCCCTGTGGAGGACTCGCGAACCCAAGGGAGTGAGCAGATGACGACGAGTGGCTGTTCGGGACCCGTCGTCTTCTGCTCACTCGACCACCCGCACCACCACCCCGCCCGCCGGCCATGTCACGTCAACCGCTACGATCGACGCACGAGCCAACGGAGGTCGAAGCGCATCATGGGAGACGGCAAGCCCGCGACCATCTACGACGTCGCCGCACGCGCCGGGGTCTCCAAGTCCCTCGTCTCCCTCGTGCTGCAGCGCTCCCCCCGGGTCAGCGACCAGCGGCGGGCCGCGGTGCTCAAGGCGATCCAGGAGCTCGACTACCGGCCCTCCACCGCGGCAGTGTCCCTCGCCGGCACCCGCAGCCGCACCATCGGTGTGGTGCTGGACGACTTCCGCAACCAGTGGTTCGTGGACCTGCTCACCGGCCTGCGCGAGAGCCTGCAGGACCAGGGGCACCGGCTCGTGGTCGCCGACCGCTTCCTCAACACGGGGCTCGACGCCTCACCGGTCGAGGGCTTCCTGTCCATGCGCGTCGAGGGCATCGTGATCGCCGGCGAGCCGACCACCGACCTGGCGATCCCCGCCTCGATGCCGCTCGTGATCGCCGGCGGCCGCGTCGCGATCCCGCGCGCCGACACGGTGGCGAACGACGACCACGCCGGTGGCGGCATCGCGGCGCAGCACCTGCTCGACCTCGGGCACACCCGACTCGGGTTCGTCGGTGCGAGTTCGGCGGCCTCGGCGGAACGCCAGGCCGGGTTCGAGCAGGTAGCGGCGACACGTGCGTCCGTCGTCACGACGGTGCTGCCCGGCGAGCCCACCGAAGAGGCCGGTTCGCGTGCCCTCGGCATGCTCCTCGACGAGCACCCGGACGTCACGGCGGTCTTCGCCGCGAACGACGTGATGGCCCTGGGGGCCCTGTCCGAACTCGCCGAACGCGGGCTGCGCGTCCCCGAGGACGTCTCCGTCATCGGCTACGACGACACCCCCGTGGCCGCGATGCGGTACGTCGGCCTGACGAGCATCGACGACCGCAGTGTCGAGATCGGCCGCGGCGCCGGCGAGCGTCTGCTCGCCCGCATCGCCGATCCGCGGATCGCCGCGACGGAACTGCTCGTCGAACCCCGCCTGGTCGCGCGCCGCACCACCGCCGCGCGCTGACGCGGCACCCCTGCCCCCGGCCGGGAGGCCCGCCCCGCGTCCGTCACGCCCGCTTCGTGAGCAGGAATGGTCGGGTCCAGGGCCCGCACCCGACCACTTCTGCTCACGACGTCGCGCCGGGCAACTCCGCGTGCTGGACGACCCAGCTGTGCATGACGATCGCCGCGGCGGCCGAGGCGTTGATGCTCCGCGTCGACCCGAACTGCGCGATCTCGAGGTGCGCGTCGGCACCGGCGACCGCCTGCTCGGTGAGCCCGGGGCCCTCCTGCCCGAACAGGAACACGCAGCGCTCCGGGATCGTCGCGGTCTCGATGCGTTCGGCACCCGGGGTGTTGTCGATGGCGACGACGGGACGCGCTTCATCGGCCATCGCGGTGAGGAACGCCTCGACGTCGGGGTGGTACCGGACGTGCTGGTAACGGTCGGTCACCATCGCCCCGCGCTTGTTCCACCGCCGCCGTCCGATGATGTGCACCGTGCCGGCGAGGAACGCGTTGGCGCTCCGCACGATCGACCCGATGTTCAGGTCGTGCTGCCAGTTCTCGATCGCCACGTCGAACGCGTGCCTGCGGGTGTCGAGTTCAGCGACGATCGCGTCCATCGACCAGTACCGGTAGCGGTCGAGCACGTTCCGGGAGTCCCCCGCGGCGAGCAGCTCCGGGTCGAGCCTCGGGTCGTCGGGCCAGGGTTCCGGGTGCGGCCCCACCCCGTTGGTCGTCAGCTCGTGCGACGGTTCGGGCGCAGTGGTCACCCGACCAGCGTACGGCCGGGCGCGGGGTCGGGCGCCGCCGGCTCAGGCGGTGCGGGCGATGCGCGCCTCGATGCCGGCGATCAGGATGTCGAGGCCGAGCGCGAACCGGTCGTCGTAGGAGTGCTCGCCGAGGATCTCGCCCACCAGGCGGTGCCGCTCGGGTCGGCCGGCCTCGGAGTCCCCGCGTCCGACCTGCACCCCGGCGTGCCCGACCACGAAGTCGTACACGACGAAGAAGGCGTACATCGCCTCGGCCGGCGGCAGCCCGGCGTCCTGCAGGGCACCGACGACCTTCGCCACGACGGCGTCCGACTCGGTCGAGGCGAGCGGGGCCCGCTGGCTGTGCGACTCGAGCACGAGCGGGTGGGTGCGCATCAGGTCGCGGAACGTCGTGGCGAAGGTGCGGACGACGGCGTGCCACTCGTCGGGCCAGACGAAGGTGGCGGTGAACTCGTCGACCGTGCGGCGGACGAGTTCGGCGTGCAGGTCGTCCAGGCCGCCGATGGTCCGGTGCACGGTCATCGGGGCGACGCCGAGCCGGACGCCCAGGGCACGGAAGGACAGCCGGTCGAGGCCGTCCTCGTTCGCGATGGTCGTGGCGGCGTCGATCACCTGCTCGCGGGAGAGCACGTTCGGGCGGCCTCGGCGTCGTCGCGGCGTCACCTCGAGCTCCGTCTCCGACACCGGGGTGGGTCGGGGCGCGGTGGACGGGGTTCCGGGTTCGACGAGCACGAGGGGGCCTCCTTGATTCGGTACGTGTCCCGAAAAGCGTAGGGCAAACCCGACCGCGGTTCGGTGTCTCGACCATCTCGGGTCTGGCAGCAGCGCGCAAGAGCCGCCCCGGGCCTCCCGGCCCTTTCCGAGCCGACCACGAGCCGACGCGAGCCGGACCTGAACCCCCGCGCAGTAGGGTGAGGCGCATGGCGACCCGAGACGACGTCGAGTGCTGGCTGACCGACATGGACGGCGTGCTCGTCCACGAGAACCAGGCGCTCCCCGGCGCGCCGGAGCTCATCCAGCAGTGGCTCGACGACGGCACCGAGTTCCTCGTGCTGACGAACAACTCGATCTTCACGCCGCGCGACCTGAGCGCCCGGCTGCGGGGCTCCGGCCTGCACGTGCCCGAAGAGCGGATCTGGACGAGTGCGCTCGCGACGGCCGACTTCTGCAAGTCGCAGATGCCGGGCGGGTCCGCGTTCGTGATCGGCGAGGCCGGCATGACGACCGCCCTGCACGAGGCCGGGTTCATCATGACCGAGACCGCTCCCGACTACGTCGTCGTCGGCGAGACCCGCAACTACTCGTTCGAGGCGATCACGAAGGCCGTGCGGCTCATCCGCGACGGCGCACGGTTCATCGTGACGAACCCGGACGCCACCGGCCCGAGCGCCGAGGGGGTCCTGCCGGCCACCGGCGCCATCGCGGCCATGATCGAGAAGGCGACCGGCAAGCAGCCCTACGTGGTGGGCAAGCCGAACCCGATGATGTTCCGGTCGGCGATGAACCGGATCGGCGCGCACTCCGAGAACACCGGCATGATCGGCGACCGGATGGACACCGACGTGCAGGCCGGCATCGAGGCGGGGCTGCACACCGTGCTCGTGATGACGGGGATCAGCGACCAGGCCGAGATCGACCGGTACCCGTTCCGTCCGAGCGAGGTCATCTCCGGCGTGCACGAACTCGTGCGCACCGAGCCGTTCGAGGTCGAGCTCTAGCCCTGACGACCCACCGGCGTCGGGCCGTCGGCAGTGCGCCGGTGGCCGGTCAGTTGCCGGCAGCCGACTCGCGCCAGCGCGCCTGACCGATGATGTTCTGCGCGTAGGAGACCCGGTTGAACACGTCGACGCGCTGTTCCTCGGAGAAGACCTGCACGAACTCGGTGTGCGACTGGCCGTTCGCGGCCCAGATCGACACGGAGACGTTGCCCTGCGTCCGTCGCTCCTTCGCGAGCAGGAACAGGAGTCCGAGCAGGAAGAACCACACCGTGATGACGGTCATCACGATCGCCCACGTCGGGATGTGCGACGTCGACGACGACTGGTCCTGCGCGGTGATGTTCACCTGCGCGGCCGGCCAGGTCCCGCTCGGCGTGACGATGCGGTCCTGCGTCACCCCCACGGATCCGATCGAGACGAGTACTGGGCTCGGCGCCGGCGCCCCACCGGTCGGCTGCATGCTCATGGTGGAACCCTAGCGGCCCACGCACCCCGGGCGGCTTTCGGAGTGCAGCCTGCGCCGTGCGGGGGGGCGAGGTCGCACGCGGGGTGGGTGGCGGCGCTCGGTGGGCGGCAGCGGCGCACGGTGCGGAGTTGGGCAGCGGGCGCCGGGTTGGTGGTTCCGTGCGAGCCTGCAGCGCCGCACCCAGCCGTCAAGCTCGCACCGCATGAACGAACCCGCACCGTGCCGAGCCCGGGGAGACGGGGCGCAGCCGGACACGTGGCCGGTGGCAGGCCGTGCGGTGGGCCGTTCGGTTGGCGGCGGCGCACGGTGCGAGGTTGGGCAGCTGGTGCCGCGGTGCTGGTTCGGTGCAAGCCTGCAGCGCCGCACCCAGCCGTCAAGCTCGCACCGCATGTACGAACCTGCACCGTGCCGAGCCCGGCGAGACAGAGCGGGCGCGAGGTTGGCGGCGGCGCACCGTGCGAGGTTGAGCAGCGGGTGCCGCGGCCGGGCGCGAGGTTGGCGGCGGCGCACGGTGCGGGGTTGGGCAGCTGGTGCCGGGTTGGTGGTTCCGTGCGAGCCTGCAGCGCCGCACCCAGCCGTCAAGCTCGCACGGGGGCGCGCACCCCGCACCGTGCGGCGCGGCGCGGCGCGGCGCGGCGCACGATGACGATCCGGTGAACAGAACCGTTCCGCGGTGAACGACGGGAAAACTGCCCCGGGAGCGACCCTAGGGTTGCCCTGGTCGAGCTGAAAGCGGCTCTGACCAGGGTTTTCTGTGAATTGCTACAGGATGGGGTCATCGGTGCCGATGTCGGTTCGTGCCACGACGGCAGTGGTCGTCGGCGCACTCGGAGCACTCGTGGGGACCGCGATCGTCGCCCCGCACCTGGTCCCTCCGACGTCGCCGCACACGAGCGCGGTCACCGTGCAGGCCGGCACCGACGCCTGCGGAACGGGGTGGCCCGCGAGTCCGGACCGCGCTCTCGCCGGCCCCCAGACGTTCCGGATCCACAACACCTCCGTCGCCGGGATCGAGGTGCAGCTGGTCGACCCCACGAACGGCGCGGTCTACCTCGACGCGGAGGGGCTGGGAGCGGGTGCGACGCACGACTACGGCGTCCGACTCCCCCGCGGCCAGTACCGGTTCCGTTGCCTGCCCGCCGACGCGAACCCCGGCACCGGGGCCGTCGTCCACCTGCGCGGCGCCACGCACGTCAGCGACGAGACCCCCGGGATCGTCCCGGTCACCCGCGACGACCTGATCCCCGCCGCCAAGTCGTACGGCGACTGGATCGAGAGCCGCCTGCCGACGCTGCTCGCCGACGTGCGTGCACTGGACGCCGACGTCCGGACGGGTGACGTCCGGGCCGCACGACGGGACTGGCTGGTCGGTCACCGCGAGTACGAGCAGCTCGGAGCCGCCTACGGCGCGTTCGGGGACGACGACACCGCGATCGACGGGCTCCCCGCCGCCGGACGGACCGCACTCGACGACCCGCACCTGACCGGCTTCCACCGCGTCGAGGCGCTGCTGTGGTCGGCAGCGCCCGGCAGCCGCGCCGTCGCACCCGCCGACGCCCTGGTCGCCGCGGTCGAACACCTGCGCCGGACGTTCCCCACCCAGCGGGTCGACCCGCTCGACATCGGCCTGCGCTCGCACGAGATCCTCGAGAACGCGCTCCGCTTCGAGGCGACCGGGGCCACCGACGCCGGCAGCCACACGGCACTGGCGACGATCGACGCGAACATCAGCGGGACGGAGCACGCGCTCGAGCCGCTCCGGTCGATCCTGCGGACCCGCTACCCGGGCCTCCGGGCCACCGACCGTGCGCTGGCGACCCTGCGCGCCGACGTCGAGTCACACCGACGGACCGACGGCAGCTGGGACACCCTCGACGGTCTCGACCGCAGCGCCCGCGAGCACCTGGACGCCGACCTCGACGCTGCGCTCGAACAGCTCGCGCCCGTCGCCGCCATCTGCGACCCGAGGAGGACCTCGTGACCGAACGACCGCAGCGCCCGGGCCCGGCGGGCCCCCGGAGCCAGCAGCGCCCACGCGGGATGGACGCGGCGACGTACCGCCGGATGGCCGAGGCGCACGCCCGCCTCGGGCTCTCCGCCGACGGCAGTGTGTGTCCCGCCGGCGCACCGGACGACCAGCAGCAGCCCGGCCCCACCCGCGGGGTCGGACGCCGCGCGTTCCTGACCAGCGCGGTCGGGGCAGGTGCCGGAGCCGCCGCGGCGGCAGCGAGCCTGACCGCCGGGCGTGGGACGGGCCTCCAGGCAGCCGCCGCGACCACCGGCGGTGCCGACGCCTCGTACGCGTTCCACGGCGCGCACCAGGCCGGGATCACCACACCCGCGCAGCGACAGTCGGCGTTCTTGGCGTTCGACGTGACCGCGGCCGACCGCGGGGACCTCGCCGACCTGCTCCGGACGATCACCGAGCGGGCCCGGTTCCTGACCCGCGGCGGCACGCCTGCCGACGTCGGGATCACCGCGCCGCCGGCCGACTCCGGCGTGCTCGGACCGCAGGTCGCGGCCGACGGGCTCACCGTGACGGCGAGCGTCGGCGCCTCGCTCTTCGACCACCGGTACGGCCTGTCGGGGCAGCGCCCGGCGCGGTTGCGGACGATGGAGGACTTCCCGAACGACGACCTCGACCGGTCGATCTCGGACGGCGACCTGCTGCTGCAGGTGTGCGCGCACAACACCGACACCGTCCTGCACGCCGTCCGCGACATCGCCCGGGCCACCCGCGGCGGCATGCAGGTGCGCTGGCGCCAGGACGGTTTCGCGTCCCCGCCGCGCCCCTCCGGCACCCCGCGCAACCTCCTCGGGTTCAAGGACGGCACCGGCAACCCCTCCACCGCGGACCGCAGCGTGATGGACGACCTGGTCTGGACCCGCGGTGGACAGGACGGCGAACCCGACTGGGTCACCGGGGGCAGCTACCACGTCGTGCGGACCATCCGGATGTTCGTCGAGTTCTGGGACCGCGTCTCGCTGCACGAGCAGGAGAACATGATCGGCCGGCACCGCGACTCGGGTGCCCCGCTCACCCGCAGCGGCGAGTTCGACGACCCCCGGTACCAGGACGACCCGACCGGCGACGTCATCCAGATGGACGCACACATCCGGTTGGCGAACCCGCGCACCGCCGAGGCCCGTGCGCAGCAGATGCTCCGTCGTCCCTACAACTACGACAACGGCACCGACACGAACGGCGACCTCGACATGGGCCTGTTGTTCGCGTGCTTCCAGGCCGACCTGGAACGGCAGTTCGTCGCCGTGCAGAAGCGCCTGGTCGACGAGCCCCTGGTCGACTACGTGTCACCGGTCGGCGGCGGCTACTTCTTCGCCCTGCCCGGGGTCCGCCACGCGGACGACTGGCTGGGCCGTCGACTGCTCGCACGGACCTAGCAGGGCCGACGCTCGCACATCCCAGCCCGGGCCGTCGCCCGCACGGCCCCGCCCGCACGGACCCGCCCGGACCCGCCCGCCCGCCGGGCCCCACCGCTCCCCCACCACCCCACCGTCCCGACCAGTGAGAGGTTCCACGTGTTCCGACCTTCCGAACGACGCGTCCAACAGGGCGCGCTCGCCATCATGGCCCTGGCGGCCGTCGCCGGGACGGCCCTCGCCATCCCGCAGTCGGCGTCCGCCGCGGACAACTCCCTCAGGACCACCACCCCGATCAAGCACGTCGTCGTCATGTACGACGAGAACGTGTCGTTCGACCACTACTTCGGCACCTACCCGAAGGCCGCGAACACCGACGGCACCCGCTTCACCGCCGCACGGAGCACCCCGAAGGTGAACACGCTCGCGTCCTCCGGCACCCTGACGAAGAACCCGAACGCCTACGCCCCGTCACGGCTGACGCCCGCCCAGGCGCTCACCTGCGACCAGAACCACAACTACCTGCCCGAGCAGAAGGCCGTCGACGGCGGTGCCATGGACAAGTTCGTCGAGAGCACCTCGGTGGACACCTGCACCGGGCTGTACGGCTCGCCGGGCCTGACGATGGACTACTACGACGGCAACACCACGACCGGGCTGTGGAACTACGCCCAGAACTACGCGATGAGCGACAACGCCTGGGACACCGGCTTCGGACCCTCCACCCCCGGGGCGCTCAACCTGATCAGCGGCAACACCCACGGCGGCACGGGCGTGGACTCGGTCACCGGTGCCACGGTGCCGACCTCGACCGCCGTCGTCGCGAAGGACGCCGCGGGCCAGGGCACCGTCACCGCCGACCCGGACCCCGCCTACGACGACTGCTCCGACAAGGACCACACGTCGACGTCGAACCTGGTGAAGATGTCGGGCAAGAACATCGGCGACCTGCTCAACGCGAAGGGCGTCACCTGGGGCTGGTTCCAGGGCGGCTTCACCCCGACGACGGCCTACGCGGGCACCGGCACGCTCGCCAAGTGCGACGCCACCACGACGAACGTCGGCGGCTCGGTCAGCAACGACTACTCGCCGCACCACAACCCGTTCGCGTACTACGCGTCGACGTCGAACCCGCACCACCTGGCACCGACGAGCGACCGCATGATCGGCTCCACCGACCGGGCGAACCACCAGTACGACCTGTCCGCGTTCGACACGGCCCTCGCCGAGCACCGGATGCCCGCCGTGTCCTTCCTCAAGGCACCCGAGGCCCAGGACGGCCACGCCGCGTACTCCGACCCGCTCGACGAGCAGAAGTTCCTGACGTCGAAGATCAACGAGATCGAGCGGTCGCCGGAGTGGTCGAGCACGGCCATCGTCATCAACTACGACGACTCGGACGGCTGGTACGACCACGTCGCGCCGACGATCCTGAACGGCTCGACGGACTCCTCGAACGACACCACGGTCTGCACCACGGCCGCGACCAAGGTCGGTGTCGCCGGTGGGTACCTCGACCGCTGCGGCCCCTCGCAGCGGCTGCCGTACCTGGTCATCTCGCCGTTCGCCAAGCAGAACCACGTCGACCACACCGCCATCGAGCAGACCTCGACCACGAAGTTCATCGAGGACAACTGGTCGACGGGCCGGATCGGTGACCAGTCGTTCGATGCTCGTGCCGGGTCCCTCCGGGGCATGTTCGACTTCACGCACCCGCAGCACCGCGAGGTGCTCCTGAACACCAAGACGGGTGCGGTCTCGCGGATCGTGTCGACGGCCGTCACGCCGAAGCCGACCCCGAAGCCCACGACGAAGCCGCACACGGGCTCCGGCAGCGGTACGGGCGCGAGCACCGGTTCCGCTGGTGGGACCGGCAGCGGCTCGAGCACGGGTGCGGGCACGGGGAGCGGGGCAGCGCCGGTCTCGAGTGCCTCAGCAGGAGCCGGGGCCACGGGGCAGACCGTCGCCGCCGACCCGTCCGCGACCGACCCGTCGGCGACGCGCCTGGCCTTCACCGGTGCGCAGCTCACCGGGGTCACGATCGCCGCGATCGTGTTCCTGATGTCCGGCATCGCGCTGGTCGTCATCCGCCGTCGCCAGCTCCGCCGTCGGGCCGACTGACACGGAGCGTCGGGCCGACTGACACCACGCGTCGGGCCGACTGACACGACGTGTCGGGCCGACTGACTCGACAGACCGGTGCCCCGGAGCGTGCTGCGTTCCGGGGCACCGTCGCGTCTGCGCGGGGTCGCCCCGCGCCCGTCGCGTCCGTTCCCTCAGACCACGTCGGCCTGGAGGCGCGGCTCGCCTCCCGGCACCACGACCGCCCCCATGGGCGGTACCGTCCGCCACCGCTTCGCCAGCCGCCGCGGTCGGTCGTCGTACCAGGCGACGACCCCGCCCGCCACGATGCCGAACGCGAGCACCCCGAACGAGAACAGCCCGATCAGGCCGAGCAGGGTCAGCTTCCCGAAGTCGCCCGTGTCCGCGGTCGCCGAGAACCCGATCGACCCGAAGTCCCAGAAGGCGTGCAGCAGCACCGGTGCGAGCAGGGACCCGGTCAGCCGACGCGCGACGTACAGCGTCGACCCGAACGACGCCGCGAACACGACCTGGATCAGCGTCGGTCCGATGCCCGCCCCGGCGAGCGCGTTGAGCAGGTGCAGCAGCCCGAACAGCACACACGACAACGCCCAGACACCCATCTCGGGCAGGCGGCGGCGCAGCCCGACGAGCAGGGTCCCGCGGGCCATCAGCTCCTCGAACACCCCGACGAACAGCACCCCGACGGCGAGCAGCAGGAAGTAGTGCGCCGGCAGCGCCGTCCAGTCGATCAGGGGCAGCCGCACGACGCACACCACCAGCACGAGGATCGGCGCGAGCATCGTCCACCGCACCCGCACCCGCGTCCGGACCGGGTCGACCGTGGCGATCCGCCACCAGCCGAGCGCCGTGACGAACACGGCGAGCGCGGCGACGGCGATGCCCTCGGGGATGACCAGGGCGTGCACGACGCTGTCGACGGTCTGCGCGAGGGTCGCGTAGTCGTCACTCGGCCGCGAGCGCCAGGCGCTGATGGCCGCGAACACCACGAGCGGCGCGAGCCCGAGCAGCAGCGACGGGGGCACCGGCCAGCGACGGCGGCGGGCTCGGGTGGGGGTGGTCGTGGTCACCTCCCGGTTGTACCAGGCGGGACGTACGATTGGCGGTATGCGCCTGCCCTCCCTGTCCACGATGGCAGAGGACTACGTCAAGCTCATCTGGAAGGCCAGCGAGCGCGGCGGGCCCGGGCTGGCGACGCGGGACATCGCCGCGTCGCTGAAGGTGTCGGCGTCGACGGTGTCGGGCAACCTCAAGAAGCTCGACCGTGACGGCCTGATCGAGCACACCCCGTACTACGGCGTCGTCCTCACGCCCCTGGGCCAGCAGGTCGCGGTGGCGATGGTCCGCCGGCATCGGCTGATCGAGACGTTCCTGGTGCGACGGCTCGGCTACTCGTGGGACGAGGTCCACACCGAGGCCGAGGCGCTCGAACACGCGGTCTCGGAGCGGTTCCTGGACCGTGTCGACGCCGACCTCGGGCACCCGACGCACGACCCCCACGGTGACCCGATCCCCGGCGCGGACGGCATCGTGCCGGACTCCCCCGGCACGCTCCTCGGCGCGATCGAGCCCGGTGCGTGCGGCACGGTCGACCGGGTCTCGGACGACGACCCGTCGCTGCTGCGGTACTTCGACGAGCTCGGGGTCCGGCTGGGCACGCACCTGCGGGTGGAGCGGGTGCGCGACTACGCCGGCGTCATCGCGGTGTCACGACGCTCGACCGACGGTTCGGAGTCCCTCGTCGACCTGCCGGCCGCCGCCGCCGCGTCCATCTGGCTGGCGCCCGACGGCGACTGACCGCGCTGCGGCCGCTGGCCGGCTGGTCGCGGCTGGTCGGCCGGTCGGCTGGTCGGCTGGTCGGCTGGTCGGCTGGTCACGACACCCCGCTCACGTCCGCCGAGCGGTCACGAACTGTCGTCCGACAGCCCCGCAACCGACGATTCGCGACCGCTCGGCGCCCAGCGCACGGGGTGTCGCGACCGCACCGCGCCCCGCGAACGCGCGTGGCGACGGACGGGAGGCTCAGCGCGCGACCGCCACGCGCCTCCCGTCCGACACCCCCGCCGGTCACGACACCCCGCTCACGTCCGCCGACCGGTCACCATCCGTCGCCCGACAGCCCCGAAACCGACAGTCCGCGACCACCCGGCGCGCCCGGCCGGGCGCGCCCGCCGGCCCTACCCCTTGACCGAACGCGTCCGGCCGAGGGCGACCTCGCGCCGAGCCCGTTCGAGCGCGTACTCGGAGGCGACGCCGGGGTCGTGCAGCAGGCGTTCGGTCTCGCGCACGTGCTCGCGGACGACGTCGGAGCCCCGGTCGGCAGCCGCTGCCAGCACCGGCGCGACGGTGTCCTCGCCGAGTCCCACCAGCGCACGCGACAGGCTGAGCCGACGATCCCGGTCGCCGACGCCGAGCTGCACCGCGAGGGTCCGCGCGAGCGACGCCCGCTCGTCGCCGGGGACCAGGGCGACCGCAGTACGCCAGGCGGCTCGGAGCACCTCGTCGTCCTGGTCCCCGAGCAGCGGGCGCACCGCCGGCCAGGCGTCCGGGTCACCGATCTTCGACAGGGTGTGCAGCGCCTGGCTGCGGGCCTGCGGCTCGGGGCGCTCGAGTTCGGGCAGCACCCGGGCCACGACGTCCTCGGCCCGGTGTCGGGTCAGTGCCCACGTCAGCATGTCGCGGACGAAGAAGTCCGGCTCCACGGCGCACTGCGCGACGAGCACCTCGAGGTCCGACGGGTCCGGGGTGGTGCCCGCGGCCATCACGGCCTGCAACCGGGCAGAGGATCGCGCGTCGGTGAGGGCATCGGTGAGCGTGGTCATCCCTCCATCGAAGCCCCTCGCGCCGGGGCCGTGTCAAGCATCGGGGCATAGCGTCGGGAGACGTGCGGTTCGCTCCCACCGCACCTCCGACCACGAAAGGACCTCCGCATGCCCCGCATCGGTACCAGTGACCTGCACGTGTTCCCACTCGCCCTCGGCGGCAACGTCTTCGGGTGGACGGCGGACGAGTCGACCTCGCACCAGGTCCTCGACGCCTACACCGCGGCCGGCGGCGACTTCATCGACACCGCCGACGTCTACTCCGCGTGGGCGCCGGGCAACTCGGGTGGCGAGTCCGAGCGTGTGATCGGTTCGTGGCTCCGGGCCTCGGGCAAGCGGGACGACGTCGTCATCGCCACCAAGGGTTCGCAACACCCGGAGTTCCAGGGCCTGGGCGCCGACACCGTCGCCGCCGCTGCCCGCGCCAGCCTCGAGCGCCTCGGCACCGACCGGATCGACCTGTACTACGCGCACTTCGACGACCAGTCGACCCCGCTCGAGGAGACCGTCCGCGCCTTCGACCAGCTCGTGCAGGACGGTCTGGTCCGGTACACCGCGATCTCGAACTACTCGAAGGACCGCGCCGCGGAGTGGATCCGCATCGCGACGGAGAACGGCCTCGCCCAGCCCGTCGCGATCCAGCCGCACTACAACCTGGTCACCCGCCAGCCGTACGAGTCCGACATCGCACCGCTCGCCCACGAGCACGGGCTCGGCGTCGTGCCGTACTTCTCGCTCGCCGCGGGGTTCCTGACCGGCAAGTACCGCACGAAGGACGACTTCGCCGGCAAGGACCGCGAGGGCCAGGTGTCCGGCTACTTCACCGACGAAGGGCTCGCCGTCGTGGACGCGCTGTCCTCGATCGCCGATGCGCACGGTTCCGAGATCGCCACCATCGCACTCGCCTGGCTGCAGGCGCAGCCCGACGTCGTCGCGCCGATCGCGAGCGCCCGGAACACCGAGCAGCTGCCGGCGCTGCTGGCCTCGGCGGAGCTCGAGCTCTCCGCCGACGAGCTGCAGACGCTGTCCGACGTGTCGGCGAAGGTGCCCGCGAGCGCCTGACGCCCGCGCGCCAGCGGATGCGCGTGCATGTTCCGACATCCCACTCGTCGTTCGACGGGTGGGATGTCGTTCGTTGCGCACGCATCCGCTGCGTGTGCAAGTTCCGACAGAGCACCCGTCGATCACGGGGTGGATCGTCGCAGAACGGGTGCGCCCCGCCCCGCGCCCCTACGCCCCCGGAGCCAACGACCCGGTCAGCGGCTGCCCCGACGACCGCGTCACGAAGCACGCGATGAACCGGTCACCCTGGTCCCACGTCGCCTGGTCCGGCGCGTAGGAACCCTGCACCTGCACGTCGCCCACGGCAGCCGCGGCCGAGGCGTTCAGGGCCGTGTCGGACTGGCACTGGTCGGCCGCCTGGGTCGCAAGGGCCTCGGCACCGGGGTAGGTGTCACCCTCGACGGCGAGGCGTGCGGTCAGCTGCCCGATGTGCGGCGTCGCGCAGTCCACCACCGTGAAGGTCTGCGACCACGCGTTCGTGAACGGGGACAGGCACTCCCCACCGGCCAGGTCGGTCCACGGGTGCTCACCGGGCAGGGCAGGGGTCGTCGCGAACTGCAGCGCGGCGGCGGGTGCGGTGGCCTCGCTCGACTGCGCGGTCGAGGGAGCGGCGGTCGGGGCCGCCGATGCCGAGGACGCAGCCGAGGGCGACTTCGTCGGGACGGCCTGGTCGGCGATGTTGTTGCCGAGGATCCACTTCGACAGCAGGAAGACCAGCACGATGAGCACGAGGATCAGGGCGATCGACCCGTAGATCAGCAGCTGCTTGCCGCGCTTGCCCTCGTTCCGCAGCCGCGCAAAGCCCTCGTTGATGAAGTTGTCGCGTTCGCCGGGCTGTCGGTCCGGACCAGCCGCGGACCGGCCGACACCAGCACCAGCAGCAGGGCGGGCCGCAGCCGGCGCAGCAGCAGTGGGCACGGCAGCCGCGGGCATCATCCGCGTGCCGGTGTCCTCGGGGTCGTAGCCGGTGTCGCCGAGCTGCCCGACGGCCTCGGTGCCGAACAGGTCCTTGATGGCGCTCGTGTCGCTGGTCTCGCGGCCGTCCCACTCGGACTGGTCCAGGTCGTCCGGCGCGGCGGCGGGCAGCGACTCCGACTGAGGACCGGTGTCGGTCCGGCCCAGTCCGAGCACGGCGTCCAGGTCCTGTCCGACCGACGGCGGCAGGTGTGCCGGGTACTCCTGGGCACCCGCGGTCGGCTCCACGAGCGGCGGCGCAGCGGTCGGCGGCACGGTCGCGTCGGGCTCGGACCACCAGGGCGTCCCGGCTGCCGGGATCGCGGTGGTCGGGGCGTCGGATCGGAGGCCCTCGGTCGCCTCCGCTTCGTCGGCTCCGGTGGACGCACGGGGCGCGTCCACTGCCTCGGTCGGGTCCGCGGGGTCGCTCGCGTCCGGCGAAGCGGCGCCGGCAGCAGCGGCGGCAGCACCTGCGCCGGCAGCGGCGGCAGCGGGCACAGCCGGCGGCACCGCGGGCGGCACCGGCACGGCCGGCGGCACCGGGTAGGTGCGCGGCGCCTGGGGCAGCCCGGCGGCCGGGGTGTCGACCTCGCCGGCCACGACCTCGTCCTCGTCGTCGAACTCGTCGGCGAGCGACCAGGACCCTGCGGACTGTGCGGTGGTGTCGAACGAGTCGGTGGTCAGCGTCGCCGGGACCTCGCCGGGCTCGTCGTCGTCGCCGATCGCCCAGTCGAACGGCCGGTCGTGGGCGCCGGTCTGCGTGGGGACCGGCCCGGTGCTCGTGATGCGCAACAGGTCGGTGAAGGTCGGCGGCTCCTCGGTCGGGGGCAGCACGTTCTCGACGCCGAGGGGCTGCGGCGCAGCGGGCGCCACGGGCTCCGGGTGCGATCCCGTCGCACGGCCGAGCCAGTCGACGTCGGCACGGCCCTCGCCGAACGGGTCGACGCGGCGACGCTCGTCCTCGATCGCCTTGGACGCGGCGGCACGTTCGTCGCGGTGGGCCTGGGCCGTCGGCAGCACGATCGACGACGGGTGCGGTGCGGTGGAGTCCGGGGGGACGTCCGCGGCGGCCGGGATCCGGTCGTGCAGCGTGGAGCGCTCGTGCTCGACGGCGGCGTCAGGGTTCTCCGACGGCGCGAGCAGCTCGGCGGGCATCGAGATGGCCTGGGTCGAGTCGTCCGGCGCAGCAGGAGCAGCAGCAGCAGCAGGCGCAGGCGCAGCATCTTCGGGCTCGGGCACGAACGGCTCGGGAAGCGGTGCGCCCGTCTCACGCGCGGTGCGCTCGGCCTCGCGACGCTCCCGGCGCGACGGCCAGTCCTCCTCGCCCCGCGGCGCCCCGAAGATGTCCGCAGCGCTGCGGAGACCGTGGAACGGAGCGTCCGATCCGGACGCACGCCGAGCCTCCTGGCCGTCGTCCCCGTCTGCCGGGCCGGCGGTGCCGTCGGGTTCGCGTGCGTCGTCCGGACGCTCCTCGGTCACGCGGTCAGCCCCAGATCAGCCAACCCGATGGCTGCGAAGTACGGGTAGCCAGCCGCTTCGATCGTCTCCTTGGCGCCGGTGTCCCGGTCGACGACGACCGCGACGGCGGCGATGATCGCGCCCTCACGCTCGAGTGCCTCGGCCGCCTTGAGCGGCGAGCCGCCGGTGGTGGAGGTGTCCTCGAGCACGACGACGCGCTTGCCCTGCAGGTCCGGGCCCTCGACCTGCTTGCCGCGGCCGTGGTCCTTCGGCTCCTTGCGGACGACGAAGGCGTCGTAGGTCAGTCCCTGGGCGGCGGCCTGGTGCAGGACGGCGCTGGCGATGGGATCGGCGCCCATGGTGAGCCCGCCGACGGCGGAGACGTCCGGCACCTGCTGCACGAGCTCGGTCATGACCTGTCCGATCAGCGGCGCGACGCGGTGGTCCAGGCTGACCTTCCGCAGGTCGATGTAGTACGTCGCCTTCTTCCCGCTGGTCAGGGTGAAGTCGCCGTGGAACACCGCTTCGGAGGAGATGTACTGGATCAACTGTTCGCGCGCGTCGGTCACAGCGCACAAGGGTAGCCGGTCGGGCCCGCAGCGCGCTCCCCCAGCCTGAGCGTCTGTGCGTGCTGGCACCGAGGCAGCGTCGGTACGCTCCGGGGCATGTCCCGTGCACCGCGTCGCGCCGCCGTGGAGCCGGCCCCGGCCGGCGGCCGCCGGCCCGGCGCCGTGGCCGTCACGATCGGACGGGAGGCCCTTGGCGGCCTGGTCGCGCTGGCCCTGGCCGTCATCGCCCTGCGCCACGTCATCGCGACGGAACGGGTGGCGTTGCTCTGGTACGACGGCGACTCGGTGCTGCTGCCGCTCGTCGAGCGTTCGCTGCAGGCCGGGCAGCCGTTCGAGTGGGCGATGTCGCCCGCGCTGTTCTTCTTCCCGGAGCTGCCCGCGTACCTGTTCAGCGCGCTGGTGACCGCGACACCACAGCAGGCCCTGGCGTTGAACGGGGTGCTCGTGCTCCTCGCCGTCTACGCCCTGGTGCGTGCGGCCGCGAACGAACTGATGCCGTCCGCCGGGCGCCCCGCCCGGATCGCGGTGTCGGCCGGGGCGCTCGGCCTCGTCACCCTGCTGGTGCTGACCGAGTCGTCGGCGACGGCGACCTCGCTCGAGCTGGCGTCGCTGCTGCTCACGACGACCTACTACTACGGTGCCGTGCTGGCGATGCTCGGCACCGCGGTCCTCGTGCTGCGGTCGGTGCGGCTCGGCCGGGCGTCGGTGCTGCTGCTCGTGGTGCTCGGACTCGTCGCCGCGTGCACGACGGCGTCGAACCCGCTGTACGTGCCGTGGTCCGCCGCTCCGGTCGTCGTCACGCTCGGGCTCCTGGTGCTGGCGCGCCGGGTGCCGTGGCGTCCGGCGGCGCTGCTGTCCGGTGCCGTCACCATCGGCTCGGTCGTCGGGTACCTGGTGCGGATCCCGCTGCGGCCGTTCGTCTCCCTCGACCCCGCGACGTACGTGCAGCCGTCGCGGGCCGGTGAGACGCTGCGGTTCTTCGCGGCACTGACCGACGACCGGGCGGGCACGGCACCGGGCGACGTCGGCCTGCTGCTGCTGTTCGCCGGCGTGCTCGTCACCGTCGGCGGCACGGTCTGGGCCTGGCGGGTCCGCACCGCCCGCACCGTGCTGGTCGCGACGCTGCTCCCCCTGGTGACCGTCGTCGCGGTGTCCGTCGGGGTCGTCGTCGCCGGGTCCGAGACCCCGCGCTACCTGCAGCCGATCGTGACCGCACCGCTGCTCGCACTCGTCGCCGTGGCCGAGCTCACCCGCACCGCGGTGCGCCGGACACGGGTCCACCGTCCCCACCGGGGCGTCCGAGCGGGGGTCGCGGTCGCGATGGCCGCCGTGCTCGCGGTGGGCGTCGCGGTGACCCCCGGGACCGCCCACGCCGTGGCGACCGCCCGGTACCCGGCGGCGGCGTGCCTCGACCGTTGGGCGCACGGGCGCCAGGTCACCGGCGTCGGACAGTTCTGGACCGTCCGTCCCCTCGCCACCTACGCGTCGACGAACCTCGAGCTGCTGCAGGTCCGCGACACCTTCGAGACGTACCCGTGGCTCGTCGACCTCGGGGCGTACCGCGGTGCCGACCCGAGCTTCGTGGTGGTCGGGTCGCACGACCTCTGGACCACCGCGGTCGAGGACTCCCTCGGCCCGCCGGCGACGATCACCCACTGCACCGGCTTCGACGTCTACGACTACGCCGGCACCGCGGGGCAGGCCCTCCTGCGGCGCGACGTCGTCGGGAGCGCCGACGTCATCCGCCGCGAGCGCGGCTTCTGATCCGCTGCTGAAGTTGTCCACAGCGGCGCGTTGCCGTCCGATGCTCGCTGTACGGATGTATAGGCTCGTGCTCGATGTCTCGCCCCTCACGCCTCCGCGTCCCCCGTGTCCCCGTGCGCCTGCGCCTCGCCGTCACCGGCCTGGCGCTCGCGGGCCTCGTCGGCACGGTCGTGGTCGATGCCCCGGCAGCCCAGGCGGTGACCTACCCCACGTGGGACGAAGTGAAGTCCGCCCGTGGCAAGGAATCCGCGAAGCAGGGGCAGATCACCGAGATCCGGGGCATCATCAGCGAACTCGACGCCAAGGTCGAGGCTGCCGAGGCGAAGGCGCAGAAGCTCGGTGACGTGTTCTACAAGGCGCAGCGCAAGGCCCAGACCGCCGCCGAGAAGGAACAGCAGCTCCGCGCCGACGCGAAGGAGCACGCGGAGGTCGCCGACCAGAGCGCCGCGCAGGCCGGCCAGTTCGCCGCACAGATGTCCCGCTCCGGTGGTGCCGACGTCACCACCTCGGTGATCACCCAGGGCAAGGACGCCAGCGACCTCCTCTACAACCTCGGCGCACTGAGCAAGCTCTCCGAGCAGGCCGAGCGTGTGCAGGCCGCCGCGAGCTCAGACGCCGCCGTCGCCAGCTCGCTCGAAGCGCAGGCAGACCGCGCCGCCGAAGCACTCGGCGACCTCGCCGCCGAAGCAGAAGACCGCATGCAGGAAGCCCAGACGGCGTCCGACGCCGTGCAGGCCGCCTACGACGAGCAGCAGTCGAACAAGGCACGACTCGACGCCCAGCTCGCGACGCTGACCTCGGGCCGGGTCCGCACCGAAGCCGAGTTCGCCAAGGGTGAGCGCATCCGCAAGGCGGCGGAAGAGAAGGCGGCACGCGAAGCTGCAGAGCGCGCAGCAGCCGCGCAGCGAGCGGCCGCCGCACAGGCTGCCGCGAACTCCGGCGGGGGCGCGCCGTCAGGCGGCGGCTCGACCGGCAGCAGCGGCTCCGGCGGCGGCGGTTCCGTCGGCGCGGGCTCGGGGACCGGCTGGGTCCGCCCCGCCAGCGGCTACGTCATCAGCCCCTACGGGTACCGCGTGCACCCGATCACCGGCGTCGTGACCATGCACGAGGGCACCGACCTGGCGAGCGGCTGCTACACGCCCATCGTCGCGGCGTCGGCCGGCACCGTCGACTACGTCGGCTGGTACGGCGGGTACGGCAACTACGTCCGGATCAACCACGGCGGCGGCGTGCAGACCGCGTACGGCCACATCGTCGACGGCGGCTTCCGGGTCGCCACCGGACAACAGGTCTCCGCGGGGCAGCTCATCGCACTCGTCGGCTCCACCGGGGCATCGACCGGCTGCCACAGCCACGTCGAGGTGCACATCAACGGCGCCACCACCGACCCGGTGCCGTTCATGTCGGCGCGCGGCGTCGCCTTCTAGCGGACCAGCCCGCCTCCGGCTCAGCCCGCGGCAGGCCCCACGTCGTCCACGTCGGTGTTCCACAGCGCCCGGTACCACGCGGTGCGCTCCGGGTCGTCCGGCAGCCCGTACGCCCGGTGGAACAGCGGCTCCCACCCGGGTCCGTAGTTCCAGCCGAGCGCCATCGTCGCCACCGCGATGTCGGCCCAGCGGTCCGCGACCCCCATCGCGTCCAGGTCGACGTGCCCGCTCCACCGCCGGTCCGCACCGATGAGCGTGTTCGGCGTGCACGGGTCGCCGTGACAGACGACGATCCGGTCGGTCGGCGGCTCCGGACCGAGCGAGCCCGGCCCACGGTCGGCGTCGGTGTCGGCCGCACGCGCGCGATCGAGCCGGTCCACCGTGGACCACGTGAACGGGCAGTCGTCGACCGGCAGGGCGTCGTGCAGCGCGCGCAGCCCCTCGCCCACCGCGACCACCGCCGTCCGGGGTTCGTCGTGCCAACGCGGGTCGACGGCGCTCCAGCCGGGCACCGCGCGGGTGTGCAGCCAGACGCCGTCCTCGTCGGCGCCGTGGTCGAGCACCTCCGGCACCCGGGCGTACCGGGACGCCCACGTCAGCCGCGCGGCCTCGCCGCTGATCCACGACCCGTAGGCGTGCGGCAAGACCTTCACGAACTCCTCGGCGTGCGCGTCCGGCCCGATGCGGAACGTCGTCCCGCCGATCTGGTTGTGCCAGACGAGCGCGACCTCACGCCCTCGGGCCGCCTGGGTGACCACGCGCGGCTCCGGGACGGTCTCACCCGGCCGGGGCAGTCCACCGATCGAGCGCACCACGGCGACGCTCAGTGCACGCGGTCCGGGCGGGACGACCCCGACCCGCCACGGGCGATCTCGAGCAGCACCGGCAGGCGTTCGCCGAGCAGGGCGTCCAGGTCGGCGACGACGGCCTCGACCCGATCGGTGATCTCGCGCGGCGCGGCACCCCGGCGCGGACGGACCCGCACCCGGATCGCCCGACCACCACGGACCCGGTAGACGTCGACGGCGAGCGAGCCGACCTGGGGCAGGTCGCCGATGGCCGAGGAGAGCGCGTGCTGCACGGCCGTGGACTCGATGCGCACCGAGCCGGCGACGCCGTCGGCCGAACCGTCGCTGTCCACGACGGTGCTCTCGCGGCCCCCGCCGAGCGTCGTCAGCACCACGAGTGCGAGCACGCCGAGCACGACGCCACCGCCGAGCACGCAGGTCCACGCGAACACCGAGTCGTCCCGTTGTGCCCCCGTGCCGAGTCCGGCGAGGGCATCGCCGACCGCGCGCCACCACGACGCGACGAGGGGCACCCCCTGTGCGGTCTGCACCACGATCGCGGCCGCTCCGGCGACGAGCAGGACGAGCCCGAGCACGATCAGTGCCGTGCGTCCGAGTGCACGGTTGGTGGCGTTCATCCGTCCACCCGCCCCGTCGGCTGCACCCGGACGCGCGCGGCGAGGGCCGGCTGCGCGTCGATCGCGGCGAACTCCCGCTCGACGGCCTCGGTCGCGGCCACCGCGGGGACGTCCACCCCGGCTGCGGGCCGGAGCACGACGTCGACCGTGCGACGGCCGACTGTGCCCACGGCGGCGTCGGCGCCCAGACGGGTCGCGGATCGGGCGGCGCGGGCCGCGGCGGAGGCCAGGACCTCGTCGTCGACGACCACGGCGAGCCGGTCGGACGACATCGTGTGGCGTGGGCGCCGCTGCGGCAGGATCCCCTGCAGCAGGAGCACCAGGCCGATCAGGGCGACGACGGCGCCGACACCGATCACGATCGTCGTGTCGAGGCCGTCCGGCGCGGCGAGGGCGGCGTCGACCACGGCACGGGGGTCGACACCGAGCACGTTCTGGTCGAGCAGGACGAGCGCCCCGGCGAAGACCGCAGCGGCGGCGAGCACCAGGGCGATGAGCATCGCGACGACGACGGCACCGGAGCGGGAGACGTGGGTCTCGCGACGCAGCAGACGCCGGTACGTCGGGGCGTGGTCGTCGCGCGACGGACCGGCGGGGACGACCGGATCGGGGCGGCCGACCGTGGGTGCTGCGGTCACCGGACCCTCCGCGGGGTGTCCACCACCGACGACGCGAAGGTCACCGTCACGCGGGCGACCTGTCGGCCGGTGATGGTCCGGAAGCGCTCGGCGATCGTGCCGCGGGCCCGGTGCGCCGTGGCGACGACCGGCTCGTCGGGGAGTGCGTGCGAACCCAGCACCGGCAGGGCGAGCGGGGCCGTGATCTCGACCGCCAGCGCACCGCGGCCGTCGTCGGCGACGCGGGCACGGACCTCCCGGGCGGCAACGCGCAGCGCTTCGGCGGCGACCGCCTGCGCGGTCCGCACCAGCGCGTGCGCTCCGATCCTGTCGGAACCGGGGACCCGGACACCGACGGGAGCAGCGCCAGGACCGGAACCGGGGACCCGGACGCCGCGGTCGCCGGTCGTGGCGACGGCGGCGCCGCTCACGACGAGCTCCGGCGTCCGCGCAGCACGTCGAGCAGGCGACGGAAGTCGACGTCGCCGGTGACGATGCGTGCGACCAGTGCGCCGAGCGCCATGCAGACGGCGACCACGACGAACGCCCAGAACCCGAGCGTCACGGCGACGATCGCGAGCAGGGCACCGACGCCCATCCCGACGACGGTGGCGTTCAACGGACCCGACCGTCCCGGGTGTCGAGCTCGTCCGCGACGCCGTTGAGGGCCGGGATGTTCACGTCGTTGATGGCGATGTTGACCTCGGTGACCTCGAGGCCGACGAGTTCGGTCACGGCGCTCGTGACGGCGGCGCGGACCGCGGAGGCGACCTCCATCATCGGCGTCGGGTAGTCGACGACGATCGTCAGGTCGACCGCCACCTGGGTCTCGCCGACCTCGACGCGGACGCCCTGGCCGAGCGCGCTCGAGCCGATGGCGTCGCGGATGGCGCCGAACGCGCGCGAGGCGTTGCCGCCGAGCGCGAAGACGCCCGGCACGTCGCGAGCGGCGATGCCCGCGACCTTCGCGACGACCGTGTCGTCGATGATGGTCTTGCCCTTGGCGGTGACCTGCGTCGTGGTGGTGCCTGCGGGCTGGGTGTTGCCGGCCCCGGTGCCGAGCGTGGCCCCGGTCGGGGTCCCGTCGACGCGGTTCGTCGTCGATGCCATTGCTGCCTCCGTGCGGTCGATTGCTGGCCTCCAGCGAACACCATCGTGCCGGACGCCGCACAGACGATGCACGTGCCGACCTCGTCGTCAGTCGGCACCGGTAGGTTCTTGTTCCATGCGCGTGGCGACCTGGAACGTGAACTCCGTCCGCACCCGAGTGGGTCGGATCGTCGACTGGCTGGTGCGTGAGGACGTCGACGTCCTCGGTATGCAGGAGATCAAGTGCAAGCCGGAGCAGTTCCCGGTCGAGCAGTTCGAGGCTGCGGGCTACCACGTCGAGGCCCACGGCCTGAACCAGTGGAACGGCGTCGCGTTCGCCAGCCGTCTGCCGCTGGAGGACGTCACCCGCGACTTCCCGGGCCAGCCCGGGTTCCTGAAGGGCCACGAGGGGCCGGACCTGCCGGTCGAGGCCCGCGCGATCGGCGTCACGGTCGACGGCGTGCGGCTCTGGAGCCTCTACGTGCCGAACGGCCGCGAGCTCGGCGACCCGCACTACACGTACAAGCTCGACTGGCTCGCGCAGCTGGCCGACCGCACGTCGGAGTGGATCGAGGCGTCGCCGGAGACCCCGCTCGCGCTGATGGGCGACTGGAACGTCGCACCGCTCGACCAGGACGTCTGGGACCTGCGGGTGTTCGAAGGGTCCACGCACGTCAGCGAGCCCGAGCGGGCAGCGTTCCGCGAGTTCGAGGCCCGGGGGCTGCAGGACGTCGTCCGCCCGATCGTGCCCGACGGGTACACCTACTGGGACTACAAGCAGCTGCGGTTCCCGCGCGACGAGGGCATGCGCATCGACTTCGTGCTCGGCTCGCAAGCCTTCGCCGACGTCGTCACCGACGCGTCGATCCACCGGAACGAGCGGAAGGGCGACGCCCCGAGCGACCATGTGCCCGTGGTGGTGGACCTCGACCTGGACACGTCGCTCGACGACGACCGCCCGATGATCTTCTGAGCGGAGCCGGGTCACCAGGCCGGAACGTCGGCACCCGCTCTGTTACGCCCGGCGTCCGCCGTCGCGCCGAGGACCGTCACGTCGACGTAGGTTTCCTGCACCGAACCCCTTCGAGAGCAGGTGAAGCCATGTCACGCACGACGATCCTTCCCATCCAGCGCCTCATGGCGACCGCGGCCCCCGCTGCGTGGCGCGACGGCATCGTCGTCGAGACCCGCGCAGCCGACGCCGTGGTGCTGTTCCTCGACGGGAGCATCACCCAGCTGCGGGTGGCGGACGCGGACGGCGTCCTGTCGGTCGGCGAACCGGTCGCCCACCACCCGGTCGCCGAGATCCTCAGCGCCGGCAGCCGGCAGACCACCGCGCGCGTCGCGTAGCGCAGCCGGAGCGGCTCACGCGGAGCGGCTCACGCGGTCATCGCGTCGAGCATCGCCTGGCACTTCGACACCATCTCGTCGCAGGCCATCGCGCAGTAGCGGCACGACTCGTCCATGTCCTGGTGCGTGCGGCACTCGGCGGCGCACGCGGTGCCCATCGCGACGACGGCCATGAGCATCGCCTGCATCGCGGCCTGGTCCATGCCCATCGGACGCATCATCATCCGCATGCCGGTGTCGGCGAGCATCGCGGTGTTCGAGCACATCGCGGCGCAGGTGGCCATGTCGCCGCCCATGCGCATGTCGGCCGCGGAACACATCGTCGCGGCCATCGACGCGGCGTTCATCGCCATCATCGTGTCCTGCATCGTGCTCATGTCCATCTGCACGGGCATGTCCGTCGTCGACATGTTCTGCATCATCGCCATCGTGTCCATCGGAGGTCTCCTCGTCGTGGTCATCGGTCGCGAGGCGGTCCGCCCCGCGTGCCCGCCACCATACGCGCGCGCTGTTCCCACTTCGTGAGCAGGAACGGTCGGGTCGGCGGGCGCGACCCGACCGCTCCTGCGCACGGTCCGCGGTGGTCGCCACCACGTGACGGACGGGAGGCCCGGTGCAGCCCCGCCACGCGCCTCCCGTCCGTCCCGCCGCAGGTCCAGGACACGGAAGACGCCGGCGTGCGCGCACGACGCCCGCAAGTGCGCGAGACGCCGCCGAATGCGGCGGCGTCTCGGCGAGATCGAGGCGTCTCGGCAACACGACGGCGTCTTCCGGAACGCCACACGCCGGCGTCTCGACAACACGACGGCGTCTTCCGCAACGCCGCACGCCGGCGTCTCGAGCGCTACGGGTGCAGCAGGGCAGCGATCGCGACCAGCACGGGCACCGAGCCGAGGGTCGAGATGAGCACGACGTCACGCGCCACCGGCACCGCGGCCCCGTACCGCTGCGCGTAGTTGAAGACGTTCTGCGCCGCGGGCAGGGCGCCGAGCGTGGTGAGCACGAAGACGTCCTGGTCCCCCAGGCCGAACACGAACCGCGCGAACACGAACGCCACCGCCGGCATCACCACGAGCTTGATCGACGACGCCACGATGACGTCCGTCCGGATCGCCGGGTCCCGCAGCGGGGTCGCACCGTGCAGGCTCATCCCGAACGACAGCAGCACGACGGGCACCGCGGCAGCGCCGACGAGCGAGAACGGCTCGAGCACGGGGTCGGGCAGGGTGAGCCCCGTCGCCGAGCACACGAGCCCGACGAGCGAGGCGATGATGATCGGGTTTCGGAACGGCCCGGCGATCCGCCTGCCCCACCCGCCGCCACCCGCCGTCGCGGCGTCGAGGATCGTGAGCGCGATCGGGGCCATCACGACGAGCTGCAGCAGGATCACCGGCACGACCGCGGTCGCCTGCCCCAGCACGTAGACGGCCACCGGCAGCCCGATGTTGTTCGCGTTGACGTAGCTCGAGGCCAGCGCTCCGACGGTGGTCGTGGTGACGGACCGCCGCAGCACGAAGCGGAACACCACGGCGGCGGCGAGGGCGACCACGGCAGCACTCAGCAGTGAGACCCAGAGCATCGACGACAGCAGCGACGCGATGTCGGCCGTCGCGATGGTGTGGAACAGCAGGCACGGCATGAGCACGAAGAACGCGAGCCGGCTCATCACGAACTGCGCGTGCGGGCCGAGCAGACCGATGCGTCCGACGACGTACCCACCGGCGATGATCACGCCGATGATCGCGAAGCCGGTCAACACGCCACCCATCCCCTCCATCCTGGCACCTGGAGGCGGGGATGTGACGTCACTCAGGTCGGAAATGCGTACGCATCGAATACCGTTGAGCGCACCATGACCTCGACGAACGCTGACACCCTGACCCGGTCCACCGACTCCAGCCAGCCGCTCGTGCCGCTGCTCGAGGAGCGCTGGAGCCCCCGCTCGTACGACGAGACCGCGACGATCTCGGACGACCAGCTCGACGCCGTCCTCGAGGCAGCTCGCTGGGCACCGTCGGCCATGAACTTCCAGCCCCGCCGTTTCATCGCCGGCCGCCGCGGTACCGAGACGTTCCGGAAGATCAACGAGAACCTGCTCGGCTTCAACGCCGCGTGGGCGTTCCGTGCCAGCGCCCTGGTCGTCGGTGTGCTCGAGACCGTGACCGCCGACGGCGACGAGCGTCCCTTCGCCCAGTACGACCTCGGCCAGTCGCTCGCCGCCCTGACGGTGCAGGCCCACGCCGAGGGGCTGCACGTGCACCAGATGGCGGGCATCGACGCCGCCGGACTGCGCACCGCGTTCGACCTGCCGGAGCGGTTCGTCCCGTACACCGTCACGGCAGTCGGCACCGTCGCGCACCCGTCACAGCTCGACGAGAAGGCCGCCGAGCGCGAGGTCGCCCCGCGCAGCCGCATCGCCCTCGACGAGGTCGTCCTCGTCAAGGAGTGAGCGACGGCGGCACACCGCCGCCCACGATCGTCACGACGGCCGTGTCCCTGCGGGGGGCGCGGCCGTCGGCGTACCATGACGTGACATGGATCAGCACCAGGACGACGCCCCGCCGGAGATGAACTTCTACACCCGGAAGTGGGTGCGACCGGAGGACCTCAACGCGAACGGCACCCTGTTCGGTGGCAGCCTGCTCCGCTGGATCGACGAGGAAGCCGCCGTCTACGCGATCATCCAACTCGGCAACGGCAAGGTCGTCACGAAGTACATGTCGGAGATCAACTTCCTGTCCTCGGCGAAGGAGGGCGACATCGTCGAGATCGGCCTCGTTGCCACCCGGTTCGGCCGGACGTCGCTCACCATGCGGGCCGAGGCGCGCAACCTCTTCACGCACCGGAGCATCCTGACGATCGACGAGGTCGTGTTCGTGAACCTCGACGAGGACGGCAACCCCGCCCCGCACGGCTACACCGACATCACCTACGCCCGCGACCGGGTCCCCGCCACGCACCGCGCGTGACCCCGCAGACATCACGCAGCACCCGGCAACCCGGAGCACCGCACGCGGCATGTGATCGGCGGCCTCTGGCAGGATCAGGGGCATGACCACGCCCCGCCTCGTCGCCTTCGACCTGGACGACACGCTCGCCCCGTCGAAGTCCTCCCTCGACCCCCGCATGCTCGAGACCTTCGCGTCCCTGCTCGAGGTCGTGCCGGTCGCGGTCATCTCCGGCGGCAACTTCACGCAGTTCGAGCAGCAGCTGGTCACCCCGCTCCGGCAGCGCGACGGGCTGACGCTCGACGCCCTGCACCTCCTGCCGACCTGTGGCACCCGCTACTACCGGTGGCAGGACCAGGACTGGGCGCTGCAGTACGCCGAGGACCTCACCGACGAGCAGAAGGACCGCGCCCTCGCCGCGGTCGAGACCCGTGCGAAGGAAGCCGGGTACTGGGAGTCCGAGACCTGGGGCCCCATCCTCGAGGACCGCGGGTCGCAGATCACGTTCTCCGCCCTCGGCCAGTCGGCACCGGTGGACGTCAAGAAGCAGTGGGACCCGACGGGCGAGAAGAAGGACCACCTGCGCCGCCTGGTGCAGCAGGACCTCGCCGACCTCGAGGTCCGCTCGGGCGGTTCGACGAGCATCGACATCACCCGCAAGGGCATCGACAAGGCCTACGGCATGCAGCGCCTCGCCGAGATCACCGGCATCGCGCTCGACGACATGCTCTTCGTCGGGGACCGACTCGACCCCGAGGGCAACGACTACCCGGTGAAGGCGCTGGGCGTCCCCTGCCACGCGGTCGAGGGCTGGGAGGACACCGACGCGTTCCTGACCGAGCTCATCCCCACCCTGCGCTGATCCCCGCGCGAGACGCCGTCGTCTCGCCAGGACGCCGCGGCGTCGCCGAGACGCCGCCGGATCCGGCGGCGTCTCGGACGCATCGCGGCGTCGACAGGACACGACGGCGTCTTCCGCGCCCGACACGGACGGCACGGCGGACGGGAGGCCCGGGGCGGGCCCGCCCCGCGCCTCCTGTCCGTCCGCGGTCGCGTCCAGAGCCGCGACTGCGGCCGATCGGCGCGAGCGCGCGCTCAGCCCAGGCTGCGGACGGCCTCGACGAAGGCGCGGATCTTCGCGGGGTCCTTGACGCCGCGCTCCGACTCGACGCCGCTCGACACGTCGACGCCGTCGGGGTCGAGTGCCTCGACCGCGGCGACCACGTTGGCCGGGGTCAGCCCGCCGGCCAGGATCCAGGCCTCGTCGACGCCGTCGATCGTGGCCGGGTCGATCAGTCGGCCGCTGCCGGGCACAGCCGCGTCGAGCAGCAGCAGGTCGTGGTCGAACGCGGCGCGCTGTTCGGGCGTCTCGCGCAGGTAGTCCTCGGCCGCGAGGGCCCGGATGGTGAAGAAGCCGGCGTCACGCGCCCGGGCGAAGTCGGACGGCGACTCGCCACCGTGCAGCTGCAGCGTGGTGAGTCCGACCTCGGACGCGATGCCGACGATCTCGTCGATCTTCTGGTCGCGGAAGACCCCGACGGCGTCGATGCCGTCCGGCACCCGCTCCACCAGTTCCTTCGCCAGGTCGGCGGTGACGGTGCGGGGGCTGCCCGCCGCGAAGACGAACCCGACGGCGTCGGCACCCGCGTCGACGGCGGCGTCCACGGTGTCGGGCGTCGACAGGCCGCAGATCTTGATCCAGCGCTGGTCGGTCATGCTTTCCATCTTGCCAGGGTGCCGCTGTCCGCAGCGCACCGGTCTCCGGAGTCCGGAGTCCGGATCCGCGGGTGGTTCAGTGCAGGGCGCCCGCGACGTAGGCGGCCACGCAGGCCGCGGTGACGCCGAACGCTGCGAAGGACCCCACCAGGACGTTCCGTCGGCGCCACCGGCGGACCGCCGAGAACGTGCCGCGCCGGGCGTGGCGGTGGGCAGCGCGGTGCATGCGGTGGTCGCGCTGGTGCTTCACGCGCTCCGGGCCGAGCGGCACGGGGCCGGTGATCTGGGTGGACCCACCGCGCAGCGCGTTGGCGATCGCGACCGCTGTGGGCCGGCGCTCGGGGTCGCGGGCGGTCATCCGGCTGAGCAGCTCGCGCCACTCGTCGGCGACGTCGTCCGGCACTTCGGGGTCTCGGCGGAGCCGGGCGAGCGCTGCTTCGATCAGGGTGCCGGAGTACTCCTGCTTGCCGGTCAGCGCCTCGAGCAGGACGAGTCCGAGCGAGTACACGTCGGTGGCGAAGCTGATGGGCTCGCCGGCGACCTGCTCCGGGCTGAGGTAGGCGGCGGTGCCGATGACCGTGCCGTCGTTGGTCAAGCGGGAGCCGTCGACGAAGTGGGCGACGCCGAAGTCGGTGAGCTTGACGGTGCGGGCGAACCCGGACGAGCCCTCGTCGCTGATCAGGATGTTGGCGGGCTTGACGTCGCGGTGCACGATGCCGCGCGAGTGCACGTAGGCCAGGGCGTCGGCGAGCTGTGCGCCGAGGTCGGCCACCTCGTAGTTGTGCAGCGCGCCCTCGGACAGGCGGCGCAGCAGCGTCGTGTCGGCGATGAGCTCCATCACGATGAACCGGTGCGGGCCGTCCTCGAACTCGTGGGTGCCGGCGTCGTACAGCGGGATCAGGCCGGGGTGGGAGAGCATGCTGAGCAGCCGGATCTCGCGCTCCTGGCGCACACGGTCGGCGGTGGTCATCTTGTCCGGGGTGGCGAAGAGCTTCACGGCCACGGCGCGGTACGTGTGCTCGTCACGGGCTTCGTAGACGGATCCCATGCCGCCGGTGCCGATGAGCTTCACGAGCCGGTAGCGCGCAGCGAGGACGGTGTCCGCCCGCGCGCTGTCCAGCAGGGTCATGGTGTCCGTCGTCCCGTCCAGAGCGCCGTGGTTCCGCGGCTGGTGCCGACGTGTGGTGCTCGTGGGAAACGGTACGCGTCCGACTCTTGATCCGCAGGGGCCGTTACGACATCGTGACCGCCGTACTTCCCCGGTTTTCCGGGGATCTCCGGGGATCTCCGGGGTACAGTCCGACACCCATCAGGAAGACCGAACGCGCAAGGAGGACAGCATGGCGCTGTCGAAGGGTGACGAGGTGCGCTGGAACACCTCGCAAGGCAAGACGACGGGCACGCTCGTGCGGAAGCGCACGAGCGACTTCGAGTTCGACGGACAGCACTTCAAGCCGACCGACGACGACCCGTACTGGATCGTCGAGTCGGGCAAGAGCGGCAAGCAGGCCGCCCACAAGGAGTCGGCGCTGACGAAGGCCTGAGGGTCAGTCGCGGGCGGGCTCGGCGCGACGACGACCCCGGGCACCGCTCGCGGCCGGGCTGCTGCTGCCGCGGTCGTCGTGGTCGTCGGACCCGCCCGCACGACGCTCGGCCCGCACCCGGCGGAGCCGCCGCACCACGAAGCTCACCACGACCACCGCGATGGCCACGTAGAGCACGCGGTCGATCCACTCGGTGTAGGCCTCGACCTTGTCGTACTGCGACCCGAACGCTGCACCGAGCAGCACGAGTGCACTGTTCCAGATGCCGCTCGCGATGATCGTGAACACCGAGAAGGTGCCGAGGTGCATGCGGTCGGCGCCGGCGGGCAGCGAGATCAGGCTGCGGACGATCGGGATGAACCGGCCGAAGAAGACCGCGCTCTTGCCGTGGCGGTGGAACCAGCCGGCCGCCTTGCGGAAGTCGTCCTCGTCGACGAGGGGCAGCTTGCCGAACCACCGCGTGGTGCGTTCGAACCCGATCTTCGCGCCGAGCCAGTACAGCACCAGGGCCCCGAGGTACGAGCCGATCGTCGCCAGCACGAGGACCAGCACCAGGTTCATCTGACCGGCACCCGCCAGGAACCCGGCCAGCGGCAGGATCACCTCGGACGGGATCGGCGGGAACACCGTCTCGACGAAGAGCATCAGCCCGACACCCCACTCCCCCAGGGCGTCGATCAGCTGGAGCACCACGCCGGAGAGCCCACCGAGGTCCGAAGGAGCGGTGGAGTCGCCACTGGCGACGGTCATGGCGCGGGCGGTCACGGCAGTCGTCATGCCCCCAGCATCCCTGAACGCCCTGTCAGGACCCGGCGCGCCACCTGGGTGTCGGCCGAGTTCGTGCAGAGCGACGACCTCGGTTTCGGCCTCGGTGGAGCCGCCCGGTCACGACACCCCGCTCAGCTCCGCGGACTGGTCAGCAAGTGTCGGATGGAACCGGCGCAGACGAGGATCCATGACCAGTCGTTGTGATTCGGCGCGCGTGGCGGGCGAAGGCGACGGGACGACGGACGGGAGGCCCG
>NZ_KB714609.1:224564-256533 GCF_000349565.1 Curtobacterium flaccumfaciens UCD-AKU
ACCGGGCCTCCCGTCCGTCGAATGGTGGCGTTGACACCGCGAGACACCGTCGTCTTGCTGAAGCGCCCGTGCTCCCGCGAGACGCCCCCGAATCCGACGGCGTCTCGGCGACGCCACGGCGTCTCAGTCGGACGCCGGCGTCTCGCGGATCGACTACGCGGCGACCGGCGCGCGCTGGCCGATCGTCTCGCCGGCCACGGCAGCCTCGTTGCCCGCAGCGGCCTCGTCGACGGGGCGACGACGCACCCACTTCTTCAGGGCGACGAGCACCAGCGCGGACACCACGGTCCCCGCCAGGATCGCGACGACGAACATCAGGACGTCACCGATCGCGAAGAAGACGAAGATCCCGCCGTGCGGCGCTCGTGAGGTCACACCGGCAGCCATCGAGATCGCGCCCGTGATCGCGGCCCCGACCATCGACGCCGGGATGACGCGCAGCGGGTCGGCAGCGGCGAACGGGATCGCACCCTCGGAGATGAAGGACGCACCGAGCAGCCATGCAGCCTTGCCGTTCTCGCGCTCCGGCTTCGTGAAGCCCTTGCGGTAGAGCACGGTCGAGGCGAGCGCGAGTGCCAGCGGCGGCACCATGCCGGCGGCCATGACGGCGGCCATGATCTCGAACGGCACGACGTTCGTGGCGGTGCCGGCACCGAGCCCGGCGACGGCGAACGCGTACGCCACCTTGTTCACCGGACCACCGAGGTCAAAGGCCATCATCAGGCCGAGGATGATCCCGAGCAGCACGGCCGAGGCGCCGGACAGGGAGTTGAGCCAGGCGGTGAGCTCGGTCATGACCCAGGCGATCGGGCCACCGAGCACCAGGAGCATCAGCCCCGAGGCGATGATCGAGGCGAAGAGCGGGATGATCACGACGGGCATCAGGCCACGCAGCCAGCGCCAGGTCGGGATGCGCCCGATCCAGTAGGCGGCAGCACCGGCGATCAGGCCACCGACCAGACCACCGAGGAACCCGGCGTTCATGAAGACGGCGATCGACCCGGCGACGAAGCCCGGCGCGATGCCCGGACGGTCGGCGATGGCGTAGGCGATGTACCCGGCGAGTGCTGCGACCAGGAACCCGAGCGACACCTGCCCGATCTGGAACGCGGCGGCGCCGAGGTAGTACCCGAGGCCCTCCGGCGGCAGGTTCAGCAGTGTGGAGTTCGTGAGCGTGTAGGCGGCGTTGCTCATCCCCGAGTCACCGTGGTCCAGCGCGATGCCGTACCCGGAGAGCAGGAAGCCGAGCGCGATGAGCAGCCCGCCGCCGGCCACGAACGGGATCATGTAGCTGACGCCGGTGAGTAGCCAGCGCTTGAGCGACTGGCCGAAGTGCTCGTTCTTGGCGGTGGACTCGCCCTCGACGGCTGCGCCGCCCTGCACGCGTGCGGCGTGCGGGTCCTCCGAGGCGCGGATGGCCTCGGCGATCATCTTGTCGGGCTCGTCGACACCGCGCTTGACGGGGCCGGAAACCAGCGGCTTGCCGGCGAACCGGCCGCGGTCGCGGACGTCGACGTCGACCGCGAACACGACGGCGTCGGCACGGGCGATGAGGGCCGGGTCGAGGGGCTCGACCTGCGAGGACCCCTGCGTCTCGATGTGCATCTCGGCACCGGCACGCTGGGCTGCGGCGACGAGGGCGTCGGCCGCCATGTAGGTGTGGGCGATGCCGGTCGGGCAGGCGGTGACGCCGACGAAGACCTTGCGGTCGGCCGCGGGGGCCGCGGCGGTCGCACTGCCTGCCGTCGCCGGAGCGGAGGCGCTGCTCGCCGTCCCGACGCCGGCCTCGGCCACTTCGCCGCTCACCTCGTCGTCGACCAACCGGACGATCTCGTCGGGGGTGGTCGCGGCGCGGAGCGCGGCGGTGAAGTCCTCACGGATGAGTGCGCGGGCCAGGGTCGAGAGGACCGTCAGGTGGTCCTTGTCCGCCCCCTCGGGCACGGCGATCATGAAGACGATGTCGGCGTCGCCGTCCGGAGCGCCGAACGGCACCTTCCGGGCCAGGCGCGAGAACGCCAGCGTCGGCTCGGACACCGACGCCGACCGGGCGTGCGGGATGGCGATGCCACCGGGGACGCCCGTGCCGACGCTCGCCTCGCGCTTGATGGCGTCGTCGGCGAGCGTGGCACCGTCGGCGGCGCGGCCGGTCGCGGCGACGCGGTCGGCGAGCACCCGGATCACGTCGGTCGACGTGGCGCCGAGGTCCTCGTCGAGGCCGACGAGCTGTGCGCTGATGAGGCGCGGACTCGAGTCTGCGGACATGTGCTTGCTCCTTCGCAATGGCGCTGATCGCGCGGTGGTGCGGTGTTCGTGGGGTGATCGGGTGGGGTGGGGATCAGGCGGGTTCCGGAGCCGGGTGCGTTTCGAGCACCCGGACGGAGACCGCCGTCGGGTCGGTGTGGTCGAGTGCCGGCACGTCACTGCCGGGCAGTGCTGCGGCCGCGGCCCCGGTGGCGACGGCCTGTGCGAGACGCTGCTCCGGCGACGCTCCCGCGACCTCGGCGAGCAGGTAGCCGGCGAGCGAGGAGTCCCCTGCGCCGACCGTCGAGCGGGCGATGATCTTCGGTGCGGCGGCGGCGAAGGCCCCCTCGTCCGAGACCAGCACGGCTCCGGCGCTGCCCAGGGTGAGCAGGACGGTGCCGACGTTCTTGCGCCGCAGCCGCTGGGCTCCGGCGACGGCGGCGTCGAGGTCGCGCTCGTACTCCTCGGGGTCACCGCCGACGACCTCGGCGAGTTCCTCGGCGTTCGGCTTCACCAGGTCGAGGTGTTCGCCGGACTGCAGCAGCGCGGTGAACGGCACCCCGGACGAGTCGACGGCGACCCGGACGTCCGCACCGTGGCGGGCACGGACGGCCCGGACGAGCACGGCGAGGGCGTCGTCCGGCAGACCGGGCGGCAGGGACCCGGCGACCACGACCCAGCGGGCGGCGGGGCCGGTGGCGGTCGCGGCGGCGGTGTCGGCCACCAGGGCGGCGAGGTCGTCGAGGCGCCCGGCGAGCGAGGGGCCGGGTTCGTTGAGCTTCGTGGTGGTGCCGGTCGGCTCGGTCACGGTGACGTTCGAGCGGAGCGGTGCCCCGATCGGCAGCGCGGCGGTCGGGATGCCGCGCGTGGCCAGGCCGAGCAGGACCGGGTCGAGCTCGTCGCCGGGCAGGACCGCGACGGTGTCCCCGCCGCTCGCGACGACCACACGGGAGACGTTGACGCCCTTGCCGCCGGGCTCCGCGGTGGACCGGGTCGCACGCTGGACGGCGCCGCGCTGCAGTTCACCGGCGAGCTCGATCGTGCGGTCGAGCGACGGGTTCGGGGTGACGGTGACGATGCGGGCGTTCATGCGACGACCACCTCGACGTCGGCGTCGGCGAGTGCACCGGCGAGGTCGGCTGGGGGCCGGTCGTCGGTGACGAGCGTGTCGATCTCGTCCAGGCGTGCGAACCGCATCAGCGCCTCGATGCCGTGCTTGGCGGCGTCGGCGAGCACCACGGCGCGTCGGGCGGCGAGCACGTAGGCACCCTTCACGGCGGCCTCGTACTCGTCGGGAGTGCTCAGGCCGAAGCCGGCGGACAGGCCGTTCGTGCCGATGAACGCGACATCGGGGCGGAGCGCACCGATCTGCTCGACGGTGGCCGTGCCGACCGCCGCGCTCGTGACGCCGCGGACCCGGCCACCGAGCAGGTGCAGTTCGAGGTGCTCGCTGTGCTGCAGGGTCGCGGCGATCGGCACCGAGTTCGTGATGACGGTGATCGTCGAGCCGGCGACCTCGGGCTCCCAGCGGGCGAGTTCGGAGGCCACGGCGGCGCAGGTGGTGCCGGCGTCGAGGGCGATCGAGCCGGTGAAGGTGGGCGGCACCAGGCGCATCGCGGCGCGGGCGATGGCCGACTTCGCGGTGCCGTGCTGTCCCTCGCGCTCGGCGACGCTGAGTTCGACGACGCTCGAGCGGCCGACGGGCACCGCTCCCCCGTGCACCCGGCGCAGGACCCCGGCGGACTCGAGGGCGTCGAGGTCACGGCGCACGGTCTCGGTGGTGACGTCGAAGTGCTCGGCCAGGCCTGCGACGGACACGCGACCGGCGGACTGCAGCTCGGCGGCGATGGCGGTGTGCCGCTCGGTTGCGTACATGCCCGAACTCCTTCGTTCCGTTGGGTTTCGAGCACTGTACGTCGCAAACCCACAAGAACGCAACCGTTCCGTCCTGAAACCAACAGGTCCACAGGTGCCGGCCGTCACGCCCGCGGGGTCGCGGCGACCGCCTGGAGGCCCGGTGCCGGTCCGGCGGACCGGCACCGGCCCTCCTGTGCGGACGTCCACCGCACGCGTCAGACGGCCGCCAGGGCGGACGTCGGTGGGATCCTCGCCGCGCGCGCCGCCGGGTAGAGCCCGGAGACCCCGCCGATCACGACGGTGGCGCCGAGCCCGGCGACGACGGCCCAGACCGGCAGCGCGACCGGCCACCCCCGGGTGACGGCGAACACGACGGTCACCCCGACCCCGAGGACGACACCCGCCACCCCACCCAGGAACGACAGCAGCAACGACTCGACCAGGAACTGGTCGCGGACGTCCCGACGACGTGCGCCGAGGGCACGACGGACACCGACCTCGGCGCGGCGCTCCAGGACGGTGATCACCATCGTGTTCGCCACCCCGATGCCACCGACCAGCAGGGCCACCCCGCCGATGCCGACGAGCAGCCCGGTGAACGAGTCGTCGGTGGCGTCCTTCGCGGCCAGCGCGTCCGACGGCCGGGTGACGCCGACGTCCTGCGGGTCCCCCGGCCGGACCGCGCCGGCGAGCAGGTCCCTCGACCGTTCGACGTGCGCCGGGTCGACGCGTGTGTAGACGGCGGTCGGTGCCCCGTCGAAGCCCAGCTGCTCGGCGAACCCGCGGGGCACGAACACCCGCAAGTCCAGGTCCGCGGCGAGCGCCACGGGTTCGAGCACCCCGACCACCTGCACCCACTGCCCACCGAGCCAGACCCGGCGGTCCGGCCGTGGGTCGCCGATGCCGAGCACGACTGCGGCCCGCGCTCCCAGCACGACCTGCGGCGGGGCACCGGCGGCGTCGTCGATCCACCGTCCGGCTGCGAGCCGCCCGCCGAGCACCCGTGGCACGTCGCCCCACGCGGCGAGGACCCCGAGGCCCTTCGTCTGGGGTGCCGGGACGAAGTCGTTCCGGTAGACGCCGGTGTCGGGCACGGTGCCGACTGCAGCAGCCGACTCGACGTCGTCCTGTCGCAGCACCGACTCGAGTGCGGTGGACGGCAACGGCACCGGTTCGCCGAGGCCCTGCGCCTGGGTGAGGGTGAGCACGTTCGTGCCGAGCGTGTCGAGCACCTGGTCGACCTTCGCCTTGCTCGACGACGAGATCCCGACGACCGCGAGCATCGCCGCGATGCCGATCGCGATGCCGAGCGCGGACAGCACGACGCGACCCGGTCTGGTCCGCAGCCCGAAGACGCCGAGGCGGAGCAGGTCGAGTCCGCCCACGGACCGACGGCGGCTCACGGGGCGACCTCGTCGACCGGCGCGACCTCGGGCTCGATCATGCCGTCGCGCATCCGGACCTGCCGGGGCAGCGATGCCGCCAGGTCCAGGTCGTGCGTGATGACCACCACCGTCGTGCCCGCAGCGTTGAGCTCGCGCAGCAGCTCGACGACCGTCGCACCGGACGCCGTGTCGAGCGCCCCGGTGGGTTCGTCGGCGAGCAAGATCGTCGGGTCGCCGACGACGGCCCGCGCGATGGCGACGCGTTGGCGCTCGCCGCCGGAGAGCTGGTGCGGTCGGTGGTCCACCCGGTGTGCCAGTCCCACGCGGCCCAGGGCCTCGACGGCCAGGCGGTGCCGCTCACGCCGGGGGACCCCCTGGTAGAGCAGGCCGTCGGCGACGTTCTCGGCGGCGGTCGCCCCGGCCTGCAGGTGGAAGTGCTGGAAGACGAACCCGATGTGGTCGGCACGCAGGCCGGACAGATCATCGTCGGACATCGTCGCGACGTCGTTGCCGGCGATCGTCACCGTGCCCGAGGTGGGACGGTCGAGCGTGCCGACGACGTTGAGCATCGTCGACTTGCCCGAGCCCGACGGGCCGACGACCGCGACGAGCTCCCCCGCGCCGACCTCGAGCGAGACCCCGCGCAGGGCTCCGACGTCGCCGTGGGTCTTCGTGACGCCCCGGAGCGACAGGACGGCGGCCGCCGGCAGGACGGCCGCGGCGGGCACGGCGGCCGTGACGGGCACGGCGGGAACGGCGGGAACGACGGCGCTCATCCGGGCACCACCACCCGGTCGCCCGCGGTCAGGGCGCCGGTGACCGCGACCCGCCCGTCGGCGCTGAAGCCGGGCTCGACCCGGACCCGCTCGGTCGTACCGTCCCGCTGCACGACGTCGACGGCGTACCTGCCACCGGCACCCGCGACGAGGGCGGCGACCGGCACGGACAGGACGTCGTGCTCGGTGGCGCCCTCCGCTTCGACCTGCGCGGACGCGGCCTCGGGCAGGGACCGCTTGCCCGGGTCGAACGACACCGAGACGTCGACGGCCGTGCCGCCGTCCTCGCTCGTCGTCGGCTGCACGTCGACGACGGAACCGGGCATGGCCGCACCGGCGCCGTTCACCCGGACCTCGACGTCGGTGCCGACGGCGAGCCGCTCGGCATCGCGCTGCGGCACGGTCGCCGTGACGACCCGCCGGGTGCTCGTGACCTGCAGCACGTCGGTCGTCGCGCCCGCGCTGCCGATACCGGCGCCCGCTCCCGCCGGACCGTCGCCGGCCGCTGCACCAGCACCACCCGCGGCCGCTCCCGCACCACCGGCGATCCGCTCGCCGAGCCGCCCCTCGACCGAGGCGACCCGGACCGCGCCGTCCACGAAGGCGACGTCGTCCGCAGTGAGCACCCCGGTGCCCTCGTGTCCCCGGTCCTCGTGCCACTGCCGGACTGCTCGCTCGGTCCGCGGGCCGAACCGGTCGTCCACGGACACGTCGTACCCGAGCGCTGCCAGGTTCTCGTTGAGCTGCCTGACGTCCGCGCCCTGCAGCCCCCGCTCCAGGTCGCGCCAGAGCGGCACGGTGCCGTACATCGACCGGACGTCCCGCTCGTCGACGGCGTACAGCGCCCCGTCGCGTTCGACCACGTCGCCGACCCGGGGCAGCCAGGTGATCGTGCCGGCGGCTGCACCGGCGACCCCCGAGGCCGCGCCGTACCCGAGCGTCCCGGCGAACACCTTCGAATCCGTCAGGTCACCGCGCGTGACGGTCCCGGTGGCTCCGGCGGGTGCAGTCCCGCCGCGCGACGCACTACTGGCCGAGGCGCCCGCACCGCTCGGCGCCGCGACGAGGGCCCACGTCCCGACCCCCGCGGCCACCGCTGCGACGAGGCACCCCGACACGATCAGCCGGCGACGGGCGCGTCGGTGGGTCACGACCCGGCTCCGCCCTGGACAGCCTCGAACGCCGCGTCGGTGCACGGCCCGGCGGCCTCGTCGAACGCCTGTTGGTCGTCCGGCTGGAACCGCATCTGCGCGTCCTGGTCGTCCGGGTAGTCCGGGAACCCCTGCTCCCGCAGACACTCCGCCGTCCTCCGGGCGATCTCCTCGGTGCCGGGCATCGGTTGCGCGGCCTGCGCGTCACCGGCGGCCGCAGAGTCGTCGAGGCAGCCCTTGAGGTCGTCCTGGTACTGCTCGGGGTCGACGCCGTCCGGTGCGCTGAGCTGCATCGACCCGCCGCCGGTGCCGGGGTCCGGCATGTCGTAGCCGCGGTCGCGCATGCACTCGGCGAGGGCGACGCCGGGTGCCGCACCCCCGGAGGCGGTCGTCGCGTCGTCGTCGGGTGCCGGATCGGAGCAGCCGACCAGCAGCAGGGGCAGCAGGACGACGGCCGCGGCAACGCTCATCAGGGACCGGGTGCGACGGGTGGTCGTCATCGTGGTGTGGTTCATGCCTCCAGCACAGCGGACGGGCTGTTTCGCCCCGCGTGCACGTCGGGTTGCACCGGCGAAACACCGACCCGGACGAGCAGCCCACCGGTCGGCCGTGCGGTGATCGACAGCGTCCACCCGTGCGCGTGCACGATCGCGGCCACGATCGACAGGCCCAGACCGCTGTGCTGCCCACGTCCGGCGTCCGCGCCGCCGCGACGGAAGGGTTCGACGAGCAACGCCGCCTCGTCCGCCGCGACCACCGGTCCACCGTTCTCGACGACGAAGCCGTCCGGCTCCGTGGTCACCAGGACGGCGCCGCCGGGTTCGTTGTACTCGACGGCGTTGCCGACCAGGTTGCCGAGCAGCTGCCGCAGCAGCGTCGGCTCCCCCGGGACGACCAGGCCGGGAGGCCCGGTGCGGCGCTCGTGGGTCAGCGTCACCCCCGCCTCGGCCGCGTCCCGGGCCGCCCCCGCGACGACCTCATCGGTCACCTCGACGAGGTCGACGGCCCGGGTCGCGCCCGCCAGGCCGCGGTCGGCCTCGGCGAGCACGAGCAGTGACGCGACCAACCGCTCGGTCCGCCGGTTCTGCTCGAGCAGCTCGGCGCGGACGGCACGCACCTCGGCCGGGTCGGCGTCGTCGTGCAGCCCGATCTGCACCGCGGCGCGTTGCACTGCCAGGGGTGTCCGGAGTTCGTGGGACGCCTGGGCGACGAACCGTCGCTGGCTCTCGAACGCGGTCTCCAAACGGGCCAGCAGGTCGTCGACCGTCCGCGAGAGCCGTCGGAGCTCGTCGTCGGGTCCGCCCAGGGCGATGCGCTCGTGCAGGTTCGACGCGGAGATCCGGTTCGCGGTCGCCGTGATCCGGTCGATGGGACGGAGCACCCGGCGGCTGACGATCCAACCGATGCCGCCGGCAGCGATCCCGGCACCGGCGATCCCGATCGCGGACCACTGCCACTGCTGCACCGCGACGAGGCGGATCACCGCCACGGCACCAGTGCGCTCGTCCGCCGCCGCCGGGTCCACCGCGAGCGGGGCCGGAGCGGTCGTGGCGCTGTCCGATCCGGACGGTGGTCGCTCGACGGCTGCCGTGTCGAGACCCGCGCCGACGCCCGCCAGGGACATGGTGTTCGTGAAGACCACGACCCCGGTCGCGAGCGCCATGGCCGCCAGCGCGAACGTCAGAGCCGTCCGGGTCCGGATGCTCCAGCCCCGGGCCCACCGACTCACAGCGAGTAGCCCTGGCCGGGCATCGTCCGGATCGGATCCGGGTCCCCGAGTTTCCGGCGCAGCTTCGACATCGTCACGCGGACCGCGGCGGTGAACGGGTCGGTGTTCACGTCCCAGACCTTCTCGAGCAGGTGCTCGGCGGAGACGATGCGACCGTCCGCGCGGAGCAGGGTCTCGAGCACCCCGAACTCCTTCGACGTCAGGTCGAGCGGGTGACCGTCACGCGTGGCCATCCGCCGGTTCGTGTCGACGACGAGTCCCGCGCGTTCGAGCACGGGGGCGACGGGTGGGACGCTGCGCCGACCGAGCGCGCGGACCCGGGCGACGAGTTCCGGGTACTCGAACGGCTTGGTCAGGTAGTCGTCCGCACCGAGCTCGAGCCCCTGCACCCGGTCGCGCAACGTGGTCGCTGCGGTGAGCAGGAGGATCCGTGTGAGTGCGCCACGAGCGGTGAGACGCCGCGCGACCTCGTCGCCGTGCAGCCCGGGGACGTCGCGGTCGAGCACGACGACGTCGTAGTCGTGCACCGCCAGCAGCTCGTCGGCGTCGTCGCCTCGGTAGGCGACGTCCACCGCCATGTCCTGTCGGGCCAGGCCCGTCGCGATCAAGTCGGCGAGGGCCCGTTCGTCGTCCACCACGAGTACGCGCATCGATACATCACACGTGACGTACCTGTACTGGACCTGGGAGGCAGATCAGGCGTCGAACGGCACCTCGCCGTGGTCGCTGACGCCGGCGCGCTGCCGGTAGGACAGGTGTCCGCCCAGGTACCCGCCGACACTCACGACGGCGAGCCCGGCGAAGCCGAGCAGCTTGCCGGCCCCGTGGTTGCCGCGCTTCCGCTGCAGCCACGACAGGCCGTACAGCGACAGTCCGGTCCAGTTCACGGCCTGGTGCACCCATCCGGTGCGGAGCTGCTCGCGGTCCAGTTCCGACCAGTCGACGTAGCCGGCGACCGAGGCGCTGCTCGCCGAGACGACCCCGACGCCGACCAGGGTCTTGGCGGCCTTCGCGTTGCCCTTCCCGCCGAGCAGGTCGAGCACCGCGGCGGAGATCCAGGCGCCGAGCGGCACCTGCACCATGAGCGGGTGGATCGGGTGACCGAACGGGACTCCGTGCAGCAGCTGACGCAGGGCCTTCGGCTTGGCCAGGGCATTCACGACGGCACGGTCGATGTCGACGGCCTTGTCGAGCACGCTGGCGTGCTCGACGGCGTCGGTGAGGCGGCGGAGCGCGCGGATCTCAGGCATGCTCTGCAGCCAACACCCTGGAGGCCCGGCACCGGTCTCAGGAACCGGTGGCGGGCCTCCCGTCCGTCTTGGTGGGCTACTCCTCGACGATCTCGGCCAGCTCGAAGGGCTCGACCGTCAGGCCGTCGCCGTCCGCGGCGACGTCCACCCGGACGGTGTCGCCGTCACGGACGTCACCCGACAGGATCGCGCGGGCCAACCGGTCGTCGATCTGCCGCTGCATCAGGCGACGGAGCGGCCGCGCACCGTAGAGCGGGTCGTACCCGCGCTCCGCGAGCCAGCCGCGCGCCTCGGGGGTGACCGCGAGCTCGAGCCGGCGGTCGGTCAGGCGACGAGCCAGCCGGTCGACGTAGAGCGACACGATCTGTCCGAGGTCCTCGGCGGTCAGGGCCTGGAACACCACGATGTCGTCGAGGCGGTTGATGAACTCGGGGCGGAACGCCTGCTGCACGAGCTCACGGACCGCCTCCTCCCGCTGCACGTCACTCAGGGACAGGTCCGTCATGAACTGCGACCCGAGGTTCGACGTCAGCACCAGGATCGTGTTCCGGAAGTCGACCGTGCGGCCCTGGCCGTCGGTGAGCCGTCCGTCGTCGAGCACCTGGAGCAGCACATCGAACACCTCGGGGTGGGCCTTCTCGATCTCGTCGAGCAGGATCACCGAGTACGGACGGCGCCGGACGGCCTCGGTGAGCTGCCCACCGGCCTCGTACCCGACGTACCCGGGCGGGGCACCGATCAGGCGGGCAACGGAGTGCTTCTCGCCGTACTCGCTCATGTCGATCCGGACGAGGGCCTTCTCGTCGTCGAACAGGAACTCGGCGAGCGCCTTGGCCAGCTCGGTCTTGCCGACGCCCGTCGGGCCGAGGAACAGGAACGAACCGGTCGGACGGTCCGGGTCGGAGATGCCGGCGCGGGTGCGCCGCACAGCCTCGGACACGGTGGTCACGGCCGTGCGCTGCCCGATGATGCGGCGGCCGAGCTCGCTCTCCAGGTGCAGGAGCTTCTCGGTCTCGCCCTGCAGCAGTCGGCCGAGCGGGATGCCCGTCCACTGCGCGATGACGGCGGCGATGTCCTCGTCGGTGACGCTGTCGTTCACCATCCGGTCGGCACTCTCGGCCTGTTCGGCGGCGGCGAGCTCGGCCTCGATGCGGGGCTTCTCGCCGTACTCCAAACGGGAGACGAGTTCGTAGTCGGCCTCGCGCTGGGCTCGCTGTGACCGCATGTTCAGGTCGTCGAGCTGCTGCTTGAGCTCACCGATGCGGTTCAGGCTCGCGCGCTCGGCCTGCCAGCGCTGCTCGAGCTCGGCCAGCCGGGCCCCTCGCGTGCGCAGCTCGTTGCGCAGGGTCTCGAGGCGGGCCTTGGAGGCGTCGTCCTTCTCCTGCTTGAGCGCGAACTCCTCGACACGCAGGCGGTCGACGTTCCGCTTCAGCTCGTCGATCTCGACGGGGCTGGAGTCGATCTCCATGCGGAGTCGACTGGCGGCCTCGTCGATCAGGTCGATGGCCTTGTCGGGCAGCTGGCGGCCGGAGATGTACCGGTTCGACAGGCTCGCGGCGGCGACCAGTGCGGAGTCGTTGATCGTCACCTTGTGGTGCGCCTCGTAGCGTTCCTTGAGCCCGCGGAGGATCGCCACGGCGTCCTCGACGCTGGGCTCACCGACGTAGACCTGCTGGAAGCGACGCTCGAGGGCGGCGTCCTTCTCGATGTACTCGCGGTACTCGTCGAGGGTCGTCGCACCGATGAGCCGGAGCTCACCGCGGGCGAGCATCGGCTTGAGCATGTTCGACGCCGCGACGGACCCCTCGCCGCCACCGGCCCCCATCAGCGTGTGCAGCTCGTCGATGAACGTGATGACCTGCCCGTCGGAGTCGTTGATCTCCTTGAGCACGGCCTTCAGCCGCTCCTCGAACTCGCCGCGGTACTTGGCGCCGGCGATCAGGGCGGAGATGTCGAGCGAGATGAGCCGCTTGTCCTTGAGGGAGTCGGCGACGTCGCCGGCGACGATGCGCTGCGCGAGCCCCTCGACGACGGCGGTCTTGCCGACGCCGGGCTCGCCGATGAGCACCGGGTTGTTCTTGGTGCGGCGCGTGAGCACCTGGGACACGCGCCGGATCTCGGAGTCACGTCCGATCACGGGGTCGAGCTTGCCGCTGCGGGCGATCGCCGTGAGGTCGATGCCGTACTGCTCGAGGGCGGTCTTCTGTCGTTCTTGCGAGTCAGGAGCGCCCTGGAGGTTCGCCATGCGTTCCGTCCTTTCGTTGCGGTGGTCCTGGACTTGAGTCTACTCCACTCAACTTACGTCCGCGCGGGCGTATTCCGGATCCCGACCGCGCAGACGACGGCACCGGCCAGCAGCAGGAGCGCCATCACCACCATGGCCCGGTGCAGCCCCTCGACGCTCACCTCGCCGCCGAGCACGACGCCAGCGAGTGCCACCGTGACCAGGCCGGCGATCCGGGCGAAGGCGTTGTTGACCGCCGACCCGGACCCGGCCTCGGACTGCGGGACCGAACCGAGCACCGCACTCGTCAGGGGTGTGACCATCAGCGCGATGCCCACGCCGATCAGCACCAGTCCGGGGAACACCGACCACCAGTAGCCGTCCGGGTCGTCGCCGGCGAACAGCAGCAGGAGCGCCCCGACCGCACCGACCGCCGGCCCCGCGGCCATGAACCAGCGCGGGCCGTACCGACCGGCGAACGACCCGACGGCGGTGGAGAGCACGAGCAACATGATCGTCGGCGGCAGCGTCGCGAGGCCGGCGAGCCAGGCCGGGAACCGCCAGACCTCCTGCAGGAAGAGCGTGACGACGAAGAAGACCATGCCGAGTGCGCCGTAGATGGACAGCGTCGCGAGGTTGCCGACGGTGAAGTTGCGCGCCCGGAACAGTTCGAGCGGCACGAGCGGCGACCCGGCCGTCCGGGTCACCCGCAGTTCCCACGGCACGAACGCCACGAGGGCAGCGGCACCGAGCACGAGCGCGGCGACCACCACCGGGGAACCCCACCCCAGCCGCTCCTGCTCGATGAGCCCGAGCACGACACCGCCGACCCCGACCACGGCGAGCAGCGCCCCGACGACGTCGATGCGTGGGCGGACGACTGGGTGCACCTCGCCGGTGATGCGCAGGACCAGGGGGATCGTCACGGCGATCGGCACCGCGGTGAGCACGAAGATCCACCGCCACCCGATCCCGTCCACCACCAGGCCGCCGGCCACGGGCCCGAGGATGGTGGCTGCACTCGACCAGGCTGTCCACGTGCCGATCGCCTTCGCCTGCGCCGCCCCGCGGAACGCCGCCACGATCAGCGCGAGCGCACTCGGCATGACGAGCGCCCCGCCGACGCCCTGCAGCGCGCGGGCGACGATGAGCACCTCGCCGGTCGGGGCGACCGCGCACGCCACGGACGCGATGCCGAAGACCACGAGCCCCCACGTGATGATCCGCACCCGGCCGAACAGGTCGGACAGGCTCCCGGCGACCAGGATGAGCGAGCCCAGGGTGACGAGGTAGGCGTCGACGACCCACTGCTGCACGACGAGTCCGCCGCCGAGCTCCTGCCGGATCGCGGGGAGTGCGACGTTCACGACGCTCGAGTCGAGCCCGACGACGAACGACGCCAGGATCGCCACCACCAGCACGATGCGTCGGTCGCCCCGGAGCGGTGCGACGGCGTGCGGCGCGGGGACGGGAGCGGTCATGTGCTCATCCTGCGGCACGGGGTGCCCGGCGGTCGATCCCGCACGACGAAGCCCCCGCGACCGATGTGGTCGCGGGGGCTGCCGACAGGACGGGGCTGGGTGTCCTAACGCCGGGAGTCGGTGTTGGGCTGCGCGCTCGGCCCCGGGTTCAGGACCGGACCGGCGGCGGGCTCGGCGGGAGCGTTCTGGACGGTGCTGTTGTGCACCGTGCCGTCCGGCGCCGCACCGTTGGCCTGGGCCTTCTTCTCGTCGTCGGACATCTCCTTCTTGAAGATGTTGATCGACTGACCGAGGCCCTTGGCGAGCGCCGGGAGCTTGGTCGCGCCGAACAGCAGGATGACGATCCCGAGGATGATCAGCAGGTGAATGCCGCCGAGGTTTCCGAGCATCATGACTCCTTGTTGTGGAACTGGTCGCCGTCCGGTGATCGTCGTCGACCCACGCGGCGGAAGTCCGTGTGCCTCCATCGTAACTCCCCCGCCCCTGGAAGCCCAGGCCGGCCCCCGGAACGGACACCGTTCGTCCAGGGAAGCGCAGCGCTCAGTACGCGCCGCGGGACCGCAGCACCGACGGGACGGTGCGGGCGAGGATCACCAGGTCGTGCAGGAACGACCAGTTCTCGACGTAGTGCAGGTCGAGCCGCACCCCTTCGGCCCAGTCGAGGTCCGATCGGCCGCTGACCTGCCACAAGCCGGTGATCCCCGGGGTCACGAGGAGTCGGCGGTCGGCGAAGTCCTCGTACAGCGCGACTTCGCGGGGCAGGGCCGGTCGGGGGCCGACCAGGCTCATCGACCCGGTGAGCACGTTCCACAGCTGCGGCAGTTCGTCGAGCGAGGTCCGTCGCAGGAAGGCACCGACCCGGGTCACCCGCGGGTCGTCCTGCATCTTGAACAGCGGACCGGCGCCCTGGTTCTCGGACTGCAGAGCAGCCATGCGCGCCTCGGCGTCGACGCACATCGTCCGGAACTTCAGGATCGGGAACTCCGCGCCACCGCGACCGACGCGGACCTGCCGGAAGAACACCGGCCCGCCGTCGTCAGCGCGGACCGCCAGCGCGACCGCGGCCAGGACCGGGGAGAGCAACGCCAGGCCGAGCACGGCGCCGACGACGTCGAGCGCCCGCTTGCCCATCCGGCGGCGGTAGTCGGGGGTCTCGACGTGCATGAGCGGCAGCCCGTCGACCGGGCGCTCGTGCACCCGCCCGGCGGCGATGTCGGCCAGGGGGGAGGACACCACGAGCTCGACGCCGTGTTCCTCGAGCTGCCACCCGAGGCGACGGAGGCGGGCGTGCCCACCACGGACGGCACCCGCGACGACGACGGCGGAGACGCCCTCGGCCCGGGCGTGCGCGAGCACGTCATCGATGCCCCCGACGACCGGAGCCGTTGCCGCCCCCAGGTCGACACGGGCCCCGGCCGGAGCGCAGTCCGTGACGACGGCCCGCACGCGGTAGCCGGCACTCGGCGCAGCGGCGATCCGCGCACCCACGTACCGGACGTCCTCGGCGTCGCCGACGATCAGGACGTCCTGCAGGTGCTCGCCCCGGGCACGACTCCGGGCGAGCACTGTGCGGACACCCTTGCGGCCGAGTGTCAGGAACGCGAGCCCCAGCGGGAACGCGATCGCGACGTACCCGCGGGCCAGGTCGAGCTGCGCCGCGTACGCGACGACCGCGACCCCGGCGATGGCGACGAGGCTCGCGGTGACGAGGCGGCGGTACTCCTCGCCGCCGATGCCCGCGATCCGGGGGTCGCGGGTGCGGAACACCGAGAGCAGGAGCATCCAGACCACGACGATGGCGGGGGCCACCACGAACTCGAACCAGCCCGAGCGTGGTCGGACGGATGCGAGCTCCCAGGGGAACCGCACGACGTGGGCGATGGCGAACGCGGTGAGCAGCAGCGCGAGGTCGAGCAACGCCACCGCGGGGACGAACCCCCGGCGCGCCCCCGCCGGAGCGACCGTCCGGAGTGACGCCGTGGCACCGACCGGCCCGGCGGACGTCGGCACCGTCGAGTTCAGCGCGGTCGGGTGGAGCACGGTCGAGTGGAGCACGGTGGGGACCGCTCCGGTGGGTGGGCGCATCGCGAACGACATCTGGGGCCTCCTGTCGACCGATCGACGAGGAGATCGATCGGACGCCGGAGTCGCTCAGGTCACGACATCGAGCGGCGCACCGTCAAATATATCACCGTGTCGTTCTGCATATCAACGGTCGAGCGCGCGGTCCAGACTCCAGAGCACGGGCGCCTCCCGGAGCGCGGGGACGTCGGCCTCGGTCACCCCGCGCAGCCGGAACACCACCCGTTCGCCGGGCAGCAGCGTCATGAACCCGCGGTCGACCGTGCCGCCGGCCGCCACACGGTCCGGCTGCACGAGCAGGTCGCGGACGAGCGAGTCAGCCTCGACGGTCAGGTCCACGCCGCCGTCGACCACCGCGAACGCGGTCCGGTAGCGCGCCGGCTCCCAGCGCATCGCAGCGTCGGGGCCGGGGGTCCAGACCGCACGGCGCCAGTCCATGTCCGCGACGATGAGCTCGTTCGCCGGGTCGTCGACGACGCCCACCGACTCGGGCAGCGACACCACCGCGACGCCGGCGCCGGACAACCGGACCGGCAGCGACACCTCGGCCAGGATCGTGCCGGCCGTGGTGATCCGGCGGACCCGGACGACGCTGTCGTGCCCGGTGCGGGTCGACCGGACGGCCACCTCGACGGGCGAGGACCCGAAGGCGCCGGGCGAGACGCCCAGCGAGAGCGTGTCCGCGAGCGCACCCAGATCGGCCGTCTCGCCGGCCGCAGGCGGCGCACCCGGGTGATCCGGGCCTCCCGTCCGCTCCGCACCCGACGCACCCGACGCGCTGGTCGGAACGACCGCACCGGACGCGTCGGCCGCCCCAGGCGCCACCGACACCGACGACACCGGACGGATCGTCAGCAGCACGTCGTCGTACAGGCGGCGCAGCTCGTGCGCCAGCGGCTTCAGCCGCCCTGCCGAGTCGATCGCGGACCACGACGACACCGGCCACAGGTCGTTCAGCTGCCACACCACCACGCCGGTGTTCCGCGGCCAGTGCGTGCGCCAGTGCTCGATGCCGGTCGCGATCGCCCGTGCCTGCTGCAGCTGCGTCAGGTAGTGCCAGGCGTCGAACGCTGCCGGGTCGACCGTGCCGAAGCGCGGCTCCAGCCCGCGGGCCAGCTTGGCCATCCCGTCCGCCGCCTTCTGGTGGTGGACCACACCGGGCGAGTCGACCCGCAGCGGCGCGTCCGTGACCGCCTCGCGCAGCGTGCGCCAGGCGGGCGGCGCCTGCCAGCCGAACTCGGACACGAAGCGCGGCACCGACTCGCGGTAGGCGGTGTCGGGCAGCCGGTTCCAGACGTCCCACGAGTGGTGCGTCTCGTGGTCGACCTCGTTCGCGGGCAGCGACTCGGAACCGGACCACGGCGACGCGACCGTGTAGAAGCGCGACGGGTCGACGGCGTCGACGATGGTCGGCAACAGGTCGAGGTAGTAGTCGAGGCCCCAGCCCCGATCGCCCAGCTCGGCACCCCAGCCGTCGGCGTCGTGCAGCCAGATGTTCTCGTTGTTGCCGTTCCAGACCACCAGCGAAGGATGGCGGGCGAGCCGGGCGACGTTGTCCCGCGCCTCGGCGATGACCTCGCTGCGGATCGGCTCGACCTCCGGGTAGGCGGAGCAGGCGAACGGGAAGTCCTGCCAGACGAGCAGCCCGAGTTCGTCGCAGACCTCGTAGAAGTCGCGCGATTCGTACACGCCGCCGCCCCAGACGCGCACGAGGTTCGTGCCGAGCGACGCCGCGGCACCCAGCCGGGACTCGAGCCGGGCGCGGTCCACGCGCGAGACGATGACGTCGTCGGGGATCCAGTTGACGCCACGGACGTCGACGAGGGTGCCGTTGACGTGCACCGCGAAGGGGCGACCGATGCCGTCCACCTGGGTCTCGATCCGGGTCGACCGGAAGCCGGTGCGGAACGTGTCGCGGTCGAGCACCTCGCCGTCGACGGTCTGCAGCTCGACCACGACGTCGTACTGCGGCTGCGCGCCGTAGCCGCGCGGCCACCAGCGTCGTGCCTCGGGAACGCGCACGGTGACGACCGTCTCGTCGTCCTTCGGGGTCAGCTGCGCGCGGGAGCGCTGACGCGTGGTGGCGCCGTCCTCGGTCTCGCCGCTCACGGTGACGACGAGCACCAGGTCGTCGTCCTCGCCGTCCTGGTCCAGGTCGTTCATCCCCGAACGCTCGACGGTGATGTGGGCGTCGAGCACGCCCTCACCGGCCTCGACGTCGACGAGCGGACGCACCTCGCGCAGGCGCGCGGTCGACCAGCGCTCGATCGCGACCGGCCGCCAGGGGCCGCTCGTGACCGCGGTCAGGCCCCAGTCCCAGCCGAAGTTCGACGCCATCTTGCGGATGTACGGGAACGGTTCGTCGTACGGGCCCGGCATGCTGCCGGCCTTCGCGGCCACCCGGCCGGCCTCGCGGTACGGCGACTCGAACAGGATCTCGAGGTCCTTCGTGGTGCCACCGGACCCCGTCTGCACCCGGGCGTCGAACCGGTAGCGGCGGTGCATGTTGCGGGTCGTGCCCACGACGACGCCGTCCAGGCTGAGCTCCGCGACGGTGTCCAGGCCGTCGCAGACCAGGTCGACGCGCTCGTGTCCGCGCGGGTCGACGTCGACCGTGCGGCGGTAGGCCCAGTCGGCGCGGCCGACCCACTTGGCGTCCTGCTCGTTCAGGTGGAACGTCGGGTCCGGCAGCAGGCCCTCCCGCTCCAGGTCGGTGTGGACCTGGCCCGGCACCGTCGCCGGGATGGTGCGGCCCACGACGCCGTCCGGCGCACCGGTTCCTCCGGCCATCGTCACGGTCCAGTGGTCGCGGAGTTCCTCGCGTTCGAGGGTCATGCGGGTCCTTCTCTTCGGCGGCAGGGTGTCCGTCAGCCTCGGTCGGGGACGCCGGCCGGCGGCCCGGCCCACGACCGGTCCCACGGCCTGGAGGCGCGGCACCGGTTGCCCGGGCGTCGTCACGCCGCGCGCGCGAACGGGGTGCGCTCGCGCGAGGGGTGCTCGGCGATGCTAGTACGGGATGCTTTCGGCAACCTAGGTGGTGACAGGGGCGGGTCGCGCGGGCAAGGTGGGAACGTGATCACCGTCGAACTCGCCAGGTCCCTCCGTGACGCCGGCCTCCGCTGGCACCCCGAGACCGGGGACCGGTTCGTGATCGACAAGCCCGGCATCGACGACGACGTCTACACGGTGTCCGAGATGACCGTCGAACGGCACGACTCCCCCACCGGCACGATCCTCGGCTTCAACGGCACCACGGAGTGGGCCCTCGACTCGGTCACCGCGTCGGAGTCGCTCTGGCTGCCCCGCGAGGACCAGCTGCGCGACCTGCTCGGGCCGTCGTTCATCGGGCTGACCCGGGTGCCGGTCGGCGGGCGCGTGGTCTTCACGGTGACCGCGACGATCGGGGGCGTCGACCGCAGCTTCGCGTCCGAGGTGCCCGCGATCGCGTACGGGCAGGCACTGCAGGCGTACATCACGGCTGCGCTCTCCTGAGCTGCGCAGCCCGCGCGGCGCAGCCCGAGCGGCGCGCCCGGGCTCGCCGTTCCTGGGTGTCGGCGGAATGCGCGCTGAGGAGCGTTTGGTTGCATGGGTCCATGACCGTTCCGAACATCACCCTGAACGACGGCAAGACCATCCCGCAGCTCGGCTTCGGCGTCTTCCAGATCGACCCCTCCGAGACGAAGGCCGCCACGCTGGCTGCGCTCGAGGTCGGCTACCGCCACATCGACACCGCCGAGATGTACGGCAACGAGAAGGAGGTCGGTGAGGCGATCGCTGCGTCCGGCATCCCGCGTGAGGAGATCTTCGTCACCTCGAAGCTCAACAACGGCTTCCACGACCCCGAGGCTGCGCTGGAGAACGGCAAGAAGTCGGCCGAGCTGCTCGGCGGCTACACCGACCTCTTCCTCATCCACTGGCCCCTGCCCACCGTCTCGGACTTCGTGCCGACGTGGAAGGCCTTCGAGGAGCTCTACGCCGCCGGTACCGCCCGGTCGATCGGTGTCTCGAACTTCCAGACCAACCACCTCAACCGCCTCGCCGCCGAGACGACCATCACCCCGGCCGTGAACCAGATCGAGGTGCACCCGTACCTGGCGCAGGACGAACTCCGCGCCTACAACCGTGAGCACGGCATCGCGACCGAGGCGTGGTCCCCGATCGCGCAGGGCCTCGTGCTCGACGACGAGACCATCACCCGCATCGCCTCGTCGGTCGGCAAGTCCCCGGCGCAGGTCGTCCTCCGTTGGCACATCCAGCGCGGCGACATCGTGTTCCCGAAGTCCGTCACGCGCGCCCGCGTCGAGGAGAACTTCGCGATCTTCGACTTCGAGCTCTCGGACGAGGACATGACGGACATCACCGGCCTCGACAAGGGCCACCGCACGGGTCCCGACCCCGACACGTTCGACTACGTGCCGGCCTGATCGATCCCAGCACAGCAGCACGTCGCGAGAGCCGTCCGGGTCAGCCCGGGCGGCTCTCGCCGTCCGTTGCCGTCAGCGGTTCGTCGCGACCGAGGCCGTGACCGTGAACTTGGGGGTCCGGACGACCTCGCGGGTCGGCCCGACCAGGCGCGAGAGGACCGGCCGGTAGCGCAGGTGCGTGTTCCAGACGCACCACAGTTCACCGCCGGCCTGGAGGATCGTGGCCGCGTTCCGGAACATCGCCTCGGCGGTGTCCGTGGTCACCGCCGTGTCCGCGTGGAACGGCGGGTTGCACAGCACCAGCTGCGCGGACCCCTCGGCGAGCTCGTCGCCCGCGTCGGTCCGCAGCACCGTCACCCGGTCGGCGACCCCGTTGGCCTCCGCCGTCGCGCGCGTCGACTCCACCGCGATCCGCGACACGTCGGTGGCGACCACGCGGACGTTCGGTCGGCGCAGCGCGGTCGCCGCTGCGATCACGCCGTTGCCACTCCCCAGGTCCACGACCGTGCGCGCGGTGGGGACCGCTCGGTCCATCGCGTCGAGGAGCACCCGCGTGCCCTGGTCGAGCGACGTCCCCGCGAACACGCCACCGTGCGCGACCAGGGTCATGCCGAGGTCGTCGACGTGCACCGACCGGGGCCAGGGGTTCGTGGTCGCGGCACGGGTGGCCTGGGCGCGGAGCGGGTCCTGCGCGATGAGCAGCCGCGACTTGCCCCGGCCACGCGAGGCAGTGACGTCGCCGAACGACCGGCGCAGCACGTCGTTCTGCGACAGGTTCATGTACTTGACGTTGCCGCCGCAGAGCAACACGACGTCGGGCGCGGCGAAGCGGGCGACGGCGCGGGCGATCTCGTCCAGTCGGTCGTGCGACTTCGACAGCCGCAGCACGACCAGCCGGACGTCGCGGAACGCAGCCTCGAACGAGTCGGGGTGGTGGAACCCACGGAGTCCGAAGGTGCCGGCGTTGGCCTCGAGTGCGCGCTCCCCCACCAGGGAGTCCTGGACGACCCGGATGTCGCTCGCGCCGTACTGCGTGATGAGGCCGAGCGTCAGCACCCCGTGCCGATCATCGACGACCGCGACCTCGCCCGGCTGCCGGAGCGCGTCGCCGTGCACGTGCGGTGCCTCGTCGAGCAGGAAGCGGTCGGTGCCGTCGATCGCGATGAGGTCGGGCGCGTCGTCGTCGCGTCGGCGGAAGAGGTCGGCGAAGTCTGGCACCGCGTCAGCGTACCCGGCGACAGCCCGCGGCGAAGCGCATGGTGATTGCACTCGCGATATCAACAGCCTGTGTATTTCACATGTCAATACACTGGGAGTCCCCCCACCAGAAGGAGCCCTCAATGGCATCCACATCGTTCCGGAGCGCCGCGGTCGTCTGCGGCGTCCTCACCGCTTCCCTCGGCTTCGGCTTGCTGACGCCCGCGGCCGCCACCGCTGCCACCGCCACTCCCGCAGCCGCCTCGTCGTCGGACTCCACCGTGCAGGAGACTCTTCCGGACTTCGATTCCATCCCCGTCGATCCCTCGCTGGAGGCACTGCGCTTCTCCATCGACTGGAGCACCCCGTGGTCATCCCGCATCGTCGGCGGACGAGCCGGTGGTGGCGACGACGTCTGGCTCGTCAGCGGCAACCAGGTGTACGACCGGAGCACCACCGGCATCTTCTTCCTCGTCGTGCAGGACCGCCACAAGGACGAACCGCTCGAAGCGATCCGCGTCCACACCGCCGCCGACGGCACCCAGACCCGCGGCGAGCGCACCCCGATCCCCCGCACCATCAAGATCGACGGACTGCAGCAGCAGAACACGTTCACGCCCGGCACCACCCACTTCGCCGGCAGTGCGACCGCCGGTGCCACGATCGTCGCGAAGGACACCACCTCGGGCGCCACCCTGTTCACGACCGAGGTCAGCGGGGCACGCAACGGGACCGGCACCTGGAACGCCGATGCCGACCTCGCCGACTCCGACCACGTGATCACCCTCACGCAGACGACGACCGACGGTCGGAAGAACGAGCTCCGCGACGTGCGGTTCTCGCCGGCGGCATCGGAGGCGCCGCAGGCGCCGACGGTCGTGCAGAAGGGGCGCGTCCTCGACGGGTCGTTCGTCGTGGCGGGTTCCGTCGCTGAGGACGTCGACTCGGTCGTCGTGCAGGACGAAGCCGGCTCCACCATCGCCGACGCCAGCCTCGGCGAGACCGGCTACTCCGCTCGGCTCCCGCAGGACCGCGTCGGCTCCACGGTCTACGTCGTCGGACGCACCGCCGACGGCACCTCCTCGGCCCGCGTGCCCGTCGCGCTCGAGCAGCTGCCGATCGACCCGACTGCCGCCGCACCGTCCCTCCGGTCCGTGTTCGTCTACCCGGACGGGCGCGTCCAGGTGGTCGGGGAGCGCGATGACGCTCCTGGGCTCTGGATCCTCGACGGAGACCGCGTCGTCGGGCACACCACCCGCGCCGATGCGGTGTGGAGCTACACGATCGCCGCCGCCGCGACCGGCAAGCAGCTCGACATGGTCAACCTGGTCTTCAACGGCCGCGACTTCAGCGGGACATCGGAGCGCGTTGCGCTTCCCCGCCTCCTGCGGGTCGAGGGCCTCGCGGACGAGAACGACTACACGCCGGGCAAGCGGGCGTTCGCCGGCACCGCCGAGGCCGGCGCGACGATCACCGCGACCGACCAGCGCGGCCAGCGACTCTTCGAGACGAAGGCAGACGGCGCACGGTCGGGCGTGGGCACCTGGGACGCCACCGCCGACCTGACCAGCAAGGACGGGTACGAGGTCACGTTCACGCAGACCACCGCCGACGGACGCTCCTCGGTGATGCGCAACATCGCCTTCACCACCGAAGACGACGCCGTCGCACCGCTCGTGGTCACGTCCCCCGGGATGAACGGCACCGCCTCCGGCCCCCGCCCCACCTTCACCGGCACGGGCCAGGCCGGGTCCACGATCGAGATCCGCGGCACCTCCCGCGTCGTCGGGACCGCCGAGGTCAACGCCGACGGCAAGTGGAGCGCCACGTCGAGCATCGACCTCGGCCGCGGCAGCTACGCCCTCACCGCGAAGCAGACCACCACCGGCAACGCCACCAGCGAAGCCCCCGTCCGCTTCTCCGTCACCGCCACGGCAGCGCCGTTGACGGTCACGTCCCCCGGGATGAACGGCACCACCACCGGACCCCGCCCCACCTTCACCGGCACCGGCCAGGCCGGCTCGACGATCGAGATCCGCGGCACCTCCCGCGTCGTCGCGACCGCCGAGGTCAACGCCGACGGCAAGTGGAGCGTGGCGTCGAACATCGACCTCGGCCGTGGCAGCTACGCCCTCACCGCGAAGCAGACCACGCCCGGCAACGCCACCAGCGAGCTCCCCGTCCGCTTCACCGTCAAGTAAGCCACACAGCCCACACAGAACGCCCCCGGTGACCACTCGGTCACCGGGGGCGTTCGCCTGTCGATCCCCGTCAGCGCGGTCCGCGGTACAGGACGATCTGCGTGTTCCGCTGCGGCCGCGACCCCGCCTTGAGCGAGATCGCCGCACCACTCGCGGTGGCGGCGAAGACCCGCGCACCGGGCCGGTTGATGAGCTGGTCGGCCAACGCCGACTCGAGTTCGCGCACCCGGTCGCGCAGCGCCTTGTTCTCGTTCTCCAGGTCGAGCACCCGCCGGATCCCCTCCAGCGACACCCCCTCGGAGCCGAGTCGCGCGATCTCGCGCAACTGCACGACATCGCGCATCGAGTACCGCCGCGACCCACCCCGGGTGCGACCCGGCACGACCAGGCCGAGCCGGTCGTACTGCCGCAGCGTCTGCGGGTGCATCTCGGCGAGCTCCGCAGCGACCGCGATCGCGAAGACGGGCGAGTTCTCGTCCATGTCGGTCATGGCGCGTTCCTTTCCGTCGTCCGCGTGGGGTGGAAACCAGCCTGGAGGAACGGCGAGCGTCCGTCAGGAAGCCGCGCCGTTCCTCCAGGCCGGGTCTACTGCATTGCGTGCGCGACGCTAGTCGCGCGCCTTGGCGAGGAGGTCCTCGCGGGGGTTCTCGTCGGGCAGCGCAGCCGCGAGTGCCTCGACGGCCTCGCGCTGCTTGTCCGACAGGTGCGACGGCACCGCGACCTGGACGGTCGCGAGCAGGTCGCCCGTGCCGTTCTTCGTCGTGACGCCGCGGCCCTTGACGCGCAGGACGCGACCCGACGGCGTGCCGGGGGCGACCTTGAGCTTCACGGGCGAACCGCCGAGCGTCGGGACCTCGATCGTCGCGCCGAGCGCTGCCTCGGTGAACGTCACGGGGACGTCCACGCGCAGGTTGAGCCCGTCGCGCTCGAACACCGGGTGCTTCCGCACCGACACGGCGACCACGAGGTCACCGGCCTCTCCGCCATCGGGCGAGGGCTCGCCGCGGCCGCGCAGACGGATCTTCTGACCGTCGGCGACGCCCGCGGGGATGCGGACGTTCACCGGTCGGCCGTTGCCCTGCGACAGCTTGACGGTGTCACCGGCGATCGCCGTGGTGAAGTCGAGGGTCGTCGACGCCGTGACGTCGCGGCCCTTCGTCGGCCCGCCGAAACCGCGGTAGCCGCCGGAGGTCTGGCCGAAGCCGCCACCTCCGCCGAACATCCCGCCGAGGATGTCCTCGAATCCACCGGCACCGCCGGGGCCACCCTGGCCGAAGCGGACACGCTGTCCGCCGCCGCCCTGCTGCCCGAACATCCCGCCGAAGACGTCCTCGAAGCCGCCCTGGCCCCCGCCGCCCGCTGTGAAGCGGGCGCCGGAGCCCATGGCGCGGACCTGGTCGTACTCCTGGCGCTGCTCCTTGTCGGAGAGCACCGAGTACGCCTCGCTGATCTCCTTGAAGCGGTTCTCGGCGGCGGCGTCACCCGGGTTGGAGTCCGGGTGGAACTGCCGCGCGAGCTTCCGGTACGTCTTCTTCAGCTCGGCGTCGGAGGCGTCCTTGGACACGCCGAGGACCTTGTAGAAGTCCTTGTCGAACCAATCCTGACTGGCCATGGATCACCTGCCTTCTTCTGTCGTCACCGTGGGGACCCGGCTCAGGCCGGGACCGCCACCGCGACCTTGGCCGCGCGGAGAACGCGCTCACCGAGCTTGTAGCCCGGCTCGACGACGTCCGCGACGGTCTGTCCGGTGGCGCCCGGGGTGGGGAGCTGGACGATCGCCTCGTGGATGTTCGGGTCGAACGCCTCGCCCTTCTCGCCGATCTGCACGAGCTTGAACTTCTCGAAGCCCCCGCGGATCTTCTGGCCGATGACCTGCATCGGCCCCTCGGCGAGGTCACCGTGGGCCTCGGCCCGGGTGAGGTCGTCGAGCGCCGGCAGCAGGGCCCGCACCACTTCGGCGATGGCGACCTCGCGGTTGGCCTCCCGGTCACGCTCGACGCGCTTCCGGAAGTTCACCAGCTCGGCCTGCGCACGGAGCATGTCCGCACGCATCTCGGCGACGAGGTCACGGTCCTCGGTGCTGAGCTTGTCCTCGGCGATGCCGCGGGCTGCGTCGGCGAGCAGCGCTTCGTCCTCCGGGGAGAGGTCGTTCGCTGCTTCGGCCGCCGGGCCCCCGGCGGCGGGGCCGTCCGTCGGTACTTCGACGTCGGGCCCCTCCGCCTCGATGAGGTCCTCGGGCTCGGCCGCGTTCGTGGCGTCGCCCTCGACCTGGGGCTCGTCCTCGTGGGGCGCGTTGTCCTTGGGATCCGTCATCGTTACTTCTTGTCCTTGTCGTCCTCGTCGTCCACGACCTCGGCGTCGACGATGTCCTCGTCGTCGGCCGGCTGCTCACCCGCGGGCTGCTCGCCACCGGCGGCGCCGGCTGCTGCGTCCTGCTGGCTGTAGATGGCCTGGCCGAGCTTGCCCTGCGACTCGTTGAGCTTGTCGAAGGCGGTCTTCACGGCGTCGTCGTCCTCGCCCGCAAGAGCGGACTTGAGCGCGTCGACATCGGCCTGCACCTCGGACTTGACGTCCGCGGGGAGCTTCTCGTCGTTCTCCTTGATGAGCTTCTCGATCGAGTAGACGAGCTGCTCGGCCTGGTTGCGACGCTCGTTGGCCTCGCGACGTGCCTTGTCCTCGGCGGCGTGCTCCTCGGCTTCGCGGACCATGCGCTCGATGTCCTCCTTCGGCAGCGACGAGCCGCCGGAGATGACCATCGACTGCTCCTTGCCGGTGCCCTTGTCCTTGGCGGACACGTGCACGATGCCGTTGGCGTCGATGTCGAAGGTGACCTCGACCTGCGGCACACCACGGGGAGCCGGGGCGATGCCGGTGAGCTCGAAGGTGCCGAGCGGCTTGTTGTCCCGGGTGAACTCGCGCTCGCCCTGGAAGACCTGGATGGCGACCGACGGCTGGTTGTCGTCAGCGGTCGTGAAGGTCTCGCTCCGCTTGGTCGGGATCGCGGTGTTGCGGTCGATGAGCTTCGTCATCAGGCCGCCCTTGGTCTCGATGCCGAGCGACAGCGGCGTGACGTCGATGAGCAGGACGTCCTTGCGCTCGCCCTTCAGCACACCGGCCTGCAGCGCGGCACCGACGGCGACGACCTCGTCCGGGTTGACGCCCTGGTTCGGGGACTTGCCACCGGTCAGCGACTTGACGACCTCGGCCACGGCGGGCATACGGGTCGAGCCACCGACGAGCACCACGTGCGCGATGTCGTTGACCGAGACACCGGCTTCCTTGATGACGTCGTTGAACGGCTTCTTGGTGCGGTCGAGCAGGTCGGAGGTCATCTGCTCGAACTGTGCGCGCGAGATGGTCTCGTCCAGGTTCAGCGGGCCCTCGGCGGTGAGCGTCAGGTACGGGAGCTGGATGTTCGCCGACATCTGCGACGACAGCTCCTTCTTGGCCTGCTCAGCCGCTTCCTTCAGGCGCTGCTTGGCGATCTTGTCCGTGGACAGGTCGACGCCGTGCTCGTCCTTGAACTTCTTGACCAGGTAGTCGACGATGCGCTGGTCCCAGTCGTCGCCACCGAGGCGGTTGTCACCGGAGGTCGCGCGGACCTGGATCGTCGAGAAGTCGTCGTCCTTGCCCACCTCGAGCAGGGAGACGTCGAACGTGCCACCACCGAGGTCGAAGACCAGGATGAGCTCGTCTTCCTTGCCCTTGTCGAGGCCGTAGGCCAGTGCGGCCGCGGTCGGCTCGTTGATGATGCGGAGGACGTTGAGGCCGGCGATCTCACCGGCGTCCTTCGTGGCCTGACGCTCGGCGTCGTTGAAGTACGCCGGAACGGTGATGACCGCGTCCGTGACGTCTTCGCCGAGGTACTGCTCGGCGTCGCGCTTGAGCTTGCCGAGGGTGCGGGCCGAGATCTCCTGCGGCGTGTACTTCTTGCCGTCGATCTCGGTGGTCCAGTCGGTGCCGACGTGACGCTTGACCGACGCGATGGTGCGGTCGACGTTCGTCACGGCCTGGCGCTTGGCGGTCTCGCCGACCAGGACCTCGCCGTCCTTCGTGAACGCCACGATCGACGGCGTGGTGCGCATGCCCTCGGCATTGGCGATGACGGTGGGCTCGCCACCTTCGAGAACGGAGACGACGGAGTTGGTGGTTCCGAGGTCGATGCCTACTGCACGTCCCATGTGTTGCTCCTCTTGCTTGGGGGTAAGTCGTTGGACTTGCGTCCGATGGACTCAACCCTACTCCTGAGTCACCTGGAGTCAACTTCAGGGAGCACAGACCTGCGCCAATCCCACTCAACTCCCAGCCGGGACGCCCGCGAGGTAGCACGTTCGTATGTTGGTATTTCACGTGATATTCTGAATACACATGCGCCGTTGGAGTCTGTCCACGGGCGTGCCCCTTCCCGCACAGCCGCCGTCGCGCGGCCTGTCCTGAAAGATGCACATGTCTCACAAGAAGAGGGCATCGACTGCCCTCAAGTCCATGGGTGCGGCCGGGCTGGCCGCTGCCACCATCGTGTCCGGCCTGTCATTCGGTGCAGCAACGGCGATCGCTTCGCCCGAGCCCCGGTCGATCTCGACCCAGGCCACCGCCTCCGGCAAGTTCGTGATGAAGTCCAGATCTAACTCGACCTGGTGGGCTGTCGGATCCAATCTCAGCGCCACAGCCCATTCATCGCTCGCCGCCGCGAAAGCGGCTGCTGCGACTGCAACATTCACTACGGGTACTGGCGAGCTCAAGATCGGATCCTCGTGCATTGTCCCGGCACCGTCGGGCTTCACCCACGACTACACCGTTGGATCTTGCGGCAACGCGGTGCAGATCAACCTCAGTGGCGGCACCCTCTGGGAGGGTTCTTCCCGGATCGGTATCTGGCCGTACTCGAATGAGCCAGCATGGCTTGGGAAAGGCCAGACAGGTTACGAACTCGCGACGTACGATGAGATTTTCCCGAGCACCCGAGCCATGACCGCGCAGGTGACGAAGGTGAACAACATCGCGAGGACCGCTGAGGTGTCGGGTACGGCAACGCCGAACGGCACGGTGACGATCGGCAACAAGACCGTCGACGTCAACTCGAGCGGCAACTGGTCGATGACCGTCGAAGGGCTCTCAGTCGGGGCGAACTCCCTCACCGCGACGCAGCGCTTCAACAACGCGCGGGTCGACGAGAAGACTGTCACCGCGACGATCGTCGAGGGCGGCACGCTCGTCGGTGTCGACCAGGGCCCGATCGAGCTCGAGCGCGGCGAGAGCACCCCGGTGCCGTTCGTGGTCGAGAACCGCGAGGCGCGCACGAACACCGACGGCACGGTCACGCTCGACGCACCCGAAGGCACCACGTTCGACCAGCAGGCCACGGTCCAGGGCCAGATGCGTGACGTCGGAGAGGACGACTGGGCGAACACCACGTCCGTCCCGCTGACCGACGGTTCGCGGTCGAATGACGGCAAGACCATCACGTTCGATGCCGAGTGGGCCGCGAACCACCCCGCCGACGAGCAGTACCGCTTCATGGTCGGCGTGACCGCTGACGAGGACGCTCCCGCCGGTTCCGACGCAATGGAGTTCTCCATGCCGGGCACCAGCAGCAAGGGCGACTTCCTGGCTGAGGGCACGACGACCACCACCATCGAGACCAACGTCGTCGACCTCGTGGCCGACATCGCTTCGATCGACCACGCAGGCAAGTCCGCCGTGATCTCGGGTACCGCAACTCCGGGCGCGACGATCACGATCGGCGACGAGAGCACCGAGGCCGACGCCGAGACCGGTGCGTGGAGCATCACGGTCGACGGCCTGGAGCGCGGCACGAACGCACTCCACGTGGCGCAGGAGATCGACGGCGAGGAGCACGACTCGAAGGACCTCGACGTCGTGATCAACGACGCCGCGATCTCCGGCCAGGACGGCACCGCAGTCACGCTCGAGCGTGGTGAGGTCACCTCGGTGGAGTCTCTCTTCAAGACGAACGGTTCGATCAGCCGCCCGCAGGGCAAGGTCGAGTTCACCGCTCCCGAGGGCACCACCTTCGCCGCGGACCAGGGCACGATCGAGGGTTCGTTCAAGAAGCCGGGTGACGACAGCTGGACGAACTCGGCCATGACTCTGACCAACGGAGTCCGCTCCGAGGACGGCACGAAGTACACGTACGACTTCGCGACCACCACCACGGGCTGGAACCTGCCCGACGCATCCCTGATGCGCTGGAACATCGACGTGAACACGCCCGAGGACGCCGAGGCCGGCACCTTCCCGATGCGCACCGTGCTCAGCGGTACCGCCACCGAGGGAGCGTTCAACACCACCAGCACCACGCAGGCCACGGTCGAAGCCGCCGAGGTTCCCGCACCGGACGCGCTCGTCGTCACCACGCCGGCCGACGGCTCCACAGTCGACTCCAAGCGCCCGGTGTTCTCGGGTACCGGCGACGAGGGTGCCACGATCGAGATCCGCGACGCCGACGACAACCTCATCGCGACCACCGTCGTGAAGGACGGCGCCTGGAGCGTCCCCGCGACCGCGGACCTCGCAGACGGCTCCTACGAGTTCGACGTGATCCAGACCCCGCTCACCGGGGCACCGAGCACCGAGAAGGTCTCCTTCACGGTCGCGACGAACCCGCTCACGACCGAGCTCACCGCGGTCGGCGCGTTCGATGACGACGTCACCAAGCCCGCGACGATCTCCGGCGACGCCACCACGGGCGCGACCGTGATCGTCAAGGACAGCCTCGGCAACGAGGTCGGCCGCACCGAGGCAGTCGACGGGAAGTACTCGATCCCGGTCCCGCCGTCGTTCGCCCACACCGGCGTCAACGACTTCACCGTGACCCAGACGAAGAACGACACGACCTCGCCCGAGAAGGACGTCTCGCTCGACTACGGCATGCCGGCACCGATCCGCATCACCAGCCCGGCGAACGGCTCGACGGTCCAGAAGGACGGCCTGACCTTCACCGGTACCGGTGACGAGGGCGCCCGCATCGACGTCCGCGGTTCCGTCCGAGCCATCGCGACCGGTACCGTCACCGACGGTGTCTGGAACGCACCGGTGACGATCGACCTGTCGAACAACGTCTACAACCTGCGCGCCGTGCAGACCACCAAGGGCGGACTCACGACGCAGGTCCCGATCACGATCACGATCACCGACGAGGCGCCGGTTGCTCCGCTGACCGCGACCGCCGCGTTCAACACCACGGACGAGAACCTGCCCGCCGCGATCACCGGCTCCGCCAACCCCGGCGCAACCGTCACCGTGAAGGACAGCAACGGCGACACCATCGGCACCGCCATCGCCACCAACGGCCGCTACACGATCACGATCCCCGCGAACAAGGCCCACTTCGGCGTCAACGACTTCACCGTCACCCAGACCGTCCGAGGCCAGGTCTCCGCACCACTCGACCGCTCCCTCGACTACGGCAACCCCGCAGCCCCGGTCATCCAGACCCCGGCCAACGGCGCCACCGTCACCAACGGCTCCATCCGCTTCACCGGCACCGGAGCCACCGGCGCCAAGCTCGACATGCGCGGCAACAGCTCCTCCGTCGGTGACACCAAGATCACCGACGGCGCCTGGACCGTGGACGTCACCCGCCAGCTCAACCCGGCGGTCTACGACCTCCACGCACTCCAGACCAGCAAGGGCGGCCTCACCCAGCGCGTCAACATCACCGTCACCGTCCGCAACGAGGCGCCGGTTGCTCCGCTGACCGCGACCGCCGCGTTCAACACCACGGACGAGAACCTGCCCGCCGCGATCACCGGCTCCGCCAACCCCGGCGCAACGGTCACCGTGAAGGACAGCAACGGCGACACCATCGGCACCGCCATCGCCACCAACGGCCGCTACACGATCACGATCCCCGCGAACAAGGCCCACTTCGGCGTCAACGACTTCACCGTCACCCAGACCGTCCGAGGCCAGGTCTCCGCACCACTGGACCGCTCCCTCGACTACGGC
>NZ_KB714609.1:256894-257557 GCF_000349565.1 Curtobacterium flaccumfaciens UCD-AKU
ACCGTCACCGTCCGCAACGAGCAGATCACGGCGCTGACGGCCAACGGGGTCTTCGACCGTGACGTCGAGCAGAACGCCGTCGTCTCGGGCAACGCCCAGACCGGGGCGGACGTCATCGTCCGCGAAGGCACGACGATCATCGAGAGCGTCAAGGCCGTCGACGGGAAGTACTCCGTCACGATCCCCGCCACGGTCGCCGGCGTCCGCACCTTCACCGTCACCCAGACGGTCAACGGCACGGTCTCGGCGCCCAAGACGGCGACGCTCGACTACGGCACGCCCGCGGACCTCGTCATCGAGACCCCCGGCAACGGTGGGACCCTCCGAGGCGACCAGGTCGTCTTCACGGGGACCGGTGCCCCCGGCGCCAAGGTCGTCCTGAACGGCACCGTGAGCCGCCTGGGCTCCGCGACGGTGAACGGTCAGGGCGCCTGGACGATCTCCGTCGAGCGCACCCTCACCCCGCAGGCGTACACGCTGTTCACCAAGCAGATCACCAAGGGCAACCTCAACGGCCCTGCTGACCAGCGCACCATCAACGTCATCCGGTAACACCACCAGCACCACGCGACGGGCGCCCCTCCACCAGGAGGGGCGCCCGTTCCCGTGCGTCAACCGCGATGCGGGAGGAGAACAGCGGGACAGAACGACGAATGCCGCCGG
>NZ_KB714609.1:257721-282611 GCF_000349565.1 Curtobacterium flaccumfaciens UCD-AKU
CCGGCGGCATTCGTCGTTCTGCGTGTGTGTCGATCAGCGCGTGCGGAACACGTTGTCCTTGCCGTCGTCGCTGATCTCCGGCTCGTTGTCACTGGTCAGGCGGTTGCCGTCGGTGGTCACCCGCACCGAGCCGACCTGCTTCGCGGCGATGTCGTTGATGGAACCGGAGACGACGAGTTCCTCGACGTTCCCGAGGTGCACGACCGCGTTGCCCGCGGTGATCTCCACCGACGCGCAGTCCCCGACGGTGACGTCCTTGTTGGCCTGGTCGACGACGGCCTTGCCGTCCTTGCACCCGGCCCGGACCTTCCCGATGTCGGCAGGCGGGTTCGAGAAGACCTGCTCGTCCGCCTGGGCCGTCGCGCTCGCACTCGGCTTCGGGGTCGGCTTGTCGTCGCCGGTGCCGGAGCACGCGGTCACTGCAGCGAGGATGCCGACGGCGGTCAGTCCGGTGACGAGCAAGCGGCGGACGGGAGGATGGGAGCTCAGGGCCATGGTGTGTTCCGATCTGGAGCGGGAGGTGTCGGGCGCGTCATCGGACCCGCGGACATTTGTATGTCACGTTCTATACAATACTTGATATGCTGAATGCATGACAACTGATCGGTTGCCTCTGGTGGCCTTCCTCAGCCACTCCGCAGCCCTCTCCGGGGCAGAACTGCTCGTCGCCCGGGTGACCGCCTCGTGCACGAGGATCGAACCGATCGTGGTCCTCGGCGAACACGGCCCGCTCGAGGAACGCCTCGCCGACTCCGGGGTGCGCTGCCAGGTCGTTCCCCTCGATGCGACCGTCCGGCACCACACCGCCACCACGGGAGCTGGGCTCCTCGCGAAGACGGTCAGCACACTCCGCGCCACCCACGAACTCACCCGCGTCCTGCGCGCGCTCGGTGTCGACGTGCTGACGACCCACTCGGCGAAGGCACACATCTGGGGTGGACTCGCCGGGCGGCGGGCCGGGATCCCCGTGGTCGCCCACGCACACGACCTCGTCGGTGCCGATGGGTCGTCGCGAGTCAACGCAGCGCTGCTCCGGCTCGCGTTCGCGGTCCTCCCCCGGACGGTGGTCGCGAACTCCCGGACCACGGCCCGGTCGCTCGGTCGCCTGCCCCGGCCCGTCACCGTCGTCGCCTGCCCCGTGTCCGTCCCGGCGGAACCAACGCCGCACACCGCTCCGGTGTGCACGATCGGCATGGTCGGACGCCTCACGCCGTGGAAGGGTCAGGACGTCGCCCTCCGCGCCTTCGCGGCCGCCCGCGCGTCCGGTCTCGACCCCGACGCACGGCTCCGTCTCGTGGGCGCACCGCTGTTCGGCGCCGACGACGCGTTCGCCCGGTCGCTCCACACGCTCGCGTCCGAACTCGATGTGCAGGACTCCGTCGACTTCCGTGGGCACCAGCACGACGTCGCCGCCGAGATGTCCGCGTGTGACTTCGTCGTCCACGCCAGCACACGCGCGGAGCCGTTCGGACAGGTCGTCATCGAGGCCATGGCGCTGGGCAGGGCCGTGATCGCCAGCGATGCGGGTGGCCCCGCCGAGATCATCACCCACGATCAGGACGGCCTCCTCGTCCCGCCCGGCGACGTCGCAGCGCTCGCGTCCGCCATGGTGCGACTGGCAGACGGCCAGGAGGCCCGGGATCGGCTCGCCGACAACGGCCGTCGGACCGCCAGGCGGTTCGACCTCCCGCGCGTCGTCGCGCAGCTCGAGGCGATCCTGGTGGCGGCCGCCCGCTGACGCGGGACGGCGGCACTGCACGTGCGCGGCGCCTGCCGCGGGCCGACCCGGCGACGACTGGCGGGCCTCCTGGCCGGGCGCGTCAGGAACGGACCGCGCTCGGGATCCCGGTCCACGCGCCGATCTCGCGCCGGAAGCGTGTGGTGGAGAACGTGTCGGCCCGCGCTCGGCAGTCCGCACCGTCGAGTCCCGCAGCCGCCTCGACGGCCGACCGGATCGTCGACGGGGCGAAGTCGTGCAGGACGACACCGCTCCGACCGGGCTCCACCGAGTCGCACGCGCCGCCGACGGCGTTCACGACGACCGGCGTGCCGAGCGCCATGGCCTCGACCGGCATGATGCCGAAGTCCTCCACCGGTGGGAACACGTAGACGGCTGCACGCTGCAACAGTGCCGCCAGGAGCGCGTCGGACGGCCGGACGACGATGCGGACGTCGACGTCCGAGTCAGCGGCGAGCGCCCGGAGCCGTTCGAGGTCGGGTCCGTCACCGGCGAGCACCACCGGCCGCGCAGATGCCCGGCCGGCCTCGATCACCACGTCGAGTCGCTTGTACGGCACGAACCGGGACGCACCCAGCAGGAAGCCCGCGGGCAGCGACTCGAGCAGCGCACGCTCACGGTCGTCGAGCACCTGCGCCCAGTCGTCGACAGCGGTGAGTCGTTCGACCCCGACGGGCGGGTGGATCACGACCGCATCGACGTCCCAGCTCGCTCGGATGCGCTGCTGCACGAAACGGCTGTTGGCCGCGACGTGCCGGAGCGCCCCGCCCCGACGGCGGTCCACTGCACGGAGCGCGGGACCCGCGACCCGTGCGGCGACGGACGCGCCGCGGGCATCGAGCTCCGGGTTCCAGAGGTACCGCGCCGGTGTGTGCACGTAGGTGAACTGACGCTCGGGATCGACACCGGGCACACGGGCCTGGTGCGCGAACAGGTGCGAACTGACGAGCGCCCAGTCGTACGGTCCGAGGTCGCGCAGCCCGTGCGACCACAGCGCGGGGAGGAAGGGGACGGCCAGGGCCTTGCGACCCCGCAGCGGCGTCGGCGCGAGGGCGCTCTCGATCACCCGCCGGCCGGGGTACCGGCCAGGGGCGTCGTTCCAGAGGCCGAAGAGATCGGCGTCCGGGTACTCGTCCGCCATGGCGTCGAGGACACGTTCGGCGCCGCCGACCGCTTCGATCCACTCATGCACGAGCAGTCCGCGCATCTCGAGCTCCTTCCGTCGCTCGTGCGGCACAGGCGACGACGGCGTCGATCGCCTCGTCGGCCAGCGCGCACATCCGGGCGTGGTCGGCGTCGTCCCCACGGACCGGGTCGGCGATGTCGTCCGCCTCCGGCTCGGTGGGGGCGGTGCCGAGTCGGGAACGTGCGACCAACCTGGGGAAGTCGTCCCAGAACCCTGCGCCGACGGCGTCCTGACCGAGGAGCGGACGGACGAGCCGTTCGAACTCGCGCAGCGTGAACGTCCGCCGCAACAGCGCGGGAGCGATGTCGAGCACCGCGGCACGGTGCTGGCGCTCCAGGGTGAGCACGAGCGCGGGGCCGTCGAGCACGCGTGCCGTCAGGGGCGTCCCTGCGAAGCCGGAGGGATCGGCACCGTGGCGCAGGACGGCGTCGGACGAGCGCGGGAACATCGCCGCCCCGTGCTCGGCGGCGGTCCCTGCGCTGGACACCCGGAACGTTCCCGGGGCGACGGCGTCCAGGCGGGCCCGGAGCACGCGTTCGACGTAGGGGGAACGACAGACGTTCCCTTCGCAGACGATGAGGATGGCGATCACGATCGAGTTCCTGTCAGTGCGGGGACGGTGGGCCAGAGGGTGGGAATCGTGGGCCGGAGGGCGGGGACGGCGGTCGGCACCCACGCCGGAGTCGCGCAGGCCGCGATGAGGACCCAGAGGACCGGGGTCGAGAAGTCGGGCGTCCCGACGACCTTGGCGACGAGCAACGCAACGAGTGCCGTTGCCGCCGCGATCGTGCCCGGACGCCGGATCGCGGTCGCGACGATGCCCAGGACGAGTGCAGCGAACGCAGCGGTGCCCGGGATGCCGACGGTGGACAGCAGGGACATGCCGAACGACGACGGCCGGTTGCTGCCGATGCCGGCGCCCATCCCGAGCGTGTCCGCGAGGACGCCCCAGCTGAACATGTCCGCCCCGGTCCGGGAGTCGTACGACTTGCTGTCCACCTTGTCGACGACGAGTTCCCGGATCGGCGCGAGCAGGTGGTCACCGGCGACGAGGGCGACCACGGCCACGGTGAGTACGGCGATGACGAGCCACGGGGTGCCGACACCGCCGCGGACGACGTACCGGACGGCCAGCACGACGATGCCCAACCCGATCACGACGGCGGATGCGACGACGGCGGTCCCCGAGGACGCCTGCAGCAGGTTGGAGCATGCGAGGGCAGCCGCCGTGGACCAGAGGAACCGGGCCCGGCCCGTCGAGCGCAGCGCCGCAACGACGAAGAACGCGACCGCCGGTAAGGAGAACGCGGCGAGCTCGCTCGGTTCGCTGAAGACCCCGCGCAACCGGTCCTCCGTCGTGGTCCAGGCGTACGCCACGTTCGGCAGGGTGTCGAAGAGGGGAGCCGTCACGTCCGCTCGGAACAGCAGGAGGAAGCCCCGGATGCTCGTCGTCACCGTCCCCACGACCAGCGCGACACCGACCGCGAGGACGGCACCCCGGACGCGCACCAGGTAGAGCGCGCAGCAGGCGGCGAGGAGCAGGTAGGCGAGCTGTGCCCCGTTGCTCACCGTGTAGGCGAGCACACCGGGGTCGGCCACCTGGTGATCGACTCCGCCGCGCGAGACGAGGACCCGGATGCCGCCGAACATCCACGGAGCCACCGCGGTGATCACCGTCGTCCACGCGAGGAAGACGGCGAACGCGTTCGCTGTCCAGTGCGACGTCCCCAGCCGACGCGTCCCGAGGAGTGCGCAGGCGCTGGCTGCTGCCGCGACGGTGAACAGCGGCACGCCGTTCCCCCCGACGACGACGCCCGCGGAGTACGGCAACCCGGCGGCCACCCCGATGATCACCGGCAACCACTCGCGACGCACCGTCAGTCCGACGCCGAGCGCGACGAGGAGCACGGCTCCGAGGACGGTCATCCGCGCTTCCTCCACTTGGTTGCGTAATATTTCATATCAACTACTATGAGTATCACACATCGAAACCCGAAGGAAAGGCTCGGATGACACTCGCGCAGTTCATCGACGTGCTCCGGCACCGCTGGATCTCCATCGCTGCGGTGCTGCTGCTCGCGACCGGACTCGCGGCGGCCTTCTCCGCGGTCCAGGCACCGCAGTACCGGGCGACGAGCGAGGTGTTCGTGTCCGTGGCGGGCGGGGCCTCGGTCACCGACCTCAGTCAGGGCAACACCTTCTCGGCCGCCCGGGTCAAGTCATACGAGGAGCTGGCGGTCACGCCCCAGGTGCTCGGGCAGGCCGCGAAGCAGCTCGGGTTGCCGGGTGGCGGCGGCCTCGGGCGGGTGGTCACGGCGGAGTCGAAACGCGACACCGTGCTCATCTCGATCAGCGCCACCGACGAGTCCCCGACGCAGGCCGCCGCCATCGCGAACGCCGTCACGGAGCAGCTGGTGAAGGTGGTCGACCAGGTCGAGAACGAGGGAGCCGCCACCGACGGCCTCGTCCACCTCAGCGTCTTCCAGCCCGCCACCGCTCCGAGCACGCCGTTCTCGCCCCGACTGGCGGTCAACATCGCCATCGGTGTGCTCGCCGGACTCGCGCTCGGCATCGCCCAAGCCGTCCTCCGCGAGGTCCTGGACACCCGCCTCCGTTCGTTCGAGGCGCTGCGCCGACTCACCCACGCGAGCGTGCTGGGCGAGTTCGCCATGGACGAGACGATCGCGAAGGAGCCGCTCGTGTCGTTCGACAACCGCTACAGCACACGCGCCGAGGCGTTCCGCCAGCTCCGGACCCACCTGACCTACACGAACCTCGACGGAGACGCGCAGAGCATCGTCGTCACCAGTGCGACGCCGGGCGAGGGGAAGTCCTCGACCGCCGTGAACCTCGCGCTCATGCTCGCGCAGAACGGATCGCGCGTCGTCCTCGTCGACGCCGACCTCCGACGGCCGACCACCGGCACCTACCTGGGCATCGAGAGCCGCGTCGGACTCTCCACGGTGCTCACCCGGCAGGTCGCCCTCGACGACGCCACCCAACAGGTCGGCGCGGACACACCCCTCCACGTCCTCGCAGCGGGGCGCGTCCCCCCGAACCCGAGCGAACTCCTGAGCTCGAGCCGCATGGTCGACCTGGTCCGCGAACTCGAGTCCCGCTACGAGTACGTCATCGTCGACGCCCCTCCGATGCTTCCGGTGACCGACCCCGCTGTGCTGGGTGCGATCTGCAGCGGTGTCCTGCTCGTGGTGAGCGTGGACGGGCGGACCAGACGAGCAGACTTCACCGCGGCAGAGCGGACCGTGACCCAGGTCGGTGCGCGCCTGCTCGGCCTCGTCGTGAACCGTCTGCCGGTGCAGCGTCGCGCGAAGACCTACTACAACTACGAGCCGTCGGCGCCGGTCAGCGAGAGCCCTCGTCGATCGTCGCGAGCTCGTCGCACCCCGGAGGACCACTGATGAAGCCGCCCGCACGCCGTTCACTCGTCTACCTCGGGTGGCAGGGGAACGCCAACTTCGGCGACGACCTGCTGTACGAGACCTGGCGCGCTGCGCTCGACGACCCCCTCACGGTGCAGGCGCCGCTCAACGCACGCGACTACCTCCGAGCGGCGCCACGATTCGGGCTCGACCGGCTCCGCACACTCGGCGCGGAACGGGTCGTCCTGCTCGGCGGTGGGACGTCCGTCGGGTTCGCGTCGTGGGCCGAGCACGCACGGCTGGCGATCCGCAACTTCGGCGCGGACGGCCTGATCGGTATGGGCCTCGGAGCAGCGTCGGCATCGGACACGTACTCGCTGGCGCAGCAGCGGCAACGCTGGGAAGCCTGGCGCACGCTCCAGCGGCTGCACATCGCCGGCGTTCGCGGTCCCCTCACCCGGGACGAGGTCTCCGCGCACCTGATGCCCGTCGACATCAGCGGTGACCCGGCGCTGCTCTACCCCCTCGTCCGGCACGTGCCCAGGCCCACCCGGGCTGCTCCGCGCATCGGCGTGAGCCTCGGGTCCGATCCACACTCCCGCTTCGACGTCGCCACCGTCGCCGCGGCCGTCGACGAACACGCACGTGACATCGGTGCCACCGAGGTGGTCGCGTTCGCCCTGTCGACAGCCGACCAGGCCGCCGCACGTCACCTGTCGGACCGTCTGACGACGGCGTCGGTCGTCCACGCCTCCACGGACGTCGCTGCGACGATGGCCGCGATCGGCAGCTGCGACCTCGTGGTGTCGGAACGACTGCACGGCGCAGTCGCCGCGGTGTCGCTCGGCATCGCGACGGTCCCGCTGTCCTACGCCTCGAAGTGCGACGACTTCTGGTCGAGCGTCACCGGTCGTGCCGCCCCCGTCACGGTGGGCCACTCGGCGGACGACCTGGTCGACGCGATGCGCGCGGCCGAACAGGAGCGTGCGGGCATCGCCGAACGGGTCCGCGAACTGCAGGACCGCTTGCAGCGGATCAGGGGCGAGCTGCTCGCCTGGAAGTCGGGGACGCGCTCGACGACGGACCTGCTGACGACGAGCACGGTGTCGGTGTGAGCGCCGTCGCAGGGGCCAGCCACCGCATCCACCTGGTCATCTCGACGATCCGCTCGCCCGAACACATCGAACGCTGCCTCGACTCGATCCGCCGAACACGATTGCCGGTATTCGTGACCGTGGTCGAGCAGCGCCCGACGCCCGACGCGCTGCCGCTCCTCCGGGACCTGATCGAGGCCGGTCACGCAGAACACGTGCACGAGCCCGTCGTCCGTGGAGTCAGCCGCGGCCGGAACCGCGGGCTCGCCACGATCCGTGGGGACATCGTGGCATTCCCCGACGACGACTGCTGGTTCGACGACGGTGTTCTCGAACTCCTGTCCGAGCGGATGGACGACCGGGAGCTCGACGGAGCAGCCATCCCCTGCCGTGCGAGTGACGACAGCGGCACGATGCTCCGCTGGCGCCGACGAGCGTGCCGGGTCACGAGCTGGCGGGTACCGCGGACGATCGTCGCTGCAGGCATCTTCCTGCGACGCGACCTGCTCGAGAGGCACGGGCTCTTCGACGTCGCCCTCGGGACCGGTTCGGCGACGCCGTTCGGCTCCGGCGAGGAGAACGACCTCGTCATCCGCGCACTCCGTCGCGGTGCCCGCATCGCCTACATGCCGGACGTGGCCGTGCGGCACGGCGACTTCCGGCACGACGGCATGACGGACGAGACCCTGGCCAAGGTGCTGCGGTACAACCGGGGGTTCGGGCGGGTGCTCCGGAAGCACCGGCTCCGCGGCCAGGCGGCTTACTGGGTCACCCGGTCGATGGCGGCCGTCCTCGTGGCACGGATCAAGCGGGACCACGATGCGACCCGGTTCCAACAGGCACAGCTCCGTGGCCGGTGGCAGGGGTGGCACGGAACCGACGACCACGGCGTGCACCACGCGTTCGACTGCGCCACGACGCCGGCACACGGATGACGCGAGTGGCCCCGCGGAGCACCAGGTGCACCGCGGGACCGCTCGGAGTCACTCGTCCCAGACAACGAACCGCGGGATCCACTTCGCGGACATGTCGAGCTTCCCGGCGGTGCCCCGCACGGCCTTGTCGGACCCGGTGGGTTCGACGATCCGGCCCGTTCCACGGAGTGAGACGCGCACGGACGTCGACAGGTGCTGCGCTTCCGACTGCCAGACGACACGGGCGTGGTGCTTGCCGTCCGGCGAGGTGAACCGCATGTGGCGGACCGGACCGATCCGGTGCTCCGCCACGAACCGCTTGCCGGAGAGGACCCGCTGCATGGTCGCCCAGGCCGCGGCGGAGGGCTTCGGCTCGTAGCCGCCGTCGGCGTTGCCGAGCAGACCGAACGTCCGTGCGGTGCCGTTCGCCAGGGCGGGCTCGGCCATCTCGAACAGGAAGAGCCGCTCGACGCCGTACTGCGCGGCGATGGCGTAGGTGCGCAGGACGTAGGCGGTCTGGTCCTCCGGTTGAACCCAGCCCGGTCCGGCGAACTGGGTCGGCCATCCGACCTCGGTGATCCAGATCGGCAAGGCGCTGCCGTCTGGGCGCGGGTACCGGTCGGCCGTCGTCCGGAGCCACGCGAGCGCGTCCTCGATGCACGGATTGGTCGGGACGCAGGTCTCGGGACCCCACGGGTTGCTGTACGGGTGGATGCTGACCGCGTCGACGTGGTCGGCGCCGCCGAGGCGGAACCACTCGCCGATCCAGGCGCGCTCGTCGTCGGACACCGCGTTCTGGGTCGGCCCGACGATCGTCGCCGCCGGGTCGGTGGCACGGATGACCTGTGCTGTGACCCGTGCGAGCTCGATGTATGCGGCGGGCGTCGCGGGCAGCACACCGTGGTTGTTGGTCCACTCGTTCCAGACCTCGTAGGACAGATCGGTGTCCGGGTGCCGGTCCCGCATGTGGGAAACGGTCTCCTTGACGTACCGCTTCCACGCGGCGGCCTGGGCGGGTTTCGAGACGTCCGGTGGTGCCATCGGGTCGTTCGTGTACGCGACGTTGCCGTAGTCGAGGACGAAGAGTGGGCTGACCCCCATGTCACGCACGACCGGGTCGATGCGGGCGTCCGTCGCCGTGAAGTCGAACCGTCCGGCGACCTTCTCGACCGCGCTCCACTGCAGGTCCTGTCGGTAGCTGCCGGCACCGAGTGCGGCGAGTGAGGGCAGCGCGCTCGCCACGGGGTTGACGCCGAGACCGAAGTACGGGTCCGAGCCGACCGGACCGGCGATGGTCCGCACGAACCGGGTCGACGCGGAGGTCGCGCCCGGCGTCTGCACGGTCAGCCGGTAGGTGCCGGACGGCAGGGCGCTCGTGGGGTGCACCTCGACCGATCGGGTCCCCGCCCGACCGGTCCCCGAGTCGACGATCGTCCCCGTGGTGTCGTTGACCCGCCAGGTGACGTCCGCCGCACGCTCCACGCCGTCGACCGTGAACCGGGGGCGATCGTCGGGTCCGAACAGACCGCTCCCGCCGACCGGTCGGATCGTCGGCGTCGTCGAGGCCGTCGACGTGGTGCCCCGTGCGGACGAGGGCTGGGCGTGCTCGGACAGGATCGCCGCGAGGACGACGCCCGTGACGGCAGCTGCGGTGAGGCCACGGCGGCGGATGGAGGGGGGACGGGGGGCGGGGCGGCCAACGGAGGGCCCGACGTGTTCCATCGGGCCATCATCGACAGCACGGACGGGTGCTGGCGAGCAATCGGAATGCACGGCACCTGCGATGCGATGCGATCGGCTCGACCACGCTGCGAAACACGGAACTCGGAGTGCGAACTGCTGGCGATCGGCGAACCCGCCCGCCCACAGTTGCTCGATGCCAGCCGAACGACCGACCTTCACCGGCGTCCAGGTGCTGCGGTTCGTCGCCGCGCTCCTCGTCGTGTTCTCGCACCTGCCGACGTACCTGCACGCCCGTCTCGGCACACCCCTGGTCGACATCCCCGTCGGCCAGGTCGGGGTGACGGTGTTCTTCGCGATCAGCGGGTTCGTCGCGGTGCTCGTGACACAGCGGACCCCGAGGCCGACCTGGCGCGGGTTCCTTCGCCGTCGGCTGGTCCGCATCCTGCCGCTCGCGTGGGCGGTGATGACGATCAAGCTCGTCACGCTGCTGGTGGCCCCGCAGGCCCTGGAACGCGCGGCCACGTCACCGACGTACATCGTGTCGTCGTACCTGTTCCTGCCCAGCCGCGGCCCGAACGGCGTGGTCGAGCCGTTCTTCACGGTCACCTGGACGCTGTCGTTCGAGCTGCTGTTCTACGTGGTCGTCACGATCGCGCTCGCCACCCGCTCCGACCCCCTGCGGCTGGCGTCCGTCGTCTTCGTCGGGCTCGCGGTCGCCTCGGCGTTCCGCGGGCCGGACGGGTGGCCGACCTGGCAGTTCCACGCGAACCGCATCGTGCTGTGCTTCCTGGTCGGCATGGTGATCGGCCGGTGGGCACTCGACCGCCGCACCCGGCTGGCACTGCTCCGGACCGCGGCGATCACCGCGATCTGGCTCGTGGTGGGCACCGTCGCGGGCGCGTCCGTGCCGAGCCTGCTGCTGTTGCCGCTCGCGGCCGCGGCCCTGGCGACGACGGTGGTGGGTGAGCCGCTCCTGCGTCGGTGCACCGGCACCGTCGGGCGGACGCTGGGCGATGCCTCGTACGCGCTGTACCTGACGCACCCGATCCTCGCACCGGCGACGGTGGCCGTGGTCGCCGCGGTCGTCTCCGGCCCCGCAGCGCCGATCGCCGCGGGCATCGCCGCACCGGTCGCCGCCGTGGCCGCCTCGGTCGTGGTGTGGTTCGCGGTCGACCGTCCGGTGATCCGGCGGCTCCAGCGGCGACGGACCACACCATCACGGACCCCGCGCACCGCGAGGCACCGGCTAACCGCCGGGTAGTGTCGTCCCGTGCGATGGAGTCGAGTGAACTGGCCCTCCGTTGGCTACGTCTCCCTCGAGGACTTCGACGGCCAGCGCGAACACGTGACCCGGTTGCTCGAGGACGCCCCACCCACGGTCGCCGCGCTCCTGACCGTCAAGTGGACCGACTCGAGGATCGAACGCTGGGTCGTGGAGTCCGCCGACGCCGTCGTCGACCCGGACGCCGACGAGGACGACGTGACGACCCCCGTCGACCTGCCGGGTCACGGTGTGCCGGACCCGGTCGTCGTGCACGCGGACATCGTGGTGCGCAACGACGAGGTCCTCGACACCCCGAGCGGACTGTGGCGCCGCTGGAACCACGCCAGGGTGTCGCTCCGGCTCCGGGACGCCGTCATCGACCCGCCGGGTGTCGACGCCGCAGCGCTGCTCGCCGGTGACGCCCACGTCGCCCGGGGCGAGCTCGAGTACCTGAACGAGCACGACGCCTGGGAACTCCGGCTGCTGATCTCCCCCGTCGGCGAGGTCGCGATCCGGTTCCGGGGCGTCCGGGTGGCGATCCGGAGCGTCGCCGAGAGCGTGTACGCCGACCTCGAGGCGCGCCCGGCACGCGGCTGGCACGGCCCGGTGCCGGACGGCTGGGTCGAGTGGACGACCGAGGTGGTCCGGGCCGCGGCCTACGGCGACCTCGGCGGACTGCACCTGGCCGACGACGCGAGCGACGTCGACGACGTCGACCCCCGCTGGGGCTTCGCCCCGCTGCACGCCGCCGCGTGGTTCGACCACCCCGAGATGCTCGAGGAGCTCCTGCGCCGCGGTGCGACCCTGCAGCTCGAGGACACCGAGGGACGGACGCCGCTGACGCTGGCGATCGACCGCGACGCGCGACGGGCGGTCGACGTGCTGGTGGCAGCGGGTGCCGACCTGGAGGCCCGTGACGGCGACGGCAACACCCCGATCATCCGCGCCGCGTGGGGTGGGCACGCCGCGATCGTGCGTGCCCTCGCCGCCGCGGGTGCGGACACCGCGGCGCGCGGCTCACGTGGCGCGACGCTGCTGATCGCGGCCGTCGACTCCGGCGACGTCGAGACCGTCCGTGCGGTGCTGGCGCAGGGCGTCGACCGCGATGCCGTGGACGACGAGGGCTCGACCGCTGCGGACCGCGCGGAGTTGCTCCGCGAGACGGCCGTGGCCGACCTGCTCGCCGCTGCCTGAGCGCGGTCCGCACCACGGCCCGTGGGCCGACCCGCGCCGGACGTGACGAAGCGCGGCGGACGGGAGCAGGGCCTCCCGTCCGCCGCGCGCTCGCGGGTCGACCGTCCTAGACGGTGACCTGCTCGACGGCGTTCGCCTGCGCGACGCGCCCGTACCAGCGGGCGGAGTCCTTCGGCGTGCGCTCGAAGGTCTCACGGTCCCACGCGACCAGCCCGAACGTCGGCCGGAAGCCCGACGCCCACTCGTAGTTGTCGAGGAGCGACCAGTGCTGGTAGCCGAGGACCTCGATACCGTCCTCGATGCAGCGGTGGATGCCCTCGAGGGCGCCCTGCGTGTACGCCTGCCGACGGCTGTCGTCGGCGGTGGCGATGCCGTTCTCGGTGATCATCAGCGGGACGCCGCCGGAGAGCTCCCACGCGCTGCGGAGCCCGTCGGCCGAGGCTTCGGGGTAGAACTCCCAGCCGGTGAGGGTCGTCTCGACGTCGTCGGACACGGGCAGGGGCCCGTCCGGACCGATGAACGTGCGCGTGTAGGCCTGCACGCCCAGGAAGTCGTCGCCGGCGGCGTTCTCGAGGTACCAGTCGTCGCGCGGGTACCCGTACTCGCGGAGCATCGTGTCCGCGCCCGGCTCACCGTTGGACTTGAACGCCTGCGTCGCGATGGTCCACCCCGACCGGAGGCCCGACACCTGTGACAGGACCTCGCGCGACCGCTTGTGGCTGGCCAGCAGGGCGTCGGCGACGCCCAGGTCCGGGTTCGGCAGGCCGAAGGCCACCAGGTTGGCCGCGTCCTCGCCGCCGGCGAGCATGGCCGCGATGTTCGGCTCGTTGATCGTGCAGACGTAGCGGACGCCGTCCTGCACCACGGGGAGCGCGGCCTCGGTGTAGCGGGCGAACAGGTCGGCGGCATCGGGGGCGCGCCAGAAGCCGTCGCGTTCGAACCAGCGCGGCACGGTGAAGTGCATGAGGGTGACGATCGGCTCGATGCCGAACTCGTGGCAGGCGTCGACCATGCGGCGGTAGTGGTCGACCTCGGCGCGGCTGACGAACCCGCGCTCGGGCTCGATGCGGGCCCACTCGATGCTGAACCGGTACGAGTTCAACCCGAGCTCGGCGGCGATGCGGATGTCCTCGCGGTACCGGTGGTAGCTGTCCGCCGCGTCACCCGAGGGCTCGACGATGGTGGTGTCCGGCTCGTGCTCGTGCACCCACCAGTTGCTGTTGACGTTGTTGCCCTCGATCTGGTGGGCGGCGGTGGCGGCGCCCCAGAGGAAGCCGTCGGGGAACTGCAGCGTGGAGATGATGGTGCCTTTCAGTGCGTGTTCGAGTCAGTGCTGGCTCAGGAAGGCGTCGAAGACGGCGACCGTCCCGAGCGGGTTCTCGACCTGGGGGCCGTGGTAGCTCGCGGGGATGACGACGTACTCGGCGCCGGTCTGCTCGGCCATCGCCCGCTGCCACGGGATCGGCCAGGCGTTGTCCCACTCGCCGTGGGCGACGAGGACCGGCAGGCCCGTGGCGCGCAGGGCGTCGGAGGCGTCGGTGTGGTCCTCGAGGATGTGGCCACCGGCGACGACGCTGAGCGGGCTCGTCGCGTCGAAGCGGTCGCGCACCATCCGGACGTCGTCGGGCAGCTCCTCGTCGGGCCGGTACGCCCAGAGCGGGTTCGTCGAGTCGAACAGCTGCCGGAGGTTCCCCCCGGTGTCGTGCAGGATCGTCAGCTCGGCGACCTTGCGGTACGGCCACCCGTGCGGGCCGGAGCAGAACTGCACGACGTCGCGGAACGCCGTCGGGTCCTGCAGCGCGGCCGCCCGGACGATCACACCACCGAGCGAGTGCCCGACCAGGTGCACGGGGGCGCCGTCGTCGAGCAGGCGCGCGACCCGGACGACGTCGGCCGCTTCTTCGTCGAGGGAGTAGTCCCGCGGCTCGGTCGGCGCGGCCGAGTCGGCCTGCCCACGCCGGCTGATCGCGACCGCGGTCCACCCGGCGTCGCGGAGGACGGGCAGGAACGTGCGCCAGTCCTCCTTCGAGCCGGTGTACCCGGGGACGATGAGCACAGTGCCCTTCGACACCCCCGCGGGCACGATCCGGTAGGCCGTGAGCCGCCCGACCGGGACGTCGATCCCGACGACGTCGACGCCGTCCGGGGTGGGCAGGTGCCCGAACGGCGGGACCGTCGGGAAGTCGTGCAGGGTGGTCATGGTCGTCCTTCCGAGAGCGTGCGGCGCGGGTTCGGCACGGCGTCGAGGAGGGCGATCGTGTACGGGTCCTGCGGGTCCTGCAGCACCTGGGCCGTGTGACCCCGCTCGACCACGGCGCCCTCGTGGAGCACCATGATGTCGTCCGTGATGAGCCGCGCGCTCAGCAGGTCGTGCGTGATGTAGAGGAGCGAGACGCCCCACTGCTCGCGGAGGTCCTCGAGCAGTGCGAGCACCCCGGCACGCAGCGTCACGTCGAGCATCGACACCGGCTCGTCGGCGATGATCACCTGCGGGTCGCTCGCGAGTGCCCGGGCGATCACCACGCGCTGCCGCTGCCCGCCGGAGAGCTGGTGCGGGAGCTTCTGGGCGAACTGCTCGACCGGGGTGAGCCCCACCGTCTCGAGCAGCTCGAGCACCCGGCGCCGCGCATCGCGGCCGGTCAGCCCGGTGTAGTTCGCGATCGGCCGGGACAGCGTGTACTCCACCGTGTGCAGCGGGTTGAGCGCCGAGTACGGGTCCTGGAACACCATCTGCACCTCGGAACGCAGGTCCCGCAGGCCGCGCTTGCCGAGGCGGGCGACGTCGAGGTCACCGAAGCGGACCGTGCCGGTGGTCGGCTTCTCGACCCCGGTGAGCAGCTTCGCGATGGTCGACTTGCCCGAACCGGACTGGCCGACCAGGGCGAGCGACTGCCCGGGTTCGAGGGTGAACGACACGTCGCGCACGGCCTGCACCGGCTGCTCACCGCGGCGGGGCGCCGGGTAGGTCTTCACGATGTGGTCGACGACGATCGGGTTGCGGGCGGCGCTGCGCTCGCGGGACCCGACGGTGCTGAACGACGAGGTCGTCTCCTGCCGCTTCTCGCCGGCCTCGGCACGGAGCGAGCGGTCCGGGAAGCCCGGCAGCGACACCACCTCGGCGCGGGGGTCGGCGTAGTGCGACAGCAGCATCTGCGTGTACTCGTCCTGCGGGTCACGGAGGATCTCGCGGGAGCCGCCGTCCTCGACGATGCGGCCCTCGTGCATCACGAGGACGCGCTCGGTGGCCTCGAGGACGATGCCGAGGTCGTGGCTGATCAGGATCGCCGTGAAGCCCTCGGTGCGCTGCAGCTCGATGATCGTGTCCATCACGGCGTGCTGCACGAGCACGTCGAGCGCCGTCGTCGGCTCGTCGAACACCATGAGCTGCGGCTCGAGCGAGAGCGCCAGGGCGATGGACACGCGCTGCCGCATACCGCCGGAGAGCTCCCCGGGGAACCGGGCGAGCATCGAGGTCGGCAGCTTCACCTTCTCGATGAGCTCCTTCATCCGGGCGTCCCAGCGGTCGCGCGACACGTGGCCGTGCGCCCTGAAGACGTCGATGAAGTGGTTCCGGATCGTGCGCACCGGGTTGAGCGCGTTCATGCCGGACTGCAGCACCATGGCGAAGCCGCCCTGCCGCTGCTGGCGCAGGGCTTCGTCGTCGAGGTCGCGGATGTCCTTGCCCGCGAAGACGATGCTGCCGCCGTTCGTGCGCGCCGGCGGCTTCTGCAGCCGGGTCAGCGCGTAGCCGAGCGTCGACTTGCCCGAACCGGACTCGCCGACCAGGCCGACGAACTCGCCCTTCTGTAGCTGGAACGACACGTGGTCGACGGCCTGGACGGCGCTCTGACCGGCCGATTCGTAGACGACCGACAGGTCGCGGACGTCGAGCAGGACGGAGGCGTCGCCTTGGTCGTGACGGGCGTCGGACTGGAGGCCCGTGGCGGCGCCGGTGGGCGCCTCCAGGCCGTCTGCCGGGTGCGTTTCTGGCAAGCCGCTCATGCGCGCTTCTCCTTACGGGGCCGTGCGCCGTCGCGCAGCCGCGGGTTGGACACGGCGTCGACGCCGAAGTTGATCAGGGTGAGGCTCATCGCCAGCAAGGCGATGCAGAGACCCGGCGCGAAGAGCAGGATCCACTGCCCCGTGAGGAGCGCGTTCGAGTTCTGCGCCCAGTAGAGGATCGTGCCCCAGCTGACGATCGACGAGTCGCCGAGTCCGAGGAACTCGAGGCCCGCCTCGGCGAGGATGGCGCTGGTGGCGGCCCCGAAGAAGCTGCCGACGATCAGGCTCGTCATGTTCGGCAGGATCTCGCGGAACACGATGCGGGTCGCGCCCTCACCGGAGAACTGGGCGGCGGTGACGAAGTCCCGACCGCGCAGCGACTGCGTCTGCGAACGGAGCACACGCGCACCCCACGCCCAACCGGTCACGACGATGACCGCGATGATCACCGCGATGCCGCCGTTCTGCAGGTAGGCGGCGATGACGATCATCAGGGGCAGACCCGGGATGACGAGGAACAGGTTCACGATGAACCCGATGACCTCGGCGATCCAGCCGCGGACGTAGCCCCAGCTGAGGCCGATCGCGACGGCGACGAGCGTGGACAGGATGCCCGCGACCGCGCCGACCATGACCGAGATGCGAGCGCCGTAGATGATCTGGGACAGGACGTCCTCGCCGGCGGCGGTGGTGCCCATCCAGTGGTCGGGCGTCGCGTCGGCGGACCGGGCGAAGCCGTTCTGGCTGGCGCCGTACGGGGCCAGGAGCGGGGCGAAGACCGCCACGAACACGAAGACGCCGAGGATGATGATGCCGATCCGGGCCTTCTTGTTCGACCAGACGACGCCGAACTGGCGGGCGGCGGCGCGGAGCTTGCTCGGCGCCTGCTGTTCTTCGTTGGGTGCGTTCTCTTGTGTGCGCACCGACACGGTTGCGTTGGTCATCGACGCGTCCTCGGGTCCAGAACGCCGTACATGACGTCCACGATGAAGTTGGCGATGAGCACCGACACGGTGATCATCAGGAAGAGGGCCTGCATGAGCGGGTAGTCCTGCCCGATCACGGCGTTGAACAGCAGGTAGCCGATGCCCGGGTAGCCGAAGACCTGCTCGACCAGGACGGAACCGCCGACCACGCCACCGAGCGCCAGACCGAAGCCGGTCAGGTTCGGCAGGATCGCGTTGCGGGCCGCGTAGCGGATGGCGACGGTGCGTCCGCGGAGGCCGTTGGCCTCGGCGAAGGTCACGTAGTCGTCACCGAGGGTGTTGATCATCGCGTTGCGCATGCCGATGATCCAGCCGCCGAGGCTCGTCACCAGGATCGTGACCGCCGGCAGCACCGCGTGTTGCAGGGCGTCGCCGAAGAAGGCACCGTTCAGGCCGGGCGTCGTCGTGGCCGAGTAGGCACCCGTGGTCGGGAACCAGTGCAGCACGTAGCCGAGGAAGAACAGCAGCAGCAGGGCGGTCCAGAAGTACGGGAACGTCGACATGAAGCTGCCGGACAGGGTCGGGAGCGAGTCGAGCCAGGTACCGCGCTTCCACGCTGCCGCGACACCGATCAGGGTGCCGAGGACGAACGCCAGGATCGTGACGACCCCGACGAGGATCAGCGTGTACGGCAGGGCCTTCGACACGAGGTCGCCGACGGGCTGCGGGTAGAAGGTGTAGCTCGTCCCGAAGTCGAGGGTGATGACCTGGTGCAGGTAGCTGACGTACTGGTCCCACAGGTTGCCGGTCGGTACCCCGAGCTGGGCCTCGATGGCCTTCTTGGTGGCGTCGGTGACCGGACCGTTCTGGCTGAGCTTCGCGAGTGCGGCGTCGGCCGGGCTGCCGGGCATCAGGCGCGGGAGCACGAAGTTCAGCGTCACCGCGGCCCAGAGGGTCAGGACGAAGAGGACGAGTTTCTGGAGGATGTACTTCACTTCTGGTCCTCCTGCGCCTTCTGCTCCTGCAGGATCTGCTTGCCGGCGGCGCTGTCGCGCAGCCGGAGCTTCGTGAAGATGAGCAGCGGTGCCGAGTCGTAGTTCTGCGGTGCCATGTAGGGGTCCTTCGCACTCGGCCAGCCGACGAACTTGCCGGTGTTGAACAGGCCCCAGAGCCCGCCGTAGTACATGCCGATGACGGGGAGCTCGTCGTACACGGTCTGCTGCAGCTGGTCGAGGATCTCCTGCTGCTTCGCGGTGTCCGTCGTCGCCTTGTACTCGTCGAGGAGCTTCTGGGTGTCGGCGTTCTTGTAGCGCTCGTAGTTGTTGACGGTCGACTTGCCGACCGGCTGGTAGAACTCGGTGCTGAGCAGGGAGTTGAACGCCTGGTAGACGTCACCGTTGCCCATGCCGCCCATCGCCATGTCGAACTCGCCGTTGTTGATGTTCTGCTGGTAGCCGGCGGGCTGCGGCGCCTGGATCGTCACCTTGATGCCGATGGCGGTGAGTTCGCGGCGGACCTCCTGCGCGGCGCGGAGCCAGTCGGAGTAGCCGTTCGCGGTCATGATCGTGATCGCGAGCTGCTTGCCGTCCTTGACGACCTTGCCGCCCTGCACCGAGTAGCCGGACTTCTCGAAGCTCGCGAGCGCCGCCTTCGTGTCCTGGGTGATCATGCCCTTGTCGGGGATGTCCGGGTTGAGGTAGCGCTCCTGGTTCGGCAGGATCAGGCCGGTCTGGCCCGCCGCCGACAGGTTGCCCTCGGACGCGGTCTCGGCGATGGCGTCACGGTCCAGCGCGAGCGAGATGCCCCGGCGGACGTTGACGTCGCTGTACGGCGCCTTCGTGAGGTTCGGGATGAGGCCGATCACACCGCCGGCCGGGAACCACCACTCGTTCGTCTTCGACGCGGCACCCCAGGTGCCCTTGACGTCGGAGATGAACGAGTACGCCCAGTCGTAGCCGCGGGTGACGGTGTCGAGCTGGGTGTTCGTCGCCGGCAGGATGAGGTGCTTGATGGCGATCTTGTCGGCCTGCCAGTACTTCGGGTTCTTGTTCATCGAGTACTGCTGGTCGGTGTAGTTGCCGAGGACGAACGGACCGGTGCCGACCGGGTTCGGGTCACGCCAGGTCGTCGGGTCCTTCACGCCGCCCCAGTGGTCCTCGCCCAGGATGTACGTCTGGCCGATGATCGTCAGGCTCGGGACGTCCTCGCTCTTGAGGTGGAAGACGACGTGGTCACCGTCCTGCTCGATGCTCTTGATGTGCTGCCAGGCGCCCTTCACGTCCATGGCGGGGAACTTCTTGAGCAGGTCGAAGGTGAAGACGACGTCCTTCGCGCTGAACGGCGAACCGTCGGACCACTCGACACCCGAGCGGATCGTCATGTCGATGGTCTTCGCGTCGGGCTGGCTCCACGCGCTGGCGAGCCACGGGTTGCGCTTGCCGTCGAGGGGGTTCACCTCGATGAGGGGCTCGTACATCCACTTGGAGGCCGTGCGGGCGTTCGCGATGTACGGGTTGAAGTTGCGGTCGAACAGCGGGTTGCCGCGGTCCGCGTTGATGAGCATCGTGTCCTTGCCGATGGTGGGATCGGGTTCGGATCGGACCTGGATGCTGCAGCCGGTGGCCACGAGGGCCACTGCGGCGAGGCCGGCGATGGCCGCGACGAGGCGGCCTCGGCGGCGTGGGCCTGGGTCACGCGTGCCGCGCGTGCGCTGTGGGGGAAGCGTCATTGCTCGGTCGACCTCCATGTCGATTCGGTACGTGCTCAATGTATGCGCTTACATCGCGGCGTGCAACCGCGGGTGTTGTTTCGCGGGGCGGCGCACGGTGCGAGGTGCGCCGACCGGTGCGAGGTTGCCCGCTCCGTGCACTGCTCCGGGCTCGCACGGGGCGCCGAAGGTCGCACGGGATGCGCAACGCCGCACGGTGCGACCTTGCGACCTTGCGACCTTGCGACCTCGCGACCTCGCGACGGCACGCACGCTACAGCGCGGGCGGGCAGCTCTCGCGCAGCAGCACCTCGACGGGCAGGCGCACGGCGCGCGGCGGCCCCTCGCGGCGCTCCAGCCGGTCGACGATCGCCAGGACCGCAGCACGACCGAGCGCCCCCATCGGCTGGTGCACCGTGGTCAGGCGCGGCGACGAGAACCGACCGGCGTCGATGCCGTCGAACCCCGTCACGACGAGGTCCTCCGGCACGCGGAGCCCGCGGGCAGCGGCGGCGTCGAGCACCCCGAGCGCGGACTGGTCGTTCGAGCAGACGACGGCGCGGGGGACGACGTCGGACAGCAGCGACACCGCGAGCTCCCGCGCCCGGGCCCTGCCGAAGTCACCGTGCACCGTGCGCACCGCCGAGGCCGGCACCCCGTGGTCGGCCAGCGCTGCCCGGAACCCCGCCGAGCGCTCCATGTCGTCGGGCGAGTCGATCGGGCCCGCGACGTACGCGAGGGACCGGATCCCCAGACGCCCGATCACGTGCGACGCCAGGGTCCGCATGCCCGCGGCGTTGTCCACGCTCACCGAGTCGAACCCGTGCGAGCGCCGGTCGTCGGCGAGCACCACCACCGGGATGCGTCGGGCGACGTGCTCGAGCAGGTCGTCGGGCACCGTCTGCGCCAGCACGGCGAGCCCGTCGACCCGGCCGGCGACGTCGTTCACGATGACGTCGCGCGACGACCCCCGGCCGGCGGCGACCATGAGCGCGAGACCACGCTGCCAGGCCTCGGTCTCGGCGCCGCGCAGGACCTCGTCGAAGTACAGGTTGGACGAGAACGGCTGGGTCACGTGGCGTCGGTCGTCGACCACGCGGACGCCACCGTCGGTGACCAGGTCCGGCCGCTCGTCGGGCACCACGTCGAAGCCGGGCAGCAGCAGTCCGACGACGCCGGTGCGTTTGCCGGCGAGGGCCCGGGCGTTGCCGGACGGGACGTACCCGAGGCTCCGGATCGCTGCCTGCACGCGGTCCCGGGTGCCCTCGCGGACGGCGTCGGGCGTGCGGAGCACGCGCGAGACGGTGGCGATGGAGACGCCGGCTGCAGAGGCGACGTCGTAGACCGTGGGAGGTGCGGTGCGCTGGTCGGCCAACCCGTGCCTCCCGTCCGACGTCCGCTGGTGCCGCGCCTCGACCATGCGGCCGGACCATCCTAGGCATGCCCCGTACCGGGAGTTCTCCACACGGCGCCGGAAACGCTTGCGGGACAGCGGGTGTCGCGCGACACTGTTGCGACCTCAGTACGTCCCGTGAGGAAGCGCACCGGCGGGCCGCGGGCCCGCACCGACCAGGTTGCCCACACGCAGGGGAAGGACACGACATGTCACAGTCGACACGTTCCGGGAGCAAGCTCGCACTCCGCGCGAGCCACGACGAGGCCGAGGTGCGCGACGCGCTGCTCGAACGCACGGATTCGATCCGCACGTTCGACGACGCCGACGCGTCGCCCGAGTCGGCGGACCGCCCCTAGCGGCGCACGCCGGGTCTCCCCCGCCACGGCCAGGAGGCCCGGCGCACCGCCCACGCGCCGCTCGCGTCAGCGCTCGGTCGCGCCCACGATCGTCATGCCCGCCCCGCGCAGGCGTCGGCGCTCCTGCGCGATCCAGCTCAGCAGTCGGTCGTTGGTGCCGGCGACGTGGGCAGCCACGAGCTCCGCTGCACGGTCGGCGTCGCCGTCGCGCACGGCGTCGATGATGGCGCTGTGCTCGTCCCATGCGGCGTCGCGCGCCTCGGGCGTGCGGACCTCGATCCAGCGCGTGCGCTCGAGTCGGGTCAGGGCATCGGCGATCGCATCGGTGACGAACCGGTTGCCGCCGAGCGCGGCGAGGTCCAGGTGGAACGTCGACCCCATCCGGATGCCGGCCTGCTGGTCGGGGGTGGGACGGAGGGTGTCGAGGTGCCCGCGGACCTCGGCGAGCTGCTCGGCGGTGGCGCGCTCGACGGCGAGCCGTGCGGCGGCGGGTTCGAGGATGCCGCGGAGTTCGGCGAGCGAGGCGATCTCGTCGAGGTCGATCGGGGTGACCGTCCACGAACGGCCCTCGTGCAGGATGAGCCCCTCACGCTCGAGCCGCGACAGTGCGGCGCGGACGGGCGTGCGCGAGGCGTGGAACCGTGCTTCGAGCCCACGCTCCGAGATGCGCTCCCCCGGTGCGATGTCGAGGGTCAGGATGGCTGCGCGCAGGTTGTCGTAGAGCTGGGCCGTCTGCGACACGGGTGCGTCGTCGGTCGGGTCGGTCACGGCGGACAAGCCTAGCGGCGGAGCGGCCGGAATGGTATACCGTTGTGGTATACCAATTCGTTCCGTGCTGGAACCACGACGAACGGCCGAGACGCATGCCCACGACCGACGCCCCGCAGCGATCCACCACGACACCACCGGTCTCCGCCCGCGCCTGGACGATGCTCGCCCTCGGGGTCGCGGCCCAGGCGGCGGGGACGCTCGTGGTGTCCGCGCCGGCGCTCCTCATCCCGCACCTGCTCAGCCGCGGGACGTCCCTGCCGGCCGCCGGGCTGCTCGCCGCCGCTCCGACGTTCGGCATGGTCCTGACGCTCATCGCGTGGGGTGCGATCACCGACCGGTTCGGCGAGCGCATCGTCATCGCCGGTGGGCTCGTGCTCACCACACTGACCGTCGTCGGCGCCTGGCTGGCCGCGGGCGACCCGGTGCTGCTCGGGCTGGCGTTCCTGGCCGGCGGCATGACGAGTGCCTCGACGAACGCCGCGAGCGGCCGGGTCGTGGTGGGGTGGTTCCCGAAGGAGCGCCGCGGGCTCGCGATGGGCATCCGGCAGATGTCGCAGCCGCTCGGGGTGACGCTCGCCGCGGTGACGGTGCCGCAGCTGGCCGAGGGCTCGGGGATCCGTGCGGCCCTGGTCCTGCCGATCGTGCTGTGCGCCGTGCTCGCGGTGTGCTGCGCGATCGGGATCTCGGACCCGCCCCGTCCGACCCGTGCCGCGGTGGCCACGGCGACCGCCAACCCCTACCGCTCGAGCGGGTTCCTGTGGCGGGTGCACGCGGTGTCGGTCCTGCTCGTGGTGCCGCAGTTCACCCTGTCGACGTACGGGCTCGTCTGGCTCGTGGGCCTCGGGTGGTCGACACCGGCGGCCGGCCTGCTGGTCGGTGCCGCGCAGTTCGTCGGGGCGATCGGCCGGATCCTGGTCGGTGGCTGGAGCGACCGGGCCGGGTCGCGCGTCGGCCCCCTGCGGATCGTCGCGGTGAGCGCGGCGGTGGTGATGGCGGTGCTCGCGGTCGTCGACGCCACGCACCTGGCCGGGGCGGCGGTGTTCCTGGTGCTCGCGACGAGCGTGACGGTCGCCGACAACGGGCTGGCGTACACGTCCGTCGCCGAGGCGGCGGGGCCGTTCTGGTCGGGGCGGGCGCTCGGGGCGCAGAACACCGGGCAGTTCATCGCGGCGAGCGCCGTCGGTCCGGGCATCGGCGCCCTGGTCGGCGCGCTCGGCTTCGCGGCGTCGTTCGGCATCGTGGCGGTGCTCCCGCTGCTGGCCGTCCCGCTGGTGCCCCGCCGAGACCGCTCCCACGACTGACCGTCCGCGCGACGCAACGCGATCGACCCCCTCCGTCCGCTCCGCCCCTCGCGCTCGTCAGCCCTGTTCGTGGTCCGCACGCTCGGGGTCGTCCTGGGATTCCCGGCGGCGGTCCTGCATGAGCTCCTTCGTCCGGAGCAGACGCAGCGCCGTCACGAGCACCAGCCCACCGAGGACGTTGAACAGCAGCGTGTACCCGAACCAGCCGAGCCACTGCCCGTAGGTGATGTCCGCGCCCGACTGGATCGCACCGAAGACGAGCAGCGAGTCGAGGATCGAGTGGAAGAGCTGCAGCCCGGCGAGCAGGAAGCCTCCGGCCACGGCGGCGACGAGCTTCGCGGGGTCCGAGTCGGTGCCCTGCTGCATCCGCGTCATCAGGGTGATGGTGCTGCCGCCCAGGACCGCCAGCACGATGCTCTGCAGCCCGAACGGCGCGTCGACGTAGTGGTGCGCCGACTCCGACAGCGTGGCGTGCCACTGCGGGAACGCCTGGACGACGAGCCACATGAACACCCATCCACCGGCGAGGTTCGCCACGAGGGTGCCGCCCCACAGTCGCACGAGCTGCAGCACGGTCCCCTCGCGGGCGACCACGGCCGCGACCGGCATCAGGAAGTTCTCGGTGAAGAGCTCGCTGTGCGCCAGGTGCAGCGCGATGAAGCCGATGCCGAAGGCCAGCCCGGCGAGCAGGTGGCTGTCGGTCTCGGTGAGCACGGCGAGGTACGCCATCACCCCGAGACCGACCTCGAGGCCACCGAAGAACCCCGTGACGAGGACGGCCCGGGCCGTCCGTTGCAGCCGCTCCGTGCCCTCCTCGATGGTCGCGTCGAAGGACTCCGCGAGTTCGTCCTCCACGGGTGCGTCGCTGGTGCCGAGCTCACGTCGGCGGTCGTCGGTCATGGCGGGGACGCTATACGCGGCCGTCGTGGCGGCCCGCAGGATCGCGCCGAGACGGACGGGAGGCCCGGTACCAGCTGG
>NZ_KB714609.1:282617-321156 GCF_000349565.1 Curtobacterium flaccumfaciens UCD-AKU
GCCTCCCGTCCGTCGTCCGGTCACCGCTCAGGCGGCCGGCACCGCCGGTCCCACCGGCCACCGCAGCAACGCCGCGGCTGGCGCACCGTTCGGCAGCGACGCGGCGTTCACGAGCAGCAGCTCCGCGTCGGTGAGGGCGACCGCCCGGACGATCGCGCACACGGCCGGCACCGGACCGATGGCCGGCGCACCCGCCGCCTGCTCGGGTGCCGTGGCGATCCACGGCGCCGATCCCAGCGCGAGCAGGGTGCGGTCGCCGATCGCGGCGGCGTCGATCGCGACGACCGAGGCCTGCGCCTGCTGCAGCGCCTCGACGACAGATCCGAGGCCGGTGACCGTCTGGTTGTCCCCGCGGCCGACGTGGGTGCGGAGCAGGTCCTCGAAGTCGTGCCGGCGGGTCGCGATGACCCGGGCGAGCGCGATGTCGACGTGCTCGACGAGCGCGGTCTCCGCCGCGTCCGACGCCCGGGGGTCGACCGGGACCTCGGACACGACGGCTCGAGCCTCGGTGGACAACTGGTCGAGCAGGAGCCCCCGTGCGCGGATGTCCCCCGCCACGACGATGAGCTTCGGCTGCAGCCGCCGGAAGGCCTCGTCGACGGACGTGGCGACCTCGTTCTGGTTGTCGCGCCAGATCTCCTCGGTGTGGTGCTGCCACCGCAGGTGCGACCAGCCGCCGCCCTGGAACTTGTGGAGCGTGTCGGTGCGGCCCTGCACGCGCTGCTCGTCGCGCCGGTCCGGCACGTCGGCGTGGCCGAGACGGTAGGCGCGGTGGCCACCGCCCTCGCGACCGACCTCGACGATCAGGAACGGCAGGTCGAGCGGCCGGTGCGCCAGGAGCGGCAGCAGGTCGGGCACGGGGTCGTGGCCGATCGACGTCGGGGCGTGCATCGCCCCGGGCAGGACCTCGCTGAGCACGAGTTCACCGTCGTGCACGAGCACGTACCGGCTGACCGGCGCGGGCACCCCGGGCGTCTCCTCGAGTTCGGCCATCACCGTGTCGATGACCTCGGCGTCCGCCCCGGCCGACCGCAGGACGTCCTCGGCCTTCCGGCGCTGCAGGGCTGCGAGGTGCTGCGGGTCCTCACGGTCACCGGACGCGTCGACGTAGGCCCACGTCCAGGTGCCCCCGCGCTTCAGGCGTTCGGCGATCCCGGACTGCAGGTGCGGCGCGTCATTCTGCGTCAGAGCCATCGGTGCTGCCCTCCCTGGTCTCGGTGCGGTACACGGTCGCGTCGGCTCCGTCGCCCTCGCCGGTGGGCAGCGGGTCGGCCCGGTCGGCATCGTCCTCGGGGAGCACGTCGGTGGTGTCGTCCTGCAGCTCGCCCTCGAGCTCGCCGTCGTAGCCCGACGCGGCGACGGTCTCCGGGCCGTCGGTGTCGTCGGGGACCGGCTCGGACTGCCGGAACTCCTCGACGTGGGCGTTGCTGCCGTGCCCCTGGACGATGCTCTGCGCCTCGTGCGCGAGCTGCTCGTCGAGTTCGGGGCGATGGGTGGTGTTCCCGCGTTCGGTCATCGCTTCTCCTCCCGGTCGTGCCGCCGGCGGCCTTCGCCGTCCGGGGCGTCGGTGTCTGCTCTGTTACCCCACGGTCCGCGCCCGGGCCTGGGGCCGTTCCAAGGTGCGCCGGGAACGCGCAGTGTCGGTACGGTCACGAAACCACAACGGCATTCGGTTCTGTGGTTGGGTGTGGGCAACCCCGATCAACGACGAACGGAGTGCGGCAATGGCGCCACCACAACGACCGATCACGAGACGACACCTGTTGGGCTTCGGCCTCGGTACGGCGGCGGCGGGGCTCCTCGCCGGCTGTGCGGTCCCGGGCTCGACCAACGTCAACAAGGCGGCCCTCGTGCCCGCCGCGGCCTCGGGTGAGACCGTCCAGCTCACCTACTGGGCCTGGCTCAAGGACCTGCAGAAGGTCTGCGACGTCTGGAACAAGACACATCCGAAGATCCAGGTGTCGGCGAACTGGATCCCCGGCGGCAACAGCGGCGGGTACCAGAAGATGTACTCCGCGCTCGCGGCCGGCGGTGGCCCGGACATCGGGCAGGTCGAGCTGCGGCAAATCCCCGAGTTCATGCTCGCCAACGGCCTGGTCGACCTGGCCCGGTACGGCGCGAAGGACTTCCAGTCGAAGTACGACGAGGCCGCGTGGGCGCAGGTGTCGTTCGTCGACGGCATCTACGGCATCCCCCAGGACACCGGCCCGATGGGCTTCTACTACCAGACCGCGCTGCTCGAGCAGGCCGGCGGCGAACCCCCGACGACGTGGGACGAGTGGCGTGACCTGGCCGACAAGGTCCGGAGCACCGGCAAGCAGAACTACCTCGAGGTGTTCCCGGTCGCCGACGCCTCACCCTTCGCCGCGTACGCACAGCAGGCCGGTGCGCGCTGGTTCAAGGTCGACGGCGACGAGTGGGTCGTCGACATGACCGACGACAAGACCCTGATGGTCGCCGACTTCTTCGACGGCGTGATCGACGACAAGCTCGTCGACACGAGCGCCGGCGCGTACTCCCCCGGGTGGTACGCGGCCGCCGCGAGCGGCAAGATCGCCGCGGTCACCAGTGCGAGCTGGGGTGACGCGCTCATCGAGTCGGTGCAGGGCGGCGAGGGCAAGTGGAAGGTCGCCCCGATGCAGAAGTGGGGCGCCGACGGCTTCGGCTCGAGCGCCATCGGCGGTTCGACGGCCGCGGTGCTGGCGAACGCGAAGCACCCGCGGGAAGCGCTCGAGTTCATCACGTGGATGACCACCTCGAAGGAGGGCATCGACGCGATGATCAAGTACTGCGGCATCGGTTGGTCGCCCGCGGTCGACTACATCGGGGCGCAGCGCGAGAAGCCGTCGAAGTGGTTCTCCGGCCAGAACTACAACGAGGACGTCTTCGTGCCGGCCTCGAAGGAGCAGAACATCGACTGGTCCTGGTCCCCGGTGACCCAGTCGGCCTTCACCAGCCTGCAGAACCAGTTCCGCCGCAAGATCACCTCGGGCCTGAAGCTCAGTGACGCCGTGGAGCTCGCCCAGCGGGAGATCGTCCAGTCCTTCAAGGACAAGGGCCTCAGCGTCAGGACGGCACGATGACCCAGCAGACCACCACCCCACGGACCACCGGTCGACCGGCCGGCAGTACCCCCGCGTTCCGCACGAGCACGAAGGCCACGAGCGCGCAGAAGCGTGCCCCGTGGATCCTGCTCGCCCCGTTCCTGGCCCTGTTCCTGCTGACGTTCGTCATCCCGATCATCAGTGCCCTGTTCCAGTCGTTCACCACCGTCGACCGCGAGGGCCTGTTCGGCGAGGACGGTGTGGTCGGCCGGTTCGCGGGGTTCGACAACTACGTGATCGCCCTGCAGGACAGCGGGTTCGTCGCATCGATCGGCCGCATGCTGCTCTTCGGCATCGTCCAGGTCCCGGTGATGATCATCGCCTGCACGATCCTCGCGCTGCTGCTCGAGTCGGCGAGCGCACGCTGGCCGGGCTTCTTCCGGGCGGTCTACTTCATGCCCTACGGCGTCCCCGGGGTCATCGCCACGATCCTGTGGTCGTTCCTGTACGTGCCCGGTCTGTCGCCGATCGTGTCGCTGCTGCAGTCGATGGGGCTGCAGCCGGACTTCCTCGGCGCCAACAGCGTGCTGTGGTCGATCGCGAACATCGTCACGTGGACGTACACCGGCTACAACATGCTCATCATCGTGGCGCAGCTGAAGTCCATCCCCGGCGAGGTCTACGAAGCCGCGAAGGTGGACGGCGCCAACGCGTTCCAGGTCGCGTGGCGGATCCAGATCCCGCTCATCGCCCCGGCCCTGGTGCTCACGACGGTGTTCTCGATCATCGGCACGCTGCAGCTCTTCGCGGAGCCGCAGATCCTGTCGACGGTCGCCCCGGCGATCGACACCGAGTACACGCCGAACTACGCCGCGTACACGAACGCGTTCGCGTTCAACGAGTACGGCGTCGCGAGTGCGCAGGCGGTCATCATCGCCCTGGCCGCGTTCATCCTGTCGTTCACGTTCCTCGCGCTGACGAACCGTCCACCCAAGGACGAACGCGACCGACGCAAGCGCGCACGGCGCGACGGCCGGGAGGCCCGCACCGCGCTCCAGACGCGCGCTGCGGCGGGCAGCACGGTCACCACCCAAGCCGACCCGGGCCTCCAGGCCGGTCGCGTCGCGACCACCGAAGGGACTGACCGATGACATCCACGGAATCGACCTCGAAGGTGTCCCTACCGGATGTCCCTCAGTCGCAGGCTCCTTCGGCGCTGGCGTCGCGGAGCCGCAGGCGCGTCTCCCAGAGCTCCAGCGCGCGCCGCAAGCTCGACCGGTCCCCACGCTCGCAGATCGTCGTCACGGGGATCCTCGTCGTCGTCGCGCTGTACTTCATCGTCCCGCTGTACTGGGTCGTCATCGCGGCGACGAAGACCACGGGCGCGCTGTTCTCGACGAACGGGTTCTGGTTCGGCGGCGAGTTCGCGCTCTGGAGCAACCTGCAGCAGGTGTTCACCTACGACGGCGGCATCTTCGTCCGGTGGATCGCGAACAGCATCCTGTACTCCGGCGTCGGTGCGGTCCTGGCGACCTACTTCGCCGCGGCCGGCGGGTACGCGCTGGCGAAGTACGACTTCCGGGGGCGCCAGTTCGTGTTCGGCACGATCCTCGGCGGCGTGCTCGTGCCGGGGACCGCGACGGCGCTGCCGCTGTTCCTGCTGTTCTCGACCATGGGGTTGACCGACACGTACTGGAGCGTGCTCATCCCGAGCCTGGTGTCGCCGTTCGGCCTGTTCCTGTGCCGGGTGTACGCCGCGGCGTCGGTGGACACGACCCTGCTCGAACAGGCACGCATCGACGGCGCCGGTGAACTGCGGATCTTCCACACCGTGGTGCTCCGGCAGATGACCCCCGCGCTCGTCACCGTGTTCCTGTTCCAGGTGGTCGGGATCTGGAACAACTTCTTCCTGCCGCTCATCATGCTGGCAGACCAGAAGCTGTACCCGATAACACTGGGTCTGAACAACTGGCGCTCGCAGGTCGACCGCCTGCCGGAGTTCTACCAGCTCACCACCGGCGGGGTGCTCGTCTCGGTCATCCCGCTCGTCATCGCCATCATCGTCCTCCAGCGCTTCTGGCGTGGAGGCCTCACGGAAGGATCGGTCAAGGGTTGACCCACTCCGCACTCTCGTCCACCGCACCCGGCTCCGACTCGCGGCTGGCACCCCGTGCCTGGCTGCACACCGACGCCCCGTCCCTGTCGCTGAACGGGGACTGGCGGTTCCGGTGGTCGCCCGTCGCCTCGGTCTCCGAGGACTTCGCGACCGAGGGTGGGGAGGACGACGACCCGGCCTGGGGCGAGCTCCCGGTGCCGTCGCACTGGGTACTGCACGGCCACGGTGCGCCGAGCTACACGAACCTGCAGTACCCGTTCCCGATCGACCCGCCGCACCCGCCGGAGGAGAACCCGACCGGGGACCACCGCCGCACGTTCGAGCTGCCGTCGTCGTTCGACGCCGCCGGCCGGGTGCTGCTGCGGTTCGACGGGGTCGAGTCGCACTTCCGGGTGTGGCTGAACGGGACGCTCGTGGGCTGGTCGACGGGCTCGCGCCTGGCGACCGAGTTCGACGTCACCGACCTGGTGCGGCCGGGAGCGAACGAGCTCGCGGTCCGGGTGCACCAGTGGTCGGCGGCGTCCTACCTGGAGGACCAGGACCAGTGGTGGCTGCCCGGCATCTTCCGCGACGTCACGCTGCTCGCCCGCCCCACGGCGGCGATCGACGACGTGTTCGTCCAGGCCGGCTGGCAGGCGACGCTCGGCACGGCTGCATCGGCGGGCACCGCGGCGTCGGGGCGCCCGGAGACGGGGACCGGCACGATCACGTTCCCGACGCTCGACGCGGTGTTCCCGGTGCGGTTCGCGGTGCCCGACCTGGGCCTCGACGTGACCTGGGCAACGGCCGACGACGTCGCACCGATCGAGGTCGAGGGCGTCGAGCCGTGGAGCGCCGAGCTGCCGAAGCTGTACGACGCGACGCTGTCGACGGGCACCGACGCCGGCGGTACCGCCGGCGGCGAGGCCGTCTCGCTCCGGCTCGGGTTCCGCACCGTGTCGATCGTCGGCGACCGGTTCCTGGTGAACGATGAGCGCGTGGTGTTCCACGGTGTGAACCGGCACGAGACCCACCCAGTGCGCGGCCGGGTGTTCGACGAGGAGCACGCCCGCGCCGACATGGCGCTGATGAAGCGGCACAACGTCAACGCCATCCGCACCTCGCACTACCCGCCGCACCCCCGCGTGCTCGACCTGGCCGACGAGCTCGGGTTCTGGGTCATCCTGGAGTGTGACCTGGAGACCCACGGGTTCCTGTTCACCGACTGGGTCGGCAACCCCTCCGACGACCCGGCGTGGGCCGAGGCCTACGTGGACCGCATCGCGCGCACCGTCGAGCGCGACAAGAACCACGCATCGATCGTGATGTGGTCGCTCGGCAACGAGTCCGGCACCGGCCGGAACCTCGCGGCCATGTCGCAGTGGGTGCACGACCGCGACGCCGAGCGCCCCGTGCACTACGAGGGCGACTACACGGGCGAGTACACGGACGTCTACTCGCGGATGTACCCGACGCTGCAGGAGACCGAGTCCATCGGCGGCGGCACCCCGACGCCCCTGCTCGGCTGCGGCCCGGCCGAGGCCGCACGGCAGCGGTCGAAGCCCTTCATCCACTGCGAGTACGTGCACGCCATGGGCAACGGCCCCGGGCAGATCGCCGAGTACGAAGCCCTGGTCGACCGGTACCCACGGCTGCACGGCGGGTTCGTGTGGGAGTGGCGGGACCACGGCCTGCTCGCGAAGACGCCCGCCGGCGAGGACTACTACGCGTACGGCGGCGACTTCGGCGAGGTCGTGCACGACGGCAACTTCGTGATGGACGGCCTGGTGCTGCCCGACGACACCCCGACCCCGGGGCTCGCCGAGTTCGCGGCCGTCGTGGCCCCGATCCGCCTGGCGGTCTCGGACACCACGGTGCTGGTCGAGAACCGGTACCACTCGGCCTCGACCGCCGGGCTCCGGCTCTGCTGGACCCTGTCGCGGAACGGCGTCGTCGAGGCCTCGGGGCGCCTGTCCACGGGCATCGTCGCCGCACGTGCGTCGGCGACGGTCCCGGTGCCCGCGGAGGTGCTCGACGCGGCCACGTCCGAACTCGCACCCGGCGACGAGCTCTGGTTCGACCTGACCGTGGAACTGGCGGGGCCGACCGCGTGGGCGGACACCGGCCACGTCGTCGCACGCACCCAGCGGCTCGTCGCGGCGCGCGCGGCGGACGCACCACGGGCCTCCAGGCAAGGGTGGGACGGCGACCACCTGGGCGACGGCACGTTCAACGCGCGCGGTGACCTGGCGTCCTGGAAGGGCCACGAGGTGGCCGGGCCCCGCCTGGAACTCTGGCGCGCACCGACCGACAACGACAGCCTGGCGTCACAGGGCGGCTACGAGACCGCGGACCCGGTGCTCACGCACGGTGTCGGCGACCCGACGGCTCCCCCGTCGGCGACGCGCTGGCGCGATCGCGGGCTGGACCGGCTGACGCACCGGCTGGTGTCGGTGTCGCGCACCGACTCCGGCCTGGAACAACGCGTGCGCGTCGCGGCGGCGAACAGCGGGTGGGGCCTCGAGGTCACGCACCGCTGGACCCTGACGTCCGACGGGCTCGTGCTGCAGACCGACGCCGTGCCGTTCGGTGCGTGGGACGTCACGTGGCCGCGGATCGGGGTGCGGTTCGACCTGCCGGCGTCGCTGGCGGACGGGGACGCAACCTGGTTCGGGACCGGACCGCTCGAGTCGTACGCCGACTCGTCGCACGCTGCCCGGGTCGGGCGGTTCACCGCGCCGGTGCGGTCACTCGGGGTGGAGTACTCGCGGCCGCAGGAGACCGGGCACCGGCCTGGCCTGCGTTCGTTGTCCGTCGGGCCGTTCACCGTGACGACGGCGGGGTCGCACCGTGCGGGGTTCACCCTGTCGCCGTGGACCGCGCAGCAGATCGACCGCGCCGAGCACCCGTACGAGCTGCCGACGTCGGACCACCTGTACCTGTACCTCGACGCCGCGCAGCACGGGCTCGGCAGCCGGGCGTGCGGGCTCGACGTGCTGCCGGAGCACCAGCTCTGGCCGCAGGCGTTCAGTTGGAGCGTGCTGCTGGCCTAGGCGGGGTCGGCTCTCGCAAAACACCGGTGTTCGCACGTTGCACACCCGCATCCCGCGGCGTGCAGTGTGAACACCGGTGTTTTGCGTGTGGGCCCTACGCGCCGGCGGACAGGGCGCGCAGGGCCTCGGGGTCGCTCGCGTTCAGGAAGTCGGTCAGGCGCTCAGCCTCGCCGGGCTCCTCGATCGCCTCGGCCGCACGGCGCAGGGCGAACAACGCTCGCAGCACGCCACGGTTCGGTTCGTGCGACCACGGCACCGGGCCGACACCGCGCCAGCCGGCCTTGCGCAGGGCATCGAGCCCGCGGTGGTAACCGACACGGGCGTACGCGTAGGACTCCAGGGTCGCGCCGCGCGCCCACGCTTCGTCGGCGAGCAGCGCCCACGCCAGGCTCGACGACGGGTGGGACACGACCACGCTGGCGACGGGGGCGTCCGCCTCGATCGCGGCGGTCACCTCCGGCTCAGCGGGCAGCAGGGTCTCGGGGTTCGACGACGGGGTCGGCAACAGGTTCTCCGGCATGCCCCCAGCCTGTCATCCCTTGCGGGCGCCCGTGTCACGGGATTACCGTGGAGGTCACCTCGTCGTCATCGCGGGGCCGCCGGGGCGGGAGACCGACCGGCGGAACGGATGGCGGACACGGGGGTCCCCTGACGGAAGCAGACGGATTGCTGTCGATCACCGGTACCGCTCAGCCCACGCGCTGACACCGTGATCGCGCGCCCCGTCGGGCGCTCCACCGCACCGCGGTGGCCTCGGTGTCGTGCGCCCAGCATCGACACCGGGAGACACCTCCATGCCCACCAGTCCGTCCGTCGTCCTGCACGACGTCACCTTCGCCTGGCCCGACGGCACCGTCGCGCTCGATCACCTCACCGCTGCCTTCGACCGTGGCCGGACCGGCCTGGTCGGGAGGAACGGGGCCGGCAAGTCCACGCTGGTCCGGCTCGCGACCGGCCGGCTCCACCCCACGTCGGGCAGCATCGCGACGTCCGGCCCAGTCGACCACCTGCCGCAACGCCTCTCCCCACCGGCACGGCCTGATCGCCGCTGGCGCGTCGATCAGGAACCGGCGGCGTGGGCCCACGCCAGCGCGGACGACACCGTCGCCGACCTGCTCGGCGTCCGTCCCACCCTCACCGCGCTCCGGGCCGTCCTGGCCGGCGACGCCACCGCCGCACAACTCGAGGCAGTCGGCGACGACTGGGACCTGGAGGAACGGGCCGCCGCGGTGCTCGACCGGGTCGGGCTCGACGGCACCGACCTCGACCGGCCGGTGTCGACGCTGTCCGGCGGGCAGTCCGTGCTCGTCGCCGTCGCCGGGGTGCGGTTGCGCGCGCGACCGATCGTGTTCCTGGACGAGCCCACGAACAACCTGGACCGTCGGGCCCGCGGGCTGCTCCTCGACCTGGTCGACGACTGGCGCGGAACGCTCGTGCTCGTCAGCCACGACCGGGAACTCCTGGAACACGTCGACGAGACCGTGGAGCTCCGCGCCGGGTCGATGACCGTGTTCGGCGGGACCTTCAGCGCGTTCGAGGAGCACCTCGCCGTGCAGCAGGCGGCCGTCGAGCGCGAGGTCCGGGTCGCCGAGCAGCGGCACCGTACCGAGAAGCGGCAGCGCATCGAGGCGGAGACGAAGATCGCCCGTCGTGCCAAGGCGGGCGAGAAGGCGGGCCGCTCGATGCCGAAGATCCTGGCGAACGAGCAGCGGAAGAAGGCGCAGGAAACCGCCGGTCGTCTGCGCGTCGGGTACGCGGACGACGAAGCTGCCGCACTTGCGTCCAAGCGTGAGGCCGAACTCCGTCTGCGCGACGACGAGTCGATCCACGTCACCCTGCCCGACCCGGACGTGCCGGCATCGCGTCGGATCGCCACCGTGACCGTCCGCGGACGGGACGTCATCGTGCAGGGGCCGGAGCGGATCGCCGTCACCGGGGACAACGGCGTCGGCAAGTCCACGCTGCTCGAGCAGCTCGTCGGCGACCCCGCGGCCCGGGAGCACCCGCTGCCGGCGACCACGGCCGTCGCCCACGTCGACCGGATCGCGTACCTGCCGCAGCGGAAGGACAGCCTGGACGACACCGCCACGGTGCTCGACAACGTGCGCCGGGACGCCCCGCACGTGCCCGTCGCCGAGGTCCGGAACCGGCTGGCGAAGTTCCTGGTGCGCGGCGACACCGTCGACCGTCCGGCCGGGGACCTGTCCGGCGGGGAGCGGTTCCGGGTTGCGCTGGCTGCCCTGGTGCTCGCCGACCCGCCGCCGCAGCTGCTCGTGCTCGACGAGCCCACGAACGACCTCGACCTGACGAGCGTCGACCAGCTCGTGGACGCGCTGCGGGCCTACCGGGGTGCACTCGTCGTGGTGAGCCACGACGAGATGTTCCTGGAACGGCTCGAGCTCGACGAACGGATCGAGCTGCGGTAGTCGGTCGTCGGTGCCGTCGCCGTCGCCGTCAGCGCGTCAGCGCCGTCGGGTCGGTCGGATCGCGAGCGACTCGACGGTGCCGCGCTCGGGCAGGTCGACGACGGTGCGGACCGCGGCGGCGACGTCCTCGGGCGCCAGGTAGTAGTCGGTGTCGTAGGACTCCCCGAGCTTCGCCACGAGCTGCCGCTGCATGTCCGAGTCGGTCCGGCCCGGGTGCACGCTCGACACCCGCACGCCGTTCGCCCGCTCCTCTTCCCGCAGGGCATCGGCGAAGGCCCGCAGCGCGAACTTCGACGCCGCGTACACGCCACCGCCGGGGCCCGAGTGGAACCCGGAGCCGCTGTTGATCGGCACGACGATGCCCCGGGCCGCCCGCAGTGCCGGTAGCGCCAGCCGGGTGAGCTCGGCGACCGCGAACACGTTCGTCGCGAAGACCTGCTCCCACACCGCGCGCGGGGTGTCGGCGACGGTGGTGCCCTGCTCGACGCCGGCGGAGTGCACGAGCACGTCGAGCCGTGCCGGCAGCGCCGGGACCTCGCCCGCGCCCAGGTCACCGACGAACGGCGCCGCGCTCGGCAGTTCCTGGACGAGGGCGTTGACGGCGTCGGCGGACCGGCCGCCCACGAGCACGTGGTGGGTGCGGCTGAGGTCGGCGGCGATCGCGCGGCCGATGCCGCGGGTGGCTCCGGTCACCAGAGCGACCGGACGGTTCTGGAGCTGCTCTGTCGTCACGGAGGCCAGCCTACGGAAGCCGGGCCGGGCCTCCTGTGCGGTCGCGGCGACGACGCAGGACCGTCAGTGCGACGCCGGCGACGACCACGAGACCAGCGAGCGCCACGATGCCCCACGGCGAGCCGGCGAGCGCCGCGACGACCGCCCAGAAGACCGCGAGCCCGACGGTCGCGTACAGGAAGGCCCACGCGACGCAGCCAGGGACCATCGCGATCGTGTACCGCCACCAGGCGACCCGTGCCAGCCCTGCTGCGGCGTTCATCACCGTCTGCAGGCCGACCACCACGAAGCTCACCGTGACGACGGGCAGGCCCCAGCGGTCGAGCAGCGCCGAACCACGACGGACCGCCGGCGACCGCAGCCACCCGCCCCACCGCGAGCGGGACGCACCCGTCACCGCGAGCCGCGCGACCCAGTACGTGGCCTGCGCACGGCAGAACACGATCGCGAAGAGCGCGAGGACGAGCCACCGGAACGGGAGCCCCTCGAGGAAGGACGGCACGCTCGCACCGTAGCGTCCCGAACCGGAGAGCGCCCGTCAGCGCCGGTCGGACGCGCGACGGTCAGTCGTTGTCGACGCTCTGGCGGATGCGGATGCCCTCGAGCACGTCCTGCGCGCGCTGCTCGTCCTGCTTCTCGATCTGGCGGGTGTCGCGCTCGGGGAGCTGGATGTCCTCCTCTGCACGGATGCCGGCCTGCAGCTCGCGGCCCCGCTCGATCTCGGCGTCGAACTCGGCACCGAAGAGCAGGGCGTTGTTCGTGATCCAGATCCACAGCAGGAACACGATGACCCCACCCAGGGAGCCGTACGTGGCGTTGTAGTTCGAGAAGTTCCCGACGTAGAACCCGAACCCGACGCTCGCGATGACCCAGATGAGGATCGCCAGGATCGACCCGCCGCTGACCCAGCGGAACTTCGGCTGCTTGACGTTCGGCGACCAGTAGTAGAGCACCGCGACGACGATGATCGCGATGACGAGCAGGATCGGCCACTGCACGATGAGGAGCACGGTCGCGGCGACGTCGCCCAGGCCGATGACGTCGCCGAAGCTCCGGGCGAGCGGCCCGCTCACCAGCACGAGCAGGCCGACCACGAGCAGGACGACGGTGGTCACCGTGACGCCGAGCATGGTCGGGCGGAGCTTCCAGATCGGCCGGCCCTCGCGGACGTTGTAGATCCGGTTCATCGAGCGACCGAAGGCGCCGACGTAGCCGGAGGCCGACCAGAGCGCGCCGACGACACCGACGATGAACGTGATCGGGGCGGCGGGCGAGCGGACGAGCCCCTCGAGCGGCTCCCTGATCAGGTCCACGACCTGGTCGGACCCGATGTTGCCGATGATCTGCAGCAGGGTCTTGATCGTGTTGTCGGCCTGCCCGACCAGGCCGAGCAGCGACACGACCGCCAGCAGCCCGGGGAACAGCGCGAGCACCGAGTAGTACGTCAGGCTCGCGGCCAGGTCGGTGCACTGGTCGCTCGTGAACTCGCGCAGCGTCTTCTTCAGCGTGTAGACGAGCGTCGGCTTCTTCAGGTCGGTGGGGTTGTCGGGCTTCCGGGAGTCGTCCGGGTCCGGCTTCTGCTCTTCGTGCGCCATGGGACTAGCCTCTCGCCTTCACGGCCGTCTTCGACCGCTTGACCGCCTGCTTGCGGTTCTTGTTCGCGCGTCGCTGCACCGCGGCGATGCCGACCTGCTGCTTCACGCGGCCCCGGTGTGCCGGGTCACGCTCGAGGGCTTCCTCGGCAGCCTTGGCTCGCGCCTTCCGACCCTTGCGACCTGCCTGCGCCCGCTCCTGCGCCGACGGGGCGTCGCCCCGAGCGCCGAACGGCAGCAGCGCGGTGAAGGCCGAGCTCGCCGGCGGCTGCGCCAGGTGCCCGGCGGGCTTGTTCCGGAGCGCGATGCCGAGGACGATCGCCGCGACACCGGTCAGGCCGGTCAGCCCCATCGCCACCAGGGGCGTGGGGTCGCGGTGCCACCGCTGCTTCGTCTTGGCGACCGCCAGACGGGTGCGGGCGGGCAGGTCCGCGCGCCGCTTCAGCTCCGTCACGGTGTCCGTGATGCGCTCGCGCGTGCGCACGTTGGCGAGTTCGAGCTCGGGCAGACTGTCCTTGGCCATTCCCCATTTCGTACACGTCCCACCCGGGATGCTGCCCAGCAGCCCGCGCCTACCGTGCCGCACATGCTCTTCCGGGACACCGCCGAGGGGATCCACCGCCTCGAGATCGCTCACACCAACACGTACCTCGTCGAGACCGGCGACCGGTTGCTCGTCATCGACGCGGGGTTGCCCGCCGCATGGCCGCACCTGCAGCTCGCCGTGCACGACCTGGGCTACACGCCCGATCGGGTGGAGGGCCTGCTGCTCACGCACGGGCACTTCGACCACGTCGGAACCGCTGCACGGATGCACCGCGACTGGGGCACGCCCGTCTTCGTGCACCCGGGCGACCGGCACCTCGCCGCGCACCCGTACTCGTACCGGCCCCAGGCGAACCGCTTCGGGTTCGTGGCGCTGCACCCGGGCGGCCTGCGTCCCCTGGGTCGGATGCTGCTCGCCGGTGCGGCCACGGTCGACGGCATCGCCGACACCGAGCCGCTGGAGAACCGCGCCGACGTGCCGGGCACCCCGTGGATCATCGAGACCCCCGGGCACACCGACGGGCACGTGGCCCTGCACTTCGCCGACCGCGACGCCGTGATCGCCGGGGATGCGCTCGTCACCTTCGACCCGTACACCGGCGGGATCGGACCGCGGATCGTCGCACCTGCGGCGACGTCGGACGTCGACACGGCGGTCGCGTCGCTCGAGCTGCTGGCGGACACCGAGGCGAAGCACGTGCTGCCGGGCCACGGGCAAGCCTGGTCGCTCGGCGTGCGGCGGGCCGTCGCGCAGGCGCGGCGGGCGGCCGGCGCCGCCTGACGCGAGACCAGCTCGCGGGTCCACGCGCGCAGCGACACGTCACGGGCGCTCCGACGCGTGGACTGTCGGTGAGCGCGAAAGGTCCCCGACGCGGTGGAGCGACCGACGACGGCCTGGAGGCGCGGTGCGGGCCCGCCCCGTGCCTCCAGGCCGTCGGTGGGTGCGGTCAGGACGGGACGACGACGTCCTCGGGCAGGCCGGACGCCGCGGAGCGGCCGGCGGCCTCCATCAGCGCGAGGCTCCGCAGGTTGTCGCGCCCACTCGTCTCCGGGGCGGGGCCGCCCTGCACCGAGCGGGCGAACGCCTGCAGGCCGCCCTGGCGGTCGGTGTGTGCGAGCACGGGGAGCTCGACCACTTCGGCCTCGTCGTCCTGGGTGCGGCGGACGGTCACCCGGTCGCCGGCAACGGCGTTCGGCTCGCCGTCGCGGCTCGTGAACCAGACTTCGCCGTCCTCACCCTCGATGCTCCACTCGCCGGCCCACGCGGTGCGCGGGCCGCGGCTCAGCCAGCTGCCGCGGTAGTTGACGACCGTGCCGCCGTCGAGCTCGATGATCATCGAGGCGACCGCTTCGTCCTGGTACTTGCTGTAGGCGGGGTAGCTGGCCTTGGCGAAGACGCGAACGGCCTCTTGCCCGGTGATCATCCGGAGCAGGTCGAAGTGGTGGATCGCCATGTCGTTGATCATCGCGTGCGGGAACCGGTAGTGCGGGTACGTCTCGGCGGGCTGGTCGTTGTCCCACTGCCGGAAGTCGACGTTGATCGCGGAGACCTCACCGACGACGTCGGCCTCGAGCATCTCCTGCACGACCCGCGGTGCCGGGTACCAGCGGTAGTTCTGGCTGACCTGCAGCACCAGGCCGAGCTCCTCGGCGCGGCGGACCGCGGTGACGGCCTCGTCGGTGGTGTTCGCGAACGGCTTCTCGACCAGGACGTGCTTGCCGGCCTCGAGCGCCTCGAGCGCGAGCGGCACGTGCGTCACGGCCGGGGCGGTGATGACGACGGCATCGGCCTCGACCGTGGCGAGCGCCTCGGTCAGGGACGCGAACGCGGCGGAGGCCGGGAGCCCGAGGTCGGTCCGCACGGCCTCGAGCGTCGGCGCCGACGGGTCGACGATCCCGACCACCTGCACTTCCGACACCTCTGGGATGGCGGTGCGGGCCCAGTTGCCGCCCCACCCTCCGAGACCGACGTGGATGATCCGGACGCTCATGCGTGCACTCCTTCGTGGCTGCCGTCGTGGCTGGTGTCGCACCACGGTCGCCGCGGTGCGTGCGTCCAGTCTGTCAGTGCGTGTAGGCGTACGCGATGAGTGCCATCGTGACGATGAAGCCCGCCAGGTAGTTGATCCAGAGGAACCGCTTCCAGCCGGCGTTCGCGGCCTCGGCGCCCTGGTCGGTGATGTTCCACCACGGCAGCACGTTGAGCGCGTACGGGAGGACCACGATCGCGGCGATCGGCCCGGGGAACGCCGAGAACAGCAGGGCGACGCCGGCGACCAGGTACGCGACGAAGGCCAGCCGCACGGTCGCCCGCGCACCGATGACGGTGGCGACCGAGCCGATGCCGCCGGCCCGGTCGGCCAGGACGTCCTGCACGGCACCGAACGCGTGCGAGGCCACGCCCCACAGGAAGAACGCGATGCACACGGCGACGAGCTCGCCGGTCCAGTGCGGCCCCGCGAGGGCGAGACCGAAGATCGCCGGCGAGACGAAGTGCGTGCTCGACGTGAGCGAGTCGAGGAACGGCTTCTCCTTGAACCGCAGCCCCGGCGCCGAGTACGCGATGACCGCGAAGACGCTGATCGCCAGGACGAGCCACGACCACGGACCGTTGCCGCTGACCGCGCCGAGCACCACGAGCGCGACGAGGAAGGGGACGTTCGTGACGACGACGGCCCACAGCGTGGCACGGTGCACGCTCCTGTCGAGCAGGGCGCCCTCGACGCCGCCCTTCCGCGGGTTGCGCAGGTCGGACTCGTAGTCGAAGACGTCGTTGATGCCGTACATCGCCAGGTTGTAGGGCACCAGGAAGTACACGACACCGACCAGGAACGCGATCAGCGAGAACCCGCCGCCGCCCTCGACGCCGACCCCGCTGCCGAGCAGGTACGCCGCGCCGAACGGGTACGCGGTGTTCACCCAGCTGATCGGCCGCGACGACACGAACAGGGCGCGCAGGGTCGACGGCCTGGAGGCGGTGCTGGCGTTCACTTCGTGTCCTCTGCTGGTGCTGGCTCCGCTGGTGCTGGTGCTGGGGTCGGGTGGGGCGCGGGGCGCGCGCCGGTCCGGTCGAACAGGACCCACAGGCTGGGCAGCAGCACGATGGCGGACATCGCGTAGGCGAGGTCTTCGACCGGGATCGCACCGATCTTCGCACCGCTGATGAGCGAGGGGTCGTAGGCGACGATGCGCAGCGTGACGATGACGTTGTCGAACACCATCGTCATCACCAGCAGCGCGATGCCCGCGATCACGGACGTGAGCACCGCGACCCGGCGACCCACCGCGGGCAGCCGACCCGCGGCGCGTGCACGGCGCGCGGCGACGACCCCGGCGATGACGCCGACGGCGGCCGTGACGCCGAAGAACGGCAGGGCCAGGAGCGCGTACGCCCCGGCGCCGTTCACGCCTGCCGCCGGTCGGTCGCCCGCTGGACGAGCGGCCGGACGAACCCGACCAGGTCCATCGTCGAGTAGCAGAGCAGCAGCAGGAAGAAGAGCTCCTCGAGCGGGACCTCGGGCGCCAGGAGCACCCCGGTGAGCAGGTTCTGCGGCCCGATGAAGAAGATGCCGGCCGCGACACCGGCGATGTCCCACACCATGAAGAACGCGACCCCGACGACCGTCACGGCCGCCGCCCGCCACGGCGCCCGCCAGAAGAACAACCGGAAGCGGGCGTCCAGCACGGTCATGCCGACCAGGGACACCACCAGGCCGGCGAGGTACAGCCCGGGCATCAGGCGGTCTCGGTCCGGTCCCTCGGGGCCCCGAGGGGTGTCGGCAGCGGCTCGGTGCTCCGGTCGCCGTGGATGCGCTTGAGCAGGACCTCGGCGCTGATCAGGCACATCGGCAGACCGATGCCCGGGATCGTCGAGGCGCCGACGTAGTACAGCCCCTCGACCTTCTTCGACGCGTTCTTCTCGCGGAAGAACGCGCTCTGCTTCAGCGTGTGCGCCGGACCGAGCATCGAGCCGCTCCAGGCGTTCAGGTCGTCGGCGAAGTCGCGGGGCCCGATGGTGCGACGGACCCGGATGCGGTCGCGCAGGTCCGGCACCCCGGCACGCTCGGCCAGCACGTCGATCGCACGGTCGGCGATCTGCTCGACCTGGTAGTCACCGGCGCCGTCGATGCCACCCTTGCCGATCGACAGGTCGGCGGGCAGGGGCACCAGGATGAACAGGTTGCTGGTGCCGGGCGGGGAGACGCTCGGGTCGGTCTCGGACGGGGCGCAGACGTAGATCGACGCGGGGTCCGGCACGTGCCGGTCGTCCCCGAAGATCGCGCCGAAGTTGGCCTTCCAGTCCGCGGTGAACATCAGGGTGTGGTGCAACAGCCCCGGCGTCGGACCGTCGATGCCCAGGTACACGAGCACCGCGCTCGGCCCCGGGTCGCGCTTCTTCCAGTGGTCGGCACCGTGGGTGCGGTGCTCCCGCTCGAGCAGCTGCATCTCGGTGTGCTGCAGGTCGGCCGCGCTGACCACGAGGTCCGCGGGGGCCGTGTGCTGCACGCCGTCGCGGTCGCGGTGGACGACACCGGTGGCGACGCCGTCCTCGACGACGATCCGTTCGACCTTCGCACCGGCGATGATCTTCGCGCCATCGGCACGGGCGACCCGCTCGACGGCGGAGATCACCTCGGTGATGCCGCCCTTCGGGTAGAGCACGCCGTCGGACAGGTCCAGGTGGCTCATCAGGTGGTACATGCTCGGCGCCGCGTACGGGCTCGTGCCGAGGAACACCGCCGGGTAGCCGAGGATCTGCCACAGGCGGCGATCGCGCACGGCGGTCTCGGCGAAGGTCGAGAGCGGCTCGAGCAGCAGGCGCGCGAGCTTCGGCAGGCGCCGGAGCACGTCGGGTGCCGCGAGCTTCGTGAGGTCCTGGAACGTCGTGTACAGGAACCGGCGGACGGCCATCCGGTAGGTGTCCTCGGCCGACGCCAGGTACTTCCGCATCCGCTCGCCGGCACCGGGCTCGATGGACTCGAACAGCTCGATGTTGGCCTCGGCGTCGGCGCGCAGGTCGATCGGCTCGTCGTGGCCCTCGCTGTAGACGCGGTAGCCGGGGTCGAGCTTCACCAGGTCGAGCTCGGCCTCGGCTGACGTGCCGAGCAGCTGGAAGAAGTGGTCGAACACCTCGGGCATGAGGTACCACGACGGCCCGGTGTCGAACCGGAACCCGTCCTGCTCCCACGAACCGGCACGGCCGCCGAGCTGCGTGCGCTGCTCGAGCACCGTCACCGAGAAGCCGTCGCGGGCGAGCAGCGCAGCGGCCGCCAGGCCGCTGATGCCGCCGCCGATGACGACGGCACGACGTGCCGGCACCTTGCGCCGGGTGGTGGGGGCGACCGTCTTCGGTCGGGAGGCGCGGGGCGGGGTCATGACGAGCCTCCCGGCCGGTGGGTGGTTGCGCGCGACCGGAGCGGTCCGCGTCCGGCGAGGACCTGTGCCGCGAGGCGGACCTTCACCGGGTTGGGGACGCGCACGCGCGTCGTGACGAGACGGCTCGCCGGGGTGCGCGCGAGTCGGTCGTTGAGTTCCTGGAAGAGCGCGTGTGCGAGCCCGACGGCGTTGCGGGCATCGGCCGGCAGCAGGCGGATCGTCCGCGCGGCGTGGTCGAGGTCGGCCTGCACGTCGGCGACCAGGCGGTGCTTCGTGGCCTCGTCGAAGGAACGGATGTCGACGCCCGGGAAATACGAGCGACCGAGCACCTCGAAGTCGGCGTGCAGGTCACGCAGGAAGTTCACCTTCTGGAACGCCGCACCGAGCGCACGCGCCCCGGCGACGAGCTCGGCCTGGTCGAACGTCGGCTTGCCCGCGCGGTACACGAACGCACGCAGGCACATCAGGCCCACGACCTCGGCCGAGCCGTACACGTACGCGTCGAACGAGGCGTCGTCGTGCTCGGTGCGCTCGAGGTCCATGCGCATCGAGGCGAAGAACGGGGCGGTGAGCTCGGCGCCGAAGCCGGTGGTGCGGGCGGTGCGGGCGAAGGCGTGGACCACCGGGTTCACCGAGAAGCCGAGCGCGATGGCCCGTTCGGTGTCGGCCTCGAGCTCGTCGAGCACGGTCCGGGCGAGCTCGCGGTCGAGCCCGGCCTCGGTCGCGGGGCCGTCGACGACCTCGTCCGCGACGCGGACCAGCGCGTAGACGTTGCGGATGTGCTCGCGCGTGTCGCGGGCGAGCATGCGGCTCGCCAGGCCGAAGGACGTGGAGTACCGGTCGATGACGACACCCGACGCGGCCTCGGCCGTCGCGTCGTAGAGCTGGAGGCGAGCCGGACGGGATCCGGTCGCCGTGGTGGTGCTGTGGGTCACCGGGCGCGCTCCACGAGTTCGGTCACGAGGGCCTCCAGGCGGTCGGCGAGTTCGTACGGCAGCCGGGCGAGTTCGGCCCGGGCGAGTGCGGTGTGGTCAGCGACACGTGCTTCCGCGGCGCCGCGCGCACCGCAGGACACCAGGGTCGCACGGACCTCGTCCGCGCGGGCCTCGGTCAGGTCCGGGTCACCCAGGTACGGCTCGAGGTCGGGCCAGCAGTCGGTGGTCGCCGCGTACGCGATGAGCATGGTGCGCTTGCCCTCGCGCAGGTCGCCGAGAACGGTCTTGCCGGTCATGGTCTCGTCGCCGAACACCCCGAGCAGGTCGTCGACGATCTGGTAGGCGATGCCGATCTCGCGGCCGAAGGCACCGAGGGCGGTGACGATCTCCTCGTCGGCGCCGGCCAGCACCGCACCGGACTGCAGCGGCGCCTCGAACGAGTACACGCTCGTCTTCGCCCGCTCCATCGCCAGGACCTCGTCCACCGTCGGCATCACCCCGAGTGCCAGGTCGACGTCGGTCATCTCGCCGGCGGCGCTGGCGAACACGGCCTCGTCGAACAGCTCGAGCAACCGCTCACGCCGGGTGCCGTCGACGCCCGCGGCCTCGATGAACCGAGGTGCCCCGGCGAGCGCCAGGTCACCGGCGATCACAGCGGCACTCATCCCCCGGTGCTCGGCGGTCGGCAACGGCAGTCCACCCGTCGTCCCGTTGTCACGGAACGACCCGGCGACGTTCGGCTGCCCGCGGCGCGACCAGTCACGGTCGATGACGTCGTCGTGCACCACCAGCGCGGTGTGCAGGAGTTCGTAGGCCGCCGCGACGTTGGCGGCGGCGTGCGCGTCGGTGCCGCCCATGCCGGCGTACGCGGTCATGACCATGCGCGGCCGGAAGCGCTTGCCGCCCATGCTCGCCTTGCGGAGCACGCGCCACAGCTCTTCCGACGGTCGGCCGTAGCGCTCGGCGCGCGCCGACGACACGGCGAAGAAGCGCTCGAGGCAGTCGTCGACGAGCGCGAGGTCGATGTGCGGCACGGTGGTCGCTTCCTCGCTCATTGGCCTAACCTATCGACTCAGATGAACGCTTTCCCTGAATCCGTGGTGCTCCTGTCCGACGACCGTACCCCGATCGGCACGGCGGACAAGTTCACGGTCCACACTGCCCACACGCCCCTGCACCTGGCCTTCTCGTGCCACGTCCGGAACACCGACGGCGACGTCCTGGTGACCCGACGAGCGCTGTCGAAGAAGACCTGGCCGGGGGTGTGGACGAACACCTTCTGCGGTCACCCCGGTCCGGACGAGTCCTTCGAGGACGCGATCGCCCGTCGCGCCGCTCGCGAACTCGGCATCACCATCCGTGACGTCGAGGTCGTGCTGCCGGAGTTCCGGTACCGCGCGGTCGACGCGTCGGGCATCGTCGAGAACGAGGTCTGCCCCGTCTTCCGTGCCGTGACCGACGACACACCGGCGCCCGCGGACGACGAGGTCGCCGAGTGGGCCTGGGTGTCCGAGGATTCTCTCAGGCAGGCCGTCGCCGGTGCGCCGTTCGCCTGGAGCCCGTGGCTCGGGTGGCAGCTGGCCGAGCTCGAGACCGCTGGGTTGCACGTCACGCGCTGACGCTGCTGCGTCTGCGTCTGCGTGTGCACCTGCGCCTGAGCGAATGCGCGCCGGCGCTGCGCGGAGTCGGCCGTTGCGGCCTGGCAGGGTGGACAGCGACGCCTGCCAGGCCCCTACCGGGCCGCTCAGGACCAGGCGTTCGACACGCACTTCGCGATCGTGCCCGTCGTGAAGCCAGCCGCCGCGGCGAGACACGGAGCGCAGAGCACCATGGTCGCGCAGGCTGCGCCGCACGCGACGCCGAGGACTGCGATCACCGCCCAGCTGATCCCGATGCGGTTGAGGCAGTTGTTCAGTCGCTTCCAGTCGAGGCCGTACGTCCCGACGGACGATGCCTGCTCCGCTTCGGTTCCCTGTGTGAGGTCCACGTTCTTGGTCAGCTGACCGTCCTGCCACATCGCGAAGTGCACCACGGTCACGGACGTCATCGCGGAGGCCATCTCGGTGATGGTCGTCTCACCGTCCACGGTCACGAACGAGAGCTTCGTCATCTCCGGGACGTCGGTCCCGAGGAGCGGGACCGAGACGACGTCGGCGCCCTCGTAGGTGTAAGCAGTGGCACCAGCCCAGTCAGGTCGCAGCCCTGAGCGTGCGGAGTACCCCGCTTCCCGAGCCGCCGAGACCGCGTTCGAACTCCGGTTGCGCCCTTCGACTCGGAGCTGCGAAGCGAGCTGGACGAGCCGTCCTGTGCCGGAGGGGTCCGTGACCGTCACCGCGCTCGACGCCTCGGCTCGTGCCGGCGCCACGACGCCGACGAGCGCGATCGCTGCGGCGGCCGCGGCGACGAACGCCACCCCCGAGAGTGCCAGCGTGCGCTTCTGACGGGGGCGCCTCGGTCGCATCTCACGGATCGACGCTGTGCCGATGCCGGCGGCGCCCAGGAGCCACCACACGACGGCGACATCGCGGAACCCCGGGGCGAACGACAAGGCGACGCACCCGATCGACGCCAGGATGATCCCGATGGTGGGCGACTGCTTCTTGACCATGACACTCCTTCGTGTTGGCATCCAGTGTTCTGGATATCAGGACACTAGCGTCCGGTTCGGGGTGCAGCAAGGGTTCTCATGACCGATGTGGAAAGCCGAGATCGAAGTTGTCCGACCTGCGCCGCAGGCGTACGCTCGACGCTCGGCAGCGCTCTGGGCGCCGCCACGACGAGACGAGAAGGGCAGGTGAGGCGCGATGTCGGGTGACCATCCTCGATCGGGCCGGCCGCCCGTGTCGGTCGTCGCGCCCGTTCGCTGACCCTGCCCCGCCCCGGATCGCCTCCGGGGTGCCATCGCGCCCGCCTGCTCCCCACCGAAGGAGCACGCACATGGCACTGATCGACAACGCGATCTACGTCCGGGGACGCCGCGTGGAGTCTCCGTCGACCCTGTCGCGCCCGGCTCGTGGCGACCTGACCTGGATCGGGCTGCTCCGGCCCGACCCGCACGAGCTCGAGGCCGTCGCCACCGAGTTCGACCTGCACGAGAACGCCGTCGAGGACGCCCGCAAGGGGCACCAGCGCGCCAAGCTCGAGCGGTACGGCGACACCCTGTTCATGGTGCTCCGGCCGGCCTGGTTCGACCCGTCCGAGGGCACCGTGGAGTTCGGCGAGGTCCACCTGTTCGTCGGCGACCACTTCGTCGTCAGCGTCCGGCACGCCGCGCGCCCCGACCTGGCGGCACTGCGGGCACAGGTCGAGGCGGACCCGGAGTTCCTGGCGAAGGGGTCCGAGGCGGTCACCGCGGCCGTGCTCGACGAGGTCGTCGACGGGTACGGGCCCGTCGTCCAGGTGCTGCAGGAGCAGATCGACGCCATCGAGGACCAGCTGTTCGCCGGGCAGGTCGACCCCGGGGTCTCGAAGCGCATCTACCAGCTGCTCAGCGAGGTCCTGGCGTTCCAGCGCGCGACCACCCCGGTGCCCGCGATGGTGACCGGGCTGCTCCGCGGTGCCGACAAGTACGGCGTGGACGACGACGTACAGCACCGGCTCCGCAACGTGCACGACCACGCGCTCCGCGTCACCGAGCGGGTCGACTCGTTCCGCGCCCTGCTCGAGAACGCCCTGACCCTGCACGCCACCCTGGTGTCGCAGGAGCAGAACGAGGCGATGCGGCGGATGACCAGCGCGAGCCTGGCGCAGGGCGAGGAGAGCCGGCAACTCGCCCGGGCAGCACACCGCCAGGGCGAGGAGGTCAAGAAGATCTCGTCGTGGGCGGCGATCCTGTTCGCGCCCGGCCTGATCGCCGGTGTCTACGGGATGAACTTCGACCACATGCCCGAGCTGCACTGGCACTACGGCTACCCGGTCGCGATCCTCGGCATGCTCCTGCTGATGGGCGTGCTCTGGGCGATCTTCCGCAAGCGCAACTGGCTCTGAGCCGACGGCGGATCGGCGCACAGGTGGCGCCGATCCGCTGGACGTGCATAATGATCTGGCCCGGATGTGAACGTGCACATCGATGTGCCACGACACCCGGGCGGAAACGAGCAGCAATGGCGTCATCGCGGACACAGCAACCGCGTTCGCCCAGCATCCGTGACGTCGCACGGATCGCGGGCGTCTCGCACCAGACCGTCTCGCGGGTGCTGAACAACTCGGACGCGATCCGGGCCGAGACGCGCGACAAGGTCCTGGCGGCCATGGAGCAGCTGCAGTACCGGCCGAACCGGGCCGCGCGCGCCCTGGTGACGAGCCGGACGCACACGATCGGCGTCCTGACGGCCCGTCGCGCCCACTACGGTCCCGCGGTCGCACTGCAGGCGATCGAGGACGCCGCGATGCTGCGCGGCTACTCCGTCACGACGGCGAACATCGCCGAGGCGACCGACGCCGCCGTGCGTGAAGGGCTCGGACACCTGCTCGACCTGGACGTCGAGGGCATCGTCGTCATCGCGCCCCAGCAGCGGGTCTTCGACCTGATCGCCGAGCTCGGAATCCGCACCCCCTACGTCACCATGCGTGCCAGCGTCGGCGAGGACCCCACGGCCCTGTGGGTGGACCAGATGGAGGGCGCACGACTCGCGACCGCGCACCTGCTCGACCTGGGACACGAGTACGTCCGGCACATCGCCGGCCCACAGGACTGGATCGAGGCCGACGCCCGCATGCAGGGGTTCCTGCGCGAGATGTCCGACCGCGACATGGCCGTCGCCCCGCCGATTCTGGGCGACTGGACCGCCGACTTCGGCTACCACGCCGGCCGCGAGCTGCTGCGGTGGCGGGACTGCACCGCGATCTTCTGCTCGAACGACCAGATGGCGCTCGGCGTCATGCACGCGGCGCGCTCGTACGGGCTCGACGTCCCGGGGGACCTGTCCGTGGTCGGCTACGACGACATCCCCGAGGCGAAGCACTTCTGGCCGCCGCTCACCACGGTGCAGGTCGACTTCGCCGAGCTCGGGCGTCGCTGCGTGGACCTGCTGCTGCCGAGTGAGGGCGAGCTCCTCCGCCCGATCGACATCGTCCCGCAGCTGGTCGTGCGCGCTTCGACGAGCGCACCCCGCACGCGCTGACGTGCTCGGGGCCGGCGGCGGCGGAGTACCTGCCGCAAACGGGCATCCCTGCCACGAACTTCCGACCAGGGACGCCCGGAAGCGCCAGGGACGCCCGCTCCGACACGGCGAGCGCGGCTCCGGACGCGCCCACGGACCGGACGGGAGGCCCGTGGCGGCGCCGCCACGCGCCTCCCGTCCGCAGCATGCGGATCCACGCAACGAACGCGTGCTCCGGAGGCCCCTGGCCCCAACCCGGGGGACGTTCCCTCCGGATCACGCACGCCGTTACGAAAACGCGACCAATCCGAATTGACAGCCGCACCGAGGCTGTGCGTAAATTGCCTCCGTCCAGCCGATGTGACCGTTCACATGAGCGTCACACCGCGCCGGATCCGGACGCGACAACGAAGTCCACACAGGCCCCCTGTGCTTTCGCTGCCGCAGCAGAACCACCCGAACACACTGCCGCACCGAAGCGGCAGAAGGAGATGCACTGTGGCGTCAACCCCGATCGACACCGGCCTCGAGACCCGGTCGATCACCGCACCCGAGACCATCCTCGAGATGCGCTCGATCACCAAGGAGTTCCCTGGTGTGAAGGCGCTGGCCGACGTCTCCCTCAGCGTCCGCGCCGGCGAGATCCACGCGATCTGCGGCGAGAACGGCGCCGGCAAGTCGACCCTGATGAAGGTCCTGTCGGGCGTCTACCCGTACGGCACCTACAGCGGCGAGATCGTCTACGAGGGCGAGGAAGTCCGCTTCTCGAACATCAAGCAGTCCGAGCAGGCCGGCATCGTCATCATCCACCAGGAGCTGGCGCTCGTCCCGGAGCTCTCGATCACCGAGAACCTGTTCCTGGGCAACGAGCCGAGCCGCGCTGGCGTCATCAACTGGACCGCCGCGCAGCTCCGTGCGCAGGACCTGCTCGCCCGCGTCGGCCTGGCCGACGACCCGGACACGCAGATCAAGAACATCGGTGTCGGCAAGCAGCAGCTCGTCGAGATCGCGAAGGCCCTGCACAAGGACGTCAAGCTGCTGATCCTCGACGAGCCGACCGCCGCGCTCAACGAGAACGACTCGCAGCACCTGCTCGACCTGATCGTCGGGCTGAAGGCCAAGGGCATCGCGAGCATCATCATCAGCCACAAGCTCAACGAGATCGAGCAGATCGCGGACGAGATCACGATCATCCGTGACGGCAAGGCCATCGAGACGCTCAACGTCAAGGCGGACGGCGTCAACGAGGACCGCATCATCCGCGGCATGGTCGGCCGCTCGCTCGAGTCGCGTTTCCCCGACCGCACCCCGAAGATCGGCGAGACCTTCTTCGAGGTCCGCAACTGGACCGTGCAGCACCCGATCGACCCGTCGCGTCTGGTCTGCAAGGCGTCGAACTTCCACGTCCGCAAGGGCGAGATCGTCGGCTTCGCCGGCCTGATGGGCGCCGGACGCACCGAGCTGGCGATGAGCCTGTTCGGTCGCTCCTACGGCACCTGGCTCGACGGCCAGATCATCAAGGACGGCCGCGAGATCAAGGTCACGAACGTCCAGCAGGCGATCGAGAACGGCATCGGCTACGTCTCCGAGGACCGCAAGGCGCTCGGCCTGAACCTGCTCGACACCGTGAAGCGCTCGACGGTCGCCGCCGACCTGCAGAAGATCTCGAAGGCCGGTGTCGTCGACTCGCTCGAGGAGTACTCGGTCGCCGAGAAGTACCGCAAGATGCTCCGCACCAAGGTGCCGAGCGTCGAGGACAACGTCGGCAAGCTCTCTGGTGGCAACCAGCAGAAGGTCGTCCTGTCCAAGTGGATGTTCACCGACCCGGACATCCTGATCCTCGACGAGCCCACCCGCGGCATCGACGTGGGCGCCAAGTTCGAGATCTATGGGATCATCCAGCAGCTCGCGGCCGAGGGGAAGGGCATCATCCTCATCTCGTCCGAGCTGCCCGAACTCCTCGGTCTCTCCGACCGGATCTACACCATCTTCGAGGGCCAGATCACCGCTGACCTCCCGGCCGACCAGGCCGATCCCGAATCGCTCATGCGCAGCATGACCTCCGCGCGGAAGGGCGCCACCGCCTCATGAACAACCTGAAACTGCTCTTCGGCAAGGGCAACTCGATCGGCCAGTACGGCATGATCATCGCCCTCATCGTGCTGCTCGCGTTCTTCGCGGTCACGACGAAGGGGCTCATCCTCGAGCCGACCAACGTCATCAACCTGTTCCTGCAGTACTCCTACATCCTGATCCTGGCGCTCGGCATGGTCATGGTCATCATCGCGGGGCACATCGACCTGTCGGTGGGTTCGGTCGCGGCCGTCGTCGGCATCGTCGTGGCGCAGTCGATGTCCGTGTGGAACTTCCCGGTGTGGGCCGCGATCATCCTGGGCCTGGCCTGCGGTGCCGCGATCGGCGCCTGGCAGGGCTTCTGGGTGGCGTTCGTGAAGGTCCCGGCCTTCATCGTGACGCTGGCCGGTCAGCTCATCTTCCGTGGCGTGAACCAGATCATCGGCAACTCGACGTCCGTCCCCGTGCCGAACGACTTCACCCCGATCGGCGCCGGCTTCCTCGGTGACTTCGGCCCCGACTTCGGCTACAGCAACGGCACCCTGCTCATCGGGCTCGTCACGATCCTCGCGCTCATCATCATCGAGGCCCGTGGCCGTGCCCGCCGCCGGAAGATGCAGGCCGAGGTCCCGCCGCTGTGGGTCTCGATCGTCCGCACCGGCATCCTGGTCGCCGTCACGCTCGTCGCCACGTACCTGTTCGGCGCCGGTCCGGTCGGCACCTCGGTCCCGATCGTCGCGATCATCCTCGGTGTCCTGACCATCGTCTACGGCTTCGTCACGAAGAACACGATCTTCGGTCGCCAGGTCTACGCCGTCGGTGGCAACGCCAACGCCGCGATCCTGTCCGGCGTCTCGGCGAAGAAGGTCAACTTCTTCGTCATGATGAACATGTCGGTCCTCGCCGCGATCGCCGGCATGGTGTTCGTCGCCTACTCCGGCGCCTCGGGCCCCGCGGACGGCACCGGCTGGGAGCTCGACGCGATCGCCGCCGTGTTCGTCGGTGGCGCAGCGGTCGCCGGTGGTGTCGGCACGATCTCCGGCTCGATCATCGGTGGTCTCGTGATGGCGCTGCTGTCGAACGGCCTGCAGCTGATGGGCCTCGAGTCCAACCAGGTGCAGATCATCCGCGGTCTCGTCCTGCTCGTCGCCGTCGCCTTCGACGTCTACTCGAAGTCGCAGGGTCGTCCGTCCCTCATCGGGGGCATGATGCGGCAGTTCCAGCGGAAGGACACCGAGGAGAACACGGTGGCCGCCCAGCAGCCGCGGTCGATCGACGGTCAGCCCGACAAGCCGACCCTCCCCTAGTCCCAACTCCCCACACCGGGGCCTCGGCCCCACACCTCCTCAACGAAGAGAAAGCACTCACATGCGCAAGAAGATCGTCGCCGGCCTCAGCCTGGCGCTCATCGCGGGCCTCGCCCTCAGCGGCTGCTCGTCGCGCGGCTCGTCCGACGACGCCGGCAGCAGCAGCACCATCAAGAAGGGCGACCTCATCGGCGTCGCCCTGCCGGCCAAGACCTCGCAGAACTGGGTCCTCGCTGGTGCCGCGTTCAAGAAGTCGATCGAGGACGCCGGCTTCAAGGCCGACATCCAGTACGCCAACGCCGGCAACCCGGTGCCCGACCAGCAGTCGCAGATCTCCGGCATGATCACCAAGGGCGCCAAGGCCGTCATCATCGGTGCCGCCGACGGTTCGCAGCTGACCGCGCAGGTCAAGTCCGCCAAGGACCGTGGCGCCGTCGTCATCGCCTGGGACCGCAACATCCTGAACACGAAGAACGTCGACTACTACGTGGCGTTCAACAACTTCAAGGTCGGCCAGCTCCAGGCCGAGGCGCTGCTCAAGGGCCTCGAGGAGAAGAAGGGCGACAAGCCGTACAACGTCGAGCTCTTCGCCGGTTCGCCGGACGACGCCAACGCCACCGTGTTCTTCAACGGTGCGATGGACGTCCTCCAGCCGAAGATCGACGACGGCACGATCAAGGTCGTCTCCGGTCAGACCACGTTCCAGAAGGTCGTCACGCAGGGCTGGCTCGCGCAGAAGGCCCAGTCGCGCATGACCGACCTGCTCGCGCAGTACTACACGGGTGACACCGAGCTCGACGGCGTCCTGTCGCCGAACGACACCCTCGCCCGTGCGATCCTCACCGCGACCAAGGCCGCCGGCAAGGACAACCCCGTCGTGACCGGTCAGGACTCCGAGACCGCGTCGATCCCGCTCATCATGCAGGGCACGCAGTACTCGACGATCTTCAAGGACACCACGAAGGAAGCCCAGGCTGCCGTCGACCTCGTCTCCACCCTGTCGAAGGGCGACAAGCCCGACACCAAGATGGATAAGACGAACAACTACAACGGTGTGAAGACGGTCCCCGCGATCGAGCTCGCACCGGTCCTCGTCACCAAGGACAACGCCGTCGAGGCCTACAAGGGCAACGACACCCTCGAGGAGCTCGCCAAGAAGGGCTGATCTCCCCAGCACCACGGACGGCCCCGTCTCGCCTCGGCGAGACGGGGCCGTCCTGCTCCGTCCGGGGGCCGACCACACGGCGGCCGGGAGGCGCGGCGCCGGTGGCGATCCGTGCCTCCAGTCCGGTGGGTGGTCCGTGGACGCGAGACGCCGGCGTCTCGGGAAGACGCCGCGGAATCCGGCGGCGTCTCACGGCACATGACGGCGTCAGCGCAAGACGCCGGCGTCTCGCGCTGCACCTGCCGTCAGGGCTGGGCGGCGCGCAGCCGCCTCGCGGCGTCGGCGAGGTGCGGGACATCCGTCCGCGCGGTGCCGACCACCAGTGCACGGGTGGTGTCGAAGTACCGGCGTGTGAGCCGTTCCCCCAGGTCGGACACCCGCGACCAGGGGATGCCGGGCTCGCTCGCGGTGACCGGGGCGGGGAGCATCCGCACCGCCTCGCCGATCTCGACCAGGCGCATCCGCACGGCGTCGTGCACCAGGTCCTCGGGCAGCCGCTCGTCGTCCACGTAGCGCCGGATCGCCTCGCAGGCCCGGATGACGTCGTCGATGCGGTCGCCGACGGCCCGGCGGACCGCCGGGTGCGGGGTCACAACGGCACCGCGGTCCGGACGACCTCGGGAGCCATGCCCGCTGCGTCGACGACGTCGACGCGGACCCCGAGGAGCCGCTCGGCGGCGTCCTGGATGCGCATGAGCGCGAAGATGCCGAGCCCCGGGTCGAGGTCGATCATCAGGTCGACGTCGCTGCCCGGGCCGTCCTCGCCCCGGGCGACGCTGCCGAAGAGCCGCGGCCGGTGACCGCCGAACTGTTCGACGATCGCGATGAGGTCCTGCCGCGCGGCGGTGACTCGCTCGCGCAGGGGCGGTGGTTCCTCGACGGGCTGCAGGTCGATGCTCGTCGTGAAGCCCGCGGCGCGGAGCATCCGCTGCAGCGCCGCGAGCGACGGTTCGCGCCGACCGTTCTCGTACGTGCTGATGACGCTCTGTGTGACGCCGGCACGTCGGGCGAGCTGGACCTGGGTCAGTTCGGCCCGCTCGCGGGCGTCGCGGATGAGCACGGCGGCGGACAGCGGCGTCGCAGGCCGAGGAGGTTCAGCGGACATGCTGCAACGATACACAGCATGCGACATTTCGTCCGCCGGTCTGATCGACGGGGGCGCGAGGGACGGTACGGACCCGCGCGGACCAGCGGGGGTCAGCGGGGGTCGGAGACGTCCGCGCGGTGGAAGTTCTGCGACGAGCGGGACGCGGTCGGGCCGCGCTGGCCCTGGTAGCGGGACTGGTACTCGGCCGAGCCGTAGGGCTTCTCGGCCGGGCTCGACAGCTGGAAGAAGCAGAGCTGGCCGATCTTCATCCCCGGCCACAGCTTGATCGGCAGCGTCGCCACGTTCGACAGCTCGAGCGTCACGTGCCCCGAGAACCCGGGGTCGATGAAGCCCGCGGTCGAGTGGGTCAGGAGTCCGAGCCGGCCGAGCGAGCTCTTGCCCTCGAGCCGCGCGGCGATGTCGTCGGGCAGCGTGACGACCTCGAACGTGGAACCGAGGACGAACTCGCCGGGGTGCAGCACGAACGCCTCATGCGGGTCGGTCTCGACCAGGCGGGTCAGGTCGGGCTGGTCCACGGCGGGGTCGATGTGCGGGTACTTGTGGTTGTCGAACAACCGGAAGAACTTGTCGAGCCGGACGTCGATGCTCGACGGCTGCACGAGCGAGGCGTCGTACGGGTCGAGGCCGATCCGGCCTTCGGCGAGCTGGGCGGTGATGTCGCGGTCGGAGAGCAGCACGGACGAATCCTAGCGGCAGCGCACGTCCCGCCGGTATGCTGCCAGGCTGCCCACCACCCGGGCGGGCGGCGTTCGGAGCAGTGATGACCACGTACACCGTCGACGAGATCACGGTCCCCGCCTCGATGGACGACGACCCGGCGGTCGTCTCGGTGTTCCGCGAGTGGGTCGACGTGCAGAACCGGGCCGAGGTCACGACCACGCACCTGCCCGAGCTGCTCTGGACCCCCGAGGAACAGCTGCCCTACCTGATCGACCCGGATGCCCCCAGCCGACTGTTCCTGGTCCGCGACCACGAGGGGACCGCGGTCGGAGCCGGTTCGTACGACTCGAAGGCGACTGCGGACGCCCCGAACTGCTGGATCGCGGTCAGCGTCGCACCCGAGCACCGAGGTCGCGGCGTGGGCACGCTCCTGGCCGAGCACCTGGAGGACGTCGCCCGGGGTCAGGGACGCACGCAGTGGAAGGCCTACGCAGTCTCACGGCAGGTCGGCCCGGCATCCGGCCCCGGGTACCGTCAGGCGCCCACCGGGTTCGGGGCCGTGCCGGAGGACGAGGCAGCGGTCCGGTTCCTGACCCGTCGAGGCTGGCGGCTCGGACAGGTCGACCGGATCAGCCGTCTCGCGCTCCCGGCCGCCGAAGCCGCGGTGGCCGACGTCCGTGCGGCTGCGGACGCCGCCTCGGGTCACCACTACCGCGTGCACACCTGGACAGGACCGACACCCGATCGGTGGCAGTCGGACCTCGCACTCCTGCTGACCCGGATGAGCACCGACGCCCCGTCGGGCGACATGACCGAGCCCGAGGACGCCTGGACCCTCGAGCGGCTCCGGACGCACGAGCAGCACCTCGAGGAGGGACCCCGGACGATGCGCACCGTCGTGGTCGAGGACACGTCGACCGGGTCACTCGTCGGGTTCACCCAGCTCGCCGTACCCGGTCCCCGCACCCAGCCGGTGATGCAGGGCGACACCCTGGTGGTCCGGGAACACCGCGGGCACCGGCTCGGCTGGCTCCTGAAGGCGGTCGGGATCGAGACGGTCCAGCAGGAACATCCTGGGCACCCTTCGATCATCACGTTCAACGCGGAGGAGAACCGCCACATGCTCGACGTGAACGAGGCCGTGGGGTTCGTCGGCGTCGGTTGCGCGGGCGTCTGGGAACGGCGGGTCTGAGCGCGCATCCGAGGGGCCGGTTGCCAGCCGACACGCCTACCATTGGACGGTCATGACCGTCACGTCACCCGAAACCCAGCCCACCGGGTCAGCACCGGACGCCGCCCCTGCCACCGGGCGCTCGTCCACCGTCGCGACGGTCCTGGTCATCGCGATCCCCCTGGCCGTCGCGTGCTCGCTCCTCGGGCTGACGATCACCGGCGCCTTCAGCACGAGTCAGCAGCTGGTGTCCGCCGGCGAGCTCGTCGAGTACGGCCTGCCGATCGCCCGCGTCGTGCACGACACGATGGCGGCGCTCACGATCGGGCTCCTCATCGTCGCCGCCTTCGCGCTTCCCGCGCAGAAGAAGGACCACGGCGCGCTGTCCAGCGTGCAGCACCGGGCCACCCGGTGGGCCGCAGCGACCGGCGCCGTCTGGTTCCTCGCCGCAGCGGTGAGCATCGTCCTCACCGGCGCGAACACGCTGGGCGTCCCGCTCACCAGCCCGGTGTTCGCGCGCAACTTCATGCTCTTCGCGTTCCAGGTCGAGATCGGTCAGGCCCTCGTCGTGTCCGCGGCCGCGATCCTCATCGCCACGGTGGTGGCCGCCGTCGCCACCCGGGTGACGACCCTGGCGTTCGCCACCGTCATCGGCCTGTTCGCCCTGCTCCCCCTGGCGCTGTCCGGCCACGCGGCCGGGTCGCTCGAGCACGCGAACGCGGTGAACTCGCTCGCGATCCACCTGGTCGGGGTGTGCGTGTGGGCCGGTGGCCTGGTCGCCGTGGTCCTGCTCCGCACGCGCACCAAGGGTGCGACGGGCCGGGTCATCGCCCGGTACTCGACGCTCGCCGGCTGGTCCTTCGGGGCCGTGGCGTTCTCCGGCATCGTGAACGCGTCGCTCCGGCTGACCGGTCCGCTCGACCTGCTCACGACGACCTACGGCTGGCTCATCACGGTCAAGGCGGTCATCCTCGTCCTGCTCGGCGTCGCCGGTGTCGTCCAGCGCCGGAAGCTCGTGCCCGGACTCCTCCGTGCGCCGCTCGACCGTCGCCTGTTCACCCGGTTCGCCCTGGCCGAGATCGTGTTCATGGCCGTGGCCATCGGCGTCTCGGTCGCCGTGTCCCGGTCGCAGCCGCCGATCCCGCAGACCCCGGCGACGGGCGAGGACACCCGCTCTGGTCTGATCGGCTTCCCGTTCCCGCCGGCGCAGACCGCGCAGACCTACCTGACGCAGTGGCACATCGACTGGGTGTGGCTCGGCCTGGCCGTCGTCGGAGCCGTCTGGTACCTGCTGGCGGTGCGCAAGCTCCGGAAGCGCGGTGACTCCTGGCCCGTCGGCCGCACCATCGCCTGGCTGATCGGCTGCGCCCTGTTCATCTGGACCACGTCGGCCGGCCCCGCGGTCTACGGCATGATCCACTTCTCGTCGCACATGCTCCAGCACATGCTGCTGATGATGTTCGTGCCGCTGCCGCTCGTGCTCGGCGGCCCGGTGCTGCTCGCGCTCCGCACGCTGCCGGTCCGCAACGACGGCTCCCGCGGCGCCCGCGAGTGGCTCATGCTCTTCGTGCACTCCCGCTGGATGCAGTTCCTCGGCAAGCCCGCCGTCGCCGGGATCATCTTCGCCGGGTCCCTCGTGGTGTTCTACTTCACCCCGGCGTACCAGGCCGCGATGCAGTCGCACGAGTGGCACGTCGCGATGATCGTCCACTTCGTCCTGAGCGGGTACCTGTTCTTCTGGGTGTTCGTCGGTGTCGACCCGGGCCCGAAGCGTCCGCCGTACCCGATGCTCATCATCACGCTCCTGGCCACCCTGGCGTTCCACGCGTTCTTCGGTGTCGCGGTCATGACGTCGCAGTCGGTGTTCGCGATCGACTGGTTCCACGCGCTCGGACAGACCAACGACGCCGCACTGCTCGACGACCAGCACACCGGCGGCGGCATCGCCTGGGGTGCGTCGGAGCTCCCGATGGTGTTCGTGGCCCTGCTCGTCGTCCGCAACTGGATGCGCTCGGACAAGCGCGACGCGAAGCGCCTCGACCGCAAGGCCGAGCGCGACGGCGACGCCGACCTCAAGGCCTACAACGAGCGCCTGGCGGCGATGAGCAAGCGGGACTGACCCGCCGTACCGATCGCCCGGGGGTGCCCGCGGGTGTTCAGTCGCCGTGGACGATGCAGACCGCGTCGAGGTCCATGGCGGCCTCGAGCGCGGCCGAGATCCCCGATTCCCCGTCGGGGCCGGCTGGGGTGACCGTGTCGACCCACCACAGCGGCGTCGCCAGGGTCGGGGCGTCCGGCAGGATCCGCTCCACCTCGTCGAAGGAGTCCACGCGCCGCACGCTCAGCACGGTGATCACCGGGTGGGTGGCGTCCCGGCAGACCTGGACCATCGGGCCGTCGTCGAGTGCGCGGACGCCCCAGGTCTCGTCGTGCAGCAGGAGCGCCTCGGCGACCTCGCGCGGCTCGACCGGCTGCCGGCACAGGATCGTGACGTCACGCGGCACCCTGGCCGCCCACCATCCGGTCGTCGCGGACGTGGCCGTCGAGTGTGCCCTCGTCGTGGGCGGGGTCGAGCGGCGCACCGCCGACCAGCTGCAGGAAGCGGTCCTCGTCGATGCGGTCGAGGAACGACTCGAGCGCTTCCCAGCCGTCCTCGAAGCGGACGATCATGCCGCCGTCGGTGTCGGCGTCGGGGCGACCGGACGAGCCGGTTCCGGCGGCGAACGTCGCGGTCGTGGTGCGCGGCGGCGGCCAGACACCGTCACGGTCCAGGAAGCCGGCGGCCTCGGGCCCGACGACGACGGCGAGCGGCGACGGTTCTCCGTGCGAGACGGCACGGACCAGGTGGTCGGCGTCACCGCGGCGCTGCATGACGACGCCGAAGACGGGGACGACCTGGTCGGCGACCCGCTGCACGGCGTCGAACATGCGGTTGGCCAGGCCCGGGTCGGTGTTCTCCTCGGGCACGGTGAGCACGGCGGACATCGTCTCCACGACGACCCCGCCGACCAGGTGCGCGGTCATCGTCGCCGAGAAGCCCTCGCCGACGGCGTACGAGGTCGAGATGCCGGGTGCCTCGTGCTTCGCGTACTGCGTCACGACCCAGCGGTCCCACGGCACGGTGAGCGGTTCTGCGGTGCCCCACCGGGTCGGGCAGGTGCCGACGGTGTGGCACAGGGCCTCGATCGCCGAGCCCATGTCGACCGCGCGGCCAGGATGGTGCCGGAGGGTCAGGTCGATGCTGATCTGACGGACCGAGTCGGCCGAGACCGGGTGCTCGGGCGACGGTGTGCCCACGAGTTCGGGGCCGCGGTGCACGAAGTCCTCGATGTCCGAGGCAGCGACACCGGTCCGGCCGTCACGCAGCGTCCCGTCGAAGTCGGACACGGCCCACGCGGCACCGTACGCGCCGAGTGCGTGCCGGAGCGCCGGGGTGATCGCCGCAGACCGTCCGGTGCGGAGCACGACCGTCCGCCCGGCGTCCGCCGACCGGCGGAGCAACGAGGCGAGCGCGTCGGTCAGCCACACGACGGGCGAGGCCGACTCGACCACGATCGCCGGGCCGACCACGTCGTCGATGAGGGGATGCCTGACCATCCGGGTCCTCCTCGGTTCGGGGCTGGAACTCCCTGGACGGTACACACGGGTCCGACACCTGTCCGTCGAGTCGGCACCCTCACAGCGGAGACTCGGGAGGCACGACACGCGCCCGGCAGACGGCGTACGGTGCGCGGTCGGCTGGCTTCCAGGCGAGAATCCGCTAGGCTTGCCGAGTCCCGTTCTGCGGGGCGCGCGAGTGTAGTTCAATGGTAGAACTCCAGCTTCCCAAGCTGGTAGCGCGGGTTCGATTCCCGTCACTCGCTCCAACTACGATCAAGCCGTGGAGTCCAAGCCGGCATCGGTCCTCAAGGCCATCAGGGCCGAGATCATCAGCGGCTCGCTCGCACGTGGCTCGAGACTCAAGGAAGACGTGCTCGCGGAGCGTTTCGGCGTCTCCCGGGTCCCTGTCCGCGAAGCCCTCCGACAGCTGGAGACCGAGGGCTTCGTCGTCGCCGAGAAGTTCAAGGGCGTCCGGGTCGCGGATTCCTCAACCGAGGTCGTCATCGAATTGATGCAGATCCGGCGCGGGCTCGAGGTCCTGGCCGCCGAGCTCGCGGCCGACCGGACGGGCGGCGACTGCGCGGCCCTGCTCCGGGCAGTCGGCCACGAGGGCCGCTCCGACCAGGAGGTCGAGGCCCAGTCGCCCCGGTTCGCATTCCACGGCCTGGTGGCCCGAGCGTCCGGGAACACCCGACTCGAGACGATGATCGAACAGCTGATCCACCAGACCGCCTGGGCCTTCGAGCGCGTGACGCGTGAAGAGGTCGCCGCGAGCCGCGGGGACCACGCCGCCGTCGCGAACGCGATCCTGCGGGGAGCATCGGTTCAGGCAGGGCTGCTGATGGACGAGCACCTGCGTCGCGACGAAGCGATCTACCGCGAACTCAGCGCGTAGAACGTATACGACCGCAGTTCGCGCGCAGTCGGCGACTTCGACCGCATGTCTGATCTGGTGCGGTTTGAGCCGGATGCGTCACGAAACGTCTCGAAGTCGAAACCAGCCCGAAACAGCTTTTCGTATACAAAAGAGTGACCGCACGGTGCACCGCTCACTCTTCCCCGCTGGAGTTACGAATGTCTGCTGTAACGCGCTCCACCGCACCAACACGCACCACCACCGACCAGCCTTCCGGAGGCGTCGGCTCCGCACTCGACTCGATCGGGTTCACACGAGCCCAGTTCTGGGTCCTCATGCTCATCCTCGCCGGTGAGTTCTTCGACACCCTCGAGCAGAACTCCGTCGGCGCGATGGCCACCAACATCAAGGCCTCCCTCGCGATCGGCGACGTCCAGCTCTCCACCATCAACACCGCGACCGTCGTCGGCGGGTTGGTCGGCAGGCTCCTCGCCGGTTGGCTCGCCGACCGCTACGGCCGCCGGTTCTCGCTCGGCCTGAACCTGCTCGTCTACACGCTGGGCGGCCTGCTGAGCGCTGTCTCCCCGAACTTCGAGATGCTGCTGGTCAGCCGCTTCATCGTCGGCATCGGCGTCGGCGGTGAGTTCATGATCGGCATCGCGATGCTGTCCGAGATGGTCGCGACCCGGTACCGGGGCGGACTCATCGCCACGATCAACGTCGGTGCAGGCGGCATCGGGAACTTCATCTCCTACGGCCTCTTCCTGCTCCTCCTCAGCCCGTTGGCCGTCCCGCTCGGTGGCGACGACCACGTCTGGCGCTGGAGCTTCGTGATCCTGGCGCTCCCCGCGCTGTTCGTCGTCCTGTACCGGCGCAAGTTGCCCGAGACGCCGCGCTGGCTCCTCTCGAAGGGGCGGATCGACGACGCGAACCGCTCGCTCGCGGTCCTCGCCTCGAACACCTTGACGCCGCCCGCGGACGCCGTCGGCCCCGTCCGGCTCAGCCCCGCAGATCTCCCGCCGGTGTCCTTGCACGCCTCACCCGCAGCGGTGTTCCACCGGCTGGTCCTGCGCCGGACGATCGCCATCGGGGTCGCGTCGTGGATGGCCTTCGGGGTGCAGGTCACGCTGAACTTCCTCATGCCCACGCTGCTCGTCGAACGTGGGTACTCCGTCTCGCAGAGCCTGCTGTACACGATGATCATGAACGTCGGCTCGCTCCTCGGGTGCACCGCCGCCGCCCTGCTCGCGAACCGCATCGGGCGTCGACCGTTGATCGCCACCGCGGGGGTCCTGGGCTGTCTGACCGCACTGGCGTTCGCAGCGTTCGGGAACGACACCGGCGCGATCCTCGCCCTCGGCGCACTGTTCCAGTTCTTCACGATGCTGACGAACACCACGCTCGCAGCCTGGACCGCCGAGGTCTACCCCACGGCGATCCGAGCGTCCGGCGCCTCGATCGTGAACGGGATCGGCAACATCGCCGGCGCCGTGATGCCCTTCGCCGCGATAGCGCTCTACGGTGCCTGGGCCTTCGCCGGTGTCTTCGGACTCGCGGCAGCCATGTACGCGGTGCTCGTGATCGCGTCGCGGTTCGCCCCCGAGACGCGCGGTCGTTCCCTCGAGGACGTGAACGAGAACGTCCTCACCGCCAGGTCCACCTGAACCACCCGATCCACCCGATCCACCCGATCCACCC
>NZ_KB714609.1:321343-327077 GCF_000349565.1 Curtobacterium flaccumfaciens UCD-AKU
GCCGGGCAACGCCCGGCACGCCGCACCCCACGAACGGAGCACCACCATGGACACCCTGCAGATCTCGGCGACCGCGAACGGCCTCAACTACCTGCCCGAGTACGTCGCCGACCTGGGCGGCCTCTTCGCCGAACGCGGACTCACCGTGACCGCCACCGCTTGCGACCCGTGGACCGGCGTCCTCGACGACATCGACTCGGGTGCAGCCCACCTCGCGCTCGGGGGCCTCTGGGTGCCGGCGATGTACGCCGGCACCGCTCGTGCACTGTCGGTCGTCGGCCAGCTGAACCACGCCTTCCCGATGACCATCGTGGCGCGGAACGAGACCGCCCCGATCACCCTGGACTGGCTCGCGGGGAAGGTCGTGCTCGCGCCGGGTGCGGGCGGCAGCGCGCCCTACGAGTTCACGGCGGGGCTCGTCCGCGAAGCCGGTCTCGACGTCGCAGCGACCCGCTTCGTCCGCGACCTGTCGACCGCCATGCTCGTGGAGCTCTACCGAGGCGGCCTCGGCGACGCCATCATCCTCGACCTCGTGTCCGCCGAGGAACTCGTGGCGGCTGGCGGCGGGTCGATCGTCTTCCGGCACCTCGATGCCGGCGGGGTGATGCCGAACAGCGTCTACTACACCCGCACCGACCGTATCGAGGAACTCGGTGACCGCGTGCCACGGTTCATGGACGGCATCGCTGCGGCCATGCAGCGGATCACCGCTGGCGACGCCGACGCGGAGATCACCGCCGTGCTCGCAGCCCGCTGGCCGGACAAGGACCAGTCGCTGCTCCGACGAGCCGCCGACGAGATGGCGGCGGGCGGCGTGTGGGACTCCGCCGTCGTGGACCGTGATGCGTCCGACCGGTGGATGCGGATCCTGTTCGACGGCGGACTCACGACGCACGTCCCGTCGTACGACGAACTCCTCGGTTCGCCGAGCGCCGTCGCCGTCTCGTGACGCTCGTCCTCGGGGCGTCCGACGTCGCTGCTGCGCTCGAGGACGTCGATGTGCTCGAAGCCGTCGAAGCCGTCCACGCCGACCTCGGAGCAGGCCGGATGCAGCAGCCGGCCCCGGTCGCCCTGACGGGTGCCGACGATGCGCTCTTCCTGCCGATGGCGGTGCGGTCCGACCGGCTGGGTCTGGTGGCGGTGAAGCTCATGGCCGACATCCCGCACAACGCCTCCCGCGGTCTGCCGACCCAGCGGTCCAGCATCTTGGTGTCGTCTGCGATGACCGGCGAGTGCCTGGGCGTCCTCGACGGCAAGGACATCACCCGCGCGCGGACGGCGGCAGCCTCGGTCGTCGCCACGCAGCACCTCGCTCGATCGCACAGCACGACGCTGGGGTTCGTCGGCGCCGGGAACCTCGCCGTCGAGCACCTGCGTGCGTTCGCGAAGGTCCGGTCCTTCGAACGGGTGCTCCTCTGGTCGCGTTCCGCGGCGACGACCGGTCGGTTCCTCGAGACCGTCGGTGACGACCTCGCACGACGGTGCACCGTGGTGGGTGGTCCCCGCCAGGTGGCCGAGGAGTGCGACGTCCTGTGCACGCTCACGCCGTCGGTACGCCCGGTCGTGGAGGGCGGTTGGCTGCACGCGGGCCAGCACGTGAACGCCGTCGGCGCCCGTCCGCGCCCCACCCACCGCGAGCTCGACGGCCCCGCGATGGCGCGTGGGACGGTGTTCGTCGACAGCCGGGCCACAGCCTGGTCGAAGTCGGGCGACCTGCTCGAGGCCGTCGTCGAGGGCGCGGTCCCGCAGGACCTGCACCCGGCCGAACTCGGCGAGGTCATCGTCGGACGTGCTGCCGGCCGGGTCGACGACGACCAGGTCACGGTGTTCGACTCGGTCGGCCTCGGTGCGCAGGATCTGGCGGTCGCCGCCCTGGTGCTCGAAGTCGCTCGCGAACGAGGCCTCGGGACCACGGTGCCGACCTCGGGCCGCTGACGGGGACGGTCGTGTCGGGGTCGGCGCACCCAACTACGCTCTCGACATGACCATCCCCGCACCGGCGACGCACGTCGTCATCGGCGCCGGGGTCGTCGGTGCTGCGACCGCGTACGCCCTGACGGCCCGCGGCGAGCGCGTCCTGCTCGTCGAGCAGCACGCCCGCGGCCACCACCTCGGTTCCTCGCACGGTGCGACCCGGATCTTCCGGCAGGGCTACGCCGACCCGGAGTACGTCGCGCTGACCACCCGCGCACTGGCGCTGTGGGAAGGGCTCGAGAAGGCCGCCGGCGAGGAGCTCATCGTCCGCACGGGCGCGGTCGACCACGGGCGGCCCGAGGTCGTCGACGCCATCGCGGCCGCCCTGGCCGACGCGGACATCCCCCACGAGTCGCTGACGCCGGAGCAGGCGGCAGCACGTTGGCCCGGCATCGCGTTCGAGGGGCACGTGCTGACCCATGCGTCGGCTGGGCGCATCCGCTCCGACCGGACGGTCGAGGCCTTCCTGACCCTGGCCGAACGGACCGGCCTCGCCGACCTGCGCTTCGACACCCGGGTCACCGGGCTCGACGACCACGGTGACGACGTCACCGTGACACTGTCCGACGGCACCGCGGTCCGGACCGCGTCCGTGGTGGCGGCGGTGGGCTCGTGGGCTCCCACGCTCGTCGGCGGGCTGCTCGCCGGGCGCGGGAGGGGCCTCCCGGCCATCCGCGTCACCCAGGAGCAGCCCGCCCACTTCCCCAGCCACCTGCCGGACGAGGCCTGGCCGAGCTTCGTGCACTGGGCCGACGGCGACGACGTCTACGGGCTGCTGACGCCCGGCGAGGGCGTCAAGGTCGGGTTCCACGGCACCGGGCCCGTGGTCGACCCGGACGACCGCGACTTCACGCCCGTACCCGCCGAAGCCGAGCGGCTGCAGGCGTACGTCGCGCGGTACGTGCCGGGGGTCGACGCAACGAAGCCGACGTTCATCAGCTGCCTGTACGACAACTCCCCCGACGAGGACTTCGTCATCGACCGCGTGGGGCCGCTCACCGTGGCGACGGGGTTTTCCGGGCACGGCTTCAAGTTCGCGCCGTTGCTGGGCGAGATGCTCGCGGACCTCGCGACGGGCGGAGTGCCGCACCCGCGCTTCGCCCTGCCGGAGCCGGTGCCCGCGCCCTGACGCGTCGGGGCGCGGTCGTTCGCGAGACGCCGGCGTGTTCGTTCGACGCACGCCGGCGTGTTCGTTCGACGCACGCCGGCGCGGTCGATGGACGCCGTCGTGTTCGTTCGACGCCGCCATGGCCTCGAGACGCCGCCGAATACGGAGGCGTCTCGCGGACAACGAGGCGTTCTGCGCACACACCGGCGTCTCACACACGCACAGACGCCGGCGTCTCACACACGCGCGCACGCCGGCGTCCCGCGACCGGCCACTACGGTGGAACCGTGCGCATCATCGTGGCTCCGGACTCGTTCAAGGGCACCGCGACGGCGGCGTCGATCGCTGCGGCGGTCCGCGACGGTTGGCTGGCCGAACGCCCTGACGACGACGTGGTGCTCGTCCCGATGGCCGACGGTGGCGAGGGCACCCTCGACGCCTTCGAGTCCGCCGTCCCCGGATCCGTCCGGGTCCCCGTCACCGTGACCGGGCCGGCCGGGGCCCCGGTCGCCACCCAGTGGCTGCGACTGCCCGACGGCCGTGCCGTGGTGGAGCTCGCGGCGACGAGCGGCCTGCCCCTGCTCGATGCACCGATGCCGGACACGGCGACGAGCCGTGGGTTCGGCGAGGCGATCGCCGCCGCGCTCGACGCCGGTGCGACGGGGCTCGTGCTCGGCATCGGGGGCAGCGCGTCCACCGACGGCGGGCGTCCGGTGCTCGAGGCGCTCGGCCTCGACGAAGAGCAGAGCGGCACCGGCACCGGCGGTCTCCGGCTGCTCCCGCCGCTCGGGGTCACCGTGCTCACCGACGTCACCTCTCCGCTGCTCGGCCCGACCGGTGCCGCCGCCGTCTTCGGCCCGCAGAAGGGCATCACGCCCGACCGTGTGGCGTCCTTCGACGACCGGCTCGCCACCTGGGCCGCGCGCTTCCCCGACGTCGACCCGAGCACCCCGGGCGCCGGAGCCGCGGGCGGGGTGGGGTTCGGCCTGATGGTGTGGGGCGCCACGCTCGCGGGTGGGGCAGCGGCCGTCGCCGAGGTCCTCGGACTGCCGGCACTGCTCGAGGGCAACGACATCGCGAACGGTACCGACGTGAACGCCGCCGACGTCGTGATCAGCGGCGAGGGACGCTTCGACGGACAGAGCGCCGTCGGCAAGGTGCCCTCGGTGGTCCGCGACCTGACGGCGGCGCACGCTCCCGGTGCCCGCTCGATGCTCGTCGCCGGCGCGATCGAGGCCCCGCTCGACGACTACGTGGCCGCCGCGTCGCTGACCGTGCTCGCGACGCAGACCACCGGCGAACCCGACGACGCCCTCGCCGACCCCCTGCGCTTCGCGACGATCGCCGGGCAGCGGCTGGCCCGGCTCGCCTGAGCGAGCAGAACGCCGCGAGCAGAAGGCCGGGAGCAGCGCACGCCGGCGCACCGCAGCGCCGCGACGCGCCCGTCCGGCGGCACCAGGGGTGTCCTGGTTGTACCTCCCACACGGCCGCGGGGGCGCGCAGACTGGTTCCGGGCCGGAACCGGCCCGCAACGCACCACCCCCACGAGGAGATCATTGCGCACCGTCAACGCGTACGCGGCACCGTCAGCGACCGAGCCGCTCGTCAAGACCACCATCACCCGTCGTGACGTCGGCCCGGACGACGTCGCGATCGACATCGCCTACGCCGGCATCTGCCACTCGGACATCCACACCGTCCGCGGTGAGTGGGGCCCCATCCAGTACCCGCAGGTCGTCGGCCACGAGATCGTCGGCCACGTCACCGAGGTCGGCGCGAACGTCACCAAGCACAAGGTCGGCGACCGCGTCGGCGTCGGCTGCATGGTGAACTCGTGCGGCGAGTGCGAGAACTGCGTCGCCGGCCAGGAACAGTACTGCCTCAAGGGCAACATCGGCACCTACGCCAGCGTCGACCCCGCCGACGGCTCGATCACCCAGGGCGGCTACTCGCAGGCCGTCGTCGTGAACGAGGACTTCGTGCTCCGCGTCCCCGAGTCGCTCGACATCGAGAAGGTCGCGCCGCTGCTCTGTGCCGGCATCACCACCTACTCGCCGCTCCACCACTGGAAGGCCGGCCCCGGCACGAAGGTCGCCGTCGTCGGCATGGGCGGGCTCGGCCACATGGCCGTCAAGATCGCCGTCGCGCTCGGCGCCGAGGTCACCGTCCTGTCGCAGACCACCTCGAAGGAAGCCGACTCGCTCCGCTACGGCGCGAAGGCCCACTACGCGACGAAGGACCCGGAGACGTTCGAGAAGCTCGCGAACTCCTTCGAGCTCATCATCAACACCGTCTCGGCGAAGATCCCGATGGGTTCCTACCTCGGCCTGCTCAAGGTCGACGGCACCCTCGTCAACGTCGGTGCACCGTCCGAGCCGCTCGAGGTGCCGGCCTTCGCGCTCATCCCGCGTCGGCTCAGCTGGGCTGGTTCCGCCATCGGCGGCATCCAGGAGACCCAGGAGATGCTCGACTTCTGCGCCGAGCACGGGATCCTGCCGGAGACCGAGCTCATCAGCGCCGACCAGATCAACGAGGCCTACGAGCGCGTCCTGTCCTCGGACGTCCGCTACCGCTTCGTGATCGACGCGGCCACGCTGGCGTAGTCGTCACCACATGATGGACGGAAGGCCCGGTACCAGCTGGTACCGGGCC
>NZ_KB714609.1:327199-344608 GCF_000349565.1 Curtobacterium flaccumfaciens UCD-AKU
GCTGGTACCGGGCCTTCCGTCTGTCGTCTCCGGACCGTCAGCCGACCTCGTCACCGGACGGCAGCGCGCCGCACCAGTCGACGGAACCGGCGTCGATGCTCGCCTCGAGCGCCCCGGAGGCCGCATCGACGATGCTCACGAGCTCGCCGTTCGCCGACTTCGTCGCGACCGCGACGAACTGGCTGTTCGGGGACGGGCAGACCGCGGTGACGCTCGCGTCGTCCGGGATCGTCACGGGCAGCCGGGAGGCGCGCCCCCCGTCGACACGCACGATCCGTGCCGCGATGGTGCCGTCCGACCGCACGTCCCCCAGCACCCGCAGGTACGTGTCGTCGGACAGCTGGGCGATGCGGCCGAGGACGGCCGCATCCGTGCTGGCCGCGGGGGCCTGCAGCGCTGACTTGGACCCGTCGGTCAGGTCCAGCCGTTCGATGCCGGTGCCCGTCTCGACGACGGCCGTGGTGCCGGTGCCGACGAAGCCGTGCAGGTAGGTCGCGCTGCCGAGCCGGACCGGGTCGGCGCGACCGCTCATGTCGACGAGGACCAGGTCGTCGCTGCCCGTCCGGACCAGGGCGCTCTCGGTGCGCGGAACGTAGGCCCACTGCCCGACGGTCATCGGCACGGCACCCGTCTTCGGCTTGCCGTTCGCGGCGATCGCGGTGGGCATGTGCGTGCCCGTCATGTCGACCACGTACAGGCCAGTGTTCCGGGACTGCCCGGTCGAGGTGTCGGCGTACTCGAACCCGAACGAGGCTCCGTCGTCCGCGACGTGGAGCGCCGTGACGCGCCCCTCGGACGTCGGCAGGGTGAGGTGCTCGACGGGGGCGTCGTCGTCCTGCACGCCGCCGCTCAGCGCCACGATGTCGACGGAGGAGCTGGCGTCCGTGCCGCTCACGACCACCAGCGAGCGGCCGAGCCGGGCGTACTCGCTGATCGCGGTGCCCTCGTAGACGGTCGTGGCGCCGCCGGCGTCGAGGGAGCGCCGGACGATGCGGTCCTTCGCCCCGGCCTGCCCGGGGACCAGGGCAAGCACGTCGGTGCTGCCGGTGCGGATCGCCGCCGTCAGGTCGGACGTGGCACGTTGTCCCGGCGCCCGGACACCCGCGACCGTGACGGTGTAGTCGCGGTCGTAGGCCAGCGGCCCGGCGAACTCGACCGCGATGGTGTTGCCGCTCGAGGTCACGGTGTGCGCCGCAGCCGGGCTGACCCGGACGTCGGCGGCGTCGACCTTCTGCAGTGCCTGGTTCGCCGTCAGGATGATCCGCTGGGCCGGCCTCGTGACGAGCCCGGTCGCGTCGTAGGACACGTCGCGGAGCCGCGGACCCTGCTGCGAGCCGACGACCGCGGCGAGCGCGGCGACCACGGCGAGGACGACCACGACGGCCACGTACCGGCGGTGGAACCGGTGCGCGACCGGGCGGCGCTCGCGGCGCCCCTCGGAGCTCCCGCCCGTCTCAGTACTCATACGGGTCCTTGGGCTGCGCGACCTCGGTGACCTTCGCGGCCTTGACGACGATGCGGGCGTCGGCGGACTGGTCCGGGTTCGCTGCGAGGGCGCCGCGGACGGTGACCCACTTCCCCTCGTCGGGGACGGTGCCACTGCCGCCACCACTACCGCCGTCGTCGCCGGGCACGACGCTGAGGCCGACGGGTTGCGCGTCCACGGCGCAGCAGCTGATCACGAAGCGGGTCAGGGTGAACGACCCGTCGTCACCGGGCACCACGAAGCCCGTCAGTTCGACCTGCTTGCCGACGAGTGCCGTGGTGTCGGTGGTCTGCCGGATCAGGGCCGCCCAGTCCTTGACGCCGTACTCCGAGGTGTCGACGCCCTCGCTCCCGAGCAGGGACACCGCTGCCTCGGAACCGGTGGCGTTCGACAGGGTCGCCGAGTCGATGCTCCGCTGCTGTGCGGTGCGGGCGGACAGCGTCGTCGGGGGCAGGACGAGCATCGCGACGGTGACACCGACCGTGACGATGGCGGCTGCACTGCCGAGCACGACGCGGACGGCGCGACGACGGCCGAGTCCGCGCCGCCCCCGATCGCCATCTGGCTCGTGCTCGTGCTCGTCGTCGCCGTGCGTGTGGCCGTGCCCGCGGGCGATGACCACCAGGCCGGCGATCGACGCGGGCACCCCGACGGCGGCGAGCACGACCGTGAACACCGAGTAGCGCGGGTTGATGTACAGGTCGAGTTGCCCGACCAGCGCCAGCCACAGCGTGCAGAGCGCAACGGCCAGCACCGACCCGAGGCCCAGGTACGCGGGCGCGTTGCTGCGTGCATCAGACGAGGACATTCATCACCAACCCGACGGCTCCGGCGAACAAGACGCACACGACGGACAGCAGCACCAGGAAGCGGACCCGGAACGTCGTGCGCAGCAGGGCGATCATCTTGACGTCGATGATCGGCCCGATGATCAGGAACGCCGTGATCGACCCCGGCAAGAACGTCGAGGCGAAGGACAGCGCGAAGAAGGCGTCGACGTTCGAGCAGAGCGACACCGTCATCGCCAGCAGCATCATCGCCGCGACGGACAGCACCGGGTTCGAGCCGATCGCGACCAGGGTCGAGCGGGGCACGGCGACCTGGATCGCGGCGGCGAGCCCGGCACCGACGAACAGTGCCGGCATCATCGTCGCCGTCTCGCCGCCGAACTGCGCGGCGCTCTGCCGCCAGCGGTGCAGGCCCCGGGGCGCTCCCACGGCCGCACGGCACCGGGCCTCGAAGGCGGGGAGCAGCAGGTCGGCCGGACGGCGGTGCGCGGCGACGATCCAGCCGACGAGGTTCGCGACGACGAAGCCACCGACGATGCGCACCGGCAGGATCCACCCCGACCAACCGAACGCCTGCGCGGTGCTGATGATGACGAGCGGGTTGAGGATCGGGGCAGCGACCAGGAACGTGACCGCCTCGGCCGGCGTGAACCCGCGCATCATCAGACCGCGGGCCAGCGGGACGTTGCCGCACTCGCACACCGGGAACAGCATCCCGATCAGGGAGATCACGGCCCGACGACCGAAGGCGTTCTGCGGCAGGACCTTCTCGAGCGCACCGACCGGTACCCAGACCTCGACGACGATCGACAGCACGATGCCGAGCACCACGAAGGGCAGGGACTCGACGACGACGCTGATCGCCAGCGTCAGGAAGTCCTGCACGACGTCGGGCAGCCCGGTCGTCCCGATGCTCGGGGAGAACAGCCGGATGCCCAGCAGGACGACGACGACGAGCAGCACCAGGCCGGGGCCGGTGAGGCTCCGGGTGCGCTGCGGCGGCCGCGTGGTCGTCGTCACCGGGACAGGATAGGCGACGCGTCCTGCCCGGGGCTGCGCGCCCCTCGCACCGTGCGAGTCCGGTCACCCCGTGCAGGGTTGCCCGCTCGGTGCAGGTATGAAGCGCCGCACGGAGCCACCAACGCCGCACGGGTTCGCGGACCCGGCACCGTGCACGCGCTCCGGGCAACGGGCAACGGGCAGCGGTCAGACCCGGGCGATGCCCGCCACGTGTCGGTCCAGCGTGTCGATCGCCCACGAGGCGTCACCACCGGGGTCGACCCGCACGATGTGCATCGCGAGCCCGTCCACCAGGGCGTGCAACCGCCGGGTCTCGTACGGCACGGCAGCGTCCGGCACCCCGACCGCGCGGAGGATCTGCGCGCACCACTGGCGCATCTCGTCGACGACCCGGTCGTGGAACGGCCGGAGTTCGGCGTCGGTCAGGGCGGCGGTGCCGAGGCCGAGGTAGACGTCGAGCTCGATGCGCCGCTCCTCGTCGAGGGGCAGCAGCTCGAGCAGGACCGCGTGCGCGTAGGCGGTCCCGCGCAGGTCCCGCGGCACGGAGTCGACCCGGGCCGCGGTCGCGTCGAACACCAGCTCGAGCGCGTGCGACCGGACACTCGCCTGGGTCGGGAACGTGTAGCGGACCGTGCTCGGCGGCAGCCCGGCCTCGGCGGCGACGTTCCGGACGCTCAGTGCCCCGAGGCCATCGCGGGCGAGGACCCGGCACGCCGCCTCGGACACGGTGCGGCGCCGTTCGTCGACGTCCATGCTCCTGGCCACGACGCCATACTCGCACAGTCGTACCAACTCGTGCTACCGTCGAGGTCGTTGTCGCACAGTCGTACGACAACGGGAACCACAACGACCCCCGCAGGAAAGGACATCGTCATGGCATGGGCAATCCTCGTGCTCAGCGGCGTGCTCGAAGCCGTCTGGGCCACCGCCCTCAGCGCCTCGAACGGCTTCAAGAAGGTCGTCCCGACAATCGTGTTCGTCGCCGGGATGGCCCTGAGCATGGTGGGGCTGGCGTTCGCGATGAAGACCATCCCGGTCGGCACCGCGTACGCCGTCTGGGTCGGCATCGGCGCATCCCTGACCGTGGTCGTCGCGATCCTCCGCCGCCAGGAAGCCGCGTCCTTCGCCCGACTCGCCCTGGTCTTCGGTCTCGTGGCGTGCGTCATCGGCCTCAAGGTGGTGAGCTGACGTGGCGTGGATCGTCCTGTTCGTCAGCGCAGCACTCGAGACCGTCTGGGCGACCGCCCTCGGCGAGAGCGACGGGTTCACCGAGCTCCGACCGACGATCGTGTTCGGCGTCACGATCGCGATCAGCCTCGTCGCGTTCGGCTACGTCCTGCAGCACATCCCGATCAGCACGGCCTACGCGGTGTGGACCGGGACCGGCGCCGCCCTCACGGTGCTCTGGGGCATGGCGACGGGCGCCGAACCCGTCACCGTGCTGCGTCTGCTCTTCATCGCCGGGATCGTCGGCTGCGTCGTCGGCCTCAAGCTGGTGCCGGCACGCCCCGCCGCGGAGCGCGCCACTCCCCTCGCGGAAGCGACAGATCTCCGCGGATGATCCGCGGGCAACTGTCGCTCTCGCGAAGGTGACGGCAGCGCCATCCGCAGGGCTGTCGCTTTCACGACGCAGCGCCCTGGACGCGCGCCGGGACGGACGGGAGGCCCGGTGCCAGCTGGCACCCGGCCTCCCGTCCGTCAGGTGGTCAGGCGATCAGACGGACGCGCCCGTCCACTTATCCTCGGCGGCGACGTGGTCGCTGCCAACCGTTCCGGCGGCGAGCGCCGCGGCCGCACGCTCCGTGTGGCTCGGCGGGTTCGAGGGCACGCCCTCGGGCCGCCCCTCGTCGTTGAGCTTGCGCAACTCCGGCACGATGTCCGTCGCCAGGATGTCGATCTGCTCGAGCACCGTCTTGAGCGGCAGGCCGGCGTGGTCGATGAGGAACAGCTGGCGCTGGTAGTGCCCGACGTGGTCCTTCATCGCGGCGTACCGGTCGATGACCTGCTGCGGCGAACCGACGGTGAGCGGGGTCTGGGCGGTGAAGTCCTCCATCGAGGGGCCGTGGCCGTAGACCGGGGCGTTGTCGAAGTAGGGCCGGAACTCGTCGATCGCGTCCTGCGAGTTCTTCCGCGCGAAGAACTGCCCACCAAGCCCGACGATCGCCTGGTCGGCACGGCCGTGCCCGTAGTGCTCGAAGCGCTGGCGGTACAGGCCGACCATCTGCTCGGTGTGCTGGATCGGCCAGAAGATGTTGTTGTGGAAGAACCCGTCGCCGTAGTACGCGGCCTGCTCGGCGATCTCCGGCGTGCGGATCGAGCCGTGCCAGACGAACGGCGGGACACCGTCGAGCGGACGCGGGGTCGAGGTGAAGCCCTGCAGCGGCGTGCGGAACTTGCCCTGCCAGTTGACGACGTCGTTCTCCCACAGCTGGCGGACGAGCGCGTAGTTCTCGATCGCCAGGTTGACGCCCTGACGGATGTCCTGCCCGAACCACGGGTAGACCGGGCCGGTGTTGCCGCGCCCCATCATCAGGTCCATGCGGCCGTCGGACACGACCTGGAGCATCGCGTACTCCTCGGCGATGCGCACCGGGTCGTTCGTGGTGATCAGCGTGGTCGACGTGGACAGGGTGATGTCCTTCGTCTTCGCGGCCAGGTAGGCGAGCAACGTGGTCGGCGACGAGGCCACGAACGGCGGGTTGTGGTGCTCACCGGTCGCGAAGACGTCGAGGCCGGCCTGGTCGGCGTGCTCGGCGATCGTCAGGATGTCGCGGACGCGCTGGGTGTCGTCCGGCGTGGTGCCGGTCGTGGGGTCGGTCGTGACGTCACTGACCGTGAAGATGCCGAACTGCATGTTGCGCCGCCTTTCGCGATATCGATGCGTTTGCATCGACTTGCTCGGTACAACGTAGCGCACGGCGGAGCATTCCCGCCAGGCTCGCGCCCGTCGGTCGGTGCTGTCGCGCGGCCTGGAGGCCCGGCTCGGCTCCCCGGGTCAGCCGGCGGACCGCAACGTGGCCGGGTCGGTGCGCGCGGCGTGGTGCATCCCGTCCAGGAACCAGACCGCGGTGACCACCGCCAGGACGCTCGCACTGGACGCCAGCCGCCCCGCGAGCAGGATCGCGGCATGGTCGTACGCGCCGTCACCGGCCAGCCCGAACACGAGCGCCGCGACACCGATCGCCAGCGTGGCCCCGGTCACCACGAGGAGCACGACGCTCACCACCCGCCGCGGGCCTCGTCGACCGTCACGGTCACCCCGGAGCCCGCGGTCGACCCGGGGGCCCACCGCGCGGACGATCCCGAGCCAGAACACCGCGATCGCGCAGGCACCGATGATGTCGCTGACCCGGTGCCAGCCGTAGACCACGGTCTGGTTCGCCACGAACACCGCGTAGCCCGCGCCGACGATGGTCACCAAGGGGCGGAACCGACGAGGCGTGACCATGAGGACCGCGAACAGCGCCGCCAGCGCGATCGTCGCGTGCCCCGACGGGAACGAGTTCGGCGTCGTCGACTGGGCGATCTCCGGGCGCACGGCGATACGCTTGACGAGCGTCGAGGTGGCCGCCGACGCGAGCACCACGACCCCCGCGCCGAGCCCCACCGAGAGCCGCCGTCTGGCGAACGCCACGGCGACGATCACGACGACGAGCAACAGGATCACCGGCACCGAGATGACGTTGAGGGCAGTGTCCGAGCTGAACAGGTCGGACTCCCGGACCCCGCCGAGCGCGGCGTCCTCCGCTTTCTGACCGACCGGGGTCAGCACCGCGACCCCGTAGACGAGAGGCACGATCACGAACCCCAGAGCCGCAAGCGCAGCCCACCGCACCCGCCGCGAGACCAACGGTCCACGCGATTCGGATGCGCTGCGCTCGGGTGTCAAGGTCACCGGGCTGGTCCTCCTCGGAGTGGTCGTCGTCGGGCTCCTCGCACGACTGGCAGCGGCGCTGCGATTGGGTCGGTCGGGGTCCGACACGATACCGTTGGAGCACCGGCCGGAGGCTGGGAACCGCACCCCTGTCGGCCGCGCACTCCGCGCCACGACGACGGGATCGGTGATCCCAGCCGGGCCGTCGCACCACGCGGGACCGACGCACGTCGCGTCGGCAGTGTACGAGGAGGAAACCGAAGTGGCCATCAAGGAACCGGGCATCACCGCCTCGCCGAACCGGGGGCTCGCACTCACGGCCGGCGGCGTCCTCGCACTCTGGGGCGTCCTGGGCTTCTTCTTCGCCGCCGACGGCGACCCCGGCTTCTTCAACCGCCAGGGCGGCATGCTGTGGAACGCGTTCGGCGTGAACCCGGCGCTCTGCCTGGTGTGGGTGCTGCTCGCCGTGGTCCTGCTCATCACCGGCCTCGGCAACACCATCGGCTCCCGCAACGGCAACCTGCTCGTCGGAGTCCTGCTCGTGGTCTTCGCGGTGTACGGCTTCGTCTTCGTGGACACCTCGGCCAACGTCTTCGCGCTCAACACCACGGACAACGTCTTCCACGCGATCGTCGGTGTGATCCTGCTGCTCACCGCACTCGGTGCCGACAAGGAGAACCTCCGCGCGCTGCGTGCCGCGCGCGCCTGACGCCTCCGCTCGACTGCACTTCCCGACGCCCGTCTGCCGCTCCGGCAGGCGGGCGTCGTCGCGTGTGCGGGGTCGGTGCGGGGTCGGTGCGGGCATCGCGTGTGGGGGGCCGGTGCGGGCGCGCGGGCCGGTCACGAATCCCCGCTCAGGTGCGCCGGTCGGTCACGAACTTGTCGGATGCGGAGCGTCCAGGCGACGACGAGTGACCACTCGACGCAGGACCAACGGGGAGTCGTGACCGCCCGGCAGCGTGCGACAAGCACGCAGGCATGCCCGCACCGACGTTCCTCGGCGCGAAGCCGATGCAGAAGACCGACCGGGTCAGTCCGACGCGCTGGTCAGCTTCCGGTCAGTCCGCGTCGGCGTCGGCGTCAGCGTCGGCGTCGGGCTTCGCCTTCGGGGCTTCGAGCTCGGTGGCGACGATGCGCGGTGCCTCGGACATGAAGCGTCGGACGTCCAGGTCGACGATGATGTCCTGCGGGCGGAGCGGGCGCGTCAGGAACAGCCCCTCGAGCGAGGTCAGCCGCGACAACGCCACGTAGGTCTGGCCGGCGCTGAACACCCGGTTGCCGAGGTCGACCACGGCGCGGTCGTACGTGCTGCCCTGGGACTTGTGGATGGTCACGGCCCAGGCGAGCCGGAGCGGGAACTGCTGGAACTCCCCGACCGTGTCCTTCTTGAGTTCCTTCTTGTCCGCGTCGTACGAGTACTTGAACTTCTCCCACACCGACGGCTGGACCTCGAACGACTCCCCGTCGACGTCGACCCACACGGTGTCGCGGATGGCGGTCACGATGCCGAGGGTGCCGTTGACCCAGCGCTGGTCGGCGTCGTTGCGCAGGAACATCACGTGCGCGCCGGGCTTCAGTTCGAGGGCTTCGTCAGCGGGGAAGTTCCGTCCGCCGAAGTCACCGTTGACGTCGGCCTTGGCGGTCTTCACCTTGCCGGGCAGCCGCTCGAGGGCCGCCTTGTTGATCCGCGCCACGGTGTCGTTGCGGGTCGCCAGGGTGATGGCGTCGTCCGGAGCCGGGCGCGCTCCGGCGGTGTTGAGCTGCTCGGCGATGTCCGCGGTGACCCGACCGTGCCGGACGGCGGTGAGCATCGCGGCGAAGGCGTCGTCGCGCTGCCGGTGGACGGTGGCGAGCTCGATGATGTTGAGCTCGGCCTCGAGCCACACCTTGGCGTCGAAGAACCACATCGACCGGTAGTGGTCGGTGAAGTAGGCGCGCTCATCGGCATCGCCGGGCACCGGGGGCAGCTGGTACGGGTCGCCGAACATCACGACCTGCACACCGCCGAACGGCTCGAGCTGCCGACCACGGGCCTTGCGGAGCGATCGGTCCATGCCGTCGAGCAGGTCGGCGTTGACCATCGAGACCTCGTCGATGACCAGGGTGTCGATCGTGTTGAGGAGCTTGCGGGTGTCCGGGCCCTGCCGCAGCTCGGCGTCGGCGATGAGCCCGATCGGCAGCCGGAACAGCGAGTGGATCGTCTGGCCGCCGACGTTGAGCGCGGCGACCCCCGTCGGGGCACAGATGACGACCTGCTTCTCGGTGTTCCACGACAGGTGGTTGAGCAGCGTGGACTTGCCCGTGCCGGCCCGGCCGGTGATGAACACGTGGTCGCGGGTGTTCTCGATGTACTCGAAGACCGCGCGCTGTTCGTCGCTCAGCTCGATGCTCATCGGGCGTCCGCTCCGGGCGAGGGTTCGAGGTCGTCGCTCCCGTCGTCGAAGTCCAGGTCGTCCTGGTCGGCGCGGGCAGCGGGGACGTCGGGCACGGTCGCCCCGGCGTCAGGAGCGTCGGCGGCGACAGCATCGCCAGCGGCGACGGCAGCGCCAGTGCCAGTGCCAGTGCCAGTGCCAGCGGTGGCGGCCGCATCCCTCGGGGCTGCTCCGTCTCGCCGGAGCCGCACGAGCACCACCACGACGACGGTCACCAGGAGCAGCGTGCCGGCGACGATCAACACGAGGCCGGCCCGGGCCTGGTCGACGAGCGGACCCGGCCCCCACGTCCGGCCCATCGCGCCGAACCACGAGGCCTGCAGCAGCCCGAGCGGGCCGCGCATCGCGATGCCGAGCGACACCGTGCCCGTCGCGATCACCACGGCCCCGACGATCCGGACGACCGCGGCAGCCGTGGTCGGACGCCGCTGCCCGACCGGGACCGGGGTGCAGAGCGTGGGGACGGCCAGCAGCCCGACGAGCAGGAACACGGCGTCGCTGACGGTGCGACCGGTGGGGTCGCTCACCGACCACCGGACGGCATCGGTGGCGAAGAAGGCCCACCACACCGCCGCCGCGAGCAGGAACGCGGGGAACGGCTGCGCCAGGTACCGGACGGACGGGTGCTCGACGATGACGTCCGTCCACTCGCGCACCCCTGTGCTGTCGTCGTGCCGGGGGTGCACGGCCGCACGGATGAGCGCGACGGGTGCCGCCGCCCACACCAGGGCGGGGACCACCAGGCCGAGCAGCACGTGGGCACCGACGTTGGCCGAGATGAGGAACCGGTCGTACTGGTGCAGCGAGCCCGAGGTCGCGACCACCAGGGACACGATCGCCAGGGCTGCGGCGATCGAGCGTCGTGCCGGCCACCGCACGCCGCTCCGCCGCAGTCGCCCGACGCCGGCCACGTAGGTCGCGGCGAGCAGCACGGCGGCCATCAGCCAGAACAGGTCGATGTTCCACTGGGTCAGCCAGCCCCACGCACCGGGTGCGTGCGGCAGCAGGTCGTCGGTCAGGAGCTCCGCCGGGCTCGGGTCGGTGGTCTTGCTCAGGGCGATCTGGTCGACGGGGGTGGCCGTGCGGCCGAGTGCCGCCGCGAAGCCCGAGGCGACGCCCATCACTGCGAGCTCGACGACGATCAGGGTCCAGAAGGGCCGCTGCCGACCGGGCGAGGTGGTCAGGGCGCGGATGGCCCGACGACGTTGCACGGCGCCGAGGACTCCCATGGCGACGATCGCGCCGATCTTCACCAGGACGAGCGTGCCGTACGGGGTGAACAGGTTCGACAGCGCCCCGACGCGGATCTGCGCCGACGCGGTGCCGGAGACGGCGACGAGCACGAAGCACCCGAGGGCGATGCTCGAGTACCGGGCCACGACCGCGGCCAGCCGGTCGCCGGGCAGCACGCCGCGCAGCAGCACGAGCATGACGAGCCCACCGACCCACAGCGCCGCACCGACCAGGTGCAGCCCCAGTGCCGTGACGGCGGCGTCGTGGCTCGCGGTGCCGGCGGCGTGCCCCTGCTGTGCGAGCGGGATCAGGCCGATCATCGAGACCGCGGCGGTCAGGGCGACCATGCCCCGCGAACGGACTGCGAAGCAGAGCACCGTGACGGCCGCGGCGACGAGGACGGTCACGAGCCAGGCCAACCCGAGCTCGGTGCCGGTGAGGAAGACCCCCATCGACTGCCCGAACTGCTCGTCGATGCTGATGCGCGAACCGGCGACGCTGAGGAACGTGCAGAACGTGGCGACGGCCGACGCGACCGTCCAGATGCCACTCGCCCCGGCCGCGACGTCGATCGCACGGTTCCACTCGGGTCCGGAACGCGACAGCCCGATGGTCGCCAGCGCGAGCCCGCCGATCGTGGTGGCCGCGGACAGGTCGACGACGAGCCGGGCGATCGGCAGCCCGAAGCGGACGACGGGCCCGGGGTCGGCGATGAGCGCGGGGTTCGCTCCCCCACCGATGACGAGTGCCGTGAGCAGCGCCACGAACCCGACGAGCAGGAGCACGGCGGGACCGGCGATGCGCGCGATCCGATTCACCCGTCAAGCCTAGGCGGTGCCCACCCGGCCACCGAACGGGGCGGGCCGATCTGTGCAAACCGCAACGGGCCTCCAGGCCGTGACGGCCCCGGGAACGACGAAAGGGACGGCCGAAGCCGTCCCTCTCGATGTGCGGAGCAGTCTTACTTGACCGCAGCCTTGAGCTTCGAGCCGGCGCTGACCTTGACCGAGTCGCTCGCGGCGATCTCGATGGCGTCACCCGTCTGCGGGTTGCGGCCGGTGCGGGCGGCGCGGTGCGTCTTCTCGAAGGCGATCCAACCGGGGATCGTGACCTTCGTGCCGTCGGCGACGGACGACGAGACGACGCTGAAGAGCGCGTCGACGACGCCGTTGACGGTGGCCTGGCTCTGGCCGGACTCAGCGGCGACGGCAGCGACGAGCTCGGTGCGGTTCAGTGACTTGTCAGCCATGGATGTCCTCCTCGGACTTCTTGCAGTATCGGTCGGACGCACATGTCGTCCGGCGCCCGGAGCGGGTGCCCCGTGCCACGGTGCCAGTGGGCCGAGGGCCCGGCGGAACCGGAGTTGAACCTACCAGCCGCAGGGGGTGAAAACCGCCGACTCGCCCGGATTTCCGGGGTTGTCGGGGCTCCGAAGGGGTGCTGGAGGGGCAGATGTGACGAATGAACGGTCGCGTGTACCCCGTACACAGCGAACGCCCCGCCACCTGGAGGTGACGGGGCGTCGGGTACTGCGAGTGCTTACCAGGAGCTCTTCGTGATGCCGGGGAGCTCGCCGCGGTGGGCCATGTCACGGAAACGGACACGGCTGATGCCGAACTCACCGAGGTGGCCGCGGGGGCGGCCGTCGATGGCGTCACGGTTGCGGTAGCGGATGGGCGATGCGTCGCGGGGCAGCTTCTGCAGGCCCACGCGGGCGGCCTCACGCGACTCGTCGGTGCCGTTCGGGTCCACGAGGGCCTTCTTCAGCTCGAGACGACGCTCGGCGTAGCGCGCGATGATGACGGCACGCTGGTTGTTCTTCGCGATCTTGCTCTTCTTCGCCATGCTTAGCGCTCCTCACGGAAGTCGACGTGCTTGCGGATCACCGGGTCGTACTTCTTCAGCACGAGTCGGTCGGGGTTGTTCCGACGGTTCTTCTTGGTCACGTAGGTGAACCCGGTGCCCGCCGTCGAGCGGAGCTTGATGATCGGACGGATGTCCTGACCCTTTTTCGCCATCAGATCTTCTCCCCACGGGCAAGGAGATCCTTGACGACGGACTCGATGCCACGTGCGTCGATCACCTTGATGCCCTTCGCGCTGAGCGTGAGCGTGACGTTACGACGAAGCGACGGCACGTAGTACGTCTTCTTCTGCACGTTCGGGTCGAAGCGACGCTTCGTCCGGCGGTGCGAGTGCGAGATGTTGTGACCGAAGCCGGGAACGGCGCCGGTCACCTGGCACACTGCTGCCATGGTTTCCTCCTGAGTACCGTGCGACCGGACGGCCGCACCCAAGTTCACTTGCCTGGTGCACACGCGCAGTGCCACCGGAGTGGCCGTGCGAGGGGGTTGTGTGCACCGCCCAGGTCCGCATCCCCTGTCGAAGGAGAGCCGGACACCGCGCGACCGCGGCATTCGCGACGGTCGGAGGGCTTGGAACAACGGGTCCGCCGCGCGGACGCGGAGAACCAGGGGTCCACGTTACGCGACGACCGGGCGTGTCGCAAGCCGAGCCTCCAGGCCTGGAGGCCCGTTGCGGCTGGACAGGGCCGCTCACGTGGCCGCGTTGGTCGCGCCCACGGCGTTCGAGTGCGCCCGGCGCCCGGGCCCGCGGCCCTACGGGGCCTGCGTCGGCTTCGGCGCGAGCGCCTGCACCATGAGCTCACCGAGCTGCTGCGGCGCCGTGAACATCGGCCAGTGGCCGGTCTCGAGCCCGAGGATGGAGAGCTCCTCGGTCGCGACGAGCTCGGCCGCCCAGGCCTGGTGGTCCGCCACCATCGCGAGCAGCTCGGCGGCGGGGATCTCGCAGGTGATGATCGTCGCCGGGATCGTGTGCCGTGCGGTGTCGGCGTAGTGGAACCGGTCCGACGGCACCGAGGCAGGCTCGGGGATCGCCCGGTGTTCGACGTCCTGCCGCACCTCGGGCGTCATGCCCCGGACCGTGGCGGGCTCCCAGATGTCCCACGACGGCAGCGGCACGGCCCCGTCGACCACGGGCAGCTCGTCGTTGACGCACCCGCCCTCGGGCCCCGGGAACGTGTCGACGTAGAGCAGGTGCGCGACGAGCGACGGGCGCTGGTCGGCAGCCATGTACGCGATGGGTCCGGCGCCGGAGTGCCCGGCCAGGACGACGGGTTCGTCGGCCGACGCGACGTCGTCGAGGATGGCGACCAGGGCAGCCACCTGTTCGTCGAGTGTGTCACCGTCGCGGGTGACGGCCTGCACCGAGTGCCCGGCTTCGCGGAGCACCGGGGCGACGTCGTCCCACGCGCTCGCGTCGAGCCAGAACCCCGGGACCAGGATGACGTGCATGCGGGGCAGGTTACTCGCCGGTCGGGTCCGTCGCGCGGGCGGCCGTGCACACGGCGCAGTCGCCGAAGATGTCGACGACGTGGCTGGCGTTGGTGAACCCGTTGGCGGCGGCGACGTCCTGCGCCCACTGCTCCACCGGGTCCGCCTCGATCTCGACGGTCCGACCGCAGTTCCGGCAGATCAGGTGGTGGTGGTGCGTGTCCGTCGTGCAGGCCCGGTACAGCGATTCGCCGTCCTGCTGCAGCGAGTCGGCACCGCCCTCGGTCGCCAGGTCGGCGAGCGCCCGGTAGACGGTGGCCAGGCCGATGGTCGAGCCCTCGTCCCGCAGGTGCTGGTGCAGCGCCTGCGCGCTGACGAACCCCTCGGTGGAGTCGAGGGCGCCGCGCACCGCTTCGCGTTGCCACGTGTTCCGCTTCGTCTTCTGCACGGCGTTCATGCTGGCACCTCTTCCTTCCGACCGGCTGTCGACGTCGTCCCTGCCGGGAGGCCCGGCTCGTCCCCGCCACGCTGGCCCCGGCCGGCGACACGGTTGCGTCCGCGCTTGTCGCGTCGCGACCCGATGATCCGGCAGACCACCCAGATCGCGAACGAGATGGTCGTCACGTAGGGGCTGATCGGCAGTCCGCCGCCCAGTGCGAGCAGGATGCCACCGACGACCGACGTCACCGCGAACACCGTCGACAGCACCGGCACGACGACCGGGTGCGAGCTGAGGCGCAGCGCCGCGGCGGCCGGGGTGACGAGCAGGGACAGCACGAGCAGCGCCCCGACGATCTGCACCGACACGGCGGTGGCCAGCCCGAGCACGAGCATGAACACGATCGCCAGGGTGCGGACCGGGATCCCCGCGGCCGCAGCCACGTCGGGGTCCACCGAGGCGAACATCAGCGGACGCCAGATGACGAGCAGCGTCGCGACGACGATCGCGGCGACCACGATCAGGACCGTCAGCTGCGGGTTGTCGACCGAGACGATCTGCCCGGTGAGCAAGCCGAACTTGTTGGCGGCACGGCCCTTGTAGAGCGCCAGGCAGAGGATGCCGAGCCCGAGCCCGAACGGCATGAGGACGGCGATGATCGAGTTGCGTTCCCGGGCCCTGGAGCCCAGCAGACCGATGAGCAGGGCGGCGACGACCGACCCGACGAGCGAGCCGGAGACGACGTTCACCCCGAGCAGCAGCGACGCACTGGCTCCGGCGAACGAGAGCTCCGAGATGCCGTGCACGGCGAACGGCATGTTCCGGGCGACGACGAACGGGCCGATGAGCCCGCCGACGATGCCGAGCACCGCGCCGGCCCAGATCGAGTTCTGCACCAGCACGAGGAGCTGGCCGTAGTCCTGGAACGAGAAGACGGTCGACAGCAGGTCCATCAGATCCGCCCGTCGTCGGGCTGGTCGGCGTGCGGGTCGACCTCGCCCGGGTGGTGCTCGTGGGCCTCGTTCGCCCCGACGATGACGATGCGCCCCATGGTGCGGACGACGTCGACTGGCGTGCCGTACAGGTCGCTCAGGACGTCGGCGCGCAGGACCTCGTCGGGCGAACCGATCCGGAACCGGCCCCCGGCGATGTAGAGCACGCGGTCGACGACGTCGAGGATCGGGTTCACGTCGTGGGTCACGAAGAGCACGGCGGCCTGGCGCTGCCGGCGCTCGCGGTCGATGAGCTCGGTGATCCCGCGCTGGTGCCGCAGGTCGAGGGAGATGAGGGGTTCGTCGCAGAGCAGCAGGGCGGGGTCGGCGGCGATGGCCTGCCCGACACGCGTGCGCTGCTGCTCGCCACCGGAGAGCTCGGCGACGGGGGCGTCCGCGAACGCGGTGGCGCCGACCTCGTCGAGGACCCGGTCGATGCGTGCCCGGTCGGCCTTCGAGGCCCGCCGGATGCCCCATCGGTGTCCGGTCACGCCCTGGGCGACCATGTCCCGTGCGCGCAGGGGTGTCCCGGCTTCCATCAGGCGCTGCTGCGGGATGTAGCCGATCTTCCGGTGGCCGCGGTGCACGGGCTGCCCGAGGAACGACATCGTGCCGCTCGTCAGCCGCTGCTGCCCGAGGACGGTTCGGAGCAGTGAGGTCTTGCCGGCGCCGTTCGGCCCGAGGACCGCGACGAACTCCCCCGGCGCGAGGTCGAGGTCGAGGCCTGCCCAGAGCTTCCGGGCGCCGTAGGACAACCCGGCGTCGCGGAGCGCGAGGACCGGACGAGCCGCAGCCCGGTCGTCCACCGAGGTGGTCGCCGGGCCGTGGGTCGCCGCTGCTGCGGTCGAGGTCGTCACTTCTGGAGCGCTGCCTTCACCGCGTCGATGTTCGCCTGCTGCCACGAGACGTAATCCTGCCCCTTGGGGAGCGTCTCCGTGACACCGACGACGGGGATGTCGTTCTGCTCGGCGGCCTTCTGGACCTGTTCGGTCTCGGGGCTCGACGCCTGGTTGTTGTAGGCGAGGAGCTGCACGCGCTTGCCGGTGAACAGCGCGAGGGTGTCGCGGAGGGCCGCCGGCGGGACGTCGTCGCCTTCCTCGATGGCCTCGGAGAAGGCGGGCGGGGTCTCGTTCTCGAGGCCCATCGCGTCGAACAGGTACCCGGGCACCGGCTCGGTGTACGCCACCTTGTCGCCGGCGTCCTGCTTCTTGACGGCGTCGGTCTGGGACTCGAGGTCCTGGAGCTTGGTGGTGAGCGTGGCGGCGTTCTTCTGGAACGCGTCCTTGCCGCTCTCGTCGAGTGCGCTGAGGTCCTTCGTGACCGCCTCGACCAGCTTCACCATCGTGGGGTAGCTGTAGAAGACGTGCTCGTTGAACTCGGCACTCCCGCCCTTGTCGAGGCCGGAGAGCTTCACGACGTTGATCGTGTCGGCCTTGGTGTCCGAGGCGTTCGCGAGCGTCGTCATGAAGTCGTCGTAGCCGCCACCGTTCTCGATGAGCAGGTCGGCCTTCGACACGGAGAGCTGCGTGCGGGCACTCGACTCGAAGGAGTGCGGGTCCTGCGACGGGTCACTCAGGATGCTCGTGACGGTGACGGCGTCGCCACCGATGCTCTTGACGATCGAGCCGTAGACGTTCGTGGAGGCGACGACGTTGATCGTGCCGTCGCTGCTGGTGGCCTCCCCCGAGGCAGATGAGGTGGCGCACCCGGTCAGGGCGAGCGCGGCGGCGCCGGCGACGAGCGGGAGGGCGAGGAGGCGGTTGTGCATGGCACGACGCTAACGCCTACTGATAACGATTGTCAAAACCGCTATGAGGGCTCTCAGCGCGACCGCGAGACGGACGGGAGGCCCG
>NZ_KB714609.1:344613-386238 GCF_000349565.1 Curtobacterium flaccumfaciens UCD-AKU
AGCTGGCACCGGGCCTCCCGTTTCGGAGACGCTCGCGTCTACGGCTTGGTGGCCGCGTCGATCGTGTTCTCGGCGATCGTGTCCTCTTCACGCCCGGGCGTGCGGAGGTTCCACTTCTTGATCACGAAACTGAACAGGAAGTAGTAGACGACCGCGTAGCCGAGGCCGATCGGGATGAGCCAGATCGCACCGTCCGCCTTGCCGAAGTTCAGCACGTAGTCGATCGCACCGGCAGAGAACGAGAAGCCGTCGTGGATCCCCAGGGCGTTCACCAGGGCGAGGGAGGTGCCCGTGAGCACCGCGTGGATCACGTAGAGCGGGAACGCGACGAACATGAACGAGTACTCGAGCGGCTCGGTGATGCCCGTGACGAACGAGGTCAGTGCGGCGGAGATCATGATGCCGCCGACGAGCTTGCGGTTCTGCGGCTTGGCGTTGCGCCAGATCGCCAGGGCACCGGCAGGCAGCGCGAACATCATGATCGGGAAGAAGCCGGTCTGGAAGATGCCGGCGGTCGGGTCGCCGTTGAGGAACCGAGCGATGTCGCCGTGGTAGATCACGCCGTCCGCGCCCGTGAAGCTGCCGAGCTGGAACCACGGGAAGAAGTTGAGCAGCTGGTGCAGCCCGATCGGGATGAGCATGCGGTTCACGAAGCCGAAGATGCCGCCGCCGATGACGGCGTTGTCGGCCACGGCCGTCCCCGCCGCGGTCAGCGCGATGTCGAAGTAGCGGTAGACGAACGACATCGCGACGGCGATGACGAGACCCGCGACCGCGGTGAGGATGGGGACGAGGCGGCGGCCCGAGAAGAACCCCAGGAAGTCGGGCATCTTCGTACGGTGGAACTTCTCCCACATGACCGCGGAGACGAGCCCCATCACGATGCCGCCGAGCACCCCGAAGTTGATCATCGCCTGGTCGCCGTTGGCGTCCTTCACGCCGTCGAGGACGATCGGCGACATCACCTTCCAGACCTCGAACATGACCATGTAGCCGACGACCGCGGCGAGGGCGGTGGTGCCGTCCGACTTCTTCGCCCAGCCGATCGCGATGCCCACCGCGAAGAGCAACGGCAGCCAGTTGAAGACACCGTTGCCAGCAGCCGAGATGACTCCGGCCCACTTGCCGAAGCCGGGGATCGCCCCGAGGAGGTCTGGCTGGCCGATGCGGAGCAGGATGCCCGCGGCGGGCATGACCGCGATCGGCAGGAGCAGGCTCCGTCCGAGGCGCTGGGCTTGTGCGAACAGCCGTGACTGCTTCTTCGGCTTCTTCTTCTCCGGCACATCCGCGGCAGTGGTGGCGCTCATCGGAGGTCCTCTCGTCATTGGGTGGAGCTGTCGGGGTGAGTTGAGTCGTGCAGCCAGCGCAGGTAACCTCGGCGGTGTCGCCAGGTCCGGTCCTGTCCGGTCATGACCAGTTCCGTAGTCTGATCCGAGAGCGGTCCGGTGTCAACCTGCGACGCAAACCCTTAACGAGGAGGAAACGATGGCCGACATCAAGGCAGCCGACATCATCGCCGCACTCGGCGGCGCCGAGAACATCGAAGAGGTCGAGGGCTGCATCACGCGCCTCCGCGTCGAGGTCGAGGACGGGGACCTGGTCGACAAGGCCGCCCTGCAGGCCGCCGGGGCCCAGGCCGTCGTCGGTGGCGGCACCGGCTGGCAGGTCATCGTCGGCACGGTCGCCGACAACCTCGCGCAGGACATCCAGGACGAACTGTGACCGTCGTCCGCACCCCCTTCGGCGGACCGGTCGTCGCGCTCGCCGACGTGCCCGACCCCGTGTTCGCCGGACAGCTCGTCGGCGCCGGCGTCGCGGTCGACCCGACGGGTGTCGAGGGTGCGGTCACCGCGGTGGCCCCCGTCGACGGCACCATCGTGAAGCTGCACCCGCACGCGTTCGCCCTGCAGGGCGCCGCGGGCGCCGACGTCCTGGTGCACGTCGGCATCGACACCGTGAAGCTCGCCGGCGAGGGCTTCGAGCTCCTCGCGACCGAGGGCGACACCGTCACCGCCGGCGACCCCGTCGTCCGGTTCACCCCCTCGGTGATCTCGGCTGCCGGGTACTCGCCGATCTGCCCGGTCGTCGTGCTCGGTTCGACGCCGGACAGCATCGACCAGGGAACCGTCGGCACCACGGTGCTCGACGGCGACACCCTGTACGAGGTCTAGGCGTTCTTCCTCGCCAGAGCGACTGGGTACTGCGGAACACCCGCAGCACCCAGTCGCTTTCGCGTTGCTGAGCGGACTACGCGACCGCGGGGGTCGCGGTGACCTCCATCTGCACGCGGTAGCGGTCCGAGCGGTACCAACTGCGGGTGTGCTCCACGGGCCGCTCCCCCGCGTACGACACCCGGTCGAACTCGAGCACCGGCGCTCCGGTCTTCGTGCCGAGCAGCGTCGCGACGTCGTCGGCCGCCGGGTTCGCCGCGACGGTCTGCTGCGCGCGGTCGATCGGGGTGCCGTACTCCGTGGCGATGATCGAGTACACCGACCCCGACAGGTCGTGGTCGAGCAGGCCCGGGAACGCATCGGCCACGAGCCAGGCGTCGTCGATCGAGACCGGCGCACCGTCGGCCATCCGCAGGCGCTTCACGTGGAAGGCCGGCACGTCGGGGTCGATCCGCAGGGCCGCCGCAGTGTCGGCCGGCGGCACCCGCTCCTCGCGCACGAGCACGACGGTGGTCGGCTCGTGCCCCATCGCCCGCATCTCCTCGGTGAACGAGGCGAGGTGCAGCGTCGACTGCACGGGCCGGTGCGCCACGAAGGTGCCCTTGCCACGGACGCGCTCCAGGTAGCCCTCGTTGACCAGCTGCCCGAGGGCCTCACGCACGGTGATCCGTGAGACGCCGTACTCGGCGATGAGCTGCCGTTCGGACGGGATCGCAGCACCGGGAGCCAGCCGCGTGGTGACGAGGTCGAGCAGGATGCGCCGCAGCTGCTGGTGCTTCGGTTCGGCACCCTCGGTGATGCGGCTCGTCATGCGTCCCTCGTGCTCCGTTGCTGGTCCTGGGCGGTGGTCATGCGCGGACATGACCAGTCCCCATCACAGTAGCGAGTCAGGCCGGGAAGACCAACGTCAGCCAACCCGGTCTCGGTGACACATGCATTTCAGATTCTTGACATCAGTTGTGCATGGCTGCCACGATCGGTCGAGCCTCATCGGGGGGCACATGGGAGGAAACAGTCGTGCGCAAGTCCAGAACGAAGATGCTCGTCGGCCTCGGTCTCACCGTCGGCCTGTTCACGGGCACTGCGACGGCGGCCTCAGCTGCGCAGTTCGAGGTCATGGGATCAGGGTCGGAAGCCGGCGGAGTGGCCGTCGCTGCATCCGGCGGGAGTGCAAGCGGTGAGACCAGCGGCATCGGTACCAACAACGACGGCGGGGGCGGGAGCTTCTGGCAGTGGGGCGTCGGCAAGGACGACACCTGGTCGAACTACTTCCGCGAGAAGCGGTGCCACGGCGCGACTGCGGTCGGCAAGAAGTCGAAGCGCGTCACGAACGTGCCAGGCGGCCGGTACGCGATGGCGATGACACCGAAGGCACGCAGCGGCAACAAGGCGTACTACCACAACTGCTGAGACCGGGAGCGGGCGGTCCCGAGCGACCGTCCACTCCGGCTCACGCTCGCCGCAAGGGGGACCATGAACATCCGCTCGGTGACGCTCGCCTACCTCGTCCCACCCCTCCTGGCTTCCGTCCTGGGCTTCGTCGGCCTGGTGCAGGTCAGCGAAGCCGGCATCGTGGGCGCCTCGTCCGTGGTGACCGCTGCCGCCGGTGCCGAGACCGGATCGAACCAGCGGGTCGCGACCGCACTCGAGCAGGTCGCCGAGGCCGAGCACGCGACGATCGCGCGGATGGTGGCGGACCGCGCGGCTCCGACGACGCGCCGCGTGGCGCTCGTCACCGACGCGCCTTCGAGCCGCGGTGCCGGCTGGCTCCTCGACGGGTACGAGGACTTCACGAGGTCGATGGTCACCACCGTCCGTCCGATGTCGGAACTCGACCAGTTCGACCCGACCGGCTCGTACTCGGTATTCGGGGACGACGACGCTCGGCGAGCCACCGTGCGCGCACTGGCCGACGCCGGGTACGAGGTCAGCGTGGAGCGCGTGCCGCTCCTGCAACGCATCGGCGTCACCGACGGCCTGGATCAGACCCTGGCCCTGGTCGGAGCACTCGTCTCGGGATGCGTGGCGCTCTGTCTGATGACGACCGTCGGGGCCCCTCGCCGCAGCGCAGTCCGCCGACTGCACGGAGACACCACAGCCGCCATCGTCATCCAGGAACTGGCTGAGCTCCGGACCGCCGTGCTCGTCACCGCCATCGGGGTACCCGTCGCCGCCATCGGGCTCTGGTTCTACAACGGGCTCGCTTCGGCGGCGACCCTCGCCGTCGCGATCTCCGCGTTCTGCGTGGGGCTGCTCGTACCGGTCGTCGTCGCGCACACGATGGGCACGGTGGTCGCGTGCCGACAGCCGTTGGTCGGCGCACTGCGAGGCGCTCGACCAGCGGGCGCGCTCCTGCTCGTCGCACAGATCGCGCGGGTGCCCGCGCTGCTGGTGCTCGTCGCGGCCGTCTTCGAACTGACCGGCGCGGTGACCACCGCACGACAGGGGACGGCTGAACGGGATCTGCGGGCGGCCGGCGAAACCGTCCAGCTCTGGGTCACCCCGGATCCGCGCCCGGTCGAGGAGCAGGCCTACTGGGACAGCATCGGTGACTTCGCCGGCGGGGCACTCGAACGGCATGATGCGTTCCTCGCCGCTGCGGTCGAGGTGTCGAGTGGCAGCGGGAAGTCCACGGTCCCTGCGCTCGTCGTCGACCAGGGCTACCTCGACCTGCAGGACGTCCGTTCCGAGGACGGGGCCCGCATCACCACCGACGGCGCGGAGATCGCCGTGTGGATGCCCGCCGACAGTGGCCTCTCCCGCGAGCGGCTCGTCGAGGGCTTGACCGAATGGCAGTTGCGGGACGCACCCGCGGCCCTCCTCGAGCACGTCACCGGTGGCACGCTGGCACGTCAGCAGGTCTACTCGTACCCGGACGACGCGTCGTCGCGCGCGTGGCTCGAAGACGCCGTGATCGTGGTCGTCCCCACACCGGGCGACGTCTTCTCGGCCGATGAACTCGGATCGTGGTTGTCGACCGGAGACGTCGTCTTCACATCCCGTGCTGCCGCCGAGCGGTCGATCGGCGCATCGGGCCTCCGCACCGAGTTCAGCGCGGTCGTCGCGGTGGGTCAGTCTGCGGCGGAACAGGCACGGCATGCAGCGATGACCGTGGCGATCGGGACGGGCACCCTGGTCAGCACCCTCGCCGTCAGCGTCATGCTCGGTATGGTCGCCACGATCGCGCACCGACGCCGTCACGGCCGCGCGATGTTCGCGAAGTTCACCAGTGGCGTCTCGCCCGTCCGCACCGATGCTGGCCTGTTGACGATCGAAGCCGGCCTGGTATCGATCGCCGTCATCGCCGTCGTCAACACCTGGTGGTCGCAACGGCCGGACGGAAGCGGGCTCAGATCGGCACTCGACCCGGTCGTGCAGTCGGCCGGAGTCGCCGCGGCGCTCGCCCTCGTGACACTCGCGGCGGTGAGCGCCACCAGCCTCGTCGTCATGGCCGTCACGGCACGGAGGACTGCACGCAACCGAGGGAACGGATCACGATGATCGAGGTACGGAACGCGTCGAAGCGTCGCGGAGGCCATGCACTGTGGCACGACCTGACGTTCGATGTGGCACGGGGTGAGATCGTCGGCTTGGTCGGGCCGAGCGGCTGCGGGAAGTCGACGCTGCTCGACTGTGTCGGGCACATCGATGCGCTCGACGGCGGCACGATCCGGATCAACGGTGAGTCGGCAGGCTCGAACGAGCGGCGAGCACGACTGATCCGGCGGCGCCACCTCGGGTACCTGTTCCAGGACTTCGGGTTGGTACCCGACATGACGGTCCAGTCGAACGTCGACGTGGTTCGCCTGCCGGACGGACGGCGGAGACACCGAGGCCTCCGGACGGGTGAGGCCCTGGAACGTGTCGGTCTGGCCGGACGCGGAACCGACCGGGTCCACGAGCTCAGCGGCGGCGAGCAGCAGCGCGTCGCGATGGCACGGCTCCTGGTGAAGCGTCCGTCGGTCATCCTCGCGGACGAGCCGACGAGTGCCCTCGACGACGGCAACGCCGCGATGGTGCTCGACCTGCTGGACGAACTGGCGGCCGACGGAGCGGCCGTCCTGATCGCGACACACTCGTCATCGGTCGAAGCGCGCGCCGCACGGAGCATCACGCTCAGTGGACCCGCTCGCTGACGGGTCAGGCGTTGGCGACGAGCCAGGCGAACTGCTCGTCGGAGAGCAGCCGATCGGTCCAGACCTGCCCCTCGACGCCGGCGGCCGCACGGTTCTGCGCGGCGGGAGCCCCCTGCCACACCAGCGACAGCCCAGCTCGACGCAGTACAGCGGCGGAAGCAGGGTTGTTCGTGAGCACCCGGCCGGTCACCGGGGCGTCGGGAGCGGTGTCGCCGGCGGCACGGACGGCAGCGAGCGCGATCTCGGACGCGAAACCCTGCCCCCAGGCGGCCGGCGCCAGGCGGTAGCCGAGGTTCCAGACCCCGCCGGCGGTCATGTCGATCCCCCCGACGCCGACGAAGGCGTGGTCCGAGGCGCTGCGGACAGCCCACGACCCGAGGCCGTGCCGCGCACGACCGCCGATCTTGCGCTGGACCATGTCCACACTCGAGCTCCGCGCCACGTGCCGTCCGGTGGGCAGGTGCTGCCACGTGCGGGCGTCCGAGAAGAGCGCGTGCACGTCGTCGATGTCGGCCGGCGTCAGCGGGGCGAGCAGGAGGCGATCCGTTCGGATCTCCTGCGAGGGGGTCAGGAGCTGGTGGACCATGCACTGATCATGCCGCCGACCCCCGACATCCGTGTGAACACCACGCGACGTTTGCGGAAGCCCGCAGATGGGGAACAGAAATGGTCGAGTGGCTCGAAGCAACCCGACCATTTCTGCTCACGAAGCGGAACGACCGACGAGAGAGCCGCTGACCGACGCTCAGTCGAGCAGGAGCGCGGGCTCCTCGAGCACCGAAGCGACGTCGTGCACGAAGCGGGAGGCCACGTCACCGTCGACGACCCGGTGGTCGAACGAGGCACCGATGGTCGTCACCATGCGCGAGCGGACCTCGCCGTCGACGACCCACGGCTTCGGCTTGATCGTGCCCATGGCGACGATCGCGACCTCGCCCGGGTTGAGGATCGGGGTGCCGGTGTCCATGCCGAACACGCCGATGTTCGTGATCGACACGGTGCCGTTCGCCATCTGCTTCGGCGTCGTCTTGCCGTCGCGGGCGGTCAGGGTGAGTTCCTCGAGCGCCTGCGCCAGCTCGAGCAGCGACATGTCCTGTGCGTCCTTGATGTTCGGCACGATGAGCCCGCGGGGGGTCGCCGCGGCGATGCCGAGGTTCACGAAGTGGTGGACGATGATCTCGCGGTCGGTCCAGGTCGAGTTCACCGAACGGTTGCGGCGGACGGCCCAGATGACGGCCTTCGCGACGATGAGCAGCGGTGAGACCTTCACGCCGGCGAACGTCGGCGAGGCCTTGAGCCGCTTGACGAACTCCATCGTGTGGGTCGCGTCGACGTCGACGAAGAGCGACACGTGCGGTGCCGTGAACGCGGACGTCGTCATCGCGGTGGCGATGGCCTTGCGGACGCCCTTGACCGGGATCGTCTCGCTGCGGACCTCGCCCCACTCGGGCGTCTCGATGTTGCGGAAGACGCTGGCCTGCTTCGCGTGCCGGATGACGTCGTCGCGGGTGACCTCGCCGGCGAGACCGGTCGCGACGATCTCGGTCAGTTCGACGCCGAGGTCCTTCGCGAGCTTCCGGATCGGCGGCTTCGCCAGCACGTTGGTCGCCGTGCTCTGCTTGTGCGCGGAGCCCGTCCCGAGAGCGCTGATGGCCTCGGCCGTGCGCTCCTCGCCCGGGTCGACGGAGGCTTCGGCCGCCGCCGCGGTGTCCGCACTGGAGGCACGGCTCGCCTCAGCCGCGAGCGCTGCGGCCCGGCGGGCGCCCGGCTTGCGACGGGACGGCGACGAGGTCGCCGAGCCGTAGCCGACGAGGACGGCGCCGGAGGACTCGTCCGTCCCGTGGACGGAGGCGTCGACCGCGACCGGCTGGGCCGGCGTCGCGGGTGCCGCAGCTGCCGCGGGGGCAGCAGCCGGAGCAGGCGCGACCGGTGCCGGGGCCGCGGCTGCCGCGGGAGCGGGAGGGGTCTGCGCGACCGGGGCCGACGGGGCGGCGGCGGCCGGAGGGGTGGACGCGACCACCGGCGAGACCGGGGCGGTCTGGGCGACGGGCGTCGCGCCTCCAGGCTGCTCGACGGGCTGCTCGGCAGGGGGCGTGAGCGCCGCTCCGGACGCGACCGACGCGTCCGAGTCGACGCGGATGATCGGCTTGCCGACCTCGACCGTGTCACCCTCGGACACCAGCAGGCCGGTGACGGTGCCGGCGAACGGCGACGGCAGCTCGACCAGCGACTTCGCGGTCTCGATCTCGACGAGCACCTGGTCGACGGCGATCTCGTCGCCGATCGCGACGCGCCACTGCACGATCTCGGCCTCGGTGAGACCTTCACCCACGTCGGGCAGGGGGAATTCGGCGGCGGCCACTACGGCTCCTTCGTGGATCTGGTCGAGCTCGGTCGGACGGGTCCTCGGTCGGACGGGTCAGTAGGCGAGGGCGCGGTCGACGGCCTCGAGGATGCGGTCCGCATCCGGCAGGTGCAGGTGCTCGAGCTTCGAGACCGGGAACGGCACGTCGAACCCGGAGACCCGGAGCGGCGGTGCCTGCATCGTGTAGAACGCCCGCTCGGCGACGGTCGCGGCGATCTCGCTGCCGACGCTGACGAAGCCGGAGGCCTCTTGCGCGATGACCAGGCGACCGGTCTTGCGGACCGAGGCGACCAGCGGCTCCCAGTCGATCGGCGAGATCGAGCGGAGGTCGATGACCTCGCAGCTGGTGCCCTCGGCCTCGGCGATGTCCGCTGCCTGCATCAGGGTGGCGACCATCGCGCCGTGCCCGACGAGGGTGACCTCGGTGCCGGTGCGGGCGACGCGGGTGGTGTGCATCGGGACGTGGCCGTCGACGAGGTCCACCTGGCCCTTGGGCCAGTAGCGGGACTTCGGCTCGAGGAAGACCACCGGGTCCTTCGACGCGATGGCCTCCTGGATCATCCAGTAGGCGTCGTTCGGGGTGCTCGGGCTCACGACCCGCAGGCCCGGGGTGTGCGCGAAGTACGCCTCGGGGGACTCCTGGTGGTGCTCCACGGCGCCGATGTGGCCGCCGTACGGGATGCGGATGACGACGGGCAGCGACATGTGCGCCGGCAGGCGGTTCGCCATCTTCGCGAGCTGCGAGGTGATCTGGTCGAAACCGGGCCACACGAAGCCGTCGAACTGGATCTCGACGACCGGGCGGTAGCCGCGCAGGGCGAGGCCGATCGCGGTGCCGATGATGCCGGCCTCGGCGAGCGGGGTGTCCCGCACGCGCTCGGCACCGAAGCGGTCCTGCAGGCCCTCGGTGATGCGGAAGACGCCGCCCAGCTGGCCGATGTCCTCGCCCATCAGCAGGACCTTGTCGTCCGCTTCCATGGCCGCGGCGAGCCCGGCGTTGAGGGCCTTGGCCATCGGCAGGGTCGGGGTGGGGTCGCTCGGGACCTCGCCGGCGCCCGGGTGGGAGCGCAGGGTGTAGTCGAAGAGCTGCTCGGTGGTGCTCATGCGTGGGCGCCCCCTTCGAAGCCGGCCTCGTACTGGGCGAGCCAGGCCTTCTGCTCGGCGATCCGCGGGTGCGGTTCGCGGTACACGTTGTCGAACATGACGTCGACGGACGGTGCGGTCAGGGCGACGGTGCGGCGTCGGACGTCGGCGGCGATGTCCTCGCCCTCTTCGTCGAACGCGGCGAACTGCTCGTCCGTCGCACCCTTCGAGCGCAGGTACGCCTCGGACCGGACGATCGGGTCGCGCAGGACCCACTCCTCGAGCTCGCCGTCGGCGCGGTACCGGCTCGGGTCGTCGGAGCTGGTGTGCGCACCGATGCGGTAGGTGTCGGCCTCGATGAAGGCCGGGCCCTGGCCGCTGCGGGCGTGCTCGGTCGCGACGACCGAGGCCGTGTAGGACGCGAGGATGTCGTTGCCGTCGATCAGGACGCTCGGGATCCCGAAGCCGCGCGGGCGGTCGACGAGCGGCGTCGGGGACTGCACCGACACCGGCACCGAGATGGCCCAGTGGTTGTTCTGCAGGAAGAAGACGACCGGCGCCTTGGTCGACGCGGAGAACACGAAGGCCTCGTTCACGTCGCCCTGGCTGGTGGCGCCGTCGCCGAAGTAGACGATCGAGCAGGCGTCGCGGTCCGGGTCGCCCGTGCCGACGTCGCCGTCGAGCTTCTGGCCGAGCGCGTACCCGGTGGCGTGCAGGGTCTGCGAGCCGATCACCAGGGTGGAGATGTGCGTGTTGCCGCGCTGGTCCGGGTCCCACCCGCCGTGGGTCTGCCCGCGGTACATCGCGATGATCTCCATCGGCTCGACGCCGCGGTGCATCGTGACGGCGTGCTCGCGGTACGACGGGAACACGTGGTCCTGGGCGCGCAGGGCGAAGGCGGAGCCGGTCTGCGCAGCTTCCTGCCCGTGGCTGGGCACCCACAGGCCGAGCTGGCCGGTGCGCTGCAGGTTGTGGCCGGCGTGGTCGAACCGACGGGTGAGCACCATGCGGCGGTGCATCGCCAGCAGGGTCTCGTCCGGGATCGCTCGCGCGGCGGCGGCGAACTCGGCGTTCTCGTCGGTCTCCACGAACCGACCCTGGGGGTCGAGGAGCCGGACGGTGGTCGTCGCGGGAGCCGCGGCGCGGAATGACATGCGGGCCAGCGTAGCGCCAGGCACTAGTCGGCCACCTGGAGGTCCCCCACAAGTGAGCGGGCTGTTTCGAGGAGCGTTCCCACAGCTTCGTGCTCGCCGATCGAGATGCGGATGCCCTCCGGCGGGAAGGCCCGGACGATGATCCCGGCGTCCTCGAACGCGGCCGCGGCGGTTGCCGTGCGGTCCCCCGTCGGCAGCCAGAGGAAGTTGCCCTGGGCGTCGGGGACGTCCCAACCCTGGGCCCGGAGCTCGGCGACGATCCGGTCGCGCAGCGCCGCGATCTCGGTCACGCGTTCGAGCAGTTCGGCCTCGCGTTCCAGGCTGGCGAGCGCTGCAGCCTGGCCCTGGGCGGTCACGGACAGTGGGATGGCGCAGGCACGGACGGCGTCGAGGACGTAGTCCGGACCGAGCGCGTAGCCCACCCGGAGGCCGGCCAGCCCGTACGCCTTCGAGAAGGTGCGGAGGACCACGAGGTTGGGGTGCGCGGCGAGCAGCGGGTGGCCGTGGACCGCTGCCTCGTCGGTCACGAACTCGGCGTATGCCTCGTCGAGCACGATCAGCACCGACTGCGGCACCGCTGCCATGAACGCGTCGAACTCCGCGGCGGTCACGATCGGCCCCGTCGGGTTGTTCGGTGAGCAGACGAGCACCATGCGGGTGCGCTCGGTGACGGCAGCGGCCATCGCGTCCAGGTCGTGCCCGCCGTCGGCACGGTTCGGCACCTGCACGCTCGTGGCACCGGCGACCGTGACGACCCCCGGGTAGGCCTCGAACGAACGCCAGGCGTAGACGATCTCGTCACCGGGGCCCGAGGTGGCGCGGGCGAGCTCGTGCAGGATCGCCACGCTGCCCGGGGCGACGTGCACCTGCTCGGCGGTCAGCCCGAAGCGGTTGGCCAGCACGGCGCGCAGGGCGAGGGCGGTGGCGTCGGGGTAGCGGTTGAACGACGTCTGGGCCTGCACGGCCTGGACGACCCCGGGGAGCGGCGGGAACGGGTTCTCGTTGCTCGACAGCTTGAAGGCGGAGTCGGACGCCTGACGTCCCTGCTTGTAGGCGGGGAGGACGGCCACCTCGGGCCGGATGTGCACACGCTGCTCGGTCACGGGTTCAGGCTACCGGCCCGTGCGCGGGTGGCGGAGGGCATCATGGACGCATGCGATTCCTCGTCCGCCTCGTCGTCAACGCCCTCGCGCTCTGGCTCACCACGCTGATCGTCAGCGGCGTCTCCGTGACGCCGTTCGGTGACGGCGGGACCACCGCGACCGTGCTCACCTTCCTGCTCGTGGCGTTCGTGTTCGGCCTCGTGAACGCCGTGATCGGCACGCTGATCCGGATCGTGGCCTTCCCGATCTACATCCTGACGCTCGGGCTCATCTCGTTCGTCGTCAACGCGATCCTGTTGCTCATCGTCGCCGGCATCTCGGAGGCGTTCGGCTTCGGGCTCGAGGTCGACTCCTTCGGCTGGGGCATCGTCGGTGCCTTCGTGCTCGCGGTCTTCGCCTGGCTGATCGGGCTCTTCGCCCGGCCGGTGCTCAACCGCCAGCGGGCGTGAGGTCGGCGGACCTCGCGGAGGACCCCGCCCTGCGTCATGATGTGCTCATGACCCAGGACGTCGACGCCCCGTTCCGCGTCTCGTTCGTCTGCAGCGGCAACATCTGCCGCTCCCCCATGGCCGGTGTCGTGTTCGCGCAGATCGCCGCCGACGCCGGTCTCGCCGACCGTTTCCAGGTGGAGTCGGCCGGCACGGGTGACTGGCACGTGGGTGAACCCGCCGACGAGCGCACGATCGCAGCGCTGGCGGCGCGCGGATACGATGGCAGCAGGCATCGCGCCCGTCAGTTCGACCCGGACCGGTTCCCGGACCTCGACCTGGTGGTCGCACTCGACCGCTCCCACGAGCGCATCCTGCGTTCGTGGGCCCCGACCATGGACGACTCCGCCAAGGTGACGCTCCTGTTGCGGTACGACGCCGCCTGGCCCCAGCAAGCCGACGTGCCGGACCCGTACTACGCGGACCGGCACGAGTTCGACCGAGTGCTCTCGACCGTCGAACGGGCCTGCCGGGCGCTCTTCCACCAGCTCGAGCCGGCAGTCCGTCAGGGAGCCCCATGACCCCCCTTCCCCCGCAGCCGATCAGCCCGCTCGACGGGCGCTACTACCCGATCGTGCACACGGTGGGCGAGCACCTCTCCGAGGCCGGCCTCAACCGCGCGCGCATCGTGGTCGAGGTCGAGTGGCTCATCTTCCTGACCGACCACGCCATGTTCACCACGTCGCCGCTCAGCGTCGACGACAAGGCGGCACTCCGTCGGATCGTCGAGACCTTCGGCCAGGACCAGATCGCGGAGCTCGCCGAGCTCGAGGCGACGACCCGTCACGACGTGAAGGCCGTCGAGTACTTCGTGCGCCGCCGACTGTCCGAGCTCGGGCTCGACGCGATCGCCGAGCTCACCCACTTCGCCGCCACGAGCGAGGACGTCAACAACCTGTCCTACGCGCTCACCGTGCGGGACACCGTCGAGCAGGTCTGGCTCCCCGGCTTCCGGGCCGTGCTCGAGAAGCTCCGGACGCTCGCCGTCGAGCTGCGGAGCGTGCCGATGCTCTCGCACACGCACGGCCAGCCGGCGACCCCCACGACGCTCGGCAAGGAGCTCGCGGTCGTCGTCTACCGGCTCGAGCGCGTGCTCGCCCAGATCGAGGGCGGCGAGTACCTCGGCAAGTTCTCCGGCGCGACCGGCACCTTCTCCGCGCACCTCGCCGCGGACCCCGAGGCCGACTGGCCCGCCCTGTCCCGCGAGTTCGTCGAGGGCCTCGGCCTGACGTGGAACCCGCTCACCACGCAGATCGAGTCGCACGACTGGCAGGCCGAGCTGTACGACCGGGTGCGTCACGCCAACCGGATCCTGCACAACCTGGCGACCGACGTGTGGACCTACATCTCGATGGGGTACTTCACGCAGATCCCCGTCGCGGGTGCCACCGGGTCGTCGACCATGCCGCACAAGATCAACCCGATCAAGTTCGAGAACGCCGAGGCGAACCTCGAGATCTCGTCGGCGATCTTCTCGACGCTGTCCGAGACGCTCGTGACGAGCCGCCTGCAGCGCGACCTGACCGACTCCACGACGCAGCGGAACATCGGCGTCGCGTTCGGGCACTCGCTGCTCGCGCTCGACAACCTGCGCCGTGGTCTGGGCGAGATCGCCGTGAACGAGGCCAAGCTCGCCGACGACCTCGACCACAACTGGGAGGTCCTCGCCGAGGCCATCCAGACGGTCATCCGCGCCGAGGTCACCGCCGGACAGTCGAACATCGAGGACCCCTACGCGATGCTCAAGGAGCTCACGCGGGGCAAGCGGGTGAGCCAGCAGGACCTGATCGTCTTCGTGAACCGCCTGGACATCTCGGACGGCGCGAAGGCCCGGCTGACCAACCTGACGCCGGCGACCTACACGGGCCTGGCGGACGAGCTGGTCGACCACCTCGACGTCTGAGCGCGGCGGCGCGAGCTGGGGGATGCGGAAACCTGAGCGGTTCGATAGGTTGGAGCTGCTGAGTACATCTCAGCACGGGGGGCGTCGCAGTGGATGCACCCTGTCCACTGACCGGATGGATCTCCACACCGTGCTTCGTTCTCGCATCACCGCGGCCGCCGTCGGCGCCACCGTGCTCGGCGTCTCCGCCGCCCTCGTCCCGACGGTCTCGACCGCCCTGTCGACGGACGGCTCCGCTTCGGCCATCGTCACCTGGACCGACTCGGCCGACGACTTCACGGCCGCGCCGACCGGCACGTTCCCGCTGACCGACCAGTGGTACTGGGCGGACATCACCGACGTGGGCGGCGGTGGCACGATCACCGACCACGCCACGATCGACGAGGACGGCCTGTCGGTCTCCGAGGGCGAAGCCGTTGCACTGATCCGTGGCCTGAACAAGCCCGTGGCCCCGAGCGCCGTCCCGGCCCTCGCTTCCGGCATCAGCATGACGACGACCGGGGCGACGTCGTTCGGTCTCGCCGTGCAGGCAGGCGGCGACTCCACCGCGCAGTCCGTGGTCTTCGCCACCGACGAGCCCGTCACGGATGGCGGCGCGAGCGTCGACGGCACCAAGAACTGGATCGACCCCTCCACCGGTGACGTCGAGTCGTCGGCCGAGCTCGCCGCCGACCTGCGTGACGCGGACGCCGAGGTCGTCGGCTACGTCGTGTACGTCGGCCTCGACATCGCCGGCGAGATCACCACTCCGCCGACCGAGCCCACCGAGACGCCGGCCCCGACCGACCAGCCCACCCCGGCCCCGACCGTGAACGGCGCTCCGGCTCCGACCGCCGAGGTGCCCGGCACCGAGCTGAAGAGCCTCGCCTCGCCGCTCGAGGTCAACGGCCAGGCCCTCGCCGCCGACGCCAGCGGTTCGATCTCCGCGCTCCGCGTCGACGACACCACGACGTACTTCACGCCGCAGCCCACCGCGACCGCCGACGCGCCGACGTCCTTGCGCGTTTCGCAGACCCTCACCGGATTCCAGGTGACGGGTGCAGGCTTCGCCCCGAACGAGTCCGTCGCGGCGACCGTCACGCAGGGCGGCGAGACCTACTCGATCCGCACCAATGCTTCGGTGGCGGACGATGAGGGCGACGTCGTCGTCGTGGTGGTCCTGCCCGAGGGTGCCGTGAGCGCCGGCGCGTACACCGCCACGCTCGAAGGCCGATCCTCGAGCCAGACCGCTTCGGCCGACGGCTCCTTCATCGCCGACCCGGCCGCCGCCGGCGACCCGGGCACGGCTCCGGTTGCCGTCCCGGTGCCCGGAACGGCGACCTTCACGGGCTGATCTTGCCGATCCTCCCGACCGAGCCACGGCGGCGTGCGACTGTGATCGCCGCCGCCGTGGCCGTCGTCTGTGCGGGGGCCGTCGCGTTCGTCGCGTTCGGCCCCCTGTCAGCCGCACCCGCCCCGACCCCCACGCGGTCCGCCGCCGCACCGACCCCCACCCCGACGACGCCGAAGCCGACCCGATCGGCAGCACCGGTCGACGGGATCGACGCCCCGACCAGCACCACGGTCGCTGCCGCAACGGGCGCGTCCGTCCCGGTCAGCGCGAGCGCGGGTGGCAAGGCGACGCAGACCCTCGAGAACCCGCAGGCGTCCGGAGCCCCGCTCGTCCTCCGGGTCGTCGACCAGCAGGACGGCTGGGCCGAGGTGCAGCTCGCACAGCGCCCGAACGGCAGCACGGGCTGGGTGCCGACCAGCGCCGTCACCCTGTCCGAGGACCCGTACGCGATCGTCGTCACCCGTTCGACGAACACCCTCGACCTGTACAAGGCCGGCAAGGTCGTCGACAGCTACCCCGTCGCCACCGGCACCGGTGGCACCCCGTCGCCGACCGGTCGGTTCGCCCTGACCGAGCTGCTCGCGCCGACGAACGAGGGCTACGGCCCGTACGCGTACGGCACGACGGCGTTCTCGGACGTGCTCAACTCGTTCGGCGGCGGCCCCGGCCAGATCGGGCTGCACGGCACGGAGGACACGTCGAGCATCGGCACCGCCGCCTCGCACGGCTGCATCCGCATGCACAACGCCGACATCACCGCGCTGGCGGAGCGCCTGCCGCTCGGCACGCCGTTCCAGGTGCGCTGACGTTCCAGGTTCGCTGACGTTCCAGGTGCGCTGACAGGCGGCCTGGAGGCGCGGCGTGCGCCCGGCAGTGGGCGCCACCGTCTCAGGTGGTGACGTCCAGGGCGACGGCGACCAGCGCCTCCAGGACGGTGCGCACCACGGGACGGACGGCACGGTCGGGGCGTACCAGGGCCTCGATGCGGCGTCCGGCACGGACGTCGGCGAGTTCCGCCAGGTGGAAGCGCCCGGCGGCCCGCGTGCCCGACGTGTACCGCGGGACGAGTGCGATGCCGTGGCCGCCCGCCACCAGGTTCTCGATGACCGGCAGGTGGATCGTGCGGAACGCGACGCTCGGCGGGGTGTCCGTCGCCGCGGCCATCGCGTGCAGCACCCGGTCGATCGGGTAGCCCTCCGGCACGCCGATCCAGCGTTCCCCGACGACCTCGTCGATGCCCACGCGTGCGCGGCCGGCCAGGGCGTGCCCGGGCGGCAGGGCCACGTCGAGGGGTTCGCGGAGCAGCGGCACGGTGTCGACCGATCCCTGGTCGGCCGGGCGGACGCCGTCGGACCGGTGCCCGACGACCACGTCGTGGTCGGCGGCGAGCGGTGCGAACTCCCCCTCGCTGACGTCCACGTCGACCAGGGTCAGCGCGATGCCCGGGTGTGCCTGCATCCGGGTGAGCACGCCGGGCAGCAGCAGTTCCGCCGCCGACGGGAAGATCGCCAGCGACACCGGTCCGGTCGTGCCGCCGAGGTGCTCCTGCCAGGCGGCGTCCACCCGCGCGATGGCGGTGGCGACCCCGGACGCGAGGCCGGCGAGCACCTCGCCGTGCGGGGTCAGCCGGACCCCGCGGCCGACGCGTTCGACCAGCGGGACCCCGACCTGCCGTTGCAGGGTCTGCAGCTGCTGGGAGACGGCGCTCGGTGTGCGGTGGGTGGCCTCGGCGACGGCGGTGACACTCCCCCGCTCGGCGAGCTCCCGCAGGACCGCCAGCAGCTGCACGTCGAAGTCGACCATGCAGGGACCCTACATCGTGGTTCGCGAAGGTTTCGATGGACCTACAACGTCGTGCCCGGGACGATGAGGAGCATGACCGCCCGAGACCGCCTCCTCGCCGTCGTCGTCGCCGTGGTCTGGGGACTGAACTTCCCCGCGACGGCACTCGCGCTCGAGCACTTCCCGCCGTTCCTGCTCGCAGCGCTGCGGTTCACGATCCTGGCGGTCCCGACGCTGCTGTTCGTGCCGCGGCCCCGGATCCCGTTCGGGCGGCTGCTGCTCGTCGGCCTGGGGCTCGGGGTGCTGCAGTTCTCGTTCCTGTACCTCAGCATGGCGTCCGGCATGCCGTCGGGGCTCGCCTCGCTGGTGCTGCAGGCCTCCGCGCCGTTCACGGTGGTGCTGGCCGGGGTGTTCCTGCGCGAGCGGCTGACCGGACGGCAGGTCGTCGGGGTCACCGTCGCCGTGGCCGCCCTCGCCGCGATCGCCCTGCACCGCTCGCAGACCGCCGCGCTGCTGCCGGTCGTGCTCGCACTGTGCGGTGCGCTCGGGTGGGCGATCGGCAACGTCGCGACCCGACGAGCGGGAGCCGCGAACCCGCTGCACCTGACCCTGTGGTGGTCCGTCGTGCCACCGGTCCCGATGGTTGTGCTGTCGCTCGTGGTCGAGGGGCCGGACCGCATCGGCGCCGCACTCGGTTCGGCGTTCACGGCGGCCGCGCTGCCCGCTGACCTGGGCCTGTTGTACATCGTGGTCGTCGCCACCCTGGTGGGCTACGGCATCTGGTCACGGCTGCTGGCGGCCTACCCGTCGAGCACGGTCGCACCGTTCTCGATGCTCGTGCCGGTGGTCGGGGTGCTCGCGTCGTGGGCGGCCTTCGGCGAGGTGCCCGACCTGGTCGAGGTGCTCGCCGGCGCGGTCGTCGTGGCCGCCGTGCTGTGGTCGTCGCGCCCGGCCCGCGGGCCACGGCCGGGAGCGTACCCGGCGCCAGCCGCGGCCCCGGCACCGGCCCCGGCCCCGATCGACGGGGTCCCGGTTCCGGTGCTCAGCCCCGGTGCTGGCGACGCTCCGCGATGATCCCGGCGAGCGCCCCACGCAGGTGCGGGTAGCGGAACTCGTAGCCGGCCTCGGTCAGCCGGGTCGGCACCACCCACCGGCTCTTCAGCACGAGTTCGGTCTCGGTGCGGATCACGAACGACCCGAGCTCGAGCATCCACCGGAACGTCGGCACCCCGAACCGGCGCCCGACGGCGTCGCGGATGGTCGCCATGACGGTTCGGTTGTCGGACGGGTTCGGGCTCGACACGTTCACCGGCCCCTCGATCTCCGGGTGGTCGCGGAGGAACCGGATCGACCCGAGGACGTCGGCGATGTGCACCCAGCTGAACCGCTGCCGACCGTGGGTGGGCCGGTGGTGGTGGTAGGTGCCGGCGCGGAGCCGGGATCGGGTCGGCACCCACGGCCCGTCGTACTGCGGCCCACCGAGGCCGGCCTGGGCGAGCCGGAGGAGCGGCAGCAGGGCGCTGCCGTCGCCGAACACGATCGCCATCCGGAGTGCCACACGACGGGTGCCGGGCAGGTCGGCGCCGAAGAAGGCGTCCTCCCACGCGCGCGCCACCGAGACCGAGAACCCCTCGCCGATCTCCCCCGTCGCTTCGTCCTGCGGGCGGTCGTCGGCGTGCCGGTAGATCGTCGCGGTCGAGGCGTTCAACCACAGCGGCGTCGGGTGCTCGGACGTCCGGATGGCCTCGGCGAGCTCGAGCGTGGTGTCCACCCGCGAGCGCATGATCTCGGCGCGGTTGCGTCGGCCGTACCGGCAGTTGACGCTCTTGCCCGCCATGTTCACGACGATGGCGGCGCCGTCGACGAGTTCCCGGATGCGCATGGTGTTGCCCCACACGGCGTCGCCGGTCCGCCCGATCGTGACGACCTGGTAGCCCTCTTCCGTGAAGGCGTCCCGCAGGTACTGCCCCACGAAGCCGCTCGCTCCCGCGATCACGACGCGGCCCTTCTGGTCGCTCATCTCATCCCCGTTCTGTGTCCGGCGCGATCTCGTACCGGAACGCCCCCTCGTACCGGTACAGCGTGCCGACCACCGGTGCCGCGAGCACCAGGGACACGCGCTGCAGGTCGGCTTCGTCATCGAATCGTTCCACGAGCGTCACACGCGTGGGGACCAGGCGCAGCGCGACCGGCTCACGGTTCGATCCTGGCATGTCGTCGGTGCGGATCCCTACGATGTCGCACATGGGACACGACCACGGGCACGGCGTCGGGCACGCCTCGGAGCGCGCCCTGCTCATCGCGTTCTGCATCTCGGCGGGCATCCTGCTGGCCGAGGTCGTCGGCGCCGTGGTCACCGGTTCGCTCGCGCTGCTCGTCGACGCCGGGCACATGGTCGTCGACACCGGCGGACTCGGCATCGGGCTCGTCGCGACGCGGCTCGCCCGCCGGTCCCCGACCGCGCAGCGCACCTGGGGCTTCCAGCGGGCCGAGGTCCTCGGGGCCACCGCACAGGCCGCCATCCTGCTCGCCGTCGGGGTCTACGTGATCATCTCGGCGGCCCAGCGGCTCGTCGTGCCGGAGGAGATCCACTCCGGGCCGCTGCTCGTGTTCGGCATCGTCGGCCTCGTCGGCAACCTGGTGGCCTACGCGGTGCTGCTGCGGGCATCGGGCGAGGGGTTCACCTCGCGGGCCGCCCGGCTCGAGGTCCTCAACGACACACTCGGGTCGGTCGCCGTCATCATCGCGGCGATCGTGCTCATGCTGACCGGGTGGGAGCGGGCGGACTCCGTCGCCGCGATCCTGATCGGTCTGCTCATCCTGCCGCGAGCGATCCGGCTGCTGCGTGAGACCGCGAACGTGCTGCTCGAGTCGACGCCGCCGGGGCTCGACCTCGACGACGTGCGCGGCCACATCCTCGAGCTCGACCACGTCATCGCGGTGCACGACCTGCACGCGACGCTCGTGGCGACCGGGGTACCGAACCTGACCGCGCACGTGGTCGTGGACGACCACTGCTTCTCGACAGCGCACGCCCCTGCGATCCTCGACGAGCTGCAGCGGTGTGTGGCGGAGCACTTCGACGTGCCGGTGGAGCACTCGACCTTCCAGTTGGAGCCGGTGTCGCACCGGCGGCACGAGTACGAGGTGCACGCGTAGGGTCCCGCGCTCGGGCGTGCGGGCGTCAGCGCCCCGGTTCCGCGACGATCCACCAGGTGATCGACGCGTGGTCTGTCGCAGAACGGGTGTCCGCGGGTGCCGGGTCAGCAGTCGTCGGTGCGCGTGGGGTACGCCGTGATCACCCGGTCGGTGGTGGCCGAGACGATCACCTTCACCCACGGCTCGTCGTCGGGGCGCGAACCGTCGTCGAACCGGACGGGTGCGGCGTAGCAGACCTTGCCGTCGCCGACGTCGAGCGGGAACCCGGGGCGGGGGTCCTCGAGCGCGGTCTGCACCGCCGTGAGCATGGCGTCGTCCCAGTCGCGCGAGCCGTGCCCGGTGACGACGTCGCGCCAGTCAGCGGTGTGGCGCACCCGGATGTGCTCGTACCCCTGGGCCGCGGTGCCGCACTGCAGGGTGACGCGGCCCAGGGCCTGGGTCTCGTACTGCGCGACCGCGGCCTGGGTAGTGCTGTCGCACCGCGCCAGGGCGGCGGACCCGGGCAGGTCCGGCCCCATGCGGGTGATCGTGACGGTGCCGTCGCCGGTGGCGGTCGACGCGTCGCTCGGCGTCCGCGCGGCCGAGCCGACGTCGATGGTCGGGTCGTCCGCGCCCTGCCGTGCCGTCAGGAACAGCCCGCCGGCGAGGAGACCCGCGGCCACCACGGCCGCGATCCCCGTGATCACGGGACGGTTGCGGTTCTGGGGCACGCGCCCAGTATGCCGGAGGTGGGTCGCGCCTCCAGGCCGGATCACGGAGGACGGAACCCGGTTCCGGGTGCGGGAGGCGGACGCCAAGCCCGCCCGCCGTCAGGCGCGCGCGGCCAGCCGGGTGCCGGCGACGAGGGCCAGGACGGCGACGAGCACCACGTACCCGATCAGGACGGGCAGCGTCGGGATCACCAGCAGCGCTGCCCCGACGGCCACGACCGGCACGGTGAGCCCGGCGTAGGCGATGAGGAACGTGGCTGCGAGCACGCCACCCCGACGCTCCGGTCCGACGAGTGCTGCGGCACTGCCGATCGCGGCACGGAACAGCAGGCCGACGCCGGCACCCGCGACGACCCCGCCGCCGATGAACCCGGCGACCTGCAGCAGCACCGCGGCGACGGCCAGGACGACCAGCCCGACGACCAGCAGCACCATGCCGAGCCGGATCTGCGCCCGCTGCGACAGTCGGGCGAAGACGATCTGCGACAACGCGCTCGCGGCGAAGACCCCGAAGGTCGTGGCGCCGGCGGCCAGGCGGTCGGTGACGTGGAAGGTGGTACCGAGGAAGCTCGGCGCGACCGAGGTGAAGAGCCCCTGCACGGCGAGTGCGGCGAAGGCGGCTGCCCCGGCGGCCCAGAACGCGGCACCCTGCCCCTCCGGCGCCTGCATGCGCTGCGGGCGGTAGGCCACGGGCTGCTCGGGACGGTCGACCGTCTCCGGTGCGGCCAGCACGAGCACGAACGCGACGGCCAGCGCGATCACGAACACCACGTACGGGACCATGAGCGGCTGCCCGACGAACTCGGCGAGTGCTCCGCCGACCAGGGCGCCGAGCGACAGGCCACCGAGGTTCACCGCCCCGGCAGCGACGCTCGCGCCCTTCGCGGAGTCGCTCGACCCGGTGGCACGGACCCGGAGCTCACCGAGGTGTGCCGTCGCGGTCGCCGTCAGCGTCCCGACGCCGAGGCCGGTCACGAGCCGGGCGACGATGAGGCCGGTGACGTCGTTCCAGAGCAGGAACAGCACGGCGGCGACGAGTTCGAGGGCGATCGACACCAGGATGAGCGGACGGCGTCCGTGCACGTCGCTGAGGTGTCCCGCCAGGTACAGCGACCCGACGACCCCGACCCCGTACGCCGCGAAGATGACCGTCGTGGTGAAGGTCGGGAAGCCGTCGCGGGCCTGGTAGATGACGTACAGGGGTGCGGGGACGGTCGCGAAGGCCATCACCGCGAGGAACGCGAAGGCGACGACCCAGAAGCCGAAACCGTGGCGCCGACGGGTGTGGACACGGCGTCCGCGCGGGGCGACGACACGGTCGCTCGCGGATGCGGGAGCGGCGGTGGTGGCGGGGACGGTGCCCGTCGGGGTGTCGGTGACGGTTGACATGCTCCGATGATCGCGCTCGCGGTGCATCGAGTCCAACGGATGCGCTTGATGTGCACGATCGATCTGTTCGATACTCGGACGATGGAGACCCGACTGCTCGAACAGTTCGTCACCGTCGCCGCCGAGGGCAGCGTCACCCGGGCGGCGGAACGGCTCTGGGCCGCGCAGTCCACGGTGTCCGCGGGCATCGCCTCGCTCGAGCGCAGCTTCGGCGTGCGGCTCTTCGACCGCACCGGCCGACAGCTCGTGCTGACCCCCGCCGGCGAGGACCTGCTCCCCCATGCCCGCGCGGTGCTCGAGTCCCTCGACCGGATGCGTGACCTGGCCACCGCCGACGACGCCGACCTGCGGGGTCGGGTGCGGCTCGGCATCTTCACGAGCATGGACATCGTCGACCTCACGGGCGTGCTGCAGCGGTTCCGGCGGCAGCACCCGCTCGTCGCCGTGGAGCTGATGACCTCGCCGTCGGGGACGACCGGCCTCGTGCAGGACCTGGTCGCCGGGCGGCTCGACATCGCCTACACGGGCCTGCCCACCGTGCCCGCCGGCGTCGTCGTGGAGCCGTTGCGGGAGATGCCGTTCCGGGTGTTCACCGCGGCGGACCACCCGCTCGCCGGCCGGTCGTCGGTGTCGCTCGCCGAACTCGCCGACGAACCGTTCATCGACACGGCGCACGGGTTCGGCAACCGGATCATCCTCGACGGGGCACTCGAGCGGCTCGGGATCCGTCGGCGCATCGTCGCGGAGATGAACGACATGCCCGCCGTGATCCGGTTCGCCTCGGCCGGGCTCGGAGTCGGGGTCGTGCCGGACTCGGGGGTGCGGTACGACGGTGCGGTGCTCGACCTGGAGGACGAGGTCGACCCGCTCCGCATCGGTCTGGCGGTCCGGACGTCCCCGGAGCCGAGCCGCGCGGTCCGGACGCTGGCGCGCGACATCGTTGCGGCGCGGGTGGGGTGACGCGGGGCGGTGGGTTCGGCCCCACCGACGGACTGGAGGCACGGGTCGGGTCCGCCACGTGCCTCCAGTCCGTCAGTCCCCCCAGAACGTCGCGATGAGGGCGGGCAGGAGCCCGTCGGTCGGGACGTTGGTCTGTTCGATGGTGATCCAGGTGTCACCGCGGGCGAAGTACGTGTAGGCCTTCTCGACGCCGTACGGCTCGACGATCCCGCGGGACTGGCAGAAGGTTCCGCCGTCACGCTCCGTGCAGGTCCCGCCGCCGTCGTACGCGGGGAACTCCTCGATCTCCCGCTGGATGGTCGCCTCGGTGGCGGTCCCGGCCCGGACCTCGATCCCGGACACGTCCGCGCGCGGGTCACGCCACGAGCAGGAGACCTTCGACTGGGTGCCCTCCGGGTCCTGACCATCCGGCACTCGATCGGTACCCGACGGTGGGTCGGCCTGCGTCAGCGGGGTGTCACCGAAGAAGCGGTCGTAGTCCTCGGCGGGGACGAGCGCGCGACAGTCCGTGGGGATCGTCGCCGCGACGGGGGTCGGTGTCGACGTCGGGGTGGGCTTCGGCACCGGGGCACCCGTGATCGGGGCGGAGCTCGGCGTCGTGGAGGACGGCGCAGGCTCGGGCTGCCGGGTCTGGGTGGGAGCGGCGACCGGGTCGGCGTTCTGCTGCGACAGGGTCAGGGCGACGGCGCCGGTGGCGGTGCCGACGGCGAGCAGCGCGACGACACCGATGACTATCCCGGACCGGCCACGACGACGCTTCGGGAGCGGGGTGGCACGTTCGAGGACGTTCTGCTTCATCGAGACGAGCATGCGCTGCAGGTCGTCTCCCTGCGGAGGCTCAGTGTTCATCGTGCATCACCACCTTCTTGAGTCGTCGACGGTTGCGGGACACCCGCTGGGTGACCGCGCCGACCGTGAGTCCGAGGAGTTCGGCGGCCTCGGCGTACGAGTGCCCCTCGAGCAGGCAGAGCTCGCAGATGCGGCGGTCGAGGTCCGGGAGCGCGGCGATCTCGGCGCGGACCCAGCGCAGGGTCTCGCGGGCCTCGTCGTGGTCGGCGGGCGAGGCGAGGTGCTCCGGGAGCTCGTCCGTGCGGCGCCGGGCCTGCTTGCGCCCGGTGTTGAAGGCGTGGTTGCGGCACACGACGAGCAGCCACGGCAGCACCGTGTCCGCCGGCAGCTCGAGGGTCGCGGCGCGCTGCCAGAGCGTCAGGAACGCGTCCTGCACGATCTCCTCGACGTCGGACCGGTCGTCGACCAGCGCCCACGCGTAGCGGGTGAGGGTGGCGGCGTACCGGTCGAACGCCCGGGCGAGCGCGCCGGTGTCTCCCTGTGCCATCGCACGGACGAGTCCTTCGTCCGTGTCGGTGCCGGTCGTCACATCCACATCCCACCCCCTTCACTCAGAGGTGTCGGCAGGACAGGCGATCCTGACAGGACCGTTCCGGATTCGTGACCTCGGGCGTGTCCGCCCAGGACTGGGGGTCAGCCGTCAGCCGTCAGCCGTCAGCGGCGGGACTCAGTGGAAGTCGTCGCCGTCGCCCTCGGCCGGCGTCTTGTGTCCGCCGAGCATGTCGTTGTCGTCCTGGTCACTCGACGAGGCGAGCTGCAGCATCGCGAGCACGACGACCACCACGATGAACGCGACGCCGAGGAAGATCACGGCCAGCTGCAGTTCCCGCGTCGAGAACAGCACGACGAGCCCGGTGAACACCGCGATGATCGCGGAGATCCCGAGGAGCTCGACCGGGCGCAGACGGTCACGTCGGCTGGGGGTGGTCATGCGTGTGGTGCTCCGTCCGGGGCGACGGCCGGCGTGGCCGTGCCCCACTTGTGCGAGAGGCCGGCGATCACGTGGAAGACGGCCGTGATGGCGAGGTACGCGCCGAGCAGGCCGACGAGCACGATCGAGGCGTCGAGGGTGCCGGTGACCTTCTCCACGCCACCGAGCTGCTGGGAGTAGTCCGGCGGGGTGACGAGGAAGGCGACCGCGAGCAGCAGCGTGAGGCCGCCGATCGTGGTCCAGTCGCGGGCGAAGGGCGAACGCCGCCGGGCCCGGAGCCCCTGCGACAGCTCGAGGGCTCCGGTCAGCACCGCGAACGCGACGATGACCGTGATGAAGGCCGGCAGCCCGAAGCCGTTGCACGCGATCGCGGCGACGGCGGCGAGCAGGGTGATGACGGCCTGCAGCAGGGTCGTGCGACGCGAACGACCGTCGAGGGGCAGTCGGGAGATCCCGGCGAACAGGAGCACGAGGCCCTCGACCAGGGCGAAGCCGCCGAAGAGCAGCAGGCCGTAGCCCGCGGCGTGGTTGGTCGAGAAGGTGATCACCATCGCGACGATCGCAGCGGGGACCGCTCGGAGGATCGGGATCGGCCAGTACCGCGCGCGCTGGGTCGCTTCTTCCACGGTGGTGGCGTCGTCCACGGTGTCGGACACGAGACCTCTTTCGGGCATGCGGATCGTGGATCCGATCCTACCGCCGGTGTGGTGAACGCCCGACCGGAGCGGACTCGACCCCCTGTGGACGTCCACACCCCCCTGCACGGGGACGACACCGTCCTGCGGTGCCGTCCCCGTGGTGTCAGGGCTGCTGCGGGTCGTCGTCCGGGGCGCCCAGCCGGACACGACGTCGGGCGAGCCACCAGCACACGGAGCCCACCGCGGCGGCCACTGCGGCGAGCGCCGCGGCGAGGCCGAGTCCTTCGGCGCCCGTGTAGGCGAGGGCTCCGACGGGGGCACCCGGACCACGACCGGCCGCGGGGTCACCGGCGCCGCTGTCCCCGTCGTCGCGACCGTCCGGCGCGGGGCCGTCACCACCGGCGTCACCGTCCCCGTCGTCCGTGGCGGGGCCGGTCGTCGGCACCGGACCGGTGGTGGGCGAAGGGCTCGGCTCCGGCGCCTCGTCGTCCGGGCCGACGACGATCGCGACGCCGGTGGACGGGTCACCACCGTCCGGGTCGGTCGGCGACGTCGCGGTGGCCACGTTCACGACGTCGGAGCCGTCGCCCCGGTACGCGGGATCGAGCGCGGCACGGATCCGGAAGTCCAGGGTCTCGCCCACGTCCAGCGACACGTCGGAGCTGCAGGTCACCCGCTGGCCCTCGGCGGTGCACCCGTCGTCGGAGCCCACGAACCGCATCGCCTCGGGCAGGTCGTCGACCGCACCGACCTGCTGCGCCACCGACGGGCCCCGGTTCCGGGCGGTGACGAGGTACTCGACCTCGTCGCCGGGCTGGACGGTCGACGGCGACACCGACTTGTCGGTCTCGACGTGTGCCGCGACGACCGGTGCCGTCGCCGTCGTGCTCGCTCGCGAGGTGTTGTCGGCCTCGTTCGTGTCGGACAACGAGGTCGGCGGGGCGATCGTCGCCACGCTCTCCAGTGTTCCGGACGTGCCCTCGGCCACCCGGCCCTCGACCGTGACGACGGCCGAACCCCCTCGGGGCAGGGACAGGTCGGTCGCGACGTCCCCGGTGCCCGACCCGGTTGCGCAGGCGGAACCCTCGGCGGCGGTGCAGGTCCAGGTGACGTCCTCGACGCCGTCGGGCACGTCGACCTGCAGTGGGCTCGGGTCGGCGGCGTTCGGGCCGGGGTTGCGCGCCGTCACGGTGTAGCGGAGCGACTCACCGGCCGTCACGGTCGTGGGCAGGTCGTGCTCGACGGACAGGTCGGCCGGCTTCCAGACCCGGAGCGCGTCGACCTCGTGCTTGTCGACGTGGCTGCCCGTGGCCCCCGCGAACCCCAGGCGCAGCGTGCTGGGCAACGGAGCCTGGCCGTCGCCGTGCAGCGGCACCGAGTCGAGGACGGTGCGCATGGTCGAGCCGGCCTGCAGCCGGACCGTGACGGAGAGCCCGCCGTCGTCGTCGGGCAGCAGGGTGATGCGGACCGTGCGGGGCGTCGAGCCGGAGGTCACCGTGCCACCGGGAGCGGTCGCACCGGCGACGTACCGGTACCCCTCTGTCCCGTTGCCCGAGCCGCGGACCACCACGTGGTCGGGCTGCGCTCCCGGACCGGAGCCGTTGATGCGCGACGAGAAGTTGCCGTAGTGGTCGATCGCGACGGCTGCGAAGCCCCCGGGCACGCCGGGCAGGTCACACTGCCGCCCGCCGCCCTCGGTCGCTTCCTTGCGGCAGGCGTACCCGAGGCCGGCACCGAAGGACCCGACGCCCTGTGCTGCGGCACCGTCGGCCAGGTACAGCAGCAGGCCGTCGGCCCCGGGGTCGTCCTTCGCGGTGTACATCGCGTAGGTGAACTCGATCTCGAGTCCGGTGTCGGACGGGAACGTGTCGTTGGTCGACCACGCTCCCGCCTGGTTCAGGACGTCGTCGGTGAGCCGCAGCCGCCCGCCGGACACCGCGGCGTCACCGTGCAGGGCGCCGCCGGACGCGCTGGAGAACTGGTTGACGTACGGGAAGTCGAGAGCCGCGGCGCTCGACCCGGACGGCAGGACGGCGGGCGCCGCGAGCACGCCGAGCGCGGTCACCGTGGCGCAGGCCGCGGCGACACGGCGGACGACCCGCGAGCGGAGCGACCGGAACGACCGGCGCGACCGCCGATCAGGGGCAGGAGCTGGAGCAGGAGCACTGGGATCTGTCATGCCCCGATGCTCGCGACCGGGACGTCACCCCCGGGCGGCGGCGGGATGATCTGTGGAACGCCCCCACGGGCCTCCGGGCTGTGGAGGAAGAACGGCGCAACCGGACCGCTCAGGCCAGCCACACCGTCGTCTCACCCGGCAGCAGTCCCGGCGCGACCCCGTCGAGCGGCCCGGACGCGGCGACGACCGTGCCGTCGGGCAGGGGCACCGGGGCCGTGCCGAAGTTCGTCACCGACCGCCACCCGTCGTTCCGTGCGAACGCGACGACCTCGGAGCCGGACTCCAGCCACGTCAGGGCCTCCCCCTGCTGCAGGCGACGGCGGGCGGCGAGCGCCTCGCGGTACAGCGACAGGGTGGACTCGGGGTCGCCGTCCTCGGCCTCGACCGAGGACTCCCCGAAGTCCTGCGGCTGCGGCAGGTGCGGCGCGGCGTCCCCGAAGCCGAACGACGGCCCGGAACGCGTCCACGGGATCGGCACCCGGCAGCCGTCGCGGCCCTTCACGGTGTGCCCGGTGCGGAGCCACTTCGGGTCCTGCAGCAGGTCGCGCGGGATCGCCGCGGCCTCGTGCAACCCGAGCTCCTCGCCCTGGTAGACGTACGACGACCCGGGCAGCGCGAGCATCAGCATGGTGGCCGCTCGTGCCCGGCGGAGCCCCCGTGCGCGGTCGAGCTCCGGCGTCGTGCCGTCGGTCATGAGCCAGGCATCGGTGTCCGTGCCGTCCGGCAGGCCGTAGCGGGTGGGGTGCCGCACGACGTCGTGGTTCGAGAGCACCCAGGTGCTCGAGGCGCCGGACTGCTCCGAGGCGGCCAGGTTCCGCTCGATGATCCGACGGAACGCATCGGGCTCGAACGGGGCCTCGAGCAGGTCGAAGTTGAAGGCCTGCCCGAGCTCGGTCGGCCGGGCGTACAGGACGCGGCGCGGTGCCGGGGCCCAGGCCTCGGCGACGGCCGCGCGGGGCGGGTCGTACTCGTCGAGCACCCGACGCCAGGTGGCGAAGATCTCGTGCACCTCGTCACGGTCGTACAGCGGGTCGGAGCCGTCGAGCGGCAGGTCCTGCTCGTCCGACGGCCGGTACGGGGTCGACAGGTCCTTCGCCAGCCCGTGCGCGACGTCCACGCGGAACCCGTCGACACCGCGGTCCGACCAGAAGCGCAGGGTGTCCTCGAAGTCGGCACGGACCTCGGGGTTCGACCAGTCCAGGTCCGGCTGCTCGGGGGCGAACAGGTGCAGGTACCACTGCCCGTCGGGCACCCGGGTCCAGGCGCTGCCGCCGAAGTTCGACACCCAGTCGCTCGGCGGCAGTTCGCCGGAGGTACCGGACCCTTCGCGGAACACGTACCGCGCCCGCTCGGGCGACCCCGGCGCGGACGCCAACGCGGCCCGGAACCACTCGTGCTGGTCCGAGGTGTGGTTCGGGACGATGTCGACGATGACCTTCAGGTCGTGCTCGTGGGCGGCCCGGAGCAGCGCGTCGAGGTCCTCGAGGGACCCGAGCTTCGGGTCGACGGCCCGGTAGTCGGCGACGTCGTAGCCCCCGTCGGCCAGGGGCGACGGGAAGAACGGGGAGAGCCACAGCGCGTCGACGCCGAGCGATGCCAGGTACGGCACCCGGCTCGTGATGCCCGCGACGTCACCGAGTCCGTCGCCGTCCGTGTCGGCGAAGCTGCGTGGGTAGACCTGGTACACGACGGCGTCGCGCCACCAGGTCGGGTCGGTGGTTCGTGGCGTGCTGGCCGGGGTCCGAAGCGTGGTCACGACGCCACCGTACTCAGCGGACCGGGAATAGCGCCCCCTACGATCGCATTGGTTGTTGCTGACACCTTTCCGTCCAGCAACAGCATCCCGCAACAGAAGGAGCTCCATGACGAACGTCCTCGTCCTCGTCGGCAGCCTGCGCGCCGACTCCATCAACCGCAAGCTCGCCGAGGCCGCCGCGCACCACGCGCCGGAGGGCATCGAGCTGCACACCTTCGACGGCATCGTCGACCTGCCGTTCTACAACGAGGACATCGACGGTGACACCCCGCCCGCCCCGGCAGTCGCCTTCCGCGACGCGATCGCCGCCTCGGACGCCGTCCTGCTCGTCACCCCCGAGTACAACGGCACCATCCCCGCCGTGCTGAAGAACGCCCTCGACTGGGCATCGCGTCCGTTCGGCGCCTCGCCGCTGTCCGGCAAGCCGCTCGCCGCCATCGGTTCGGCGTTCGGCCAGTACGGCGGCGTCTGGGCCCACGACGACGCCCGCAAGGTCGCCGGCATCGCCGGCGCGAAGGTCCTGGAGGACGTCAAGGTCGCCATCCCGCAGTCGGTCGTCCGTTTCGCCGAGACCCACCCGCGCGAGGACGCCGAGGTCACGACGCTCGTGCAGGGCGCGCTCACCGCGCTCGCCGAGGCCGCGGCCGGCACGGACGAGTCCGCAGCCGCGTAACGCGACGAACCACCGGACAGGAGGCCCGTGGCGATCCCGCCACGGGCCTCCTGTCCGTCCGGTGCGGACGCAACGGTCGTTGCGAACGCATCGGACGGTGCGGACGCACCGGTCGTGGCGGAACCCGGGAGTCCGCTAGACGACCGAGATACGAGACGGGTTACCCTGAACGCCATGTCGACGCAGGAGATCACCGAGGCGTCCGGGTACTGGTTCCCGGACGACGACGCGACCCAGCGCGGGGTCGCCGTGCTGAACGCCCTGCGCCGGTACCGGTCCGCCGAGACCGCCATGCGCCGCCGGACCCGTGACTCGATGGGCATGGGTGAGACCGACCTGCTCGCCGTACGGTTCCTGCTGCAGGCGCAGCGCTCCGGCACGTCCGTGAGCCCCAAGGACCTCGCGGCGTACCTCAAGATCTCGTCCGCGTCGACGACGATCCTGATCGACCGCCTGGTGAAGTCGAACCACGTCCGCCGCGATCCGCACCCCACCGACCGCCGGGCCCTCGTCATCACGCCGACGACCGAGACCGACGACGAGGTCCGCGCCACGCTCGGCGTGATGCACCGCCGGATGATGTCGATCGCCGAGGGACTCCCCGCGTCCGAGGCCCGGGTCGTCGCCGGTTTCCTGGAGCAGATGCGCCAGGCGGTCGACCAGGTCGACCCCGCGCCGTCGCACTGAGCACCGTCGCGCCGAGGCCTCCGACTGTCGTCGGGGGACGCTGCCTCCGAGCGCACTGAGAACGTGCACTGCGGCACCGCGTAGACCGGAACGGTCACACCGACGCGAAAGGAGCCACAACCATGCACGCTTCGGACAAGATGGCCAAGAACCTCCAGGCGGTCCTCGTGGACCTCATCGACCTGCACCTGCAGGGCAAGCAGGCCCACTGGAACATCCTGGGCACCAACTTCCGCGACCTCCACCTGCAGCTCGACGAGATCGTCGACGCCGCTCGCGAGTTCGCCGACGACACCGCCGAGCGCATGCGCGCGCTGTACCTCGTGCCGGACGGCCGCTCGGCGACCGTCTCCGCGGGCAGCCACCTCGACGCGTTCCCCTCGGGCGAGATCACCACGCACGACGCCATCGACCAGGTCACGCTCCGGCTGTACCAGGCGACCGGCACCATGCGCGACGTCCACGACGAGGTCGACGAGGAAGACCCGACGACCGCGGACCTGCTCCACGGCTTCATCGAGCGCCTCGAGCAGCTCGCCTGGATGGTCTCCGCCGAGAACCGCGCGCCCAGCACCCCGCTGGCGTCCGCCACCACGCCCGCCGTCGCCGACGCGTCGGCGCACGCGTAGGGGCCCGGGTGGACCTCGGTATCCAGGGCAAGACCGCACTCGTCTTCGGCGGTGACTCCGGCATCGGCTGGAACACGGCGCGCATCCTGCTGGCAGAGGGTGCGACCGTGGTCGTCACCGACATCGACCAGAGCCGTCTCGACACCAGTGCGGACCAGCTCGAGGCTCCCCTCGGCAAGCTGCACGCGTTCGCCGCCGACGTCCGGAGCGCCGAGAGCCTCGCCGCCCTGCACGACAAGGTGCGTGACGCCGTCGGCGAGATCGACATCCTGGTGCAGTCCTCGGGCGTCACCGGCGCCCAGGGCATGTTCCACGAGATCGACGAGGCCGGCTGGGCGGAGACGATCGACATCGACCTGATGGGGCCGGTGCGGATCACCCGCGAGTTCATCGGCGACCTGCGACAGGGCGGCTGGGGACGCATCGTCTACCTGGTGTCCGAGGACGCCTCGCAACCGTACGACGACGAACTGCCCTACTGCGCTGCCAAGGCCGGGGTGCTCTCGTTCGCCAAGGGGCTCTCGCGCTCCTACGCCTCCGAGGGCCTGCTGGTGAACACGGTCTCGCCAGCGTTCATCCACACGCCGATGACCGACGCGATGATGGACAAGCGGGCCAAGCAGCGCGGCACATCGTTCGACGAGGCCATCGGCAGCTTCCTCGACGAGGAGCGGCCGTACATGGAGCTCAAGCGGCGCGGTGAGCCGGAAGAGGTCGCCAACGTCGTGGCCTTCCTGTGCTCCGACCTGGCCAGCTTCGTGAACGGCGCCAACTACCGGGTCGACTCCGGCTCGGTCGCGACGATCTGATCGTGGCACCACAGCACAACCAGGAGGCGTCATGACCGACTTCCGCTACCTCATCGTCGGCGGCGGGATGGTCGCCGACGCGGCCGCCCGCGGCATCCGCGAGCTCGACACCGACGGGTCGATCGGGATCCTCAGCGAGGACGTCGACCGCCCCTACGCCCGGCCCGCGCTCTCGAAGAAGCTCTGGACCGACCCGGACTTCAGCTGGGACGACAAGGTCGACCTGCACACCGAGGAGACCGGGGCGCAGTTCGTCCTGGGCACCGCGGTGACGGCGATCGACCGTGCTGCGAAGACCGTCACGACGGCCGACGGTGCGACCCATGGCTACGAGCGGCTCCTGCTCGCGACCGGTGGGAAGCCCCGCGGGCTGCCGGGGCTGTCCCCGTCGGCACGCGTGCTCGACTACCGCAGCGCGTCGGACTACCGCCGCCTGCGCGAGCTCGCCGACGCCGGAGCGCACGTCGCCGTCGTCGGTGGCGGCTACATCGGGCAGGAGATCACCGCGGGCATCGTGCAGAACGGCGCACGCGTCACGCTGGTCGACCCGGACGAGATCGTCGGCGGACGGATGTTCCCCGACGACCTGGCACGGGCGTTCCAGCAGCGCTTCGTCGACCACGGCGTCGAGCTCCGCACCGGCCGCCGGGTGTCCGAGGGCGCCGAGACGGCCGACGGTGTGCGACTGACGCTCGACGACGGTTCCGTGGTCGAGGCCGACGCGGTCGTCGCCGGGCTCGGCATCGAGCCCGCGACGCAGCTCGCCGCCGACGCCGGACTCACCGTCCGCGACGGCATCGTGGTGTCCTCGACGCTGCTCACCGACGACGACTCCGTGTTCGCCGCCGGGGACGTCGCCGAGTACCCGGACCGGATCCTCGGCACACGCCGGGTGGAACACGTCGACAACGCCCAGCAGCAGGGTCGACAGGCCGGCCGCAACCTGGCCGACGCCGACGAGACCTACGACCACACGCCGATGTTCTACTCCGACGTCTTCGACATGGGGTACGAGGCCGTGGGGCAGGTCAGCGCGAAGCTCCGCACGGTCGAGGACTGGCAGGACCCCACCGTGACCGGCGTCGTCTACTACCTGGACGACGACGACACGGTCCGGGGTGTGCTGCTCTGGAACGTGTGGGACAAGACCGACGAGGCCCGCAAGGTGCTCGCCGAGGCGAACTCGCTGACGCCCGACATGCTGCCGGGCCGCATCACGGCCTGATCGCTCGCCCGTCGCGGTGGTCGCGACGCCCTGGAGGCCCGGTGCCGGTCCGTCGGACCGGCACCGGGCCTCCAGGCGGTCACCCGCACACCGCGGCGCCCGCCGCCTCGACGGGGCTCGCTGCTTCGACCGTGCTGGCTACTTCGACTCCGGCGCGACCTCGTCGACGACCGCCCGGCGGTCCGCCGGGTCGACCGGCAGGTCGTCGCCGTCCGCCATCGCGACGGCGTGCGCGGACTTGGCGGCCTCGAGCGTCTCGTCGTCGTTCCGGGCCATCCCGAACAGCTCGATGAACCGCGACTTGACCAGCAACCAGGCGTCCCCCGGGCTGAGCCGGGCCAGGTCCGACGCCGTCGAGTCGTCACGCACCCGCTGCAGCGAGGACACGCCGCGGTCGGGGATCCGGTGGTCGACGTGCGCCACCGCGAGCCGCGCGACCGCGTCGGCCTGCGCGTGCATCACCGAGTGCGCACCGTCGACGACCTCGCGCAGGACCGCGTACGGGAACACGCGCGCCAGCCGGCGGACCCAGTCGCGCGGCACCATCGCGTCGTGCTCGCCGCGGACGATCAGGGTGCGGGCCTGCACGTGCGCGGCACGCTCCTCGATCGGGAACGCGATCATGCGCGGCAGGACCTTGCGGAACCAGTGCCAGCCGCACAGCGCGTACGCCGTGATGCCGTGCCAGCGGACCGCGGCCGGCTCGTGCAGCGTCGACCGCAGGAACCGGAACGCCGACTGCCGCACCGTGCGCGCCGACGAGTCGACCACGGGGCTGATGAGCACGAGGTCGGAGAGCTCGGGACGGCGGGCGGCGACCTCGGTGACGACCTGGGTGCCCATCGAGTGCCCGATGAGCACCGGGTCCTCGAGCCCGAGGTCGTCGATGACCCGCTCGACCGCGTCGGCGTACCGCTCGATCGAGACCTTCCCACGGAACCGCGGAACCCCCGCGAAGCCCGGCAGGTCGAGCGCGTGCACCGGTCCGTTCTCGTTGAGGTGCGGCGCGAGCCGCTCGTAGTAGGTCGACGCGATGCCGAGACCCGCGACGAGCACGAAGGCCCGCTCGCCCGGCTCACCGATCGAACTCACCCGGACGTAGGTGCCGTCGAGTGCGACGCGGTCGACCTGCACCGTGACGTCGGCGTCCTCGGCCTGGGCGAGCTCCCCGGCCGGGTCCGGACGGGGTGCCTGGCGTTCGTCGTCCACGTGGGTCTCCTCCGGTCGGGCGGTCGCCCAGGATACCCGGCCGCCGTCCGCTCGGGCGGCGACGCCGTGGTCAGCCGCTGAAGGTGTTCGCGGGGAAGCCGTGCACCGTGGTCGGCACCGCGAAGACGGCGCCGGAGGGCGGCGCCTGCTCCAGGTCCTGCTCGGTGAGGTTCTCGCGGGCCGTGCCGATGAACAGCGTCGACATGTCCGGGCCGCCGAACGCCACCGACGTCGGGTTGGCGACGGGGAGCTCCACCGTCTCCAGGTGCGAGCCGTCGGGACCGTAGCGCTCGACGCGGGAACCGCCGTAGATCGCGCTCCAGAAGCAGCCCTCGTCGTCGCGGACCAGGCCGTCGTGCGCGTGGCCGACGATGAACGGCTCGAGTTCGCCGAGCTCGCCGTCCGGGCCGTACGACCCCCGGAAGACCGTCGAGGCGCTGGTGTCGGTGACGTACATGGTGCTGCCGTCCTCCGACCACTCCATGCCGTTCGTCACGCCGAAGCCGCCGCGGAGCAGCCGGACGGTGCCGTCGGCCTCGACCGAGTAGAGCGCGGCGTCGGGTTCGCCGGTGGTCACGTTCATGCTGCCGACCAGGAACCGGCCGAACGGATCGCACTTGCCCTCGTTGAACCGGTTGCCCGAGGTGCTGTGCGTGACGCAGGCGATCTCACGCTCCACGGCCCCCTGCTCGTCCGTCACGACGACGGCGTCGCCGAGGGCCGCGACGAACCCGCCGGAGGCGCGGGGCTGGAAGCTCGCCAGCGGGGGCGGCAGCGGCACGCTCGACCGGACGGTGCCGTCGGCCCCGGCGGTGTTGAGGGTGCCGAGGGTGATGTCGGTCCACCGGAGGAGCTGCGCGGACGGGTCCCAGACGATGCTCTCGGCGAGGACCGCTCGGGCGTCGACGAAGACGGTCGCGGGGCCGGTGGTGACGTTCGTGCTCATCGACCCCGTCTACCGCGGGGCGGGTCCGCGCCCGCTCAGGCGCGGAAGCGGGTCAGAGGCGGGCGAAGCGCGCGCGGAAGAAGCTGTAGACGCCGAACGCCAGGAACCCGATGCCGATCGCGACGAGGACGAACACCCCGCCGGGCATGCTCCGGACGGCGTCGAACGCGGCGTCGAGGCCGGTGGCCTGGTCGGGGTCGCTCTGCAGCCCCGCGACGGCGATGAGCACGCCCACGATCACCACGGCGATGCCCTTGCCGACGTACCCGACGACGCCGAGGACGGTGACCACGCGGTCGAGTTGGCCCGACGGTCGCGTGATCTGCTTCCGGAACGACCGACGGCAGCCGATCACCACGAGGCCGATGCCGACCGCGACCGCGATCGCCCCGGCCAGCACCAGCACGAACACCCCGCCCGGCGTCGCGAGGGTCTTCGCCGCGGCGCTCTGCGACGAGCTGCTCGAGCTCGACCCGGCGCCGAGCGCGTACGAGGCCGACGAGTACGCGATCACGCCGTAGACCACGGCCTTCGCCACGTCCTTCAGCCGGGCGAGCCAGCCGCGGGTCGTGTCGGACCGTCCGCCGACGATCGCCTCGACGACCAGACGCACGGTGAGTGCGGCGGTGCCGACGGCGATCAGCCAGAGCAGGAACACCCCACCGGGCACGGCGGCGATCTGCTGCAGCGCACCGGACTGGTCGGTCTCACCGCCCGAGGACGCGTTCCCGATGCCGAGCAGGATCGCCAGGTACCCGATCAGCAGGTGGACGATGCCACTGCCGACGAACCCGGCGCGTGCCGTGACCTCGAACCAACGGCTGTCGGCCGCTCGCCGGACCTGTCGTCCGGTCTCCTTCGCTGCGTGCTCCGCCGTGTCGCTCATCACGGACAAGCGTGCCCGACGCGCGCCGTCCTGTCCGGGGCGCGCCGGGCCGTGCGGTCCGCCACGTGGCGGACGGGAGGCCCGTGGCGGTGCCGCCACGGGCCTCCCGTCCGTCGGTGGGCGCGTCTCAGTCGCCCTTCACGTTGACGACCTGGCGCAGGGTGTGCCGGATCGACACGAGGTCCTCGGCGTCCGCCATCACCTGGTCGATCGGCTTGTACGCGGCCGGGATCTCGTCGAGGAACGCGTCGGTGTCCCGGTACTCGATGCCGACCATCGCCTCGCGCAGCTGCTCGTGGGTGAAGGTCCGCTGGGCAGCGCTCCGCGAGAACAGCCGCCCGGCGCCGTGCGGGGACGACTCGAGCGACGGCTTGTTGCCGAGCCCCTCGACCACGTACGACGCCGTGCCCATCGACCCGGGGATCAGACCCGGCTGACCGGCCTTCGCCTGGATCGCACCCTTGCGCGAGACCCACACGGACTTGCCCCAGTGCGTCTCACGCTGCGTGAAGTTGTGGTGGCAGTTGATCCGCTCGCGCTCGTCGACGGGCGTGCCGACGGCCTCGGACAGCTGCCGGACGACGCGGTCCATCATCTCCTCGCGGTTGAGCAGGGCGAAGTGCTGGGCCCACCGCAGCTCGGCGATGTACCGGTCGAACTCCGGCGTGCCCTCGACCAGGTAGGCCAGGTCGGGGTCCGCCAGCTGGATCCACCAGCGCTCCATGGCCTTCTTGGCGACCCTGATGTGGCGCTGCGCGATCTTGTTGCCGACACCCCGCGACCCGGAGTGCAGGAAGAGCCAGACCCGGTCCTGCTCGTCGAGGGAGACCTCGATGAAGTGGTTGCCGGAGCCGAGCGTGCCGAGCTGGTTGCGCCAGCCGCCGTGCACGCCGTCGGGGTCGAACCCGGCGGTCTCGGCCATCGCCTCGAGCTCCGCGATCCGCGGTGCGGCGGTCGCCACGATCTTCCGGTTCGACGCACCGGCCGACAGCGGGATCGCGCGCTCGATCTGCTCGCGCAGACCCTGCAGGTCGGCCGGCAGGTCGCTCGCGGTGAACTGCGTGCGGACCGCGATCATGCCGCAGCCGATGTCCACGCCGACGGCCGCCGGCATGATCGCGCCGAGGGTCGGGATGACGGACCCGACGGTGGCCCCGAGGCCCAGGTGTGCGTCGGGCATGAGGGCCAGGTGCGGGAACACGAACGGCATGCGCGCGGTCGTGCGGGCCTGCTGCTCGGTGTTGTCCTCGAGCATCGAGGCCCAGCTGAGCAATCGGTCGTTGATCTTCTTCATGGTGTCGTCTCGCTTTCGTGACGGTCGAGGTGACGGTCCGAGACGGTCGCACGCCGGGCCTCCTGGTCGTCGCCGGACGTGGCGGACGGAAGGAAGCGGTGCTGACGAACGCCCCGGGCCGGGTGGGCACGAGGCGTCGTGGGACGTCGCGTGCCTACGCGGGATAGCGGAGGGACCGCTGCTGCTCGGGCAGCACGGCGGCCGCGGCGAGCTGGAGCTCGACGCGTTCCTCGTTGTGCTGCACGGCGCGCATGCGCGGTCCTTCCGGTGTGCCCGGGGCGGGCGGTCTGCCTGATCGGCAGGAGGACGACGGTAGTGCGACACGCCCGGGGTGCGCAAGTCATGTGGGCGTGTCGGCTGCGCGCCGGTGGTGCTCCGGCGGTTCTCCACAGGCGGGAGGCGCGTCGCGCGTTCTCCACGAGGGGTACGTCCGCCTGATGGTCGCCGCCGGGGCCGGGGCAGGCTGGACGCATGACCGAGCGCACGCGAGACACCCCCGACGCGACCGAGAACGAGGAACGGACGAACGGGTACGTGCCGCTCCGCTCCTACGGCGCGATCGGTGACGGGCGGACCGTCGCCCTCATCGCGCTCGACGGCCGGATCGACTGGCTGCCGATCCCGTCGATGGACTCGCCGCCGGTGTTCGCGAGCATCGTCGACGCCGAGCACGGCGGACACGTCGCCCTGCGACCCGTCGACGACCAGGCGGAGGTGTCCCGGGCCTACCTGCCGGGGACGAACGTGCTCGTGACGACGTGGACCACCCCGTCCGGCACCGCCACCGTGACCGACGCCATGGTCACCGGTGTCGCCGGACGTCTGCCGTGGGCCGAGATCGGCCGCTGCGTCCAGGGGGTCCAGGGCTCCGTCGAGATGGAGTGGGCCGTCGTGCCCGGCACGATCCTGAACACCGCGGAACCCCGACGCCTCGACACCGCGAACGGCACCGTCATCGGGATCGACGGCGTCACCATCGCGATCGTCGAGCAGGGCTTCGAACCCGTTCACGACGACGGACCCCGGTTCTCCGGCCGGTTCTCGACGACCGAGGGCTCGAAGTCGATCCTGACGATCGTCGGCACGTACGACGAACCGATCTTCCTGCCCGAGCCGGAGCGCACGCTCGAGGGGGTCGACCGCACGATCGAGAACTGGGCGACCTGGTCGAAGGAGTTCAGCTACGACGGGCCGTGGTCGGATGCCGTCCAGCGCAGCGCCCTCGCCCTGAAGCTCCTGATCTTCTCCCCCACCGGTGCGATCGCCGCGGCACCGACGACGAGCCTGCCCGAGGACCGCACCGGCGGGAAGAACTGGGACTACCGGTTCGCCTGGGTGCGCGACCTGGCGTACACGGTGCACGCACTCACCCGCTTCGGGCTGCGCGAGGAGACCCACGCGGCCGTCTCGTGGGTGATGCGCACGATCGCCGAGCACGACGAGACGATGCCGATCTTCTACGCACTCGACGGGTCCAAGAGCGACTCGGTCGAGGAACGCGACGTCCCCGGCTGGAACGGCATCGGGCCGGTCACGATCGGCAACCGGGCGGGCGACCAGCTGCAGCTCGGCGTCTGGGGCGACGTGTTCGAGATCATGCGCCAGTACGTCCGCGCCGGCAACGTGCTCGACCGCAAGACCGCGTCGGTGCTGCAGGGGCTGGCCGACGACGCCTGCCACCGGTGGCCGGAAGCAGACTCGGGCATGTGGGAGCTGCAGGAGACGCAGCACTACACGACGAGCAAGATCGGCTGCTGGCAGGCGCTCGACGCCGCGGTCGAGCTGCACGACGCGGGGATGATCGACGGCCCCCGTGACAAGTGGATCGAGAACCGCGAGCTCATCGAGGACTGGGTCGCCGAGAACGGGTGGAACGAGGAGCTCGGCCACTACGTCATGTACCCGGGTACCGACGCACTCGACTGCTCGATCCTGCTGCACGCGATGTCGGCGTTCGACCGTGGGCCCCGCATGGAGTCCACGATCCGGGCCATCGAGGAACAGCTGCAGCACGGCCCGCTCGTGTACCGGTACTCCGGCATCCAGGACGAGGAATCGCCCTTCGTGGCGTGCTCGTTCTGGCTCGCTGCGGCGATGGCCTGCGTCGGACGCGTCGACGACGCGAAGCACCTGATGGACGACATGGTGGCGCAGGCGAACGACGTCGGTCTGTTCAGCGAGATGCTCAGTGCCGTCGACGGGGACTTCATGGGGAACATCCCCCAGGGCCTGTCGCACCTGGCGCTCATCCAGGCGGCGCTGACCATCGAAGAAGTCTCAGAGAAGTCCTGACGGGGCTGGACGAACCGTCGGGGGCGCGGGGCATCATGGTCTGACGATGAACGACGTCGATGCACGCATGGACCGCCTCCGCCGGGCCGCGCGCTACCGGTACCAGCAGCTCGTCGACCAGGAGATCGAGCGGGGGTCACTCGACCCCGACGAGGTGCGGTCGGAGCGCGAGGAACGCCGGCTGCTCAAGGCCGCCGACGTCGCGGCCCACGCGCGGGCGCAGATCGCCGAAGCCGAACGCCGAGGAGTCTTCGAGGGCAACCCCTACCACGGCAAACCGCTGCCCGGGATCGACGGCCAACACGATCCCGACTGGTGGATCAAGTCGAAGATCGAGCGCGAGGACATCCGGGGCATCGCGCCACCGGCCCTGGCGCTCCGGACGGAGGACGCCGAACTCGACGACGCCCTCGACGCCCTGTCGCTCGAGACCGATGTGCGCGACGTCCTGGTGGACTTCAACGCACGGGTGAAGGAGGCCCGGCGACAGCTGCTCGGCGGGCCGCCGGTGGTCACGCCGATGCGCGACGTCGAAGCCGAGGTGCTCGCCTGGCGGGAGCGCCGCGAGCTGCGCATGGCGGCGGCCGCTCGGGCTGCGGAGCAGGCGCTGGCCGACGCGAAGCCGCGGCGGTGGTGGCGCCGCCGCTGAGCGGTGCCGTGGCGCGGCGGCGCGGGCCGTCGCCGGGCTTTCGCGCTGAGCGACAGTTCTCGCGAGCGTGAGCGCGTGAGGTGTCGCCCAGCCCGTGGCGAGGGCGACGACGGCCGCCGGGTACGACTGGTTCTGCCAGGCGCGGGCCCGCGGCGCGGTGCGGTTCGCGCAACGCGAATCGGCCCGGACCGCGCTGCTGCGTGGTCCGGGCCGATCGTGGTGCGGGGGTGTTACTTG
>NZ_KB714610.1:0-38589 GCF_000349565.1 Curtobacterium flaccumfaciens UCD-AKU
GACGCCGCCGGACTTAACGTAGTAACACCAGGGAACCCCTGACCATTCATGGTCAGGGGTTTTCTGCGTTTACGGGGCTGTTCTGAGCGATCCGACGGCGGTGGTCATGCCAGCGGTGCGCACCGGCACGCTGTGTGCGTCGTTGCGCCGTGGTCAGGTCCACTGCGCGGGACCCGGTCTCTTGTCTGCCCGGAGACGGTTCTGGTTCAGGATCGTCGGGAATCGCGAACCGGAACCGTCACACGCGCTGCAGGGAAAGATCCCCGTCGTGCACGGAGTCGTAGGGTCGGAGCGGGGGGACTGCGAAGAACCGGGGACGTCGAGCATGAGCGCACCGATCTGGCTGATCGCGATCGGCGGGGTGTCCGTCGTCCTCGGCGGACTGGTGTAGGTCGGGCTCTGGCGATAGTGGATGCGCTGGAGCACGACGTCGATGCCCTTCGGGTGCGCTGCGGTGACCAGCGGCGCCTGACTGCGGAGTTGATCAGGGGAGGAGCTGGAGCTCCATCGCGCGGATCACCGCACGGGTGCGGTCGCTCACGCCGAGCTTCTCGAACACGTGGCCGAGGTGGGTCTTCACCGTGGCCTCACTGAGGAACAGTGCGCGCCCGATCGCCGGGTTGCTGTTGCCCTGGGCGACGAGGCGCAGGACGTCGAGCTCGCGCGGGGTCAGCGACGGGCCGGCAGCAGCGGGGAGGGATCCCGTTGCTCGGCGGACGAGCGCTGCGGCCGCCGAGGGTGCGAGCGCCGTCTCTCCCCGTGCGGTCGCCCGGACGCCGGCGAGGATCTCGGACTCCGGGGCGGCCTTCAGCAGGTAGCCGGTGGCGCCGGCCTCGATGGCGGCGAGGATCTGGTCGTCGGACTCATACGTCGTCAGGATCAGGACGCGGATGCCTGGGTCGGCGGCGAGGATCTCCGCCGTCGCCGCATCGCCGTCGAGCACCGGCATCCGGAGGTCCATGAGCACGACGTCGGGGCGTTCGGCCAGCGCCACCGTCACCGCGGCGCGGCCGTCGCTGGCCTGACCGACGACCGCGATGTCGTCGGCGTCCTGCAACAGCGCGACGATGCCCGACCGGACGATCGGATGGTCGTCAGCGACCACGACACGGATCACCGGGTCACCTCTGCGAGGACGTGGCGTTCGACGGCCGGGAGGCTCGGCTCGGGTCCGGTGGGCAGGCTCGCGTCGACGACGGTGCCGCCGCCCGGTGTGCTCGTGATCGTGCAGGTACCGCCGGAGAGCGCCAGCCGCTCGTGGAGGCCCCGGAGACCGTGCCCGGCAGTCGGCACGCCGGTGTCGAACCCGACGCCGTCGTCGACCACGCGGACGCCGACGTGTTCGGGCGCGTGCCGCAGGACGATCCGGACGGAACGGGCGTCGGCGTGCGCGCGGATGTTCGCGAGGGACTCCTGGACGACCCGGAGCAGCACGACCTGGGCGTCACGGTCGAGCGGGCCGTCGGTCGCGTCGACGGCAACGGGCGTGCCGGTCTCACGGGTGTACCGCTCGGCGAGCCGGTGCAGTGCCCCGGCGAGGCTGCCGCTCGTGGCACCGGCGACCCCGGCGGCGATGAGGGCACGGGAGTCCTCGAGCGCCGCTCGTGCCGACTCCTCGAGGACCGCCAGCCGTTCGTCGAGCGCGGCTCCTCGGTCGTTCGCCACGTCCTTGCGGGCGCGTTCGGTGAGCATGACGATGCCGGCGAGGTTCTGCGCGACGGTGTCGTGGATCTCGCGGGCCAGGCGCTCCCGTTCGCTCGCGACTCCCGCGCTCCGGTGGGCATCGGCGAGGGACTGCTGGGTGGCGCGGAGTTCGTCGAGGAGCTGGCGGCGCTCCTCGGACAGGCCGGCGACGCTCGAGATCCACACGCCCATCGCGCAGGCACCGATGACGCTGATGCCCTCGATGAGCAGGGTGCTGACGAGGGCGTCCGGGCCGTCGGAGACCTGCAGGCCGATTCCGCTCGCGACGCCGACCGCGACCGAGAGCAGGACGCCGGTGCGGACCCGCTCGGACTGCACCCAGACGAGCGGGAACGCGATGCACTGCACGAACGCGGTGCTCGGCACCACGGCGGGCAACACCAGGGCCGCGACGAGGACCAGCGGGAGGAAGGCCGCGGCGGCACGGGGGCTGTCGTAGCCGCGGTGGCCGAACACGACGTAGGCGACGACGAGCACCACGACCGCGGTGTACGCCGGCCAGCGGGTCGACCACGGGGACCAGCCGAACGCGGTGATCACCGCGGTGAGGGCCATCGTGCCCGCGAAGAAGACGTGCAACCACCGGTTGCGCATCCACGTCTCACCGCTCATGTGCCCAGCATCCCACCAGCGGGGCGCCATCAGGCGTCCTTGCGGTTCCAACGGAACGTCAACAGGCAGGCCACCGTGCCCAGGACCAGCCACGCTACCAACACGAGGGCTCCGAGGCCGAGGTGCCACGCGCCTCCCGGCTCACCCGACTCGAACGCACCGGGCAGGAAGACGGACCGCATGCCGGACGCCATCCAGCGCAGGGGGAAGACGGACGCGACGTCCTGCAACCAGGTGGGGAGCTGCGTGAAGGGCAGGTAGACGCCGGAGATGAACTGCAGCACCAGCACGATCGGGACGATGGTGGCGGTGGCGCGGCGCCCCTCGCGGGGGAGCGCCGAGACCGCGATGCCCAGGACACAGCTGGTGGCGATCCCGAGGACCATCACCCCCGCGAAGACACCCCACCGGCCCGCGTCGGTCGGCAGGTCGACGCCGAACACCAGGCTCGCGATCGCCAGCAGCAGTGCGGTCTGCACGAGCGTGGTGACGAGGACCATGCCGATCTTGCCGACGAAGTACGACAGGACGGGCAGCGGTGTGCCGCCGAGTCGCTTCAACGTGCCGTCGCTGCGCTCGCTGGCGATGTCGACGCCGAGGGACTGCGTGCCGGAGAGCAGGATGCCCGTCGCGACCAGGCCGGGCAGGTAGTAGGTGGCGTAGTCGGCGCTGACGCCGGGGCCGGCCTGGATGTCGGCGGCGCCGGAGAACGCGACCGAGAACAGCGCCAACATGATGATCGGGAACAGGAACGTGAAGAAGACCGAGTCGGGAGCGCGGAAGTAGGTGCGGATCTCGTACGAGATGCGGCTGGTTGCTGTCTTCACTGCTGTCCCACCATGTCGAGGTAGACGTCCTCGAGGGACGGACGGATGACTTCGAGGTCGTGCATGGGTGCGGTGCTGCTGCGGATGAGCGCCGTCGGGTCGGTCGTGCGCTCGTCGTGGTGTCCGCCGCCGTCGTCGCGCCAGCGGACCCGGGGCGTGCGGGCCTCGGCCCCCCCGATCTCGTCGATGGGTGCGAGGTCGAGGAGCTTCCCGTCGGCGATGACCGCGGCCCGGTCGGCGAGCTGGGCGGCTTCGTCGAGGTAGTGCGTGGTGAGCAGGATCGTCGTGCCCTCGTGCTGCACCTGCCGCAGGAGGTCCCAGAACTGCCGGCGAGCCTCGGGATCGAAGCCTGTGGTCGGTTCGTCGAGGAACAGGACCTCGGGGCGGCCGATGATGCCGAGGGCGACGTCGACGCGGCGGCGCTGGCCTCCGGACAGCCGGCTGATCCGGGTGTTGCGCTGCGTCTCGAGTCCCGTCGCGGTGAGGAGCTCCTCGATGCTGCGGTGCTTCGGGTAGAGCGTCGCGAAGTGGTTCAGCTGCTCGGCGACGGTGACGTTCGGGGACTCCGCGCTGGTCTGCAGGACGATGCCGATACGTGCGTTGTGGCTGCGGCTCGTCCGTGCGGGATCGTGGCCGAGGACGCGGACGTCGCCGGCGGTGCGGGAGCGGTACCCCTCGAGGATCTCGACCGTCGTGGACTTGCCGGCACCGTTCGGGCCGAGGAGCGCGAAGGTCTCGCCGCGTTCGATCGTGAAGGAGACGTCGTCCACGGCGCGTTTACCGGTGGCGTACTGCTTGCCGAGGTGCAGGACCTCGATGACGGGGGACTCGGGCATGGGTCCAGCTTCGTCGTCGGGTCGCCGTGGCGGATCGGCCGGTGCGGTGGTGTCGGCATCGTCCGATCGGGGGATGGTGCAGGCCGGGAGGCGCGGTGCGGGTCGGTCGTGCACAGAACGCTGCACGGGTCGTTGCGTCCGGCAACTCGTCTGATATGTTGCTGGCGGGGATGTGGTGCAGGCCGCGACGGGGGAGATGATGGGCGATCTGACAGTGTCGTGGAGCCCGCTCGACGCCCCTCCGCATGCTCCGATCCGCAAGCTGCTCGCCGTGCTGGTAGCCCTGCTGTCCGCCACGATCGTGCTCGCTGGATGCGCGGGCGGAGCGAAGAGCATGACCCCGGAAGAAACGCAGAAAGATGCCCTGGCGCTGCTCGACCACACCACGACGTCCACTGACCTCGATTGGTCGTCGCCCGGGGACCCAGTCAGCAAGAAGTGTTCCGAGGGTGTGCGTTACCAGTACATGGTGCATGCCCCGGTCACCTCGGAGCAGACCGAACTCGCTGACTCCCTGGCCGAGTTCTGGCGTTCCAAGGGACTCCAGGTCGAACGGAGCCAGCAGGAGTTCGGGGCGAAGTACGGGACCGTGTACGCAGCCACGGCGAAGGCAGACAACAAGGCGGGCGCAGCCTTCGAGATCACGAACGGGAACGCACTCGTCTCCGTCAACTCCCGGTGCGTTGCTGGCTCTCCGGACGATGAACAACAGCCGTGGCGAAGGTGACCCTGCCGTGATGGCGAAGCAACGCATCGGGCTCGTCGTGTTGACGGCGAGTCTGCTGACCGTGGGCATCACGGCCTGTGCAGGAGGGAACCAATCGATGCACACCCCCGAGGACGCGAAGGCCGAAGCCTTGCAACTGCTCCGCAAGACCGAGAAGGCCGTGGACGTGCCGTGGCCCGACACCCCGGAACCGACCGTCGAGCAGTGCGATGACGGCGTCCGCTTCGCCTACTTCCTCCCGGTGTCGGTCGACAACGACGCAAAGGCAACCGCGAAGTCACTCCGGCAGTTCTGGGAGTCGGAAGGCCTTCGAGTATCGCCGTCCGAGACAGACTTCGGTGCGAGGGGCATGCTCTACTCGGCGACTGCCGACCGGGACGGTGCGGCAGGAGCGGCGTACCAGATCAGTTCGACGTCGGTCGCGGTGCAAGTGACCTCTCCGTGCGCAACGGGGTCGGTGCACGATGACGACGAGTGACGGCGTCGAGGCGGGGCGGCTCCGATGACGAGGCGAGTGGACAAGCCGACGACCGCTGCCGCTCTGGCCAGCACGATCATCCTCGCGCTGTCGGGGTGCGGGATGGCAGGGCCGGGCAAGACCATGACCATCGACGAAGCGCGCTCGCAGGCCGTGACCGAACTCCGGTCGGTCCTGGACCTCGCTCCCGACACATGGCCACAGGAAGTCCCGAGGCCGGTCGCGAACGACTGTGAGGTCGACGGGCAGAAGGCGGTGCAGTTCAGCTACTACGTCGAGGTGGACAGGCCGGACGACCCGCAGGTGCTCATCGAACAGGCCGGTGAACACTGGAGAGAGCAAGGGTACGAGCTCGCAACGACGCAGACCGAGATGGATGCAGCGACGGGCGACGTGTCGGCCGTGGTCGCGCGCGCCGACGGCAAGCCTCGTGCGTCGATCGCAGCCACGAAGATCCGCGCGCACGTCAATGTGGACTCGCGCTGCGTGCTCGGGGACCCGGACGACTACCGGTGACGGCCCTGATGACGAATGAGTTCTGACGGTTCTGGTTCGTGATCGTCGGGGATCGCGAACCGGAACCGTCACGACTTCAGTACTGCGGGCGGATCCAGTCCGTCGGTTCCGCGAAGTGGGCGCGGGGAAGGACCTCGTCCGGCTCGGCGGTCCGGACGCTCGTGATGATCGTGGCCTCGCCGTACTCGTACGAACGGCGGGCGAGGCCGTCGTGCTCGTCGATCACCAGCGTCGTGCGGGTCGCTGGGTCCCCGCGGTGCTCGAAGGTCACGAGGATCGAATGCTCGCCGATGTGCTGGACCAGGATCGGGTGGAAGCTCTCGAGGCCTCGTCCCCACCGGAGCATCAGATCGGGCACGGCCATCCGGACGACGGGATCGGAGACCATGCTCCGGGCGAACGAGATCTCGTCCGGACCGTCATCGGGGTCGTGCAGCACGCCCTCGCGGTAGGAGACCGGCTTGGCTCGCTGGCGGACGAGCGTCCAGGTCTGCGCGGCCTCGTCGATGTCGACGCGGAACTGCCAGTACTTCTGACGGGACTCTTGGTGGATGCCCTCGAGGACGTACCGGGCGGGTCGGCGGAGGGCCGCGAGCTCCTCGGCGATCGCGGGACCGTCGGACCGGGTGAGGAGTTCGTCGAGACGCACGGTGCCAGCATGGCGCACCACGTGCCGTGGACCGCACCCCTGACGGGCGGGAGGCGCGGGGCGGGGTGGTGCCGGGCCTCCAGGCCGTGGGGTGGTCGCGTCAGGTTGCGTCAAGCAACGTGCGCGTAGACCGGGAGGATGCAGGTCGTCGGAGTCGAACAGTTCGGAGGGCCCGAGGCCCTCGCCGTCCACGAGGTGCCGGAGCCGCACGCCGGTGCGGGGTCCGTGCGGATCCGGGTGCAGGCGTTCGCCGTGAACCCGACCGACACGGGGGTGCGCGCCGGGCAGCGGGACAGCTCGCAGGCCTCGCCGCCGTACGTGCCGGGGATGGACGCCGCCGGCGTCATCGACGAGGTCGGGCCCGACGTCACCGGATGGCAGGTCGGCGACGAGGTCATGGCGATGGCGCTGCCGCTCAGCGCCCACGGTGGCGCCTACGTGCAGGAGCTCGTCGCGCCGGTGGGGTCGTTCACGCGGATTCCTCGCGGGACGTCTCTCCCGCTCGCCTCCACAGTCCCGATGAACGGGCTGACGGCGTTGCAGATCCTGTCTCACGCCTCGCTCGCGCCGGGGCAGACGCTCGCCGTGACCGGTGCCGCTGGGCTGCTCGGGAACTACGTGGTGCAGCTGGCGAAGGCCGCCGGGCTGACGGTGATCGCGGATGCTGCTCCGGCCGACGAAGCACTCGTCCGGTCGCTCGGGCCGGACCACGTGGTGCCGCGCGGTGTTTCCTTCGCTTCCGCTGTCCGGGAGCTCGTGCCAGACGGGGTCGATGCGCTCGCCGATGCTGCCGTGCAGCGCGACGAGGTCGTGGATGCCCTTCGCGACGGGGGAGTCTTCTTCGACGTGCGGGGGTGGCAGGGCAACGGGGCGCGGGGGATCGAGTTCGTGCAGATCATGGTGTTCTCGGAGTACCGGTCGTTCGACAAGCTCGAGCAGCTGCGGCACGCGGTGGAGAGTGGGACGTTGACGCCGCGGGTCGCCGAGGTCCTGCCGGCTGCGCGGGCTGTGGAGGCGCATGAGCGGTTGGAGGCTGGGGGGACGCGGGGGCGGTTCGTGCTGACGTGGTGAGTTGACGTCAGTGTGATGGACGGGAGGCGCGGTGCCGGGTGGTGCCGCGCCTTCCGTCGTTCGGCGGCAACTCTCTCGAATGCCGTTGCATGAGGTATCAAATATCAGTAGGTTACTCTCGTGCACAGCACAGTGGCTGTGTCGGGAGGGACAAACTTGAACATCCAGAAGCTCCGCCGTCCGCGGGTTGCCGTGCTCGGATTCGTGACTGCCATCCTGCTGCTCGCGGCATCGCTCGTCGGTTCGCCAGCCGCGGCGACGGCCGTCGAACCGGTGGCGGCTGCGAGCAGCACGTCGGGCCTCTCAGAACAGGATGTGCTGCTCGTCGACGGGGCGCTGTTCGGTGTCGGCCCCGTTGCGAAGCAGCTCGGCACGAGCATCGAACCAGTCTTCTCCGGCGATGACTTGGAGCGAGTCACGGCCTACGCGCGTGAATCCCGTGAAGGACTCGTCGCATCGAACCCCGATGCGGTCGAGCGCGCTGTGGCCAACATTCGGTCGGGATCGGTGAACTCCGTTGCGAAGGGCTTCGAACAGCTCGGCGGAGCCTTCAACTCTTACATCAGCGAGACGTACACCGAGGAAGAGTTGAACGCAGCCAAGGAGGAGTACAGCTCGACGCCGGCCGTACCGATGTGTGGAGCAGTCGCCGCCTGTGTCGCAGCAGTTGCCTTCGCCGTCTACGCAGCAGCTGCCGTCCACAATGCTGCGGTCATCACAGCGGCCGCTGCTGTCCTCGTGTCCGTGTACGCGTGGTGCGGAGCCTGGACCGGTTGCGGGCGCAGCGGCCAAGCAACCGGGAATGACCGGGTGAAGCAGGAGAAGTTCCTGGCGAACGCAACCCGCGTCGGCCAGACGCTGCCCGCGTGAGCCTGAAGCTCGCCGAGACGACCGTGGTCACGGTGGCGGCTCTTGCCGTGGCCACGGTCGCCTTCGCATCACTCCCGATCAGTACCCACGCGTCGGGATTCGTTGCTGACGGTCTGCGTGCTGTCAGCGAGGTCACGCCGCAAGGATGGGGCTTCTTCACCCGTGACCCGCGCTCTCCGATCACGCAAGCCCGCGTCCGCACCGCGGAGGGAGAGTGGAAGACCGTGACTCGGGGTCCGAACGCGACCCTGCGGAACGCGTTCGGGTTCAACCGGTCGTCGCGACTCGACGAGTACGACGTGTCCCAGGTCACCGGGGCGCACGACATCGATGAACTCTGGTCGGACTGCACCGGAAACTCGATCGCTGAGTGCGCCCAGCGTGCTGTGTCAGAGCGCGGTGTTCAGGAGTGGACGGCCGAAGGCTACGACCTCCGGCTTTGCGGGGAGGTCCTCTTGCTCGCTGTGGATCCGGTGCCGATCGACTTCGCTGGCCTGCAGTACGACGCCTCGACGAAGGCCATCCGCGCGACGGTCCGATGCGATGCTCTGGAGGACCAGTGATGACCTCTGCCGCCATACTGCAACGTCACAACGGTGTCGGAGAGGGCGGGCGAGGGTCCTTCGCGCGGTACGTGTCGGCCGTCAGCCCGCTCACGCCGGTACTCGGGCTCGTGCGATCAGCGATCGCAGCAGCCGCCTTGCTCACGCTCGTGTTCACCCCGACCGATCAGCTCTTCTTCCGGAGCTCGACGTTCCCGACCGGTGCGAACTGCGGGAACAGCACGTCGTGGATGTCCTTGTTCTGCATCGGGTCCTCCAGCGGGCATCTCGAACTGACGAAGTGGGTCGCGGTTTCCGTACTCGCCATCGTCGTCACCGGACTGTTGCCGGCGATCACTGCCCTTCCACACTGGTGGGTGACGTGGAGCCTCATGACTTCGAGTACGGCCGTCGACGGCGGCGAACACCTCGCCTCGAACCTGACACTCATCCTCGTTCCGCTCGTACTGCTCGACCGCCGTCGCTGGCACTGGGCGCCTGACAGGCGGTACGTGGGCCGTTCTTCGTGGGTCGCCGTGATCGGGTACACCGCCCTCGGGCTCTGGACTCTCCAGATGATGGGCGTGTACTTCCAGGCCAGCGTGGCCAAGTTCTCCGTCCTCGAGTGGTCGGACGGGACGGCGCTCTGGTACTGGATGCAGAACCCGGTCTTCGCCCCGGCCGGAGCCGTCGGAGACCTTGTCCGGAGCGCGCTCCAGTGGTTACCACTCACCGTCATCGCGACCTACGGCACGCTCGCGCTGCAGCTCGCTCTGGTCGGCGCTGTCTTCATGCCGCGCAGGCCTCGGCATGTGCTCCTGGGCCTCGCTGTCGCGTTCCACCTGGCGATCGCGATGCTGATGGGCCTGTGGAGCTTCTCGATCATCATGATCGCGGCAGACCTGCTGTTGCTTCTCCGCCCCCACGAATCCGAGAGCGTCGCTCGTGCCCTTCACATGGGCTCACGAAACGAACGGCAGGTGAACCATGTCAGCGCCTGACGGGTCCTTCCGAAGCCCGGCGGATCGCGGAGCGGCACTCGGGGCACTCTTCATCCTGGTCCCCATCGCGGTGATCGGAGTTGCCGGCGCTGCAGCGAAGGGCTTCGATGGACCGTCTCTTGTCGTTCTCGTTCTGGTCTTCGGCGGGCTGGTCTGGGCGATGTCGGTCGCTGCGCGGGCGGCTGCCTTCATCGAATACTCACCAGAGCAGGTCACCGTCGGGTTGGCGCCGTTCTGGAGGACGCGGCTGCCTCGACGTGAGATCGCAGACGTCGCGATAGTGCATATCGACACCTACGGCGACTACGGAGGCTGGGGTATCAAGGGCTCCGCCCGAAGCTCGAAGGGGCGCCTGTACTCGGTCGGCGGCGAAACCGCCTTGCGGGTGCTGATGCGGGATCAGCGGACGTTCGTGGTCGCATTCAAGGACCCGGCGACAGCGGAACGAGCGAGGGAAGCACTGCACGGCCGATGCTGATCGCGCTGAGCGGGATGGGTGTGCCGGTGAAAGACGCGCTGCCGCCCAGCCGTCAGCGGCTGCGCGTTGTTCCGCTCCGCCCGCCGACCCACAGACGGTCCCGTGCGCGGGTCATCTCGACGTAGAGATCCTGGCGCTCACGACATCGCCACTCCTGTTCGATCTCCGATGGGTCGACCGGACCAGCGTCCAGGGGTCGCGGAGCGACATACGACAGGAGTAACTGCTTGACCTCGAGGCCCTTCGCGGACTTGATGGACACAACTCGCACCGCATCCGACGTCCCTCCCCTCTGGTGCTGCAGGGAGACGGGCGGAACGCCCACGGCGCAAAGGCGTCAATGAGGCCCTCAGCCTGACGGTTCGGAGCCATATCACACCACCGTCGGGGCAGCGCGGGAGCAGGAGAGGTCAGCCACCGCATCATCCACCCCACGACGCCCTCGATGTCCATGAAGGTGTCGTCAGCGACCGTGTCCTTGCGAAGTGGGATGTTCCGGCGATGTTCCAGCGATGATCTCGGCGGTGTTCCGGTGGTCGACGTGGAGCACGTTCGGGCTGTGGATCGACGCGATCAGCCTTGTCCGAAGCGCTCCCGATGCGCCGCGAAGTATCGACGAGACTCCGGGCGCGAATGCCAGATGTCGACGACCCGCCCTCGCAGCTTCGCGCGCCAGTAGCTGAGTGCCTCCACGTCAGAGAGGTCCTTCGACTTCTTCAATCTTCCTCGGTCGTCGACCCAGATCAGTCCACGCTCGTAGAGTTCGTCGCACCCGAACTTGCAAGCAGCCATGGCGATCGCGGGGAGATCGTTCTTCTCGTCGTCGGAGCAATCTGAGCGCCGCTTGATGTGGGCTGCAACGAGGAACGAGGATGCCATGGACCTCCCGCACAGAGCACAGACGCCCGAATCGCCCGGAAGAATCCACGTTCGCAGATACCGCTGTTCTAGCCGTCGTGTCGTCGTCACCTCAGCGTCGAGTTCGTCGAATCGACGGGCAATCGATGGATAGTCGAACCCCCCGACGGGCCGGATGAGCGCTGCGGTGTCCTGGTCGAGTAGTGCGAGGACCGGAACACTCACCTCCGTACCGTAGACATTGAACTCACGGGTCCCCAGGGCGCGCACTCGCGCTGACGCCTCGGCCATGTCGGCGTAGGACAAGCGCACTTCCACCGGATCAGTGAAGCTGAACATGAGCTCCCAGGGGCGCGAGTTCCCGTCCGCGCTCCGCTTCCGAGGCCAGAGGTCGTCAGCCAGGCGTTCACTGACCCATTTGTGGGTGATGGTCGCGGCGAGGTAGGCATGGTTCCCCCCGAGGAAGAAGATCGCGTCGCCGTAACGGATTCGGTCCCACCGCGATCGCATCTGGCCTCGCTGTCCCGCCGTGGTGCCCCACATTGGTACCTGACCTGAGGGGTGGCTCCTCTCGAGCGCGCGCCGGTCGTCTGCGCCCAGGTGCGGTGCCCATCGAACGCGATCGACCGGCTTGTGCACGGTCTCGTTCAGGTTGATCCGTGCTGCTGGTCCGGCTGGCTGAAGAATCAGGTTTCCACGGTGAGTCGCGTCGAGCAGATCCGTGAGTTCTGGCATGAATACAGAATGTCCAGAAAATGTTCAGATTGCCAACTGCGCTCGCGGGCGGCCGCGAAGGTCGCTGGCCGATGACCTGGACGATCGAGGTCAGGCAGACGCTCCGACGCCGGGAGCTGCACGAGATAGTCGGTGGAGGCAGCTGGCAGAACGGCATTGCACCCGTGCGGTCGACGCCGGACATCCTCGTCTTCACCGACCCTGTCTCGGGGGCTGCCCACGGGTACGACCGCTTTGAAGGCTTGCGAGAAGACGGGACCTACGCGTACACCGGTGAAGGGCAGCGAGGCGATCAGCAATTCGTGCGCGGCAACCGGATACTCCGAGATTCCGCTGAGGACGGTCGAGTGGTTCGACTGTTCAGGACCTCAGGGCGGAACGCCACCTACGTCGGTCCGTTCACCTTGGGCGATCCCGCCTACGAAGTGCGGGAGATTCCGTCGTCAGACGGTGTGCTCCGCGCGGGCATCATCTTCAATCTGGCACCCTTGGAAGACGCGGCGCTAGAGCTCCTGCCGGCCTATGGCCGCGACGAAATCGATCCCCTTGTCGACAAATGGTCAGCGCCCTCGTTCGATGACTACACGGTCAACCTGCGGCGGACTGGTGAAGAAACGTACGCATCGCGCGTGGAATTCGAGCTTCAAGCAGCGTTTGGTCGATGGCTCACGCTTCGTGGAGACGAAGTCAAGCTCCTCGTGCTTGAAACGACCGACGGCGTCCTTCGGCCGGATCTGTACAACGAGACCACCGGGGAAGTCATCGAGGCCAAGAAGTCGGTGGCTCGGACGTACGTGCGCACGGCGATTGGGCAGGTCCTCGACTACGCCCACGTGGCACGGGTGAAGTCCCTTGATCTTGCGCCTTCGATCCTTCTTCCGGGGCGTCCCTCGAACGACATCCTCGAACTCTGCCACTCGCTCGGGATCACCGTCTGGCACCCGGACACGATCGGCTTTGTGCGACTTGAACCGTCCTGATCCTGACGATCCCTTGTCAGCCAGTCAGTCGTCGTCGGCCAGGAGCGCTACGACCGGCCTGTCAGCTAGAGCCCAGTCCCTGCGGGCGAGCTCGCTACGGGAGCACCAGGCGATTTCATCGTGGTCGGTGCTCGAGATGAACGCTGAGTCGCCGATCGGAACGCTGTAGCAGGCGAGGTCGATTGCCCCGTCGGGGGTGAGCGTTGTCCTGCGGTCGATCATGCGCCCGATCTCGAGGTTGAGACCAAGTTCTTCCAGAAGCTCCCGCGCGAGTGCTTGTTCTGGGGTCTCGCCGTGCTCGATCTTCCCTCCTGGGAACTCCCAGAGGCCCGCAGCTGATCTGCCCGCAGCCCGGCGGCAAGCCAAGTACCGCCCATCCGGGCGTCGGATCACGGCCGCTACGACTTCGACGGTGTGCACCCTCCAGTTCTACCCGATCGACCTACTTGAGACAGCTGAGCTGCGGGCAATGATCAGATTCCATCGGCCGAGTTCTTCTTCGACGACGGACGCAGCAGCTGCAGCGTCTTCGTGTTCCCAGAAACGGAGTACCCGCCAGCCCTCTGACTCGAGGGTCGCTTGGTTCCTCGCATCGCGCTGACGGTTCGCCAGCAACTTTCGGTGCCAGAGGTCGGCGTTCGCCTTCGGCAACTGGGCGTGCACCTCGCAGAAGTGCCAGAAGCACCCGTCGACGAAGACCGCGATCCGTGCACGTGGGAACACGAGGTCGGGCCGAACGCGGCACTGACTGCTCACGCGCCGATCGACGAAGAACCGTCGCCCTCGGCGGTGCAGCTCACGACGCAGGGCGAGTTCGGGCGCGGTGTCCCGTCGACCGAACCGGGCCATGTGCCGCCGACGAGCGTCGTCTGCTTCCCAGGTCTCCACGCTCTGATGCTCGCCTGACGACGATTCGGGCGGGGATCGGAGCGATGGTTTGTGAACGGATCGGCGGTGGATCGCGATGTGGAGGAACGGGCGATCAGCGCGAGGTAGCCGCGGTCGCTCGGACCGACGTGACCTGCGCGTCGAGCGGCGCCTCCGGAGCGACGGGATCGCCGGACGGGGAAGCCGGCCGCGCCTCGAGATCAGCCCGCACCGACTCCGACACCCCGAACAGCAGCGTCGCCACGAACCCCACGACGTACGCCACCACGAGCCCTGACCCGTACCCGAGCAACGCCCACCCGTACCCCGACGACCCGTTCAGCAGCGGGATCAGCGACAGGTCCGAGGCACCGATCGCGATCGCCCCGACGGAGTGCCCGAGCTGGTCGAACAACCCGACGACACCGCCACCGAACGTTCCACCGATGCACGCGGTGATGAACGGCCGACCGAGGGGGAGGGTCACGCCGTAGATCAGGGGCTCACCGACGCCGAGGAATCCAGCAGGAAGAGCACCACGGATGGTCCGCACCAGCGAGGCGTTCGAACGGAACCGCACCCACAGCGCGATGCACGCACCGATCTGCCCGGCACCACCCATCGCCAGCACAGGCAGCAGCACGGTCCACCCGGTCTGGTCGATCAGGGTGGTGTGGATCGGGATGAGCCCCTGGTGCATGCCGGTCATGACGAGCGGCAGGAACAGGCCTCCGAGCACGAAGCCGGCGAAGGCCCCACCGTTCGCGAGCAGCCAGGTCGCAGCAGTCCCGATCGCGACCGAGACGACACCGGCGACGGGCATGAGCACACCGAGCGTGATCGACCCGGCGACGAGCACGGTCACGGTCGGCACGACGATGAGCGCGATGACGTCGGGCGTCACCCGACGTATGAACCGTTCGACGTAGCGGCGAGGATGCCACCGGCCAGTGCGCCGAGCACGCCGCCCTGCCCGGGAGCCAGGGTCTCCCCGAACACGGTGACGTTCGCGACACCGGCCGCGACGATGATGCCGCCGACGGCACCACCCAGGATGGGCGTGCCGCCGAACTCCATCGCGACACGCTCTTCGACAGCACTGCCATCCCGACGAACACGGCGAGCAGCGACAAGAAGCCGGACGAGAGCACGCCGAGGAACGGCGTCACCCCGGGCACCCACCTCAGGTTCGTCAGGATGCCGTTGATCCCGGCGATGAGCCCGCAGGCGATCAGCGCGGGGATGAGCGGGATGAAGATCGCGGAGATCTTCCGGATCGCGCGCATGGTGCGGCCGTCGGAACGGGATCGCGCGGTCGCCTTGATGGACGCGCCGCGAGCAGCGAGCTCCTCCGGCGACGCACCAGACCCACCAACCGCAGCCGACGGGGCGGCCGCGCGCAGGGCCTCCAGGCCGTCGGCCACGCGGTCGACGAGACCCGGGCCGAGCACGATCTGCAGGTTCGAGCCGGCCGCGATGGCGGCCATGACGCCGTCGGTGGCCTTGAGGTCCTCGAGCGCGACGGACGAGTCGGACACGACCTCTACCCGCAGGCGGGTCATGCAGTTCTCGACGTCGGCGATGTTCGCGGAACCGCCGACGGCGTCGAGGATCTGCTGGGCGAGTTGCTGTGCATCGGGCATTGCTGTGCTCCTCGGGGGAAAGGATACGAACGGGGGAACGGGGCCTACAGCACGGCGCGCAACGAGCCGGCAGCAGCATCGAGGCGCTCACGGGCCGAAGCAGCCGAGGCGCCGGTCAGGATCACGGCGATGGCGGTCTTCACCTCGCCGTCCGAGGCGTCGAGCGCTGCCTGGACCTCGGCGGGGGGAGCGCCGGTGACGTCCTGCACGAGCGAGAACGCCCGGGCGACGAGCTTCGCGTTCGTCGCCCGTACGTCGACCATGCGGTTGCCGTACGTCTTGTGGCTGCGCACCATCGCGAGCGTGGTGAGCATGTTGAGCACGAGTTTCTGCGCGGTGCCCGCCTTCAGGCGGGTCGACCCGGCGATGAACTCGGGGCCGACGACGACGTCGATGGCGATGTCGGCCTCCCGCCCCGCGGCCGAGTCGGGGTTGCACGCGACGGAGACCGACAGGGCGGAGCGGCGCCGGGCCTCCAGGATGGCAGCGATGACGTAGGGCGTCCTGCCGGACGCGCTGATCCCGACGACCACGTCGTCGGCTGTCAGGCCGAGCGCGTCGAGGTCGCGGACGGCGGCCGCTTCGTCGTCCTCCGCGCCCTCCACCGCGGTGGTCAGGGCGGGGTCGCCGCCGGCGATCACGCCGACCACCTGGCTCGGATCAGTGCCGAAGGTGGGCGGGCACTCGCTGGCGTCGAGTACGCCGAGCCGGCCCGGCGTGCCGGCGCCGACCTAGACGTAGACGTAGACGTAGACGTAGACGAGTCTGCCGCCGCGCGCGAAGCTCCAAAGATCGAATCGACACTGACATTGCAACCGGCTCGGCGAGGAGCCGTCGAGCGTCGGAGCCGCGGCCTCAGCGACCCGCATTGAGGCCGTCGCGATCATCCAGCGGACGGACCCGACCGCTCGCAAAGGGGTGACATATCGGTCTATGCTTGGGGAGCGTTGGCGGGCGAAGGGGGCAACGTTGGGGGATTTGACGGTCGATGCGTCTGTGATGCATGCGGTTGCGACGAAGGCGAAGAATGCGGCGGCGGAGTTCGGTTCGGAGCGGGCGCTCTCCGAGGCGGATGGTGGGTGTTTCGGTTCTGATGTCGTGGCATCGGCATTCACGACGTCTGCGCGGGCACAGGACGCGATGGTCCGTTCGCTCGGTGAGGACGCGGAGACGTTGAGCCGATTTGTGCAGGACGCTGTTTCGGAGATGGAGCAGACGGACGCGGGTCTGGCGGAGGAGCTGCGATGACTGCCGATCCGACAGCGGGCGATCCGGACGGGATCCGTCGGCTTGCACGCTTGCACACGCAGCACGCCGACGCAGTCCGTGCCGGGGCTCGGCAGGTGGTGAACGCTGCTGAGGCAGCGCAGTCCGGGTGGAGCGGGAAGGCGCAGGAGCGGTTCGTCACGGTGGCGGCGACGGTGCCCGCGAGTTCGCAGCGCATCGCGGCTCGGCTCGACGAGGCTGCTTCGGCGTTGGGCACGTATGCACGCGAGGTGCAGCAGATCCAGGACGAAGCGCAGCGAGTGCAGACTGCCCAGCAGAACGCAGCCGATGACGTCGCGGCGAATGCCCGCGCGATCCGCGCGGCCACCGCGACCGCGCAGAGCGTGGACGCGGTGGAGTCGGACACAGTGAAGCTCCAACAGTTGCAGAACGGAGCGGCGAGCCTCGCCGGGCTGCAGGGGCGGTTGTCCGTGCAGTGGGAAGAGCTGGTGATGCGGCGCGATGCAGCCGATCGACGTGCTGCCTCGGCTCTGGAAGCTCCGGAGGTCGTCGGCACGCTCAAGTCTGCCGCGGCCGTGGCGAAGATGAGTGACGGGCAGTTCCTCACGTGGCTCGGCACGCTTGACAAGGAGTCGATCGCCGCGTTGCAGGACGATCCGGCGATCGCTGCACGCTTGGCGCGCATGGACGCGAAGGACGTGGCGCTGTGGTGGAACGCGATGTCCGGTCCGGCCGGTGCGCACTCCGCCGAGCAGGATGCGTTCGTCGCGGCGCTCCCGGTGGCGCTCGGGAACCTGAACGGCGTCGCGTACTGGGCGAGGGCGCGAGCGAACAAGACTGTGCTCGCGGACAAGCTCAGCGAAGCCAAGCAGAAGACGTCGTACTGGGAGAAGCAGTTGAAGAGCGCTTCGAGCCCCGCGGCGGCCGCGGCCGCCCGGACGCAACTCCAGATCTGGGAACGGCAGCGCGACGGATACCAGAACATTCAGATGACGTTGGACACGAAACCTGTCTCGCTCATCTCGCTCGTCGATGACAGGCCGCCGTTGGCGCAGATCGTCGCCGGTGACATGGACACCGCGGTGCACGTGACGTACATCGTGCCCGGCATGAACACGGCGACGTACCAGGACGGGACCGTGCAGAACTACGCAACGATTGCTGCCGGTATGCGAGCGGAACAAGCGGTACTCGGGAAGACCGCCCCCTCCAATGTGGCAGTCGTCTCCTGGATCGGGTATCACGGGCCGATGGCGGATGACCTGTCGTTCGCATCTGTCGTGGCGAACGGGCGCGCCCACACGGGCGCTGACGCCCTCGTCGCCGATTTGAACGGCTTCGACGCAGTTCGTGCAGCGTCGGGTAGAGACTCGAGCCTGTCTGTCGTCGCGCACTCGTACGGCACGAACGTGGCAACGATCGCGCTGACGAAGACCCACGCCGACCACGTCGTGCTCCTCGGGTCCGCCGGGGTCACGGACGTTGCGCCGAACGCCGACGCACTGCAGGTGCCGAAGGGTGAGGTGTTCGCAAGCCAAGGAGCGAAAGACGGGTGGGCGATCACCGGGCAGAACCTGTCGGGCCGCCAGGACCCGACGGACCCGTCCTGGGGCGCCCATGACTTCAGCGCCGAGACGCAAGGGTCCGGTGCTGACACGCTGAACGGCATCACCCATCACGGCCCCTACGACGGTCGCGAGGGCAATGATCAAGGTCGCTACTCGTACTTCGACAATGCGACGACCGCGCAGTACAACACTGCGAAGGCAACGATGGGTCTTGGCGATCAGATCCCTGAAGCTGGTGCTCCCTTCGATCGGATGCGGCAGCAGACGAAGGACAATTGGTTCATGTACGAGTGGCAGACAGGACTGACCGGTGATCCGACTCAATGACCGACGGGCCGTCGTGGGTGCGTTGTGCGCACTCGTTGCGACTCTCATCACCGGCTGCTCTGACACCGGACCCCACACCCCAGCGAGCAAGGATTCATCCATGACGTTGCAGGAGTCACATCAGAATGTGCTCGACATCTTCGCCGCGATTACGTCGGTTGTCGGAGAGGATGGATGGGCCGAGGGGACCGAGTCGGAATGGAACGGCTGCTCCTCGCAGGGTGGAGCGGGGGCGCAGTTCATGCTCACCGCGATCCGGAATCAACCTCTCTCCGGTACGCCGGATGATGTGACGAAGCGTGTTGCAGCCGCGCTCAAGTCGAGGCTGGGCATGGAAGGTATCCGCGTACAGCACGACGAGACGTTGTCGCCTCCCCGGACGGTCATCGGTTACCCGAACGGCTACAACGGCGGGACCGCTGCCGACGGGTACGGATTGCAGTTCCAGACCGATCCCGGCTTCGTTGGAGTCATCATCTACGGGCACTGCGTGCCCGGAAACCCACCCAAGCTCGGGACACCGCTGAATCCGCGCCCTTCCGAATCGTCGAAGCCGTCAGGCAGTTGAGACCCTCCCGCGGTCGAGGGATGGTCCGGTGATCGCCCGCGCTCCGTCTCTCGGCGCTGGCCAAGTGTGGGAGGCGGGACGGACGGCGTGCTGCTGTTCGAGGACGTGGCAGACAGGGACGCAGTTTGACCCCGCGGTGTAAACGCTTGACCGTGATGTGCGCACTGGGCGCCTCCGCCGTTCTCCTCTTGACCCGTAAGGAGTCGTCGTCGCTCATGAGGTTCGGGATCTGCGGTCCCGCGATCCCGGCGTAGAGCAGCAGGAACTGGGCGAGCGAGAGGGGCATCGACAGCGCCGCACTCCGAGCCCAGTCGAAAGCACGATGCGCCATCTCGGAGTCGCGCGGTTCGATCGGCCTCCCGGCGAACACGGCGCGGCGGTCGCTCCGTCGGCCCGTTCGGTCGAGCTCGCGGACCGGCCACTGCATCGTCTGAGCCAGCTTGATCGTCGACGGGAGGATCGAACCGGTCCCGCTCAACCCGCCGAGCGCCAGGGCATACCCGAGGACGGTCAGGAACCGGCTCAGCGCATCGTCGCCGCTCGGCAGCAACAGCCCGACGACCGCCTTCGCGACGACCCCGCCGATGGCGATCCAGATCGTCCGCCGCCGAGCGCGACGGGCGATGCCCTCGTCGTCCCCCATGCACTCCAACCCACGAGGACCGCCCGCTTCGCGTGCGTCGCGGAGGCGAGGCGCGCCTCCAAACCGGACCGCCCTGCCAGCGCGGCCTGGGCCGCGGGGGTGAGTCGCGCCTCCCGGCCGTCAGGCGACGCCGCGCCGCGGACGGAAGATGCCCGCGCGGACCAGCCACACGTAGAGCAGGCAGCCGATGCAGACGTCGAAGACGGCGTTGAGGAACGCGGCGACCAGGGCGACCGCGGCACCGATCGGGGCGGCGTACGGCACGCCGAGCAGCGCGAGGAGCAGGGCGACCGCGGTCACGAACAGGCCGACCTGCTGGGCGAAGGTCGGGGGTTCCGGGGCCTCGAGTTCGGCGGGCGGGCCCAGGCGCGGGCGGACGACCCGTCGGAAGAGTGCGCCGTAGGGGTGACGGCGGATGCCGGCGATGCCTCCGACGGCGAACAGCACGACGATGACCGCGAGCAGCACGATGCCGGCGACCCACGTCGCGGGGATCAGCGTGAGGACGATCGTCGCGGCGAGGAGCACCGTGGTGATCGCGGCGCCGAAGCGCGGGGAGCGCGGGTCGATGCCGCGGTCGGTGTCGGTCGTGGTGGTCATCGGGACTCCTGGGTGCCGGTGGTGCTTGAGGTACCTGTGCCGCGTGTGGTGTCTGTTCTGCCTGTGGTCAGGACGGTGTCGAGGGCTGCGGCGAGTTCGGGTGGGCGGGGTGGGCCTCCGAAGCGGGTGCGAACGATCCGGGAACCGTCGACGAGCAGGACCGTGGGGGTCTGAAGGACGTTGAAGCGGCTCGCCAGGCCGGGGTACTCGGCGAGGTCGATCTCGATGCGTCGAACGCCCTCGTGGTGGTCTGCGACGGCGTCGAGCAACCGGCGCGTGGCCGGGCAACGAGCACACGTCGGCGTGGAGAACTGGACGAGGGTGGCGCGGCTGCCGAACGCATCGGCGGAGGCGAGGCCGTCGACGGTGCTGGCGGTGCCGTCGGGCGCGGTCGGGCTGGGCTTCGCGCGGCCGGTCCTGGAGCGCAGGAGCAGCCCGAGGACGGTGGCGAGGGCGAGAACCCCCGCCAGCACGGCGACGGCCACGATGACGGTCATGGTGTGACCGTACGTCGTGGTGCTGTCCGCACGGAAGCACGTGTCCGTTCGTGACGGTGCCGGGCGGTCCGGCGGTCCGGCGGTCCGGCGGTCTGGCGGTTCGGCGCGGCCGTCGCGTCGTTCAGCCGTCAGACGAGCCGCCCGCCGGGGTGGGGACACCTGCGCCGTGAACAGCGCACCTTTCCAGCGTCGGCGGCGGACGGCTCACCTGCCTACGATCGAGGCTGTGACTATCGACGTGACACCCGGGCGGTACCGGCACTTCAAGGGGAACGAGTACGAGGTGGTCCTGGTCGCTCGTGACGTGGAGACTGAGGAGCCGGTGGTCGTCTACCAGGCGCTGTACGGCGAACGCGGGCACTGGGTGCGCTCGCTCGCCGACTTCACCGCGCACGTCACCCGTGACGGGTACGACGGGCCGCGGTTCGTGCCGATCGGCTGACCGCCGGGCGACCTGAGGGGGTCGGTGTCGGCGCCCGCCCCTAGGCTTTCAGCGCACCAGAGGACGAGGGGGAGCGCATGCAGATCGGCGTCGACGGGCACGTGCTGCTCAGCCCGAGTGACCTGAGCACGTGGTCGGCCTGCGAGTGGGCGTTCCTGCGCCGGCTCGACGCCAAGCTCGGTCGCGGTGACGCCCTGCCGGACGTGCACGACGACATGCTCGAGCGCACCGCACGGCTGGGGGACCAGCACGAGCTCGACTACCTCGACATCCTCAAGCAGACCCGCGCCGTCGTCGAGTTCGATCGCCCCGCACCGCCGGACTACGCACGTGCCGCAGCCGAAGCACGACAGGCCTTCGTCGACGGCGCCGACGTCCTGTACCAACCGACGTTCCACGCAGCGCCGACGGCCGACGCCCCCGGGTTCATCGGCTTCGCGGACTTCATCATCCGCAACGACCACGGCGAGTACGAGGTCTACGACACCAAGCTCGCCCGCCACGCCAAGATCAGCGCCCTGCTGCAGCTCGCCGCGTACGCCGAGCAGATGCAAGCACACGGCATCCCCACCGGGGCGCAGGTGCACCTGGTGCTCGGCGACCGCACGACGACCACGCACGACCTCGCCGACATCGCGCCGGTGTACCGCACGCAGCGCGCCGAGCTGCAACGGGTGATCGCCGAGCGCATCGCTGCCGACGAGCCACTGCAGTGGGGCGACCCGCGGTACTCCAGCTGCGGGCGCTGCGCCGTCTGCTCGACCCAGGTGGCCGAGCACCGCGACCTCGTCCTCGTCGCCGGCATGCGCCTCGACCAGCGGGCGAAGCTCATCAAGCACGAGGTGCGGACGATCGACGACCTGGCGGTCCGTACCCGGGCTGTACCGGGCTTGTCCCGCGCGACGCAGGATCGGCTGGTACGTCAGGCGAGCCTCCAGATCGAGACGAAGACCGCCCGACGGAACGGTGCCGACGGGCCGGGCCAGCCCGTGACGCCGCGCTTCGAGGTCCTCGACGCCCGCGCGCTCGACGCGATCCCCGCACCCGACCCTGGCGACGTGTTCTTCGACTTCGAGGGCGACCCCCTGCACACCGAGGACGGCGTGCACTGGGGCCTCGACTACCTGTTCGGCCTGGTCGACGACCGCGCCGAGTTCACCGCGTTCTGGGCGCACACCATCCGCGACGAGCGGGTCGCGCTGGAGCAGTTCCTCGCGTTCATCGAGGCCCGGCGGCAGCAGTACCCGGGCATGCACATCTACCACTACGCGGCGTACGAGCGGACGCACCTGCTGTCCCTCGCGGCCCGGCACGGGGTCGGCGAAGAGGCCGTCGACGACCTGCTGCGCGCCGGCGTCCTGGTCGACCTGTACCCGATCGTCCGCAAGGCCCTGGTCGTCGGCAGCCACAGCTACTCGATCAAGAAGCTCGAGCCGCTCTACATGGGCGATGACCTGCGCGAGAGCGACGTCACGAACGCCGCCGACAGCATCACCGCCTACGTCGAAGCGATCGAGGAACTCCGGAACGGCGACGCCGTCGAAGGGCAGCGGATGCTCGACCAGGTCGCCGACTACAACGCCTACGACTGCCGCTCGACCCTGCGCCTGCGCGACTGGCTCCGCTCGCTGCGCACCGACGACCCGGACGCGGCCGACCCGGCACTCGAGCTCGAGGTCCCGCCGATCCCCGTCGAGCGCGAGCCGAACCCGGTGTACGTCGCCCTGGCCGCGCAGCTTGAGGACGTCGACGCCCTCGACCGCACCCCTGACCAGACCGCGTTGGCGCTCGCCGCAGCCGCGATCGACTACCACCGCCGCGAGGCGAAGACCTTCTGGCAGGACCACTTCGACCGCCTGCGGAACCCGGTCGACGACTGGGCCGACACGCGTGACGTCCTCGTCGTGGAGCGCGCGTCCGTCGAGCGCGACTGGGACACGCTGCCGCGTGCCCGCTCGCAGTCGCGGGAACTCCGGTTGTCGGGGACGCTCGCGCCCGGCTCGCGGCTCCGGCCTGGAGGCACGCCCCACCTGGTCTACCACGACCCGCTTCCGCCATCGGTCGCCTCTCCGGGCCCCGGGTCGAAGGGTGCGTCGTCGCGCGCCGTGATCGTGGACGTGTGGGACAACGGCGATGCCGTCGAGGTCCTGGTGAAGGAGGGCCTGCCCGTCGGTGGCGAACCGCACCGCGAGTTCCCGGTGGCCCTCGCCCCGTCGGCGCCGCCGCGCGCGAAGCCCCAGCCCGAGGCGATCGCGTGGTGGGGGCAGGCCGTGCTCGACGAGCTGCCGGCGATGCTGCCCGACCCGGCGCTCGACCTGCTGCGCCGGGTTCCCCCGCGCGGAGCGATCGTCCCGGTGCAGGGTGACGACACGGTGTCGGCCGTGGTGTCGACCCTGCTCGGCCTCGACCGCTCGTACCTGGCGATCCAGGGCCCTCCCGGCACGGGCAAGACCTACGTCGGGTCGAACGTCGTCGCACGGCTCGTCCGCGAGTACGGCTGGCGGGTCGGCGTCGTCGGGCAGTCCCACGCGACGTCGGAGAACTTCCTGTCGTCCGTGGTGAACGCCGGCGTCCCCGCGGACCGGGTCGTGAAGGTGCCGAAGTCCGGCGCGACCGAGGACGACCTCGACGCCGCCGCGTGGACGCCCGTCAAGAACGGTGCCGCGGTCGCCGCGTTCCTGTCGTCGTGCGAGGCCTCGGGCACCGGCGGTGTCGTCGGTGGCACGGCGTGGACGTTCGCGAACGAGTCGACGATCGAGCGTCGTTCCCTCGACCTGCTCGTGGTCGACGAGGCCGGACAGTTCTCCCTCGCGCCGACCGTCGCCTCGTCGGTCGCGGCGACCCGGCTCCTGCTGCTCGGGGACCCCCAGCAGCTCCCGCAGGTGTCGCAGGGTTCGCACCCCGAGCCCGTCGACGAGTCCGCGCTCGGCTGGCTCGCCGACGGCCAGCACGTCCTGCCGCCGGAGTTCGGCTACTTCCTGGCCCGCACCCGCCGCATGGAGCCCGCGCTGACCGAGTCCGTCTCGGCCCTGTCCTACGACGGGCAGCTGGCGTCGATGGTGTCCGGTCGGCACCTCGACGGCATCGACGCCGGGGTGCACCCCGTGCCGGTCGTCCACGCGGGCAACACGACGTCGTCGGCCGAGGAGGCCGCCCGTGTCGTCGCGCTCGTCGGTGACGTCGTCGGCCGCGCGTGGACGGACGGTTCCGACACGCGTGCCCTGACCGACGAGGACGTCATCGTGGTGGCGCCGTACAACGCGCAGGGAGCCCTGATCCGGCAGGAGCTGGACCGCGCGGGCTTCACCGGGACCCAGGTCGGGACGGTCGACCTGTTCCAGGGCCGCGAGGCCGTCGTGTCGATCGTGTCCCTGGCGGCGTCGAGTGCGGCGGACATCCCGCGCGGGCTCGACTTCCTGCTCATGCCCAACCGGCTGAACGTGGCGATCTCGCGGGCGAAGTGGGCGGCGTACCTCGTGCACTCGCCGGCGCTCACCACGGGCCTGCCCCCGTCGATCGCCGGTCTGTCCCTGTTGTCCCGCTTCATCGAGCTCGTCGAACCCCGTCGTCACGCGGCGAGGGCCTGAGAAGGGTCGGAGGGGCGAAGATGCTGGAGGACTGGGCGAGTCGGCCGTCCCCGCGTCGCTCTCGCGCATCGACGGCTGACCTCGTCGTGACGATCGTGCTGTTCGTCGCAGCAGCGCTGGCCGGGGTCGCCGCGGTGCTCGTCGGTTGGGTGTTCGCCGCACTGTCGCAGTACAGCTGCGACTGGGAGACGTCGACCCGTCCGTGCACGCCCTGGGTCACGTGGGCCCCCAGCCTGGTCGAGAGCATCGTGCTCGTCGCCGTGTTCGTGGGCGGTGCGATCGGCGCCGCACGTGTCCGACGCTCGAGACCCCAGGGGTGGGCTGTCGCCGTCGGCACCGCGACCGTCATGGCCATCGTCGTGTCCGTGACGAGTGTCGTCGTCGCGGAGCACGGCGGGTGAGCACGAACCGTTTGACGGTTTCGGTTCACGAACCCCGAGGATCGTGAACCAGAACCGTCAGACAGCGGAAAACGCTCCGCACTCGCCCGCCGCGGACGGTGGGAGCGCGCGGGTCAGTCGTCGCTCGTCGGGACACCGCTCTGCATCTGCACCCGCATCTGCGCGAGGACGTCGGCGTGCAGGAAGTTCGCCGCCTCGGCACTCGTCGGGTCGACCACGATGCCGAACTCCTCGGGCAGCGCCGAGACGAGTTCGGACATCGGCACCGGGCGACCCTCGGCCTCGGGCAGGCCGGCGGCGAGTTCGCCGGGGTCGGTGAAGACCGGCACGAACGGCTTGTCACGGATCATGACGTGGGCGACGCTGCCGGCTTCCGGACTGCCCGCCGGCTTCCAGGGCACCCACGCCGCGCTGCGCAGGAAGCCCGCCGGAGAGGCGGCCATCCTCCGTCGCAGTTCGGCGGCAGCGGTCGGCGGGGTCTTGTCGACGCCTCGGCCGAAGGCTGATCCGTTCGTCTCGTCGTTGCTCACGCCGACCATGCTGTCACGCCCGCAGGACACGGCGGGGCCGAGCCGCGCCTCCAGGTCGACGCCCAGCGCACGCGGACGTGCGCCGGGTGTCGGAGGTGACGGACTCAGTACGCGGCCGACTGCCCGCCGTCGATCGGGACGACCGTCGCGTTGACGTAGGACGCGTCGTCGGAGAGCAGGAACGCGACCACGGCGGCGATCTCGGGGGCCTCGCCGTAGCGCTTCGTCGGGTTGACCTGGATGAACTCCTCGGCCGCCTTGCGGGGGTTCTCCGCGTCGAGCTGCTTCATCGAGTTCTCGACCATGGGCGTCCAGATGGCGCCGGGGGCGATGGCGTTGATGCGGATGCCGTAGCGACCGTACTCGACGGCCGAGTTGCGGGTGAGTCCGACGACGCCGTGCTTGGCGGCGGCGTACCCGGACTGGTTGCCGATGCCGCGGATGCCGCCGACGCTCGCGGTGTTCACGACCATGCCGGAGCCCTGCTCGCGCATGACCTTGAGGACCTTCTCGAGCCCGAGGAACACGCCACGCAGGTTGATCGACACGACCTTGTCGAACTCGGCGGCGGTGAAGGACTCGGTCGGGTTCTGCTTGCCCTCGATGCCGGCGTTGTTGAAGAAGCCGTCGATGCGGCCGAAGCGCTCGGTCGTGGCAGTGACGTAGGCGTCGACCTGGGCTTCATCGGAGACGTCGGCGACGGTCGTCAGGACCTGCGCGTCCGGGGTGGCGTCGAGGACGGCGGTCTTCGTCGCCTCGAGACCCTGCTCGGAGACGTCGACCAGGGAGAGCGCAGCGCCCTCGGCGGCCAGGCGGACGGCGGTCGCACGGCCGAGGCCGGAGCCGCCGCCGGTGATGAGGACGACACGGTCGGTGAAGCGGGTGGTACCGGTGGCGGTTTCGGGCATGGGGGAGGCCTCCTGAGGTCTTCGACGGTGAAGGGCTCGGGGTCCGCGGTGGAGCAGCGAGTCCGATCAATGCATCCGCATCGATAAAACTAGACTACACCTGTCGCGCAACGGCCTCGTCAGTGGGTGCCCAGCAGGTGCCCGCGGCCGACCTCAGCTCGTGATGATCGTGGTTGCCGTCGCGGTGGTCGCCGCCATGATGACGATCATCGCCGCGGCTCGGATCTGCTCGAGCACGGCCTGCACCGCGGGGCTCGCCCAGGTGCCCGAGGTGATCTCCTCGACCAGACCCTTGTCGACCGCGCCGATCTGCTTGCGGAGCGTGTTCGTCGCGTCGAGCAGCCCGATGACCGCGGCGGAGAACGGTGTCGGGCCCGCCCGCCGAGCCAGCACGTCCGCGATGCCCGATCGCAGCAGTGCCTCCGGGGCGCCGTCGCGCTCCGGGTGCTTCGTGGTGGGGAAGAGGCCGAGCACCTTGCCCTGCTCGACGCTGATGATGCCCCTGGCGACGAGGCCGGCGAACACGTCGTCGCGCAGCCGCTGCTTGCCGAGCCGGCTCACCCACCACTTCGCCTTGCGCGGCGCACCCGATGCCGCGATCGACCCGACGACGCCGTCGAGCACCGGGTCGCCCGTGGCGGCGCCGTTGACGACGGTGACCAGGCCGTCCTGCAGCGAGACAACACCGCGGAGTGCGAGGTCCGCGAGGACCGCGCCCGCGAGACCGGTGTCCAGCGTCTGCCCGTCGAGGGACTTGCGGCCGCCGGGCTCGACCTGGAGGAGCGCGAACGCCTGCGGCACTGTGAGTTGCTCAGCCATGTCCGCAGCCTGCCACGCGGGGCGGAGGTGCGCCGGGCCTCCAGGCTGACACTCAGCGGCGCCGGGCCGCCCGACGTCAGCAGGCGCCGAGCACGCGTTCCATCGCGTCCCGCTCTGCCGGGGCCACCCACAGGTGGTACTTCGTCTTCACCGTGACCTGGTGCTCGATGTAGGTGCAGCGGAACGCCTTGTTCGCGGGGAGCCAGGTCGCCGCGTCGCCGGAGCCCTTCTGCGAGTTGGACCGGCCGTCGACGGCGAACAGGTTCACCGGGTCGTTCGCCAGCGCCTGCCGCTCGGTCTCGGTGAGGCGCTGGGCTCCGGTGCGCCAGGCGTTCTCGAGCGCGACGACGTGGTCGATCTGCACGAGCGTCGAGGTCGTGTTGCCGCGGACGAAGTCCACCCGCGCACCGGTGTACGGCGAGACGAGGGTGCCGGTGAGGACCTTGCAGCGACCCTCGCGGGTGATGCCGGCCAGATCGCGGGCGAGGACGTCGTTCCGTGTGTCGCACCCGTTGTGGTCGACGTCGAGCCAGGCGCTGCCGAAGTCGCCGGTGCGGTCGTAGCCGGTGGCCGCCGCCTTGCCCTTGACGGGCAGGTCGGCGAGCTGGGTGCGTGCGCGGACCGCGTCGGCGTCGGTTCCGCGGCTGACGGTCGGACTGGAGGTCGGGCTCGCCCCTGACGACGCGTCCTGCGGTCCGATTGTGGTCGTCTCCACGGCTGTGGGGCCGCCCGCAGCGGTCTTGCCGGCCGCGTCGGTCGTGCCGGCCGCGTCGGTCGTGCCGGCCGCGTCGGCGTCCGGGCCGAGGGCCCCGGTGGCGTCGAGGGCGTACCCACCGACGGCGAGGGCCAGGACGACGAGGACGGAGGTCAGGGTGATGCGGCTGCGGCGTCGGCGGGACGTCATGCGGTGGGACTCCAGGTGGTGCGGGGCGGAACGTGGTGCGGGGCGGAACGTGGTGCGGTGGTGCGGGTCTGGCGGGACAGGGACGATCATCTCGTGCGTGACCGACATACCGGGGCGGCGCGCGCGGCACGGTGCGGGGTTGGTCGGTGTGTGCGGTCGGTGTTGTTCGGTGCGGGGTTGTGGCGTGGCACGGGGCGGGCAATCTCGCACGGGTTGAGCGACCTTGCACGGTGCGGATCTGGCGCGGCAGCGCGGCAGCGTGGTGAGCACGGTGCGGGTGTGCGGTCGGTGTTGTTCGGTGCGGAGTTGTGGGGTGGCACGGGGCGGGCAATGTCGCACCGGTTGGCGGATCTCGCACGGTGCGGATCTGGCGCGGCGGCGGGGCAGCGTGGTGGGCACGGTGCGGGGTTGGTCGGTGTGTGCGGTCGGTGTTGTTCGGTGCGGAGTTGTGGGGTGGCACGGGGCGGGCAATCTCGCACGGGTTGGCGGATCTCGCACGGTGCGGATCTGGCACGGCAGCGGGGCAGCGGGGCAGCGCGGCGGCGGGCGAACAGCGGGGGAGCCGGCAGGCGGCGGGTCAGGTCAGCAGGGAACGGATGTCGTCGGCGGTCAGGTCGTCGGCGAACAGCGCGTCGTCGTCGATCATCGTGGCGAACAGCTCGGCCTTGCGGGCGGCGAGGGCGAGGACCTTCTCCTCGATGGTGTCCTCGGCGATGAACCGCTGGACGCTTACCGACCGGGTCTGGCCGATGCGGTGCGTCCGGTCGACGGCCTGGGACTCGGCGGCGGGGTTCCACCACGGGTCGAGCACGAACACGGTGTCCGCCTCGGTCAGGGTGAGTCCGAAGCCGCCGGCCTTCAACGAGATGAGGAATGCCGGGGCTGTGCCCTGCCGGAAGCGTTCGATGACCTCGGGACGCTTGCGGGTGGAGCCGTCGAGGTACTCGTAGCCGATGCCGCGGGCGTCGAGGGCGTCGGACACCATCCGCAGGAACGAGGTGAACTGGCTGAACACCAGGGCGCGTCGCCCCTCTGCCGCGAGCTGTTCGAGTTCGTCGAGCAGCAGGTCGAGCTTGGCCGAGGGGATCGGGGTCGAGCCGGATGTGACGTCGGAGTCGGACGACGCCGACCCGGACGCTCCGGCGGACACCAGCGCCGGCGACAGCGCGAGCATCCGCAGCAGCGTCAGCGACCGGAACACGATCATCCGGTTCTTGGACAGGTCGTCGATCAGGTCGAGGACCTTCAGCCGCTCCCGGTTGAGCGTGCGCTCGTACAGCGCACGGTGCGCGGGGTCGAGCGTGACCCGGACCACTTGTTCTTGCTTCGGGGGCAGGTCGGACGCGACGGCTTCCTTCGTGCGCCGGAGCATGAGCGGCCGGATCCGCCGACGGAGCCGCCCGGTGAGCTCCTGGCGGGCTTCGCCCCGGAGCTCGGGTGAGGCGAGGGGCTTCACGTAGTCGTCGCCGAACCGGGTCCAGGTCGACAGCAGCCCCGGCGCGACGATGTGGAACAGTGCCCACAGGTCGGTCAGCCCGTTCTCGAGCGGGGTGCCGGTGATCGCGAACTTCACCGGTGCCTGCAGCTCCGAGGCGACACGGTGGGTCTGCGACTGCGGGTTCTTCACGAACTGGGCCTCGTCGAGCACCAGCGCCGACCACGGCAGGTCGGTCCAGGCCTGGGCGTCGAGCCGGAGCAGCGCGTAGGACGTGACGACGACGTCCGACGCGGCGGCGGTCCGTGCGACGAGCCCGGGGTCCTTCAGCGACGTCGAGGTCACCGTCGCGACCCGCAGCGACGGCACGAACTTCGCCGCCTCGGCCGCCCAGTTGCCCACCACCGAGGTCGGTGCGACGACCAGGAACGGGGGAGCGTCGGGCTCCGCGGCACGACGGGCGGCCACCATCGCGAGCACCTGCAGCGTCTTGCCGAGACCCATGTCGTCGGCGAGCACCCCGCCGATGCCGTGCGTCACCAGGAACGACAGCCACGCGTACCCGGCGTGCTGGTACGGCCGCAGGTCGGCGTGCACGGTGTCCGGCACCGGGACGTCACCCGGGGGAGTCGCCCCGAGCAGCCCCGCGGTGATCGCCTGCCAGCGTTCGTCGTGCGAGGTCTCGTCGGCCAGCAGGTCGAACTCGGTCCACAGCCCGGCGTGCAGCGGCGTCACGGCGATCGGCTGGTCGGGCTCCCACTCGTCCAGGTCGCGGGCCTCGTCGATGAGTTCCTTGAGCCGGTCGAACGCGGGGTCCGCCAGGGACAGGTACGAGTTGTCGACGAGCTTCAGGCGTCGCTGCCGACCCGCGAGCGCGGTGAGCAGCGGTGTGAACGGGATCTGCTTGCCGTTGACGCTGACGATGATGCCGAGGTCGAACCAGTCGTGCTTGTCCGACGGCATCGTCGTGACGCGGATGTGCGGTCGCCCGCTCAGCCGCTCGTAGTCGAGCCGCTCGCCCTGCACGACGGTGCGGACGCCGAGCGACGGCAGCTCCGGCAGGAACTCGTTCGCGAACACCGCGACGTCGGCGCCGTCGATGGTGCCGTCCTGGAACCAGTCCAGTCCGCCACCGGGTCCGGCAGTGCGGACGGGAGGGCCGGCCCGCGTCGCGTCGTCGGCCGGCGTCGTCGCCGTGGCCGGCTCCACCGCCGCGGCCGGGTCCGAGACGGGAGTTTCGTCGGTGCCGGCCGGATCGTCGGCGGCACGGAGCCCGGACAGGTCGGGGAGCGGACCGTGCAGGGACACCGGGTCCTTCCGGCCGTCGACGTGCCAGCGCCAGTGCAGGTGCACGCGGTCGTCGGTGCGCGGCGCCCGGGCCGGCTCGAAGGTCGCGGTGAGCACGAGTTCGGGCGGGGTGCGCTCGGGCAGCTCCACCGAGCCGTCCGAGCTGACCAGCCCGAGGGCACCGCGCAACCGGGGCGACCAGTCCGCCAGGAACTCGTCGACCTCGGCCGTCGGCACGGTGATGCGGGTGCCCTCGAGGAGCATCCGCCGCTGGTCCTCGGGCACCGGCGCGGGGGTCGGGGCGACGGCGACCGTGAACTCGGGGCTCTCGCGGAACACGTAGACGCCGTGGTCACCGATCATCCGCGCCGCACCGGGCACCACGGGTCGGCCGTCGAGCACCGCACTCGCGCCGATCACCACGGCGTCGTCGTGCCGGCCGACGTCGAGCAGCACCTGGGCCTGCGTGCCGAGCACCGCGCCGCCCTCGCGCTTGCCGGTGACGAACGCGATGTCGAGCGTCGCGGCCTGCTGCAGGAGCGGCCAGAGCAGGGGACTCCGGAAGTCGTCGAGGTGCAGCCAGTCGCTCTCACCCGGCAACCCGGCGAGCTGCCCGGCACGGTGCAGGGCGGCGAGCTGCAGGAACCAGGCGTGCTGCTCGGCACCGACGCCGAGCCGGTTCTGCGAGTAGGGGAGCGTGCCCCAGGTCAGCTGCCCACGCACCCAGTTGCCGGCGTCGCTTCGGGTCACCGGGCGGACGCCGAGCCGCACGCTGCGGGACGCCGTCGGCAGCGCACGGCCCGCGGCACGGGCTCGCGAGGCGAGCTTGGCGGGGACCGCGTCACGCAACTCGAACTGCAGCCCCATCCGCGTGCCCTGCGGGGTGGGCGCCTGCTCGTCGTCACCGGCGAGGCGGGCGAGGTCGTGCCTCCAGTCAGAGGGCGGCGGAGCCGGCGCGTCCGGACGTGGGCCGGCGTTCGCGGCGAGGGCGCGGGCGTTGATGGTGAGGAGTGCAGCCGCGACGTGCTTGCAGTCGCCGCCGAGCGGGCAGCTGCAGCTGCTGCGGACCGGGCGGACGAAGTCGCCGCGCGCCGGGGTGGTGTCGACGCGCAGTTCGTACGGGTCGTCGGCGGTGCCGGACACGACCGCGGTGACCGTGCCGTCGTCGTCGTGCCAGGTGGCGTCGTCGACCAGTCCGGCGCGGACGACGTCGCGTGCACGGCCGAAGGTCTGCGGCCCGACGAATCGGATGACGTCGACGGCGTCGATCATCGGGGCTGCTGGCACGGGTCCATCGTGCCAGTCGCCACCGACGATCCGCGCCGCCACCCTGGGCGCCCCACATCGGGCAGGGCTACCGTCGACACCGGAGCGCGACGACTGCGGTCCACGGAACCGATTGGAAACGCATGCCGGACCGACTGCGGTGGGTACGCGACTCAGCCGACCACTGGAACGGGTGGCTCGGCTCGGAAGTCGTGTGCGACATCACCCGGACCGACACGTACACGGTCGATTCACCGGACCACTCGTTGACCGGTGGGCACTCGTCGTTCGAGAGCGCCGCCGCCCAGGTGCACGGTTGGGTGCGCTGGACCGGCCGTTAGGCCACGGAACGCAACCTGGTTGTAGGACCACCCGCCGCTCCTTAGCGTGAGGGGGCAGGTCGGCACCACCGCACGTGATCACACCGCTCTGCTTCCAGGAGAGAGAGGTGGCCCCATGACCGACACGACCGAGTCGAAGTCGCCCGCTCCGGGCTCCGACCCCGCTGCGCGTCCCACGCCGCCGCGTTCACTCGTCGCCGTGGCCGGGCAGGACACCGACTCCGCCATCAGCTCACTCGCCGGCATGTACGCGGGAAAGGCCTGGTACTCCCGGGCCCTCGACCAGGACTACTGGTTCAAGTACGTCGGCGTCGGTGACGAACGGCTCAGCATCCGCCGTTCCCAGATGCACGGGTACCTGCGGGGCGACGTCGCCACCGAGGGCGAGGTCGTCGTGCAGTGGCTCGAACGCGGCGAAGCCCGCGTCGACGTCGGCCACGACGAGGTCCGCATGCAGCCCGGCGTCCCGACGATGTTCCCCGTCGAGCGCCGGTTCGAGATGGAGTACCAGGACTGGGACCAGCGCCTGGTGCACCTGCGCCGGGACCTGGTGCTCGACGTCGCTGCCGAGAACCACCTGGTCGACGGCACCGTGGCGTTCGACACGACCGCCGCCCCGGACCCGTCCGCCGTCGCACTCTGGCGCACCGCCGTGTCGGGTGCCCTCCACGCGTTGCGCGAGGAGGGCGAGGAGTCGCTCGCCTGGCACGAAGCGCAGCGCGACGTCGCCCGCGCCCTGTTCCGGATGTACCCGCTGCAGGCCGAGCGGTTCCCCTCCGGGTACGGCACCCGCAGCGACGGACGACTCCGTGCCGCGGTCGAGTTCATCCAGGCACACGCCCACGAGCCGCTGACCGTCGCCGACGTCGCACAGGCCGCGGGGCTCAGCATCCGCGGGATCCAGGAGTCGTTCCAGCGGGCGTTCGAGCGCTCGCCGATGACGTACCTGCGCGAGGTGCGGCTCGGGCGCGTGCACGAGGAACTGCGGGTCCTCGAGCCGCATGCGACATCGGTGGCGGACGTCGCCCGGCGCTGGGGCTTCGCGCACATGGGGCGGTTCGCGTCGGTGTACGCGGCCCGGTTCGGGGAGTACCCGCGGGAGACGTTGCGGCGCTGAGCGGCCGGGTCAGCGCTTCGCCGGCTCGGCCAGCTTGCTGTGCTTCCGCGAGTACCCGAAGTACACACCGAGCCCGATCGCGAACCAGATCGCGAACCGCACCCACGTCTCCCACTGCAGGAACGTGACGAGCCACAGCGACGCGATGACGCCGATGATCGGGATGACCGGCATGAACGGCAGCCGGAACTGGCGGTCCAGGTCGGGCTGCCGGTAGCGCAGCACCACCACGGCCGAGCAGACCACGACGAACGCGAGCAGGATGCCGATGTTCGTGAGCTCCGCGACGACACCGATCGGCAGCACCCCGGCCAGGATCGCCGACGCGATGCCGAGGATCCAGGTCACCCGTGTCGGCACGTGCCGCTTCGGGTCGGTCTTCGCGAACCACTTCGGCATCAGACCGTCGCGGCTCATCGAGAACCAGACGCGCGAGGCACCGAGCATGAACGTCACCAGCACCGTGACGATGCCGACGATGGCACCGATCGCGATGACGTTGGCGACACCGCCGAGCCCGACCGACGCGAACGCCGACGAGAAGCCCGACGCCGGGTCGATGTCGGTGTACTTCTGCATCCCGGTGAGCACGAGCGTCGCCAGGACGTAGAGGACCATCGAGATGCCGAGGGACAGCAGGATCGCCTTCGGCATGTGCTTGCGGGCGTCGGTGGACTCCTCGGCCGCCGTGGACATGGCGTCGTAGCCGAACACGGCGAAGAACACGGTCGCGGCGCCGGTCATCACGCCGCCGAACCCGAACGGGAAGTACGGGGAGTAGTTCGCGCTGTTGATGTGGAACACCCCGAGCACGACGATGAGCACGACGAGCGCCACCTTGATGCCGACGGCGACGAACTCGAACCGGGCGGCGCTGCGGATGCCGCGGGTGAGCACGAACGCGGTGAGCAGGCACAGCGCGATCGCGAAGACGTCGATGACGTGGCCGTCACCGGTACCCGGTGCGCCGAGCATCCACGCGGGCAGGTCGATGCCGAACTGGCCGACCAGGAACCCCACGTAGCCGGAGATGCCGATCGCGACCACCGCCACGATCGCGGTGTACTCGAGCAGCAGGTCCCAGCCGATGAACCACCCGACGATCTCGCCGAGCACCGCGTAGCCGTACGTGTACGCACTGCCGGCCTTCGGGATGAGCCCGGCGAACTCGGCGTAGGACAGGGCGGCGGCGGCGCTCGCGACGCCGGCGACCAGGAAGCTGATCAGCACCGCGGGTCCGGCGACGCCGTTCGCGACGGTGCCGGCGAGGGTGAAGATGCCGGCGCCGATGATGCCGCCGATGCCGATCGCGGTGAGCTGCCACAGGCCGAGGTGCCGTTTGAGGCCGCCCTCGCCCCCGGCCTCGTCATCGATCGTCTCGATGGGCTTCCGTCGGAACAGGGTGCGTGTCGTCGTCGTCACCCGCCCATGGTGCACCCGGAGACGATTCCGCGCACGCACGCGGCTGCACCGCAGGCTCCGGGCGTACACCTGGAGCATGCGTCACCCGAAGAGGACCGAGCCCGGCCCCGGCCAGGAATCCGTCTGGGACTACCCCCGCCCACCCGCCGTCGAGCGGGTCACCGCCCGCGTCGTCGTCCGTCTGGGCGGCACGGTCGTCGCGGACACGACCGACGCCGTCCGCGTGCTCGAGACCTCGCACCCGCCGGTCTACTACCTGCCGATGGCCGACCTGGCCGAGGGCGCGCTCGTCAAGGCGTCGGGATCGAGCATGTGCGAGTTCAAGGGCCTGGCGCGCTACTTCGACGTCGTCGGCGGCGATGGCACGGTCGCGAGCCGTGCCGCGTGGAACTACCCGACACCGGTCCCCGGCTACGAGTCGCTGCGGGAACGCGTCGCGATCTACCCGTCGGCGATGGATTCGTGCGAGGTCGGCGGCGAACGGGTCCAGGCGCAGGACGGCGACTTCTACGGCGGCTGGATCACGGCGGACATCGTCGGCCCGTTCAAGGGCGCGCCCGGCACGCTCGGCTGGTGACCCGGCGTCGTCAGGTGGGGCGGCCCTGACCCGGACCGACCCGTTTCGTGGGCGGCGGGGCGGACCCGATCCGGGCCTCCCGGCCGGACCGCGTCAGCGGTTGGCGTACGGCGACCAGAACGGCGGCGGAAACGTGCCGCCGCTCACGATCACGAGCACCTGCCAGACGAGCATGACGAGTCCGGCGGTGCCGATGACGATGCCGATCCACGACCACACCTGCACGGCTCGGCGACGGCCGGCGATCCGGATCGCCCGCCAGCCGCTCAGCACGCAGACCAGCCCGAACACGGCAGCGAGCAGGACGTGGCGGATGGTGGACTGCGCGGGCACGATGATGCCCAGGTAGAACGCGACCGGTCCGAGCAACACCGCGAAGGTCGCCGGAGCTGCCGGCGGTTCGTGGTCCCGAGCGACTGCTCCCATGGACGGCATGGTAGCGAGTGAACCTCGCTTCGGGTACGTCCGGGTCGCGCAGCGCGGGCATCCGGCCGTGGGAACGGGCACCATGGAGGCATGCGTTCCTTCTTCCGCGTCCTGCTCGGCCTGGCCCTCGTCGTCGCGGGCACGAGCCACCTCACCTTCGCGCGCAAGGAGTTCACGGCGCAGGTGCCCGACTTCGTGCCGCTCGACGACGACACGACGGTGCTCGCGTCCGGGGTCGCGGAGATCACGCTCGGCTCGGCCCTGGTGCTCGCGCCGAAGTCTGCGCGTCGCTTCGTCGGCTCGATCGCTGCCCTGTTCTTCACGGTGATCTTCCCCGGCAACCTGTCGCAGTGGGTCAACCGTCGCGACGCCTTCGGCCTGGACAGCGACGAGAAGCGCTTCGGTCGCCTGTTCGGCCAGCCCGTCCTCATCGCGCTCGCCCTCTGGTCGACGCGCGGCCGGCGCTCCTGATGGGCGCGCCCGCGCGGCAGACCGGGCCGGCCCCCGGGGTGGGGCCGGGATCGGGTCCTGCGTCGGGTCCCGATCCGCTCGGGTCCGGCCCGGCGCGCTTCGGTCGGGAGGCCCGGCACCCCCTGGCAGGACGCGCTCGCGTCGCGGACGTGGTCGCCTCCGCCGCCCTGCTCGTGGTGCTCACGGTGGGTGCGTTGGCAGCGGGGTGGGGGATCAAGCTCATGTCGCTGGCGTTCGTGTCGTGTGCGGCACCGGGCAACACCTGCAACGAGACGCTGGGTGACTCCGTGGTCGTCTTGGGGCCGATCATCGTGGCGGTGGTGCTCGTCGCGACGATCGTGGTGTGCGTACTGCGGCTCGTGCGCCGACGGTTGACCTGGCCGGTGGTGCTCGTCGGTATGGCGGCGATCGTCGCGGTGTTCTTCGCCTCGCTGTTGCTCGTCGACAGCTCGGTCACGCACGGCATCTGAGCGGTTCTTCCTCCACAGGCCGGGCTCGTCGAGCGTCTCTCCACAGAAGCTGGTCGTCGCCCCGGGGGTGGATGCTGGGCCGCCACGCTGGGGCCATGCCTGACACCGAGATGCTCGACCGCCTGACCCGTGAACCCGTCCGCACCGACGACGACGTCGTCGCACTCGTCGAAGCCGTCGTCGAACGCCCGCTGCGCCGGCAGTGCTGGGTGCTGTTCCTCGACGACCGTGGGATGTCGATCCCGTTCCTGCTGCCGATCGCCGACCTGCCGTACTCGCCGGACGAACACGTCGACGACTTCGCCGCCCTGATCGCCGACATCGTCGCGCAGCTCGGTGCCGCCGACGTCGTGCTCGCGTGGGAACGCCCCGGCGCCGATCGCCTCTACCCGGTGGACTGGGAGTGGGTCGACGCCTGCGCGTGTGCCCTCGACGAGCAGTCCGTCCGGCTCCGCGCGCAGGTCGTCGTGCACTCCGGCGGAGCGGCCATCGTCGAGTTCGACGAGGAAACGCAGGCGGTGGCCTCGTGACGGGTCAGCCCTGGGGAGCGGTGTCCGGCACGGTCTGGCCGGTGAGCTCCTCGACGATCACCTTCGCCTCGGGCCACGACTTCGCGTAGTGGTCCGGGTCCGAGTTGATCTGCACTGCGTGTGCCATCTGCGTCGGCGTCATCGTCTTCCAGCCCGGTACCTTCACGAGCTTCGTGTAGAACATCGTCGCGGCCGTGTACGGGTCCATCCGCTGCTCGTACGTGCCCCAGGCGCCGTTGTCGCGCTGCTGGAACAGTCCGCGACTGTCCGGGCCGGCGGCGTCGCCGTGGTCCAGGTTGACCAGGCTCGACTCACCGATCGCGGTCATCACACCGACGGCCTGCGTGTGCGGGCCGATCCCGAGTGCCTGGGCGGCTTCGATCACGTGCGCGGCGTTCACCAGGCGGTCCTGGCAGAAGCCGGCGACGGGTCCGGCCGGCACGACCATGCCGCCGATCGTCTTCGAGGCGACGGCCGGGCACGCGGGCTCCGGTGTCGCGGCGCTCGACTTCGCGACCCCGGCGAGCGAGTTGACCGCGATCACCACGAGGACGACCACGCCGATGCCGACCGCCACGATCCCGGCGCCGAACACCGAGGCCAGGGTGATGCCGACACGGCGCATGACGGGACCTCTCGACGGGCTGGGCGAGTGCTGGGCGGACGGAGCAGGAAGAGCAGCACGAGCGTACGGGCGCCTCCTGGGAAGCCTGCGGCGGCCCGCCGTGGTCGCACATTCGGGGTTCGCGGTTCGGAGTCCGCGGTCCGCCGCCGGTTGCTCGCCGCGGGGAAGGTGCATCCCCAACAACGAGTGACGGTTCTGGTTCACGAA
>NZ_KB714610.1:38714-50281 GCF_000349565.1 Curtobacterium flaccumfaciens UCD-AKU
TTCGTGAACCAGAACCGTCACGGTCATCCGTGCGCGGCGGTCAGCGGTCGCGTCGGCCGACCCCTCGACCCCGAGCCCGACGCAGGCGCCAGCCTCCGGCGGACAGCGACAGCGCGGCGATCACCGCGATGACGACGGTCCAGATGACGCTCGTCGCGTCCATCAGGCGTCGCGCTGGTCGTGCGGCGGGCGCTGCACCTTCGTCGGTTCCGTGACGAGTCCGGTCGGGGCCTTCTCAGCCTGCTTCCGTCCGTGGGTGAACCACGTCAGGACCCAGAGCAGCACGCCCAGGGCCAGCAGGGCGCCGGCGATCTGGTACTGCTGCGGGTCACGACCGGACGAGAACGGCATGACGAGCCACAGGCACGTGACGATGCCGATGATCGGGATGACCACACCGGCACGGAAGTGCTTGTGGTCGACCTTGTCGCGGCGCAGCACGAGCACGGTCACGTTGACGACGGCGAACACCGTCAGCAGCAACAGCGAGGTGGTGCCGCCGAGGACGACGACGATGGGGGAGTCGGGGTCGAGCGAGACCCACCCGATCAGCAGGAGCGAGATGAGCGTGGTGAAGACGATCGCGGTCGACGGGGTGCGACGGGCGGGGGAGATGCGGGACAGGAAGCCCGGCAGCACGCCCTGCTTGCTCATGCCGTAGAGCAGCCGCGACGCCATCATCATGTTGATCAGGGCCGTGTTGGCGACGGCGAACATCGAGATGAACGGCAGCAGGTCGGCGATGGGGAAGTCCGGCGCCGCGGTCTGCACCACGGTCACCAGCGGCGTCTCGTTGCCGGCGAGCTCACCGATCGGCACCACGGCGACGGCGCAGATCGACACGAGCACGTAGATCACGGCGGTGATGCCGAGGCCGGTGAGCATGATCTTCGGGAAGATGCGCGAGGGGTCCTTCGTCTCCTCGGCCATGTTGACCGAGTCCTCGAACCCGACCATCGCGAAGAACGCCAACGACGTCGCGGTGCTGATCGACAGCAGCAGGGACTTGTCCTCCGGCGTCTCGAACATCACGACCCGCGAGAAGTCCGCGTTGCCGCCCGCGATCGCCCAGAACCCGATCAGGATCACCATGACGAGACCGGACAGCTCGACCAGCGTCAGCACGACGTTCGTCTTGACGCTCTCGCTCACCCCGCGGAAGTTGATGAACATCACCGCGAGCATGAAGCCCATCGCGATGAGCATCACCACGCCGTTCGGCAGTTCGATGCCGAACCCCGCGCCGAGGTTCGCCGCGAACGCCCGCGACGCGGTCGACGCCGACGTGATCCCGGAACACATCACGATGAACGTCACGATGAACGTGACGAAGTGGATGCCGAACGCCTTGTGCACGTAGAGCGCGGCGCCGGCGGTCTGCGGGTACTTCGTCACGAGCTCGAGGTACGAGAACGCCGTCAGCAGGGCGACCGCGAACGCGATGAGGAACGGGAGCCACGCTGCCCCACCGACCTCGGCCGCGACCTGGCCGGTGAGCGCGTAGACACCCGTACCGAGGATGTCGCCGACGATGAACAGCAGCAGGAGCTTGGGACCGATGACCCGGCGGAGCTCGTGCTGCTCCTGCTGTGGGCGGTCCGTCTTGGTGGTGGCCATGCGTCACCCTTGCGCGCGGAACACCTTGCTGTCCAGTCCCACAGGAAGGTTTCTCGCGATCGCAACACGGTCCCGCGGCGACGGATACGCTCCGGGCCATGGACCAGCAGTCGAACACCACCGAGGAGCCCATCGAGTTCGCGGACTTCAACGCGAAGCTCCTGGTGCTCGATGTCCTCTGCTACGACCTCGACGTCCTCGACCCCTACGACCCGGACGCCGAGGACGAGACCGACGAGGACCTCGACGTCGACGGGCAGGACGACCGGGCGCGCGAGTACTACGACGACCTCGACCTGCTGCCGTCGCACCTGTCGCTCGTCACGGAGATCAGGGTGGACTCCGACCTCGAGGTCCTGCAGGACGTCCACCCCGGCTGGGACGGCTCGGACGACCGATTCGACCCGCAGAACTGGGACGACCTGCTCGACCTGCCGGAGCTCCGCACCGTGTACGCCGCCGCACCGTTGCCCGCCCACGTCGCCGAGCGGTTGGCGACGAAGGGTGTCGAGGTCCGCTCCGCCTGAGCGGGACGCAACCGGCACCCGACCGGCACCCGACCGGCACCTCACCGGGACGGGCCGACGGCTAGCGGTCGAGCGCCCGCACCTGCTCGGTGAACTGCTTCGCGCCACCCTGCGCCGGGTGCCGCACGGCGACCGCCTCGATGCCGGCCAGCGCGAGCGCTCCCTGCGCCTTCCGACCGACGGCGACCACCCGGACCCGGTCCGCGCCGCCGAGGGCCTCCAGCAGCGCGAGCGCGACGGGGGCTCCCGAACGGACCTCGGCGGGCCGGGGCGTGCGGTTCGTCAGCCGGTCCGGTGCCACGAACGGATGGTGCGGGAAGATCGCCCACGCGACGGGGAGCGCGCCATGCCACCCCTCGAGTGCGGCGTGCACGACGCGGGACGACGCTTCCCACGGGGCGGTCGGGTCCGGCGGCACGAGGTACTCGGACCCGAGTTCACGCATGCTCGTGAACGGCACGCCCGTGTTCGTCATGCCGCGCCACCCCGGGGCCTCGGCCACGAGCAGCGTGTCGGCACCCGGCCCGGACTGCTCCAGGTACCGCGTCAGGTTCGCCCGACGCAGCCGCCCCTCGGCCGATCCGACGTCGTAGAGCGCCTCGGCGTCGGACTCCACGGGCACGGCGTCGATCGCGGCCCAGAACGCCGCGAACCGATCGCCCGTGTCCGGGGCCCCCGACCTGTTCACGAGCGTCCGAGCACCCGGCGGTAGACGTCCTCGAGCCCCGCGGCCGACCGCTCCCAGCTGAGCCGCTCCGCGTGCTCCCGGCCCGCAGCAGCGAGCCCGGCGGCGTAGGGCGCATCCGTCAGGATCCGCTCGATCTCGTTCGCCCAGTCCTGCGGGTCGCGGGACTCGAGCACGACACCCGTCTCCCCGTCGACCACGGCCTCACGAAGGCCCCCGGCAGCGGCGGCCACGACCGGCACCCCGGAAGCGGACCCCTCGAGCGCGACGAGGCCGTACGTCTCGGAGTGGGACGGCACGAGCACGGCTGCCGCGCCACGGAACAGGAACGCCAGGTCGGCACGGGACTGCGGCCCGATGAAGGTGACGTGGTCGGCGATGCCACGCGCGTCGGCGAGCCGACGCAGTTCGTCCACGTAGTCGCCCGCCTCACTCGAGACGTCGCCCGCGATGACCAGAGTGGGGCGGGCCTCCAGGCTGATGTCGGCGATCGCCTCGATCGCCAGGTCCAGGCCCTTGAGCGGCTGCACGCGCGCCGCCGCGACCACGTAGGGCGAGGCGGCGCGGCGCGCACCGACCGCAGCGGGACGGAAGACGGAACCGTCGACCCCCGGCGGCACGATCCAGATGCGGGCGTCGTCGCCACCGAGCCGCGAGCGCACGGTCGACGCTTCGGCCTCGGACACCACGACGACGGCGTCGGACTCGCGGGCCAGCAGTTCTTCGCCCGCGATGCGACCGGCGGACTCGGGGCGCTCGCCCTCGGACAGCGGGGTCGCCGGGTCGGCAGCGATGGAGTGGAAGGACTGCACGTGGGGGATGCCGCGCTCGCGGGCGACGGGCAGAGCGGCCGCTCCGGAGAACCAGTGGTGCGAGTGCAGGACGTCGAACTGCCCGAGCTGCTCGAGCTCGTGGCGGAACGGCTCGATGAACGCGTCGTGCTCGCCCTTCGGCACCGGCTGGGCCGGTCCCGCGGACAGGAACCGCAGACACACGCCCGGCACCAGCGAGACCGAGTCCGGCTGCGTCGGGGCGGACCGGCGCGTGATGATGTCCACGTGGTGGCCCAGGTCGGCCAGCGCCTCGGCCTGGTGCCGGACGACGACGTTCATGCCGCCGACCTCGCCCGAACCGGGTTCGTCTCCGGGGGAGGTGTGCAGCGACACCAGCCCGATGTGCAGGGGTTCGGTCGTCGAGCTCACTGCTCAACCCTAGCCGCGCGGCCCCCGCTGCGACGGGCGTGCGGGCGCCACCACGACGGGCCGGCGGCCCGCCTCGTCTGGCGTGTCGGTGGGGAGGGTGGGCCCACGCCGCCGGTTCCCGGGCGACGCGCCAGCGGCGTCCGGGCCGTGTCGGTGGGGAGGATCACCTCCCAGGATCTGCACGCGCTCGTCGCCGTGTCGCTCCCAGAACGACGCCGTCCACGCGCACAGCGCCCCGTCGAGCAGGTCCTCGCGGTGCTTGTGCGTCGGACCGTGCAGCACCGACGGATCGGCGAGCCGCTGCGTCAGCGGGTGGGAGTCGAGCAGCAGCGGCGGGTCGAGCGGGGTCTCGCGCAGCCGCCGGACCAGTTCGTCGAAGGCCTCGGCGCGACGGGCACGGGCCTCGGCGGCGGGGATCCGCAGGTCGAGTCGCTTGTAGCGGGGGCGTTCGACCTCGTACCCGAGCTCCTCCACCCCCACCAGTGTCGTGTACGGGTAGCACTCGAACATCGCCGGACCGGTCCGTGCCCGCATGGCGTCCGTGTCGGAGACGTACCCGACGCCGAGTGCGGTCAGCCGGTCGAGCAGCGCTGAGCCGGCGCTCGCCGCAGATGCCTGGTTCGTCGGGTTGGCCGCGACCTTCCACCGGCCGTAGCGCTGCCCGACCTGTCGTTCGGACTCGCGGATCCCCGTCGGGTTCGTCACGACGAGCGAGGCGTCCACCGCGATGAGGGACCGTTGCCCGAGGTGCGCGGCGATCCAGTCGGTGACGGCGTCGACCCCGCGGGCCCACCCGGCGTCGGTGATCGTGCCGTCGGAGTCCATCGCGACCAGCCCGGTCTCGTTCGCGGCCTTCCGATCCGAGCCGAGTCCCCACGCGAGGTCGATGCCGAGGTACGCGTTCACCCGCCCCATCCTGCCGTGCCCGCAAGACACCGGTGTCCGCGCCCCGAACACCGGCGTGCGCGTGTTCGACCAGGGAACACCGGTGTCTTGCGGGAGAGCACGGGCGTGCGGGCTGCGGGCGCGCGGCGGGCACGCGTGTACGGTCCGCTGCATGGCGAGCGAAGCGACGACGGTGCGTGTGCCCGGGCCTGACGGCGACCGCGAGGTCCGGATCAGCAGCCCCTCGCGGGTGCTCTGGCCCGAGGCGGGGATCACGAAGCTCGACCTGGCGGAGTACCTCGTGACGGTGGGCGATGCCTTCGTCCGGGCGAACGGCGACCGGCCGATCTCGCTGCAGCGGTTCCCCGATGGTGTCGACGGCGAGCAGTTCTTCTCCAAGAACCCGCCGAAGGGAGCGCCCGACTACGTCCGGTCGGTGACGGTGACCTACCCGAGTGCCCGGTCGCACCCGCAGCTCGTGATCGACGAGCCGGCCGTGGCCGTGTGGGCCGCCCAGATGAACACGGTGGTGTTCCACCCGTGGGCCTCACGCGCCGAGGACAGCGACCACCCGGACCAGCTCCGCATCGACCTCGACCCGCAGCCCGGCACCGACTTCGGTGACACGGTGCCCGTGGCCGAGGAGCTCCGGAAGGTCCTCGACGAAGTCGGGCTGACCACGTGGATCAAGACGAGCGGCAACCGTGGCCTGCACGTGTTCGCGCCGATCCACCCCGAGCACGAGTTCCTCGACGTGCGGCACGCGGTGATCGCCGCAGCGCGTGAACTCGAACGCCGGATGCCCGACCAGGTGACGACCGCGTGGTGGAAGGAGGAACGGGGACAGCGGATCTTCGTCGACTTCAACCAGGCGAACCGCGACCGCACGATGGCCGGTGCCTACAGCCCCCGGGCCCTGGCGCACGCCTCGGTGTCGACGCCGGTCACGTGGGACGAACTGCCGACCGCTGACCCGACGAGCTTCACGATCCGGACGGTTCCGGAGCGGCTGCAGACCACCGGCGACCCGTGGGAGTCGATGCGGGAGCAGCCGGGCAGCATCGAACCGCTGCTGGAGTGGTGGGAGCGTGACCTGGCGAACGGCGAGGGGGAGCTGCCGTTCCCGCCGGACTTCCCGAAGATGCCGGGGGAACCGCCGCGCGTGCAGCCCTCACGGGCGAAGAAGCCGAGCTGAGGCCCAGCGGTCGAGCAGACGGGCCCAGCCGAGCCGAACCTCAGGCTGCGGAGGAGACGTCCCGCTGGCGGTCCGGGTCCTCGACGCGGGTGGTGTGCGTCGGCAGCCCGACGCTCGCGGTGTGCAGGCGGGTCAGTCGCGACCAGGTGCCGCGGTGCGCGTCGGTGATGCCGTCGACGATCACGCGCCGAGTCCGATCGTGACGAGTGCGAGCGCCGTGGCGGTGACGCCGGCGATGGCGCTGATGACCGCGCTGAGCTGCAGGACGCGCTGACGCCGTGCTTCTCGGACTTCGGTGAAGGGGCTCCGCTGAGGGTGGCGGACAAGCGTGCTGGTGCTCATGTCGATCCCCATTCGATCCAGGCATCCGGGGCTCCGGAATGGACGCCTCGTGCTGCTGGGAACATCCTCACACGACTTCGCTAGTTCGACTAACTACTCATCCGGAAACGTGACCGAACAGCGACAAACGGACACCGCAGTGCGTTCCACGACCCGGAGGAGCGCACAGGGGCGGTGGCGAACGCCTCAGGACAGCACGTCGTGCAGGTCGTACGCACTCGGCACCTCGAGCTGCTCGAACCCGCACGACGTCGCGTCACGGTCGGGCCGCCACCGCTCGAACTGCACGGTGTGCCGGAACCGGTCGCCCTCCATCTGGTCGTACCGGACCTCGAGCACCAGTTCCGGCGCCAGCCGGACGAACGACGTGTCGCGACCCGACGAGAACCGCGACCGTTCCCCGTCACCGGTCACGGGCCTCCCGTCCGCATCGCGGAGCACGACGGGCTCGAGTTCTTCGACCAACGCGGCCCGTCGCTTGTCCGTGAAGGCGGAGACGCCGCCCACCTGGCGGAGCTCGCCGTCTGCGTCGTACAGGCCGACCAGCAGCGACCCGACACCGGAGCCGCTCTTGTGCACGCGGTAGCCGATGGCGACGACGTCGGCGGTGCGGTGGTGCTTGATCTTGAGCATGGTGCGCTTGTTCGGTTCGTACGGCCGCGCGCGGGGCTTCGCGACGACACCGTCGAGCCCGGCGCCCTCGAAGGTGGTGAGCCATTCGCGGGCCTGCTCGACGTCGAGCGTGGTGCGGGTGACGAAGAGCGGGGTGGTCATCGCGTCGCCGAGCTGTTCCAGGCGCTCGCGGCGCTCGTCGAACGGCAGGTCGAGCAGTTCCTGCCCGTCGACCGCCAGCAGGTCGAACGCCACGAACTGCGCCGGGGTCTCGACGCTGAGCTTGGCGATCCGTGAGGCCGCCGGGTGGATGCGCTGCGACAGGGCCTCCCAGTCGAGCCGCTCGGCACCGGGCTCGCCGGACCGCAGGATCACCTCGCCGTCGAGGACGACCGGGTGGTCGCGTCCGCCGAACTGCGCGCGGAACGCCTCGACGAGTTCGGGGAAGTACCGGGTGAGCGGCTTGGCGCCGCGGCTGCCGATCTCGACGTCGTCGCCGTCGATGGTCACGATGCCGCGGAAGCCGTCCCACTTCGGCTCGTACCGCAGCCCGCCCTTCGTGCTGTCCGGGTCGGGCACGGTGGCGACGGCCTTGGCGAGCATCGGTGCGATCTCCATGCGTCCTGTCTACTCGCGCGCGTCGTCGGCGCTGTCGGCGCGGTGCTGCGCAGCCTGCGCCGTCTGCCTGGAGGCCCGTGCTCCGCCCGGCGCGTGCGTTCGGTGAGCAGGAATGGTCGGGTCCACGGCCCGCACCCGACCCTTTCTGCTCACCATGCGTCGGGAGCAGGGCCATCGCCGGCCAGACACGCGTCGGTATGGTGGCGAGCGTGACGACCGTGCCCCCGCCGGCAGCGCCGGCCCCGGAACCGATCAGCCCCGTGCAGGCCGCCGCGCTCCGCGACGGTGTCCTGCCGCCCGTCGAGCAGGTCCGGCCGGGCATCTGGACCCTCGCGGTGCCGTTCCGGTTCGGGGTGCCCGACGCCACCCTGGTCTACGTCGTCGAGGGGGCGGACGGCTCGCTCGCGGTGATCGACCCCGGGTGGTCGGCCGACGGCCGTCTCGACGAGCTGCGGGACGGCCTCGCCGCGATCGGACGGGACCTGGATGACGTGTCGCTCGTCGCCGTGACGCACCTGCACGCCGACCACCTGGGCGCCGCAGCTGCGATCCGCCGGGCGACGGGCGCCAGTGTGGCGATGCACGGGCTCGAGGTCGGAGCGCTCGAACGGGAGCGCGCCGACGCCGAGCGGAACGACGCGGACATCGCGACGTGGGGGCTGCCCGAACACCTGCGCCCCGGGGTCGTCGAGGCGTGGGGGCTGCCCGAACACCTGCGGGCCGGGGTCGTCGAGGCGTGGGGCAGCGGCCGTCGGATCGGGATGGGCCGGATCGAGGCGCCGTACGCCGACGTGTCGCTGGAGGACGGTGACCTGCTGCCGATCCCCGGTCGGACGATCCGCACGCTCTGGACCCCGGGGCACACGAGCGGGCACGTGTGCTTCCTCGACGAGACCGACGGGCTGCTGTTCTCCGGCGACCACGTGCTGCCGCGGATCAACTCCGGCATCGGGCTCGGTGGACGGACCGGGACGAACCCACTGGGGGACTACCTGGCGTCCTTGGCCCGGCTCGACCCGTACGCCGAGCTCGAGGTCTGCCCGGGGCACGAGTACCGGTTCCGCGACGTCGTCACCCGTGCGCGGACCCTGGCCCGGCACCGGGAGGAACGCTCCCGCCACGTCGCCGCGGCCCTCGACGCACTGGACCGACCGACCCTGTTCGAGGTCGCCGCCCGGGTGCCGTTCAGCGGCGGGATCGAGTCGATGACCGGGTTCCTGCTCGCGAGCGCACTGACGCAGACGGCCTTCCACGCAGACCTGCTCGGGCGGGCCGACGAGGTGCGGCCCGCCTGACCTCAGCCGTCCGCGGCCGCGCGGGTCAGCCGAGCGTCGTCGCGAGGCGTTCGATCGTCGTCTTCGCGTCGGCGAACTCGGCGGCGGCGTGCTCGGCCAGGGCGGCGAGGTCCGGCAGCCGGTCGGCCAGGGTGGCGCTGACGGTGATCGGGTACAGCTTCATGCCGAGCGCGGTGCCGAGCACGATGTGCAGGACGGGGGAGCCGTGGTCCCAGCCCTCGGTCGGGGTGCCGGCGTCGTAGGTCGCGCCACGGCTCACCACGGTCACGACGGGTCGCCCGGCCAGGGGCTGCACGCCGCCGGTCAGGATGCCGGGCACGTGGATGCGGTCGATCCAGGCCTTCAGGGTCGAGGGCACCGTGTAGTTGTACAGCGGCGCACCGACCACGACGACGTCGGCGGCCAGGAGCTCGTCGATGACCTCCTGCCGCAGTGCGTCGGCTTCGGGCGCGACGGTCTCGTCGGCGGTGCGGTCGGCGGCGGCCCAGTGCAGCGCGGAGCTCTCCAGGTGGGGGAGCTGGTCGACGTGCAGGTCGCGCCGGACGACCGTGTACTCCGGGCCGCGGGCGCGCCAGGCATCGGCGAAGGCTGCGGTCAGCGCGCGCGAGCGCGAGTGGGAGAGGTCGGCCGAGGAGTCGATGTGCAGCAGCGTGGGCATGTCGCCAACGCTACCGGCGCGGACCCACCCGGGTGCTGATGCGAGAACGGCCCCGCTGCTCCGGTGGGGAGCAGGCGGGGCCGTGGCGGGCCTCCCGTCCGCCGCGCGGGCACGCGACGGACGGGAGACGTCTCCGGGTGTCAGCGCTGGGCGCGACGACGGCGCGCGAAGCGGGCGCCGATCAGGCCGGCACCGGCGACCAGCAGGCCGAGGGCCCACGGCAGTGCGTCGGTGGTGTCCGAGCCGGTGTAGGCGAGCTGGCCGCCGGTGTTGACCGGTGCGACCGGGGCCGCTGCGGGTGCGACGGGGGTCGGGTCGGCGATGCCGGCGGCGACGGTCGGCCGGACGTCGACGGCGAACGACGTGCTGAAGTCGCCGGCGGCGACGGTCAGGTTGTGGATCGACGCGTGCGGGAACGTGACGCCGACGATGCCGAAGTCACCGAGCTCGGGGTCGGGCGCGATGACGTCGCTGGCGATGTCCGACGTCACCGTCGGCAGCTCGCGCGTCTCGCTGTCGAAGCCGCCCTCGGGGTTGCCGAAGCGGTCCACGAGACCGCCCTGGACCACGAGCGTGCCACCCTGCTCGATGGTCGGACGGCCACCGATCTGGAAGTCGTCCTCACCGAGCGTGAAGACGCTGCCGTCGGGCTCGATGATCCAGCTCGTCCGTTCCTGGTCGCTGTCATCGAAGAGGCCAGCGCGGTCGGTCGTGTAGACCATGACGCCGATCGGGGCTGCGGCCTCGACGGTCATCGACACGTACTGCGTGACGGACTCGGTGCCGCTGGTCGCGGTGACGGCGAAGTCGTAGTCCATCGCGAAGGTGGCGGTCCCGCTGAGTTCACCGGTCGAGGCGTCGAAGGTCAGGTCGAAGGGGAGCTGTTCCTCGGGGGACGACTCGTCCTCGGGGAACTCCTCGGCGTAGTCGGCGTCCTCTTCGGAGAACCAGGTGAGGCTGTACTTCGGCTCCGGGAAGCCCTGCGCACGGAAGGTGTGCGAGAAGGCGTCACCGGCGACGGTGCTCAGCGCGAGCGGGTTGTCCTGCGTCGCGCCGGCCTTGGTGGGCTGGCCGTCCGCGCCGAGGAACGCCGGGGTCTGCGTCACGGCCGCGGTCGCGGCCGAGGTGACGGTCGACGTCTCGGTCGCGCCGGGCAGCGTGCCCGTCACGGCGACCGTGATGGTCTTGCGGACGTCGGTGGGGTCGACGACGTAGCTCGCGGCCTTCGACAGGACGTTGCCGTCCTGGTCGGTCCACGAGTACTTGTAGCCTGCCTCGTCGTCGAAGCCGGTGACGACGGCGACGAGTCGGGTGCCGACCTTCGCAGCGCCCTCGATGGCGACGGTGGCGTCGGCGGCCTCGGCGGTGACGTCCGGCTTCGGGGTCTCGGTCGGCGTCGGCGCCTCGGTGGCCGTCGGCGCGGTGGTCTCCGGAGCGACGGGCTCGTCGGTGGCCTCCGGGGCCGGTGCAGCCGGGGTCTCCTCGGCGGGAGCCGGGGTCTCGGGCGTGGTGTCGGCGGGCGGATCCGTCGGCGTGGACGTCTCGCTGCCCTCGGCCGGGGCCGGGGTCTCGACGGCCGAGATCGGCTGCGTGGTGTCGAGCGTCTCGGCGTTGGCGGCCGTCGCGGTCATGATGCCGAGGCCGGTGGTCAGGCCGACCAGGGCGACGGTGGTGCCGACGGCGCAGGCGCGACGGACTGTGGAGGTGCTGCGGTGCACGGGTTCCCCCAGGGAATCGGTCCAGGCCACTGGCCCGGATCATGTGAATTTGCCGAGAATGTCGGCGTTCTCGGATCGTAGCGGGATCAGGTCCTGGGGCTGTGACGATTCACCGGAATGTGACCCGGGTTGGGGGTGTGTGCGGGAAACCGCCTGACTTCCGCAGCCGCGGCGCGGCTGCGGAGGTGCGGAAGGACGGACGGGAGGCCCGGT
>NZ_KB714610.1:50288-147279 GCF_000349565.1 Curtobacterium flaccumfaciens UCD-AKU
GGCACCGGGCCTCCCGTCCGTTCGTCGGTCGCGTCTCAGGCGCGACGGCGCCGCAGACGGTGGACCAGCAGGCCGCCGCCGGCGGCGAGCAGGCCGAGCGCCCACGCCAACGGCGTGGTCTCGTCGGCGCCGGTGTAGGCGAGGGTGCCGGGGGTGCCGCTCGTGGTGGTCGCGACCGCGGCCGTGGCGACGGGACGGACGGCGACGACGAACGTGGTCGAGGCGCCGCCCTGGGTGATGGTGAGACGGTGGTCCGAGGCGTGCGGGAACGTCACCTTCGAGGCGTCGCCCCGGGGATCGGCGGCGATCTTGTCCGACGCGACCGAGCTCGTCACCGTCGCGCCGAACCCGGTGCTCACGGAAGCCGGCGCGGTCGGGTTGCCGAACCGGTCGACGGCGAGGCCGGACACCACCAGCGAGCCGCCCTGCTGGACGGGGATCGAAGTGACGGTGCCGAGGGGGTCGCCCCCGCCGGAGAACGCGCTGATGACGCCACCGGGTGCGACCGACCAGACCGCTGCGCCGGGTGTGCCGGTGTCGACGATCGCCCGGACCCCGACGGGTGCGGCCGGCAGGACGGTCAGGCGCACGTACTCCGTGGCGGTCGCGGTGCCGCGGAGGGCGACGACCTCGAAGTCGTACGTGCCAGCGGTGGTCACGGTGCTGGTGAGCACCCCGGTCTCGACGTTGACGGTCAGGTCGGACGAGGGTGCGTCCTGGATCGCGTACGCCAGCGAACCCGTGCCGCCCGTGGTGCGGAACGTGTGCGTGAACGTCGCGCCGGCGGTGGCGGTGAGGGCGAGCGGCTTCGCCTTCGTCGAGGGCTCGGTGAAGACGACCGGCGACGGCGAGACGGTCAGGCGGACGTACTCGGTCACCTGTGTCGAGCCGCTGAGCGCCACGACCTCGAAGTCGAATGTGCCGGCGGTCGTCGGCGTGCCGCTCAGCACGCCGGTCTCGACGTTCACCGTGTAGTCCGCCGACGGGGCGTCCTGGATGGCGTACCCGACGGTGCCGTTGCCGCCCGTGGTGGTGAACGTGTGACTGAACGGCGTGCCGACCGTCGCGGTGAGGGCGATCGGGGCGGCCTGGGTCGACGGCTCGGTGAACGCGAGGTCGCTGCCGTCACCCGGTGCTGCCGCCGGGGTGGCGCTGTCCGTGGCCTTCGCGGCGGGGCTGGCGGCGTGCGTCAGGCTGGCACCCGGTGTCGCGGTCGCCGTGGTGCTCGTCGGTGTCGTCGTCCGCGTCGGCGTCGCCGCCGTCGCGGGCGCGCTGACGCCGATGACCGAGCCGATGGCGGTCGCCGCGACGACGATGCCGATCGTCGCCGCGCGGCGGACGGGCGGCTTGGTGGACTGGTGCATGGTTCCCCCTCGGGAGTCTGGTGGTGAGCACGCGGTGCCCGCGCGCTCCTCTGTGCTGACGTTACGGTTCACGGACCCGTTCCGACCCCTGCCGGAGATCACGGTTTCGTCTCGGTACTACCGGCTCTCATCTGGGGTTTTTCACAGAAACGCGCGACGACGGGCCGGAGGTGCGGGGCGGTCTCGCCGCGCACCTCCGGTCCGTCAGGCGGTTGCCGTGACGTGCCTCAGCCGAGTCGGCGACGCAGGCGCCAGACGAGCAGGCCGGCGCCCGATGCCAGGAGACCGAGGGCCCACGCGAGCGGGCCGGACTCGTCGGCACCGGTGTACGCGAGGGTGCCCGACGCGGTCGGCGTGTGGGTGGTCGTGACCGTGGTCGTCGCCGTCGGCTGCACCTCGAAGCGGATGGTGCTCGTCACGTCTCCGGACGCGACGGTGATCGTGTGCGGCGACGCGTGCTCGAAGGTCACCCACGTGGCCACAGCCTCGGGGTCGTACTCGGTGCGGTCACTGGCCACGTCGCTCGTGAAGGTGAGGTCGGTGTGGTCGCCGACCGGCTGCCCGTCGGCGTCCACGGCCAGGGCGCGGATCTGCACCCGGTCACCCTGTCGGGCCGGGATCGCGTCGACCTGCTGCGGGTCGCCGTCCGCCGGGTAGTAGGTGATCACGTCGCCATCGACGCCCCACCGGTCGCCGGAGGTCCCGTCCGCGGGGAGCACCCCGATGGTGATGCCGGCGACGGCAGCGGGGGCCTCGGGGACGCGGACCGTGAACGAGGTCGAGACGCCGCCCTCGGACACCGTCAGTGTGCGGGTGCCCGGCTCCGAGAACGTCACCGTGTTCGCCGACCAGTTCGGGTCCCAGACCACGCCGTCGGACGCGGTGGTGCTCGTGACGGTCGAGCGCGGGTACTCGTCGCCCGGGGTGGTGCGGTTGCCCAGCGCGTCGACGGCCAGCCCCGCGAGGGTCATCGAGGAGCCGACCGTGGCGGGGACCTCCGACACCACGGTGTCACCGGTGCCACCCGGCGCGTACTCCCGGATCGTCCCGTCGGCGTCGACCTGCCAGCTGACGTCGGAGTCCGAGCTGTCGACGCCGAACGTGACACCCACCGGGGCGCCGGGCTCGATGTCGACCTGGACGTACTGCACGGCGGTCTGGTGCAGGTCGGTCGCGGTGACCTGGAACAGTGCGGGTCCGTCGAACGTGCTCTTCGGGGTGGCGCTCAGGACACCGGTCTGCTCGTTCCAGGACCAGCCGTTGACGTCGTTGGTCGGGTCGAAGTTCAACGGGTTGAACAGGTACTCCAACGGGCCGTCGCCGCCCTGGGCGGTGAAGGTGTGCGAGAACGGCTGGCCGGCGGTCACGGTGAGGACGATCGGCGCGTCCTTGCTCGACGGCTCCGCCCAGGTGACGGGTGTCGATGCCTCGGGGGCAGCCTGTTCTGCGGCGGCGGCGGGGGGCGTCGGCGCGGTGCCCGCGGCGGTCGTGCCCTGCGGAGCCGACGTCGCGGTGGTGCTCGGCGCAGCGGTCTCGTCGGTCGCTGCGGAGGCGGCGCTCGCCCCGATGCCGAACGCCGACGAAGCGGTGACGATCGCGATCGCCGCTCCGATCGCCGCGCTGCGGCGGAAGGTGTACTTGCAGGACTGGTTCACGGGATCCCCCTCGGATGCCTGGACGGGACGCCGGATCAGCGTCCTCTACTCAGGGAATGTCGCCCGCTGGCCAGTCCTGACGATCGCTCGATCACAGAATGATCACGACGGCAACGGAGCTCCGCAGCTGTCGTGCCGACCCGAGCCGCGCCTCCAGACCGCCGTGTCACGCTCCGACGACGGACGCGGCACGTTCGAGCGCGGCGCGGAGAGCACGCACCGCTGGCGACGACGCGCCAGCGGCGCGGACCACCGTGAAGATCGTCCGTCGCGGACCCTCCGGCAGCTCGAGCAGTCGACAGGTCGTCGTCCGGCCGGTCCACATCAGGTCCGGCATCAGGCTCACCGCGTTGCCGGACTCGACCAGGCGGATCTGCGTCTGCAGGTCGGCGGTCTCGTACCGGACGTCTGGCTCGAAACCCCAGCGCCGACAGACCTGCTCGGCGAAGTGCCGCGACGCGGTGCCGCGGGGCTCCATCACCCAGGGCATGGTGCGCGCGTCCTCGAGCGACGACACCGGGCGCAGTGCGGTGTCGAGCGGGGGCAGGGCGAGCCGCACCGCGTCGGTCGTCAGGTCCGATCGGTCGAGCCCGGGCAGGTGCGGTGCGGCATGTGCCGGGTACTGCTCGGCGATCACCATGTCGAAGTCACGAGCCCACGTCTCGTTCAGTGCGGTCTCCGGCTCCCGCTGCACCATCTCGACCCGGACGTCGGGGTGCTCCGTCGCCATCTCGTGCAGGGCGCTCGGCATCAGGGCCAGGGCCGCGGACTGGAACACGGCAACCCGCACCCGGCCCTGCACGGACGACAGGGTCTCCTCGACCTGGGACTGCGCGTGCTCGAGGACGTCGAGCACCTGGCCCGCCGCGGTGACCAGCACCTCGGCCTGCGGGGTGAGCTGCAGCCGTCGGCCGGCCTTGCGGAACAGCTGCACACCGGCCTCCCGCTCCAGGGCGCTGAGCTGCTGCGAGACCGCCGACGGGGTGAAGTTCACCGCCTCGGCGACGGCCGCGATCGTGCCACGGATGGACAGCTCACGGAGGAGCACGAGACGGCGGACGTCGAGCATGGTCCGACGCTAGCCGGAGCGCGACCGGAACGGTAGCGCAACTGAACGGTATCCATCAGGAACGCTCACTTCCGCTACCGCATCCCGGACCTCCACACTGAACCCATGACGACGCTGCACGAGGACTCCGCCATCGACCACGACGCCCTGGCGGACCAGTCCGTCGCGCTCGTCCGACAGTGGCTCGCCGAGGCCGAGTCGTACCCCGTCGACGGCTCCGCGAAGCAGCTCGCCGGGGTGCTCGCCGACCCCGCCGGCCTCGACTTCGCCGTCGGGTTCGTCGACGGCGTCGTGCGACCGGAAGACCTCGCCGTCGCCGCCCGCAAGCTCCGCCAGATCGCCCCGGACGCCCCCGGGTTCCTGCCCGCCGCGCTCCGCGGACTCGTCCGGCTCGGCGGCGGCATGGCCCCGGTCCTGCCGAACGTCGTCGTCCCCATCGCCCGCCGCGTCCTCCGGAACATGGTCGGCCACCTGATCGTCGACGCCACCGACTCCAAGCTCGGCCCGGCCATCGCCGGCATCAAGCGCGACGGCGTCCGCCTCAACGTCAACCTGCTCGGCGAGGCCGTGCTCGGCGAACGCGAAGCCGCCCGCCGGCTCGAGGGCACCCACAAGCTCCTGGCCCGCGACGACGTCGACTACGTCTCGATCAAGGTGTCGTCCACCGTGCACCCGCACTCCCCGTGGGCGTTCGACCACGCCGTCGACGACATCGTCGAGCAGCTCCGACCGCTCTTCCAGCGCGCCGCAGCCGCCAGCCCCGCCAAGTTCATCAACCTCGACATGGAGGAGTACAAGGACCTCGACCTCACCATCGCGGTCTTCACGAAGCTCCTCGACGAGCCCGAGTTCCTGGGCCTCGAAGCCGGCATCGTGCTGCAGGCGTACCTGCCCGACGCGCTCGCCGCGATGCAGGAGCTGCAGGAGTGGTCCGCCGCCCGCCGTGCCCGCGGCGGTGCCGGCATCAAGGTCCGGCTGGTGAAGGGCGCGAACCTGCCGATGGAGCAGGTCGAGGCCTCGGTGCACGGTTGGCCGCTCGCCACCTGGCACACCAAGCAGGACTCGGACACCAACTACAAGCGGGTGCTCGACTGGGCGCTCACCCCATCGCGCGTCGACAACGTCCGCGTCGGTGTCGCCGGGCACAACCTGTTCGACGTCGCCCACGCCTGGCTGCTCGCCGGTGAGCGCGGCGTGCGGGACGGCATCGAGTTCGAGATGCTGCTCGGCATGGCGCAGGGGCAGGCATCGGCCGTGAAGAACACGGTCGGTTCGCTCCTGCTCTACACGCCGGTCGTCCACCCGGGCGAGTTCGACGTGGCGATCGCCTACCTGATCCGTCGTCTCGAAGAGGGCGCGTCGCAGGACAACTTCATGTCCGCCGTCTTCTCGCTCGTGTCGTCGCCGCCGCTGTTCGCCCGCGAAGAAGAGCGCTTCCGCGCCTCCCTGGTGCCGCTCGCGACGCCCGAGGGACTCGAAGCGCCGGCATCACACCGGGTCGCCGACCGGTACGCCGCCGTCGGCCGCCCCGGCCCCGGCCACTTCGAGAACACCCCGGACAGCGACCCCTCGGTCGGCGCCGTCCGTGCCTGGGGCGACGCCATCACCGCACGGGTCGCCTCGTCGACGCTCGGCGTCCGTGCCGTCCAGGAGGCCCGGGTCGGCTCCGCCACGGCGCTCGACTCCGCGCTCGGTCGCGCCAAGGCCGCCGGTGCGGTCTGGGGGACCTGGTCCGGTGGTGCCCGTGGCGCCGTGCTGCACGCCGTCGGCGACGCACTCGAGGCGAACCGTGCCGCCCTCATCGAGGTCATGGCGTCGGAGACCGGCAAGACCATCGACCAGGCCGACCCCGAGGTGTCCGAGGCGATCGACTTCGCGCACTTCTACGGCACCCTGGCGTCCTCGCTCGACGACGTCGACGGTGCGACCTTCACGCCCGCAGCGCTGACCCTCGTCGCGCCGCCGTGGAACTTCCCCGTCGCGATCCCCGCCGGGTCCACCCTCGCCGCACTGGCCGCCGGGTCGGCCGTCGTCCTGAAGCCCGCGCCGCCCGCCGAACGCTCCGGCGCCGTGCTCGCCTCGATCATCGAGACCGCGCTCGACGCCCACGGGGCACCGGCCGACGTGCTCGCGTTCCTGCAGGTGTCCGAGGACGACCTCGGGCAGCAGCTCATCGCGTCGCCGATGGTCGACCAGGTCATCCTCACCGGTGCGTACGAGACGGCCGAGCTCTTCCGCTCGTTCCGGCCGGACCTGCCGCTGCTCGCCGAGACCTCGGGCAAGAACGCCGTGATCGTCACGCCGTCGTCCGACCTCGACCTCGCCGTGAAGGACGTCGTCGCGTCCGCGTTCGGGCACGCCGGTCAGAAGTGCTCGGCAGCGTCGCTCGTGGTCATGGTCGGCTCGGTCGCCAAGTCCAAGCGCTTCCGGAACCAGCTGCTCGACGCGGTGTCGTCGCTCACCGTCGGCTACCCGACCGACGCGGCGACCCAGATGGGCCCGGTCATCGAGCCGGCATCGGGCAAGCTGCTCGACGGCCTGACGACGCTCGGGGCGGGGGAGTCCTGGGCCGTCGAGCCGAAGCAGCTCGACGAGACCGGCAAGCTCTGGAGCCCGGGCGTCCGACAGGGCGTCCGCCGTGGCTCGGAGTTCCACCGCACCGAGTACTTCGGCCCGATCCTCGGCATGATGACCGCCGACTCCCTCGACGAGGCGATCGACATCGTGAACGAGGTCGACTACGGCCTGACCTCGGGACTGCACTCGCTCGACCCGGCCGAGATCGGCACGTGGTTGTCGCGGATCCAGGCGGGCAACCTCTACGTCAACCGTGGCATCACGGGCGCCATCGTCCGGCGGCAGCCGTTCGGCGGGTGGAAGAAGTCGGCAGTCGGTGCGGGCACGAAGGCCGGTGGGCTGAACTACCTGCTCGGGCTCGGGTCGTGGACGCCGGCACCGGCGGCCGGTGCGTCCGGTGTCGCCGTGTCGGGTCCGGTCTCGGCGTTCGCCCGGGCTGCCGAGGTCGCTTCGCCGATGCTCGACCGCGCGCTGGCGTCCGACGAGCAGGCCTGGTCGACGCTGTTCGGCACCGCGACGGACGTCTCGGCGCTCTCCGCCGAGCGGAACATCGCCCGGTACCTGCCGTTCCCGTCGGTGCAGGTGCGGCTGGCCGCGGTCGCCGACGCGGACGCTGACGCCTCGGTGATCGAGCTCGTCCGCGTCGTCGCAGCCGCACTCCGGGCTGGCACGACGATCGAGGTCTCCACGGCCGCGACGCTGCCGTCGTCCGTCGCCTCGGCGATCCGGTCGCTGCCGATCGTGCGCTCGCTGTCGCAGACGGTGTCCGACGGGGCCTTCGCGAGTTCGGTCGCCTCGGGTCCCTCGACCCGCGTGCGGCTCATCGGTGGGGACACCTCGGCGCTGTACTCCGCCGTCGGTGGTCGTCCGGACGTCGCGGTGCACGGCGGCCCGGTGACCGAGGCCGGGCGGCTCGAGATCCTGCCGTTCGTCCGCGAGCAGGCGGTGTCGATCACGGCGCACCGCTTCGGCACGCCGAACCACCTGACCGACGACCTGATCTGACCCCGGACCGCGGCGCTGGCGTTCGGGTCCAGCGCCGCTTGCACGACCGAAGTGCCCCCGAACCGCGCGATCGCGTGGTTCGGGGGCGCTCTGGTTGTGCGGCGTGCGGAACGTCGTGCGCGCGGCTGTCCGGTCGCCGCACGGCCTCGGGTGCTTCGGAGGCACCGAGGGTTGCCTCGGGTGCGCGTCGCAACCACGGCGCGCAACCCTGAGGAGCTCCACCATGACCGAGCCGTTCGCACGCCCGACCGCCCTGGCCCACGTCCGTGTCACCGTGACCGACATCCACCGCAGCAAGGCGTTCTACCAGCAGCTGCTCGGCACCGACCCGGCGATCGACTTCAGCGACCAGGTCGACGAGCCCGGCGTGCGCGAGGACCGTGAGCGCTTCTACGGCGGCTCCGTGTTCCGGCTCGGCGACCAGGTGTTCGGGCTCCGTCCGGTCGCCCCGGCGGGGCAGACGTTCGACCCTGACACCGTCGGCCTCGACCACGTGAGCTTCGTCGTGGGGTCGGTCGACGAGCTGCACCAGGCGGCTGCCCGCCTGGACGCCGCAGGGGTCGAGCACGGCGAGGTCACCGACCTCGGCGACGCCGGCATGGTGATCCTGTCCGTGCAGGACCCCGACGACATCAACCTCGAGCTGGCTGCGCTGAAGGGCTGAGGTCCTCAGTCGGCGACGGCGGGCTGCTGCGCGACCATCGAACCCGTGACGAGCTCTCGGAGTTCGGCGGGCAGCGGGATCGGACGACGAGCACCTTCACGGTCGATGATGACGTGCACGAACTCACCGGTGGCGAGCAGCGCCCCGTCGGACTGCCGGAACAGGCCGAACTCCCACGACAGGCTCGTGGTGCCGAGGTGCTTCGAGCGCATCCCGACCTCGATGACGTCCGGCCAGACGGCGGACTCGACGAACCGGCAGCTCGACGACACCAGCACGGCGATCCACTCCGACGAGAACGGGTCGAGCCCGGCGAACTCGCGGAACCAGTACGTCGACGCGTTGTCCATCGCCGAGTAGTAGATCGTGTTGTTGACGTGCCCGAACATGTCGTTGTCGTTCCACCTGGTGGGGTAGGAGCGGCGGAACGGGTATTCGTCGATGGTCATCGGTCTCCGATCGGTGGTGCGGGTGTGGCGTGCACCGCGTCGGGCCGCAGGACGTACTCGAACGCCGCACGTGCCCGGTCGGGATCAGGGGTCTCACCGGAGATGAACTCGGCGTAGGTGAACGACTCGGAGATCCGGACGAGCAGCCGTGCGAGCTCCTCAGCCGACAACGGTGCCGGATCGAACGTACCGGACGACTCCTGCTGCTCGATGAGTGCGGTGACCCGGGCGACGAACCGGCTCTGCACGTCGCTCTCCGAGGTGGTCAGCAGACGCATCGCCCGAGCCGGTTCGCGGGTCAGGAACGCACGGAAGTACGGGGCGTCGATCAGGTCCGCGGTGAACCGGTCGAGCACGACGACGAGCCGGGCTGCCCCGGTCGCTCCGATCTCGTCGGCGGCGTGGGTTGCCCCGTCGAGCGTCGGGACGGCGAGGGACCACAAGATCTCGGACAGCAACCGGTCACGGTTGCCGACCCAGCGGAACAGTGACGTGCGATCGACGCCGAGTGCGGCAGCCAACGCCCCCATGTCGATCCGCGACCCGGCGATGAAGGTGTGACGGGCCTCCCGGAAGGCGCGCAGCGCAGAGTCTGATGTGTACACGCGATCCTCTCTTGCAACGTTTTCGAGAATGATGCATCGTGGTTCCCATGTCAACGACCATGCCCGCCACGGCCCTGCTCGAATCGGACTTCTACGGCTTCCAGCAGCAGCTCACCGAGCAGGAGCGTGCGTCGCTCGGGCAGCTCCGGCAGTACCTCGAGCGGGAGGTCCGGCCGATCGCCGACGAGTACTGGGCGCGTGCCGAGTTCCCGATGCAGGTCATCGCGCCGCTCGCCGAGCTCGGCATGTACGGGCCGGGCGTGCCGATGGTGCGCCAGTTCGAGAACTCGGCCGTCTACCGCGGGTGGACAGCGCTCGAGCTCGGCCGGGTCGACGCCAGCGTCGCCACCTTCATCGGTGTGCAGTCCGGCCTGGCGATGAACTCCATCGCGGTCGCCGGCAGCGACGAGCAGCAGCGGGAGTGGCTGCCACGGATGGCCGCCGGCGAGCTCATCGGGGCCTTCGGACTCACCGAGCCGTACTCCGGCAGCGACTCCGCCAAAGGCCTGCGCACCACCGCACGGCGCGAGGGCGACGAGTGGGTGCTCGACGGCGAGAAGCGCTGGATCGGCAACGCCACCTTCGCCGACGTCGTCGTGATCTGGGCGAAGGACGTCGCCGACGGCCAGGTCAAGGGCTTCCTCGTCACCACCGACACCGCGGGCTTCACCGCGACGAAGATCGAGGACAAGATCGCGCTGCGCGGCGTGCAGAACGCCGACATCGTCATTCGGGACGTCCGTGTCCCCGAGTCGCGTCGGCTGCAGAACGCCACGTCGTTCCGCTCGACCGCCGAGGTGCTCCGGCTGACCCGCACCGAGGTCGCCTGGCAGGCGGTCGGCATCGCGATCGGCGCGTACGAGGCCGCCCTGGCCTACGCCCGCGAGCGGGTCCAGTTCGGCAAGCCGATCGCCGCGCACCAGCTCGTGCAGGACCTGCTCGTCAAGTCGCTGTCGAACATCACGGCCTCGATCGCACTCTGCACGCAGGCCTCGGCCATGCAGGACGCCGGGGTCGGTGGCGACGAGCACTCCGCGATGGCCAAGGCGTTCGCCACTTCGAAGATGCGCGAGACCGTCGCCTGGTGCCGCGAGGTGCAGGGCGGCAACGGCATCGTGCTCGACAAGGGCGTCGCTCGGTTCTTCTCCGATGCCGAGGCGATCTACTCGTACGAGGGCACGCGCGAGGTGAACACCCTGATCGTCGGCCGGGCGATCACCGGGCAGGCCGCGTTCGTGTAACTGCCCGGCTGGTGTGGAGCGGTTCGCTGGTTCGCCGGTTCGCTGGTTCGCCGGTTCGCCGGTTCGCTGGTTCGCCCGTTCGTGTCAGGCCGGTGTCGACTTGAGCAGGCGGTTCACCGCGATCATCGCGCCACCCACCACCGCCGGGACGCCGCCGCCGGGGTGGACCGACGCACCGACCCGCCACAGCCAGGGCCGCCAGGGGTCGTTGTACGAGGGACGGTGGAACGGCCCGCTCAGCCACGGCGGACGTGCCGCTCCGTAGAGCGCCCCGTGTGGTTCGCCGCCCTCGCCGTAGTACTGCGGATCGAGCACGACCTGCTCGTCGAGCAGGTCGGTGAGGGGCCCGTCGAGTCCCATCGCGCGGGAGACACGGTCGACCTCGCGCCGCACGAAGGGGTGCTCCGCCGTGTAGTGACCGCCGTCGGCGGGCGCGGTGAGCAGGATCCCTGCGGTGCTGCGCCCGTTCGGGTACACCTCGCCCGCGCGGTACTGGTTGACGAACACCATGGTGTCCGCCGGCTCGTCGCCGGCCTCCAGGCTGCGGTGCAGTGCCGCCGGCTTCGTCGGGAGCACCACGCTGTGCGCCGCGAGGTCCGCCGGCAACTCCTGGCGGAGGACGCCGTACACCGCGACGGCCGAGCAGGAGAGGGTGCGCGGACGCAGACGGGGGAGCGGTGGGATCCGCGACGGGCCCGTCAGTGTGGTGAGCCGGTCGGCGTCCACGGCGCTGACGACGAGGTCGGCCGGGTACCGCCCGACCTCGGTGGTGACCCACCCGCGCTCGATGCGGGTGACGGCCTCCCCGGTGCGCACCTCGGCTCCGGCGGCCTCGGCCAGCCGGGCCAGCGCGAGCACGATCTCGTAGATCCCGCCGCGCGGCACCCAGGCACCGGTCTCCGCCATGATCGCCGGCATGCTCGCGTACAGGGCCGGGGTGCGTGCCGGCGAGACGCCCGCGTTGAGGGTGTGGATCGCGATGATCTCGCGCAGCCCGTCCGGCAGCCACGGCAAGCCGTCCAGGTAGGCGCGCGTCGTGAGTCGCGAACCGTAGACGGCCAGGAGCCGACGGAGCGCCGGGAGGGCCGCGCGGTCGAGGGGGTCGGCGAGCAGCAGTTCGGTCACGTCGTCGGCGAGGGGTGAGTGCAGGTCCGAGAACCGGCGCCAGGCGGGGTACCACGGGTGGTCGGGCGCCACCGGCAGCGAGGTCTCCTCGCCGTCGTGGTAGTAGCGACCGACCTCGGGCATCCGCACCAGGTCGAGGTGACCGGCATCGCGAGTGCGCTCGGGTGCGCCCGCGTCCGCGCCGTCGCCGAGTCGCCGCAGCAACTCGTCCCACACGGCGGGGAACGTCATCAACGACGGGCCGGTGTCGATCCGGTCCGCACCCAGGTGGATGCGCCGGCTCTTGCCGCCGAGCTCTGCGGAGGATTCGAGCAGGGTGACCCGATGGCCAGCACGTGCGAGCAGCGCGGCGGCGGTCAGGCCGCCGATCCCGCCCCCGACCACGACGATGCGGCTCACGAGCGGCCTCCCAACACGATCGACACCATGAGGAGCACCCCGACGAACGACCCCGCGATGTACGGGAAGGCGACCGACAGACGGTACAGGCGGTGACCGGTCTCCGGCGTCGGATCACGAAGCAGGGACACCACCAGGATGCCGGCGATGAGCAGGTTGACTGCGGCCACGGGCACGCTCACCACGGCGAAGAGTGCCGTCGAGGCGATCCACCAGGACCCGCTCCACCATGCCGTCCCGCGCGCGCCGAGCCGGACCGCGGTGGTGGTGATGCCCGCACGGCGGTCCTCCTCGATGTCCTGCACCGCGTCGAAGGCGTGCTTGGCCACGCTCCACGCCATCAGGCCGAGGGCAGCCGGCCACACCGGGGTGACCGAGAGCGCCGCGGGGACGATGACCAGCGGCAGCGCGTACGCGGCGTTGCTCAGCGAGTCGAGGAACGGCCGCGCCTTGAACCGCAGCGGCGGTGCGGAGTAGAAGACGAAGACACCCGCGTAGAGCAGGATCACCGCGTTCGCGAGCGGCGGCAGTGCGATGGAGAAGTAGACGAGGAACGGGACGTTCACGACCGCGACGGCCCAGGCGATCAGCCGCACCTCGGACTGTCGGATCCTGGCACCCTCGATCGACCCCTTGCGGGGGTTGGCCGCGTCGGTGTCCTGGTCGTAGATGTCGTTGACGCCGTAGATGAGCAGGTTGAACGGCAGGGTGAGCCACAGGATGAGCGGCAACGCCCGCACGTCGAACAGCGCGCCGGTGAGCCACACGGCAACGAGCCCGGAGCCGATGGTGTTGATCCACAGCACCGGTCGCGAGATGAGCAGGAGCCGGCGCACGGCCGGTCCGATCCCGGACAGCGCGGTTCGCGGGATCCGCTCGAGTCCGTCAGTCACGGGCCCGAGCGTACCCGGCCGACGGTGACGCCGGGCGCCGGCTTCCCCGCCACACTGGTCGGATGCGCATGATGCTGCTCACCGCCGGCACCCGCGGCGACGTCGAGCCCTTCGCCGCACTGGCACGACGTGCCCTGTCCCGCGGACACCAGGTGCGGCTGGCGCTGCCGGACGACGCGGTCGCGCCTGACGGTGTCGACACCGTGCGCCTCGGCCTGGACGCGCACCGGGTGCTGTTCCCTGTCCGGCGCACCCCTCGAGTGCTCGCGCACCACCTGCGCACCGAGGTGCGTCCTGCGATGCGCCGGATGCTCGCGGCCGCGGTGCGGGAGAGCGTCGACTTCGGCCCCGGCGTGGTGGTGCACCACCCGCTGATCCTGAGCGCTCCGATGGTGGCGGACGCGCTCGGCGTCCCCCGCGTGCTGGTGGAGTTCGCACCCGTGGCGACCCCGAGCGAGCGCTTCCCCGCCGCCGGAGGCCCGACGGCGACCCGAGACCTCGGCCCGCGCAACCGGTCCACCTACGCCGTCCCCCGCGCCGTCGCCCGTCTCTTCGACGCCGACGTGGTGCGCGCCGCCGCCGAGTTGCCGGGCGGCCGTCGTCCCGCGCGGCGGTCGCCGTCGCGTGCGACGCTCATGGCTGTGAGTCCCGCGTTGCTCCCGCGGCCCGACGACTGGCCCGAGCGGGTGCACCAGACGGGGGCCTGGTACGAGGCGACACCGTCGGCGTCACTCGACCCCGAGGTCGGCGACTTCCTGCGGGCCGGTCGCTTCATCGTCGCCTCGTTCGGGTCCATGGCGACGGGGACGGCGCGGGACGCAGCGGCTCGAGGGTCTGCGATCGTCACGGCTGCCCGTTCCCACGGCCTCCGGGTGCTGCTCGTCACCGGGGCGGGCGGCCTCGCGCTGCCGGCTGCGCTCCGTGGCCCCGACGTGCTGGCGGTGGGGTCGACGCCGTTCGACGCGGTGCTGCCGGGCGCGACGCTCGCCCTGCACCACGGCGGGGCTGGTACCGCGCACGCCGTTGCCCGCGCCGGCGTGCCCGCGGTCGTCGTGCCCGTCACCGCGGACCAGCCGTTCTGGGCCGCGCAGCTGCACCGACAGGGCGTGGCCGCCGCTCCGGTTCCGCTGCGTCGCGTGTCGGCGGGCACGCTCGAACCCGCGATGCGCGATGCCCTGACCCGCCGCGACCGTGCCGCCGACGTGGGTCGACGGATGCGGGCAGAGCACGGGGTCGAGCGGGCGCTCGACGTGCTCGAAGCCCTCTGAGCCGTGGTCGCGGCGCGGGCAGGGATCGTCGGCGGCTGCTCCTTCGGTCCGGACGTGTCGCTCAGCCGAGCAGCTCGGGTCGCTCCCACTCCTGGTCGAGCACGTGCTGCCCGAGGAACGCGAACACCGTCTCGTACCAGACCACGGCGTGCTGCGGGGAGAGCACCCAGTGGTTCTCGTCCGGGAAGTACAGGAACCGGTGCGGCATCGAGCCGTCCGGCGCCGCGTGGTGCTCCGCGAGCTCGGACCACAGCCGCAGCCCCTCGCCGATCGGCACCCGGTAGTCCTTGTCGCCGTGGATGACGAGCATCGGTGACGTGATGTCGCCCACGAACCGGTGCGGGTCGTTCGCCGCGATCCCGTCGGCGTCGAAGATCGACGACCAGTACTGCGACGAGTCCGTCGTGCCGTTGAACTGGTCGAGCGCCCACAGGCTGGCGTGGGTGACGATCGCCCGGAACCGGTCGGTGTGCCCGGCGACCCAGTTCGCCATGTACCCGCCGAACGACCCGCCCATCGCCGCGGTGCGGGAGGCGTCGATGTCGGCTCGGGCCTCGACCACGTCGGTGATCGCCATCAGGTCGGTGTACGGCGCCTGCCCCCAGGCGTTCCAGCCGCGGTTCACGAAGTCGAGCCCGTAACCGGTGGACAGCGCGGGGTCCGGCAGCAGCACGGCGTACCCGCGTGCCGCGAGCAGCATCGGGTTCCACCGCCACGACCACTGGTTCCAGGAGTTGAGCGGCCCACCGTGGATCCACAGGACGAGCGGGTGCGGCCCGTCGCCTTCGGGTACGACCAGCCAGCCGCGCACACGGGCACCGTCGGCAGCGGTCGTCTCGACCTCTTCCAGGTGGGCGGGCACGTCCGGCAGGGGCGCCGGCGTCGCCAGCGCGGTCACCGTACCGTCCGTCGCGATCCGCACGGGGTGCAGCGGCGCCGCCCAGGAAGCCCGGAGCGCCACGACCACGCCCGTCGCCTCCGCCACGCGCAGGCTCGAGTACGCCCAGTCGTCGTGCGTCAGCTGCTCGACGGCGCCGCCGTCGAGCGGGATGCGGAAGACCGGCGCGCGGCCGTCCTGGTCGGCGACCGCCAGGAGCGCCCCGTCGCCGTGCTCGAACACGAGCTCGCTTGGCCAACGGTCCCAGTCGGCCGCGATGCGGCGGGCGTCGGAGCCGTCGATGCCGGCCGTCCAGACCTCCTGCTGGTTCGCACCGGCCGGGGTGGAGCGGACGGTGCGGACCCAGGCGATCGTCCGACCGTCGTGGCTGAGCGCCGGCATCTCGTGGTCGACGTCGACGTCGTCGAACAGCACCGTGCGGTGGCCGCTGGACAGGTCGATGGTGACGAGCGTCGAGCGGTGTCCACGGGCCTCCCGGACGCCCACGGCTGCCAGCAGGACCGATCCGTCGGGGGTGAGCGCTCCGCTGACGTGGTCGAGGGAGCGGCCGGGGGACGGCGTGCGGTCCACGGGCTGAGCGACTTCGTCCGCGCCGCCGGCCGTGTCGAGCGTCAGGACATGGGTCTGGGCCGGACCAAGGTCGTGGTCCCAGTACCGCACCGGGTAGGTCTCGTGCAGGATCGCGCGGACGTGCTTGTCCTTGCGGGTCTTCCGGAGCCCGGCGTCGGCCTCGAGCACCGTCGACGGGTCGGAACCGGCCCCCGGCAGCAGGTCGGCGGTCAGCGCGACGACGTCCGACGACGACGCGGTGGCCAGGACGCCACCGACACCCCCGGCGAGACGGGTGAGCGGGCGGGCCTCGCCACCCGCGGCGGGCAGCACCCAGAGCTGCGCCGCCTCGAGGTCGCTGGCGTCCGCGTCTGGCCGGGCGGAGACGAAGAGCAGGTCGCCGGTGCGGGTGAAGGCGATGCCGCCCTCGCCCTTGGCGGAACGGGTGAGGCGGACCGGGCGCGCAGCGGACCGGCTGTCGTCGGTCGACGACGTGGGCACCTGCCAGATGGACCGGCGGGAACCGGTGCCGTCCGGATCGAGTGCACTGACCGTCAGGGCGACGCGAGTGCCGTCCGGACTGACGTCGATGCCGTCGACGCGGGGGAGCGCGATGTACTGGTCGAGGTCAGAAAACGGGGCGCTCATGCGTGCACGCTCGCCAGGTCCTCGGCCCAGAAGGCGGCGATCTGCTCGGCGACCGCGGTGCCCTGGGCGTGGCCGGCCTCGGCCGACGGCGCCTGGGTGGCGAGCGAGAGCGAGTTCGTGCCGAAGGCCTGCTGGGACGCACTGTCGGCCACGACGACCTCGACCGACGAGCCACCGGCGCGCAGGGCCTCGACCGCGACGTCGAGCCAGGGTCCGCACGGAGACGGCCCTTCCGGTCCGCAGGCGATGACGAGGACCCGCTCGTACCCGGCGGCGGCGTCGGCGTTGGTACCGGAGCGGACACCGCCGTCGACGTAGGGGCGGCCGTCGATGCTGACGGGGGTCCACACGAAGGGCACCGAGCAGCTGGCGGCGACCGCGCGGGGGAGCGGGACGCCGTCCGCTGCGGTCAGCAGGCGGAAGGTGCCGTCGGTGGCGTCGACCGCGGTGACGGCGAGGGGCTTCTCCGGCCACTCGGTGGACGGGAGCGTCTCGCCGAAGGTCACGATGCGCTCGTCGTCGGTCTGCCCGCCGACGACCTGCTGGGCGGCCTGGCCGAGTCGAGCGCGGGCGTCCTGTTCGTCGGTCGCGCCCTGCAGTGCTGCGCCGATGTGCTGCTGCACGGCTTCGACGTCGATCGGTGCCGGCTCTTCGTAGGTCGTGGGGGCCGGGCTGTGCTGCTGGTCGTGGGCCTGCTGGACGGCACCGTTCCGGACGAAGGCGCCGACGACGCTGCCGGCGCTCGTGCCGACGACCAGGTCGGCGGCGTCGAGGTCGACGCCGGCTTCCTGCAGGGCGACGAGGACGCCGACTTCCCAGGCGATGCCGGCGACACCTCCGCCACCGAGGACGAGGGCTCTGGATCCGGGAACGGGCGTGCTGACGTCGGTCATGGGTCCTGCTTACCAGCTGCGTGCGACGGGCTGGTGGAGGCCGTCGGATCCTGTGGAGAACCGACCTGTGGACAACTCCGACCGAGTCGGTGGCGTGACCTAGCGTCGTGGTCATGGGGCATCAGCGTTCAGGACGGGTCGGCACGGTCGTGTGGCCGATCGTGGTGGCTGCTGCGCCCACCGCCGCGTTCCAGCTGCCCAACCTGTTCGTCGCCCCGGCGGTCCGACTCTCGCTCGTCGCGTTCGGGCTCGTCGTGCTCGTCGCCGCGGTGACGGTGCAGGTGGTCCGGACCCGGCGCAGCGACGCCGCGCGCTCGGTGGCCGAGGACAACGCCACCGCGGCGGAGCTCGAGCAGTCGACGGCCGTCCGGTACGCGTTCGGTCAGATCGCCACCCGGCTCGTCCGGTTCACCGAACTGCGCCGGTCCGAGCGCCACGGCGAACTCTCCGTCGTCGCCGACCGCGTCGCCGTGGCCCTGGCGTTCTACCTGCTGCCGAAGGTGCCCGACGTCCGCGCCAACGTCTACCAGCTGTCCACCGATCTGCGGGCGCTCGAGCCGATCGGTCACGCCGGCGCCGGCGACACCGCCGGTGTCTTCCGCGCGGGCACGCCCTACGGCGACCGCAACCTCGAGTGGGTGTTGGTCGGGGGATCACCCCGGATCGTCGGCGACCGCTCCGCCGACGTCGACGTCGACCAGGACGTGCCGGGCTTCGAACCGCGGTACTCCTCGTACGTGTCGGTGGTGATCCGGTCCGACCAGTACTCGTTCGGCATGCTCACCGTCGACTCCCCGGTCCCCGACGCCTTCACCGAACTCGACGCCAAGAACATCGCGATGATGGCGTCGTTCATGGCCGTCGCGTTCTCGCTGACCTACTCGTTCCCCGAGCGCGACCGCAATCCAAGGAAAGGCCCGTGATGCTCACACGCTCTGTCAGACGCTCGACGTACGATGCCCCCATGACGACCGTGAACCCTGCTCCGCCGTCGTTCGGGCGTGCCCGGATCTCCTCACCGAACTGGAACGACACCACCACCGACGCCGACTACGAAGACCTCGACGTCATCGCCGCCAACATCGAGCGCGAGCGCGCAGCAGCCCGGATCCGGGTCACCGCTGCCATCGCTGCGCGTCTGGGTCGCTGACCCCTCCCGCACCGTCCACCATGAACGGCTCCCACGCGTGCGTGGGAGCCGTTCGTCGTCCGCCGAGCCGGAGCCGGACCCGGAGTGGGATCCGGTGTCGCGGCTACGGCGCCTCGGTCACGTCGATGAGCACCTTGCCGACCGTGTCCTGCTCGACCGCGTCGTGCGCCCGGGCGGTCTCCTCGAGCGCGAACCGGGTGAGCGGCAGTCCGGCCTCCTCGCCGACCGGCAGTACGCCGTCGTGCAGCGCCTCGGTGACGTCCTCGGCCGCAGCGGACAGCGCCTCGTCACCGATCGTGTAGAGCAGCAGGAACTGGTAGCGGGCGTTCACGGTCATGTTCGGCCGGATCGGCAGGCTCGCCTCGTCCCCGCCGTTGTTCGCGTAGATCGACACGACGCCGTGGTTCGCCAGCACGTCGGCGACGAGTGTGGCGTTCTGCGGGATCGAGACCTCGACGACGATGTCGACGCCGTCGGGCGCGATCGACCGGATGCGCTCGGCGGCGTCCTCCTCGCGGTAGTTGACGATGTGGTGCGCGCCGGCCGCCGTCGCCAGCGCTGCCTTCGCGTCCGAGCTGATCGTCGTGATGACGGTCGCTCCGGCCCAGCGGGCGAGCTGGATCGCGGCGTGCCCCACGGCGCCGGCACCGCCGGCGACGAGCACGGTGAAGCCGTCCAGGGCATCGGGGCCGAGTCGGGCGGGGCCGTCCTCGTGGGTGGTGAGGGCTCGGTGCGCCGTCATCGCGGGGACCCCGAGCGCGGCGCCGACGTCGAACGAGATGCCGTCGGGCAGCGGGACCACGCGGGACTCGGGGACGACGGTGTACTCCTGCGCGGTGCCGGTCGGCCGTGACGCCGCCGCCATGAACAGCCAGACGCGGTCACCGACGGCCAGTCCCTCGACACCGGGGCCCACGGCGTCGACCACACCGGCGCCGTCCTGGTTCGGCGTGATCTCGGGGAAGGGCAGGCCGTCGCCGTACGTGCCGCCGGCGCGGGCCTTCCAGTCGGTCGGGTTGACGCCGGAGACGACGACGCGGACGCGGACCTCTCCCGCGCCGGGTTCCGGGATCTCCCGCTCGACGAGTTCGAGGACGTTGCTGGCACCGGGCTTCGTGTAGACGATCGATCGCATGTCCCCAGGCAACCACTCGTCACCGTCGGGGATTCCGAGTGCGCCGGAGCGCTGCGCGCCGGAGCTCAGCGCGCGTCGTACCCCTCGCGCGCCACCGCGACGTCGGGCATGTGCGAGGTCGCCCAGTCCTCCAGCGGCACGAGGACCGTGCGCAGGGACCGTCCGAGATCGGTCAGCTCGTACTCCACGTGCGGCGGGATCTCGGGGAACACCGTGCGCGTGACCATGCCGTCGCGTTCGAGTGCCCGCAGGGTCTGGGTGAGCATCTTCTGCGAGACCCCCTGCACCCGGGCCGCCACCGCCGAGTACCGTGCGGGACCGTCGGCGAGGACGCCGATCGTCAGCACGCTCCAGCGGTCGCCGATGCGGTCGAGCAGCTGCCGACTGGGGCAGTCCGCCGCGTAGGGGCTGTACTCGAGTGCTGACATGGTGTCCTCCGCAACGCACCGTCAGGTGCCTACTTACTCAAAGAGAGTAACTCTTGTACGGTGACTGTCAACGTCACCGACGCCCAGAACGTCCACGAAGGGAACACCATGACCAACATCGTCGTCTTCGGAGGCACCGGCTACGCCGGCTCCGCCATCACCCACGAGGCCCTCTCCCGCGGCCTCACCGTCACCGCGGTCGCCCGCGACACGAGCAAGCTCGAGCCGGCCGAGGGCCTCACCCTGGCGCAGGGCGACGCGTTCGACGCCGACTTCGTGTCCGAGGTCACCAAGGGTGCCGACGTCGTCGTCGTCTCGCTCCACGCCGTGCAGGCCGACGGCAGCGAGCTGAAGGACAAGTTCCAGCACTTCGTCGACGCCGCCGCCGCGGCTGGCGCGCGGCTCGGCATCGTCGGCGGTGCCGGCTCGATGCGCGTGTCCGAGGACGGCCCCCGCCTCTTCGACACCGACGGCTTCCCGGACGCCTTCAAGGGCGAGGCGAAGAGCCACGCGCAGATCCTCGACGCCCTCCGCGCCTCGGACACCCAGGTCGACTGGTTCTACGTGAGCCCCGCCGCGGCCTTCGGCAGCTACAACCCGGGCGAGCGCCGCGGCACCTACCGCGCCTCGGACGAGGTCCTGCTCGCCGACGCCGAGGGCAACTCGGACATCTCCGGCGCCGACTACGCGATCGCGTTCGTCGACGAGATCGTCACCCCGGCGCACCACCAGACGCGCTTCGGCGTCGCCTACTGAGGCACTGCCCCTCGCAGGACACCGGTGTTCGCGCAACACACCGCGGGATTCCGCGGCGTCGAGCGTGGACACCGGTGTTTTGCGTACGGCCTGGCGCGACCAAGGGGCGGACGGGAGGCGCGGGGCGGGGCCGCCACGGGCCTCCAGGCCGGCGAGTGGTCACCGCGAAGTCCCGCGTCAGTGCGCGACGATCGCCGGCACCGGCAGGTGGTGGCGCATCCGCACCGCCAGGTGCAGGCCCCCTCGGCGGGCGAGCACGAGCGCGATCACCGCGGCGGCCGCAGCCGGCACGCCACCGGCGACCATCATCCCCACGTGCGCACCGAAGCGGTCGACGACCTGGCCCATCAGCGGGCCGCCGATCGCCTGTCCACCGAGCAGCACCAGGACGTAGAGCGACATCACCCGGCCGCGGATCGCCACGTTCGACGACAGCTGCACGAGCGAGTTCGACGCGGTCTGGAACAGCAGCTGCGACATCCCCACGGCCACGAGCGCGACGGTGAACGGCGCGATCGCGGGGATCGACCCCGACACGACGAGCAGCACGCCCGTCCAGAACACCCCGCCGACGATGGTGCGGAGCCGCACGACGGCCCGACGGGTGGACAGCAGCGCGCCGACCAGGGCGCCGATCGCGACGGCGGAGTTGAACACCCCGTAGCCACCGGCGCCGACGTCGTACACCTGTGACGCGAAGGCGGACAGCAGCACCGGCATCGTCAACGCGAACACCGAGAAGAACGCCACGAGGATCACCGGCACGATGATCGTCGGCTTGTTGACGGCGTAGCGGAGGCCCTCCACGAGCTGCCCCTTGCCCCGCGGTGCCGGGGGTGTGCGGTGCAGTTCGGAGACCTTCAGGAACCCGAGCGTCACGACGACGGCGACACAGGCGATCGCGTTCACGCCGAACGACCAGCCGGCACCGACCGCGACGAGCAGAGCCCCCGACAGTGCCGGACCGATCATGCCGCCGAGCTGGAACACCGACGAGTTCACGCTGATGGCGTTCCGCAGGTGCTTGTGCCCGACGATCTCGGTGACGAACACCTGCCGGGCCGGGTTGTCGATCACGGTGACCATGCCCACCAGGAACGCGATCACCCAGATGTGCCACGCCTCGACGACGCCGGCGAGCGTCAGCACGGCGAGCAGAGCGGACAGCACGGCGAAGACGCCCTGCGTGATCATCATGAGCGCGCGCTTCGAGAACCGGTCGACCAGCACGCCGCCGAGCAGCCCGAACAGCAGCATCGGCGCGAACTGGCAGGCGACCGTGATGCCGACCTGCGCGACCGAGCCGGTCAGCTGCAGCACGAGCCAGTCCTGGGCGATGCGCTGCATCCAGCCGGCGGTCATCGCGACCAGGTTCGTCGCCGTGAACAGCCGGAAGTTCGGCACGGACAGGGCGATGAGCGTGTGGCGCCACGGCGGTCGCGTGGCCTGGATCGGGAGCGGTTCGGTGGGCGGGGGGAGGGTCGTCGGTGACGCGCTCACGGTGCGGGGTTCTCCGGACGTCGGTGTGGATCTGGTACCCCAACGAAACTACGTGGTGCCGAGCCATTCGATACCCCTATGGTGGCTATCAGTCCATTGCGATGTCGAATGACCGCGCGAATGCCCGCATGGATGGCTGCTCGAACGACAGCTCGAACGCCCGCGCGAACGAACGAGGTGCCCTGTGCTCGATCCGGTCCTGTTGCAGACGTTCCTTGCCGTGGCGGAGACCGGCAGCTTCACGCAGGCCGGCACCCGGCTCGGCATCAGCCAGCCGACGGTGTCGCAGCACGTCCGGCGTCTGGAGACCGCGGTGGCACGCACCCTGGTCGCCCGGGACACCCGTGGCGTCGCGCTCACCGACAACGGGGACGCGATGGCGGGGTTCGCGCGGACGATCCTCGCCGCACACGCCACCGCCGACGCCTACTTCTCCGGCGCGGCAACTCGCGGACGGCTCCGGTTCGGCGCTGCGGACGACCTCGCCATCACCCAGCTGCCCCGGATCCTGCGGGACTTCCGGCGGCTGCACCCGCAGGTCAACCTCGAGCTCACGGTGAACCAGTCGTCGCCGCTGCTCCGGCGGGTGCACGCCGGTCAGCTCGACCTGGTGTTCATCAAGCAGACGGCGGGGGAGTCGGCCGAGGGCACCCGGGTCGCCACCGACCAGATGGTGTGGATGGCGCAGGACGGCATCGCCCTGGAACCCGGCGAACCCGTGCCGCTCATCGCGTACCAGGCGCCGAGCATCAGCCGGCAGATGGCGATCGACGCGCTCGAGGCCGCCGGCCGCACCTGGCGGATCACCTGCAACACCCGCGACGTGAACGGGGTGCTGGCCGCGGTGCGCGCGGGCATCGGCGTCGCGGTGTTCCCGCACTCGCTCATCCCGGCGGACCTGGTGAAGGTGTCGCAGCGGCTCGGGCTGCCCGACCTGCCCGCGGTCGACTACGTCCTCATCGCGAACCCGACGGTGCAGCGGGAGCCGATCGACGCCCTGACGAACGCGATCCTGTCGCGCGGGGTCGTCCGCGCCGTCTGAGCGGTTGCGACCTGCGTCCGCCAGCGCTCAGACGCCGGTGTGTCGCCCCCGGTGCGTGCTGCGAGACGCCGGCGTGTTCCATCGACGCCGCAGAGTCATCGATACGCCGCGGCTTTCGGGGGCGTCTCGACGTCCCCGGGGCGTCGCACCGAGACGCCGGCGTCTGAGCGGTCGCGGCGCTACGGGGCGAGCGTCGGGGTCACGCCGGTTCCGGTGACGTCCGGCAGCGTCACCCCTGCGAGCGGCAGCAACGCCGCGGCGACCGCCCACAGCAGCACGACGGTGCCGACACCACCGAGCACGGCGCCGAGCAGCGCGACCGGCCGCTGCCACGTGGACGTCCGGTCGCGCAGCGCCACGATCGAGACCACCAGCGCGAGCAGTCCGAGCACCACGCCGACGCCGTGCACGGTCGACGGCGCGGTGAACCACCAGGCGGCCAGACCGATCGTCGCGATGCCGGCGACGGCACCGAGCCCCGCCCCGGCGGTCACGCCGAGTGCACGGCGCGGCTCCGGTGCGGCGGCTCCGGGCACGGGCTGTTCCAGCAGCTCGGTCGGGAGGCACGCATCGCCCCCGCCACCACACCGCGGCACCGGGGTCGGCGCGGTCACGACCGTGGTCGCGTCGGCGGGGGACGCCGCGGCGTGCAGCACGGTGTCGAACGACCGGGCGGGAGCGGGGCCGAGCACCTGTGCGGGGGCGGGGTCGGCCGACCGTGCGGCGGCCTGCTGGTGGGCGAAGCGTCGGGGCGTCCGGGAGCCGATCGGGCCGACCCGGTGACCGTGGTCGGCCGGACCGGCGCCGCGTGGGCGGCGCGCGACGAGGCGGGGGTGGGGCGGGCCTCCCGGCCGGAGGCGTTCACGTGACCGGCGGCGGCGACCCGCTCGGGGGCGACCTCGTCGACGGGCGGCGCGGTCACCCAGGCCGGGACGGGCCGACCGGGACGGTCCGATTCGGGCATGCGATGCGCTGCCACTGCGGCGCTCCTCTCCGTCGACTGATCCGTGCTCAGTCGTAGCGGCAACCGCTGCGGGGGTCGCAGCCCCGGTTCGGGGTCGCCGGTACGTTCGGGGCATGACCGGAATCGAACACCGTCCACTGGGCCCCTCCGGGCTCGTCGTCTCCACCGTCGGCCTCGGCTGCAACAACTTCGGGCGGCGGGGCACCGCGTCCGAGTCGCAGGAAGGCACCGACGCCGTCGTGTCCGCGGCCCTCGACGCCGGGGTGACGCTCTTCGACACCGCCGACATCTACGGCGGCGTGCCGGGCATGTCCGAGGAGATGCTCGGACGCTCGATCCGCGGTCGGCGCGACGAGATCGTCCTCGCCACGAAGTTCGGCATGGACATGCAGGGCGCGAACGGTCCGGACTGGGGCGTCCGCGGATCCCGCCGGTACGTGCGGCTCGCCGTCGAGTCGTCGCTCCGGCGCCTCGGGACGGACTGGATCGACCTGTACCAGATGCACCGGCCCGACGACGTGACGCCGATCGAGGAGACCCTGTCGGTCCTCGACGACCTGGTCCGCGAGGGCAAGATCCGGTACGTCGGCCACTCGAACTTCGCGGGGTGGCAGATCGCCGAGGCGGAGCTCACGGCGTCGATCGCCGGTACCACGGCGTTCGTGTCCGCGCAGAACGAGTACAGCCCGCTCGCCAGGGCTGCCGAGGCCGAGGTCCTGCCGGCCGTGCGGGCGTACGCGCTCGGGTTCCTGCCGTTCTTCCCGCTGTACAACGGGCTGCTCACCGGCAAGTACACGAAGGCGGGCGGCCCGGCCGACGGGCGGCTGACGACCTCGAAGCCGCAGCTGCTCGAGGCCGCACCGTGGGAGGTCCTCGACGAGTACCAGCGGTTCTGCGACGACCGTGGCGTCACGATGCTGCAGGCGACGTTCGCGTGGCTCCTGGCGCAGCCGGGGCTGTCGAGCGTCATCGCGGGGGCGACGAAGCCGGAGCAGATCACGCAGAACGTCGAGGCGGGGACCACCTGGACGCCGACCGAGGACGACATCGCCGACATGACGACGATCTTCGACCGGGCCTGAGCGGGCGCGGTCGGGTCGCGCTGGGTGTTTCGCGCTGGGTACCTAGCGCTGGGTGTTTCGCGCTGAGCGACCGCTCACGGGCGGTGGGGCCAGTGAGGTGTCGCTCAGCGCGAAACGGCGGCTGCGCGGCGGCGGTGGTGATGCTGCTGCGCCGAGCCGTGGACCAGCGGGACTAGCGGGTGGCGGCGGCCAGGGCGTCGCGCATCTCGGCGACGGTCAGCCGCGGGCCGTAGCCGGGGGTGTCCCGCTGGATGCGCCAGCCCTCGGCGAGGGGCCCGGCGTCGACGACGTCGAAGCCGAACGCGTCGATGAGTTCGGTGACGGTCTGCTTGGCGGTGTCGTCGTCGCCGGCGATGACGAGGGCACGGCGGTCCGGGGTGCCGGCGGGCGTCGCGTGGCCGGTCAGGTCGTCGGCGGCGATGTGGTTGAACGCCTTGACGACCAGGGCACCGGGCAGGTGGTCCTGCAGCATCTCCGCGGTGGTGGTGGACTGGTCGTCGAGTGCGGGGATGTGGCCGTCGCGCTCCCAGTAGTAGTTGTTCGTGTCGATGACGACCTTGCCGTCCAGGGGTTCGACGGGGATCGTCTCGATCGCGGCGAGGGGGACCGTCACGACGACGATCTCGCCCGCTGCAGCTGCTTCGTCGCGGGTCGCCGCACGTGCCGAGTCGCCAAGTTCCGTGACCAGGTCGGTCAGGGTCTCCGGGCCGCGGGAGTTCGCGATGACGACCTGGTGGCCGTTCCGTACCGCGAGTCGTGCGAGCTGGGATCCGATGTTGCCGGCGCCGATGATTCCGATGGTTGTCATGTGTCCGGGCAACGTCTGCCGGACGCCGCCCATTCCCCTGACGGCACGACGCGCCCGCTCGGAGCATGATGGCGGGCATGGACCACGAGTTCCGCGACGAGACCGATCAGGACCGCTACGCGATGTACGTCGGCGGCGAGCTCGTGAGCGTGCTCGACTACCGGGTGAACGATGACGCCGTGGCGTTCCCGCACACGTACACGGTCCCGAAGCACCGCGGCCACGGCTACGCGGCGCAGCTCGTCGAGTACGCGGTCGCCGACGTCGAGTCGACGACCACGAAGCGCATCGTCCCGATGTGCTGGTTCGTCGGCAAGTGGTTCGACGACCACCCCGAGAAGGCCGACCTGCTCAGCCGCAGCGCCGCGGACTGAGCACCGAACGAAGGGGCTCCCCGTGCCCGCCATCACACCGTTCCTGTGGTACGACGACCAGGCCGAACAAGCCGCCGAGTACTACGTCGGACTGTTCCCCGACAGCCGCGTCGACAGCGTCAGCCGGATGTCGGACGGCCGCGCCCTCGTCGTCGAGTTCACCCTGCTCGGCACCCCGTACCGCGCGATGAACGGCGGTCCCGGCCACCCGCACACCGACGCGGTCTCGTTCCAGATCGACGTGGACACCCAGGACGAGCTCGACCGCCTGTGGGACGCGCTGCTCGCCGACGGCGGGAGCCCGATGGCTTGCGGATGGCTCACCGACCGCTGGGGTCTGGCGTGGCAGGTGACCCCGTCGATGCTGGGGGAGCTGATGAGCGGATCGGGTGACCCCGATGCCAACGCCCGGGTCTTCGAGGCCATGATGCAGATGGTCAAGCTGGACATCCCGGCGCTGCAGGCCGCAGCCGCCGGTCACTGACCGCACTCCAGGCCGACCCGCCGGTATGGTGACCGGACGAGAAGACCGCCGGCCGGCGCCGGCACCGACAGGCTGGAGCCACCATGGACCACCCGAGCTCCAAGGTCCGGAACAGCGACATCAGCCGGGCGTACACCGAACTCGCCCGCATCACCCGTCGGGCGAGCATCCGGGCCCGGGGCTCGGACCAGGTGCTGAGCGTCGTCGACCAGTCCCTCGTCGACTTCGTGGTGCAGCACCCGGGTTGCATGGCCATCGACATCGCCCGGTACCTGCGGCTGAACCGTTCGACGATCTCGCGGCAGCTGTCCGGGCTCCTGGCGACCGGGCTGGTGCGGACGACCGACGGTGGCAGCGGCAACGCGAAGCCCCTCGAGGTGACCGACGCCGGCCGCGCGGCGCTCGAGCGGTCCGTGCAGCTGCACCGCGACGCGCTCGACGAACGGCTCGCCGACTGGTCGGATGACGACATCGCGCTCCTCGCCGGGCTGCTGGAGCGCCTCGGTGCCGCGGACGAGGCCGGGCTCCCGATGCCGGCACCCACCGAGCCGTGACGACGTCGTTCGTCCTGCTGTCCGACACCCACCTGCCGAAGCGCGCGAAGGACCTGCCGTCCGGGTTGTGGGACGACATCGACGCCGCCGACCTGGTGGTGCACGCGGGGGACTGGGTCGACCTGGCCACCCTCGACGCCGTGCAGGCGCGGTCCCGACGGTTCGAGGGCGTGCGGGGCAACAACGACGGCCCGGAGTTCGACGACCGCCTGCCGCTCGTCGCCCGCTTCGGTGTCGAGGACCTGCGGTTCGCCCTGATGCACGAGACCGGCGCGTCGACCGGCCGGGAACGCCGGATGGACGCCGAGTACCCCGACACCGACGTGCTCGTCTTCGGCCACTCGCACATCCCGTGGGACACCGTGGCGCCGTCGGGGATGCGCCTGCTGAACCCGGGCTCGCCGACCGACCGCCGTCGCCAGCCCGACCACACGTGGATGCGCGGCACGGTCAACGGTGCCGTGCTCTCCGTCGAGCTGGTGCGGCTGCCCCCGGTCGCCCGCTAGTCCCACCCGAGACCCGGCCCCGAGGCGTGTCCTCGGGGAAGTCGCCCGAGGACCGTCCGTCAGCGCGAGACCCGGGCGTCGTGTGCGGCCGTCGGCATCCGGAAGAAGGCGAGCTCCCATGCTGTCGACCGCCGGAACGCCCGCGCCATCCGCCCCCGCTCGTCGGGCGTCGCCGCACGGGCGAGTTCCTCGACGAGCCGGGTCGCCTCGGCGCTCGACGCCGCGAACCCCGGGTCCCCGTACGCCGTGATCCAGTCGGCGAAGGCGTGCCCGTCCTGCGCGACCCCGAGCTGCGAGCCGACCCACGCGTAGACCCGGAAGCACGGCAGCACCGCGGCGGCCAGCACCGCCTGAGAGCCGGCGTCGGCGGCCTCCTGCAGGTGCGCGAGGTACCCGGCGCACGTGGGGTGCACGGGATCGTCGGCGTGCGAGCCGGCCAGCCGACGGTGGTGCAGGTCGCGCGCCTCGTCGGCACACCCCTGCGCAGCCGCCGCCCAGAACGCAGCAGCACCGGCACCGGTAGCACCGACCCCGAGCGCCGCCAGGTGCCGTTCGTACGCCCGCAGGTAGTGGACGTCCTGCGCCAGGTACCCGGCGAACACCTCCGGCTCGAGCGTCCCGTCCCCGAGCCCCACCAGGAACGCGCAGTCGATCGTCTCCTGCAGCACCGTCGCCGCGTCCGCCCACCACACGTCCGTGTACGACAGCGCCGGCAGGGCGGCTCGAGTCAGCGCGCCGTGGTCGATCGGACCGTTGCCGCTGCCCACCGACAGGGCGTCGGCTCCGCGCAGCGCCGCCGTCAGCCACTCCTTCGCCACCTCGACCGCGAGTTCCCAGTCGCCGTGCCGCGCGGCGAGCGTCGCGATCGCACTGGACAGCGAGCACCCGGTGCCGTGCGTGTTCGTCGTCGCGACCCGGGGACCCGTGAACACCCGCACGGTGCCGTCCGGCGCCACGAGCACGTCGTCCGACGTCGGTCCCTCGTCGTGGCCTCCCTTCCCCAGCACGAGGACGTCCCACCGTGCCGCCACGGTGTGCGCGGCATCCAGCGACGACGACGACGAAGCCGCCGACGAAGCCGCACCAGGACCAGCCGCACCGGACCCGGTCAGCTCCGCCAGCACCGCCAGCTCGGCCCGGTTCGGCGTCACCAGGTCGGCGAGCGCGAACAGCGCCCCCATGGCTGCGGCCGCGTCCTCGTCGAGCAGCCGGTCCCCGCTCGTCGCCACCATCACCGGGTCGACGACGACCACCGGCGGCCGGTGCTCCCGCAGCCAGTCCGTCACGACCCGCACGACGTCGACGGTGCCGAGCATCCCGATCTTCACCGCGTCGACCACCACGTCGTCCGACACCGCGTCGAGCTGCTCCCGCAGGAACCCGACGTCCGGCACGTGCACCGACCGCACCCCGTGCGTGTTCTGCGCGACGAGCGCCGTCACGACGCCCATGCCGTACCCGTCGTGTGCGGCGATCGCCTTGAGGTCCGCCTGCATCCCGGCCCCGCCCGTCGGGTCGGTCCCGGCGATGCTCAGCACCCGCGGGACGCTCATGCGTCCGCCCCGCGCCGCGTGAAGACCGGGAGGACCGGTGCACCCTCTGCGAGCCGCCCCGCCTCCGCCCCGTGGCCGGTTCCAGGGCCCCAGGCGGCCACGTACGCCGCCGCCGCGGACCCCGGGTCGGCCGCGGCGCAGATGCCCGACACGATCGCGACGCCCGCGGCACCGGCTGCCCGGAGCGGCACGACGTCGTCGAGGGTCACCCCACCGATCGCCACGCACGGCACGTCGGTCGCGGCGGCCAGCCGTGCGAACCCGTCGTGGCCGAGGGCCGGCGGGTGGTCGGCCTTCGTCGCCGTGGGGTGCACGACCCCGACACCGAGCAGGTCGACGGTGCCGCGGGGGAGCCGCTCGACGACGGCCAGGTGCGCAAGCGTGTTCGCCGTGAGGCCCACGTGGGCGTCCGCTCCGAGCAGGGCGCGGGCGACGGTCACGGGGACGTCGGACTGGCCGAGGTGCACGCCCGCGACCCGGTGTCCGGCGTGCCGAGCGGCGAGGGCCACGTCGAGCCGGTCGTCGACGACCACGGTCGCACGGTCCCCGACGGCGTCTGCGACCGCGGCGGTGAGCGCCAACAGGTCACGCGCCGAGGCGTCCTTGTCCCGCACCTGCACGATCCGGACCCCGGCGTGCACGGCAGCGCGGACGACCCCGAGCACCCCGATGCCGTGCCGGTCGGCCAGCGCGCCGTCGGTCACCAGGTAGACGCCGAACCCCGCAGGGTGCGACGCGCTCATGCCGACACCGCCCGGGTGTCGGCCTCGGGCATCGTCTCGACCGTGATCCGCGCCTCGCGGACGACGTCCTCCGGGGTCAGCGACGCCAACCGGTCGAGGAACAGCGGTTGGAACGTCCCCGGCCCACCCGCGTCCCGTGCTGCGAGCTCCGCAGCGACGGTGTGCACGGCCGTGGCGGCGACGGCAGCGGCGCCCGCGTCCTCCGGCGCGACCGACGTGAACGCGGCGACGACCGCGCCGAGCGCACACCCACCACCGGTGATCCGCGTCAACAGGTCGGTGCCGTTCGCGACACGCACCACACCGATGCCCGGCGCGACCAGCAGGTCGACCGCACCCGACACCGCCACCGCGGCCACGAGCCTCCCGTCCGCAGCAGCGACGGACGCGACCCGGGCGTCCTCCGTGCCCACGGTGCTGTCGACCCCGCGGCCACCGGCCGAGTCACCGAGCAGGGCGAGCACCTCGGAGGCGTTGCCCCGCAGCACCGTCGGGCGCAGCGCGAGCAGGTCACGCGCCAGGGCCGTCCGCACCGGCAGCGAGCCGACGGCCACCGGGTCGAGCACCCACGGGGTGCCGGCGTCACGGGCCGCGTGCACGGCCTCGAGCGCAGCGACCCGCGGTTCGGCGTGCGGGGTGCCGGTGTTCACCAGCAGGGCGTCGGCGACCCGCGCGAACGGCCCGGCCTCAGTCGCCACGTCCACCATCGCGGGCGAAGCCCCGAGCGCGAGCAACACGTTCGCCGTGACGTTCTGCACGACGGTGTTCGTGATGCACTGCACGAGCGGGGCCCGGGCACGCACGGCCTCGAGCAGTTCGGCGGTTCGGTGGGCCCAATCAGGGGAGGGCGCAACGGTTTCCATGGACGATCCCTTCGCGAGTACGAGCTCGAGCAGGTTCGACGGGTGTGATCTCAGCCGCTGGATGCGGCACCCCGTGTCTCGAGCGACACCGTACACGACCCCCGGTGACCACTTCGAGGCCCGCTCCGGGCACGGTGTGCCAGGGTTGGACCGTGCCAGATGCAACGCCACCCGGGCCCCCAACCGGCCCCCGCGACCCCGGTGACGCCTGGGCGGTCGGCCCCGACGGCACCAAGGCGTGGGGACGCTTCGGCGCCGCCGGCCTGCTCATCGACGACGGCGCCGGACGCGTGCTCCTGCAGCACCGCGTCGAGTGGAGCCACCACGGCGGAACCTGGGGCATCCCCGGCGGCGCACGCCACCAGGGCGAAGCCGCCGTGACCGCAGCCCTCCGCGAGTCCGCCGAAGAAGCCGGCGTCCCCGACGACGCGATCGCCCTGCGCCACACCGCACTGCTCGACCTGGGGTTCTGGACCTACACGACCGTCGTGGCACGCGCCTCCCGGCCCTTCGAACCCGTCATCGCCGACCGCGAGAGCCTCGCCCTGTCCTGGATCCCGATCGACCAGGTCGACGACCTGACCCTGCACCCCGGCTTCGGCAGGTCGTGGCCGGCGCTCCGCGCCACCGTCGCGACCACCCCGCACGTCGTCGTCGACGCGGCGAACGTCGTCGGCAGCGTGCCCGACGGCTGGTGGAAGGACCGAGCCGGTGCCGCGTCACGGCTGCTAGCACAGGTGTCGGCGCTCGCCGCGGGCGGGGTGTCCGCGACCTTGCTCGACCTGCCGTTCGCACGGTGGTGGCCCCGGTGGACCGTGGTGCTCGAGGGCGAGGCCCGTGCCGCTGGCTCCGCGGAGCCCGCGGACCCAGACCACGGCACTGGCGCTGGCGCTGGCATTGGCACTGGCACTGCCACCGGCCTTGGCACGGCCACCGGCACCGGCGCCGCCACCGGTGCTGTCGACGTCGTCCGTGCCCCTGCCTCCGGCGACGACGCGATCGTCGAGTCCGCCCGGGCAGCGGTCCGGGCCGGTGACGGGCCGGTCGTCGTCGTGACGGCCGACCGCGAGCTCCGTGACCGCGTCGAGGCCCTCGGCGCGACCGTCCACGGGCCGTCCTGGTTGCGCGACCAGCTCTGAGGCCAGCTCGGCCGCGGGGACCGACGCGCCGTGTTCCGGATGTCGACGGAGCGCCCGTCGCTCGCTTGCCGGTACGCTGGCCCTCCGTCAACGGAGACGCAACAGCAGGAGGTTCCCCTTGGAGCGCATCACCAGGGCCGACGACCGAGTCCACCGCCCCGCAGGGCCGTGGACACCCACGGTGCACCGGCTGCTCGCCCACCTGCACGAGCAGGGGTTCGTCGCCGCCCCGGAACCGATCGCCCTCGGTGACACCCTCGAGACGGTCTCGTTCGTCCCCGGCGTCGCGGGGGAGTACCCCTGGACAGAAGACATCGCCAGCGAGGCCGCCCTCGTCACCAGCGCCCGCCTGCTCCGCCAGTTCCACGACGCCGCCGCCAGCTTCCCGCGCAGCGCCGAGGACGACCTCTGGTCCCAAGCCGACCGGGCCCCGGTCGAGACGGTCGTGCACGGCGACTTCGCCCCGTACAACTGCGTCTACGACGGCATCGCCGCCGTCGGCCTGATCGACTTCGACACCGCGCACCCCGGCCCCCGCGTCTGGGACGTCGCGAGTGCCGTCTACCGGTTCGCACCGTTCACCACCGGTGCGGTCGAGGGCTCGACCACCCCCGACCTCGACGAGCGGCTCGCTCGGGCGGCGGAGTTCTGCCGCGCCTACGCCCTCGACGACCGCTCCCGCGGAGTCCTCGCTGAGACGATGATCGCGTCCCTGGTCGCCCTCGTCACGACGATCGAGCACGAAGCCGCGGCCGGCAACCCGAAGTTCGTCAGCGACCTGCAGCACGGCCACGCCGACCTGTACCGCGCCGACGTCGCCTACCTGGAGCAGCACGCAGCAGCCATCACCGCCGCCGTCGCGTGACCACCGGCACGGCCGATCCGCCGCTGGCGCGTTGGTGCAGGACCAGCGGCACGGGCCCAGACCGTACCCAGCAACCATGCGGCGGACTCCGACACTGCCTCCGGTAATGTCGCAGGGCCATGACGGACAGCCCGGCCGACGCCACCCCCTACGAAGTCCTCGGCGTCCCCGCGACGGCTGACGACGAAGCGCTCCGCCGCGCCTACCGGCGGGCGGCCCGCGAGACGCACCCCGACCTCGGCGGCGACGCCCAGCGCTTCCGCCAGGTCCAGCTCGCATGGGAGCGCATCGGCACGCCGGCAGCCCGGCGCGCGTACGACATCGGGTCCCGCGCGTACGGCGCGTCCGGTCCGTCCGGGGCGACCGCCGGCAGGGGTGACACCGGTCGCGACGCCTACGCGCCCCCGGCAGCGCGTCGCGACACACGCCCCCGGGCCCGGTCCCACGGACACCCCGGCGGTCGGTCACGCGAGGTCTTCCTGCAGGCCGAGCGCGAGTGGGTCGGCCTCGGCGACCCCATCGAGGACCCCTACGACCCCACCCTCATCCGCTCCGCGCCCCGCCACATCCGGCGGCTGCTCGCCGAGGCCCTGGCCGAAGAGGCGACCGCCTTGATCGTCTCCGACATGGGGATCGGCGTCACGGTGTGGCACGACCTCGACGCCGGGGCCGAGGGCAAGCTCGACCACGCCGTCCTGACCCCGAGCGGACTCTGGGCCGTCGAGTCCATCGACTGGGGTGCGCCGGTCCACGTCGAGCACGGCGAGATCGTCGGCGAGACGCTCGCACCGGGGGAGCGACCCGTCAAGGAACTCGTCCGCGCCGCCCGTGCCGTGCAGAAGCAGACCCGGGTGCGGTTCTCCGGCCGGCTGCTCGTCGTGCCGGACACCGCCGTCACCGAGGACGTGCAGCTCGTCGGCTCCCCGAAGAAGCCCACGGCGCTCGTCGTCCGCCGGAGCGCGCTGCCCCAGGTGCTGAACGGCGTCTGGTCGCCGGTCGGTTCGGTCGACGTGTTCGAGATCCGCGACCGTCTGCAGCAGACCGTCCGCTTCGTCTGACCCCCGACCGCTGGCCCCGACCCCGGGTTCCGACCGTCACCGTCCGACGCGTCGTACGATCACGGCATGCGCGAAGAGGTCGTCGTCGTGGTCGGCGGGTGGGAGCACGACTGCTGCGGGCCCGCGTACGAACGGGAGACCACGGCGGCCTTCTCCGCGTACGGCAGGACGCCGCGGTTCGCCGAGTCCCGGCACCACGACGACCCGTTCGGCATCACGCAGTTCCGTGGTCGGGTGGCCGACCTGTTCGTCATCGCCGAGGACGGCACCCGCATCCCCGTCCACCGCGTCCCGTCCGGTCGTGCGCTGGGCGGATCGGACCCGGACGACGACGGGCACCTCGAGGCCCCGTGGACCGGAGAACGGATCGAGGTCGAGTCCGACACGTTCGAGATCGTGGTCGATGTCTACGTGCCCGGGTCCGGGTCCGGGAAGCGTCAGTAGCCGCGGAGCTTCTCGAGGTCGCGGCGCTCCCGCTTGCTCGGCCGTCCGGCACCGCGCTCCCGCATCGGGACGAACCCGGCCTCTTCCTTCGACAGCCGCGGCGGGGTCTTGTCCTCGAAGTGCTTCGCTGCCTCGGGGGCGCTCGTGCGCTTCAGGATGATGCCCGTCACCATGACGATCCGGTCGAAGCCGTTCTGCCGCACCCGCACCTCGTCGCCGGGACCGATCGGCTGCGCCGGCTTCGCGCGTTCCCCGTTCACCCGGACGTGACCGGCCTTGCACGCGGCGGTCGCGGCCGACCGGGTCTTCGTGATCCGGACGGCCCAGATCCAACTGTCGACCCGGGCCTTCTCCATGCCGACACTATAGGCGGCCCGTACCCTGGGGCGGTGCAGGCGGACGAACAGGCGGCCATCGCGCGGGCCCGTGCGCTCGGAGTGCTCCGCGACGCCGCCATCGGGGACCGCCTGGTGGTCCGCGCACACCACGGGGACGGCGCGCAGGACGCGCTCGGGGACCTGGTGACCCGGACGTCCGACGCCGTGACGATCTCGACCCGCCGGGGCCCGGTCGAGGTCCGGCTCGTCGACGTCGTCGCCGCAAAGCCCGTCCCGCCGCCCCCACCCGCGCGACCCGCGCGGCGCTGACGCGCTCGGCTCGCGCCGTGCTGGATTCGCGGAGCGGGGGTTGCACGGTGCGGACTTCGTCGGTGGGTGCGCCGTCGGGGGCTCGGTGCGGGGTTGTGGTGCTGCACGGAGCCACCAGCCTCGCACGGTGTGGCGCGGCCGGCACCGTGCTGGATTCGCGGAGCCGGGGTTGCACGGTGCGGACGTCGTCGGCGGGTGCGCGGCCGGAGGCTCGGTGCGGGGTTGTGGTGCTGCACGGAGCCACCAGCTCCGCACGGTGTGGCGCGGCCGGCACCGTGCTGGATTCGCGGAGCCGGGGTTGCACGGTGCGGACGTCATCGGCGGGTGCGTGGCCGGGGGCTCGGTGCGGGGTTGTGGTGCTGCACGGAGCCACCAGCTCCGCACGGTGTGGCGCGGCCGGCACCGTGCGGGATTCGCGGAGCCGGGGTCGCACGGTGCGGACTTCGTCGGTGGGTGCGTGGCCGGAGGCTCGGTGCGGGGTTGTGGTGCTGCACGGAGCCACCAGCCTCGCACCAGCTGACGAGCCTCGCACCGTGCGAACCAGCACCTCCGTGCGAACCCGACGCACCGCGCCCAGCCCCGCCCACCCCGGCGAGCCGCAGGCCCCCACGCCCCGCTCCCGACATACGCTCATCCCATGGCAGTCCCCGTCCCGCTCGGCACCGAGGACCGCACCGCCCGCCTCACCCTCCGCCGCCCGGACTCCTGGCGCCGCGAGGACGCAGCCCAGGCGGACCTGCGCGTCACCGGCGACGACGTCGTCCTCACCGTCCGATCCCGTCCCAGCGACCGCGCGATCGGTGACGAGAACACCGGTCTGCTCGCACGGCTGCCCGGCTCCGTCGAGGGGCTGCTGCTCGTCGGCTGCGACCCCTGGACGGCCGCAGGTGCCCCGGCTCGGCTCGTCGAGTACGTCCGGCCCGACGAACACGGCGACGTCGCCGGCACCCACCTGCTCTTCGTCACCGGTCGGCACCGCGTCGACCTGACGATCGAACGCCCGCTCGCCCGGCTGCTCGAGACCGACGACCTGGTGCTCGCAGTCCTCGAGAGCGTCCGCGCCACCGAGACGGTCCCGGTCCGCCCCGAGCGTGACCTCGAACACCTGCCGGCCCCCGCCCCGGCACCGTCGCTCGACGGCCCCCGGCTCAGCGCGAACGCGATCGGCACCCTGCGGAGCCTCGCCGGACGCCGGTGGAACCCGACGCTCCTCCGCACCGCCGCGGGCCGCGAACTCATCGAGGCGGGCCTCGTCGGCCGGCTCGGCACCCTGCCGGAGTCGACCCAGACCCTCCTCGAGCCCTGGCAGGGCGATGCCCAGCCGGTCACGCTGGAACAGCACCTGCCCGACGGGGGCGAGTCGCGCCTCCAGGCGTGGTCGCAGACCGTCGTCGACGGGACCGACGCGGCGGGCGCCGTGGTCGCCTCCGTCACGCCGGACCGGGCCGTTGCGCTGCTGGCCGGGAGGCTCGGCATCGGTCCGACGTGGACCTTCCCGTTCCGCACGGGGTCGCTCCCAGGGCACCTGCTCGGCCGCAAGCTGGCCGGCGGTCCGGACGTGCCGGACCTGCCGGAGGCCCTGGCCGAGGCCGACCCGCGCCTCGCGCGGTTCTGGGCCGCGCCGTGGACGGTCTCGTACCTGCGTCGACCGGGCAAGCCGAAACCGGTCACGATCGTGCGGGCCGAGGGACACGGGTTCGCGCGCGTGGGGACGACGAAGGCCGGGGAGACCGCCTTCCGGACGGACTCCCCGGCGAACGTGTACCGGTCGGTGGTGCGGGCGCTGCTGGGCTGAGCGCGCCCGGGTTCTGCCGCTACGCGGCGGGGCCGGCGGTCAGGGTGATCGTGACCGTCTTCGCGGTGCCGGCGCTGTCGGTGTACCGGACGCTGACCTTGTCGCCCACCGAGTGCGACTGCACGACCTTGGTCAGCTGGTCCGAGCTCGTGACCGCGGTGCCGTCGAGGCTCGTGATCGTGTCACCCGCACCGAGGCCGGCGCTGGCGGCACCGGAGCCCTCGACCGTGCCGGCGACCGGGACGCCGCCCGTGGTGGTGGCGGTGTTGCTGACCTCGACGCCGAGGAACGCGGGCAGCCCGATGGTGATCGTGCTCGACGACTCCCCGGCGAGGATCTTCTGGGCGATCGTCTTCGCGGTGCTGATCGGGATGGCGTAGCCGGTGACGTCGGCCGTGCCCGAGGACGCCGCCGTGGCCATGCCGACGACCTCGCCCTCGCTGTCCAGGACCGGCCCGCCGGAGTCACCGGAGACGATGTCCGCCGAGATCTCGAGCAGGCCGCTCAGCGACTCGGTGCCGGTGCCGGACTCGCTCTGCACCTGGATGTCCTGGTCGGTCGCCGTGACGGTGCCCTCGGCGGAGACGAGGTTGCCGGTGCCCTCGGCGTTGCCGACGTCCTTCACGGTGTCACCGGTGCTCGGCTCGCCGTCGTCGTCGAGCGTGACCGTGGACAGCCCGGAGGCGTTCTCGAGCTTCAGCACGGCGACGTCGTTCGTGGCGTCGGCCCCGACCACGTCGGCCTTGTACTGCTTGCCGGTGGTCTCGTCGGTGACGGTGATGCTCGTCGCGCCCTGGATCACGTGGTTGTTCGTCAGGATCGTGCCGTCGGAGGTCAGGACCATGCCGGTGCCGGCCGCCTGTGACGACTCGTCGTAGTTCAGGACGGTGTTGATGGTCACGACGCCCTTCTTGTCGGCGGCCGTCGCCGCAGTGGCGGGGGACTGCGTGCTCGTCCCACTGCCGTCGCTGCTGCCGTCGGTGCCGCTGCCGCTGCCGCTGCCGTCGCCGGGCACCGTGAAGCCGTTCGTGCCGTCGCTGCTGCTGCCGGTACCGGTGCCGGTGCCGGGCAGCGTGGTGGTGCCCTGCGACTGGCTCGACGTGGTGGTGGTGCCCTGCGAGGACAGTCCGAGTGCGGTGCCGCCCGCAGCGCCGACGATCGCGAGGGCGGCGATGCCGGAGCCGATCATCAGCCCGAGCCGGCGGGGGCGCTTCGTCAGACCGGGGTGGTTCGCGGCGCCGGAGTGGGTCGCGGCACCGTAGTGGTTCGCGGTCGCCGCCGAGGAGGCCCAGGCGTGGTTCGCGCCGGCGAGGGCGGGGCTGCCGATCAGGTAGGGGCCGCGGCCGTCGGGCGTGTAGGCGTAGGGGCCGGTGCCGTCCGGGCCGTACAGGTACGGGCCGGATCCGTCGAACGCGTACGCCGGGCGCAGGGAAGCCGGGTCGGCGTGCGGTGCCTCCCAGTGCATCCCGGGAGCCTGCTGCTGCGCGGCGGGGGTGCCGTTCTCGTCGTGGTCGGCGGCGGCGGGGTTCGGGGTCTCGTTCATCGGTGCTCTCCGGTCGTCCCTCGACGGCCCGGTCGGGCGTCGATGGAGACCAGTACAGAGGGCTTCCCCATGACGAGCCTATGAACGAACCCTGCGCACGCTCCGGGCTTGCTCGGGGGACGCCGAACAGGGCTCCGGCGTTAGGGTGGCCTTACCTCCATGCCTCCGTCGACGTCCCCGCCCCCGGCTCCCAGCTCCGTCCCCCGACTCGTCGGTGCGACCGTGCTGGCGGTCGTCGTCCTCGCCGTGGCGTGTGCCCTGTCGATCGCGTACGGCTCACGGCCGATCCCGCTCGGGACCGTCCTCGACACGGTGCTGCACCCCGGCAGGAACGACGAGATCGGGCTGATCGTCCTCGGCAACCGCGTGCCGCGCACCGTCGTCGGTCTGCTCGCCGGAGCAGCACTCGGCGTGGCCGGGGCGGTCATGCAGGGCGTGACCCGGAACCCGCTCGCCGACCCCAGCGTCCTCGGCATCAACTCCGGCGCCACGCTGGCCGTCGTCGCCGGGATCGCGCTCTTCGGCGTCAGCGGGACGGCCGCGTACCTGCCCTTCGCGTTCGTCGGGGCCGCCTTCGCGGCCCTGCTCGTCTACGGGATCGCGGCCGTCGCCCGGCGCGGGCTCTCTCCCGTCGGGCTCGCCCTCGCCGGAGCCGTCGTCGCCGCTGCCCTGTCGTCGGTCACCACCGCGGTGCTCGTGACCGACCAGAGCCTGCTCGACCAGCTGCGGTTCTGGCAGGTCGGAGCCCTCGCCGGCAAGGACCTCGGCACGGCTGGGGTCATCACGGCACCGGTGCTCGTCGGGCTGGTGATCGCGTTCGGCCTCGGTCGGTCGCTCAACACCCTGGCGCTCGGGGACGAGCTCGCGGCGTCGCTCGGGCAGCGGGTCGTGCTCGTCCGAGCCGTGGGTGGTCTGGTCGCCGTCCTGCTGGCCGGGTCCGCGGTGGCCGCCGCCGGGCCGATCGCGTTCGTCGGCCTCGCCGTGCCGCACGCGGTCCGTCGCCTGAGCGGCCCGGACCACCGGTGGACCATCCTGCTGTCGGCGATCGTCGCCCCCGCACTCCTGCTCGTGGCGGACGTCATCGGCCGCGTCGTCGCGTACCCGGGGGAGCTGCAGGTCGGCATCGTCACGGCACTCATCGGGGCGCCGGTGTTCATCGCGCTCGTGCGGTCGAGGGCGGTGCGGGGACTGTGAAGCCGCTGTTCCGTTCCGTCGGGCTGCGCCGTGAGGTCGCGGTGCTCGTCGCCGTGGTGGTGGTCATCTCGGTGCTCGTCCTGATCGGGCTCGGCGCGGGGTCGATCCCGCTCACGCCCGGTCAGGTGCTGGCCAGCCTGTTCGGCCAGGGGGACCGCATCTCGGACTTCGTGATCGGGCAGCTCCGCGGCCCCAGGGTGCTCGGCGCGGTCCTCGTCGGCGCCAGCCTCGGTGTCGCCGGCGCGATCGTGCAGAGCGTCGTGCGGAACCCCATCGCGAGTCCCGACGTCATCGGGATCACCTCGGGGGCCAGCGCCGCCGGGCTCACCGCCATCGTGCTGTTCGGCGCGAGCGGCGGCACGCTGTTCTCGGTCGTGCTCGTCGGCGCCGTGGTGGTCGCGATCGCCATCGCCGGGCTCGCTTGGCGGAGGGGGATCACCGGGAACCGGGTCGTCCTCGTCGGCATCGGTGTCGCGGCGATCTGCCTGAGCATCACCGGGTGGATGCTCACGAGCGGCACCGTCACCCAGGCCGGAACCGCACTGCTGTGGCTCTCCGGCAGCCTGAACGCCGTCGACCGTGACCTGGTCGGGGTGCTCGGTGTCGCGTTCGTCGTGCTCGGCGTGCTCGCACTGCTGCAGTCCGCTCGGCTGCAGGTGCTGAGCCTCGGGGACGAGGTCGCCGCCGCCCTGGGGCTCCGACCGGACCGCGCGAAGGTGCTCCTGCTCCTCACCGCCGTGTGCCTGACCGCCGCAGCCGTCGCCACCGCGGGTCCGGTGTCGTTCGTGGCGCTGATGGCAGCCCCGATCGCTCGACGCCTGGTCGGCGGCGGTCGGGTCGCCCTCGCGCCGGCGGCAGCCGTCGGCGCCGCGATCACGCTCGGAAGCGACCTGCTCGCCCAGTTCGCGATCCCCGGCAACGCGCTGCCGGTGGGGGTCGTGACGGGTGTCGTGGGCGCGCCGTACCTGCTCTGGTTGCTCGCGCGGGGGCGTTGACGCGGGTCGTGCTGGTTCGTTGACGCTGGTCGAGCTGGTTCGTTGACGTGGGTCATGCTGGTTCGCTGACGCCGGTCGTGCGTTCGCGCATCGCGGAAGACTCTCCACAGTCCCAGATCGGGGCTGCCGCTCGGGGCTTCGTTTCCGATACGCTGGTAGGCCAAGAGGAGGAGGTCCACCGATGCCAGATCCAGTGGTCCCGCAGCCGGGCGGTCAGAAGTCCCCGGAACAGCGGCTGGTCGACACCACGCTGACCTTCAGCATGGACATGGGAGCGGCGCTCACCGCCGAGTCCGGTGTCTCGACCGAAGAACGTGAAGCCGTCAACGCCCTGCCCTCCGGGTCGGCGTTGCTCGTGGTCCGTCGTGGCCCCAACGTGGGTGCGCGGTTCCTCCTCGACTCCGACGTCACGACGGCCGGCCGCCACCCCGACGCCGGCATCTTCCTCGACGACGTCACCGTGTCGCGCAAGCACGCGCAGTTCCTGCGCCACGGCACGAGCTTCAGCGTCAAGGACAACGGTTCCCTGAACGGTACGTACTTCGACGGTGTCCGCATCGACGAAGCGCTGCTCACCGACGGGGCCGAAGTCCAGGTCGGCAAGTTCCGCCTGACGTTCTACGCATCTCGGGTCGACCTGGCGCGCCTGGCGAACGCGTAGTGGCCGCACGGTCCGCTGCGGCCCGGGCGGGGTCCGCGGCACCGGACCTGCTCACGATCGGGCAGGTCCTCGCTCGCCTCAAGCCCGAGTTCCCGGACCTGTCGAGCTCCAAGCTGCGGTTCCTCGAAGAGCGAGAGCTCGTCACCCCGATCCGCACGGCCAGCGGGTACCGCAAGTTCTCCGCCGCCGACCTCGAGCGTCTCCGGGTGATCCTCGGACTGCAGCGCGACCACTACCTGCCGCTCAAGGTCATCAAGGAGTACCTCGCCGACCTCGACGCCGGGCGCGAACCGGTCCTGCCCGGGGGCGGAGACGCGCCGAAGCCATCGATCCTCGGTCGTGAACGTCGGTACACCCGCGACGAGACCGTCCGCGCGGCCGGTGCCTCGCCGATGCTGTTGGCCGACGCGGTCTCGGCCTCGCTCCTGCCGCCCACCGACACCTACGGCGACGACGGCGTCTCCGTGTTGAAGGCCCTGGTCGAACTGCAGCGCACCGGCATCGAGCCGCGGCACCTGCGCACGCTCCGCAGTACCGCGGAGCGTGAGGTCGGTCTCATCGAGTCCGCCCTCATGCCGGTCTCCCGCCGGGGCGACGCCACCTCGCGCGCGAAGGCCACCGAGCTCGCCCGCGAGATAGCGGGACACCTCGAGATCATCCGGTCGAACCTCATCCGCCAGGCCATCGGTCGTCTCGACGCATGACGCCGTCCGGTGCTCCGACAGGGCTTGTGTGTCAGTGGTCGGGGCGTATCCTCGACACGCCGGACGCGCCGGGTCGGATGTCCCGCGCGGGAGCGGTCGGAGTCGCTACCGTGGACCTCGGAACAACTCTCAACCCGTCGTTGAAGCTTCGGGTGGGAGCTCGATCGTCGTGGAAGGCAAGCTCATGAGTGGGAACGACACCCCTGGCACCGAGTCTGATGTGACCCGGTACGACCTCGGGCTGCTCTTCACCGATGGTCTGCCCGAGCACGACGAGCAGAACGGCTACCGCGGCACCGTCGCCGCACGGGCAGCCGGCATCTCGTACCGACAGCTCGACTACTGGGCCCGCACCGAGCTCGTGCAGCCGACGATCCGCGGGGCCGCCGGCTCCGGTTCGCAGCGCCTGTACGGGTTCCGCGACATCCTGGTGCTCAAGCTCGTGAAGCGCCTGCTCGACACCGGTATCTCGTTGCAGCAGATCCGCACCGCCGTCAACCAGCTCCGTGAGTCCGGCGTCTCCGACCTGGCGCAGACCACGCTGATGTCGGACGGCGCCTCGGTGTACCTGTGCACCTCTGACGACGAGGTCATCGACCTCGTGTCCCGCGGCCAGGGCGTCTTCGGCATCGCGGTCGGCAAGGTCCTGCGCGAGGTCGAGAGCTCCCTGGTCGAGCTCGACGCCACCGCTGCGGCCGACCCCTCCGACGAGCTCGCCGCTCGTCGCGCTTCTCGCGCTTCCTGACCATCCGCGTTCCGGCCCTGTGGTCGCGAACCGTCGCGTGTGAGTCGCCGTGTGGTCACGAACTGTCGGCTGTGACGCTGCCGGCCGACGGTTGGTGACCGCTCGGAGGACGTGAGCGGGGTGGTGTGACCCCTGGGCGTGCCGGGGTCGGGCGTGTCCGCTGGGCGTGCCGGGGCCGGGCGTGTCCGCTGGGGCGGGGCGTGCCTCCAGGCCGTTGTGGCGTGGTCACGAACCGCCGTGTGCGCGGCGCCGAGCGGTCACGAACTGTCGTCTGCGCGGTCTTCGGCCGACGGTTGGTGACCGCTCGGAGGACGTGAGCGGGGTGTTGTGAACCCTTGGCGTGCCGGGGCCGGGCGTGTCCGCTGGGGCGGGGGCGTGCCTCTAGGCCGTTGTGGCGTGGTCACGAACCGCCGTGTGCGCGGCACCGATTGGTCACGACCTGTCGCTTGCGCAGGCCTCGCCCGACGGTTGGTGACCAGTCGGTGGACGTGAGCGGGGTGTCGTGACCGCTGGGCGTGCCGGGGCCGGGCGTGTCTGCCGGGGCGGGGCGCGCCTCCAGGCCGTCGCGGCGTGGTCACGAACCGTCGTGTGCGGGTCGCCGACTGGTCACGAACTGTCGGCTGCGCGCGCCCGAGCCGACCGTTGGTGACCGCTCGGAGGACGTGAGCGGGGTGTTGTGACCGCTGGGCGTGCCGGGGCCGGGCGTGTCTGCCCGGGCGGGTCGCGCCTCCAGGCCGTCGCGGCGAGGTCACGAACCGTCGCGTGCGGATCGCCGAGTGGTCACGAACTGTCGGCTGCGCGCGCCCGAGCCGACCCTTGGTGACCAGTCGGCGGACGTGAGCGGGGTGTTGTGACCCGTCGGCGTGCCGACTCCGACCTAGGCGGCGCCGCCCTCGGCGTACGGACCGATCTTGCCCGTGCGCATGATGCGCTCGAGCAGCTGGTCGAAGTTCTTCGCCATCTCCTGCGCGGACTCGCCGGGCCAGACGTGCAGCGGCTTCGCCGCACCCTGCGCCTGCTGCAGCGACGTGCGCTCCGGCAGCTGCGGGGAGAGCACGAGCGGGCCGAACATGTCGCGGAGTTCCTTGATGCGGAACTGGTGCTCGAGCGACTGCACCCGGGCACGGTTCACGATGATGCCGAGGGGCTGCAGCCGGGGGGAGAGTCCGCGGCGGATCTCCTCGATGGCGCGCAGCGCACGGTCGGCGGCGGCGACGGAGAACAGGCCGGGCTCGGTGACGACGGTGACGCGGTCGGACGCGGCCCACGCGGTGCGGGTCAGGGCGTTCAGCGACGGCGCGCAGTCGATGAGGACGAGCTCGTAGTCCTGCTCGACGTTGGCCAGGGCCTCTTCGAGCTTCCAGATGTCGCGGATGGACGGGTGCGGCCCGTCGAAGTTGATGGCGGAGGGCGACCCGACCATGACGTCGATCTTGCCCTGCGACCCCTTCGTCCAGCCCGAGGGGGCGATCGCCTGACGGACGATCTTCTCCTTCGGGTTCTCGAGGACGTCGGCCACGTTGAGGTGGCCGGCGAGGTTGATGTCGAGGCCCGTCGAGACGTCGGACTGCGGGTCCAGATCCACCACCAGCGTGCGCAGTCCCTTGGCGAACGCGGCCGAGGTCAGGCCGAGCGTCACCGTCGTCTTGCCGACACCACCCTTGAGGGAGCTCACGCTGAGTACATGCACGTTGAGCAACGTTACCGCCACTAGGGTTGTCTCACCTCAACCCGGGCTGAAAGGGACGTCGTGTTCACGAAGATCCTCGTTGCGAACCGTGGCGAGATCGCCATCCGCGCGTTCCGTGCCGCCTACGAGTTGGGGGCCCGTACAGTGGCCGTCTACCCGTACGAAGACCGGAACTCCCTGCACCGGCTCAAGGCCGACGAGGCCTACCTGATCGGGGAGCGGGGCCACCCGGTCCGGGCGTACCTGGACGTCTCCGAGATCATCCGCGTCGCCCGCGAGTCGGGGGCCGACGCGATCTACCCGGGGTACGGGTTCCTGTCCGAGAACCCGGAGCTCGCCGCGGCAGCAGCCGCGAACGGCATCACCTTCATCGGCCCGGGCGAGCACGTGCTCGAGATGGCCGGCAACAAGGTCACCGCGAAGGAGCACGCGATCGCGGCCGGCGTCCCGGTCCTCGCGAGCACCCCGGCGAGCCGCGACATCGACGAGCTCATCGCCGGCGCGGACGCGATCGGGTTCCCGGTGTTCGCCAAGGCCGTCGCCGGCGGTGGTGGCCGTGGCATGCGCCGGGTGGAGACGAAGCCCGAGCTGCGCGACGCCCTCGAAGCCGCGATGCGCGAGGCCGACAGTGCGTTCGGCGACCCGACGATGTTCCTCGAGCAGGCCGTCATCCGTCCGCGCCACATCGAGGTGCAGATCCTCGCCGACGCGACCGGCACCGACGGCGGCACGATCCACCTGTTCGAGCGGGACTGTTCGGTGCAGCGGCGCAACCAGAAGGTCGTCGAGATCGCCCCGGCGCCGAACCTCGACCCCGCGATCGCGCAGGCACTGCACCGCGACGCCGTGGCCTTCGCCCGCTCGATCGGCTACGTCAACGCCGGCACCGTGGAGTTCCTGCTCGACACCGAGGGCGAACGCGTCGGCCAGCACGTCTTCATCGAGATGAACCCGCGCATCCAGGTCGAGCACACGGTCACCGAAGAGGTCACCGACGTCGACCTGGTGCAGTCGCAGATGCGCATCGCGGCAGGGGAGACCCTCGCCGACCTCGGTCTGTCGCAGGACGCCGTCCACGTGCACGGCGCCGCGCTGCAGACCCGCATCACGACCGAGGACCCGACGCAGGGCTTCCGTCCGGACACCGGCCGGATCAGCACCTACCGCAGCCCCGGCGGCGCGGGCGTCCGGCTCGACGGCGGCACGGTCGCCACCGGCGCGCAGATCAGCCCGCACTTCGACTCGATGCTCGCGAAGATGACGTGCCGCGGCCGGGACTTCCCGGCGGCGGTGTCCCGGGCGAAGCGCGCCCTCGCCGAGTTCCGCATCCGCGGCGTCAGCACGAACATCCCGTTCCTGCAGGCCGTGCTCGAGGACCCGGACTTCGCCCGCGGCGACGTCTCGACGAAGTTCATCGAGGAACGCCCCCAGCTCTTCGGCGGCCACGTCTCGAAGGACCGCGGCACGAAGGTGCTCACCTGGCTCGCCGACGTCACGGTGAACAAGCCGAACGGTGAGCGGTCGCCGCTCGTCACCGACCCGGCCGACAAGCTCCCGGCCACCGACCTGACGACGCCGGTGCCCGAGGGACAGCGCGACCGCCTGCTGGCGATGGGCCCGGCCGAGTGGTCGAGGGCCCTCCGCGCCCAGACGGCCCTCGCGGTGACCGAGACGACGATGCGGGACGCCCACCAGTCGCTCCTGGCCACACGGGTCCGCACGAAGGACCTCGTCGCCGTCGCACCGCACGTGGCGCGGCTCACCCCGCAGCTGCTCAGCGTCGAGGCCTGGGGAGGTGCGACCTACGACGTCGCCCTCCGGTTCCTCGGGGAAGACCCCTGGGAGCGCCTGTCCTCGCTGCGCGAAGCGATGCCGAACATCCCGATCCAGATGCTGCTCCGTGGCCGCAACACGGTCGGGTACACGCCCTACCCGACCGAGGTCACCGACGCCTTCGTCGACGAGGCCGCTCGGTCCGGCGTCGACGTCTTCCGCGTGTTCGACGCGCTGAACGACGTCAGCCAGCTGCGTCCGGCGCTGGAGGCGGTGCTCGCGACGGGCACGGCGGTCGCCGAGGCGGCGCTCTGCTACACCGCCGACCTCCTCGACCCCGCCGAGGACCTCTACACGCTCGACTACTACCTCCGCCTGGCGGAGCAGATGGTCGAGGCCGGCGCGCACGTCATCGGCATCAAGGACATGGCCGGTCTCCTGCGTGCCGGTGCGGCCGAGAAGCTCGTCACCGCGCTGCGCGAGCGCTTCGACCAGCCCGTGCACGTGCACACCCACGACACCGCCGGCGGCCAGCTCGCGACCCTGCTCGCCGCCTCCCGCGCCGGGGCGGACGCCGTCGACGTGGCCGCAGCACCCATGGCCGGCACGACCAGCCAGCCGAGCATGTCCGCCCTGGTCGCCGCCCTGGCGCACACCGAGCGCGACACCGGTCTGTCCCTCGACGCCGTCGGTGACCTCGAGCCCTACTGGGAGTCGGTCCGTCGCGTGTACGCCCCGTTCGAGTCCGGGCTCGCCGGTCCGACCGGGCGTGTCTACAAGCACGAGATCCCCGGCGGTCAGCTGTCGAACCTCCGGCAGCAGGCGATCGCCCTCGGGCTCGGTGACCGGTTCGAGCAGGTCGAGGACTGGTACGCCGAGGCGAACCGGATCCTCGGACGACCGACCAAGGTCACGCCGTCGTCGAAGGTCGTCGGCGACCTCGCGCTGCAGCTCGCCGCGGTCGGTGCCGACCCGGTCGACTTCGAGCAGAACCCCGACAAGTACGACATCCCGGACTCCGTGGTCGGGTTCATGGCCGGCGAACTGGGCGACCTGCCCGGCGGCTGGCCGGAGCCGTTCCGCTCGAAGGTCCTGGCCGGGCGTGACGTCCGACTCGAGATCACCCCGGTGCCCGCGGACGAGCGTGCGCACCTCGAGACCCCCGGACCCGAGCGGCAGCAGGCACTCAACCGCCTGCTCTTCCCGCAGCCGACGCAGCAGTTCCAGCGTGTGCGGGAGCAGTACGGCGACCTGTCCGTCGTGCCGACCGTCGACTACCTGTACGGGCTGCGCCCGGGGCAGGAGCACAGCGTCCCGCTCGGCAAGGGCGTCGACCTGTTCGTCGGGCTCGAGGCGATCGGCGAGGTGGACGCCAAGGGCATCCGCACGGTCATGGCGACGATGAACGGGCAGCTCCGCCCGGTCGCCGTCCGCGACCGTTCGGTCGAGGTCGAGACGAAGGCGGCCGAGAAGGCCGATGCGTCCGACCCGAAGCACGTCGCCGCGCCGTTCTCCGGCGTGGTGACGCTCAAGGTCGCCGTCGGTGACGTCGTCGAAGCCGGTACGCCGGTGGCGAGCATCGAGGCGATGAAGATGGAAGCGGCCATCACGGCGCCCGTGTCGGGCACCGTCGGCCGACTCGCGATCCCGGTGACCCAGCAGGTGGACGCCGGCGACCTCCTGGTGGTGCTGCAGTAAATTGACCGTTCGTCCCATCCGCCTGTTCGGCGACCCCGTCCTCCGATCGCCGGCCGATCCGATCCGACCCGAACTGCTCGGGAGCACCGGAGTCCGTGACCTGGTGCAGGACCTCGTCGACACCGTCAAGGAACCCGGACGTGCCGGGGTGGCCGCGCCGCAGATCGGCGTGGGGCTCCGCGCGTTCTCGTACAACGTCGACGGCGAGGTCGGCTACGTCCTGAACCCCGAGGTCGTCGAGGTCTCCGGGGAGCCCGAGCTCATGGAAGAGGGGTGCCTCTCCGTCCCCGGCCTCGGCTACCCGACGCGTCGGTACCCGTACGCCAAGGTCCGGGGTGTCGACGTCGACGGCGCCGAGGTCGTCCTCGAGGGCACCGGACTGATGGCCGAGGCGCTCCAGCACGAGTGCGACCACCTCGACGGCACGGTCTACGTGATGACGCTCGACCCCGAGATCCGCCGTCAGGCGCTGCGCGACATCCGCGCGCAGGACTGGTTCCACTGAGCGGTCCCACAGGCCCGCGTTCGCGGGCTGTGAACTCGGGTGTGACACCCCCACGGGGGATTGTCGCTTTGTCCTGACGAGGGGGTACCGTGCTGCTGTCGGCCTCCCACCGACGGCCCATCCGATCCCCCCAGGACTCCCGCATGACCAGTCAGAACGACGAGCTGAGCTCGCACCGCACCCGCACCAACCGTCGACCGGCCGAGGCCACCGTCACGACCGGTTCGACCGCCGTCCTCGACGCCCCCGCGACGGAGCAGCCGCAGGAGGCCTGACCCCGCAGGCGCCCCGGCGCCCGCTGGACCGCCTGGAGGCCCGGATCACGTCCGACGGACGCGATCCGGGCCTCCAGACCGTTGCGTCCACAACCGCGCGCACCTGGCGGGATCGGGCGTCCCTGGTCGGAAGAACCGACCCGGTACGCCCGAAGTGACCAGGTACGCCCGGCGGGCGCTAGGAGCGGCCTCGGCGCCGCCCCTCGACGACCGGGGTCGCCGTCGTCTGCACCTTCGACCCGGAGTAGATGTGGTCGACGTCGGCGGCGAAGTCCTGCAGGATCACCGACCGCTTGATCGTCAGCTTGGGCGTGAGGTGCCCGGACGCCTCGGTCAGGTCGGTGTCGAGGATCGTGAACGACCGGACCGACTCGGCGCGGGAGACGCGGCTGTTCGCGGTGTCGATGGCCTCCTGGACGGCGGACAGCACGCGTTCGTCGTAGGCGGCCTCGTGTGCGCTCAGCGCCGGGGCGATCCCGCGGGACTCGCACCAGCCGGGCAGCATCTCGCGGTCGAGCGTCACGAGCGCGGCGACGAACGGCTTGCCCTCGCCGACGACGACCACCTGGCCGATGAGCGGGTGTTCGCGGATGCCGTCCTCGAGCGGTGCCGGTGCGACGTTCTTGCCGCTCGCGGTGACGATGAGCTCCTTGGCGCGTCCGGTAACCGTGAGGATCCCGTCGCCGTCGAGCCGGCCGAGGTCACCGGTGCGGAACCAGCCGTCGGCGAAGGCGTGCTCGGTCGCCTCGTCGTTCCGCCAGTACCGGTCGAAGACGTCGACGCCGCGGATCAGGATCTCGCCGTCGTCGGCGATCCGGACCTCGATGCCGGGCAGGGCGCGACCCACCGTGCCGATGCGGAGTTCACGGGCACGGTTGACCGTGGCGGGTGCCGTGGTCTCGGTCAGGCCGTAGCCCTCGAGGATGAGCACCCCGATCGAGCGGAAGAAGTGCGAGAGCCGCGGGGAGAGCGGCGCCGAGCCACTGATGGCGTACTCGACCCGGCCGCCCAGGGCATCGCGGAGCTTCGCGTACACGAGCCGGTCGAACAGCTTGAACTTCAGGCAGAGTAGGAACGGCACCCGGCCGGCGGCGAGGGCTTCGGAGTGGGCGACCGCGGTGTCGGCGGCCGCGCGGAAGATCCTGCCCTTGCCGCCGAGGTCGGCCTTCTGCTCGGCGGAGTTGTAGATCTTCTCGAACACCCGGGGGACCGCGAGCAGGAACGTCGGCTGGAAGGTCGACACCGCCCGCATCAGGTCCTTGGTGTCCGGCTCGTGGCCGACGAGGACACCCGCGGAGACCGACATCGCGGCGATGAACCGCGCGAAGACGTGGGCGAGCGGGATGAACAGCAGGGTCGAGGCGCCGTCGGCGACGACCTCGGGCATCGCCTCGCTCGCGCCCTCGACCGTGGCGGTGAAGTTGTCGTGCCGCAGGACGCACCCCTTCGGCCGGCCGGTGCTGCCCGAGGTGTAGATGATCGTGGCGTCGTCGTGGCCGTGCACGTGGGCGGTGCGGGCGTCGAGTTCGTCGTCGGTGACGTCCTCGCCGAGCCGGGTCAGGTCGTCGAGGCCGCCGCCGTCGATCGTCCAGTGCTGGCCCAGGGCGGGCAGGTCGGGTGCGATGGAGGCGACGCGGCGCGCGTGCTCCTCCTGCTCGACGACGATGGCGACCGACTCGGAGTCGGACAGGATCCACCGCACCTGGTCGGGGGAGCTCGTCTCGTACACGGGCACGGACACCAGGCCGGCGGTCCACACGGCGAAGTCGACCAGGGTCCACTCGAGCCGGGTGCGCGACAGGATCGCGACGTGCGCGCCCGGTTCGAGCCCGGCGGCGACGAAGCCCTTCGCGATGCCCCGGACCCGGGCCAGGGTCTCGGCCGCCGTGAAGGTCGTCCAGGTGTCGCCGTGGCGCTGGGCGAGGATCGGACGCTCCGGCGTCAGACGGACGCGGTCGCCGAGGAGCCGCGCCGCCGAGCCGTGGTCCGGGGCGACGGGGCCGGCGTCGGGGGTGGTGGGGTGCTCCCCGGCCGACGGTGTGCTCCCGGTGGCAGCGCTGCCAGCGGTGGACGTGTCGGCGGAGGCGCTGCTGCGTGCAGGACGCTGATCGTTCACGGTGACTCCCTTGTCTGCCGGTTCGACTCGAGTGCGCCTCAACACCGAGGCGACACCGCCAGCATAGGGCGCGTCTCCGGGCGTTCCTCGACTTCGCGGCGAACCGGTAGGCTCGTTGCTCGTGCACGCCATCGGAATCGACATCGGGGGCACCAAGATCGCGGGTGCGGTCGTGACGGAACTGGGCGAGATCGTCGCCGAGGACCGCGTGGCCACCAACGCTGCGGACCCGAACGCCATGCTCGACGACGTCGTCTCGATGGTCGAGCGACTCAGCTCGCTCCACCAGGTCGGCGCCGTGGGGGTCGCCGCCCCCGGGTTCATCGACGCTTCGCAGTCGATCGTCTACTACACGCCCAACATCCGGTGGCGGAACGAACCACTCCGGCAGAAGCTGCAGCAGCGCCTCGGCGATCTGCACATCACCGTCGACAACGACGCGAACGCCGCTGGCTGGGCGGAGTTCCGGTTCGGTGCCGGTCGGCTCGTGTCCGACATGACGATGCTCACCATCGGCACGGGGGTCGGCGGTGCCATCGTGACCGAGGACCGGCTGTTCCGCGGCGGCTTCGGCACCGGTGGCGAGATCGGGCACCTGCGCATCGTCCCGAACGGCCTGCCCTGCGGGTGCGGCGCCCGTGGCTGCATCGAGCAGTACGGCTCCGGCCGCGCCCTGCAGCGCATGGCCAACGACGTCGCCGACGCCGGCGGGATCGGTTCGGCCCTGGCCGACGCCCGCGCCGACAACGGTGGCCAGCTCGACGGCAAGATCGTCGGCGACCTGATCCTGGCCGACGACCCGGGTGCCCTCGCGGCACTCCGTCGGCTCGGTCGGCACCTCGGCGAGGCGTGCGCGTCGCTCTCCGCCGTGCTCGACCCGCAGCTCTTCGTGTTCGGCGGCGGCGTCGCCAGCGCGGGGGACCGGCTGCTCGACCCGATCAAGCAGGCGTACCTCAACAACCTGCCGGCCCGCGGGTACCACCCGGAGCCCGACTTCGTCATCGCCGAACTCGTCAACGACGCCGGCGTCGTCGGTGCTGCCGACCTCGCTCGCATCCACGCCCGGACGGCGTAGGGTCGGCGCGCAAACGCAAACGCAAACGCAAACGCGAACACCCGTGCACCACCCGGACCTTCTCACCACCTGGAGTCGTCGATGACCTACTGGCTGCTGAAGAACTTCGTGCTCGGACCGCTCATCCTCACCCTGTTCCGGCCGTGGGTCGTCGGGCGCGAACACGTCCCCACGACGGGCCCGGTCATCTTCGCCTCGAACCACATCTCGTTCATCGACTCGGTGATCCTGCCAGCGGTGCTCGATCGTCGACTGTCGTTCCTGGCGAAGAGCGACTACTTCACCGGCCGCGGGCTGAAGGGCTGGGCGACGAAGACGTTCTTCAACGCCATCGGCCAGCTGCCGATCGACCGCTCCGGTGGCAAGGCGTCCGAAGCGTCGCTGCGCACCGGGCTGCAGGTCCTGGCGCGCGGTGAGCAGCTCGGCATCTACCCGGAGGGCACGCGCAGCCCCGACGGCAAGCTCTACCGCGGACGCACCGGCATCGCCCGGATGATCCTCGAGGGGCGCGTGCTCGTCGTCCCGGTGGCCATGGTCGGCACGCGCGAGGTGCAGCAGATCGGGCAGCGGTTCCCGAAGATCAAGCGCGTCGGGGTCGTGTTCGGCAAGCCGCTCGACTTCTCGCGGTTCCAGGGCTTCGAGACGGACCGCTTCATCCTGCGCAGCGTCACGGACGAGGTCATGCACGAGCTCGCCGGGCTGAGCCGTCAGGAGTACGTCGACGTCTACGCCACCAGCGTGAAGGAGCGCGCGAGCTCTGCGCGCGAGGCCGTCATGCGGGAACGGAAGTCGACGCCTGCACGTTAGGCTCTGATGGTCCCGGCACCCCGCCAGGACGCCCATCGCCGACGCGCGGCCACGTGCCGGTCAGCGTCGCCGGGCCGCCCGCACAGAACACCGAGGTAACGCCCTTGCCCGAGTCGACCGACTTCGTCGCCCTGCAGGATCCGGACGTCATCGAGGGGCTCGACTATTGGCGGACGCTCCCGATCAAGCAGCAGCCGACCTGGCCCGACGCCGCCGCTGCCGAGGCGGCGTCGGCCGAGATCGCCACGCTCCCGCCGCTCGTGTTCGCGGGCGAGGTCGACGAGCTGCGCGCACGGCTCGCCGCGGCCGCCCAGGGCAAGGCCTTCCTGCTGCAGGGCGGTGACTGCGCCGAGACCTTCGCCGGTGCCACCGCCGACTCCATCCGCGACCGGGTCAAGACGATCCTGCAGATGGCCGTCGTGCTGACCTACGGCGCCTCGACGCCCGTCATCAAGATGGGCCGGATGGCCGGACAGTTCGCCAAGCCCCGCTCGAGCGACTTCGAGACCCGCGGCGACGTCACGCTGCCCGCCTACCGCGGCGACATCGTGAACGGCTACGACTTCACGCCGGAGAGCCGCGAAGCGGACCCGCGTCGTCTGGTGCAGGGCTACCACACCGCTGCGTCGACGCTGAACCTGGTCCGAGCGTTCACGCAAGGGGGCTTCGCCGACCTGCGGCAGGTGCACTCGTGGAACAAGGGCTTCGCCTCGAACCCGGCGAACGCCCGGTACGAGCACCTCGCCAAGGAGATCGACCGCGCGATCCGGTTCATGGCCGCCTGCGGTGCCGACTTCGAAGCGCTCAAGCACGTCGAGTTCTACGCCTCGCACGAGGGGCTGCTGATGGACTACGAGCGCCCGATGACCCGCATCGACTCCCGCTCGGGCCTGGCGTACGACACGTCCGGCCACTTCATCTGGATCGGTGAGCGCACGCGTGACATCGACGGTGCCCACGTGGACTTCCTGTCGCGGGTGCGCAACCCGATCGGTGTGAAGCTCGGCCCGACGACGACCGTGGACGACATGAAGGCGCTCGTCGACAAGCTCGACCCGAACCGTGAGCCGGGTCGCCTGACCTTCATCACGCGGATGGGTGCCGGGAAGATCCGCGACGAGCTGCCCAAGCTGCTCGAGGCGATCAAGGGCATGGACGCCAATCCGCTGTGGGTCACCGACCCGATGCACGGCAACGGCCTGACCACGCCGACGGGCTACAAGACCCGCCGGTTCGACGACGTCGTGGACGAGGTCCTGGGCTTCTTCGAGGCGCACCGCCAGGTCGGCACGTACCCCGGTGGCATGCACGTCGAGCTCACCGGTGACGACGTCACCGAGTGCCTCGGTGGCTCGGAACACATCGACGAGGCCACCCTCGCCACCCGCTACGAGTCGCTCTGCGACCCGCGCCTCAACCACATGCAGTCCCTCGAGCTCGCCTTCCTGGTGGCCGAGGAACTCGGCGCGCACCAGCCCGACCGCTCGTAGCGCAGGAACCATCTCGACGAAGCGACAGAACCTCCCGGCACGTTCGCGGGGTTCAGTCGCTTTCGCGTGTCGGACGGGAGGCCCGTGACGGCGCCGCCACGGGCCTCCCGTCCGTCCTGACGGTGTCGGCGCGATCGGGCGAGACAATGGCTCTCTGGCGACACACACCGCCCATGCAGCGCCTGCGCCGGCCCTACTGGTCGTAGGACAGGGTGACCGTGTCGCCGCGGTACACGGTCGCGCCGGCGCCCGGATCGGTGCCGGTGACGGGCAGCGTCGACTTCCAGTCGTAGAAGCCGCAGAGGATGTTCGTGCAGTCGGGCACGGAGACCTTGAGGCCGAGGTCCTCGAGGGTCTTCGTCGCCTCGTTGATGGTCTTGCCGACCACTCCGTCCTTCGGCACGGTGATCGGCGTCGGGCCCTTCGACACGACGACGTCCACCGCCGACCCGCGCACGGCGGGGGACTCCTGCACGGCGGCGGAGACGATCTGCCCCGTCGGGACGGTCTCGCTGTACTCCTCGGTCCGGGCGCCGAGGACGAGCCCGACGACGTCGAGTGCGGCGGAGGCCTCGTCGACGGTCTTCCCGACCACGTCGGGCACGGGGCCGAGCGACACCGTCAGGGTGATCCGACCGGTCTCGCCGTACGCCTTCACCGTCGTCAGGTCGAGCGCCTTGCCCCCGGACGCCCGACCGGTCGCCGCGATCACGGTGTCCTTCGGCGCGTCGGCGGAGAACTGGTACCGGTCGTCCTGCAGCTCGAAGTCGTCGTCGAGCGCGGCCGTCACGGTGGAGAGCGGCTGCCCGACGATCGCCGGCAGCGGGATCATCCGGGGGCCGTTCGAGACGACGATCTGCACCGCCGTGCCTTTCTGCACCTCGCGCCTCGCAGCCGGCTCGGTCGTGGAGACCTGCCCCTTCGCGACGACGGCGTCGAACCGTGTCCCGGTCTTCGACGCCGCCTGCAGGCCCTGTGCTTCGAGCAGCTGTCGGGCCTGCGAGACCGACTTGCCCGCGACTTCCGGGATGCGCACGTTGCCACCGGGCCCCGGGCCGAAGTACCAGCCGAAGCCGGCTCCGATCAGCGCGAGCACGACGACCACGGACAGGGCGATCCAGCCGCGCTTCCGACGCTTCGCCGACTGGTCGGCGAGCCGCTGGCCGGCGGGGGACAGGACGCCGGGCTGGGCACCGGTGCGACGGGGCCCCGGGGCGTTGGTGCGGGCCCGCGCGGGCGTCCGAACGCGGTCACCGGTGTCGCGGTCACCCGCCCGGTCGATGATGGCGGTCTCGTCGGCAGCACCGGCACCTGCGGCTCCGACCGAGGCGGCGGCCGCTGCGGCGCCGAGCGTTCCCCCGCCGCCGGAGGGCAGGATCGCGGTCCCGTTCTCGGGGCGGAGCACGGCGGTGCGGTACTGACCGGTCGCCCGCTGCTGGTTGCCCGACATGTGGTCGAGCATCTCGCGGGCGTCGCGGGGACGGTCCTCGGGGTCGCGCGCGGTCGACCAGGCGACCAGCTCGTCGAGCTCCGGCGGCACCCCGGACACGGCGGCGCTCGGGGCCGGGACGGAGTCGTTGGCGTGCTGGTACGCGATCTGCATCGGCTGCTCGCCCTTGTAGGGCTGCTCGCCGGTCAGCATCTCGTAGAGCATGATGCCGAGCGCGTAGATGTCGCTGCGCGAGTCGGCGGCGCCGCGGGTCACGAGCTCGGGGGACAGGTAGGCGATCGTGCCGAGCAGGGCCGCGCCGGTCGCCGTGTTCGCGGTCGTGGCCCGGGCCAGGCCGAAGTCGCCGAGCTTGATGCGACCGTCGTCGGCGAGCAGGACGTTCTCGGGCTTCAGGTCGCGGTGCACGATGCCGGCGCGGTGCGCGGACGCCAGGCCCGCCAGCACGGCGCGCAGGATGTCCGTCGCCTGCTCGGGCGTCAGGGCGTGGTGTTCCTGCAGCAGGTCCCGCAGCGTGATGCCGGGGATGTACTCCATGACGATGTAGGCGGTCTCGCCCTCGGCGCCCTGGTCGTAGACGCCCACCAGGTTCGGGTGCGACAGCCGGGCGGCCGACCGGGCCTCCTGGATGAAGCGCTCACGGAAGGCCTGGTCGTCGGCCAGGTGCCCGTGCATGATCTTGATGGCGACGCGTCGCTCGAGGCGCACGTCGGTCGCGAGGTAGACGGTCGCCATGCCCCCGCGCGCGATGCGCGAGCGGACGCGGTACCGCTGATCGATCATGCGACCGATCATGGGGTCCGTGGCGGCGTTGGTGGTCATCGGCGGCATTCTACGAATCGAGACGGCAGCCGGACGCACCGGCGCACCGGTCGTGACCCAATCTCGATCTTCCGGATGAGGCTCAGAGGGTCGCCAGCCAGCCCTCGGCGGCCGTCGCCCAGTTGGCGTAGGCCTTCGGGTAGGCGGAGAGCTGCACGGCCTGGGCCGCATCGGTGATGCTCATCGAGGACCAGCCGCGCACGTCGAGCAGCCCACTCGTCTTGCCGGCGTTCGGGTTGTCCCGACCACCGAAGAACAGCTTGGTGGCGTGCACCGGGTCCTGCAGCGTCGCCGCGGGGCCCCACCCTTGGCTCGGGCGCTGCTGGAACAGACCGACCGAGTCGCGGTCGCCGTGTGGGATGTTCCGCAGGCTGGACTCCTGCATCGCGGCGGCGAGGGCGACGACGATGCCGCGGTCGGGGACGCCCATGGAGCGACCGACGGCGACGATGGTCGCCGCGTTCTGTCGCTGCTCGGCGCTCAGGCCCACGGCACCGCTGACGGCTGCGCTGGCGGCGACCGCCGGTGCGGCAGTGGCGTTCGACGACGGGATGACGAGTGTTTTGCCGGCGTAGATGGTGCTCGTGTACGACAGGCCGTTCGCCGACAGGAGCGACTTGACGGAGACGTGGTGGGCGGCGGCGATCGAGGCGACCGTGTCGCCGGCGCTGATCTTGACGCTCGACCGGGTCGACGGCGCCGACGCCGTGGACACCGACGTCGACGAGGACGTGCCGTGCGGTACCCGCAGCGTCTGCCCCGGGTAGATGACGCTGCGCTGTGACAGGTCGTTCGCGCGGAGGAGCGCCGTGGTCGACACGCCGACGCGGGAGGCGATGGCGGAGACCGTGTCGCCCTGCTTCACGTGGTAGCTCGAGGTGTTCGACCCGGAGCCGCTCGTGGCCCCGGACGTCCGCACGGCAGCGGTTGTGACGGCGGGGGTCGACGCCAGGTGCAGCGTCTGGCCCGGGTGGATGATCGTGTTCCAGCCGAGGCCGTTACGCACGAGGATCTCCTGCGCCGACAGGCCGAACCGGGCGGCGATGCCCGAGACCGTGTCGCCGTGGTGGACGGTGTAGTTCGTGGGCACAGCGGTCGTGGGGGCCTTCGCGGTGGCGGCGACCGTCCGGACGACGGTCTGTGACGGCCGTGCGACCGCGGTGCCGAACACCGGGCGGTCGGTGAGGACGCGGTCCTGGTCGACGTGACGCTTGTGGTTCGCGTCGGCGTCGTCGTGCCGCGGCTCGGCGTGTGCGACCGGACCGGTCAGGCCGGCGGTCACGGCGATCGTGCCCGCGAGGACGATGGGCATGGTGGCGAACCGGGCGGATCGTGCGCGCCGGGCGACTTCGTCTGCAGCGTGGTCCACGGGTCTCTCCTGATCTCGACTGAGGCGTGCGCACGCGTGCGCGCACTCACAGGTGCCACAACGCTGGCATGGCCTGATTCCCAAGTCAACCAGAGAGTCAGATGTGGTGGATGTGACGAATGTGACGAACGTTACCGATTCACTCCGGCGGTCACTCTGGCACCATGGGCGTGTGAGTGCCGCACCCGCCGACGACCTGACCCTCTCCGAACGCTGGCTGACCGTCCCCGAGCTCGTGGACATGTTCAGCACGAGCCCCGGACGGATCCACCGACTCTTCGAGCAGAAGACCCTCCTCGCCGCCCGTGTCGGCGGTGTGCTGCGGGTGCCGGTCGAGTTCCTCGAGGACGGCGAGCCGATGCCCGAACTCCGCGGCACGCTCATCGTGCTCGGCGACAACGGCTTCACCGACGACGAGGCGGTGCGCTGGATGCTCACCGTCGACGACGCGATGGGCACCACGCCGATCGCGGCGCTGCGCGCCGGTCGCAAGGCCGAGGTGCGTCGCGTCGCCCAGTCGCTGCTCTAGACGCGTTCCGGTCGGACAGGAGGCCCGGTGCCAGCTGGCACCGGGCCTCCTGTCCGCCCCGCATGTGCGACGCGCCAGCGGCGCGCGGCGCCAGCGCCGGGCGAGCCTGCGAGGCCGGTGGATCGAGAGGTGTCTAGGACGACCGGCGGCTGACCGTGTCGGCCAGCGACGCGAGCTGTTCGCGTGCCGACGGCGTCAGCGGCGACGCGTCGAGCGCCGCCTTGGCGCGCTGCACGTGCCGATCGATCGACCGTTCCACGGCGGCCACGGCGCCGGACTCGGTGAGGGTCGCCCGGAGCATCCGCACCTGCTCCTCGTCGAGGTCCGGGTCGCCGAGGAGCTCGTCCAGGAGCTGCCGCGGGCCACTCGCCAGGGTCTTGCGCGCAGAGGCGATGAGGACGGTGCGCTTGCCCTCGCGCAGGTCGTCGCCCGCGGGCTTGCCGGTGACCTCGGGGTCACCGAACACGCCGAGCATGTCGTCGCGCAGCTGGTAGGCCACGCCGAGGGGGAGTCCGAAGGCGCGGAGGCCCTCGAGCTGGGAGTCACTCGCGCCGGCGACCAGGGCACCGATGACCAGGGGTGCCTCGATCGAGTACTTCGCCGACTTGAAGACGATGACGCGCTGGGCGCGGAGCAGGTGCTCGGACTCGTCGATGACGGGCCAGGCGGTCTCCTCGTGCACGTCGAGGTACTGCCCCGCCGTGACGTCGAGGCGCATCGCGTGGAACTCCTGGCGGACGATGCGGGCCCGCACCGGGTCGAGGAGCGCGAGGCCCTCGTCGAACACGGAGTCGCTCAGCGAGAGCAGCAGGTCGCCGAGGAGCAGCGCCGAGTTCGTGCCGTACTGCCCGCGGTCGCCGACGAAACCGGACTCCTCGTGCAGGGACTCGAAGCGGCGGTGCGCGGCCGGACGCCCACGACGGGTGTCCGAGCGGTCCATGATGTCGTCGTGCACCAGGGCGGCGGCGTGGAAGACCTCGAGCGCGGCGGCGACCGTGACGATCGCTTCGGCGGTGGTCTGCCGGGACCCCTCGGCCAGCGGGTCGAACGAACCGGAACGGCCCGCCACCGACTGCCATCCCCAGTAGCAGAACAGGGCCCGGAAGCGCTTGCCGCCGGACAACAGGTCTCGGGCGTACCGGTCGAACGGCGCGAGGTCGGGGCTGATCGCGAGGAGCCGCTCACGCTGCTCGTCGAGTGCCCGGTCGATACGCGCCGATACGAGGTCCACTAATCGCGTACTCTCAGCCACGATCCCTACCCTAGTGGAGTGGTCGAGGCATAGAATCGGTCCACCCAACCCGCGTTTTTCAACCCCGCGTCGATCCCAGGAACAGAGGGAACCAAGATGCCGCTCTCGGAACAGGAGCAGCGCCTTCTCGAAGAGATGGAGCGCAGCCTCTACCAGAACGATTCCGATTTCGTGGCTCGTGTCACACGTCGACAGGGTCGTCCGACGTACACAGCCATCACCCTCGGGGTCCTCGGCGCACTCGCCGGGATCGCCGTCGTCATCGTCGGCCTGGTCATCAAGGCGCCGCTGCTGGGCATCCTCGGCTTCGTCGTGATGCTCGCCGGTGTCCTGTTCGCGCTGCGCCCGGGCATGCGTGCCCCGAAGGCGAAGCCCGCTCGGCCGGGCAAGCCCGCATCCGGTGGGTCGGCGCGTCCGTCTGCCAGTGGTGGTGGTGGTGGCGGGTCCTTCATGGACCGCATGAACGACCGCTGGGACAAGCGGAACGACCAGGGTCAGTAGCTGACCGGAGCCGGTCGGGCTCCCTCCACACTCCTCCACGGGGTCGGCCTTCGGGCCGGCCCCGTTTCGTGTTCCCGGGGGCGGGCGGGTTCGGGCGGGTTCGGGCCGGGGCCGGGGCCGCGGGGCGGAGCCGGAGCCGCGGGGTGTGCGCGCGGGGTGTGCGCGCGAGTGGTCACGACAGGCCGGGCGGAGGTCGCCGGGGGGTCACGAACTGTCGGCTGGGGCCCGCGCGAACGACAGTTCGTGACCACTCGGCGGCGCGGCGGCGGCGCGTCGTGACCATGCGCTGACCGGCGGCCGGGCGTGGTGGAGCCGACCGTGCGACCGCGGCGCGCCCCGACGTGCTCCACCGGCTGCGAAAGTCCTCCACTTTCCTCCACGCCCGCTCCTGCCGCCCGGATCCGCATGGATCCGGGCTTTTCGGGCTGCATCTGCGGGATGCATTCCTGGGCGCATGCCCCCAGTAGGGGTGTCGAGGGCCGAAAAGGGTGCGGAATCCTGGTCCGGGGGAGGGGAGTGGAGTAAAGTGGGGCTTGCAACGGTCCGGTGGAGCGGAGGGGAGGCCCGACGTGCTGCTCGGTACTCATGCCCCGAAGCTCGACGAGAAGGGTCGCGTGATCCTCCCCGCCAAGTTCCGGGACGAACTGTCCGGCGGGCTCGTCATGACCCGCGGCCAGGAACGCTGCGTCGTGGTCTTCAGCGCCCGGACGTTCGAGGAACTCCACGAGCGCATCCGGACCGCTCCGATGACGTCGAAGCGCACCCGGGACTACATGCGCCTGTTCCTCTCGGGGGCCAGCGCGGAACAGCCCGACAAGCAGAACCGCGTGACGATCCCGCAGAACCTCCGCGAGTACGCGGGGCTCGAGCGGGACCTCACGGTCATCGGCAGCGGTGACCGTGCCGAGATCTGGTCCACCCCCGCGTGGGAGGCCTACTACGCCGAAGCCGAAGAGGCATTCGCCGACAACGACGAGGAGGTGATCCCGGGGATCTTCTGATCCGCGGATCGGGACTCCCAGCCGTGAAGCCCTGACATCACTTCCCCGGTGTCAGGTCGCATGGATGGGGATCCGGACCCACGGCCCAGGAGACGAGGGGCTGCACATGGCCGACAACGACAACGAGACGCCACGCTTCCCGCACACGCCGGTGATGCTCCAGCGCATCGTCGACCTCTTCACGCCGACGCTCGAGGGCCCGGGCAAGGTCGTCGTCGACGCCACGCTCGGCATGGGTGGTCACTCCGAGGGCCTGCTCGAGCGGTTCCCGGAGCTCACGCTCATCGGACTCGACCGCGACACCGACGCCCTCGGCATCGCGGGGGACCGTCTGTCCCGCTTCGGTGACCGCGTCCGGCTCGTGCACACCGTGTACGACGGCATCGTCGACGCCATCCAGGGCGAGGGCTTCACGAAGGTCGACGGCGTGCTGTTCGACCTCGGTGTGAGTTCGCTGCAGCTCGACCGGGCCGAGCGCGGGTTCGCGTACAGCCAGGACGCCCCGCTCGACATGCGGATGGACCGGACCGAGGGGCAGACCGCCGCCGACGTCCTGGCCACCTACGACGAGGGCGAACTGCGTCGCATCTTCCAGCGCTACGGCGAGGAGAAGCTCGCCGGCCGCTACGCACGAGCCATCGTGGAGCGGCGGGCGACGAAGCCGTTCGAGATGTCCGGCGACCTGGTCCAGGTGCTGCACGACGCGACCCCGGTCGCCGTCCAGCGCCAGGGGCACCCGGCCAAGCGCGTCTTCCAGGCGCTCCGCATCGAGGTGAACGCCGAACTGAGCGTGCTCGAGCGGGCGATCCCGGCGGCCCTCGACGCCATCGCGGTCGGTGGCCGCATCGTCGTCGAGTCCTACCAGTCCCTCGAGGACCGAATCGTCAAGCGGGCCCTGGTGGAGCGCACGAAGTCGAGCGCCCCCGCCGACCTGCCGGTGGAGCTGCCCGAGCACGCCCCCACCTTCTCCCTGATCGTCAAGGGCGCTGAGCTGGCCGACGAGGCCGAACGCGCCGCCAACCCCCGAGCAACCCCCGTGCGACTGCGCGCGGCCGAGCGGATCCGGAACTGACATGAGCACGAACCTCGCACTCGTCGACCCTGCGGTCGTCCCGTCGCGGGCCCCGCGCCCCGACCGTCAGCACCGCCCCGAGCTGGTCGAGGTCACCCCCACCGCGGCCCAGCGCCGGGCCCGTCCCCGCATCGGGTACGCCGTCGTGGCCGTCGCCGCGCTCGGGATCCTGCTGCTGGCCCAGCTCGGCATCAGCATGGTGCTCAGCCAGGGCGCCTACACGCTCAACTCGCTGTCGACGGAGCAGACCAACCTGTCCCGCACGCAGCAGTCCCTGTCCGAGGAACTCCGGGTGCTGGACTCGCCGCAGAACCTGGCCCGCAACGCGCAGGCGCTCGGGATGATCGCGAACTCCACGCCGGTGTACCTGGACCCGAAGACCGGCCGGGTGTACGGCACGCCGACCCCGGCGAAGCCCGACGAGGCAACCGCGTCCACCGAGAACCAGGTGCCGAACTCCCTGCTGAACGACGTGCCGCTGGCCACCCAGCCGGGCGCCACGTCGACGAGCAAGGAGACGGGCAACACCGGCGACCCCGCCGCAGGCAGTGCCGCCGCAGGCAGCACCGCCGCTGACACGTCCGCACCTGCCGCGTCTGAGAAGACCAGCGGCGCCAGCGCGTCGGACCAGGGGACGGCGAAGTCGTCCGTAGAGTCCGACGCGAACCCGCTCCAGGCACCCTCCACCCGGTGACCGGCGGGTCCGCCGCACCCTCAGCACCGCCCGGGAAGGACCGCACCGCGTGACGAAGACGATCCGCAACCGACGCCTGCGCTACAGCATCGTGATGCTCGCCGTGATCGCCCTGGTCGGGGTGTTCGTGGTCCGGCTCGTCGACATCCAGGTCGTCCAGGCATCGGTGCTGAACGAGGCGTCGGCCCAGAAGCGCAGCATCCCCGTGACGATCTACGGCACCCGTGGCGCGATCGTGGACCGCAACGGCACCGAACTCGCCGACAGCGTGACCCGGTACAACATCACGACCTCGCCGCGCCTGGTCAAGCAGTTCAAGGGCAAGCTCGGCGGCACCCGCATCAAGGACGTCAGCGTCAGCACCGCACTCGACGCCCTGGCGAAGGCCTCCGGCGGCGACGTCGCGACCATGCGGAAGAACATCGCCGCGAACCCGAAGTCCGACTTCGCGTACCTGATCAAGGGCCTCGACGTCCGGCACTACGAGGCCGTGGTCGACCTCGGCATCCCGTGGATCTACAAGGAGCAGCAGGCGTCGCGGGTCTACCCGACGGCTGCGACGACGGGCAACCTGACCGGGTTCATGGGGACCGACGGCGCCCAGGCCGGCCTGGAGTACGCCTACGACCAGTGCCTGGCCGGCACCAACGGCTCGGAGACCTACGAGCGTGGCGAGGACGGCGTCCAGCTGCCCGGCAGCACCGTGACCACGAAGAAGGCCAAGGACGGCGGCACGCTCGAGACGACGATCGACAGCGACCTGCAGTACATGGCGCAGCAGACCATCGCGTCCGCCGCCAAGACCCTGCAGGCGGAGTCCGCGACGGCCACCGTCACGAGCGTCAAGACGGGCGAGTTGCTGGCGGTCGCCGACTACCCGACCGTGGACCCGAACGACGTCGACGCCACGACCGACAAGGGTGCCTTCGGCTCCCGGGCCCTGACGGCGTCGTACGAGCCGGGTTCCACGATCAAGGCCGCGATCGCCGCCGCGCTGATCGACCAGGGCAAGTCGACTCCCACCGACCAGGCCGTCGTGCCGTACTCGCGCACGTTCCCCTGGGGCGGCACGATCCACGACTCGGAGTTCCACCCCACCGAGAACCTGACGCTGACCGGAATCCTGCAGAACTCGTCGAACGTCGGCATCACCGAGCTCGGGGCACGGCTGACGGCCCAGCAGCGCTTCGACTACATGAAGAAGTTCGGGCTGTTCGAGCCGGAGACGGCCATCGACTACCCGGGCCAGCCCTCGATGGACTACGGCACGAGCCCGAACTGGGACCAGCAGACGAACATCAACTCGATGTTCGGCCAGGGCATCTCGACGACGGCCGTGCAGGTCGCGAGCGTGTTCCAGACGATCGCGAACGACGGCGTCCGGATCCCGCTGCACTTCGTCAAGGGCTGCACCACGGCCGACGGCAAGACGATCGACGCGCCCGACGTGCAGAAGCAGCGCGTCGTGTCCGCAGCCGCCGCCACGCAGGTCACCGACATGCTGCAGAGCGTCGTCACGGGCGGCACGCTGGTGGGCATGAAGCCGATCTCCGGCTACAACATCGCCGCGAAGACCGGCACCGCCGAGGTGGCCGAGGGGTCGCAGGGCTACGGCGGTCAGCGCATCACGTCGGTGGCCGGAATGGCACCCGCCGAAGACCCCCAGTATGTTGTCACGGTGACGTTCACGAAGCCGCAGACCAACAAGTGGTCCAGCGGAGCGGCTCCGGCGTTCCGCACACTCATGTCCCAGGTGCTCGAGAAGTACCGAGTAGCCCCCTCCGCGTCCGAGGCGAAGCTCTACCCGTCCACGTGGTGAGGAAGAAGGAACACTTGTCCGCACGGATCCCCCCGGTCCTCCGACCCGAACACCCGACCCCGAGGGCCGTCGCCGAACTCGCGAACGCGTTCGGTCTGCGTGTCGTCGGCTCGGTCGACACCCTCGAGACCACCGGCGTCACGCTGAGTGCCACCGAGGTGCAGCCGGGTGACCTGTTCGTCGGCGTGCACGGCGCGAACCGGCACGGCGCCCAGTTCGCGACCGAGGCCGCCGAGCGCGGCGCGGTCGCCGTCCTGACCGACCAGGACGGCGTCGCACTCGTCGAGCCGTCCGGCCTGCCGGTGCTCGTCGTCGACGATCCCCGCGCAGCCCTGGGCGACGTCGCCGCGTGGGTCTACCGCACCCACCCCGACGAGGCCACCGACCTGCCGCAGCTGTTCGCCGTCACCGGCACGAACGGCAAGACGAGCACGTCCTACATCCTCGAGGGCATCCTCAAGCAGCTCGGCCTGGTGACCGGCCTGAGCTCCACCGCCGAGCGCCACATCGGCTCGCTCAGCGTGACGAGCCGCCTGACCACGCCCGAGGCCAGCGAGATGCACGCGCTCCTCGCCCGCATGCGCGAGAGCGAGGTCCGCGCCGTCGCCGTCGAGGTCAGTGCCCAGGCCCTCAGCCGTCACCGCGTCGACGGCATCGTCTTCGACGTCGCGGCCTTCACGAACCTGTCGCACGACCACCTCGACGACTACGCCGACATGGAGGAGTACTACCAGGCGAAGCTCCCGCTGTTCCAGCCCGAGCACGCCCGCCGCGGCGTCGTCTCGCTGGACACCGACTGGGGCCACCGCGTGGTGCAGGACTCCCGCATCCCGGTCACCACCATCACGGTGCACCCCGACGTCGAGGCCGAGTGGCACGTCGACATCGTCGAGGCACACGCCGCCTACACCGAGTTCCGCCTGACGGGTCCCGAGGGTCGCGAGCTCACGACCCGTGTGCCCCTGATCGGCTGGCACATGGCCGCGAACGCCGCACTGGCGATCGTCATGCTGGTCGAGGGCGGCTTCGAGCTCGGTGCCATCGCGCACGCGCTCGAGAGCAACCACCGCCGTTACCCCGACGAGGACGGATCGGGCGACCGTGAGCGTGACGGTGCGTCCGAGCGCGTCTCCGCCATCGAGTGCTACTTGCCCGGTCGCACCGAGCGGGTCTCCGGCGAGCACGGGCCGAGCGTCTACGTCGACTTCGGCCACAGCGCCGACGCCTTCGAGAACACGCTCGCCGCGGTCCGGCAGTTCACCGCCGGCAAGGTGCTGATGCTGTTCGGCGCCGACGGTGACCGCGACACCACGAAGCGTGGCGACATGGCCCGCGTGGCCGCCGCCGGCAGCGACATCCTCGTCGTCACCGACCACCACCCCCGCTTCGAGGACGCCGCGTCGATCCGGAAGACCCTGGTCGACGCCGCACGCGCCGCCTACCCGGACCACGAGATCCACGAGGTCAGCCCGCCCGAGGCCGCGATCCGCACCGCGGTGGGCCTGCTCGGTGAAGGGGACTCGATCCTCTGGGCCGGCCCGGGCCACCAGGACTACCGCGACATCCAGGGTGTCCGAACGCCGTACTCCGCCCGCGACGAGGCCCGTGCGGCCCTCCGCGAGGCCGGCTGGGAGCCGAACTCCGGTCCGGCGGAGGACGTCCGATGATCGCCATGACCCTCGCCGAGATCGCCACCGCGGTCAGCGGCGAGCTGATCGGCGGCGCCCAGGCAACCGACGTCGCCGAGCCCGGCGACCTGGTCGTCGAGGGCTCGGTCGAGACCGACTCCCGCCTGGTCCGTCCCGGCAGCGTCTTCTTCGCCCTGCCCGGCGAGGTCACCGACGGCCGGCGCTTCGTGCCCGCCGCGGTCGACGCCGGTGCCGCCCTGGTGATCACGCCGGAGCGTGTCGACACCACCGCGCCGCAGATCGTCGTCACGGACGGCTACGAGGCCCTCGCTGCGCTCGCGCACGAGGTCGTCACCCGTGTCCGCATGAGCACCGCGGACCGCGTCGACGCCGACGGTCGCCCGGCACCCCTGCGGGTCGTCGGCATCACCGGCTCGAACGGCAAGACGAGCACGAAGAACATGCTCCGCACGATCCTCGAGCAGCACGGCGCGACGATCGCACCCGAGGGCTCGTTCAACAACCACGTCGGCGCACCGATCTCGATGCTCCGCGTCACGTACGACACCCGGTACCTGGTGGTCGAGATGGGCGCGAGCGGCGTCGGCCACATCGCCAAGCTCGTGTCGATCGCCGAGCCCGACCTCGGTGTCGTCCTCAAGGTGGGCCTCGCGCACGCCGGCGAGTTCGGCGGCATCGAGGCGACGCAGCGCGCGAAGTCCGAGATGGTCACCGACCTGCCCGAGACCGCCACGGCCCTGCTCAACGTCGACGACGACCGCGTCGCGTCGATGCGCGACCTGACGGCCGCGCGCGTGGTGGGCTTCGGCACGTCGGCCGAGGCCGACTACCGCATCACCGGCATCGAGACGGACCGCAGCGGCACCCGCTTCACCCTCACCGTTCCTCCCGTCCGCCCCGAAGGCGACCGTCCGACGGACGCAACCCTGTCTGGAGGCCCGGATCACGTCGACGTGCGCCTCGCGATCCTGGGTGAGCACCACGCGATGAACGCGTCCGCCGCGCTCACCGTCGCCCACCTGTGGGGCGTCCCGCTCGCCGACGGCGCCGCGGCGCTCGCGTCGATGACGCGCGCCGAGCGCTGGCGCATGGAGCTGCTCCAGGGCGGCCCCGAGGGCGTCACCGTGATCAACGACGCGTACAACGCGTCGCCCGACTCCACCGCGGCGGCGCTGCGGACCCTGGCGCAGATCGTGCGCCCGGGCGAGCGGACCGTCGCCGTGCTCGGTGAGATGGCCGAGCTCGGTGAGTTCTCCGTCGAGGAGCACGACCGCATCGGTCGGCTCGTCGTCCGCCTCGGCATCGGACAGCTCGTGGTCGTCGGCCGCGGCGCGATGCCCATCCACCAGGCCGCCACCCTCGAGGGATCGTGGGACGGCGAGTCCGTGTACATCGAGGACGTCGACGACGCCGTCCGTGCCATGCAGGAGATGCTCCGCCCCGGCGACGTCGTCCTCGTCAAGTCCTCGAAGTCTGCCGAACTGCGATTCCTCGGCGACCGCCTCGGAGGTGTCACCGAATGATCGCGCTCCTCATCGCCGGCGCCACGTCGCTGGTGTTCACGTTGCTGCTCACCCCGTTCTTCATCAAGCTCTTCCACCGTCTCGGGTGGGGGCAGTTCATCCGTGACGACGGCCCACAGTCCCACCACACCAAGCGCGGCACCGCCACGATGGGTGGCATCGTCCTCATCATCGGTGCGGTGATCGGGTACTTCGTGGGCCACCTGATCGGAGGCGACTCGATCACGCTGTCCGGCCTGCTCGTGCTGTTCCTGATGGTCGGGCTCGGGTTCGTCGGCTTCATCGACGACTTCCTCAAGGTCCGGCGTCAGCGGAGCCTCGGGCTCGGTGGCTGGGCGAAGATCCTCGGCCAGGTCATCGTCGGCGTCATCTTCGCCACGATCGCACTGGTCGTACCCACGTCGAACGGCAAGCCCCCGGCATCCACGATGATCTCGGCCGTCCGCGACGTGCCGTGGCTCGACTTCATGGCGCTCGGCACCGTCATCGGCACGGTGCTGTTCCTCGGCTGGATCGTCCTGCTGACGGTGTCCACGTCGAACGGCGTGAACGTCGCCGACGGCCTCGACGGCCTGGCGACGGGATCGAGCATCCTGGCGATCGGCTCGTACGTCATCATCGGTTTCTGGCAGTCGAACCAGATCTGCGGCGGGACCCGGCTCGACTCGGACACCGCACACGCCTGCTACACCGTCGCGAACCCGCTCGACCTCGCCGTGGTCGCGGCCGCTGTCTGCGGTGGGCTCATCGGGTTCCTCTGGTACAACACCTCGCCGGCACAGATCTTCCTCGGCGACACCGGTTCGCTCGGCCTCGGTGGTGCCCTGGCCGGCCTCGCGATCCTCAGCCGCACCGAGCTGCTGCTGGTCCTCATCGGTGGCCTGTTCTTCATCGTCACCGGTTCGGTCATCCTGCAGCGTGCGTACTTCAAGATCACCCACGGCAAGCGCATCTTCCTGATGAGTCCGCTGCACCACCACTTCGAACTGAAGGGGTGGGCCGAGGTGACGGTCGTCGTCCGCTTCTGGATCATCGCCGGACTCTTCGTCGCGGCGGGGGTCGGGCTCTTCTACCTCGAATGGATCGCAAGCGTTGGTTGACCCGGTGTCCTCGTCGTCCCGTCTCGAGTCCCTCGACAGCTGGCACGCCGAAGGGTGGAAGGGGCTGAACGTCGCCGTCCTCGGCCTGGGTGCCACCGGGTTCTCGGTCGCCGACACCCTCGTCGAGCTCGGCAGCGAGGTGACGGTCTACTCGTCCGACGCCCCGGCCGACAGCGTCGAGCTGCTCGACGTCATCGGTGCCCGGTTCTTGCAGACGCCGCTCGACACCGTGCCGGACGCGCTCGTCGCGCAGGCGCCCGACGTCGTGGTCGTGTCGCCGGGGCTGCCCCCGCACAACGCCACCGTGCGGTGGTCGGTGGCGAACAGCACCGTCTGGGGCGACATCGAGCTCGCCTGGCGTGTCCGCGACAAGGTCGTCCGCGGCCCGGTCGCGGCCCCGTGGATCACGATCACCGGCACGAACGGCAAGACCACGACGACGCAGCTGACGACCGCGATGTACGAGGCCGGCGGACTGCGGGCCGTGGCGTGCGGGAACATCGGCGTGCCGGTGCTCGATGTCGTCCGCGACCCGGTCGGGTACGACGTGCTCGTCGTCGAGCTGTCGAGTCACCAGCTGCACTACATGGCGACATCCGGCGACGGTGCCGTGGTGCCCCTCGCGAGTGCCTGCCTGAACATCGCCGACGACCACCTGGAGTGGCACGGTTCCGCCGAGGCGTACCGCGCGGCGAAGGCCAAGGTCTACGAGCGCACCGTGATGGCGTGCGTCTACAACACCTCGGACGAGGTCACCCGGCAGATGGTGCAGGAGGCCGACGTGGTGGAGGGCTGCCGAGCGGTCGGCTTCACCCCCGGTGTCCCCGCCCCCGGTGACGTCGGCATCGTCGAGGACGTCCTGTGCGACCGGGCCTTCAACGAGGACCGCCGCAACAGCGCACTCGAGCTCTCGACGGTCGCCGACCTCGAGGCCGCCGGGCTCGCCAGCCCGCACATGACCATGAACGTCCTGGCCGCCGCTGCGCTGGCGCGTGCCGGCACCGTCCAGCCGAGCGCCATCCAGACGGCCGTCCGGGCCTTCCGTGCCGACCACCACCGCACCGAGCTCGTCGCAGAGTCCGCGGGCATCGCCTGGGTCGACGACTCCAAGGCCACGAACCCGCACGCCGCCACCGCGTCCCTGGCGTCCTTCGACACCGTCGTGTGGATCGTCGGGGGCCTGTTCAAGGGCGTCGACATCGACGGCCTGGTCGAGCGCTTCGGTCCGGACGTCCGCGCCGTCGTCGTCATCGGGACCGACCGGGCCCCGGTGCTCGAGGCATTCGCGCGACACGCGTCCGCGGTCCCCGTGCTCCAGGTCGAGACGACGGACACTGATCAGGTCATGCGCGAGGCGGTCCGGCATGCCGCATCGGTCGCGAGGCCGGGCGACACGGTCCTCCTCGCCCCGGCGGCGGCGTCGTTCGACCAGTTCGGCTCCTACGCCGACCGGGGGCAGCGTTTCGCTGCCGCGGTCAACGAACACCTGGGAGGAGAAGTCGATGGCGACGACACCGACGGATCTTCCGAACAGCCGTAACGGCCGGACCGCGTCGACCCCACGACGGACGAACGGCGCGATCGTCGCCGTCAAGAACGTCTTCGTCGCGGAGTCCAGCACCTTCTACACGATCCTCGGCGTCACGCTGTTCCTCGTCGTCTTCGGCGTCGTCATGGTGCTGTCCTCGTCGAGCGTCGAGGAGTACGCGGCGACCCACGACTTCTTCGGGGCGGCTTCCCGCCAGGGCCTGTACGCCGTGCTCGGCGTGCCGCTCATGCTCATCGCGAGCCGGGTCCCGACCCGGATCTGGCGGAAGTGGGCGATGCGGCTGCTCGGCGCGGCGCTCGTGCTGCAGCTGCTCGTGTTCACCCCGCTCGGTCTCGACATCCAGGGCAACCGGAACTGGATCAAGCTCGGGTCGTTCACCGCGCAGCCGTCCGAGGTCGTCAAGCTCGGCCTGGTGCTCGGCATCGGCGCGATCCTCTACGTCAAGCGGGAGAAGCTCGACGACTGGAAAGAGGTCTTCATCCCGATCGGGATCGCCTCGATGCTGTCGCTCGGGCTCGTGGTCCTGGGTGGCGACCAGGGCACGGCGATGGTCATGCTCATCCTGGTCTTCGGCGCCCTGTACATCGGCGGTGTCCGCGCCCGGCACCTGCTCGTCGGCCTGGCCGCGTTCGCCGTGATGCTGCCCTTCGTCACGATGGCGTCGGCCTCGCGGTCGACGCGCATCAGCGCATGGCTCTCCGGGTGCACCGACTCCAGCCAGTACCAGGACATCTGCTGGCAGCCCGTGCACGGCATGTGGGCGCTCGCGTCCGGCGGGGTGTTCGGCGTGGGCCTCGGCAACTCGAAGGCCAAGTGGTCGTGGCTGCCCGAGGCGGACAACGACTACATCTTCGCGATCATCGGCGAGGAGCTCGGCCTGATCGGTGCCGTCGTGGTGCTGAGCCTGTTCGTCGTGCTCGCCGTCGGCATGATCAAGATCATCCGGCAGTCCCGCGACCCCTTCGTCAAGACGGTCACCGGCGGCATCCTCGCGTGGATCATCGGCCAGGCACTCATCAACATCGCGGTCGTGCTCGGCCTGCTGCCGGTGCTCGGTGTGCCCCTGCCACTCATCTCGGCCGGTGGTTCGGCCCTCATCATGACCCTGGTGGCGATCGGCGTCGTGCTCTCCTTCGCCCGTGACCTGCCCGGCAAGAACGACCCCGGCCTGACGAACGCCCCACTCGGCCGGACCTCCACGAACGGATCACTGCGGTGAGCAAGTACCTCTTCGCCGGCGGCGGCACCGCCGGCCACGTCAACCCCCTGCTCGCGGTCGCCGACCGCCTGACCGAGCGGGAGCCCGGCGCCGAGGTCCTCGTGCTGGGCACCGCCGAGGGCCTGGAGTCCCGCCTCGTCCCGATGCGCGGCTACGAGCTGCTGACGATCCCGCGCCTGCCGTTCCCGCGGAAGCTGAACAGTGCGGCCCTGCGCTTCCCGCAGCGCTTCGCAGCGGCGGTCAAGCGGACCGAGCAGATCATCCGCGACCACGAGATCGAGGTGGTGCTCGGTGTGGGTGGCTACGCGGCCGCTCCGGCGTACATCGCCGCCCGCCGCACCGGCACCCCGATCGTCGTGCACGAGCAGAACGCGAAGCCCGGGCTGGCGAACCGCCTCGCCGCGTTCCTCACCGAGCACGTCGGCCTGACCTTCTCGAACACGCGCCTGCGCCACGGCCGCGTCGTGGGCATGCCGCTCCGTCGCGAGATCGAGTCACTCGACCGCCGTGCCTCCCGTGCCGAGGGGCTCGCCGAGTTCGGGCTGGACCCGGACCGGCCGGTCCTGCTCGTCACCGGTGGGTCCTCGGGCGCGCGGAGCATCAACCGGACGATCAACCAGTCGGCCGCCGCGATCGTCGGTGCCGGCTGGCAGGTCCTGCACGTCGTGGGCGCCGCGTCGGACATCGGCCCGAGCGACCTCGAGGGCTACCACGTGCTGCCGTACTGCGACCGGATGGACCTGGCCTACGCGGCGAGCGACTTCGTCGTGTCGCGCGCCGGCGCCGGCATGGTCTGCGAGCTCACGGCCGTCGGACTGCCGAGCGTGCTCGTGCCGTACCCGGTGGGCAACGGCGAGCAGCGTCACAACGCGAAGGACGTCGTCGACGCCGGGGGAGCCGTCCTGGTGGCCGACGGGGAATTCGACCGCGACTGGGTGACGTTCCAGTTGCTGAGCATCCTGCAGGACCGCTCCCGCATCGCGGACATGACCGTGCGGGCGGGCAGCGTGGGCCACCGCGACGGCGCCGACCGGATGACGGACCTGGTCCTCGACGCCGCGAAGGCGGCCCCCAGCACCACGGAGGAACGATGACCATCAAGCCGGACCTGACCCAGCCGATCCCGGACGACCTCGGCACGGTGCACTTCGTCGGCATCGGCGGCTCGGGCATGAGCGGGATCGCCCGGATGTTCCTCGCGGCCGGCCACCGCGTGACCGGCAGTGACTCCCGCGAGACGGAGACCACCGGCACGATGCGCGACCTCGGTGCGACGGTGCACATCGGGCACGACGCCGCGAACGTCGGCGAGGCGGACAGCATCGTCGTCACGAGCGCACTGTGGCCGGACAACCCCGAGCTCCTCGAGGCCCAGCGCCGCGGCCTGCCGGTCCTGCACCGGTCGCAGGCCCTCGCCGCCCTGATCGCCGAGCACCGCCTGGTCGCGGTCGCCGGTGCGCACGGCAAGACCACCTCGACCGGCATGATCGTCACCGCCATGGTCGAGCTCGGTCTCGACCCGAGCTTCGTCAACGGCGGCGTCATCCAGTCCCTCGGCACCAGCTCGGCCCCGGGGTCCAGCGACCTGTTCGTCGTCGAGGCCGACGAGTCCGACGGCTCGTTCCTGCTCTACGACGTCGCGGTGGCCCTCGTCACGAACGTCGACGCCGACCACCTGGACCACTACGGCAGCGAGGAGGCCTTCACCGAGGCCTTCGTCGAGTTCGCCGCGAAGGCGAGCCAGCGCGTCGTCATCTCGAGCGACGACGCCGGTGCGAAGACGGTCACGGCCGGCATCCGCCAGCGCCCGGACGCCCCCGAGATCGTCACCTTCGGCGAGGCCGCCGACGCGGACGTCCGCATCGAGGGCATCACCGAGTCCGCCGGCGTCGAGGTCGACTTCCGCGCGGGTGGTCAGGCGTACCACCTGACCCTCCGCGTGCCCGGCCGGCACAACGCGATCAACGCCGTCGGTGCCTTCGCGGTGCTGACCGGTCTCGGCGTCGCCCCGGTCGACGCGATCCGCGGGCTCGAGGCGTTCGGCGGCACCCAGCGCCGCTTCGAGCTGCACGGGGTCGAGCGCGGGGTCTCGGTCTACGACGACTACGCGCACCACCCGACCGAGGTGGCCGCCGCGCTCAAGGCCGCCCGCAACGTGGTCGGGGACGGCCGCATCATCGCGATCCACCAGCCGCACCTGTACTCCCGCACCCGTCTGATGGCCGGCGACTTCGCCAAGGTGTACGAGGAACTCGCCGACCACACGGTCGTGCTCGACGTCTACGGCGCCCGCGAGGACCCGGAGCCCGGCGTGACCGGTGCCCTGGTGCAGGAGCGCTTCGCCGACCAGTCGCGCGTCGAGTTCCTGCCCGACTGGGACGACGCTGCGGCCCGTGCGGCCGCGGTCGCCCGGGACGGTGACATCATCATGACCCTCAGCTGCGGCGACGTGTACCGGATCATCCCGCAGGTGCTCGACGCCCTGGGCACCGACGGAGCGTCGTCCCGGTGAAGCGCCCCGAGGGGTTCGACGAGGGGGACGCCCGCCAGGACGCCCCGGCCGAGGCTGCGGAAGCGCCCCGGCAGCGTCGTGGTCCCTCGAAGCCGCGGCTGCCGTTCCGCGGCCGCGTCGCCGACGCCCGGGAGGCCCGTCCCGCGTCCGACGAGTCGGCTGCGGCCGTCGAGACCCCCGCCCCCACCACCCCGGGCAGCACTCCGGCACCCGGTGCCTCCGGCACGCGCCCCCCAGCGGTCGGTGCGCCCCCGAGTGTCGGGGCGCGACGGCCGTCCGCGGGCGCAGATCCGACCACCGATGCCGCCGACTCGACGCGCGACCGCGTCGGCGCCCTCGCGGGCGCGGCCGGCCGCCGCGTCGGCGCCGGCTTCGGGGCGGTCGCCGATCGCCTGCGCGAGTACACACCGGACGAGGACCACCGCGACCCGCGCCCCGACGCGGGCAACGCGCCCCGAGGAGACGGGGCGCGACGACCGTCCGGGGGCGCGGCGGGCAGTGGACGCGACCACGACGCGACCGTGACCGACGTCCTCGACGCGAGCGGTGCCTCCCGGACGGAGCAGCACGCCGAGGCGCCCATCGGGGCGCGGGTGCGCGCCGCGGAGACCGCCCGCGAGGCGCGCATCGCGAAGCGTCGCCGTCGCCTGCTCGAGCGTGCCGAGGTCCGCCGGTTCACCCGGCGTAGCCGGCACCGTCGCGCCGCCTGGATCACGGCGGCGAGCGTCGTCCTGGTGCTCGGGGTCTCGATCTTGGTCGCGGTGTTCTCGCCGCTGATGGCGCTCCGCACGATCGAGGTCAAGGGGACCAACCGCGTCGACGAGACGGCCCTGCGCCAGGCGCTGTCCGACCAGATCGGCACCCCCCTGGCCCGGCTCGACTTCGCCGCGATCAAGCGCGACGTCGCCGGGTTCCCGCTGATCGAGAGCTACGTGACCGAAGAGGCGCCGCCGCACACGCTCGTCGTCACGGTCACCGAGCGCACGCCGGTGGTCGCCGTGCGGTCCGGCAGCACGTTCGACCTCGTCGACCCCGCCGGCATCGTCGTGCAGTCGTCGCCGAAGCGTCCGGCCACGATGCCGCTCGCCGACATCGCCCGTGCACGCCTGGGCTCCTCGAGCTTCCGCACGATGACCGAGGTCGTGCTGGCGTTGCCGTCGACGGTGCGGTCCCAGGTCACCCGCGTCGCCGGGTCCACCGCCGACGACGTCACCCTGACCCTCAAGGACGGCTCGACCGTCGTGTGGGGGAGCCCGGACGACTCGGACGCGAAGGCCGCGCTGCTCGCCGCGTTGGTCAAGGACCACGAGGCGCGGAACCCGGGCGTCGTCGTCGAGTACGACGTGTCGGCACCGGACAACGGCGTGATCCGCGCGAAGGACTGAATTGCCGGACCTGATCGGCGACACGCGGCGTGGCGGGGCGACAGTGCGCCGAACGCACCCGTAGCGTCGAAGCCAGCACCACATCTACCAGCATTGCCCCTGAACTTCAAGTAGAGGTTGAGGGTTCTACCGGAGGCCTGACTGACGTGACCACGAACCACAACTACCTCGCCGTCATCAAGGTCGTCGGTGTCGGCGGCGGCGGCGTCAACGCCGTCAACCGCATGATCGAGCTCGGTCTCCGTGGGGTCGAGTTCATCGCGATCAACACCGACGCCCAGGCACTGCTGCTCAGCGACGCCGACGTCAAGCTCGACGTCGGCCGCGAGATCACCCGCGGGCTCGGCGCCGGCGCGGACCCCGAGGTCGGCCGTCGTGCCGCCGAGGACCACGCCGAGGAGATCGAAGAGGCCCTGGCCGGCGCCGACATGGTGTTCGTCACCGCGGGCGAGGGCGGCGGCACCGGCACCGGTGGTGCTCCGGTCGTCGCGCGCATCGCGAAGTCCATCGGCGCGCTGACCATCGGTGTCGTCACGAAGCCGTTCAGCTTCGAGGGCAAGCGCCGCCAGTCCCAGGCCGAGAACGGCGTCGCTGGCCTCAAGGACGAGGTCGACACGCTCATCGTCGTGCCGAACGACCGCCTGCTCGAGATCAGCGACCGTGGCATCTCCATGGTCGAGGCGTTCGCCACGGCCGACCAGGTGCTCCTGGCCGGCGTGCAGGGCATCACCGACCTCATCACCACCCCCGGCCTGATCAACCTCGACTTCGCCGACGTGAAGAGCGTCATGCAGGGTGCGGGTTCCGCGCTCATGGGCATCGGTTCGTCGCGCGGTGCCGACCGTGCGATCAAGGCGGCCGAGCTCGCCGTCGCGTCGCCGCTGCTCGAGGCCTCGATCGACGGTGCGCACGGCGTGCTGCTCTCGATCCAGGGCGGCTCGAACCTCGGCATCTTCGAGATCAACGACGCCGCTCGTCTGGTGCAGGAAGCCGTGCACCCCGAGGCGAACATCATCTTCGGTGCGGTCATCGACGACACCCTGGGTGACGAGGTCCGTGTCACCGTCATCGCCGCGGGCTTCGACGGTGGAGAGCCGGCGCAGCAGCAGAAGGAGCGTCGCTCCAGCTACGTCGACCCGGAGTCGAGTGTCTCGGCACCCGTCGCCGCTTCGACCGGCGCGATCGAGGACTCCACCACGTCGAGCCCGTCCTGGGCCTCGCAGGAACACCAGCCGCCGGTGCAGCGCGCCGCCGACCCGGCGTTCGACGACGACGACGAGCTCGACGTCCCCGACTTCCTGAAGTAACCCGCCCGTGGTAGCCGACACGCGCCTCCAGACCTCGTCTCACGACGACGGACTGGAGGCGCGCGTTGCGTCCGTCCGGAGGGGCATCGCCGACGCAGCGCGCGCCGCAGGGCGCTCGGCCGACGAACTCACGCTGATCGTCGTCACGAAGTACCACCCGGCGTCCCTCGTGCGCGAGCTCGCCGCACTCGGCGTGACGGACGTGGGGGAGAACCGCCACCAAGAGGCACAGGCCAAGGCTGCGGAACTCGCCGACCTCGACCTGACCTGGCACTTCGTCGGGCAGCTGCAGTCGAAGAAGGCCCGGCAGGCCCGTCGGTACGCCCACGTCGTGCAGTCGCTCGACCGTGGCTCCGTCGTCGACGCGTTCGCCCCGACCGAGGCCGAGCCGGAACCGCCGGTCATCGACGGGTTCGTGCAGGTCAACCTGACCGACGACCCCGGCCGTGGTGGGGTGCAGCCGGACGACGTCGAGGCGATGGTGGAGCGCGTGCTGGCCACCGGGACGATCCGGTTGCGGGGTGTGATGGCCGTCGCACCCCTCGACGAGGAACCCCGTCCAGCCTTCGCCCGGCTCCGTTCGATCTCCGAGCGGGTCGTGGCGCTCGAGCCCGGTGCCACCGACATCTCGGCCGGCATGAGCGGGGACTACGCCGAGGCGATCCTCGAGGGCGCGACACACCTGCGGATCGGCACCGCAATCACGGGAAACCGGCCGCTCGCACCCTAGCCTCGTTGCAGGGCACCACGAGCACGAACCCCGGAGGAACCATGGCCAACCCGCTGAAGAAGACGATGGTCTACCTCGGCCTCGCCGACGAGGAACTCGACTACGGGGACGAGCAGCAGGCCGAGCCCGCGCGCCAGCAGGCAGCCCCTGCTCGCCAGGCCGCAGCGGCTGCTCCGGCGGCCGCCGAACCGCAGGAGACCCCCGCCGCGGCAGCAGCCCCGGTGGCCGTTCCCGCAGCGGCGCCGGCTCCCACCAAGACGCACACCCACCAGCGCGGCGCCCAGGTCACTCCGCTCCGCCGCTCGCACACGACCGCACAGAAGGCGACCCCGGTCCAGGAAATGAACGAGATCCTCACCGTCCACCCGCGCGAGTACAAGGACGCCCAGTCCATCGCCGAGAGCTTCCGCGACGGCATCCCCGTCATCATCAACCTCTCGCAGATGACCGAGGGTGACGCTCGACGCATGATCGACTTCGCCTCCGGTCTGTCGCTCGGGCTGTTCGGCAAGATCGAGCGCGTCACCAACAAGGTCTTCCTCCTGTCGCCGGCGCACGTCGCAGTGAGTGGTGAGCCTGCTGAGGTAGAGTCCGACATCGAGGCGAACTTCTTCGCCCAGTCCTGAGCCGTACCCGGCACACCCGCCCCTGAGCGTCGTCTGACGACGCTCGCCCGAGACGAGCGAGCCCCATCGTGTCCGTGATCCTAGGGATCATCTCCCTCGCGTTGCTCCTGTACTTCTTCGTGATGTGGGGGCGCTTCGCGCTCGACCTCGTGCAGAGCTTCAACCGCTCCTGGCGTCCGCGCGGGGGCATGCTCGTGGTGTCCGAGTTCGTCTACACGATCACGGATCCGCCCATCCGAGCGGTGCGACGGGTCCTCCCGCCGCTCCGCCTGGGGCCGGTGGCGCTCGACTTCGGCTGGACGATCGTGATGCTCGTCGTCATCATCGCCCGGTTCGTGGTCGCCGCCCTGGCACGCGGTATCTGAGCGGACTCCCGTCCGCGACACGCGCCACGCCAGGCGCGCGGCACGGTTCCGCCCCATCGTCGGTGTACGGTGGTCGGGATCGATGCCCGCTCCGGTGGCGCATCCGCACCGCACGGTACGACTGGTAAGTTCGGTCGCACCGCATGCGGTTCCACACGTTCAGCAGTTCTATTGAGGTGACGGCAATGGCTTTGACGCCGGAAGACGTAGTCAACAAGCGGTTCCAGCCGACGAAGTTCCGCGAGGGCTACGACCAGGACGAGGTCGATGACTTCCTCGACGAGGTCGTGGTCGAGCTCCGTCGCCTGACCGCGGAGAACGACGAGCTCCGCCAGCGCCTGCAGGCGGCCGAGTCGGCCCCGCAGTCGGCGCAGGCCGAGCAGCCCGCTCCTGCAGCGGAACCGGAGCCCACGCCGGCACCGGTCGAGGCAGCACCGGAGCCCGCTCCGGTCGCCGCGGCCGCTCCGGTCACGACGGTCCCCGCCGACGAGGACACCGAGGGCACCACGAACCTCCTGACCCTGGCGCGTCGCCTCCACGAGGAGCACGTGCGCGAGGGCATCGAGAAGCGCGACGCGCTCATCGCCGAGGGCACCGCCCAGGCGGCTCGCCTGGTCTCCGAGGCCGAGGCGAAGCAGCGCCAGATCATCGCCGACACCGAGAACACGAACCGTCAGCGTGTCGCGGTGCTCGAGCAGGAGCAGCGCCAGCTCGAGGGCAAGATCGACGAGCTCCGGACGTTCGAGCGCGACTACCGTGCGCAGCTCAAGAGCTACATCCAGGGGCAGCTCTCCGAGCTCGACTCCTCGGGCGAGCAGTCCGGTCTCACCCCGGCGCCGGCTTCGGCGCAGGGCTTCGGCAACTGACGTTGTCGCGACCAGCATCACGAGCGAAGGTCAGTGTCCGCGCTATCGCGGCACTGGCCTTCGCCGCTGTCGTGGTGGTGGCGTTCGACCAGGTCGCCAAGACGCTGGTCGTCGCGAACCTGCCGTACGGCACCCCCGTGCCGGTCCTGGGCGGGGCGTTGCAGTTCCTGTACGTCCGGAATCCGGGGGCCGCGTTCTCGTTCGCGGTGAACATGACCTGGGTGTTCTCGGTCATCTCGGCCGCGGTCGTCGTCGCGATCATCGTGTACTCGCGTCGCATCCGGTCGATGTGGTGGGCGATCGTGCTCGGCATGCTGCTCGGCGGTGCGCTGGGCAACCTGCTCGACCGGCTCTTCCGTGAACCCGGGTTCGGTCGGGGGCACGTGGTCGACTTCATCTCGACCCCCTGGATGATGCCGGCGATCTACAACGTCGCCGACTCCTTCATCTGCATCAGCATGGTGGTCTTCGTGCTGCTGGTGATCCTCGGGGTGAACCTCGACGGCACCCGCACGCTCTCGGCCAAGCGCCAGGCGCAGCTCGACGCGGCGGAGCCGGCCGACCCGGCGCAGCCGCTCGACGGTGGGGCCGCGTTCTCGTCGACCGACGCTGCTCTCGACGAGCCGACCCGCGCTTCCAGGCCGAACGACGGCGACCGTCGCGACACGCTGGGCCACGACGCCACGTGACCGAATCGCGTTCTCTTCCCGTGCCCGACGGGCTCGCCGGTGAGCGCGTCGACGCCGCCATCGCGAAGCTCCTCGGCTTCAGCCGTTCGTTCGCGGCCGACGTCGTCGCCGCGGGCGGCGTCCGCGTCGACGGTGTTCCCGTCGACAAGTCGGACCGGCTGCACGCCGACTCCTGGCTCGAGGTCGAGTGGACCCCGAAGGAGCCGCCGCGCATCGTGCCGGCAGCCGTGCCGGGCATGACGATCGTGCACGACGACGAGGACATCGTCGTCGTGGACAAGCCCGTCGGCGTCGCCGCGCACCCCTCGCCGGGGTGGGACGGGCCGACCGTGCCCGGGGGCCTCGCCGCCGCCGGGTTCACCATCGCGACCTCCGGTGCCGCCGAACGCGCCGGGATCGTGCACCGGCTGGACGTCGGGACCTCGGGCCTGATGGTCGTCGCGAAGACCGAGCTGGCGTACACACACCTCAAGCGGGCGTTCAAGGAGCGCACGGTCGAGAAGGTCTACCACGCGCTCGCGCAGGGCCACCCCGACCCGACCTCCGGCACGATCGACGCCCCGATCGGTCGGCACCCGTCGAGCGACTGGAAGTTCGCGGTCACGTCGGAGGGCAAGCCGAGCGTCACCCACTACGAGACGCTCGAGGCCTTCCGCTCCGCGACCTTGCTCGAGGTGCACCTGGAGACCGGGCGCACGCACCAGATCCGGGTGCACATGGCCGCGACCCGCCACCCGCTCGTCGGCGACACGATGTACGGTGCCGACCCGGTGCTGGCGGCCGAGCTCGGGCTGACCCGCCAATGGCTCGACGCCGTCCGGCTGGGCTTCGACCACCCCCGCACGGGCGAGTGGGTGTCGTTCGAGGCGCAGTACCCGGACGATCTGCAGGCAGCGCTGGAGCAGATCCGGAGCGCGTCGCTCTGACACACCCGGCCGCTCGTGCCGAGGGGTCACGACGTGTCGGCTACGGCGCCGCCAGGCGACGCCTGCTGCACACGCGGCGGCGCGCCTGCGGCGTGTCCTGCCCGCTCGGCGGCGCGCGCCGCGCGTGTCGCGATCCGATGCCGGTCTGGAGGCGCGGTGCGGGCCCGCCCCGAGCCTCCCGTCCGCCCCGCCCGGCCGCTTTCGCCGCGGGGTCACGAAGTGTCGGCTGCGGCGCCGCCAGGCGACGCGTTCTGCACCCGCGGCGGCGCGCGTGTGGCGTGTCCTGCCCGCTCGGCGGTGCGCCCTGCGCGTGTCGCGACCCGATGCCGGTCTGGAGGCGCGGTGCGGGCCCGCCCCGAGCCTCCCGTCCGCCCCGCCCGGTCTCTTTCGCCGAGGGGTCGCGAACTGTCGGCTGCGGAGCCGTCAGGCGACGCGTTCTGCACCCGCGGCGGGCTGCCTGCGGCGTGTCCTGCGCCCCCGAGTCGGCGCGCCGCGCGTGTCGCGACCCGATGCCCCGCCCCGAGCCTCCCGTCCGCCACGACGCGCGCGGGAATGTGGGCGGCCGCAGTTAGGCTGTTCCCACCCCGCAGCACACCGTACGAACCGGAGGTTCCGTGTCGGATTCCGACTCCTTCGTCCACCTGCACGTGCACAGCGAGTACTCGATGCTCGACGGTGCCGCCAGGCTCTCCGACCTCGTGGCGGAGACCGCCGCGCAGGGGATGCCCGCCGTGGCGGTGACCGACCACGGCAACATGTTCGGCGCCTTCGAGTTCTGGAAGGCCGCCAAGGCCGGTGGCGTCAAGCCCATCATCGGGACCGAGGCGTACATCACGCCCCGCACGCACCGCTCCGACAAGACCCGTGTCCGCTGGGGTGACGGCGGCGGCGACGACGTGTCCGGTGCGGGCTCGTACACGCACATGACGATGTTCGCCGAGAACACCACCGGCATGCACAACCTGTTCCGGTTGTCGTCCAAGGCGTCGCTCGAGGGCTACTACTTCAAGCCCCGCATGGACATCGAGCTCCTGCAGGAGTACCACCAGGGCATCATCGCCACGACGGGCTGCCCCTCGGGGGAGATCCAGACGCGCCTGCGCCTCGGCCAGTACGACGAAGCGGTGCAGGCCGCCGCCGACTACCGCGACATCTTCGGCAAGGAGAACTACTTCGCCGAGGTCATGGACCACGGGCTCGAGATCGAGCGCCGGATCATGAGCGACCTGATCCGCCTGGCGAAGGACCTCGACATCCCGCTGGTCGGCACGAACGACCTGCACTACACGCACGCCCACGACGCCAAGTCGCACGCGGCACTGCTCTGCGTGCAGTCCGGTTCGACCCTGAACGACCCGAACCGCTTCAAGTTCGATGCCGACGAGTTCTACCTGAAGACCCCGGCGCAGATGCGACACGTCTTCCGCGACAACCTCGAGGCCTGTGACAACACGCTGCTCATCGCCGAACGCTGCAACGTCGAGTTCGACACCTCGGCGAACTACATGCCGAAGTTCCCGGTGCCCGAGGGCGAGACCGAGCACTCCTGGTTCGAGAAAGAGGTCGCGAAGGGGCTGGAGTACCGGTACCCGGGCGGCATCTCGAAAGAGGTCCAGGACCGCGCCGACTACGAGGTCGGCATCATCAACCAGATGGGGTTCCCTGGCTACTTCCTGGTGGTCGCGGACTTCATCAACTGGTCCAAGAACAACGGCATCCGCGTCGGTCCGGGGCGTGGCTCCGGTGCCGGCTCGATGGTGGCGTACGCGATGCGCATCACCGACCTCGATCCGATCCGGCACGGTCTGATCTTCGAGCGGTTCCTCAACCCGGACCGCGTCTCGATGCCCGACTTCGACGTCGACTTCGACGACCGGCGCCGCGGTGAGGCGATCAAGTACGTCACCGAGAAGTACGGGTCGGAGCGCGTCGCGCAGATCGTCACGTACGGCACGATCAAGGCGAAGCAGGCGCTCAAGGACTCCTCACGCGTCCTCGGGTTCCCGTTCGGCATGGGCGAGAAGCTCACCAAGGCGATGCCACCGCCCGTGATGGGCAAGGACATCCCGCTCACCGGGATCTTCGACAAGGACCACCCGCGCTACAAGGAAGCCGTCGATGTCCGCACCGTGGTCGAGACCGACCCCGAGGCGAAGACCGTCTTCGACACCGCACTCGGGCTCGAGGGGCTGAAGCGCCAGTGGGGCGTGCACGCGGCCGGCGTCATCATGTCGAGCGACCCGCTGATCGACATCATCCCGATCATGAAGCGGGAGCAGGACGGCCAGATCGTCACGCAGTTCGACTACCCGGCGGCGGAGTCGCTCGGCCTGATCAAGATGGACTTCCTGGGGCTCCGCAACCTCACGATCATCAGTGACGCCCTCGACAACATCAAGACGAACCGGGGGACCGAGCTCGACCTCGAGAACATGGGGCTCGAGGACCCCGAGGCGTACGCGCTCCTGCAGCGCGGTGACACCCTCGGTGTGTTCCAGCTCGACGGTGGGCCGATGCGTGGCCTGCTGCGGCTGATGAAGCCCGACAACTTCGAGGACATCTCCGCGCTCATCGCCCTGTACCGTCCGGGGCCCATGGGTGCGAACTCGCACACGAACTACGCGCTCCGCAAGAACGGTGAGCAGCCGATCACGCCGATCCACCCGGAGCTCGAAGAGCCCCTGAAGGACATCATCGGCACGACCTACGGCCTGATCATCTACCAGGAGCAGGTCATGGCCATCGCGCAGAAGGTCGCCGGGTTCTCCCTCGGCCAGGCGGACATCCTCCGCCGCGCGATGGGCAAGAAGAAGAAGTCCGAGCTCGACAAGCAGTACGCGGGCTTCCAGCAGGGCATGAAGGACAACGGCTACTCCGATGCGGCGATCAAGACGCTGTGGGACATCCTGCTGCCCTTCTCCGACTACGCGTTCAACAAGGCGCACTCGGCGGCCTACGGCGTGGTGTCCTTCTGGACCGCGTACCTCAAGGCGCACTACCCGGCCGAGTACATGGCGGCTCTGCTGACCTCGGTCGGTGACGCCCGCGACAAGCTCGCCCTGTACCTGAACGAGTGCCGACGCATGGGCATCAAGGTCATGCCGCCGGACGTCAACGAGTCGATCGGCTTCTTCGCCGCAGTCGGTGACGACATCCGCTTCGGCATGGGTGCCATCCGCAACGTCGGGTTCAACGTGGTCGACGACATCGTCAAGGCCCGGACCGAGAAGGGCGCGTTCGAGTCCTTCCACGACTTCCTGCGCAAGATCCCGATCTCGTCGGCGAACAAGCGCACGGTCGAGTCGCTCATCAAGGCCGGTGCGTTCGACGAGTTCGGGGACACCCGCCGTGCCCTGGTGGAGATCCACGAGGGCGCCGTCGAGGGCGCGGTGAAGGTCAAGCGTGACGAGGCCCACGGCAACGTCGGGTTCGACTTCGACTCGCTCTTCGCCGAGGCCGCCGAGGACACCCCGAGCGCCGCGGTGTCCCAGGTGCCGGACCGGCCGGAGTGGTCCAAGCGCGACAAGCTGGCGTTCGAGCGGGACATGCTCGGGCTCTACGTGTCCGACCACCCGCTCGCCGGACTCGAGATCGAACTCGCGAAGCACCAGTCGATCACCATCGCCGACCTGCTGACCGCCGACGACTCGATCGAGGGTGAGACGGTCACCGTCGCCGGCCTGCTGACGAGCGTGCAGCACCGGGTGGCGAAGACGAGCGGCAACCCGTACGGCATCGTCGACATCGAGGACTTCGGCGGGCAGATCGGGGTGATGTTCCTGGGCAAGACGTACCAGGAGTTCGGCCCGTCCCTGGTGGCCGACTCGATCGTCGTCCTGCGCGGCCGCGTCAACGTCCGCGACGACGGCAAGGCCCTGCACGCGGTGAGCATGTTCCAGCCGAACGTCGGCGACGCGATGGGTTCCGGCCCGCTCACCCTGTCACTGCCAGAACGGCAGGCCACGACGACCACGGTGACGGAACTCGCCGCCGTGCTCGGCCGTCACCAGGGCGACACCGAGGTCCGGCTGAAGCTGCTGAAGGACGACGTGGCACGCACCTTCGAGCTGCCGTTCCCGGTGAACCTCACCCCGGACCTGTTCGGCGAGCTGAAGAGCCTGCTCGGACCCCGCTGCCTGGTCTAGGAGCGTCGACCATGGCCGGTCCGCCGCTGCCGCCGGGCCCGGGCGTGCTGCGGGCGTTCGGCGTGCACGACCGCCCGCTCGAGCGGCTCGGCGGCGGCCGCGGGCTGACGTGGCGCGCCGGGGACGTCGTGCTCCGGCCGTCCGGCGACCCCCTGGAGGCCCGGTGGCGGTCCGCCACGCTGGCCCGGCTCGTCCACACGGCCGGGTTCCGGACCCCGCGTCCGGTCGCCGCCGAGTCCGGGGACTGGATCGTGGGCTCCGGCACCGGCACCGGCGACGGCGGGTGGGAGGCCTGGGGATGGGTCGACGGCTCGACCGACCCGACCCGCGTGGACGACGTCATCGCCGCGGGCGCTGCCTTCCACCGGGCCGTCGCGGACCTGCCGCGTCCCGAAGTCCTCGACCAGCGTGAGGACCCCTGGAGCCGGGCGGACCGGATGGTCTGGGGCAACGCACCCCTGCCGGACGATCCGACGCTGGACCGCCTGGCGGCGACGTTCCGGCCGGTGACGTCCCCGTCCCAGCTCGTCCACGGTGACCTGCTCGGCAACGTGCTCTTCACGCCGGGGGAGCCACCCACGGTGTTCGACTGGGCGCCGTACTGGCGTCCGGCGGGCCTCGGTGCCGCGATCGCGGCGGTCGACGCCGTGACCTGGCACCGGGTCGCCGTCGGCCGGCTCGGCGTGCTCGGGACCGGCGTGCCGGAGTGGCCGCAGCTGCTTGTCCGTGCGCTGGCGTTCCGGATCGCCACGCTGCACCTGCTCGACGCGTGGGACACCGACCAGGTCGCCCACCACCGGCCCGTGGTCGACGCGGTCGTGCAGCACGCCGCCGGTACGCTGGAGGCCTCATGATGCAGCGAATCGACCTCCGCGGCGGCCTCCCCGCCCGTGCCGAACTCCTCCGACTCATGCCCCGTGCCGCGGGTGACGTGTCGCACGCGGTCGACGCCGCGCGCGAGTTGATCGAGGACGTCCGACACCGTGGGGCCGCGGCCCTGCGCGACCAGGCCGAGCGCTTCGACGGTGGGGCCCCCGCGAACGTACGGGTGCCCACCGCCGAGATCACCGCCGCGGTGGCCGGGCTCACCCCCGAGGTCCGGGCGGCCCTCGACGAGGCGATCCGCCGCGTCCGTGCCGCGAGTGCCGCGCAGATCCCCGCTCCGTCCGTGACGACCCTGGCCGACGGCGCCGAGGTCCACCAGCGCTGGCAGCCGATGCGCCGTGTCGGGCTCTACGTGCCCGGCGGCAAGGCCGTCTACCCGTCCAGCGTCGTGATGAACGTGGTCGCCGCCCAGGTCGCGGGCGTGCCCTCGATCGCCCTCGTGTCGCCGCCGCAGCGCGACCACGGCGGCGCGGTGCACCCGACGATCCTCGCCGCGGCGGGGCTGCTCGGCATCGACGAGGTCTACGCGATGGGTGGTGCCGGAGCCGTCGGCGCGCTGGCGTACGGCGTCGCCGAGATCGACCTCGAGCCCGTCGACCTGGTCACCGGGCCGGGCAACAACTACGTCGCCGCCGCCAAGCGCCTGGTGCGCGGTGTGGTGGGCATCGACTCCGAGGCCGGGGCGACCGAGATCCTCGTGATCGCGGACGACACCGCCGACGCGGGGTTCGTGGCTGCCGACCTGATCAGCCAGGCCGAGCACGACGAGCAGGCCGGCAGCGTGCTGGTGACGACGTCCGCGGCGTTCGCCGACGCGGTGGAAGCCGCCATCCCGGAACGCACGGCGGTGCTCGGGACGGCTGCGCGCCTCCAGACCGCCCTGGACGGGCCGCAGTCCGCGATCGTCCTGGTGGACTCGCTGACCGACGCCGCGACCGTGAGCAACGCGTACGGGCCGGAACACCTGGAGATCCAGACGGTCGACGACGACGCCGTGCTGGCCGACATCGACGCCGCCGGTGCGGTGTTCGTCGGACCGAGCACGCCGGTGAGCCTGGGGGACTACCTGGCCGGGTCGAACCACGTGCTGCCGACCGGCGGCCAGGCCCGCTTCGGGTCCGGACTGTCCGCGTCGACGTTCCTGCGACCCCAGCAGATCGTCCGGTACACGCCCGAGGCCCTGGCCGAGGTGGCGCCGCACATCGTCGCCCTGTCCACCGAGGAGCAGCTCCCCGCGCACGGGGCCGCCGTGACGGAGCGCACGAACCGATAGCCTGGGGAACGACATGTTCTGCCCCTTCTGCCGCCACCCGGACTCCCGCGTCGTCGACTCACGGACGAGCGACGACGGAACCTCCATCCGCCGCCGTCGACAGTGCCCCAACTGCGGTCGACGGTTCTCGACCACCGAGACCGCATCGCTCAACGTCGTGAAGCGCAACGGCGTCACCGAGCCGTTCAGCCGCGACAAGATCGTCTCCGGTGTGCGCAAGGCGTGCCAGGGGCGCCCGGTCACCGACGGCGACCTGGCCGTCCTCGCGCAGCGCGTCGAGGAGACCGTGCGCTCCTCCGGGTCCAGCCAGATCGACGCGAACGACATCGGCCTCGCGATCCTCGCGCCCCTGCGGGAGCTCGACGAGGTCGCGTACCTGCGCTTCGCGAGCGTCTACCAGGCGTTCGACTCGCTCGAGGACTTCGAGGACGCCATCGGCCAGCTCCGTCGCGACCACCACGGGACGGCCGACAGCGCCGCCGGCTCGTCCGCACCGTCCGGCACACGCGCGTGAGCGGCATCGCCGAACGGATCGTGCGCGGCGGGTACCGCGTCGTGTTCCGCTCCGTGTTCGCGAACATGGACCCGGAACGCGCCCACCACCTGGCCTTCGCCGTCATCGCTGGGCTGCCTCGCGTGCCGTTCCTGAGCGGGGTCGTCGAGCGGTACTGCCGCCCGTCGGCAGCCGACGGCATCACCACGATGGGCATCCACTTCCCGTCGCGCTTCGGCCTGGCGGCGGGCTTCGACAAGGACGCCCGCGGCATCGCCGGGCTCGGCCTGCTCGGCTTCGGCCACGTCGAGGTCGGCACCATCACCGCAAAGCCGCAGCCCGGCAACGAGCGCCCGCGCCTGTTCCGACTGATCGGCGACCGCGCCCTGATCAACCGCATGGGCTTCAACAACCACGGCGCGGCTGCGGCCGCCGGACGTCTCGAGCGCGCCCGCCGCAACCCGGGCCGGCCCGTGATCGGCGTGAACATCGGCAAGAGCCGGGTCGTCTCGGTCGAGGACGCCATCGACGACTACCTCGAGTCCACCCGCCGCCTGGCGACGTTCGCGGACTACCTGGCGGTCAACGTCAGCTCGCCGAACACGCCCGGTCTGCGCGGACTGCAGGAACTCGACCAGCTCCGACCGCTGCTCTCCGCGGTGCGCGACGGCGCGGGGCGCACCCCGGTGCTCGTCAAGATCGCACCGGACCTGACCGACGAGCAGATCGACGCGATCGCGGGCCTGGCGGTCGAGCTCGGCCTGTCCGGCGTGATCGCGAACAACACGACCACCGCGCGCGAGGGACTGACGGCCGACCCGTCCGACGTCGAGGCGATGGGTGCCGGTGGACTCTCCGGTGCGCCGGTCGCCGCGCGTTCGCTCGAGGTCCTGCGTCGGGTCCGCGCCGCCGTGCCGGCGGACTTCTGCGTCATCGCCGTCGGTGGCGTGACCACCGAGCAGGACGTGCAGGACCGCATCGACGCCGGGGCGACGCTGGTGCAGGGCTACACGGCGTTCCTCTACGAGGGGCCGACCTGGGCAGCGCGCATCAACCGGCTGCGCCGACGTCGGCTGCGTCGCGCCGCGCGCTAGTCGCGACCACCATCCGGACGGGAGGCCCGTGGCGACGCCGCCACGGGCCTCCCGTCCGTCCTGGGGCGCGCCTGCGCATCGGGTGAGCAGAACACGCCGTGGCTCGCCAGTCGACCCGTCGTGTTCTGCTCACTCGATCACCGATGCGGAGCGGGGGAGCGGGGAACAGGGGAGCGGGAACGACGAAGCGCCGCCCGGCAGGCCGGGCGGCGCTTGGTTCGTGTGCGTGTGGCTAGAGCGTGGGGTACTCGCCGCGCCGGACCTGGGGCTTCGGCAGCCGCAGGAACCGCAGCTGCCACGCCCGCGTCAGGATGTAGAGGAACGTGCCGCGCTGGAAGTCGCCGAACTTGGTGGTGAGCTTGCGGCGGAGCGACAGCCAGAGCACCACGCAGTCGATGACGAACAGCGCCACGAACGCCCACACCAGCAGGAGCGAGTAGGACGCGACCACGGTCTGCGCGGCGGCGAACCCGACGATGAGGAACAGCACGAGCACGGGCATCATGACCTCGCCGACGTTCCAGCGGGCGTCGATCCAGTCGCGGACGAAGCGTCGCTGCTCACCGCGGTCCTTGGCCGGCAGGTAGCGCTCCTCGCCGTTGGCCATGCCGACCCGTGCGCGCTCGCGCTCGGAGTTGAGGCGTGCACGGGCTGCCTTCTTGTCGACCGGCGTGTTGCCGACGAGGGGGCGGCGGTTCGCTGCCTCTCGCTCGCGGCGGGACGGCGTCGGGCGGCCCTTGCCCTGCTCGAGGAGCTCGGCCTCGGTCGGGTTGACGGTCGTGTTGGTCTTGGGGGCTGCCTTCGCCACGGTGCGTTCCTAACGGCGGTGTGCGTGCGGGATCTCCTCTAGATTACCGGGCATGACCGACAGCCAACAGCACAGCCCCGCGACCGACCCTGCGCTCCTCGACGCCCTGCGCGAACACGTCCAGGGGGCCCTGCCCACGACGATCGCCGACCTGTCCGCCCTGGTACGCCTGCCGTCGGTCTCCTGGTCGGCCTTCGACCCGTCGAACGTGCGCGCGAGTGCCGAGGCCGTCGCGGACCTGGCGCGGTCGACCGGGGTCTTCGGCCCGGACGACGTCCGGATCGTGCGGTCGGCAGTGTCCGGCTCGACCGCCGACGTCGCCGAGGCGGACGCCGAGACCGAGCTCGGCCAGCCGGCGGTGCTCGCGGTGCGCCCGGCGCGGAACGGCAAGCCGACGGTGATGCTCTACGCCCACCACGACGTGCAGCCGCAGGGCGACGAGGCCCTGTGGGAGACCCCGCCGTTCGAGCCGACGCTCCGCGGTGACCGCCTGTACGGTCGCGGCGCCTCGGACGACAAAGCCGGCGTGATGACCCACATCGCCTCGCTCCGCGCGGTGCACGCCCAGTTCGGCGACGACCTCGACCTCGGGATCGTGCTGTTCGTCGAGGGCGAGGAGGAGTTCGGCTCCCGCTCGTTCCGCACCTTCCTGCGCGAGCAGAAGGAGCACCTGGCCGCCGACGTCATCGTCGTGGCGGACAGCGACAACTGGTCGACCGAGGTGCCGTCGATCACGGTGTCGCTGCGCGGCAACGTCACCTTCAAGCTCACCCTGACCACGCTCGAGCACGCCAGCCACAGCGGCATGTTCGGGGGAGCGGCCCCGGACGCGATGATCCCGATGGTGCGGCTGCTCGCCTCGCTGCACGACGCCGACGGGTCGGTCGCCGTCGAGGGGCTGGCCTCGTACGAAGCCGACGTGCCGGAGCGCACCGAGGACGAACTCGCCGTTGACGCCGCACTCGTTCCCGGTGTGCGCCCGATCGGTACCGGCGCCGTGCTGTCCCGCATGTGGTTCCAGCCGTCGATCACGGTGACGGGCATGGACGTGCCGAGCGTCGCGAACGCCTCGAACACCCTGCTGCCCACGGTCTCGGCACGGGTCTCGGTCCGCGTCGCCCCCGGCCAGGACGCCCGCGAGGCCGCCGCTGCCGTCGAACGGCACCTGCGCGAGCACGTCCCGTTCGGCGCACGGATGGAGGTCACCGAGCCGGACAGCGGCGACGGATTCCTCGTCGACACCGCCGGCTGGGCCGTGCAGGAGGCCCGCACGGCCATGCGCGAGGGCTGGGGTGCCGAGGCGGTCGAGCAGGGCATCGGCGGGTCGATCCCGTTCGTGTCGGACCTGGCTGCGGAGTTCCCGGACGCGCAGATCCTGGTCACCGGCGTCGAGGACCCGGACACCCGCGCGCACAGCCCGAACGAGTCGCAGCACCTCGGCGTCCTGCACCGTGCCATCGCGTCGGAGACGATCCTGCTCGCCAGGCTCGCGACGCGCAGCTGAGGGTGCTTACAATCGAGGCCAGGCGCGGTGACCAGCACCGCCCGGAGGGAGACGCGCGATGAGCGACACCATCACCGAAGCACCGGCGACCGAGACCCCGTCGCACGGCGTCCTCCTGAGCGACGCCGCTGCCGGCAAGGTGGCGAGCCTGCTCGAGCAAGAGGGCCGCGATGACCTGCGCCTGCGCCTCGCCGTGCAGCCCGGTGGCTGCTCGGGCCTGATCTACCAGCTGTACTTCGACGAGCGCATGCTCGACGGTGACGTCACCGCCGAGTTCGACGGGGTCGAGGTCGTCGTCGACAAGATGAGCGTCCCGTACCTCGACGGCGCGACGATCGACTTCGAGGACACGATCCAGAAGCAGGGCTTCACGATCGACAACCCGAACGCGCAGGGCAGCTGCGCCTGCGGTGACAGCTTCCACTGATCGCCAGCGATCCGACACGCGAGCGGGAGCGACCGGAACGGTCGCTCCCGCTCGCGTTCGTGTGACCGGACGTGGCGCGCCGGGGCGCGGCGGAACCGGGGGGAATCGTGCCCGCCGACGTGCGGATCGAGGCCAGAACCGTGGCGTGTGTGCGCGAGCGGCGGCGAGCTGCGAGTAAGCTAGGAGTGTTCCAATCAAGCTGGGAGCCAGCCAAGCGCCGCCTTCGTGCGGCTCGCCGTCGGACACGACGGACTGACTTCCGAAGCTCACGTCTTTTGCGAGAGGTAACAGTGCGTTCGAATCGCCGTATACGTTGGGCGGCCGTCCCGGTGGCCGTCGGTCTGGTCATCGCACTGGCTGGCTGCACGCAGCAGCAGATGAACGGATGGCTCCCCGGCACGGAGGAGACGAAGAACGTCACCAACCACACGAGCCGCATCGTCGGCCTGTGGACCACCAGCTGGGTCGTGCTCCTCGCCGTCGGTCTGATCGTGTGGGGCCTGATCATCTGGGCCGCGATCGTCTACCGCCGCCGGAAGGGCCAGACCGGCCTGCCCGTGCAGATGCGGTACAACATGCCGCTCGAGATCTTCTACACGATCGTGCCGCTGATCCTGGTGCTCGGCTTCTTCGCCTTCACCGCGAAGGACCAGGCCGCGATCGAGAAGCCCTTCGCCGACCCCGACGCCACCGTGCACGTGTACGGCAAGCGCTGGGCGTGGGACTTCAACTACATCAACAAGGACAACCCCGAAGAGAGCGTCTACTACCAGGGCATCCAGGCCCAGGAAGAAGAGAACGCCAAGGGGGCGATCGACGAGTCGCAGCTGCCGACCCTCTACCTGCCCAAGGGCAAGAAGGTCGCGATCGAACTCTCGTCGCGCGACGTCGACCACTCCTTCTGGGTCATCGACTTCCTGTACAAGAAGGACATGCTCCCCGGCAAGACCAACTGGGAGTACTTCATCCCGGAGAAGCTCGGCACGTACCAGGGCAAGTGCGCGGAGCTCTGCGGTGAGTACCACTCGCTGATGCTCTTCCAGGTGAAGGTCGTCACGCCCGCTCAGTACGAGGCGTACCTCGGCACCCTGAAGGACCAGGGCAAGGTCGGTCTGCTCGGCAACGAGTACAACACCAACACCAACGAACCGAACAACAAGGCGCCGGTCGAGGCGTCCAGCGAGAACAAGTAGGGGCTCGTCAGATGACAACGTCACTCGTCGGCCAACCGACCCAGACCGCTTCGCCGGACTTCCAGGCGTCGAAGGTGGGCCGGAAGGGCAACATCGTCGTCCGGTGGATCACCTCCACCGACCACAAGACCATCGGGTACATGTACCTGATCGCGTCGTTCGTCTTCTTCCTGCTCGCAGGTGTGATGGCCCTCGTGATCCGTGCCCAGCTCTTCGAACCCGGCCTGCACGTGGTCGCGACGAAGGAGCAGTACAACCAGCTGTTCACGATGCACGGCACGATCATGCTGCTGATGTTCGCGACGCCGCTGTTCTCGGGCTTCGCGAACGCGATCATGCCGCTCCAGATCGGTGCGCCCGACGTCGCCTTCCCGCGACTCAACGGGTTCGCCTTCTGGCTCTACCTGTTCGGTTCGCTCATCGCGGTCGGTGGCTTCCTCACCCCGCAGGGCGCTGCCTCGTTCGGCTGGTTCGCCTACGCGCCACTGAGTGACACGACGTTCACACCAGGGCTCGGCGGGACACTCTGGGTCTTCGGCCTGGGCATGACCGGCTTCTCGACGATCCTCGGTGCGGTGAACTTCATCACCACGATCATCACGATGCGTGCCCCTGGTCTGACCATGTTCCGCATGTCGATCTTCACGTGGAACACCCTCGTGACCGCGCTCCTCGTCCTGATGGCTTTCCCGGTCCTCGCGACGGCGCTCTTCGGCCTCGGTCTCGACCGTGTGTTCAACGCCCAGATCTTCAACCCGGCCAACGGCGGGGCCCTGCTCTGGCAGCACCTGTTCTGGTTCTTCGGGCACCCCGAGGTGTACATCATCGCGCTGCCGTTCTTCGGCATCGTGTCCGAGGTCTTCCCGGTGTTCAGCCGCAAGCCGATCTTCGGCTACAAGACCCTGGTGTACGCGACCATCTCGATCGCGGCCCTGTCGGTCACGGTGTGGGCACACCACATGTACGTCACCGGTGGCGTCCTGCTCCCGTGGTTCTCGCTCATGACGATGCTCATCGCGGTCCCGACCGGCGTGAAGATCTTCAACTGGGTCGGCACGATGTGGCGCGGTTCGGTCACGTTCGAGACCCCGCTGCTCTGGGCCCTCGGGTTCCTGATCACCTTCACGTTCGGTGGTCTGACCGGTGTCATCCTGGCGTCGCCGCCGCTCGACTTCCACGTGTCCGACTCGTACTTCGTCGTCGCGCACTTCCACTACGTGGTCTTCGGCACCGTCGTGTTCGCGATGTTCTCCGGCTTCTACTTCTGGTGGCCGAAGTGGACCGGCAAGATGCTCAACGAGCGTCTCGGCAAGATCCACTTCTGGCTCCTGTTCATCGGGTTCCACACCACGTTCCTCATCCAGCACTGGCTGGGCGTCATCGGCATGCCACGTCGGTACGCGACCTACCTGCCGAACGACGGCTTCACGTGGATGAACCAGCTGTCGACGATCGGCTCGATGATCCTCGCGATCTCGTTCCTGCCGTTCATCTTCAACGTCTACGTGACCGCTCGGAACGCACCGAAGGTCGCTGTGAACGACCCGTGGGGCTACGGCCGCTCGCTCGAGTGGGCGACCTCCTGCCCGCCGCCGCGCCACAACTTCACGTCGATCCCGCGCATCCGTTCGGAGTCCCCGGCGTTCGACCTGAACCATCCCGAGGCCGGTGTGCCGATCGGTGTCGGTCCTGCGAAGGACGCCCCCGATGCCCCGACCTACGACGCCGCGAAGGGCGAGGTGAAGTAACGCCATGCGCGCGAACACCAACCTGTTCTGGATCCTCTTCGGGTTCTTCATCCTCGCGGACGCCGCGTACACGATCTGGGCGATGCTCTACTACGGTCACCCGGAGTGGGTCGGCACCGTGGCGATCGGCCTGACGGGCATCATGTCGGCGTTCATCGCCTTCTACCTCGGCAAGGTGATGTCGTCGCAGGGCGGCGTCCTGCCCGAGGACCGCCCGGACGCCAACATCGAGGACGGCGACGCCGAACTCGGGCACTTCAGCCCCTGGTCCTGGTGGCCCATCCTGCTGGCCGCCGCGGTCGCCGTGTGCTTCCTCGGCGTGGCAGCCGGCCTCTGGATCGTCCCGATCGGTCTCGTCCTCGTGGCGATCACCCTGGTCGGCTGGGTCTACGAGTACTACCGCGGCAACTTCGGGCACTGACCCGGCGCTGCAGCGCACCTGACACTTCGGGCGGCACCAGAACGGTGCCGCCCGAAGTGCGTCCGGGCACAGATCTCCGGTTCGGATCCGGAACAAACGGGCCCGCCCGCGACTTGACTGGAGCGGACCTCCCACCACAGCGAAAGGAGTCACCTCAGGTGACCGACAAGCGCACCCTCATCATCTTCGGCGCGACGGGCGACCTCGCCTCCCGCCTGCTCCTGCCGGGCCTCGGCACGTTCCTGCAGAGCGGCCGTGCCGTCCCCGTGCAGCTGATCGGCACGGGCCGCAGCGAGCGCAGCCCCGAGAAGTGGAAGGACATCGTCACGCAGTCCTTCGCGTCGCAGGACGTCAAGGGGCCGGAGGTCGACGCGACCATCGAGTCGACGCAGTTCATCCAGGGCGACCCCACCGACCCGAAGCACCTCGAGGCGCTGTTGGCCGCGGCCGACTCCGAGCCGATCCTGTACTTCGCGCTCCCGCCGCAGATCGCCTCCGACATCTGCGAGGCGCTCCAGCACGTCGAGCTCCCCGAGGGCACGACCCTGGCCTTCGAGAAGCCCTTCGGCACCGACGTCGCGAGTGCCCAGGCCCTCAACGAGACGGTGCTCAAGCTCGTCCCCGAGGACCGCGTGCACCGCACCGACCACTTCCTCGGCCGCACCACGGTGCTGAACATCATCGGTCTGCGCTTCGCGAACCGCCTGTTCGAGCCGATCTGGAACGCCGAGAACATCGAGAAGGTCGACGTCTTCTACGACGAGACCCTCGGTCTCGAGAACCGCGCCCAGTACTACGACGAGGCCGGCGCGATGGTCGACATGATCCAGTCGCACCTGCTGCAGATCCTCGGCCTGGTCACGATGGACGCCCCGTCCGCGATCGACGCGGTCGAGTTCCGCTCGTCGCTCGCCCGGGTCCTGCGCTCCACGCGTCTGAAGGGCGACGACGCGAAGATCGCGTCCCGCCGTGCGGTCTACACGGCCGGCACCATCGACGGCAAGGAACTGCCCTCGTACCAGGAAGAGGACGGCGTCGACCCGTCGCGCCAGACGGAGACCCTCGCCGAGATCTCGGTCGAGGTCGACACCGCCCGCTGGGCCGGCGTCCCCTTCACGCTGCGCTCCGGCAAGGCCCTCGGCGCCAGCCGCAAGGAGGTGCTGATCACCTTCAAGCCGGTCACGCGCCTGCCCTCCGGCCTGAGTGGTCGCCCGAAGACCGACACGCTCCGCATCGTCCTGAACCCGGACGAGATCGAGCTGACGGTGTCGGCCAACGGTGGCGGCAACCCGTTCGAGATGGGGCAGGTCACCCTGTCGTCGTCGTTCAGCGACGGCGAGCTCACCCCGTACGGCGAGGTCCTGAACGGCATCTTCCACGACGACCCGCTGCTCTCGATCCGCGGCGACGTGGCCGAGCGCTGCTGGGAGATCGTCGAGCCGGTCGTCGCCGCCTGGAAGGCCGACGAGGTCCCGCTCGAGGAGTACCGCGCCGGTTCGCGCGGCCCGGCGGACTGGGAGTCGTCGTCCTGACGGACGCGTCCTCGACGTCCTGAACGGACGCCCTGACGGACGGGAGGCCCGGT
>NZ_KB714610.1:147290-191522 GCF_000349565.1 Curtobacterium flaccumfaciens UCD-AKU
CCGGGCCTCCCGTCCGTCTGTGGGTCGCGTGCAGAGCACCGCGAGACGCCGTCGTGTCGGCGAGACGCCGCCAGATCCGGCGGCGTCTCGACGTTGTCGAGGCGTGGTGCGACGACGACGGCGTCTTCGCGGGGTGGAGCGACGCGTCAGGCGGGGGAGCCGGCTCGCTCACCCTCGCCGGTCCACGAGCGGGTGCCCCCGTCGTGCACGGACAACCGTGTGCGGTGTCCGACGGCGGCTCCCCGGGCGCGCTCGATGGCGTCGGCCGCCGACACCAGGGTGAGGTGCGACAGCACCTGCGGGGTGTTGCCGATGTGGTGGCCCGTGGCGACGTCGATCTCCTCGGAGAGCATGCCGACGTCGTTCGCGTACCCGACCAGCACGTCCATCAGGCGCTCGGCGTCGTCCACGCGGCCCGAGGCGGCGTACTGCTCCACCAGCCAGAACGAGCACGCCAGGAACGGGTGCTCAGCGCCCGACAGGCCGTCGAAGCCCGCGGTCGTGCGGTAGCGGAGCACGAGGCCGTCGTCCCCGACCCGCAGGTCCTCCTCGATCGCGCGCACCGTGCCGGTCATCCGGGGGTCGTCGGCGCGGCAGAAGCCGACCTGCGGCAGGACGAGCAGGCTGGCGTCGACCTCGTCGGTGTCGTAGTGCTGGCGGAACGATCCGCGCTCGGCGTTCCAGCCGTGCTCCTCGATCTCGGCGCGGACCGTGTCGCGCAACGTCCGCCAACGGTCGACGGGACCCTCGAGGCCGAACTCCTCGACCGCGGCGACCCCACGGTCGAAGGCGGCCCAGATCATCACCCGTGAGTGTGTGAAGCTGCGGCGCGGACCGCGCATCTCCCAGATGCCGTTGTCCGGCTCCTGCCAGTGCTCCTCGACGTAGCCGAGCAGGGCCCGCTGCAGCGCCCACGAGTCGGCGTTCTCCTCGACCCCGAGCTCGCGGGCGTCGTGCAGCGCGGACAGGACCTCGCCGAAGACGTCGCCCTGGTACTGCGTCGAGGCACCGTTGCCGATGCGGACCGGGGTCGACCCGAGGTACCCGGGCAACTCGGGGATCTCGCGTTCGGGCAGTTCGCGTTCGCCGGCGATCCCGTACATGATCTGCACGTCCGCGGGGTCGCCCGCGATGGCCCGCAGCAGCCAGCCCCGCCAGTGCGTGGCCTCGTCCCGGTACCCGTGGGCGATGAGCGAGGCGAGCGCGAGGGACGCGTCGCGGAGCCACACGTAGCGGTAGTCCCAGTTGCGTTCGCCGCCGGGGTCCTCGGGCAGGCCCGTGGTCGCGGCGGCGACGACGCCACCCGTCTCACCGTGGGTCATCGCGCGGAGGAACACCAGCGACCGGCGGGTGGCGGCCGCGTACCGGCCGGTGGTCTGTGCGGGCGCGGTCCATCCCGTCCACCACGACAGGGTGTGGGCGAGGGCCGCGTCGACGTCGAGGGGTTCCGGCGGTTCGCGGTGCGACGGGTACCAGGTGAGCACGGTGTCGAGCACCTCGCCGTCGTGGATCGTCGTGACGGCGGTGTGCCGGTGGTCGTCGGCACGGAACCGCGGCCCGCGCACGATCACCGAGCCGGGGCCGGCCGTCGCGAGGAGCGCCGGTTCGTCGTCGTCCCCGATCTGCCGGATCCACGGCAGGGCGCGTGAGTAGTCGAACCGGATGCGGAGCGTCTGGCGCATCTCTACGGTGCCGCGGAGGCCGCGGACGCGGCGCACGATCGACGGCCGGTGCGCCCCGACGGGCATGAACTCGGTGACCTCGACCACGCCGTCACGGGTGGTCCAGACGGTGGAGAGCACGAGCGTGTCCCCGCGGTACCGCCACCGCGCGGTGGCGTCACCGTCGACGGGGCGCAGGGTCCAGTGTCCGTGGTCCTCGGTGCCGAGCAGCGAGGCGAACGTCGACGAGCTGTCGAAGCGCGGCAGGCAGGCCCAGTCGATCGTGCCGTCCCGGCCGACCAGGGCGGCGGTCCCGGTGTCGCCGATCAGGGCGTGGTCCTCGATGCGGTTCGGCGGGGTGGGCGGTGCTTCCGGCTCGGTGCTCATGGACCGATCGAACACCCGCTGGCCGTGCGCCGCGGTCCGCGACGGGTGGCCCTGGCCGAGACCGTTGTGAGGGGTCGCTCAGGCCGGTTCGGAGGCGTCGGAATCGATGATGCCGATGCGCGCGAGCTCGCTCCAGAGCCCGGCGCCGTCCGGGGCGTAGACCCACGGCGCCGAGGAGTCGCGGGAGCGTTCCTGCGCCCGCGAACGACCACCGGCCAGGATCGCTTCGCTCGTGGACAGCTGCCGGATGGCGACGCCCGCGACGTTGTCCGGGTGCTCCCGCGAGAAGTCGCCGTAGAGGCTCTCGTCGTGCTGGCCGTCGTCGCCGACCAGGAGCCAGCGGATGTCCGGGAAGTCCTGGGCGAGCCGCCGCAGGTTCTGCTGCTTGTGCAGCTGGCCACTGCGGAAGAACCGGTCGTGGGTGGGGCCCCAGTCGGTGAGCAGCAGCGTGCCGGACGGGTACATGTTGCGCGACAGGAAGCGCTGCAGCGTCGGCGCGACGTTCCACGCCCCGGTCGACAGGTACACGGTCGGCGATCCCGGGTGCTGCGCCAGGATCCGCTCGTAGAGCACGGACATGCCGGGTACGGGGCGGCGGGCGTGCTCGGTGAGCACGAAGGAGTTCCAGGCGGCCAGCATGGGGCGGGGGAGCGAGGTGACCATCACGGTGTCGTCGATGTCGGACAGCAGCCCGAAGCGGGTGTCCGGGTGCACCACGAACACGTCGGCCTCGACGTCACGCCCGCCACCCGCCGAGAGTCGCACCGTGCGCCAGCCGGGCTCGAGGTCGATCGGGACGATGGTGTCGACGACGCCGCCACGGTCGGTCTGCACCACGTGCGAGACCCCGCCGGCGGTGACGGTGACCTCGGCGTGGTCGACGGCGACGCTCGTGAAGCTCTTCCAGCCGCGGACGCCGGCGTAGGAGACGTCGGAGGCGAGACCGCGGCGCGTCAGCAGCACGCGGCAGAGGATGCGGACCCATCCGGGTGCGCCGTAGCCGGTGTACGGGACCACCGTGGGGACCAGGCCGCGGCGGCGTGCACGGTGCTCGCGGAACTCCTGGACGGCGTCCTCGATGCGGGCCGCGCGGTGCAGGAGCGGCTCGGCCAACGACGGCTCGTGGGGCGTCGGGTCGGGCATGGCGTCATCCTCCCACGGGCGGCTGACGAAACCCGCGCGCTGGACAGAACTGGTGCGTCGCAACTGGTGAGTCGCAGCCACGTTCCAGGTCCGTTCTGCGAAAGTTGTCCCCGTCACGCCAACGAACCGCGCTGGAGCGCAAGAGGAGAACACGTGCTCGTCACCGAGGTAACGAACGCTCTGCCGGGGGGATCATCACTGCTCAGGAACGAGCCGGTCCAAGCCCGCAGTTCGGCGCGCCTCGCCGGCCTCCTCGACGCCGCTGCCGCGGTGATCGACGAGATCGGGTTCGAGCGGCTCACGACCGCCATGGTGGCCGAGCGCGCGGGGGCGTCGATCGGCACCGTCTACCGGTACTTCCCGGACCGCATCGCCGTGGTCGAGGCGCTCGCGATCCGCTGCACCCAGCGGCTCGCCGCCCGCTTCGTCGAGGCGCTCGACGCCAGCGGCGCCGAGACCTGGCAGGACGCCAACGACGCGCTCATCGACCTGACCGCCGAGATGTACCGCACCGAGCCCGGCTTCCGGGCGATCCGGTTCGGCGACCCGGCGGACACCGGGACCGGTGACGCGGAAGACCGCATGGGTGCGCTCGGCGCAGCCGTGGGCCAGATCATGCGCGACCGTTTCGGTCTGCCGGACGACGAGCACGTCACCCGTGCCTGGGTCGTCCTCGCCGAGTCCGGTCACGCGGTGCTGGCGCGGGCACACCGCGACCGTGAGCACCCCGACACCGAGCTGATCGAGGAGTACCGCCGGATGAACCGCGCCCACCTCGAATCGGTGATCGCCGCCTCCTGACGACCCCGTCGAACCGGCGCGACACGCCGGTGACCGAACCGACCCGCCCGTGTCCTCCGAACAGGAGGCGCGGGCGTCGTCGTCCCCCGACACATCGCGCTGAACCGGTGGTGGTCCCACGATCGCCCGGTCGTCCGGAACCCGTCACGCGGCGTCGCGACCGAACCGATGTCGGCACCCCCGGGTACTCTCATCCGAAGTCGGGCTACCTCCGAACAGAAGGGCACCCCATGATCGAGTTCCGCTCGGTGCGCAAGACCTACCCGGACGGCACGACTGCGGTCGAGCACTTCGATCTGGTCATCCCGTCCCGGACCACCACCGTCTTCGTCGGATCCAGCGGCTGCGGCAAGACCACGCTGCTCCGCATGATCAACCGCATGGTCGACCCCACCTCCGGCACCGTCGAGATCGACGGGTCGGACGTCGCCGGGATCAACCCCGTCGAGCTCCGTCGCCACATCGGGTACGTCATGCAGAACTCCGGACTGCTGCCGCACCGCAAGGTCGTCGACAACATCGCGACGGTCCCGCTGCTGACCGGCGTCTCCAAGGCCGATGCCCGCAAGCGTGCCCTCGAACTCATGGACACCGTCGGACTCGACCGCGCGTTCGCCGACCGCTACCCGTCGCAGCTCTCCGGCGGCCAGCAGCAGCGCGTCGGGGTCGCCCGCGGGCTCGCCGTCGACCCGAACATCCTGCTCATGGACGAGCCGTTCGGGGCCGTCGACCCCCTGGTGCGCAACGACCTGCAGGACGAACTCATCCGGCTGCAGCGCGAGCTCGGCAAGACCGTCGTGTTCGTGACGCACGACATCGACGAGGCGTTCAAGCTCGGCGACCAGGTCGTCATCCTCAAGAAGGGCGGCGAGATCGCCCAGCAGGGGACGCCGGCCGAGATCCTCGCCGCACCCGCTGACGACTTCGTCGCGACGTTCATCGGCGCAGGCCGCGGGCGCCGTGCGCTGCGGGTCGAGCAGACCCCGACCGGTCCGATCGTCGTCGACGGCGAAGGGCGTGCAGCCGGTGTGCTGACGGGCCCCGTCGGGGTCGTCGACGCCGCCCAGGCCGTGCCCCAGTCCGACACCCGAGCAGCAGAGGCCGGAGCGTCGCACGACGCACCGGGTGCTCCGGCGCAGGGTGGGGGCACCCGGTGAAGTGGGTGCTGGCGAACCTCGACACGATCTGGGACAACACGGTCTCCCACCTCGCGATCGCGATCCCGCCGATCATCGTGGCGTTCCTGCTGTCGATCCCCATCGGGTGGCTGGTCGTCCGACTGCAGCGGCCCGGTGGGTCGCGCTTCGCGTCCGGGGTGGGGAGTAGCATCGTGACCCTCGCCGGTCTGCTGTACGCGATCCCGTCGCTCGCCCTGTTCGTGGCGCTGCCGGGCATCATCGGCACCGGCCTGCAGAGCCCGATCAACGTCGTCATCGGCCTGACCCTGTACGGCCTCGCACTCATGGTGCGGTCCACGGTCGACGGGCTGACCTCGGTCGACGCCGAGACCAAGTCCGCCTCGACCGCCATGGGCTACTCGCCGGCGCAGCGCTTCTTCCGGGTGGAACTCCCGCTCGCCGGTCCGGTGCTGCTGGCCGGGCTCCGGGTCGTCGCGGTCTCCACGATCTCGCTGACCACGGTCGGCGCGGTCCTCGGGATCCCGAGCCTCGGCCTGCTCTTCACCGACGGCCTGGGGCGCGGGATCTACGAAGAGATCCTCTCCGGCATCGTCATGGTGCTCGTGCTCGCGTTCGCCATCGACGGCCTGCTGGTGCTGCTCGGGCGACTGGTGATGCCGTGGACCCGCACGAGCTCGGTGTCGCGTCGTCAGTCCCGTCGGGTCCTGCAAGCAGCGGAGGTCTCCTCGTGATCATCGGACAGGCCTTCGCGTGGGTGTTCGACCCCACGAACTACGGCGGCTACAACGGCATCCCCACGCGCGTGTGGGAGCACGTGTGGATCACCCTGCTCGCGGTGCTCATCGCGGCGGTCATCGCGGTGCCGGTCGGCTACGCGATCGGGCACACCCGCCGAGCACGCGGCGTCTCGATCGCCGTCTCCGGCGGGGTGCGTGCGCTCCCGACGCTCGGTGTGCTCTCGCTCTTCGGCCTGCTGCTCGGCATCGGGCTGCAGGCACCCTTGCTCGCGCTCGTCATCCTGGCGATCCCGTCGGTGCTCGCCGGTGCCTACTCCGGCATCGAGTCCGTCGACCCCGGTGTCGTCGACGCCGCGAAGGCCCAGGGCATGACCGGGTGGCAGATCCTGTGGAAGGTCGAGATCCCACTCGGGCTCCCGCTCCTGATCGGCGGGATCCGCGCAGCGGTGCTGCAGGTCGTCGCGACCGCCACGCTCGCCGCGTACGTCGGGGCCGGTGGCCTCGGCGGCTACTTCTTCCTCGGCCTGAAGACCCAGGACTACGCCGAGATGCTCGGCGCCTCCATCCTCGTGATCGCCCTCGCGATCGCGTTCGAGATCGTGTTCGCCGTGCTGCAGCGGGCGGCGGTGCCGAAGGGCACCGCGGACCCGTCGGCCCGACAGCGTCAGGGGTCGCGAGAGCGAGCCCGCAATCCACTCCCGGAAGGAAATCCCTCGTGATCACAGCACCCAAGATCCGCGCCGGAGTCGCCGCCGCGATGGCGGTGGGCGTCGTCGCCGCCCTCGCCGGCTGCGCGTCGAGCGACCCGCTCGACAGCGGCTCCAGCAACTCGTCCGACTCGAAGACCATCGTCGTCGGCTCGCAGCAGTACTACTCGAACGAGATCATCGCCGAGCTCTACGCCCAGGTCCTCGAGAAGGACGGCTTCGAGGTCAAGCGCAACTTCAACATCGGGCAGCGTGAGGTCTACATCCCGCAGCTCGAGAAGGGCGCCATCGACGTCATGCCCGAGTACAGCGGCAACCTGCTGCAGTACTTCGACAAGGACTCCGACGCGAAGACCGCCGACCAGATCGACGACGGACTCGACAAGGCCCTGCCGAAGGGCCTCCGCGTCCTCGACGAAGCCGAGGCGACCGACCAGGACAGCTACACCGTCACGAAGAAGTTCTCCGAGGACAACGACGTCACGAGCCTGGCCGACCTGAAGAACGTCGACGAGAAGCTCACCGTGGGTGCCAACTCCGAGAACCAGACGCGGCCGTACGGGCCGAAGGGGCTCAAGTCGGTCTACGGCGTCGACGTCGACTTCAAGGCGATCGAGGACGGCGGCGGCGCCCTGACCGTCAAGGCGCTCAAGGACGACACCGTCCAGCTGGCTGACATCTACACGGCCGACCCGAGCATCAAGGCGAACGGCTTCGTCACGCTGAAGGACCCGGAGAACCTGATCCTGCCGCAGAACGTGGTGCCGGTCGTCTCGAAGAAGGTCAACGAGAAGGCTGCCGACGCGATCGACTCGGTCAACGAGAAGCTCACGACGGATGCCCTGATCGAGCTCAACACCAAGAGCACGGCCGACAAGGAGAAGGCGTCCACCATCGCCGAGGACTGGCTCAAGGCCGAGGGTCTGCTGTAGCCACAGCTCCACGAACGAAGCGACAGGCGTCGGGTGTCCACCCGGCGCCTGTCGTCGTTTCCGGACCGGGCGAAGCGAACATCCGTGCCGCACGGTTGTGCCGTGCAGGGGCTTTGCACGTTTGTGCACGCGAGGGTTCTACAAGTTGTCGAATCGACGGACGTCGCGATAGCGTTGGGGTGTCCCAAGGGCTGTGACACCTGATGTATCCGTTCCACAGGAAGCAACTGACGTGCACGAACAGCGCGCGGCCACCCGTCTCGGAAACGCCGCATGAACGACCTCCTCGATCCGCTCCTCTTGTCGCGGTGGCAGTTCGGTCTGACGACCATCTACCACTTCCTCTTCGTCCCGTTGACGATCGGCATGGCGGCCGTGGTGGCCGTGTTCCAGACCGCCTGGTACCGCACCGGCCGCGCGCACTACCTGCAGCTCACGCGGTTCTTCGGACGGATCTTCCTCATCAACTTCGCCATGGGCGTCGTGACGGGCATCGTGCAGGAGTTCCAGTTCGGCATGAACTGGTCGAACTACTCGCGCTTCGTCGGTGACGTCTTCGGCGCACCGCTCGCGCTCGAGGGCATCCTGGCGTTCTTCTTCGAGGCGGCGTTCATCGGCATCTGGATCTTCGGTTGGGACCGCCTGCCGAAGGCCCTGCACCTGGCGAGCATCTGGTGCGTCAGCGCGGGCACGATCATGTCGGCGTACTTCATCATCGCGGCGAACGCGTTCATGCAGCACCCGGTCGGCTTCGCGATGAACGAGGCCAAGGGGCGCGCCGAGCTCACCGACATCTGGGCGGTGCTCGGCAACAAGGTCGCGCTGGCCGCGTTCCCGCACACGCTCTTCGCCTGCTTCATGGTCGCCGCGGCGGTCATCATCTCGGTCGCTGCCTACCACCTGGCCCGCAACCAGAACCTCGAGACGATGATGCCGGCGCTGAAGTTCGGCATGTGGACCATGCTCGCGGCCGGGGCGCTCACCGTCCTGACCGGCGACCAGCTCGGTCTGACCATGGTCGACACGCAGCCGATGAAGATGGCGTCGGCCGAGGCGCTGTACAACACGGCCACCGGCAAGGACGCATCGTTCTCGATCTTCACGCTGGGCACCCCCGACGGCGTCCACGAGCTGTTCTCGATCCGGGTGCCGTACCTGCTGTCGTTCCTGTCGACGCACACGTTCAACGGCACGGTCGAGGGCATCAACGACCTGCAGGCGCAGTACACCCAGGTCTACGGCCCCGGCGACTACAAGCCGATCATCTGGGTCACCTACTGGTCGTTCCGCTGGATGATCGCCCTGGGCGTCGGTGCGGTCATGGTCTCGCTCGTCGGACTCTGGCTGACCCGCAAGGGCCGGTTCCCGACGCAGCGCTGGGTGTGGCGCATCGCCACCTGGACGGCGCCGCTGCCGATGGCCGCGATGATCGTCGGCTGGGTCTTCACGGAGATGGGCCGCCAGCCGTGGCTCGTGTTCGGGCTGCTCCGGACGAAGGACGGCGTCTCCCCGAACGTGACCGGACTCGAGGTCCTCATCTCGCTGCTGGTCTTCACCGCGATCTACGGCACGCTGGCCGTCGTCGAGTTCAAGCTCATCAAGAAGGTCGCGCAAGAAGGCCCCGCCGACCCGGACGAGGTCGACGAGGAGACCGGCGAGGTCAAGCACGAAGTGACGGTCTACTAGAAATGGACGCTGCCTGATGGATCTCCCCGTTCTCTGGTTCGCGATCGTCGGCGTCTTCTTCGTCGGCTACTTCGTCCTCGACGGATTCGACTTCGGTGTCGGCATGTCCCTGCCGTTCCTCGGCAAGGACGACACCGACCGTCGGGTCCTGATCAACACCATCGGCCCGGTCTGGGACCTCAACGAGACCTGGGTCATCGTGGCCGGCGCCTGCCTGTTCGCGGCGTTCCCGGAGTGGTACGCCACGATGTTCTCCGGGTTCTACCTGGCGCTGTTGCTCATCCTCGCCGCGCTCATCGCCCGAGGGGTGTCGTTCGAGTACCGGCACCAGAACAAGCACCTCGAGTGGAAGCGCCGCTTCGATCTGATGATCATCGTCGGCAGCGCCGTGCCGTCGTTCCTGTGGGGCGTCGCGTTCGGCAACGTCGTCCGTGGCATCCCGATGGACGCCGGGCACAACTACACCGGCACGTTCTTCGACCTGCTCAACCCGTTCGCGCTGCTGACCGGTGCCGCGACGCTGCTGGTGTTCTTCACCCACGGTGTCGTCTTCGTCGCGCTGAAGACCGAGGGCGAGATTCGCGAACGCGCCAAGCGCCTGGCGACCCGGGCCGGCATCGTCACGATCGTCGTCGGCGCCACGTTCCTGGTGTCGATGGCCTTCGTCCGCGCCACCCCGGCCTCGCTGGTGCTCTCCGTGGTCGCCGCCCTGGCCCTGGTGCTCGCGGTGCTCTGCAACGCCTGGGGCAAGGAGGGACGCGCCTTCACCCTGATGGCGGTCACCATCGCCGCGATCGTGCTCGCGATGTTCACGGCGATCTTCCCCGACGTGATGCCCGCTTCGAACGACGTCGCGAACAGCCTGAACGTGTACAACGCCTCGTCCGGGTCGTACACGCTGAGCGTGATGAGCTGGGTCGCGCTGATCTTCGTGCCGCTGGTCTTCGCCTACCAGGCCTGGACCTACTGGATCTTCCGCAAGCGCGTCTCCCGCGCCCAGATCACCGCGGCAGCGCACTAGGCATCCGACGATGAAGCCCCTCGACCCCCGACTCCTGCGGCTGTCCCGGACCGCGCGCGGCTTCATCGTCGCGGCCGCCGGCACGGGGGTCCTGCGCACGCTCGCGACCATCGCGATCGCGTGGGGGATCGCCGCGGCCGTCACCCTCGGGGTCGACGCCGTGCACGACGGCACGGTGCCGGCCGCGTTCGGGCAGGCGCTCGCCCTGCTCGGCGGGGCGTTCGTCCTGCGGGCAGTGGCGGCGTGGGTCACCGACGACCTGGCAGCCCGCGCCGCGGCGAAGGTGAAGAGCGAGATGCGCACGACGGTGCTCGCCCGTGCCGCCGAGCGCGGTCCGTCGTGGCTCGCCGGCCGGTCGAGCGCTGGCTTCGCCACCACGCTCGGCCCCGGACTCGACGCCCTCGACGCCTACTTCGGCCGGTACCTGCCGCAGCTCGCGCTCACCGCGATCGCGACGCCGGTGCTCCTGGTCGCGATCGGCGTGGGCGACCTGACCAGCGGGCTCATCATCCTGTTCGCCCTGCCGGTGATCCCGGTCTTCATGATCCTGATCGGCCTGGCCACGCAGTCGCTGCAGCGGAAGCAGTCGGACGCCCTCGCGAAGCTGGGTGGCGCCTTCACCGAGGCGGTCGAGGGGCTCGCCACGCTCAAGGTCTTCGGTCGTGCGCGCCGCCAGGTCGGTCGCATCGGGGCGGTCACCGACGAGTACCGCCGCGGCACGATCGGCGTGCTCCGGCTGTCGTTCGTGAGCGGCTTCGCGCTCGAGCTCGCCGCGAGCCTGTCCGTCGCACTGGTCGCCGTCTCGATCGGCATCCGCCTGGTGGACGGCTCGCTCGGCCTCGGCGCCGCGATGTTCGTGCTCGTCCTGGCACCCGAGGCCTTCGCCCCCATCCGCCAGGTCGGCGCCGACTTCCACGCCGCCCAGGACGGCGTCGAGGCGTCGGCCGCGGTGCTCGACGTCCTGGCGGACGACGCCGACGACGGTGACGCCCCGGCCCCGCCCCGCAGCATCCGGGTGCACAGCGGCGGGAGCGAGACCGACACCGGCGGCGCGGACACGGAAGCCGCCACCGCCCTGGACGTCCGCGGGCTCACCGTCCGCCGCCCCGACGTCGTGATCGGGCCGTTCGACCTGCACGCCGAACCGGGCACCGTCGTCGTGCTCGCCGGCCCGAGCGGCTCCGGCAAGTCCAGCATCATCGCCGCACTCCGCGGTGTCCTGCCGCACGACGGCACCGTCACCGTGCCCGGCCCGGCCAGCGCCTCCGTCGCCGAGCGCACCACCTGGGCCGACCAGCGGCCACGTCTCGTGCGCGGGACGATCGCCGAGAACGTCGCGCTCAGCGCGACCCCGGACGACGCCGACGTGCGCACCGCGCTGGGCGACGCGGGGCTGGGACTCGACCCGGGCCTCCCGGTCGGCGCCGGTGGCAGCGGACTGTCCGGTGGCCAGGCGCAGCGCGTCGCCGTCGCCCGCGCGCTGTACCGCGCGCGCCGCGCCGCCACACCCCTCGTGCTGCTCGACGAGCCGACGTCCGCACTGGACGCTGAGGCCGAGGCGCGCGTCGTCGCTGCCGTCCGTGGCCTGGCGGCCGGCGGCGCCGTCGTCGTGGTCGCCAGCCACCGACCGGCGGTCGTCGCCGCGGCCGACGTCCGCGTGGACATCGCGGTCGGCGGATCCGTGACGGTCCGCAGGGGGGTGCGCGCATGAGCCGGGAGGCCCGTGGCGGCTCCGTCCTGCGGCTCGCGATGCCGCACGGGTCGGGTTGGGCGAAGGCGGTCGCCGCCGGCTCGCTCAGCGCCGTCTGCGCCGTCGCGCTCCTCGCCGCCAGTGGCTACCTGATCGCCCGCGCCGCCGAGCACCCGCCGATCCTGTACCTGACGCTCGTGATGGTCGGGGTGCGTGCGTTCGCGCTGGGGCGCGCCGTGCTGCGCTACGTCGACCGGCTCGCGGGGCACGACGCCTCGTTCCGGCAACTGGCCGTGGTGCGGACCGAGATGTACCGGCGGCTCGCGTCGATCGCGCCCGCCGGGCTCGGCCGCACCGGTCGTGGAGACCTCATGACGCGCCTGGTGACCGACACCGACCGGCTGCAGGACCTGCCGATCCGCGTCGTCGGCCCGCTCGTGTCCGCCGGGGTCGTCGCGGTGCTGTCGGTCGTCGCCGTGGCGCTCGTGTCGGTGCCGGCCGCGCTCGTGCTCGTCCTCGCGCTGGCGGTCGCTGCCCTGATCGGCACGATCGTCACCCGGTCGATCGCCGAGCGCTCGGACCGCGAGACCGCCGCCGATCGTGGTCGTGTCGCCGACCTCGTGCTCGACACCGTCCGCACGCTCGACGTCTTCGCCGCCTACGGCACCCTCGACGAACGGCTCGCGCACATCGCCCGGCTCGATGCCGGCGTCACCCGGGCCGTCCGGCGCCGCGGCACGGTCGAGTCGCTCGTCGGTGCCCTGGTCGGACTGGTCGGTGGCGGTGCGGTGATCGGGATCCTCGCCGTCGGTGCCCCTGCCGTCGTGTCGGGTGCGCTCGTCGGTCCGCTCTGGGCCCTGGCGGTCTTCGTGCCGCTCGCGCTCTTCGAGGTCGTCGGGACCGTCCCGCTCGCCGTCCTGACGCTCCGCCGGGTACGTGCTGCCGCCGACCGGGTCGAGCAGGTGGTGCCCGCCGAGGTGCCCGCCGGCATCGTCCCCGAGCCCGACGAGGACGCCGACCCGGCGTCGCTCGTGGTCGAGGGCTCGGTCACGCTCGCCGTGCAGGACCTGACCGTCCGCTGGCCCGGGGCCGCCGAGCCGGCGGTCGACGGGGTCTCGTTCACGCTCACCCCCGGCGAGGTCGTCGTCCTGCAGGGGCCGAGCGGCGCCGGCAAGTCCACGCTCGTCGACGCGCTCGTCCGGTTCGTGGAGCACGACGGCTCCTACACGCTCGACGGCGTCGAGGCGCGGACGATGCACCCGGACGCCGTGCGGGCCCGTGTCGGCCTGATCGAACAGGACCCGTTCGTGTTCGACCAGTCGGTGCGGCAGAACCTGCTCTTCGCCCGCGAGACCGCCACCGACGACGAGCTCCTCGCCGTGCTCGACCGGGTCGGCCTGGGGGACTGGGTCGTCCGACGGGGTGGGCTCGACGCCTCGGTGGGGGAACGCGGCGTGCTCGTGTCCGGCGGGCAGGCGCACCGGCTCGCCCTGGCCCGAGCACTGCTGCACGCGTTCCCGGTGCTGGTGCTCGACGAACCGACCGCCGACGTCGACCCCGACCTCGGCGACTCGGTGCTCCGCGACCTCGTCACCACCGCCCGCGCAGCGGGTCGGTCGGTCGTCATCGTGTCGCACGTCCCGGTGGCGCCGGACCTGGTCGACCGCACCCTGCGGATGCGGGACGGACGCCTGCTCGCCGGGTGAGCCGACGGGCGGACGCGGGACGGGCCTCCCGGCTTGTATCGTTGACGACCGTGACCACCGACCAGCACGCCGAGGACCCGAACGCCTACGACTTCCGTCGTATCCAGGAGAAGTGGCAGCCCCGCTGGGAAGCGCTCGGGCTCTTCACCACGGACCTCGACGACACCCGTCCGCGCAAGTACATCCTCGAGATGTTCCCGTACCCGTCCGGCGACCTGCACATGGGGCACGCCGAGAACTGGGCGCTCGGTGACTTCGTCGCGCGCTACTGGCGCCAGCAGGGCTTCAACGTGCTGCACCCGATCGGATGGGACTCGTTCGGGCTGCCCGCCGAGAACGCGGCGATCAAGCGCGGGGTGGACCCGAAGGACTGGACCTACGCGAACATCGAGCAGCAGAAGGCGTCCTTCAAGCGCTACGCGCCGTCGTTCGACTGGACCACCGAGATCCACACCTCGGACCCCGAGTACTACAAGTGGAACCAGTGGCTGTTCCTGAAGATGTACGAGAAGGGCCTGGCCTACCGCAAGGACAGCTGGGTCAACTGGGACCCGGTGGACCAGACCGTGCTCGCGAACGAGCAGGTCCTCGCCGACGGCACCTCGGACCGCTCCGGCGCCGTCGTCGTCAAGAAGAAGCTCACGCAGTGGTACTTCAAGATCACCGAGTACGCCGACCGGCTGCTCGACGACCTGAACCAGCTCGAGGGGCGGTGGCCGGCGAAGGTCATCGCGCAGCAGCGCAACTGGATCGGACGCTCGGTCGGCGCGGACGTCGACTTCGTGATCGAGGGCCGTGACGAGCCCGTCACGGTCTTCACCACCCGCCCGGACACGATCCACGGGGCCACGTTCCTGGTCGTCGCACCGGACTCCGACCTGGCGGCTGAGCTGGTCGCCGACCCGTCGGTGCCGTCCTCCGTCCGTGACGACTTCGACGCCTACCTGACGGCGACACAGAAGACGTCCGAGATCGACCGGCAGAACGCCGACCGCCCGAAGACCGGTGTGCCGCTCGGCCGTTCCGCGGTCCACCCGCTGACGGGGGAGCGCCTGCCGATCTGGGCCGCCGACTACGTGCTCGCCGACTACGGGCACGGCGCCGTGATGGCCGTGCCCGCACACGACCAGCGCGACCTCGACTTCGCGCGGGCGTTCGACCTGCCCGTCAAGGTCGTCGTCGACACCAACGCCGCCGTCACCGGCGCGATCCCGGTCATCCCCGAGGGTGCGACGCTCGACGACTTCGACGTGCCGACCCTCGACCCGGTCGCCACCGGCGAAGCGCTGACCGGCCAGGGCCGGATGATCAACTCCGGGCCGCTCGACGGCATGTCGAAGCAGCACGCCATCACCGCGGCCATCGCCCTGCTCGAGGAGCGCGGCACCGGCCGTGCCGCCAAGACCTACCGCCTGCGCGACTGGCTCATCTCGCGCCAGCGTTTCTGGGGCACCCCGATCCCGATCATCCACGGCGCCGACGGCACGGAGCACCCGGTGCCCGAGGACCAGCTGCCGATCGTGTTGCCCGACACCGAGGGCCTCGACCTCAAGCCGAAGGGCACCTCGCCCCTCGGCGGCGCGACCGACTGGGTGAACGTCCCGAACCCCGTCGACGGCACCCCGGCCCTCCGCGACACCGACACGATGGACACCTTCGTCGACTCGTCGTGGTACTTCCTGCGGTTCCTGTCGGCGCAGGACGACACCCAGGCGTTCGACCCGGCTGCCGCGCGGCGCTGGGCCCCGGTCGACCAGTACATCGGCGGCATCGAGCACGCGATCCTGCACCTGCTCTACGCCCGCTTCGTCACGAAGGTCCTGTTCGACCTCGGGTACCTCGACTTCACCGAGCCGTTCTCGGCGCTCCTCAACCAGGGCATGGTGCTGTCCGGCGGCTCGAAGATGTCGAAGTCGAAGGGTGGCGTCTCGCTCGGTGACGAGCTCGACGCGAACGGCGTCGACGCGATCCGCCTCGTGATGGGCTTCGCCGGTCCGCCCGAGGACGACATCAACTGGGAGGACGTCTCCCCGTCCGCGTCGGCACGGTTCCTGGCGCGCGCGTACCGGCTGGCGCTCGACGTCACGTCGTCGCGCGACGCCGTGTGGGCCGACGGCGACCGGGCACTCCGCCAGGTCACCCACCGGTTCCTCGCCGACGTCCCCGGCATGATGGAGGCGTTCAAGTTCAACGTCGTGATCGCACGACTGATGGACCTGGTGAACGTCACCCGCAAGGCGATCGACAGCGGCCCCGGCGCCGGTGACCCCGCCGTGCGTGAGGCCGTCGAGACCATCGCCCTCGCGTTGAGCGTCTTCGCGCCGTACACCGGCGAAGAGATGTGGGAGCGGCTGGGCTACGAGGCCACCGTCGCCACGTACGGCTGGCGGAAGGCCGACCCGACGCTGCTCGTGCAGGAGACCCTGACGGCCGTCGTGCAGGTCAACGGCAAGGTGCGTGACTCGTTCGAGGTGTCGAAGTCGATCGAGGCGGACGAGCTCGAGCAGCTGGCGCGGTCCTCGGCGAACGTGCAGCGGTACATCGGTGACCGCGAGATCGTGAAGGTGATCGTCCGGGCTCCGAAGCTCGTGAACATCGCCATCAAGGGGTAGCGACCGTCGCTGGCATCGTCCCTCACAGCGGGGGCGTTCGCGGCACCCGTCCACGGGTGTGACCTCCGGAGCCCGGCCGACCGGCCGGGCTCCGTAGCGTTCGGGGCATGTCGTCCCCGTCGCCCTCCGAACCCTGGTGGTCCCGCCTTGCGCTGTCACCACGGGCAGCCGTGGTGTTGGCGGCGGTCGTGGTGGTCGCCGTCGTCGTGGTGCTCGTCGGGGCGCTGGTGTCGGGTGGCGGCGAGGGGACCGGGGGAACCGGTGGGGTCGTCGTGCGTGGGGCGCCGACGGCCAGCGCGGGTGGGGCGTCAGGCGCGCCGTCACCGTCTGCCGGTGCGTCTGCCGGTGCTGCTCCGTCCGCTCCTGGTGCCGGGCGCGTCGTGGTGCACGTGCTCGGTGCGGTGCGGCGGAGCGGTGTGGTCGAGCTGCCGGCAGCGAGTCGTGTCGGTGACGCCGTCCGACGTGCCGGTGGGGCGACGGACGACGCCGACCTCGACCGCCTGAACCTGGCCCGGGTGCTGACGGACGGCGAGCGGTTGTACGTGCCGCGGGTCGGCCAGCAGGAGGTGCCCGAGGCGCTCGGACCGGTGACGGGAGGTGGCACCGCCGGGTCAGCAGGCGACACCGACGCCGCCACCGGGGCTGGCGAGACCGGGGCCGAGGGGTCGGTCGTCGATCTGAACACCGCCGACCAGGCCGCCCTCGAGACCCTGCCCGGCATCGGCCCCGGGCTGGCCGGACGGATCATCGCCTGGCGGGACGAGCACGGTCGGTTCGGCTCGGTCGAGGACCTGCTCGACGTCAGCGGGATCGGTGACGTGCGGTTCGCCGAGCTGCGCGATCGCGTGCGGGTCTGAGGCGCGCGTGCAGCTCGCACCGAGCGCGATCGACCTGCGGGTCGCGGCGCCCGTCGCCGTCGTGTGGATCCTGACCGCCCTGCTCACCGGAGCGCCCCACGTCGCCCCGGTGGTCGCCGGGGTCGCCGTGCTCGTGACCGGTGTGAGCGGCATCGCGCTCCGCACGCGACGCTGCGGCGGGGCCGTGCGGGGCGTCGCCGGGCTGGTCCTCGTCGCCGGGGCGCTGGCCACGCTGCTCGCGGTGTCGGTCACCGTGGGGGATTCCCGACGGGCCCCGGAGGGACTGCGTGCCCTCGTCGCCGGTCCGGACGCCGGGCGCGTCGAGGTCGAGGCGGTGCTGTCCCGCGACCTCGTGCCGGGGGACCGCTCCGTCACCGCCACGCTCGTGCGTGCCGACGGGCTCGACGGGCTCCGCGCGCCGGTCCGGCTCGTGCCCGACCTGCACGGTGACGCACCCGGTGCCGTGCTGGCGGCCGGGGCTCGGGTCACCGGGTCCGCCGCCGTGCAGCCCGACCAACCGGGATCGGCGACCGCCTTCGTGGCGTTCCTGCGCGGGACACCGTCATCGGAGCCCGCCACCGGGCTGCTCGGCGCCACCGACACCGCCCGACAGGCGTTCGTCCGGGCCACGGCCGACCTGCCGCAGCCGGGGGCGGCACTGCTGCGGGGGCTGGCGATCGGCGACCGTTCCGGCCTCGACCCGGGGACCGAGGCGGCGATGGAGACCTCGGCGCTGACGCACCTGACGGCGGTGTCCGGGGCGAACTGCGCCGTGGTGGTCGGGCTGGTGGTCGTCCTCGGCCGCGCCTGCGGGCTGCCGCGCGGGCTCCGGGCCGCGGTGGCCGTCGTGGTGCTCCTGGCGTTCGTCGTCCTGGTGCGGCCCGACCCCTCGATCGTCCGGGCGACGGTGATGGCGATCGTGGTGCTGGTCGTGCACCTCGCCGGCAGACCCGTGCGGGGCGTGCCGCTCATCGCACTCGCCGCGATCGGCATGCTCGTGGCGGACCCTTGGTTCGCGCGGTCGTTCGCGTTCGCCCTGTCCGTGCTCGCCACGAGCGGCATCGTGGTGCTCGGCCCACCGCTCACCGAGCTGCTGGCGCGTCGTGTGTGGCCGCCGGTCGCCGCCGCACTGGCGATCCCCGTGGCGGCCCAGGTGGCGTGCTGGCCCGTGACGATCCCACTGTCGGCGGCGCTCCCGACCTACGCGGTGCCGGCGAACCTGCTGGCGGAGCCGTTCGCGCCGGTCGTCACGGTGATCGGACTCGCCGCGTGCACCGTCGCACCGGTGTGGCCGGCGGGTGCCCAGGCGCTCGCGGCCGTCGCGTGGGTGCCCGCTGCTGCCGTCGGGGGCATCGCGCACGGGGCGGCCGCCCTGCCGCACGCCTCGGCGCCGTGGCCGGCCGGAGTGCTCGGCGTGGCCGCCGCCGTGCTGGTGTGCGGCTGCATCGCGACGGCCGTGCTGGTCCGGGGCCGGATCGGCTCCCGGTTGCTGCTCGCCGCAGGGTCCGTGCTCGTGGTCGGTGTCGCAGCGGTCACCGTCCCGGTGCTCGTGGTGCGCGGCTCCGTCCCCGGCGACTGGTCGGTGGCCGCGTGCGACGTCGGGCAGGGCGACGCCGTGCTGCTCCGCGGCGACGACGCCGTTGCCCTCGTGGACACCGGCGACGACGAGGAACGGCTCCTGGCGTGCCTGGACCTGCTCGGGATCAGCCGGATCGACCTGCTCGTCCTGACGCACTTCGACCGCGACCACGTCGGCGCGGTGGGAGCCGTGGCGGACACGGTCGAGACCGCCCTGGTCGGACCCGTCGGACGCGCGTCGGACGGCCGGGTGGTCGACGACCTGCGGCGCGCGGGTGTGGACGTCCGGTCCGCCGACGACCGGGTCTCCGGCACCCTCGGGCCGCTCGTCTGGCGGGTCGCCTGGCCCCTGGCCGGCAGCCGTGACGCCGGCAACGACGCGAGCATCGTGCTGGTCACCGGGCCGGCGGACGGCAGTGCCTGCGCCGTGTGTCTGACCGGGGTCTTCCTCGGTGACCTGGGGGAGTCGTCGCAACGCCGGCTCCGGAGCTCCGGGGGACTGCCGGCGGGGCCGATCGACGTCGTGAAGGTGGCGCACCACGGCTCGGCGGACCAGGACCCGCAGCTCTACCGGGGGCTCGCCGCGCGCGTCGGGCTGATCGGGGTCGGTGCGGACAACACGTACGGGCACCCGACCGCGTCGGCCCTCGGCGTGCTCGATGCCGCCGGCACGCTGCCGCTCCGCACCGATCAGCGCGGAACCGTCGTGCTCGCTCGGTCCGGCACCGACGAGGTGCGGGTGTGGACGGAACGCTCGCCGTCGGCGGCCGCCCGTAGGATCGACGGTGCACCACTCGACCCGGCACCGTCCGGGCCGGCACCACCGGAAGGACCACATGGCCGCCAAGAAGCCCGCGCGCGCCGCAGCGAAGATCGACCAGGTGCCCTGGTCGGGGATCCGTCCGGCGCCCGTCGTGCTCATCACCGGGCCCGAAGCGTTCCTCGCCGACCGCGCCCGCGGTGTGCTGAAGGACCTGCTGCAGGGCGAGGACCCCGCGCTCGAGGTGCACGACCTCGAAGCCGACCAGTACGCCCCCGGGCTGCTCGCCACCCTCGCCAGCCCGTCGCTGTTCGGCGAGCCGCGACTGGTGCAGGTGACCAACGTCGAGAAGTGCACCGACGCCTTCATCACCGAGACGATCTCGTACCTGCAGGCCCCCGCCGACGACGTCACCCTGGTGCTCCGGCACGGCGGCGGCATGCGCGGCAAGAAGCTCCTCGACACGATCCGCAGCGGCGTCGGCGGCGGGGTCGAGGTGCTCTGCGACGAGCTCAAGCGCGAGACCGACCGCATCGACTTCGTGAACGCCGAGTTCCGGGCCGCACGACGCCGGATCGCCCCGTCCGCCGTCCGTACCCTGGTGACCGCGTTCGCCGACGACCTCGCCGAACTGGCCGCGGCGTGCCGGCAGCTCCTGGCGGACGAGGCCGAGGAGATCACCGACAAGGTCGTCGACAAGTACTACGGCGGCCGCGTCGAGACGAACGCGTTCAAGGTCGCCGACATCGCGCTCGCGGGTCGGTCGGCACCGGCGATCGTCGAGCTGCGCCACGCCCTGGCCACCGGCGAAGCCCCCGTGCCGATCGTCGCCGCGTTCGCGAGCAAGATCCGCACGATGGCGAAGGTCAGCGCGTTCCGGGGCCCGAGCGGGCAGGCGGCCTCGGCGCTCGGCATGGCGCCGTGGCAGGTGCAGCGCGCACAGCGTGACGTCGCCGGCTGGAGCGAGTCCGGGTTGGCGAACGCGATCATCAGCATCGCCGAGGCGGACACCGCGGTGAAGGGCGGCTCGCGCGACGCGCACTACGCGCTCGAGGTCATGGTCCGCACCATCGCCCGACGCGGCGAGCCCCGCTGAGACGAGTCGCGCCTCCCGGATTTCCCGCGCCGATCAGCCGGCGCTTCGTGAGCAGAAGGGGTCGGGTCCGCCATCGCGACCCGACCGTTTCTGCTCACGAAGCGAACCACACGCGCGCAGCGCGCACAGCGCCCCACGCACGACGAAGGCCCCGCACCAACGGTGCGGGGCCTTCGGACCAGAAGGGTCAGGGCGTCAGAGCGACGAGACCTTCTTCGCGATGGCCGACTTGCGGTTCGCGGCCTGGTTCTTGTGGATGACACCCTTGCTCACGGCCTTGTCGAGCTTCTTCGACGCCAGGGCCAGGGCCGCGACGGCCTTGTCCTTGTCACCGGCGGCGACGGCGTCGTTGGCACGACGGATGTGCGTCTTGAGCTCCGACTTGTACGCCTTGTTGCGCTCGGTGGCCTTGAGGTTGGTCTTGATGCGCTTGATCTGCGACTTGATGTTCGCCATGAATTGCTCCTGCTCGTCTCGTACGGGTGGGCGCGACCGCAGGGTAGAGGGGCCCTTGGTCGCATCGCGTTCCACCCGTGGGCGGGGAACGCGGAAGCCAGCCACCAACACTACCAGGCCGCGGGGCCGCCACCAAAGCACGAAACACCGCCGGATCGGCGGAAGCCCGCGGCCGACCGCGCCGAAATGCCGTGGCAACACGCAGCGGATAGCGTGACGGACATGCCCTCCCTCGCACCGCGCATCGACACCGTGCCCGCCTCCGGCATCCGGAGGGTCTTCGAGCAGGCGGCCCTGCTGCAGTCGAGCGGCACCGACGTCACGATGCTCGTGATCGGCGAGCCGGACGTCCCGGTGGCGCCGCACATCGGCGAGGCGGCCCGTCGTGCGTGGACCGAGGATCGCACCGGGTACACCCCGAACGGCGGGATCGCGCCGCTCCGCGAGGCCGTCCGCGACAAGCTCCGCCGTGAGAACCGGATCGAGGCCGACCTCGAGCAGATCTGGATGACGATCGGCGCGACGCAGGCGCTGTTCCAGGCGATGACGCTGACCCTGAGCCCGGGTGACGAGGTGCTCGTGCCGGACCCCGGCTACACGACCTTCACGATGAACGCGCACATCATCGGGGCGACCCCGGTGCCGTACCGGCTGGAGCCGCAGCACGGGTTCGAGCCCGACCTGCCGGCCCTCGAGGCCAGCGTCACCGAACGCACCCGGGTGCTCGTCGTGAACTCGCCCTCGAACCCGCTCGGTTCGGTGTTCGGCGAGGAGACCCTCCGTGCGCTCCTCGCCTTCGCGAAGCGGCACGACCTCTGGGTGATCAGCGACGAGGTCTACGAGTACTTCACCTACGGTACCCGCCACGTCAGCCTGGCCGCGCTCGACGAGGACGACCGCGTGTTCTCGGCGTTCTCGCTGAGCAAGACGTACGCGATGACCGGTGTCCGTGTCGGGTACCTCGTCACCCCGAAGGGCCTCGGCGCGACGATGCGGACCACGCAGGAAGCGATGATCAGCTGCGTCGCCGAACCCGACCAGTACGCGGCCCTCGCGGCGATCGTGGGGGACCACTCCGCGGTGCGCGACGCCCGGGAGCACTACCGCGCGAACCTCGAGGTCGCGAAGGAGACGCTCGACGCCGCCGGCATCCGGTACCTCGACCCGCGCGGGGCGTTCTACCTGTGGATCGACATGTCGCACGCTTCCGACGGCGACATCGCCGAGTGGGCGCTCGGGTTCCTGCAGCGTGAACGGGTCGCCGTCGCGCCGGGCAGCGCCTTCGGACGCTCCGGCGAGGGGTGGATCCGCGTCTGCCTCGCCGCCACCGCGGACGACCTGCGGCGCGGCCTGGGCGCGCTGCCGGCTCCGGCGCACGCGGCCGTCTGACGCGGTTCACGCGGCGGGGAGGCCCGGTGCCGGTCGGCAGGTCGGCGCACGGTGCGCGGTCCTCCACCTGGTGCGAGGATGCTCGCCCCGTGCCGAGCAGCATCCGGTCACCGGGCGGTCAACGGCGCACGGACCCGCCGACCTCGCACCGTGCGGGGTCCGGCACGCCGACGCGAGAGCGCACCGGAAGCGGATCAACCGCGCACCGTGCGTGGCGGACGCGCGCCGTGCCTCCAGGGCGGGTGAAGCGTGGGAGACTGTTGCGACCGTCCGACCCACCTGAGGAACCGTGAGCCCACAAGCATCCGCTCCGCTGGAGCCCGCAGCGACCCCGGCCGACGCGATCCGCAACTTCTGCATCATCGCGCACATCGACCACGGCAAGTCGACGCTGGCCGACCGCATGCTGTCGATCACCGGCATCGTCGAGGACCGCGCGATGCGTGCGCAGTACCTCGACCGCATGGACATCGAGCGCGAGCGCGGCATCACGATCAAGTCGCAGGCCGTCCGCATGCCGTGGGAACTCGACGGTGAGACCTTCGCGTTGAACATGATCGACACCCCCGGGCACGTCGACTTCTCGTACGAGGTCTCGCGGTCCCTGGCGGCGTGCGAGGGCGCGATCCTGCTCGTCGACGCCGCGCAGGGCATCGAGGCGCAGACGCTCGCGAACCTGTACCTGGCGCTCGAGAACGACCTCGAGATCATCCCGGTCCTCAACAAGATCGACCTGCCCGCGGCCGAGCCGGACAAGTACGCCGCCGAGCTCGCGCAGCTCATCGGTGGCAAGCCCGAGGACGTCCTCCGGGTCTCCGGCAAGACGGGCGTCGGCGTGCCCGAGCTCCTCGACCTGGTGGTCCGCCGCGTGCCGGCCCCCGTCGGCGACGCCGAGGCCGCGCCCCGCGCGATGATCTTCGACTCGGTCTACGACAGCTACCGCGGTGTCGTCACCTACGTCCGCATGATCGACGGCACCATCTCGCCCCGCGAGAAGGTCCAGATGATGTCGACCAAGTCGACGCACGAGATCCTGGAGATCGGGGTCTCGAGCCCGGAGCCGAAGCCCACCAAGGGCCTGTCGGTCGGCGAGGTCGGCTACCTGATCACCGGCGTGAAGGACGTCCGCCAGTCGAAGGTCGGCGACACCGTCACCAGCGCGCAGAAGCCGGCGACCCAGGCGCTGCCCGGCTACACCGACCCGAAGCCGATGGTGTTCTCGGGCCTGTACCCGATCGACGGCAGCGACTACCCGGTGCTCCGTGAAGCGCTCGACAAGCTCAAGCTCTCCGACGCCGCACTGGTCTACGAGCCGGAGACCTCGGTCGCGCTCGGCTTCGGGTTCCGCTGCGGGTTCCTCGGGCTGCTGCACCTCGAGATCATCACCGAGCGGCTGTCCCGCGAGTTCGGCCTCGACCTCATCACCACCGCCCCGAGCGTGATCTACGAGGTCACGACCGAGGACAACGCCGTGACCGAGGTCACGAACCCCTCGGAGTTCCCGACCGGGCGCATCGTCGAGGTCCGCGAGCCGATGGTCCGCGCCGCGATCCTGGCCCCGAAGGACTACGTCGGCGCGATCATGGAGCTCTGCCAGCAGCGCCGTGGCTCCCTGCTCGGCATGGAGTACCTCGGCGAGGACCGCGTCGAGATCCGCTACGAGATGCCCCTCGGCGAGATCGTCTTCGACTTCTTCGACCAGCTGAAGAGCAAGACCCAGGGGTACGCGTCGCTCGACTACGAGCCCACCGGCGACCAGGCCGCCGACCTCGTCAAGGTCGACATCCTGCTGCAGGGCGACCAGGTCGACGCGTTCAGTGCGATCGTGCACCGCGACAAGGCGTACGCCTACGGCACGCTCATGACCGAGCGGCTGCGCAAGCTCATCCCGCGCCAGCAGTTCGAGGTGCCGATCCAGGCCGCCATCGGCGCCCGCATCATCGCCCGCGAGAGCATCCGCGCCATGCGCAAGGACGTCCTGGCCAAGTGCTACGGCGGTGACATCACCCGCAAGCGCAAGCTCCTCGAGAAGCAGAAGGAGGGCAAGAAGCGCATGAAGACCATCGGTCGGGTCGAGGTCCCGCAGGAAGCCTTCATCGCGGCGCTCTCCGGCGACGTCGAAGAGAAGAAGAAGTAGCGCCGGTTCAGCCGGTGCGGCGGGCGCGGGCCCGCAGGGCGGCCAGGCCGAGGGCCGGGAGGCTCGCCGCGGCCAGTCCCGCCAGTGCGGTCCGCAGGATGGCCCAGTGGGCAGCCGCGTCGAAGTCGCTCTGTCGGCCCGAGGTGACCCCGGCGGCCACGGCGCCGACCACCATCGCGAGGGTCACCACCGCGAGGGCGAGCGGTAGTCGTCGCCCCGGGTGACGACGCACCGCGGACACCAGAGCGGCACCGAACAGCAGCACCCCGGCGCCGGCACAGCTGGCCCCGACGGCGGCGATGAGGTTCGCGGTGTCGAAGCCGGTCCAGGCCTCGGGGGCGAGTGCGACGGCGGCGTACCGGGCGGGGGACGCCGCAGCCGAGGTCGTCACGTCCACCAGCACCCGGGCGGCGGCCGCCAGGCCGAACGCGACGAGCGTGAGCACGGCGAGGGCAGCGGTCCGGCGGTCGACGGACCGCGGGCGGGCGGGGGTGGTGTGGGGCACCTGCTGACGATAGCCGCGTGGCGGGCGCTTGTCGGGCCTCCAGTTCGGGGCGCACCGGCGCCGCGCCGGTCGGGCTGAGCTGAGAGGGGATCGGTTCGATCCGGGGCGGCCCGCCCAAGTAGCATGGCGGCATGAGCATCCGCGGGAGCTACCGGACCGCCCTGACGTACGGCGCGGTGGGGGCGACCCAGGCGTCGGACCTCATGACCTACCCGCCCGAGGGCTTCACCCCGGCCGAGTCGCGCGCGCGGATCGGACACGGCGACCAGCGGTTCGAGACCGCCGTGGTGCAGGCACTGACGTGGCAGATCCAGGAGCGCAGCGGCGTGCGGGTCCGCGTCGAGGAGCAGCCCGACGACGACGAGGTCCGGTACAACCCGGTGACCTTCGACGACGACGGCGTGCCGATCGCTCCGGCGTCCATCGGGACGCCCCGGGTCGAGAAGTTCGCACCGGACGGCACACCGCTGCTGACGGCGGGCACGAGCGCGACCCTGACGATCCACGCCTTCGGGCAGACCGTGCTTGCACCGGTGCGGGTCGTGTCGATCATCGACGAGCACGACCGCAAGGGCTTCGCGTACGGCACGCTCGAGGGGCATCCGCTCTCCGGCGAGGAGTCGTTCGTCGTCGAGCGCACCCAGGACGGCTCGGTGTGGCTGCAGATCCGGCAGTTCTCGCAGCCGTCGAGCGCGAAGTGGCGTTTCGTCGCGCCGTTCGTGCGCCGGCAGCAGAAGGTCATGGCGGAGAAGTACCTGGCGGCGCTGCGGGGCGACTAGGCGCCGGGGCCGCGCCTGTCGCGCGGGGGTCGTGGCCGTCGCGCCGGGGCGCGACGCGCGGGGGTCGTGGCCGTCGCGCCGGGCGCGTCCGGCCACTGCTCAGCGCAGCGGCGGGAGCGCGGCGATCGCGTCCTCGATGAGCGCCGCGTCCTGCTGGCAGTCGCGCGCGACCGTCACGGCGTTCGTGTGCCGGAGCGCGTCGACGTCGTAGATGCCGGTGGCCACGGCCAGGAACGGGATGCCGGCGGCGTCGGCTGCCTCGCCGTCACGCGGGGTGTCGCCGACGATCACCGCCCGGGTGCCGACCAGGTCGGCGGCGGCACGGTGGGTGACCCCCGCCCGCTCGACCTCGGTGTCGCCGAAGTACGAGTGCTCCCAGTCGAAGCCGTCGGGGTCGAACCCGGCGCCGGTGAGCTTCACCCGGGCGCGGTACTCCGAGTTGCCGGTGAGCAGCCCGTTGCGCCACCCGAGCTCGGCGAACCGGGTCAGGAGCGCCTTCGCTCCGGGGACGGGGCTGCGGTGGTCGCCGGAGGCGTGCCGTTCGGCGGTCAGGTCGTGCAGGTGCCGACTGACCGTGGGGACCAGGGTGTCCTCGAACGCGTGGGCGCGCACGTGCTCGGCGATGAGTCCGGCGTCGGTCCGGCCGTGCTGGTGCCCCACCCGCAGGGTGAGGTCGCGGCCCACCGCCCGCTCGAGGGCCAGGTGGTAGAGGTTGCCCGGGGACGACGCGTTCATCACGAGGGTGCCGTCGATGTCCCACAGGACCGTGGTGGGGACGGGATGGTGCTCCATGGCTCCCATCATGACGGACAATGGACTCCATGCCGAGTGCTCTCCCGATCGCCGATCCAGCACCCGCGGACGGCCTGATCACGCCGTGGGCGGCAGCGGGCCCCGCCACCGGCCCCGGCGCTGCTCCCGCCGCCGGTGACGTCCCGTTCGGCGTCTACGTGCACGTCCCGTTCTGCCGTGTGCGCTGTGGCTACTGCGACTTCAACACCTACACGGCCTCCGAGCTCCGCGGCGTCCGTCGCGACGACTACGCCGGCCACGCCGTGCGCGAGATCGAGTGGGCCGCGACCGTGCTCGACCGTTCCGGCGTGCCGCGGCGCCCGGTGTCGACCGTGTTCTTCGGCGGCGGGACCCCGACCATGCTGCCGGCGTCCGACCTGGCGATGATCCTGCGGGCGATCGACGACACGTGGGGCATCCTGCCCGGGGCCGAGGTCACCACCGAGGCGAACCCCGACTCCGTCGACGCGGCGTCGCTCGAGACCCTGCGGGCTGGCGGGTTCAACCGGATCAGCTACGGGATGCAGTCCGCGGTGCCGCACGTGCTCGCCACGCTCGACCGCACGCACGACCCCCTGCGGGTCCCCGTCGTCGTCGACCTCGCGAAGCAGCAGGGGCTCGACGTCTCGCTCGACCTGATCTACTCCACGCCGGGGGAGTCGCTCGCCGACTGGCGGACCTCGCTCGACGCCGCGATCGCGTGCGAGCCCGACCACGTGTCGGCCTACTCGCTCATCGTCGAGGACGGCACCGCGATGGGCCGCATGGTCGCCCGCGGTGAGCTCCCCGCCCCCGACGACGACCTGGCCGCCGACATGTACGAGCTCGCCGACCAGGTGCTCGGCGACGCCGGCTACTCCTGGTACGAGGTCTCGAACTGGGCGCGCGGCGACGGGCACGCGAGTCGCCACAACCTGTCCTACTGGAAGGGCCACGACTGGTGGGGCGTCGGCCCCGGTGCGCACTCCGCCGTCGCCGGTACCCGCTGGTGGAACGTCAAGCACCCGGCCGCCTACGCGAACCGGGTGCTGTCGGGGGAGTCGCCGGCCGCCGGCCGCGAGACCATCGACGACGAGACGCGGTACGTCGAGCGCCTGCTGCTCGCCGCGCGGGTCCGCGGGGAGCTCGCCACGAGCGAGATCCGCCAGGAGGCCCGTGGCCGGGTCGCCGGCCTCATCGCACGCGGGCTCGTGGACGGGTCGGCCGCGGTGCGGGGACGCATCGACCTGACCCTGCAGGGGCGGCTGCTCGCCGACGCGGTGGTGCGGGAGCTGCTCGACTGAGCGGCGTTCGCACTGCTTGCTGCCGAGTGCGTGCCGCTTACTGCTTGATGAACTCGATCGAGAGCGGGTAGCGGTAGAACTGGCCCTGGTTCGCGGCGATCGCGGCCATGATGCTGAAGATCAGCGACACGATGCCCGCGGCGAAGATGATCAGGAGCCCGACCCCGAACACCGAGGTGAGGGAACCGACCACGTAGGCGATCGCCATCGTGATGTGGAAGTTCAGGGCGACCCGGGTGTGCTCGCGGATGAAGCCGCCGCGGTCGCGCAGGACCAGGTAGGCCACCAGCGGTGCGACCACGGTGAAGAAGATGCCGCCGATGTGTGTCAGCGTCGCCCAGAGGCGCTGGTCCTCGGGGCTCATCGGCTGGGGCGGGGTGTACCCGGAGGGGTACTGGGGCCCGCCGGGGTACTGGGGGCCGCCGGGCTGCTGCGGCCCGCCGGGGCCGGGGCCGTACTGGCCCCCGGGCTGCTGGGGGCCACTGGGCTGCTGGGGCCCGCCGGGCTGCTGCGGCCCGCCGGGCTGCTGGTCGGAAGGGCCGCCGGGCTGCTGTCCGTAGGTCATGGCGGAAGCGTATCGGCCGACCGCCCGGAAGTCCCGGGCCGTCAGCGGTCGGGCGTAGGATCAGCAGTCGACACGTCCGAGTGCCAGGTCGATCGGGAAGGAGACGCTCGTGGTCAGTGAACGCAGCCTCGAGGTCCTCAAGGCCATCGTGCGCGACTACGTGGCGTCGCGTGAACCCGTCGGGTCGAAGACCATCGTCGAGCGGCACGCCTTCGGGGTCAGCGCCGCGACGATCCGCAACGACATGGCCCTGCTCGAGGACGAACAGCTCATCGCGGCCCCGCACACCTCGTCCGGTCGCGTACCGACCGACAAGGGCTACCGCCTCTTCGTGGACCACCTCGCCGGTGCCCGTCCGCTCTCCAGCGCGCAGCGGCACGCCATCGAGACCTTCCTCGGCGCCCCGAACGACCTCGACGAAGTCCTCGGGCGCACCGTCCGGCTGCTCAGCCAGCTCACGAACCAGGTCGCCCTGGTGCAGTACCCGTCGATGGTGCGCGCCCGCGTGCAGCACGTCGAGCTGGTGCGGCTCGGTGACGCCCGCCTGATGGTGGTGCTCATCACCGACACCGCCCGGGTCGAGCAGCGCGTGGTCGAGACCGACGTCGCGCTCGACGAGGACTCGCTCGGCGAACTCCGCACCGTGGTGAACGGCGCGACGGTGGGGCTCCTGCTGCAGGACGTCCCGACCGCACTCCGGGCCGTGCCGCAGCAGCTCCGCCCCGACGCCCAGACGCTCGGCGGGGTCGTCGTCGCCACGCTCATCGAGCAGGTCGCTGCGAACCGGCAGGACCGCCTGCTGATGGCCGGTGCGGCGAACCTGGCGAAGAGCGAGCAGGACTTCTCCGGCGGCCTCTTCCCCGTGCTCGAAGCGATCGAGGAACAAGTCACCCTGCTCCGCTTGTTCGGGGAGATGCAGGTGGACGACATCGCGGTGGCGGCCAGCATCGGCGTCGAGAACGCCGAGTACGGGCTCGACGCCACGAGCATCGTCGCCGGCGGCTACCTGGCCGGTGGCGAGGTGGCCCGACTGGGCGTCCTCGGACCGACCCGGATGGACTACGGCACGAACATGGCGGCCGTCCGGGCCGTCGCCCGGTACCTGTCCAAACTCCTGGGCGAACATTGACCAACCGACCGAACCCAACCGACTGAGGGATACGTGGCAGACCACTACGACGTCCTCGGCGTCCAGCGAGACGCCTCCGATGCCGACATCAAGAAGGCCTACCGCCGCCTGGCGCGTGAGCTCCACCCGGACGTGAACCCGGCACCCGACGCCGCCGAGCGCTTCAAGGACGTGACGCACGCGTACGACGTGCTGAGCGACCCCGAGCAGCGACGCCGGTACGACGCCGGACCGCAGGCCGACAGCCCCTTCGGAGGCGGTGCTGGCGGCTTCAGCGACATCTTCGACGCCTTCTTCGGTGGTGGCGGTGGCGGCGGACGTGGCTCCGGCCCGCGCAGCCGTGCCGAACGGGGGCAGGACGCCCTGCTCCGCATCGAGGTCGACCTCGACGAGGTCGTCTTCGGCACCCACAAGGACGTCGAGGTCGACACGGCCGTGCTGTGCGAGACCTGCCACGGCTCCTGCTGCGCACCGGGCACCAGCCCGCGCACGTGCGACATCTGCGGCGGTTCCGGGCACATCCAGCGCCAGGTCCGGTCGCTCCTCGGCAACGTCGTGACGAGCGCCCCGTGCGGCACCTGCCGCGGGTACGGCACCGTCATCCCGAGCCCCTGCCCGACCTGCCAGGGCCAGGGCCGCGTCCGCGCCCGTCGCACCGTGCCGGTGGACGTCCCCGCCGGCGTCGACTCCGGACTGCGGCTGCAGATGCCGGGCCAGGGCGAGGTCGGTCCGGCCGGTGGCCCGTCCGGTGACCTGTACCTCGAGATCCGCGTGCGCCACGACGACGTCTTCAGCCGCGACGGTGACGACCTGCTGGCCACGCTCGAGGTCGGCATGACCGACGCCGTCCTCGGCACGACCACCACCATCGACGGCCTCGACGGTCCGGTCGAGCTCGAGATCCGACCCGGTGTGCAGAGCGCCGACGTCCTCGTCATCAAGGACCGCGGCATCACGAAGCTGCGCGGGAACGGGCGCGGCGACCTGCGGGTCGGCGTGCAGGTCGTCACCCCGACCAAGCTGTCCCACAAGGAACGGCAGCTGGTCGAGCAGCTCGCGAAGTCGCACAAGACGACGGCTCCGCAACTCGCCCGGTTCCAGCAGGGCATGTTCGGCAAGCTCCGCGACCGGTTCTTCAACCACTGATGGCGTCGCTGTACCTCGTCGACTCGCTCGACGTCGTCGTCGGCGACACGGTGTCGCTCGACGGTGCCGAGGGCCGGCACGCGGTCTCCGTCGCGCGGGTGCGGGTCGGCGAGGTCCTGCGGATCGCCGACGGTCGGGGCACCGTGGTGTCCGGGCCGGTCACGGCACTCGGCAAGGACACGCTGGAGCTCGCGGTCGAGACCCTCGAGCACCAGGACGCACCGCGTCCGTCGCTGACGCTGGTGCAGGCACTGGCGAAGGGCGGCCGCGACGAGATGGCCGTGCAGGCGGCGACCGAGATCGGTGTCGACCGGGTGGTGCCGTGGTCGGCTGCGCGCAGTGTCTCCCGGTGGGGCGGCGCGAAGGTCGAGAAGGGTCGTGCGCGGTGGGCCGCCATCGCGCACGAGGCGGCGAAGCAGGCGATCCGTCCGCGCGTCCCTGTGGTGGCACCGCTCGCGACGACGGGCCAGCTCGTGTCGGCTCTCGGAGCAGGGACCGCACTCGTCGTGCTCGACCCCACCGCGACCGTGCGGCTCGCCACCTGGGAACCACCGACGGACGCCGAGGACATCGCGCTCGTCGTCGGACCCGAAGGCGGCATCGACGGTGCCGAGCTCGACCGGCTCGAGGCCGCCGGTGCGGTGCGTGTCCGACTCGGCGACAGCGTGCTCCGCACCTCCACCGCAGGACCGGCGGCACTCGCTGTCCTGCAGGCGCGACTGGGTCACTGGTGAGCCGGACCCCGCCGTCGGACGCGTCCTACGATGGAGCCATGAGCACCAGCACGCCCAGCGTCTTCTCCAAGATCATCGCGCGCGAGATCCCGGCGACCATCGTCGCCGAGGACGACCGTGTCATCGCGATCGAGGACATCGCGCCCAAGGCCCCCGTCCACGTGCTCGTCGTGCCCAAGACGGAGCAGTACGCGAACGTCGCGGAGCTCGCCGCGGGGGACCCCGACCTCCTGGCCCACGTGGTCGCCACGGCGCAGCGCATCGCCGACGAGCGCGCCGACGGCCAGTTCCGACTCGTCTTCAACACCGGCGAAGCCGCCGGTCAGACCGTGTTCCACGTGCACGCGCACGTACTCGCAGGTGAACTGCAGGAAGGCACCCTTGCCGGATAACGAACCAGCACAGCCCACCGCCGCCGACGAACAGCCCGTCTCCGTCTCGCTCCAGGTCGACGGCATCGCCATGGTGCAGCTGCTCGGCCCCCAGGACCGACTGCTCAAGACCGTCGAGCGCCAGTACCCGGGTGTCCGGGTGGTCGTCCGTGGCAACGAGGTCACGCTGACCGGCCCCGAACGCGACGTCGCCCGCGCGAAGGCGCTCGTCGACGAGCTCGTCGGCATGGTCAAGCGCGGGCAGGAGATCGGCCCGTCCGACATCCCGATGTCCGCACGGATCCTCGACGACGACCGCAAGCCGTCCGACACCTTCGGCACCCCCATCGTCTCGAGCCGCGGCAAGTCCGTCCGGCCGAAGACCGACGGGCAGCGTGCCTACGTCGACGCCATCGACGAGCACACGATCACGTTCGGCATCGGCCCGGCCGGGACCGGCAAGACCTACCTGGCGATGGCGAAGGCCGTGCAGGCGCTGCAGCGGCGCGAGGTCAACAGGATCATCCTGACGCGTCCCGCGGTCGAGGCCGGCGAGCGGCTCGGCTTCCTGCCGGGCACGCTCACCGACAAGATCGACCCCTACCTGCGGCCGCTCTACGACGCCCTGAACGAGATGATGGACCCGGAGCTCGTCCCGAAGCTCCTGGCGGCCGGCACCGTCGAGGTCGCCCCGCTGGCGTACATGCGTGGTCGGACCCTGAACGACTCGTTCGTCGTGCTCGACGAGGCGCAGAACACCACGCCCGAGCAGATGAAGATGTTCCTGACCCGTCTCGGGTTCGGTTCGAAGATGGTCATCACGGGTGACATCACCCAGGTCGACCTGCCGGGCAACGTGTCCGGTCTCCGGCTCGTGACCCGCATCCTCGACCAGGTCGATGACATCCACTTCGCCCGTCTCGGCAGCGAGGACGTGGTCCGCCACACCCTCGTCGGTCGGATCGTCGACGCCTACACGGTCTACGACGAAGAGCGCCTCGCCGAGCAGGCCGGCCAGCGCCCCGGCGGCCGCGGAACCGCTCCGGTCGGCAACCCCGACGGCGCCAACCGCGCCGAGCGTCGTGGGCGCCCGCCGCAGGACCGTGCACGGCCCCCGTACCCCCAGAACGACGCCCGAGGAGGCAACCGGTGAGCATCGAGCTCAACAACGAGTCCGGCGTCGAGGTGGACGAGGCCGCGATCCAGCGGCTCGCCGCGTTCGCCCTGGACGCCATGCACGTCCACGCCGACGCGGAGCTCGCGATCGTGCTGGTCGACGAGGGCGCGATGGAGCAGTTGCACGTGCGGTGGATGGACGAGCCCGGCCCGACGGATGTCCTGAGCTTCCCGATGGACGAACTGCGGCCCGGCACCGAGGACGACCCGACGCCGGCCGGACTGCTCGGCGACATCGTGCTCTGCCCGCAGGTGGCCGAGGAGCAGGCGAAGACCGCCGGGCACTCGAGCACCGACGAGATGCTCCTGCTCACCTGCCACGGCATCCTGCACCTGCTCGGCTTCGACCACGCCGAACCCGACGAGAAAGCCGAGATGTTCGGCATCCAGGGCGAGATCCTGACCGCGTTCGCCGCCCAGCACCGAGGGCGGTAGCCGATGGTCGTCGTCGCCGGACTCCTCGCGGTGGCGCTGGGGCTCGTCGTGCTCGGCGGGCTCCTCGCCGCGAGCGACGCCGCGCTCTCCGTGGTGTCCCGAGCCGACCTCGAGGAGATCGCCAGGGGCAACAAGCGCCGTCGGTCGATCGAGGCGATCGCGGACGACGTCGGCGCGCACGTGAACGCGCTGAACTTCTTCCGGGTGCTGGCCGAGACGGCCGCCGCTGTGCTCGTCACGATCGCCCTGGTGCGTGCCTTCGACAGCTGGTGGGTGGCGCTCGTCGTCTCCGCCGCGATCATGACCGCGGTGTCGTTCGTGCTGGTCGGGTCGAGCCCGCGGAGTGTCGGGCGGGCCCACGCCGAGCGACTCATCGGTGCCACCGGCGGCATCGTCCGCGGGGTGCGCATCGTGCTCGGACCGCTCGCCGGGCTGCTCGTCCACATCGGCGACCGGGTCACCCCCGGCCGCGGCCGGAGCGCGTCCACGGTGTCGAGCGAGGAACAGCTGCTCTCCCTGGTCGACGAGGCCACCGAGAGCAACGTGCTCGAGGACGAGGACCGCGAGCTCATCCACTCGGTGTTCGAGTTCAGCGACACCCTGGTGCGTGAGGTCATGGTGCCGCGGACGGACATGCTCACCGTCGACGGCGCGGACACCCTCGGTGTGGCCATGGAGCAGTTCCTCGCCGCCGGTGTCTCCCGCATGCCGGTCACGGGCAAGGACAGCGACGACGTGCGCGGTGTCCTGTACCTCCGCGACGTCGCGCGGTCGCTGTACGAGCGGCCCGCGTCCCGTGGCGAGCGGGTCAGCCGGCTGCTCCGCCCCGCCGAGTTCGTGCCGGAGTCGAAGCACGCCGACGACACCCTGCGGCACATGCAGCTCGCCAAGAACCACCTGGTGCTGGTGGTCGATGAGTACGGCGGAGTCGCCGGACTCGTGACCATGGAGGACCTCATCGAGGAGCTCGTCGGCGACATCTCCGACGAGTACGACCGCGCCGTCGTCGACCGCACCGAGGTCGAGCCGGGTGTGTGGCGGATCTCCGCACGACTGCCGGTCGACGAGCTCGGCGACCTGTTCGGCATCGAGCTCGACGACGACGACGTCGACACCGCCGGTGGGCTGCTCACCAAGGAGCTCGGACACCTTGCCGTGTCCGGCGAGACCGTCACCGTGTCCGGCGTCGTCCTGACCGCCGACCGTGTCGAGGGCAAGCGCCGCCACCTGATCACCGTGCTCGCCGAGCGCACCCATGCCCTGGCCGACGTCGAGGACGCCTTCGACGACGCCGAAACCACCACGACGGGAACCACGCACGCATGACCGACCCCGACACCACCCCAGCCGGCTCGGACAAGCCCTACCGCGCGGGCTTCGTCTCGTTCGTCGGCCGTCCGAACGTCGGCAAGTCGACGCTGACCAACGCCCTGGTGGGCGAGAAGGTCGCGATCACGTCGTCGAAGCCGCAGACCACCAGGAGTGCCATCCGCGGGATCGTGCACCGGCCCGACGGGCAGGTCATCATCGTGGACACGCCGGGCGTGCACCGTCCGCGCACGCTGCTCGGCGAACGGCTGAACGACCTCGTCCAGTCCACGCTGGGCGACGTCGACGTGATCGGGTTCTGCGTGCCGGCGAACGAACCCGTCGGTCCCGGCGACCGGTTCATCAACGACACGCTCGACCAGTACCCGCGCGCCAAGAAGATCGCGATCGTCACCAAGATCGACAGCACCTCGAAGGACCGCGTCGGCGAGCAGCTGCTGGCCGTCTCGAAGCTCCGCGACTGGGACGCCGTGGTGCCGACCTCGGGCACACGGGGCATGCAGCTCGAAGACCTGCTGGGCGTCGTCACGAGCCTCTTGCCCGAGTCCCCGCAGCTCTACGACTCGAGTGCGGTGACCGAGGAGACCGACGAGGAGCGCATCGGCGAACTCATCCGTGAGGCGGCGCTCGAAGGTGTCCGTGACGAGCTGCCGCACTCGCTGGCCGTCGTCATCGAGGACATCGTCGAACCCGACGAGGACGACGACGCCGACGGGCCACTGCGCATCTTCGCGAACCTGTTCGTCGAGCGCGACAGCCAGAAGGCGATCGTCATCGGGCACAAGGGCGAGCGTCTCAAGGACGTCGGCTCGCGGGCCCGCGTCGAGATCGAGTCGCTGCTCGGCGGCCGGCACGTCTACCTGAACATCCGCGTGAAGGTGGCCAAGGAGTGGCAGCGTGACCCGAAGCAGCTCGGACGCCTCGGCTTCTGATCGTCGGACCCCTGCAGCCCGGGTCATCCGGGCGAGGGACGCGCTGGTGAGCGGTCCGCCGTACCGTGGACGGGTGTTCCGTCCGATGCTCCGTGCGCAGGTCATCACCGACCTGGTGATCGCCGTGCTGCTCGGCGGCCTGGTGCTGATCGCCAGCGGGCGCGGCATCGACGGTCCGCTGTCGGTGATCACGGTCGTCGGCATGACCGCCGCCCTGGCGCTCCGTCGGTCGTCACCGGGGCTGGCACTGGCCGTGGCGTGGGCGTTCGCGGTCTTCGAGATGGTCACCCTGCAGGTGCCGGACGTCTCGAACGCGTTCATCGCCGGCGTGATGTACACGACGAGTGCGTACGGCAGCCGTCGTGTGCGGCTGGCCGGACTCGTGTCGGCGATCGTCGGTTCGGTGACCGCGGCGGCCTACCTGGGCTTCGACGACTACCAGAACCGGCTCACGTACGAGACCGCCTCGACCCCGCTGCAGGAGTCGCTGCAGGTCACGTTCTCGTTCTTCGCCGTCGTCCTGCTCCTGCTCCTGTTGCCCTGGCTCGCCGGGCTCGTGGTCCGGACCCGTCGGTCGGCGAGCATGAGCCGCGAAGCCCAGCTGCTCGCCGAGCGTGACGCCGCGCGGGCCGACCGGGCCGTGGCCGTCGAGCAGGAGCGTGTCCGGATCGCCCGCGACATGCACGACATCGTCGCCCACTCGCTCGCGGTCGTCATCGCGCAGTCCGACGGCGCCCGGTACGCGCTGAAGGCCGACCCCGCCGTCGCCGATCAAGCGCTCAGCACCATCTCGACGACGGCCCGGCGGGCGCTCGGTGATGTCCGTGAACTCCTCGGCGCGCTCCGGCACGAGCAGGGGACCGCGCCGACGCCCGAGATCGACGACATCGACCGGCTCGTCGACGAGATGCGCCAACTCGGGCTCGACGTCCGGGTGGAGCGCGAGGGCGACCCCGGCGGGTTGCCGACCACCACGCAGCTCGCGGTGTACCGGATCGTGCAGGAGAGCCTGACGAACGCGTACAAGCACGGCGAGCCGGGCAGTCCGGTGCACGCCGCTCTGACCTACCGACCGGACACGGTCGAGATCGCCGTCGTGAACCGCCGAGCCGACGACGGCGTCCGCGGCCCGGGCACGGGCCACGGACTGGTCGGCATGCGCGAGCGCGCCGTGATGACCGGTGGCACGATGACCGCAGGAGCCCGGGGCGACGACTTCGCGGTCGCCGTCCGGATGCCGACCGTCCCGGCCAGTGGGCAGATGCCCCGCGGTCGCATCACCCCCACCGAGCAGGAGCGCAGCGCCCGATGACCACGACCCCGACCGACGATCATGCGATCCGCGTCGCCCTCGTCGACGACCAAGCGCTCTTCCGCACCGGCATCCGGATGCTCATCGACTCGCAGCCCGACCTGCGGTTCGTCGGCGAGGCCGGCGACGGGGCCGAGGGGGTCGAGCTCGTCCGCCGGACCCGCCCCGACGTGGTGCTGATGGACGTCCGGATGCCCGTGATGGACGGCATCACGGCGACCGGCCACATCGTCGAGCAGTCCGGCACCGACGGCGCGAAGGTCCTCGTGCTGACGACGTTCGACTTCGACGAGGCCGCCGCCAAGGCCATCCGTGCCGGAGCGAGCGGGTTCGTGCTCAAGGACGCCGACCCCGAGTTCCTGCTCGCCGCGGTCCGCACCGTGCACGCCGGCACCGCGGTGTTCGCCGCCTCGGCGACCCGTGAGCTCCTGCGACGGTACGACGACTCGGTCGGACGCGCCGCTGCGGTGCCCGCGGCCTTCTCCGACCTCACCCCGCGTGAGCGCGAGATCTTCGACCTGGCCGCCCGCGGCTTCAGCAACAGCGAGATCGCCCAGCACGAGTACGTCAGCGAGGCGACCGTGAAGACGCACATCTCGCGGGTCCTGACGAAGCTCGAGCTCCGCGACCGGGTCCGTCTCGTCGTCTTCGCCCACGAACACGGGCTCGTCACCAAGGCCGAGTGACGCCGGGTCATCCCGACGGATGACCCCTCCACAGACAACCGAGCCGAGCGGACGATCAACAGGAGCCGTCCGAGCGACGCGTGACGGGGCCGGCGGCGGCCATCGTGGATGCATGACCACCAGCCACGCTCCGATCATCCGCCTCGACCACGTGTCCAAGCACTACGGCGACGCCGCCCGACGCGTCACCGCGCTCGATGACGTCAGCGTCGACATCGGCGCGGGGGAGTTCACCGCGGTGATGGGGCCGTCCGGGTCCGGCAAGTCGACGCTCATGCACGTCGCGGCCGGCCTCGACGCCGTGACCACCGGCCGGATCCACATCGACGGCGTCGACATCACGGCGCTGGGCGACAAGGACCTCACCGAGCTGCGCCGTCGCCGACTGGGCTTCGTCTTCCAGTCGTTCAACCTCGTCCCGACGCTCGATGTCAGCGAGAACATCCGGCTGCCGTTCCTGCTCGGTGGGCACAAGCCCTCGCGCGAGGAGACCGCCTGGATCGACCGTCTGGTCGAGATGCTCGGACTCGGCAACCGGCTGACCCACCGGCCGCACCAGCTCTCCGGCGGGCAGCAGCAGCGCGTCGCCATCGCGCGGGCCCTCGCCTCGCGACCGGCGGTGGTCGTCGCCGACGAGCCGACCGGTGCCCTCGACTCCCGCACGGGTCGCGACGTCCTGTCGATCCTGCGCGGTGCCGTGCAGGAATGGGGCCAGAGCGTCGTCATGGTCACGCACGACCCGGTGGCCGCCGCGAACGCCGACCGCATCCTGTTCCTGGCCGACGGCCGGATCGTCGCCGACCGCCCGGCGATGGACGCCGGCGCGATCTCCACCACGATGCTCGGGATGGAGGCGGCAGCGTGAACGGCGTCCGCTCCTTCGCCCCCACCGTCCTGGTTGCTGCCCTCGGCACCACGTTCGGTTCCGCCCTGGTCATCGCACCGGGCATCGTCACCGAAGCGCTCCGAGCAGCCGGCGTCGCCGACCTCGGGCCGATCAAGGCGATCCTGTCCGTGGTCGGGTGGTTGTTCCTCGGCATCGCGCTCTACGTCGGCGCGATCGTCACCGCGAACACCTGCGCCACCCTGATCGCCGGGCAGACCCGGATCATCGCTCTGCAGCGGCTCGTCGGGGCGACCGGAGCCACGCTCCGTGCGCGGATCACCCGGACCGGTCTGGTCGTCGGCGTGCTCGGCGGGGTCATCGGTGCCGTCGTCGGGACCGCACTCTCGGCACTCTTCGTCGTCGTCCTGCGGGGCAACGGTGTCCTGCCCGACACCGAGTACACGTACGTGCCGTGGGAGCTCGTCCTGCCGGTCGTTGCCGTCGTCCTCGCCACCTGGGGCGCCTTCGCCTCCGGGTCGCGTCGCGTGCTCACCGTCACCCCGCTCGAAGCGCTCTCGTCGTCCGTCGAGCCCAGCCACGACGACGTCCGGTCCGGTACCGCCCGCAAGGTCTGGGCGATCGTGCTCATGGCCGGCGGTGCGCTGCTGATGGCGCTCGGGCTCGCCGTCAGCTCGGTGTCCCCGGTCGCGGTCCTGCCGGCGGCGCTGGGCGGGTTCGTCTCCTTCGCCGGGGTCGCGGTCGGGGCGACGATCGTGATGCCGCCCGTGCTGCAGCTCATCGGGCGCATCGGCTCGCACGACCCGGTGGTCCTGCTCGCCGGGCGCAACGCGATGCGGGCGCCGGGGCGGTCCTCGCGGGCGACCATCGGGCTCGTCATCGGTGTCACCCTGCTCGTCACCTTCGCGGTGGCGCTCGGGATCATGCAGCACGTGCTCGAGACCCAGATGCGCGCGTTGAGCGAGGGGAGTGCCACACCGGCGATGATCGAGGCGCAGCGTGACCTGTTCGTGCAGATCAACGCCGTCGTCAGCGTGATCGTCGGGTTCTCCGCCGTGATCGCCGCCGTCGGGGTCGTGAACGCCCTGGCACTCGGGGTGCTCCAGCGTCGACGCGAACTCGGGCTGCTCCGCGTGCTCGGCCTGACCGGTGCCCAGGTGCGCCGGATGATCGTCACCGAGGCGGTGCAGATGGTCGTCGCGGCCGTCGTCTCGGGTCTCGCGCTCGGCACCCTGTACGGCTGGGTCGGCGGGCAGACGCTCCTCGGCTCGCTCGGGACTCCCGTGTCGCCGGTGCTCCCACCGCTGACGATCGGCATCGTGGTGGTCGGCGCGCTGGTCCTGGCGGTCGTCGCGACCATCGCCCCGGTGCGCCGCGCGATGCGCGTCCCGCCGACCGAGGCGCTCGCGGTCGACTGACCCGGCGCCCTCGGCGCACCACACGACGAGACGGGAGGCCCGGTGCCAGCTGGCACCGGGCCTCCCGTCTCGTCGTGGCGTCGCGCCGACGTCCTCTGCACGGCGCGGCCACGCCGCTCACGCCCGCGGAGTGGTCTCGAACTGTCGTCTGGACGCGGTCCGGGCGACAGAACGTGACCACTCGGCGACCGACCCGCGGCATGTCGTGACCGCTCGGAGCCGCTCGGAGCTTCTCGGGGCCGCTCGGAGCCGCTCGGCACCCCGCTCGGCACGCCAGCCTGCATCCCCGCTCGAGCGCGCCGAGGTCCTGCGTCACACGCTTGCGCCTGCCCGTTGCTCCGGTGCTACCGTGGGTCCCGATGTACTCCGCACTGCTCCTCCTTCGCTGCCGCGACGAGGCCTGACACTCCGGCCCACCTCGTCGCGGAGTCCGTCGTGGCCGCACTGACCAGAGCCCACGCACACCGGCTCACGAACACGCGACGAAAGCGAAGAACGATGCAGAACACGCAGCAGCCCTCCGGGATGCCGATCCACAAGTACGTCCCCTTCCACGAGCAGATCGCCGTCGAGCTGCCGGACCGCACGTGGCCCACGAAGCGCATCGACAAGGCCCCGCGCTGGTGTGCCGTCGACCTGCGTGACGGCAACCAGGCCCTCATCGACCCGATGGACGCCGAGCGGAAGCGCGCGATGTTCGACCTCCTCGTCCGGATGGGCTACAAGGAGATCGAGGTCGGGTTCCCGAGCGCCTCGCAGACCGACTTCGACTTCGTCCGGTCGCTGATCGACGAGGGCGCGATCCCCGACGACGTCACGATCCAGGTGCTGACCCAGGCGCGTGAGCACCTCATCCAGCGCACCTACGAAGCGATCGACGGCGCGAAGCAGGCCATCGTCCACCTGTACAACTCCACGAGCATCGTCCAGCGCGAGGTCGTCTTCCGCACCGACGTGCAGGGCGTGGTGGACATCGCGGTCACCGGCGCGAAGCTGTGCAAGGCTGCCGAGGCGACGCTGCAGCACGACACGACGATCTACTACGAGTACTCGCCGGAGTCCTACACGGGCACCGAGCTCGAGGTCGCGCTGGAGATCTGCAACGCCGTGCTCGAGGTCTTCGAGCCGACGCCCGAGCGCAAGGTCATCATCAACCTGCCCGCCACCGTCGAGATGGCCACGCCGAACGTCTACGCGGACTCGATCGAGTGGATGTCGCGCCGCCTCGCCCACCGCCAGGACGTCATCCTGTCGCTGCACCCGCACAACGACCGCGGCACCGCGGTCGCCGCCGCCGAGCTCGGCTACCTGGCCGGCGCCGACCGGATCGAGGGCTGCCTGTTCGGCAACGGTGAGCGCACCGGCAACGTGGACCTGGTCGCCCTCGGGATGAACCTGTTCACGCAGGGCATCGACCCGGAGATCTCGTTCGCCGACATCGACCAGGTGAAGCGCACCGTCGAGTACTGCAACCAGCTGCCGGTGCCCGAGCGCCAGCCGTGGGCGGGTGACCTGGTGTACACGGCGTTCAGCGGCTCGCACCAGGACGCCATCAACAAGGGCTTCGAGGCGATGAAGGCGAAGGCCGCCGCCGCGGGCAAGGACATCGACGAGATCGCGTGGGCGGTGCCGTACCTGCCCGTCGACCCGAAGGACATCGGCCGGTCGTACGAGGCCGTCATCCGCGTCAACTCGCAGTCCGGCAAGGGCGGTGTGGCGTACCTGCTCAAGACCGACCACGCCCTCGACCTGCCCCGCAAGCTGCAGATCGAGTTCTCCGGCGTCGTCCAGCGGCACACCGACACCGAGGGTGGCGAGTTCTCGTCGCAGCGCATCTGGGACGTGTTCCAGGACGAGTACCTGCCCGCGTCGATCGACGACGAGAAGTGGGGCCGCTACGAGCTCACCAAGACGGCGACGTCGAGCGACTTCGAGGGCACGACCTCGCTGTCCGTGGCTCTCCGGGTCGACGAGGGCGCGGTCACGGCCGAGGCCGTCGGCACCGGTCCCATCGACGCGTTCCTGAAGGTGCTCGCCGAGCAGGGCGTCCAGGTCACCCTGTACGACTACTCCGAGCACACGATGAGCGCCTCCGGTGACGCCAAGGCCGCGTCCTACGTCGAGCTCGACGTCGACGGCGTGCGCCTGTGGGGCGTCGGCATCGACGCCGACATCTCGACGGCGTCGCTCAAGGCGATCGTGTCCGCGGTGAACCGCGCGGTGCGCGCGGGTGCCGCGGCCGGAGCAGACGCGCCGGAGCTCGTCTCCGCCTGAGACGCAACCAGACAGGAGGCTCCCCACCGGGCACGGCCTGATCGCCGCTGGCGCGTCGACCAGGTACCGGCCGGTGTGGGCCCAGGTGTGGGTCCGTCCCGCACCGCGCCTCCTGTCTGTGCGCACGTTCACTGCCTCACGCAAGACGCCGTCGTGTTGCCGAGGCGCCTCCGGAAGTCGCGGCGTCTCGACGAGTGCGCGGCGTCCGGCGAAGACGACGGCGTCTTGTCGCAACGCCCAGCCCGGCACCGCACGCGGCTGTCGGCGGGGCGGGGGATACTGGGGTCATGCCGCTGTACCGGGACGAGTGCGTCGTGTTGCGCACCCACAAGCTCGGTGAAGCCGACCGCATCGTCACGATGCTCTCGCGGCAGCACGGCAAGATCCGCGCGGTGGCCAAGGGCGTGCGGCGGACGGCGTCGAAGTTCGGCAGCCGGCTCGAGCCGTTCATGGTCGTGGACGCCCAGTTCTACGAGGGCCGGTCGCTCGACATCGTCACCCAGGCGGAGTCCCTCGGTGCGTACGGGGCCCAGATCGTCGCCGACTACGGCGCGTACACGGCGGCCAGCGCCATGGTCGAGACCGCCGACCGACTGAGCGAGGCCGACGCCGGGCTGCAGCAGTACCTGTTGCTCGTCGGGGCGCTCCGCTCGTTGTCCCGCGGCGAACACCAGTCCAGCGCGACCCTCGACTCGTACCTGCTGCGCGCGATGAGCATCGCGGGGTGGGCCCCCTCGTTCAGCGACTGTGCGGTGACGGGGGAGCCCGGCCCGCACTCGGCCTTCGTGGTGCAGCTCGGTGGTGTCGTCGCCGACCGCGCGGCGCCCCCGGGGACCCCTCGGCTCGACCCGGCGACGCTCGGTGTGCTCGGCTCCCTGCTGGCGGGTGACTGGGCGACGGTGGACGCCACCGACGAGCGGACGCGTTCGCGGGCCTCCGGCGTGGTCGCGGCCTACGCCCAGTGGCACCTGGAACGATCGCTCCGGTCCCTGCCGCACGTCGACCGCTCCGAGCACCCGATGCCCGTGCCCCAGACCCACGGCGGACCCGAGGCGACAGCGCGTGCGGTGGCCTCGACCCCGGCACCCGCCGTGCCCGACCTCGATCCCGCTGTCGAAGGAGCCCCCACCGCATGAGCCCCCGCCGCCCCGACGACGTCGAACCGTTCCGCCCGATCGACTGGACCGGCGAGACGCCCCCGGCGATCCCGGCCCGGTTCGTGCCGGAGCACGTGGCGATCGTCATGGACGGCAACGGCCGGTGGGCGAACGGCCGCGGTCTGACCCGGATCGAGGGGCACAAGGCGGGCGAGGCGTCGTTGCTCGACGTCGTCGCGGGCGCCATCCAGATCGGCGTCGGGCACGTGTCGGCGTACGCGTTCTCGACGGAGAACTGGAAGCGCTCCCCGGAAGAGGTCCGGTTCTTGATGGGCTTCAACCGCGACGTCATCCGTCGGCGCCGCGACCAACTGCACCAGTGGGGCGTCAAGGTGCGGTGGGCCGGTCGGCGTCCGCGACTGTGGCGGAGCGTCATCGACGAGCTCGAGACCGCCGAGCGGATGACCGCGGGCAACGACGTCCTGACGCTGACGATGTGCGTGAACTACGGCGGCCGGAACGAGATCGTCGACGCGGTGCGGGGCATGGCCGAGGACGTCGCCGCCGGGCGCCTGAAGCCGAGCCAGGTCACCGAGAAGGCCCTGGCGAAGCGGCTCTACGTGCCCGAGATGCCCGACGTCGACCTGTTCCTCCGGAGCTCCGGCGAGCAGCGCACGAGCAACTTCCTGCTCTGGCAGTCCGCCTACGCCGAGATGGTGTTCCTCGACCGGCTCTGGCCGGACTTCCGCCGCACCGACCTGTGGGGTGCGATCGAGGAGTACGCCAGCCGCGACCGTCGCTACGGCGGTGCGGTCGACGCGCCGACGGCGTAGTCCGAGCCGAGGCGGACGCCGGGCCGGGGCCGAGTCTCGGATCCGCGGACAGGCTGCGCCGTCTGAGCGGCGCGGAATGTCCGCGCAGCCGAGACTC
>NZ_KB714610.1:191555-230820 GCF_000349565.1 Curtobacterium flaccumfaciens UCD-AKU
CCAGCCTGTCCGCGCAGCCGAGACTCGGCTGCGCGCCACACCTCAGCCCGGCAGCGCCCCGTCGAGCAGGTGCGCCGCCGACCGCACGGCGTCCAGCGCGGCCAGCACGCTGGGGACCCGCTCGGCCCCGCGCGCCACGACGACCTCGACGCGTCGGGCCAGGTCGTCGTCCACCGGATCGATCGCGACACCGGCGGGGATGACCGTCGTCGCGAGTGCCAGCCGGGGGAGCAGCGCCACCCCGAGCCCCGCGGCGACGAGTCCCACCACCGCGGCCGCGTTGTCCGTCTCGAGCACGATGTCCGGCGTGAACCCCGCGCTCGCACACGAGGCGAGCAGGTGGCCTCGGCAGCGCGGGCAGCCCCCGATCCACCGGGCGTCGTGGTGGGACGCGAGGTCCACGACGGTGGAGCCGACGGGGCGGAGTCGTTCCGCGCCTCCCGGCTCGACCGGCGTCACCAGGGCGAGCGGATCCCGCCCGAGTGCCCGCGTGACGAGCCCGGGGTCCGGGGCGGACCCGACCTCGTCGCCGACGTAGGTGAAGGTCAGGGCGACGTCGACCGCACCGCCGCGCAGCAGGTCGAGCGCCTCGGGCGGTTCGACCTCGACGTACGAGGTCGTCACGCCCGGTGCCGTCGCCGCCAGCCGGGCGAGCACGGCGGGCACGAGCGCCGAGGACGCGCTCGGGAACCCGGCGAGGCGCACCCGACCGCGGCTGAGCCCGCCGACGGCGTCCAGGTCCTCGCGCGCGGCGGTGAGTGCGGCCTGCACGTGCAGGGCGTGGTCCGCGAGCACCTGGCCGGCGTGGGTGAGCGTGGCCCCGCGTCCGCCCCGAAGCACCAGCGCGTGCCCGAGGCGCTGCTCGGCCCGGGCCACCAGCTGGCTGACGGCGGGCTGGCTCGACCCGATCGCGGCGGCGGCGCGGGTGATCGAGCCGCCGTCGGCCACGGCGCGCAGGACCCGGAGCAGCTGGGGATCGATCTCGTCCATCACGCCATGTTATCGGTGGCACAACGAACCGGCCCTGGTGTGATGGGGCGGGAACCGGGACGCTGTCCGCATGGACTCCTTCCCGGCCGGCCGTGGCTACCTGGCGGCGTGCACCGCTGGCCTGCCGACCCGCGGCACCCTCGCCGCCCAGCGAGCCGACCTCGACGCGTGGTCCCGTGCGGAGACCTCCCCGGCCCGGTACGGGGCCCTGGTCGAGGAAGGCCGCACGCTCTTCGCCGCGCTGGTCGGCGTCCCCGCGGAGCGTGTCGCGACCGGTTCGCAGACCTCGGTGATGGCCGCCGTGGTCGCCGACGCGCTGCCGGACGGTGCCGAGGTGGTCGTCCCCGACGGTGACTTCAGCTCGGTCGTCTTCCCGTTCCTCGCGCAGGCGCACCGCGGCATCCGGGTCCGGAGCGTCCCGCTGGACCGGCTCGCCGCTTCGGTCGGACCCGACACGGCCCTGGTCGCGTGGTCCGCGGTGCAGTCCGCCACCGGTGTGGTCACGGACCCCGACCCGGTCGTCGCCGCCGCGCGACGCGTCGGTGCCCTGACCCTCTGCGACCTCACGCAGGCCGCCGGCGTCCTGCCCGTCGACGCCGCACCGTTCGACGTGACGCTCACGCACACCTACAAGTGGCTCTGCGCACCGCGCGGCGTCGCCTTCATGACGCTCTCCGACACCGCCCTCGGTCGGCTCCGCCCGGTGCAGGCCGGCTGGTACGCGGGAGCGGACGTCTGGTCCTCCTGCTACGGACCCGCCATGCACCTGGCCGACGACGCCCGCCGCTTCGACGTCTCCCCGGCCTGGCAGGCGTGGCCCGGCGCCGTGGCCGCGCTCGAGCACGCGGTCGCGCTCGACCAGCATGCGGTCTGGAGGCACGCCACCGGTCTCGCGGATCGGCTGTGCGACGCCCTCGGGTCGCCTCGGCAGGGCGACGGGCAGGGCGACGGGCAGGCGATCGTGACGTTCGCGGACGTCGACGGTTCGGCCCTGCGGGCCCTCACCGCCGCCGGGCTCACCGCCTCGGGGCGTGCCGGTCGGCTGCGCATCGCGTTCCACCTGTGGAACGACGAGTCGGACGTGACCGACGTCGCGGCCGCGCTCGGCGGGGTGGGGCCGACCACGTCGGCCAGGTGAGCGCGGCGGGCGGACGCGGGGCGGGCCTCCCGGCCGACGATCGCCGGTAGTCTTGCCCGGACCGTTTCCGCACCGAGCACCCAGCTCGGCGACCTCTGGAGCACCCTTTGGCACAGCCCTCCCGTCTCGACAGCGTCATCGCCCTGGCCAAGCGCCGCGGCTTCGTCTTCCAGTCGGGTGAGATCTACGGAGGCTCCCGCTCCGCGTGGGACTACGGGCCCCTCGGTGTGGAGCTCAAGGAGAACATCAAGCGCCAGTGGTGGCAGCGGTTCGTCCGCGGCCGCGGGGACATGGTCGGCCTCGACTCCGCGGTGATCCTGCCCCGCAAGGTGTGGGAGGCCTCCGGCCACGTCGCGACCTTCACCGACCCGCTGGTGGAGTGCCTGCACTGCCACCACCGGTTCCGCGAGGACCACCTGATCGAGGCGTTCGTCGCCAAGAAGGGCCGCGACCCCGAGGGCCGCATGGCCGAGATCGCCTGCCCGAACTGCGGCACCCGCGGCGAGTGGACCGAGCCCCGCGAGTTCTCCGGGATGCTCAAGACCTACCTCGGCCCGGTCGAGTCCGAAGAGGGCCTGAACTTCCTGCGCCCCGAGACCGCCCAGGGCATCTTCGTCGACTTCGCGCAGGTCGTCACGACCAGCCGCATGAAGCCCCCGTTCGGCATCGGCCAGGTCGGCAAGGCGTTCCGCAACGAGATCACGCCCGGCAACTTCATCTTCCGCACGCGGGAGTTCGAGCAGATGGAGATCGAGTACTTCGTGCCGCCGGCCGAGGCGGGGGAGCACTACGAGCAGTGGATCGCCGACTCGGTCGCGTTCTACACCGACCTCGGCATCGACCCCGAGAACCTGCGTCGCTTCGACGTGCCGGACGGCGAGCGGGCGCACTACTCCGACGCCACCGCCGACATCGAGTACCGCTTCGGCTTCACCGGCTCGGAGTGGGGCGAGCTGATGGGCGTCGCGAACCGCACCGACTTCGACCTGAACAACCACATCGAGTCGTCCGGTCAGGACCTCCGGTTCTTCGACCAGGCCGCCAACGAGAAGTACGTGCCGTACGTCATCGAGCCGTCGTTCGGCCTGACCCGTGCGCTCATGGCGTTCCTGCTCGACTCCTACCACGAGGACGAAGCGCCCAACGCGAAGGGCGGCGTCGACAAGCGCACCGTCCTGCGCCTCGACCCGCGCCTGGCCCCGGTGAAGGCCGCCGTCCTGCCGCTGTCGCGCAACGAGCAGCTCTCGCCCGTCGCCCGCGGCCTGGCCGACGACCTGCGCAAGAACTGGAACGTGGACTTCGACGACGCCGGCGCGATCGGCCGTCGCTACCGTCGCCACGACGAGATCGGCACGCCGTTCTGCATCACGGTCGACTTCGACACGCTCGAGGACAAGGCCGTCACGGTGCGCGAGCGCGACACCATGGGCCAGGAGCGCGTCTCGCTCGACCAGCTGCAGGGGTACCTCGCGCAGCGGTTGCTCGGCGCGTAGGGGTTCCGGTTCCGCACGACACCGGTGTTCGTGCGTTGCACACCCGCAATCGGGTGTTCGACCTGCGAACACCGGTGTTCTGCTGCCGGCGACGGGAATGCGCGGCGCACGAGCGCGTTGGGGTCAGCATGAACGACTCCGTGAAGGTCGATGTCTGGTCGGACATCGCCTGCCCCTGGTGCTACATCGGCAAGCGCAAGTTCGAGGCCGGTGTGGCCGCGTTCGGCGCCTCGACCGAGGGCCGTCCGGTCGAGGTCGAGTACCACTCCTTCGAGCTGAGTCCGGACACCCCCGTCGACTTCGAGGGGACCGAGGCCGAGTTCCTGTCCGGCCACAAGGGCATGCCCGTCGACCAGGCGCAGCAGATGCTCGACCAGGTCACGGGCATCGCCGCAGGCGTGGGGCTCGACTACGACTTCGAGGCGATGCACCACACCAACACCGTGAAGGCCCACCAGGTCATCCACCTCGCCAAGCAGCACGGCAAGCAGCTCGAGATGGTCGAGCGCCTGTTCACCGCCTACTTCGAGCGCGGCGAGCACGTCGGCCAGGAGTCCTCGCTGGCCGACCTGGCGGCGGAGATCGGCCTGGACCGCGACGAGGTCCTCAGCACCCTGCGCGACGACGCCCAGCTCGCCGCCGTCCGTGCCGACCAGGCCCAGGCGCAGGCCTACGGGATCAACGGCGTGCCGTTCTTCGTGATCGACGGTAAGTACGGCGTCTCCGGTGCCCAGGACCCCTCGGCGTTCGAGCAGGTGCTCCGCCAGGTGGTCGCGCTCCGCGAGACCACGCCGGACGAGGTCGCCTCGGCGGCCGAGCGCGCTGCGGACGACGCGAGCGCGGACGTGGCGGCGACCCGATGACGGACGCGACGGCCACCGTCGGGGGTGGGGCGGGCCTCCCGTCCGCCCCGTCGGTCCCGGGTGCGATCTCCGGTCTGGAGGCGCGCCCCGGCCTGCTCACGCTGGTCACGGCCGGCGGTGCGCCGGTCTGCGATGGTGATTCGTGCCTGATCGACGCCGGATCGTTCGCCGGTGCCGAGGGCGACTGGACCGAGGTGCCGGACTGACGCTTCCGTCGGTCGCGCGTCGCGCGCTGGTGGTCCCGCGCCCCCGTGCGGTCGTTGCGCCCCGACCCTGCGGGGCGCGACGGCTGTGCGGGGGCGCGATCCGTCGGTCGCCAGGCCGATCAGTCGCGCTGCGGTTCTTCGTCGGTGATGTCCGCGACGGTCGCGCCGTAGGCGGCGACGAGTGCGTCCGCGTCCACGAAGGCGCTCGCGCCGTGGCGTCCGGCGCCCAGGGCGACCCTGCGTCCGACGATGCGCTCGTCGGCGTACACCGGCAGGTCACCCGTGGCGCCGATCGGCGTGATGGTCCCGCGTTCGTAGCCGGACGCGCCGAGCGCGGTGGCAGCGTCGGGCATCGAGAGCTTGTTGACCCCGACGACGGTGCGCAGCTTCTTCCAGGCGATGCTGCGCCCGCCCGGCACCAGGGCGAGCAGGAAGCCGCCGTCGTGGCGCTTCACCACCAGGGTCTTGACGATGTCACCGGGTTCGATGCCGAGCAGTTCGGCGGCCTGGTGCAGGGAGTCCGCGGCCGGTCGCTCGACCACCTCGACCGGCAGGCCGCGGGCCTGGGCGTCGGCGTCGAACCGGGTGCTGGCGTCGGTCGTCATGTGGAGAACGCTACCGGCGTGCACCGACGTGGGAAGATGGGTCAGGTATGACGATCACACAAGCACCCGCCTCGCGAGTCGGCGGCCCCCTGCGCATCGGCCCGATCGAGGTCGACGTGCCGGTCGTGCTCGCGCCGATGGCCGGGATCACGAACATGGCGTACCGCCGGCTTTGCCGCGAGTACGGCGCCGGGCTCTATGTGTGCGAGATGATCACCTCGCGGGCGCTCGTCGAACGGACCCCCGTGTCGATGCAGCTCATCCAGCACCACGAGTCCGAGACCCCGCGGTCGATCCAGCTGTACGGCGTCGAGCCGAACACCGTGGCCGAAGCGGCGTCGATCCTGGTGGGCGAGGACCGTGCCGACCACATCGACCTGAACTTCGGGTGCCCGGTGCCCAAGGTCACCCGCAAGGGCGGCGGCGCGGCCCTGCCCTGGAAGCTCGACCTGTTCCGCGAACTCGTCACCAAGACCGTGCGCGCCGCGGGCGACGTCCCCGTCACCGTCAAGATGCGCAAGGGCATCGACGAGGACCACCTGACCTACCTCGACGCCGCCCGCATCGCGCGTGACGCCGGGGTCGCCGCGGTCTCGCTGCACGCCCGCACCGCGAACGAGCACTACTCCGGGCACGCCGACTGGTCGGCGATCGCCACGCTGAAGGAGACGGTGACCGACATCCCGATCCTCGGCAACGGGGACATCTGGTCGGCCGCCGACGCCCTCCGGATGATCGACGAGACCGGCGCCGACGGCGTGGTCGTCGGGCGTGGCTGCCTCGGCCGCCCGTGGCTGTTCGGCGACCTGGCCGCGGCGTTCCGTGGCGAGGGCCTGCGCTACATGCCGTCCCTGGGCGAGGTCGCCGACGGGTTCCGCCGGCACGCCGAGCTGCTCGTCGAGTTCTTCGGCGACGAAGAACACGCCTGCCGCGACATCCGCAAGCACGTGGCCTGGTACTTCAAGGGGTACCCGATCGGCAGCGACGTCCGGTCCGGCCTGGCGATGGCGTCGAGCCTGCAGGAGATCGACGACTTCCTCGGCCAGCTCGACCACGACGCGCCGTACCCGGGTGCCGACGCCGAGGGGCCGCGCGGTCGTGCCGGTCACCCCAAGCGCACCGCCCTGCCCGACCGCTGGCTCGAGAGCCGCGACGTCGACTCCGAGTTCCGCAAGGTCCTGGCCGCCGCCGAACTGCACCACAGCGGCGGATGAGCGCCACCGCCTCGTACGGCCCGGCCGACGCGGAGCGCTGGCTCCCCGAGGAGCACGGCAACCGCCGCTCGGACTTCGCCCGTGACCGCGCCCGACTGCTGCACTCCAGCGCGCTCCGGCGTCTGGCCGCCAAGACCCAGGTGCTCAGCCCGACCGCGGGGCTCGACTTCGCCCGCAACCGGCTGACCCACTCGCTCGAGGTCGCGCAGGTCGGTCGCGAGCTCGCCGACTCGCTCGGGCTCGACCCCGACGTGGTCGACACCGCCTGCCTGGCGCACGACATCGGACACCCGCCCTTCGGGCACAACGGCGAGACCGCGGTGAACGCCTGGGCGAGCGGCATCGGTGGGTTCGAGGGCAACGCGCAGACGCTCCGGTTGCTCACGCGGCTCGAGCCGAAGGTCTACGGCGTCCGGCCCGGCGCGGACGTCGACCGTCCGTTCGGGCTCAACCTGACCCGCGCATCGTTGGACGCCAGCTGCAAGTACCCGTGGCCCGCTGCGCAGGGGGTGTCGGAGTCGTCGTCCGGGCGCACCAAGTTCGGCTTCTACGACGACGACCACGACGCCTTCGAGTGGCTCCGCGCCGGTGCTCCGCGTCGTCAGCGGTGCATCGAGGCGCAGGTCATGGACCTCGCCGACGACATCGCGTACTCCGTGCACGACTTCGAGGACGCCGTCGTCGCCGGGTTCATCGACGTCGCGGCCCTGGGGGACCGCGTCGGCGAGAACGACATCGTGACCGCCATGCACGCCTGGGTCGGCGACGACCTGAGCCGCGACGAGCTGCTCGAGGCGTTCGACCGCCTGCGTGCGTTGCCCCTGTGGATGACCGCGTACGACGGCTCCCGCCGTGACGCCGCACGCCTGAAGAACCTGACGTCGCAGCTGATCGGACGCTTCGCGCGCACCGCGACGGCCGCCACCCGCGAGTCCTACGCCTCGGGGTCGCTCGTGCGCTTCGCCGCGTCGGTCGTCACCCCACCCGAGATCATCGGGGAGATCGCGGTGCTCAAGGGCATCGTCGCGGCCTTCGTGATGACCCAGGGCGACCGTCAGCCCGTGTACGAGGACCAGCGCCGCGTGCTCACCGAACTGCTCGACGCACTGGCGGCCACCGGCGCGTCCGACCTGGAGCCGGGGTTCGCCGCCGACTGGCACGCCGCGGACGACGACGCCGGCCGACTGCGCGCCGTCGTCGACCAGGTCGCGAGCCTGACCGACCAGGGCGCCTTCGCCTGGCACCGACGTCTGGTGGTGGGTGACCGTGAACCGGTCCACATCGCCGTCTGACCGGTCCGCCGACGTCGGTCCCACGAACTAGGATCGAGGGGTGGCTGGCAGGATCGCGCGGAACGACATCGACGAGGTCCGCTCGCGTGTCAACATCGCCGACGTCGTGGGCGACTACGTCACGCTGAAGCACGCGGGCGTCGGGTCGATGAAGGGCCTCTGCCCCTTCCACGACGAACGCTCCCCGTCGTTCCACGTCCGGCCCCAGGTCGGCCGCTACCACTGCTTCGGTTGTGGCGAGGACGGCGACGTCTTCAGCTTCATCATGGCGCAGGACCACACCACCTTCGCCGAGGCCGTCGAGCGCATGGCCGCGAAGATCGGCTACACCTTGCACTACGAAGAGGGCGACGGTCCGCGCACCGACTACAACACCCGCGCACGGCTGATCGCCGCGAACGAAGCCGCGCTCGAGTACTTCACGGGGCAGCTCACCACGGCTGCCGCCGACCCCGCCCGCCGGTTCCTGGGAGAGCGCGGGTTCGACCCCTCGGCCGCCCAGCACTTCGGCGTCGGCTTCGCCCCGAAGTCCTACGACATGCTCAAGGACCACCTGCGCGGGCGCGGCTTCACGATGGAAGAACTCGTCTCCGGCGGTCTCGTCAGCCAGGGCGACCGCTCGCCGTACGACCGGTTCCGCGGGCGCCTGATGTGGCCGATCCGGGACGTCACCGGAGCCACCATCGGGTTCGGCGCGCGCCGCCTGCTCGAGGACGACAAAGGCCCCAAGTACCTCAACACGCCCGAGACCCCGATCTACCACAAGAGCCAGGTCCTCTACGGCCTCGACCTCGCCCGCCGCGACATCTCGAAGCAGAAGCAGGTCGTTATCGTCGAGGGCTACACCGACGTGATGGCCTGCCACGTCGCGGGCGTCACGACCGCGGTCGCCACCTGCGGCACGTCGTTCGGGGTCGACCACATCAAGGTGCTGCGGCCGATGCTCGGTGACCTGGCGGGCGCCGACCCGAACGCCAACGGCGAGGTCGTGTTCACGTTCGACCCGGACGAAGCCGGGCAGCGTGCCGCCTCGCGTGCCTTCGCGGAGGAACAGCGCTTCGCGGCGCAGACCTACGTCGCCGTCGCGCCCGGCGGACTCGACCCGTGCGACCTCCGGTTGGCGCGCGGTGACGACGCCATCCGCCGACTGGTCACGAACAAGCGCCCGATGTTCGAGTTCATGATCCGCCGCACCCTGGACGGCCACGACCTCGAGACCGTCGAGGGGCGCGTCGGTGCCCTGCGTGCGGCCGCGCCCGTGCTCGCCGGTATCCGTGACCGCTCGCTGACGCAGGGCTACGTGCGCGAACTCGCCGGGTGGCTCGGCATGGAGATCCCCGAGGTCCGTCGGTCGGTCGAGACCGCTCGACGCCGTGCGGGGTCCGGGCAGGACGACCGGTCCGCAGGCTCGGGGCGCGACGGCCGTGCCGGAACCGGCACCGACGCAGCCGACACCCCCGACGAGCCCGTCGCCGGGATCCGCTCGCTGCCGAACGACCCCATCAGCCGCATGGAGCGCGACGCCGTGATGGCGATGGTGCAGCAGCCCACGTCCGTCGGGGCACCGATGCTCGGACTCGCCGCGTCGGCCACGTTCTCGACCCCGATGCTCGCCGCGGTGCGGGACGCCGTCGTCGCGAACGTCGACGTCATCGGTGCGGGGGACTGGCTCGACCGGCTGCTCGCCGACGTGCCCGCGCCGCTGCGCACCCTGACCCACGAGCTCGCTCTCGCGCCGATCCCAGCGCGCAACGCGGAGGACCTGGCGGCGTACTGCCGGAGCATCGTCGTGGCCCTGGTCGAGCGCGACCTGCTCGCCCGCAAGGCCTCGTTGCTGGGGCAGCTGCAGCGGGCCGACCCGCACGAGCAGGCCGAGCGTCGCGCCGAGATCCAGCGGCAGCTCGTCGACATCGACGGGCAGCGGATGCGGTTGCGCGCCGACGCCGAGGCGTCCTAGCCGCTCGTCGCGCGGCTTGTGGCCGGGGCGAGCCGACGTGCCCGCGTCCGATCGCACGACACGCCGCGCGTGCGTCGCCGTGGTCGCACGAACTGTCGCGCGGCGGGCCTGCGTGCGGCGGTCCGTGCGGCCCCGGGGGTTCTTGCGTGGTCAGGACGTGCCGCTTGTGAGGCGTCGAGTGGTCGCAGCACGTCGGCTGGGCGGGGTCCGGCCGACGGGATGTGACCGCGCGGGGTGGGGCGGGCGGGGAGTCGTGACCGGTCGGCGGGGGTGCGGGGCGTGGTCAGGACGTGCCGCTCGTGGTGCGTCGAGTGGTCGCAGACCGTCGGCTGGGCGGGTCCGGCCGACGTGACGTGACCGCGCGGGGCGGGGCGGGCGGCGAGTCGTGACCGGTCGGCGGGGGTGGGAGGGATCGGCGGCGTCGGGACGGGCCTCCCGGCCGGGGTGCGCAGGGTGCGCAGGGTGCGCGGGGTGTGCGGGCGGGGCGAGGTCACGACACGCGCGCGTGCGTCGCCGGGGGCGCGTGAACTGTCGCGTGGCGTGCCCGCGGGCGGCGGTCCGTGCGGCCCCGGGGGGTCCGCGCGTGGTCAGGACGTGCCGTGCGTGAGGCGTCGAGTGGCCGCAGACCGTCGGCTGGGCGGGGTCCGGCCGACGGGACGTGACCGCGCGGGGTGGGGCGGGCGGAGAGTCGTGACCGGTCGGCGGGGTGCGGGGCGTGGCGGGAGGGGGACGAGCCTCCGGGACGGGCGTGCACCTCGACGAGGTCGCGCGAACCGGTGCACGACGGACCAGCAACCGGCAGTCCGTGCGACCTCGACCGCCCGAACACCCAGGTTGCACCGCGCAACTTTCGTGCGTGACGCGCCGCTCGACTCCGGCGGAATCATGCATCACGCGATCAGCCCGTGCATTACAGCGGTGTAAACAAATCGCCCCCGGTTCGTTCTGTTCCGTGACAGGGTGATACCAATGAGCGTTCCTGGCCGGGCACACAGACGTTCCACCCTCCGGCACAGGACTCTTGCAATCATGACCAGAGAGGCAGCGGACATGGCATCCGTGACCAAGTGGGGCAAGCGCGGCATCGCGCTCGGCGCCGGTGCAGCAGCGACGGCGCTGGTGCTGACCGGCTGCGCGAGCAGCAGCGTGAGTGACACCGAACTGAACGGCCTGAGCATCGGGACGACGGACAAGATCACGTCCCTCGACCCGGCCGGTTCCTACGACAACGGCTCCTTCGCCGTGCAGAACCAGGTGTTCCCGTTCCTGATGAACACACCCGTGGGGAGCCCGGACGTCGAGCCGGACATCGCCACGAAGGCGGAGTTCACGAACCCGACCACCTACGAGGTCACCCTCAAGGACGGGCTCGAGTTCGCCAACGGCAACAAGCTCACGTCGAGCGACGTGAAGTTCTCGTTCGACCGCGAACTGAAGATCAACAACGAGAACGGTCCGCAGTCGCTGCTGGCCAACCTCAAGAGCATCGACACCCCGGACGACACCACCGTGGTGTTCAACCTCGACCACGCCGACCAGACCTGGCCGCAGGTGCTCTCGAGCCCCGCGGGTCCGATCGTCGACGAGGACGTCTTCAGCGCGACGAAGCTCACCAGTGCCGACGACATCGTCAAGGGCAAGGCCTTCGCCGGGCAGTACCAGATCAGCTCCTACAAGGAGAACGACACGATCCAGTACAAGACGAACCCGAAGTACGACGGCCTGCTCGGCAAGGCGAAGACCGACGAGGTCACCGCCAGCTACTACACCAAGGAGACCGACCTCAAGCTCGCCGTGCAGAAGGGCGACGTCGACGTGGCGTACCGCTCCCTGACGCCGACCGACATCTCTGACCTGCGGGGAGACGACTCCCTCAAGGTCACCGACGGCCCCGGCGGCGAGATCCGCTACGTGGTCTTCAACTTCAAGACGCAGCCGTTCGGCACCGGGCAGGACGACGCCGACGAGGCGAAGGCCCTGGCCGTGCGTCAGGCCGCTGCCGACGTCGTCGACCGTGCCCAGCTCGCGAAGGAGGTCTACAACGACACCTTCACCCCGCTGTACTCGATGGTGCCGGACGGCCTGACCGGCGCGGTCCAGCCGTTCAAGGAGATGTACGGCGACGGCGACGGCGGCGCAGACGTGTCCAAGGCGAAGAAGACGCTGTCGGACGCCGGCGTCACGGGCAAGGTGCAGCTCGACATCCAGTACGCGCCCGACCACTACGGTTCGGCGTCGGACGACGAGTACGCGCTGCTCAAGCAGCAGCTCGAGGACTCCGGCCTGTTCACCGTCAACATCCAGTCCACGGTCTACACGACCTACGCCCAGGAGCGCACCAAGGACGCCTACCCCGTCTACCAGCTCGGCTGGTTCCCGGACTTCTCCGACGCCGACAACTACCTGTCGCCGTTCTTCACCAAGGAGAACTTCGTCCAGAACCACTACGACGACCCGGAGATCCAGGACCTCATCGCGAAGGAGCAGGCCGAGTCCGACCCGGACAAGCGTGCTGACCTGATCGAGCAGGCCCAGGAACGCGAGGCCACCCAGATCTCGACGCTGCCGCTGCTGCAGGGCAAGTCCGTCGCGGTCGCCGGCAAGGACGTCAAGGGCCTGACCCTCGACGCCTCGTTCAAGTTCCGGTACGCCACCCTGAGCAAGTAGCACCAAGCCCCACGTGCAGGCCGCGGGCGTTCCCACGAGGGACGCCCGCGTGCCTGTGCAACGGCGACGAAAGGCACCCACCCCGTGACCCTCAGCACTCCCGAGGCAACGCAGGACGTGAACGGCACCGATCCCACCAAGCCACAGGCACAACGCAGTGCCAAGAACAGTGGCGGCGGACTCGGCCGGTACATCCTCGTCAGGTTCCTCCTCATCATCCCGACCGTCTTCATCCTGGTGACGCTCGTGTTCTTCCTGATGCGCGTCATCGGGAACCCGATCACCGCGTCGGTCGGCGGCCGGCTCACGCCGAGCCAGCTGCAGGAACGCCTGCACGCCGCCGGGTACGACCGACCGGTGCTCGTGCAGTACTTCGAGTACCTCGGCAACATCCTGCGCGGTGACTTCGGCACCTCGTCGACGGACAACCGTCCGATCACCGACATCATCGTCACGTACGGCGGCGCGACCGCGGAGCTCGTGTTCTACGCGCTCATCGTCGCGCTGGTGCTCGGCATCCCGCTCGGCATGCTCGCCGCGTACACCCGCGACAAGTGGCCGGACGTGCTGCTCCGTGCGCTGGCGATCCTGACCTACGCCACCCCGGTGTTCTTCGGCGGCCTGCTGCTCAAGCTCGTCTTCTCGGTGTGGCTCGACTGGTTGCCCCTGGGCGACCGCGCGTCGACCCGGGTGTCGCTCATCCTCGACGGTATCCCCGGCGCGACCGGGATCTACATCGTTGACGCGCTCCGCACCGGCAACGCCGAGGTCATCGGTGACGTGCTCCAGCACGCCGTCCTGCCCGCGCTGACGCTCGGCCTGCTCACCGCCGGCATCTTCCTGCGCCTGGTGCGCGCGAACATGATCGGGTCGCTCGGCTCCGAGTACGTCGACGCCGCCCGGTCCCGCGGTGTGCGCGAGTCGCGCTTGGTGCGCACCCACGCGTTCCGTCCGGCGCTCGTGCCGATCATCACCGTGATGGGGCTGCAGATCGCGATGCTCCTGGGCGGCTCGGTGCTCACCGAGACGACCTTCGGGTGGCGCGGCCTGGGCTTCGAACTCAACCAGTACCTGTCGGCCCGTGACTTCGTCGCGGTGCAGGGCATCGTCGCGATGCTGGCGGTGATCGTCGCGGTGACCAACTTCATCGTCGACGTCGTCGCCGCCCTGATCGACCCGAGAGTGAGGTTCTGACGATGGCCGACACCACCCTCGTCGACCGCCACGAGCCGCTCTGGAAGCGGCTCCCGGTGGTGGTCCAGCTCCGCAAGAGCACCGGCTGGCAGCGCGCGATGCTCATCGTCGGCGTCGTCATCTGCGCCCTGTACCTGCTCGTCGCGGTGTTCGCCCCGCTCCTCGCCCCGTACGGCTTCGGCCAGCTGCAGGGCGCGGACGGCGAGAGCTTCCCCCGCACTGGCGAACCGAGCGCCGAGCACATCTGGGGCACCACGGTCGGCGGCTTCGACGTGTTCAGCCGCGTGCTCTACGGCGCCCGCACGGCCGTACTCGTCGTCATCGTCGCCGTGATCGTCTCGATCATCGTCGGCGTCCTGCTCGGCATGGTCTCCGGGTACCTGGGCGGCTGGCTCGACCGCGTCCTGGTGGTCGTGGCCGACGCCATCTACGCGTTCCCGTCGCTGCTGCTCGCGATCATCGTGTCCATCGTGATCTCCGGCGGCAACTCGAGCTACTCGGGCGGCATCATCGCCGCGGCGATCTCGATCACCGTCGTCTACGTGCCGCAGTACTTCCGCGTGGTCCGTGCCGAGGCCGTCCGGCTGAAGAACGACGCCTTCGTCGAGTCGGCGCGCGTGATGGGCACGAACCCGTGGCGCATCATGACGCGCCACGTCCTGCGGAACTCGACGCGTTCCCTGCCGCTCATCCTGACGCTCAACGCGAGCGACGCGATCCTGACCCTGGCCGGGCTCGGCTTCCTGGGGTTCGGCATCGGCCCGACGTCCGGCGCCGAGTGGGGCTACGACCTCAGCCGCGCGCTCTCCGACGTCGCGAGCGGCGTCTGGTGGACCGGGGTGTACCCGGGTGTCGCGATCGTGGTGCTCGTGCTCGGCGTGACCTTCATCGGCGAGAGCCTGAACGACATCTCCGACCCCCGCCTGCGTGCACGCCGACGGCTGAAGCAGCTGGAGTCCACGAGAGAAACGCGCGACACGCGCAACCCCGAGGCACCGCGCACCGCCGGGAACGACACGGAAGGGACGGGCGCATGACCCCGACCACCCGCCTGCAACCGGGCGACACCACCACCGAGCCGGTCGTCGTCGTCGACGACCTGACCGTCACCTTCGCGACCGACGGCGGCGCCGTCGACGCGGTCAAGGGCGTCAGCCTCGACGTCCGCCCCGGCGAGGTCCTCGCCCTGGTCGGCGAGTCCGGCTCCGGCAAGTCCGTCACGGCCCGCAGCATGCTGCGGCTCATGCCGGAGACGGCGACACTCGGCGGCGCGGTGCTGCTCGACGGCACCGACGTGGTGAGCGTCGGCGCGCAGAAGCTCCGCAGCCTGCGCGGAACGGCCGGGGCGATGGTGTTCCAGGAGCCGTCGACCGCGCTCAACCCGGTCTTCACCGTCGGGTGGCAGATCGCCGAGGGGCTCCGTGCCCACGGCGGCGTGTCCAGGAAGGAAGCACGGGCGAAGGCCATCGACTACCTCGGCCGCGTCGGCATCCCGGACCCCGAGACCCGCGTCGACCACTACCCGCACCAGTTCTCCGGCGGGCAGAAGCAGCGCGTGGTCATCGCGAGCGCACTGGCCCTCGAGCCGAGCGTCATCATCGCGGACGAGCCCACCACGGCGCTCGACGTCACGGTGCAGGCCGAGATCCTCGACCTGCTGCGCCGCTGCCGCGACGAGTTCGGCACCGCGATCGTCGTCATCACGCACAACATGGGCGTGGTCGCCGACCTGGCCGACCGCGTCGCCGTGATGTACCAGGGCGAGATCGTCGAGGAGGCGACGGCGACGGCGCTCTTCGCGACGCCGCAGGCCGACTACACCAAGCGGCTGCTCGCAGCGGTGCCGCGGCTCGAAGCGTCGACCGGGGTGGCCCGGCGTGCCGCGATCTCCGAGGACGTCACGCCCCTGGTCGAGGCGAAGGGGCTCGAGATCGAGTACCCCGGCCGGCTCGGCTCGCCGGCGTTCAAGGCCGTCAAGGGCGTCGACCTGGCGATCCGTCCTGGTGAGGTCCTCGGTCTGGTGGGGGAGTCCGGCTCGGGCAAGACCACCATCGGCCGCGCCATGGCCGGTCTGACGAAGGTCACGGGCGGCTCGCTCACGGTCCTCGGCGCGGAGATGCTCGGGTACCGCGAACGCGACTTCAAGCACCTGCGCAAGGACATCGGGTTCGTGTTCCAGGACCCGGCGACCTCGTTCAACCCGCTGCTGACGATCGCCGAGTGCGTCGCCGAGCCGCTGGTCGTGCACAAGGAGGTCTCGAGCCCCCGCGCCGCGCGCAAGCGGGTCGACGAGCTGCTCGAGGCCGTCCAGCTGCCGGCAGCGTACGGCGACCGCTACCCGCACGAGCTCTCCGGTGGGCAGCGCCAGCGCGCGTCGCTCGCCCGGTCGCTGGCGCTCCGGCCGAAGCTGCTCATCGCCGACGAGCCGACGAGCGCGCTCGACGTCTCGGTGCAGGCTCGGGTGCTCGAGCTCTTCCTCGAACTGCAGCAGGACCTCGGCTTCGCGTCGCTGTTCATCAGCCACGACCTCGCGGTCGTGGGCGCGCTGTCCGACCGGATCGCCGTGCTCTACCGCGGCGACCTGGTCGAGACGGGCACGACGGCCGAGGTCCTCGGCGCCCCGCAGCACCCGTACACGCAGCGACTCCTCGCGTCGCTGCCGGTGCCCGACCCAGCGGAGCAGGCGGAGCGACGGCGTACGCTGGAGCGACTGGAGAACGTCGGGTCCTGACCCGACGTGACCCACCCCGGAGGCCCGGCCGACGTCGTCGACGCACGCCGCGCCTCCAGGGTGGTCACCTCCACTGCTGTACGCACGACGGGCCTGCCAGGGCGGCCCGTCGCGAACCGTCGCCAGGGGGCGGCGTGGAAGGGGACCCATGATCGCGGTCAACGGACCGGCGGTCGTCGCGGACGACGTGTCGATCGAGTACCGGGGCGGACGCGGGGGCGAGTCCATCCGGGCCGTCGACGGCGTGAGCCTGTCGGTGCGGCAGGGGGAGATCCTCGCCCTGCTCGGCGAGTCGGGGTCGGGCAAGTCGACCTTCGCCGCCGCCATCGCCGGTCAGCTCGGATCCCACGGCGAGGGCGAGGGTGCGCTGCGTCGGCACATCGTCGGCGGCGAGCTGACCGTGCTCGGGCAGAAGACCCGGGGCCTGCGTCCCTCGTCGCGCAAGCTCGAACGGCTGAGCGGCCGGATCGGCTACCTGCCGCAGGACGGCGCTGACCGGCTCAGCCCGGACCTGACCGTCGGCGAGGCCGTCGCCGAACCGATCTACGCACGCGACCGCCGGTTCGACCGGCGTGAAGCAGGGCTCATCGTGGCCCGGCTGCTCGACGCCGTGCACCTGCCGCTCGGGACGATGCGCCTGAACACGTGGGAGCTCTCGAGCGGTCAGCGCCAGCGGGTGGCGCTGGCGAAGGCGCTCGTGCTCGAACCCCAGCTGCTGGTCGCCGACGAGCCCGCGCGCGGTGTCGACGTCCTGGTGCGGCAGTCGGTGCTCGAGGCCCTGGCGACCTTGCAGCGCGGACGACAGTTCTCCGCCGTCGTCGTGTCGAGCGACCTGCGCGAGGCCCGTGCGCTGGCCGACCGCGTCGCCGTGATGGCCGATGCCCGGCTCGTCGGGCTCGGCACCTTCGACGAGGTCCTCGACAACCCCGTCGACCCCTACGTGAAGACCCTCGCGTCGACCGCGGCGCGTGGTGTGAAGCGCCGTCCGGCGCCGACGACGGCCCGCCGCTCGTCCGCGCCGCGCCGTCCGCTCGCCGCCGGCACCGGCCCGCGCACCGACCGTCAGGAGAACGCATGAGCACCCCGACCCAGGGCCCGCGCGGCCACCGTGCCGTCGTCCCCACCTCGGGTGCGCCGCTGCCGGTCGAGGCCCCGCAGGCCGGTCCCGTCGCCGTGCTGCCCGAGCCGACCGACCTGCACGTGGACGCCGTCACCGCGGCCGGTGGGACCGTCGCGCCGCTCGACGCCGACACCCGCGGGATCGTCTGGCTCGACCCCCACGACCCGTCCGGCCTGGCCGACGCCCTGTCGTCCGTGCCCGGCGTCGGTTGGGTCCAGCTGCCGTTCGCCGGCGTCGACGCCTTCGCGCACCTGATCCAGGAGCACGGCGACCGCGTGCTGTTCACCTCGGCGAAGGGCGCCTACGCGGAGCCCGTCGCCGAGCACGCACTGGCACTGACCCTCGGCACGCTGCGGGTCCTGCAGCAGCGCGCCCGTGCGTCGTCGTGGGCGACCGAGCCCGAGGGCGTCTCGCTGTACGGGCGGAACGTCGTCGTCATCGGTGCCGGCGGGATCGCGCTCGAGTACCTCCGGCTGCTCGCGCCGTTCGACGTCGAGGCCACCGTGGTGCGTCGCTCGCCCGACCCCGTCCCGGGAGCCGCTCGGACCGTCACCACCGACGAACTCGACCAGGTCCTGCCCGACGCCGACGTCGTGATGATCGCGGCGGCGATGACCTCGGGCACCGCGAAGCTCTTCGGCGAGCGGCAGTTCCGGCTCATGAAGCCGTCCGCTCGGCTCGTGAACATCGCGCGCGGCGGACTCGTCGACACCGATGCCCTGGTCGCCGCGTTGCGTGCCGGGGAGATCGCTGCGGCGGGACTCGACGTCACCGACCCGGAGCCGCTGCCCGACGGCCACCCGCTCTGGTCCGAGCCCGGCGCGGTCATCACCCCGCACCAGGCCGACACCCCGGAGATGGTCGCGCCCCTGCTCGCCGAGCGCGTCCGGCTCAACACCACCGCCTTCCTCGGGGGTGCCGGCGAGGGCTTCGTCGGCGTCGTCGACCCGGTCGCCGGGTACTGACTCCGGGCGCCCACCGCGCGGCGCGCCCGGGCGGCGTGTCCGATGCGGTGGCGGGCCTCAGGGTCCTGCTATGCTGTTACCCGTTGTTCGCACGTCATTCGCCAGCGGACAGTGATCCTCGATAGCTCAATTGGCAGAGCAGCCGGCTGTTAACCGGCAGGTTGTTGGTTCGAGTCCAACTCGGGGAGCGACAGGTCCTCACCCCTCGGGGTGAGGACCTTTTGTGTTCCCGACGGTCCGAATGCCCTCGTCGGGCCCAGCGGGGCGCGCTGCTAGCCTGGGCGGGCGCACCCAGAACCACGGAAGGCCACTGTTCGATGTCGTTGACCCACGAGTCCGCCACCGGACGTGTGACCGGTGACCGGTCCACGGGTCTGCTGGACCGGGCCAACCGCGTGCTCTCCTCACGCACCGCGTTCGTGGTCGTGCTCGTGGCGTTCCTGCTCGTCGGCTTCCTGTTCGCCGTCACGATCCACGTCCCTGCTTCGGCGGCCCCGGACGAGCGTCGGCACATCGGCAACATCATGCTCTACGCGGCTCGCCCGTGGAACGCCGGCCCGTTCCTGCAGGACGTCGACGCGTCGAAGCTGTGGCTCGGCGAGGTCACGCGCTTCCCGGCGTACCTCTACTACTACCTGATGTCGTTCCCGGCGAAGGGGACGCAGGCGCTCGGGCTCCACCTGGAACAGACCGTGATGGTGCTGCGGAGCATCGACGTCCTGGCTGCCGGGGCCGGTCTGTACGCCCTCCGTGCGATGTTCCGGAACGCCGGGGTCCCGACGGCGATCGGCCTGCTCGCCACCGTGGTGACCGCTTCCACCGGCCGCTACGCCTGGCAGGCCGCCACCATCAGTTACGACGCGCCGTCGATGGCCGCCTTCTTCCTCTTCGCCGCCGTCGCGGTCAAGGTCGCCCGTGGCGGTGGACTGCGAACGCTCGCGTGGTTGGTCGTCACCGCGATGCTGGCGCTCATGTTCAAGTACTCCCAGGCGCCGCTCGTGCTGGCCGGAGCCTTCTTCGCCGTGCTGTTCCGGTACCGCGTCGACGGTTTCTCGTGGCTCCGGCACCCCGTGCGTCGAGCCGTCTCGGGCTTCCGCGAACGGCCGTGGCGGTCCGTCGTCCTGGTGGTGATCGGCGGCGCGTTGCTCGCCCTGGTGCTCGAGCGCTTCGGTGTGAACCTGCTCGTCTACCGGGCACTCAACCCCGACTGCGCCGAGATCCACAGCCGCGACGCGTGCATGAACTTCGGCATCTTCCGTCGGAACTACAACGCGGTCCGGACCCACGACCTCGAGGTCGCCGCCGGCACGCTCGAACCGTTCCGGCCGGTCTCCTTCCTCTGGATGTGGATCACCACCTACTTCCGGTCGCTCTTCTTCTTCTGGGGTCCGTCGCTGCCCTGGCGCCCGAACACCGCCGTCGTGCTGTTCGGTGCCGTCGCCAGCGTCGGTGCCGTGGCGATCGCGGTGACCCAGATGCGCCGGGTGCTCCGGAACGCGGCCATGTGGTGGCTGGCAGCCGTCCCCGTCGCCTACACGGTGGCGGTGCTGTGCTTCAACGCCGCGACCGCGGTGAACCTCCGGCAGGACTTCGCGTTCTCGGGCCGCTACCTGTTGCCGGTGCTGCCGATGATCGCGGCCGTGGTGCTGCTCGGTCTCGCCTCGTGGATCCGACGGCTGCACGGACGCGCGGCCACCGTGGCGTGGGTCGTCGTGATCGTGGTGGGCGTCGTGCTCTTCGTCTTCTACAACCCGATCAGCGCCTTCTTCCCGTACGCCAACTCGGCGGCCTGGTACTCGAGCTGGGCCCGCGACGTCCTGCCCCAGTGGCTCACGGGGGTGCGCTCGTGAACCGCGCCGCACGGTTCCGCGGCGTCGTCGTGGCTGCCCTGACCATCCTGTTCTTCGTCGTCATCGGCGTCGCGGCCTTCGCGCGAACCGGGGGGACCAGCGCCGGGGAACGCCAGATCGGTTCGTGCACGGTCCGCACGGCGCCCGAGCCGGGTGCCGTGACGACCTGCCCGGAACAGGACCTCGCCGGTGTGCGCTTCGCCACCGTCGACCTGCGTCTGGCCGACCTGCACGGCGCGGACCTGCGCGGTTCGGACCTGCGTGACAGCGTGCTCTACGGCGCCGACCTGCAGGGGGCGGACCTGCGCGGAGCGGATCTGCGTGGCGTCGACCTGTACAGCGCGGACCTGCGGGGGGCGGACCTGCGTGACGCCGACCTGGGCAGCGCGGACCTGACGGTCGCCGACATCAGCGGGGCGCAGATCGACGGCATCGACCTGAGCAAGGCGAAGCTGGCCGGTCTGACCGTCACGGGGACGCCACTGGAACTCGCCGACCGGACGCTGCAGAGCCCCGACGGCAAGCCGGTGAACGTGCCCATCCGGCTCGACCTGCCGCGCGGGGTGTCGTCGACGAGCTGCGTCCGACAGGACGTGCAGGCTCCGGTCGGCACCACCCAGGTGCGCTGCCGGATGAGCACCGATGCCGACCGCGGTGGTCGGCTCGACCAGCGCGCGACGATCACGGTCACCGGCCCGACACCCTGACCGACGTCGCTCGTGCGGCTGGTACCCGGCGGATGCTGTTAGCGTTCACAGGTGCACCGTTCTCGTTCCCCTCGATCCGCCCTGCTGGGCGTCGTCGTGGCGGTGACGGCGGTGCTCACCGGCTGCAGCAGCGTCGGCCCTGACACCGATGCGTCCGAGGACCCGACGAGCTCGGACACCGGGCTGGGTTCAGGCGCGTCACCGGTCGTCTTCGCGTTCGTCTGCGGCGGGGACGGCGCTGACCGCGCGAGCTACACGACCTACGCAGCGGTGTGGGAAGCCGCGCGTGCCGACTGCTCGGCGAAGCGGCTGACCGGCTCGGTGCCGTCGAGCCAGCAGCAGTCCGCGGTGACGGCGGCGCGCGGTGACGCGACCCTGGTCGAGCTCGCGAGCGCCTGCGCGGTGCGGGACTCGGCGCCGTGGACGTCGGCGGTCGCCGACGAGCGCGGTGCCCACGTGGCCGAGGGGCTCCTGCGGTACTGCCCGGGGCACCCGGAGACCGACCGCCTGCGGGACGCGCTGGCGGCGTACCGGGGCTGACCCGGGCCTCCAGGCCGACCGCCTGACCCGCGACCGACCGACGGCCGCGGGACGGGCGTCAGCCCTCGGGGTGGTCGCGACCCGGCAGCCAGGACTGGCCGGGGCCGCCCCAGCTGCTCTTGCGGATCGCCTTGGCGACCTGCTTGCCGTAGGGGTGCACGAGACGGTCGGCGTAGAGCCAGCCGTCCAGGTGGTCGTACTCGTGCTGGAAGATGCGGGCCAGCCAGCCGTGCGCCTCGACCTCGAACGGGGTGCCGTGCTCGTCGGAGGCGCGCAGCAGGGCGCCCTCGGAGCGGCGGAGCGGGAAGCGCTCGCCCGGGATCGACAGGCAGCCCTCGGACTCCTCGTCCTCGTCGAGCTCCTCGACGGACTCGGGGACCGGGGGCGTGGTCCACAGGACGGGGTTCACGGCCGCGCCCCGGTGCAGCACGTCGTCGTCGTCGGTGTAGGAGTACACGAACAGGCGCTTGCCGACGCCCACCTGCGGTCCGGCCAGGCCGACGCCCGGTGCCAGGTCCATGGTCTCGAGCATGTCGGCGACGAGGGAACGGAGGTCGTCATCGAACGCGGTGACCTCGGCTGCACGCTCGTGCAGGACGGGTTCGCCGGTGATGCGGATCGGGAGAACGGCCATTCACCCAGGTTATCCGGCGGGGGACGGTAGCCTCGACGCGTGACGACGGACCTCCAGCTGCCCGACGCCGTGAGCAACCTCACGCCGTTCCAGGCGCTGATGATCCCGGTGGCCCTGGTCGGTGCGGTGTTCCTGTCGCTCGGGGCGCAGTTCCAGAGCCGTGGGGTGCAGCGGGTCGAAGCGCGTCTCGGTCGGCAGTCGAAGGGGCTGAGCGTCCGCCACGTGGTGGGGCTCGTCTCGAGCGGCTACTGGGTGCTCGGCACGCTCATGCTCGGCATCGCGGTGGTGCTGCAGCTCATCAGCATCACGTTCGCGCCGCTGATCGTCGTGCAACCGCTGGGGGCCGTGGCGCTGGTGATCACCACGTGGTTCTCCTCGCGTGCGTCGGGGATCCCGCTCGGCCGTCGTGCTCGTCGTGCCGTGTGGACGTGCATCATCGGTGTCGGCATCTTCGTCGGGATCGCGGCGTTCGTCGGGCACGAGAGCGCGATCACCCGCCAGCAGCTCGTCACCGTGCTGGTGATCCTGGCGGTCGTGCTGGTGCTGGTGCTCGTGTCGTTCCGCCTGGTCGCCAAGCGCCGGAACGCCCTGTACTACATCGTCGGCGCCGGCGTGCTCTACGGCTTCGTGGCGACGCTGGCCAAGGTGGTGCTGAACCGGTTCGTGAACCACACCTTCGACTGGTTGACCGTGCTCGCCATCGTCGGCGTGGTCGTCGCGGCGTCGCTCGGCGGGTACTTCGTGCAGAACGCGTACTCCAGCGGCTCGGCCGACCTGGTGATCGCGGGGCTGACCGTCATCGACCCGATCGTCGCGGTCGGCATCGGCGTGATCGTGCTCGGCGAGGCGACGGGGGCGCCGTGGTTCGCGGTGGCGGGGTTCGTGGTCGCCGCGGGCATCGCCATCACCGGGGTGTTCCTGCTCGCCAAGCACCACCCCCAGACCCGGACCTGACGGCCGCGGCGCGCTCGGCGCTCGGCGCCCGGTGGTCGCGGCGCTCATCCGCGCGGCTGACGCGACCGTCGATCCTGGTGCGATAGCGTCACAGCCGACCAGCCATCGCCCACGAGAGGACGAACTCAGCCGTGTCAGGAGACGCCACCACCGCCACCGCCGGACCGACGGGTGCGACGGGCGGTCACCGACCGCTGCGCGTGCTGATCGCAGCGGACACCTTCGCCCCCGACGTCAACGGCGCCGCGACCTTCGCCGCGCAGCTCGCCGTCGGACTGGCCGAGCGCGGGCACGAGGTGCACATCGTGGCCCCGGCGTCGAGCCGCCACTACGGCACCTTCGACGAGGAGCACCACGGTGTCACCCTCGTCGTGCACCGCCTGAAGTCGTACAAGTGGCCGCTGCACCCGTGGCTGCGCTTCGTGTGGCCGTGGAGCGTCCGGAAGTGGACCGCCCCGATCCTCGACGCGGTCAAGCCCGACGTGCTGCACATCCAGTCGCACGTGGTCATCGGTCGTGGCATCGTGCACGAGGCGAACGACCGCGGCATCCGGGTCATCGCGACGAACCACTTCATGCCGGAGAACCTGCTCGAGTACACGCCGTTCGGCAAGTGGACGCTGCCCCTCGCGCTGAAGATCGCGTGGAGCGACGCCGCCAAGACCTACCGGCTGGCCGACACGATCACGACGCCGACCAACCTGGCCGCCGACTACCTGCGGAAGGCCATCGCCGGCCAGCAGGTCCTGGCGATCTCGTGCGGCATCGACGCGTCCCGCTACGTCGCGCGCGAGGGGCGCCCGGTCAACAACGACATCGTCTTCGTGGGCCGGGTCGCCCCGGAGAAGAACCTCGACGTCCTGGTCCGTGCCGTGGCGCTGCTGCCGGCCGAGCTGGCCACGACCCTGACCATCGTCGGCGACGGCGAGATGATCCCGAAGCTCACCGCGCTGGCGAAGGAGCTCGGGCTCGAGGACCGCGTGCGGTTCCTGGGCTTCGTCTCGGACGAGCGCAAGCAGGAGGCCCTGACCAACGCGACGGTGTTCGCGATGCCGTCGACGGCCGAGCTGCAGAGCATCTCCTCGCTCGAGGGGATGGCGTCCGGGCTCCCCGTGGTCGCCGCCGACTCGATGGCGCTCCCGCACCTGATCGACGGCAACGGGTACCTGTTCGCCCCGGGCGACGTCGACGACCTGGCGGCGAAGCTCACGACGGTGCTCACCGCCCCGGAGTCCGACTACGTGGCGATGCGGGAACGCAGTCTGGCCATGATCGAGGCGCACGACATCAACCGCACGCTGTCGACGTTCGAGTCGCTGTATCGTGGTGAGCCGGTGGCTTGAGGGCCTCCGGCGAGGGGCGGTAGCCAAGCTGGTCAAGGCAGTCGGCTCATAACCGAACGATCCGCGGGTTCGAGTCCCGCCCGCCCTACGTGCACATGCCAAGGAAGCGCGACACGTCGCAGGACGACCACGCACCGACACCGAACGTCACCTTCGAGGTGACCCGTGGCGGTACCGGCGTGCGCGTGAACGCGTTCCGGCTGGGGTTCATGGGCGCCATCGGGGTCCTCGTCGCCCTGCTCGCCGGGTCGATCATCAACGAGCTGAGCACGGTCCTGGTCTACATCGGGGTCGCGCTGTTCCTGGCGCTCGGCATCGACCCGCTCGTGTCGTTCCTCGAGCGGATCATCCCGCGGTGGGCGGCCATCACGATCGTCGTGGTCGGGGTGCTCGGGGCCTTCGCCGGCATCGTGTTCGCGGTGGTGCCGATCCTGGTGGACCAGGCGTCGAACCTGATCCAGAACTTCCCCGAGATCGTGCAGGACATCTCGCAGCAGCAGTGGGTGCAGGACCTGTCGAAGCAGTTCGCCGGGTCGTTCGACATCGACCACGCGCTGCAGTCGCTGCAGTCCTTCGTCGAGAAGCCGGGCAACCTGCTCAGTGTCGGCGGCGGGATCCTGGCGGTCGGCAGCGGGATCCTGTCCGGGGTCACCGGGGCGCTCATCGTCATCATCCTGATGCTCTACTTCCTCGCGTCGATGCGGGGCATGAAGCGTGCGGCGTACCGGTTCGTCCCGGCGTCGCGTCGTCAGAACTTCATCGACGTGAGCGAGCAGATCACGCAGGCGGTCGGTCGCTACGTCGTCGGGCAGGTGTCCCAGGCGCTCATCAACGGCATCCTCAGCTTCTTCTTCCTGCTCATCATCGGGGCGCCGCTGCCGGTGCTGCTCGCGTCGTTCGCGTTCCTCGGTTCGCTCATCCCGCTCGTCGGCACGTTGGCCGCCGCGATCGTGATCTCGTTGCTCTGCTTCTTCGCGTCACCGGCGACCGCCCTCGCCGCGGCGATCTACTACCTGGTGTACATGCAGGTCGAGGCCTACCTGATCTCGCCGCGCATCATGTCGCGCGCGGTCCAGGTACCCGGTGCGCTCGTGGTCATCGCCGCCGTCGCGGGCGGCACCATCGGCGGTGTGCTCGGCGCACTCGTGGCCCTGCCCGTCGCGGCGTCGGTCATCATCATCGTGCAGAAGGTCATCTACCCCCGCCAGGAACAGTCGTGACGCGCGGCGACGGCGCGAGCGCCGCGGTCGCCGCCTTCGCCGAGCACGTCGACGAACGTGACCGCTGGGCGCGCAGTGCTCGCGGACCGCTCGCCCTGGTGAACGCGCAACACGTCGACCACCCGCAGCCGGTCTGGCCGGTCCCCGGCACCTGGGCTCCGGCGCCCGGCGGACTCACCGTCACGGCCGAGGCGTCCGACGGCATCGTCGTGGACGGCGTGCCGGTCGACGGGACGGTGCTGGTCGCGGGGGACACCGCCGTCGTCCCGTCCACTGTCGCGCTGCCGGACGGCTTCGCCGGCACCGTCACCGGCGACACCCTGCGTGTCTGGGACCCGTCGTCCGAGGCGATCGCCCGCTTCGCGCACATCGCCCGCTTCGCGCGGTCCGGCGACCGGGTGACGTCCGGCACGTACGTCCCGCTGGTGGACGACAGCCAGGAGGCCCGTGGCAGCGTCCGCGACGCCGCCGGCGACGCCCTGCCGGTTGCCGGACACGTCGAGACCGTCGTTGATGGCGCCACGGTGCGGTTCGTCGCTGTCCGGTCGGCCGCGTTCCGCGGAGTCGCGAGACTGCAGCTCATCGTGCAGGACGCCACGAGTGCCCTGGCCGAGGACGACCCGAGCAGCAGCTACTCGGTGGGTCGGTTCCTGTACCTCGACGACCCCGGTGCCGAGGCAACGGTCGAGCTCGACTGGAACCTGCTGGTCCTGCCGCCGTGCGCGTTCTCGTACCAGTACGCCTGCCCGATCCCTCCGGAGGAGAACCGTGTCCCCGTGCCGATCACGGCGGGGGAGCGGCACCCGGTCGACGCGAGCGGTGCCGTCCTGCACTGAACCCGGTCGGGTCCTTGCCGTTCCCAGGCGTGGCGCTGCATAATGGGCGTGTCCCGTCGGGACATCACAATCGCATACCGATGGTTCCGTGGCCCCTCGGGTCAGGATCCTCCGCACCAGGTCGATGGGGAAGTCGCACCTGACGTATCGGAGGAACCGTGAACGGAACGACGACAGGAGTGCTCTACGTGCACTCCTCACCCCGCGCGCTCTGCCCGCACGTCGAATGGGCAGCAGGTCGCGCGATGAACCGTGCCGTGAACTTCTCGTGGCTCGACCAGCCCGCGCAGGACGGTGCGCGTCGGACCGAGTTCACGTGGACCGGTGCGGTCGGTGCCGGTGCCGCGATCGCCTCTGCCCTGCGCGGGTGGGAGCACCTGCGGTACGAGGTCACCGAGGAGCCGACGAGCGCCTCGGACGGTGGTCGCTGGATGCACACGCCCGACCTCGGGGTGTTCTACGCGCAGACCGACGTCACGGGCAACATGGTCATCCCCGAGGACCGGGTGCGCTACGCGATGGAGGTCGCGGGCAGCAACGCCCTCGAACTGCACCGTGAGTTGCGACTGGCCCTCGGGCAGGCCTGGGACGACGAGCTCGAGCCCTTCCGCCACGCCGCCGAGGGCAACCCGGTCGTCTGGCTGCACCGCGTCGGCTGACCCGGACTCGCCACACGCCGGCGTGTCGGGTGCGCCGGACGCCGGCGTGTCGCCCGGACACCGCCACAGACTCGAGACGCCGCCGAATACGGCGGCGTCTCGTCGTTCCCAGGGCGCGGCAGCGACACGACGGCGTGTGGACGGGGGGCTGACCCGGGCACCGGAACGACGGAAGCCCGCCCCGACGACGCGGGACGGGCCTCCTGGCAGGTGCTGCCGTGACTAGACGCTGCGGAACGCGACCACGGCGTTGTGTCCGCCGAAGCCGAACGAGTTGCTGACGGCGAGCAGGTCGCCTTCGGGCAGCGCACGCGGTTCGCGGGCGACGTCCATGACGATCTCCGGGTCCTGGTCGTGCAGGTTGATCGTCGGCGGCGCGACGCGGTTGTGCAGCGCGAGGACGGTGAAGACCGCCTCGATCGCACCGGCACCACCGAGCAGGTGGCCCGTGGACGCCTTGGTGGCCGACACCACGACGTTGTCCAGGTGGTCGCCGAAGACCCGACGCATCGCGTGGTACTCGGCGACGTCCCCGACGGGGGTCGAGGTGGCGTGCGCGTTGACGTGCACGACGTCCTCGATGCTCGCGTCGGCGTGCTCGAGGGCCTGCAGGACCGCACGGGCGGCGGCGCTGCCCTCGGGGTCCGGCGCGGTGATGTGGAAGGCGTCCGAGGTGATGCCGGAGCCGGCGACCTCGGCGTAGATGGTCGCGCCGCGGGCCTCGGCGTGCTCCTTCGACTCGAGGATGAGCGCCGCGGCGCCGTCACCGAGGACGAAGCCGTCACGCGTGACGTCGTAGGGGCGCGACGCGGTCTCGGGGGAGTCGTTGCGGCGCGACAGGGCCTGCATGGCGGCGAACGCGGCCAGCGGGAGCGGGTGCAGCGCGGCCTCGGCGCCACCGGTGATGACGATGTCGGCGTCGCCGTCGGCGATGTGCCGGTAGGCCTCGGCCAGCGACTCGGTCGACGAGGCGCACGCCGACAGGTAGGTGCGGGCGCCGCCACGGGCGCCGAACTCCATCTCGATGGCGGCGGCGGGACCGTTCGCCATGAGCATCGGGACCGTCATCGGCAGGACGCGACGCGGGCCCTTCTCGCGCAGGGTGTCCCAGGCGTCGAGCAGCGTGTTCACGCCACCGATGCCCGTTGCCCAGTCGACGATCAAGCGCTCGGGGACGACCGACTCGTCGTCGATGCCGGCGTCGGCCCATGCTTCGCGCGCTGCGACGAGCGACAGCTGCGACGAGGGGTCGAGGCGCTTCGACTCGGGGCGGGTGAGCTGGTCGGTGAGGAAGGTGCGCGCCTGGCCGGCGAACTCCACGGGGAGTTCGAGGTCGGCGTAGCGGGGGTCCTCGATGCGGGTGATGCCGGACTTGCCGGCGAGCAGCGCGTCCCAGGTGTCCGGGGCGGTCGCGGCGAGGGGTGAGATCGCACCGATCCCGGTGACGACGACGGTCTTCTTGGTCATGGGACGACGTGTTCTTTCGTTGGGGTGAACAAGATGAGCGCCGCGGCCCGCAGGGGTCCGCGGGCCGCGGCGCTCAGGAAGCTCGTGTCAGGCCTGGGCCTTGACGATGTAGTCGACCGCGTTGCCGACGGTCTTGAGGTTCTTGACCTCTTCGTCCGGGATCTTCACGTCGAACTTCTCCTCGGCGTTGACCACGATGGTCATCATCGAGATGGAGTCGATGTCGAGGTCGTCCGTGAAGGACTTGTCGGCGGCGACGGTGTCGGTGGCGATACCGGTCTCGTCGTTGATCAGCTCGGCCAGGCCGGCGAGGACTTCTTCGTTGGACAGGGCCATGAGTGTTCTCCTTGAAGGGGGGTGTCGTTTGACCGTTGACCAGCCTAGGGCACGCGGGGTCCGGGTGCGCGGAGGCTCGTCGGGATGGGGGCCGGTCGCGCGGGTGCGCGACCGGGGTGGGATCAGGGGAGGACGACCACCTGGGCGCCGAACACGAGTCCAGCGCCGAAGCCGATCTGCAGGGCGAGACCGCCCGACAGGTCCGGGTGCTCCTCGAGCAGGCGGTGCGTGGCGAGCGGGATGCTCGCGGCGGAGGTGTTGCCGGTGGTGGTGATGTCGCGGGCGATCGTCACCGTCTCGGGCAGGCCGAGCTGCTTGGCGAACTCGTCGATGATGCGGATGTTCGCCTGGTGCGGCACGAAGGCGGCGAGGTCCTCGGGGCGGACCCCGGCGGTCTCGAGCGCCTGTCGGGCGACCTTGACCATCTCCCAGACGGCCCAGCGGAACACCGTCTGGCCGGCTTGGCGCATGGTCGGGCGGGGTGCACCGGCCTCCCACTCGTTGTAGGTCGCGGTCATGCCGATGGCGTCCCACTTCGAGCCGTCCGAGCCCCAGATGGTGGGGGCGATGCCCGGGAAGTCGCTCGGGCCGATCACGGCGGCGCCGGCACCGTCCCCGAGCAGGAACGAGATCGAGCGGTCGGTCGGGTCGACGACGTCGCTGAGCTTCTCGGCCCCGACGACCAGCACGTGGTCGGCGAGCCCGGACTTGATGAACGAGTCGGCCTGGGCGATGCCGTAGGCGTACCCGGCGCAGGCGGCGCTGATGTCGTACGCGGCGGCCGGGGTGGCACCGATGCGTTCGGCGAGCAGCGACGCCATCGACGGGGTGGCGACGGTGTGCGTGACGGTGCTCACGAGCACGACGCCGATCTGGGACGGCTCGATGCCGGCCTTCTCGATCGCCTCGCGTGCGGCGGTCTCGGCGAGGTCGACGGCTTCGACGTCCTCGCCGGCACGCTTGCGGGTGATGATGCCGGTGCGCTGGCGGATCCACTCGTCGGACGAGTCGATCGGGCCGACGAGGTCGTCGTTCGGCACGACGTTCTCGCCGCGGGCGGCGCCGAACGCCAGGATCCGGGTGAACTCGTGGCCGCGGCGCTGCTGGAGCAGCGGGCGCGCGGATCCGGTCGGGAGGCCCGTGGGGGCGTCCGTCGGGGTGGTCGGGTCGGTCATGCGGTTGCGTCTGCTTCCTGGCCCGCGCGCTGCAGCAGGTCGATCGCTGCAGGCAGGTCGTCGGGGGTCTTGATGGCGACGGTCGGCGTGCCGCGGAGGCCGCGCTTCGCCAGGCCGACGAGGGCACCGGCGGGTGCGAGCTCGATGATGCCGGTCACGCCGGCGGCGGAGAAGGACTCCATGACCGCGTCCCAGTGCACGGGGTTCGCGATCTGCTGGACCATCAGGTCGACGAAGCGTCGGCCGTCGTCCACCCGGGAGCCGTCGGCGTTGGTCCAGATCGGCAGGGTCGGGTCCTGCACGGCCGCGGCGGCCGCCACCGGTGCGACCCGCTCGACGGCGGGCGCCATGTAGCGGGTGTGGAACGCGCCGGCGACGGCGAGGGGGATGACCCGGGCCTTGGCGGGCGGGGCCGCGGCGAGGGCGGCGATGGCGTCCGCGGCGCCGGCGACGACGGTCTGGCCGCCACCGTTGTGGTTCGCGGGCACCAGGCCGTGCTCGGCGAGGGCGGCGGCGACCGCATCGGCGTCGCCACCGAGGACGGCGGCCATCGAGGTCGGTTCGAGCGCGGCGGCGTCGGCCATCGCCCGGCCCCGCTCGGCGACCAGTGCGACGGCGTCGGTCGGCTCGAGGATCCCGGCGACCGCGGCAGCGGTGAACTCGCCCACCGAGTGCCCGGCGACCCCGCCCACCAGGGCACGACGGCCCTCGGCGAGCAGCGCGTCGGCGGTCACCAGGCCAGCGGCCACGATGAGGGGCTGTGCGAGCGCGGTGTCCTTGATGGTGTCCGCGTCGGAGTTCGTGCCGTGCTCGGCGAGGTCGACGCCGATCGACTCCGACCACTGCCCGACGCGTTCACGAACGGAGGCGTCCTCGAGCCAGGGGGCGAGGAAGCCGGGGGTCTGGGAGCCCTGTCCGGGCGCGACGACGACGATCACCGGACAATCCTCGCGTTCTCGCCCCGCAGGGCACGTGTGGACTTCCCACACGAATCCCGGTGGGACATTGTCGGTTCTCTACGCCCCGACGCGTCAGCGTCGGGGTGTGATGCGGCGACGGCCGGTCGCGGACTCCGACATCGCGCCGAGGATGAGCGCCGACTGCACGATCAGGGCGTCCCGGGCGTTCGTGGCGTCCCAGCCGATGATGTCGGCGACGCGGCGCAGGCGGTAGCGCACGGTGTTCGGGTGCACGAAGAGCTCCCTGGCGGTGGCCTCGAGCGAGCGGCCGGTGTCCAGGTAGCACCACAGCGTCTGCAGGAGCTCGGTCGACTGGTCCTTGAGCGGGACGTAGATGCGCTGGACCAGGGCCGAGCGGGCCAGCGGGTCACCGGCCAGGGCGCGCTCGGGGAGCAGGTCGTCGGCGAGGGCCGGACGGGGGACACCGCGCCAGGCACGCGCGACGGCGAACCCGGCCAAGGCGGCCTTCGCGCTGGTCGAGGCGTCGACGACCCCGGGGACCTCGTTGCCGAGGACCAGGTGGCCGTCGCCGAACAGCGGTTCGAGGGCCTGCGCGATGGTCGTGAAGGAGACGGGCTCCTCGCCCTCGGGCACGTCGTCACGCGGGGTGGCGCGACCGATGACCACGACGAGCCGCGATCCCTGGACCCCGACGAGCACGTCGGCGTCCATGTGCCGTGCGGTGCGACGGACCTGGTCGACCTCGAGCTGCTTCGGCGCGGTGCCGACGAGCACCGCGACCTCGCCGTGCCCGTGCCACCCGAGGGCGGCGATGCGGGACGGCAGTTCGTCGTCGTACTCGCCCGAGAGGATCGAGTCGACCACGAGGGCTTCGAGCCGGGCGTCCCACAGGCCCCGGGCCTCGGCCGCGCGGGCGTAGACGTCGGCGGCCGCGAACGCGATGTCACGGGAGTACTTGAGGATCGCCTCCTGCAGCATCTCGTCGTCGGCGGCGCGTTCCTCGACCACGGTGACGACGACGCGGATGAGCTGCAGGGTCTGCTGCAGGCTCACCGAGCGCAGGAGCTCCCGTGGGGCGGACCCGAAGACGTCGGCCGCGGCGATCCACGGCGTCGACGCAGTGCCCTCGAGCCAGCTGATGAACGACGTGATGCCGGCCTGGGCGACGAGGCCCACGGCGGAGCGGCGCCCCGGTGGCATCTCGCTGTACCAGGGGAGGGTGTCCTCGAGCCGCTTGATGGTCGCGGTGGAGAGTTCTCCGGACACCTGACGGAGCCAGGAGAGCGCACGCTCACGCGCGCTCTCCTGGCTCTCGTGGTCCGGGCGGACCGTCGTCACGGGGTGATCAGCTCTCGCCGCCCGCGCTGCCGGTGGTGCCGGCGGTCACGTCGTGCAGGCGGTACTTGTCGATCGCCTGCTGGACGAGCGCGCCGTCGACCTTGCCCTGGCGGGCGAGCTGCTGCAGCGTCCGCACGACGACCGAGGGGCCGTCGATGTGGAAGAAGCGGCGAGCGGCCGGACGGGTGTCCGAGAAACCGAAGCCGTCGGCACCGAGGGTGGCGTAGTCGGTCGGCACGAACGGACGGATCTGCTCCTGCACCAGGTGCATGAAGTCGCTCACGGCGACGACCGGTCCTTCGGTGCCGAGCAGACGCTCGGTGACGAACGGCGTGCGGGCCGGCTCGTTCGGGTTGAGGAACGCCTGCTGCTCGGCGGCCACACCGTCGCGGTACAGCTCACCCCAGCTCGTGACGCTCCACACGTCGGCCGACACGCCCCAGTCCTCGGCGAGGAGCTGCTGCGCCTCGAGGATCCACGGCACGGCGACACCGGACGCGAGCAGCTGGGCCTTCGGGCCGTCGTGCTCGCTCGGCTTGAGCAGGTACATGCCCTTGAGGATGCCCTCGACGTCGACGCCCTCGGGCTCGGCCGGCTGCACCAGCGGCTCGTTGTAGACCGTCAGGTAGTACATGACGTTCGGGTCGGCGTGCTTCGGCGAGCCGTCCTCGTTCGTGCCGTACATGCGGTCGAGGCCGGCCTTGACGATGTGGCCGATCTCGTAGCCGTACGCCGGGTCGTACGAGACGACGGCCGGGTTCGTCGTGGCGAGGAGCGGCGAGTGGCCGTCCGCGTGCTGCAGGCCTTCGCCCGTCAGCGTGGTGCGGCCGGCGGTCGCGCCGATCATGAAGCCACGGGTCATCTGGTCGCCGGCGGCCCAGATGGCGTCGCCGGTGCGCTGGAACCCGAACATCGAGTAGAAGACGTAGACCGGGATGAGCGGCTCGCCCTGCGTCGAGTACGAGGTACCGACCGCGGTGAACGCCGCCAGGGCGCCCGCCTCGTTGATGCCGACGTGGATGATCTGGCCCTGCGGGCTCTCCTTGTAGGCGAGGAGGAGTTCGCGGTCGACGGACGTGTAGTGCTGGCCGTTCGGGTTGTAGATCTTCGCCGACGGGAAGTAGGCGTCCATGCCGAACGTGCGTGCTTCGTCCGGGATGATCGGGACCACGCGGTCACCGAAGTCGGGCGAGCGCAGCAGGTCCTTCAGCAGGCGGGCGAACGCCATGGTGGTGGCGACCTCCTGCTTGCCGGAGCCCTTCTTCACGACCTGGTACTTCGAGTCGTCCGGCAGCGTGAACTGCGTGTACTTCGTGCGACGTTCCGGCACGTAGCCACCGAGCGCGCGACGGCGCTCGTGCATGTACTGGATCGCCTCGTCGTCGTTGCCCGGGTGGTAGTACGGCGGCGTGTAGGGGTTCTCTTCCAGCTGCGCGTCGGAGATCGGGATGCGCATCTCGTCGCGGAACTGCTTGAGGTTGTCGAGCGTGAGCTTCTTCATCTGGTGGGTCGCGTTGCGGCCCTCGAAGCTCGGGCCGAGGCCGTAGCCCTTGACCGTCTTCGCCAGGATGACGGTCGGCTGGCCCTTGTGCTCGGTCGCGGCCTTGAAGGCGGCGTAGACCTTGCGGTAGTCGTGGCCACCGCGCTTGAGGTTCCAGATCTGGTCGTCGGTGTAGTCCTGGACGAGCTCGAGCGCCTTCGGGTCGCGCCCGAAGAAGTTCTCGCGCACGTAGGCACCGTTCTCGGCCTTGTACGTCTGGTAGTCGCCGTCCGGCGTCTGGTTCATCAGGTTGAGGAGCGCGCCCTCGGTGTCGCGGGCGAGCAGGTCGTCCCACTCGCGGCCCCAGACGACCTTGATGACGTTCCAGCCCGCACCGCGGAAGAACGCCTCGAGCTCCTGGATGATCTTGCCGTTGCCACGGACCGGACCGTCGAGTCGCTGCAGGTTGCAGTTGATGACGAAGTTCAGGTTGTCGAGGCCGTCGTTCGCAGCGACCTGGAGCTGGCCGCGGGACTCGACCTCGTCCATCTCGCCGTCGCCCAGGAACGCCCAGACCTGCTGGTCCATGGCGTCCTTGATGCCGCGGTTCGACAGGTACTTGGCCTGCTGCGCCTGGTAGATCGCGTTGATCGGGCCGATGCCCATCGACACGGTCGGGAACTGCCAGAAGTGCGGCATGAGGCGCGGGTGCGGGTACGACGACAGGCCGCCGCCGGCGTGCGACTTCTCCTGCCGGAACCCGTCGAGCTGGTCCTCGGACAGGCGCCCTTCCATGTAGGCGCGGGCGTACATGCCGGGGGAGGCGTGGCCCTGGAAGAAGACCTGGTCGCCACCGGAGGGGTGGTCCTGCGCACGGAAGAAGTGGTTGTAGCCGACCTCGTACATCGCGGCGCTCGACGCGTACGTCGAGATGTGCCCGCCGACCGCGATGCCCGGACGCTGCGCGCGGTGCACCGTGATGGCCGCGTTCCAGCGGATCCAGCGGCGGTACCGGCGCTCCAGCTCTTCGTCGCCGGGGAACTCCGGCTCGTTCTCCGGCGCGATGGTGTTCACGTAGTCCGTCGTCGGGACCATCGGCACACCGAGGTGCAGTTCCTTGGACCGCTTGAGCAGGCTCAGCATGATCTCGCGACCGCGCTGGTGTCCGTGGGTCTGGACCAGCCCGTCCAGGGACTCACGCCATTCGGCGGTCTCCTGCGGATCCTGGTCGTTCGCCCCGGTGCTGTACGGGTCCTGGTCGTTCACCGTCACCCTTGACCTCGTTCGTTCTCGTGGTGGTGGACATGGTGGCTCCGGTGGTCGGGTCGCGACCGGCTGGGGCCCCGTCCACTCTAGGCCCCAGGACCGACGCTGATGCTGATGGTGACGTGCAGGTGGACGGGTGCTTGCATTCGCGTGTCGTCGGCGTAGCATGGCCGATCGTGCACACGCGATCCGCGGTGCACGGACCCGACGGGCACACCCCACGCCCGAGGAAGAAGCACACGTAGCGATGGCACTGGAGATCGGCTCACTCGCGCCGGACTTCGAGCTCCCGAACCAGTTCGGTGAGCACGTCCGACTCAGCGACTTCCGCGGCAACCGCCCGGTCGCACTCGTCTTCTTCCCGCTGGCGTTCTCGTCGGGGTGCACGAACGAGCTCTGCACCCTGCAGGACAACATCACGATGTTCCAGGACCAGCGCATCGAGCTCCTCGGCATCTCGGTCGACTCGAAGGCGACGCTGCGGTCGTTCGCCGAGACGAACGGCTACGACTTCGAACTGCTCGCCGACTTCTGGCCGCACGGCGCGGTCTCGAAGGAGTACGGCGTGTTCCTCGAGCACAAGGGCTTCGCCACCCGCGCGACCTTCGTCATCGACGTGCAGGGCCGCATCAAGGCCTCGATCATCACCGAGCCCGGCCTGCAGCGCGACGTGGCCGAGTACAAGGCGGCCCTCGACCGGCTCGCCGCCTGCTCGGCACCCGTCCCCGTCGGCTAGCGTTCCGAATCCCTGCTGACGGACGCATCCGCGTCGACGGTCGGACAGGAGGCCCGGTGCACGCCATCGACACCGACCCGCGTGGTCGCGGGGTCGCCTCCGACGGCTACGCCCCGTACCCGGTGCGCGTCACGCCCGGCGCCTGGGGCCTGACCCGCACGGTCGTCGACACCCCGACCGGGCCAGTGGTGGTGCACCACCGCGTCGGCCCGGACCCGCTCCTGCTGCTGCACGGCATCGCCGGCTCCTGGTCGACGTGGACCCCGCTGCTGCGCGCCGCGGACGGCATCGGTGCCCGCGGACTGGTGCTCGTCGACCTGCCCGGCTGGGGGTCCTCGCCGGCCCCCGACGGTCCGTTCGGGCTCGACGCCGTCACGGCTGCCGTCACCGCGGTCCTCGGAGCACTGGACCTCGGTGCGGTCGACGTCGTCGGGCACTCCATGGGCGCGTTCGTCGGGTTGCACCTGGCCGTGGTGGCGCCCGAGCGGGTCCGGTCGCTCGCGCTGGTGTCCGGCACGACGGTTGCGACGGCCGGTGCGGCTCGGCACCCCGTCCGGGCGCTCGGCACCCTGCCGGCGTTCACCCTGCTGCGAGCCGGCCTGACGGTGACCGGTGGCACCGCTCGTCCGCTGCTCCGGGGGATCGCCCGGAGCAGCCTGCTGCCACTCGTCGCGGCGCCGGTGTTCACGCACGTGCGACGCCTGGACCCGAGCGTCCTGGCAGCCTTCGTGGACGAGCTCCGGCCGGAGCAGTTCACCGAGGCGGCACGGTCGGCGGCGGCGTACGACGTCGACCGGTGGCGCGCGATCACCTGCCCGGTGACGGCGATCGCCGGCCGCGACGACGTGTTCGCTCGCGTCTCGGACCTGGCCGCACTGCGGGCGCTCGTGCCGCAGACCCGCACGGTGCTGCTGGAGGCGTGCGGGCACTTCGCCCACGTCGAGCGTCCCGACGCGGTCGCGCACGAGCTCGGGTTCGTCTGAGCTCGTGCACGCCGGCCTGCCGCACGGTCGGCAGCCGTCAGGCGGGCACGGGGAACGTCGCCGCGACGCGGGAGCGCACCTCGGCCTGCACCGCCTGCCGCATCACGGGCGAGAACAGCGAGTGGTCGCCGGCCTCGACCCGCACGACCGACAGGGCGCCACGGCGGCCGGTGCCGGTGTAGCGACGCACGGCCTTCTGCCCGCCGAGACGGTCGAACAGTGCGGCGTCGTCCGGGGCCACGATCACGACCACGTCGGTGCCGTGCTCGACGAGGGGGCGCACGTGCTCGACGACGCCGCCGACCCGGTCGCGTCGGGCGATGCGGTCGCGGAGGGCCTTCGGCACCAGGGCGTTGTAGCGGTGCCGGATCCAGAGCCGCGTCGGTGAGGGGGCGTCGATCGCGCGGACGGCGTCCTCGTAGCTCCCGGGGGCCGCGGGATGCCGCCGGTAGTCGTTCGGGCTGATCTCGACCACGAGGCGTGGGGCCTCCTCGGCCGAGCGGCCCGCGAGCCAGGCACCGGCGCACATGCCGACGAGCACCAGACGGTCCGAGGGTTCGCCGAGGGCGGTGACGACGGCGGACTGGTCCTCGACCCACTCCTGGGCGAACAGGAAGCTGCGCTCGTCCTCGTGCACGGCGCTGCTCTCGCCCGTGCCGCGGCGGTCGACGCGGACCACCCGAGCGCCGTCGCGTGCCAGGGCCCGAGCGAGTCCGACCTGGTAGTCGGTGGCGCCGACGCGGTGCTCCGCGGCGCCGTTGTGCAGGACGACGAGCGGGGCGTCGTGGTGCTGCGCGGACGACACGGTCTCGACGGCGAACAGCCGCTCGGGGCCCAGGCGGACGATCCGTTCCGAGACGCGGCCGTCCACGTCGAGGACCTCGTCGAGCTCGGGCGGGGCGACGGGTGCCGCAGCGGTGGGTGCCCAGGCACCGAGCCAGGCGACGGCGGTGTCGATGGCGGTGCCGGGGATCCGGGCGTGGATGCTCGTGCCGTCGAGCAGCTCCGGGCTGCCGGTGACCTCGGTCACCTCGACGCCACCGAGGGGCTTCGGCGCACGGGTACCCGGACGGACGAGGGCGACGGTCGGTCCGGTGCGCGGAGCGAACGCCAGGGCGGACAGTGCGGCGGCCTCGTCGGTGTCGACCTCGATGCCGATGAGGCTCTCGACACCGTCGACGACCCGATCGGCCCCGATGGTGATCGTCGCCAGGGCGCGCTGTCGGCGGAGCCAGCCTCTGCCGGACGCCGGGGCGTCCCAGACGAGCAGGCCGTCGGTCGCCTGGGCGGCAGCGGCGGCGACGAGTGCGGCGGACGCCAGCCCGACGAACGCGACGTCCCGGATGCCCGTCGACCGGAGCAGCGCAGCGGCGTGGCGCGCGGACCGGACCTGCGCGTCGGACGTGGTGTCGGGTGCGCCGTCACCACGTCCGGACGGGTCGTAGCGCACCGAGGCGATGCCACGGGCCTCCAGGCGGTCGGCCAGCAGGCGGAGCGTGCGGTACGCGATGACGCCCTCCTGCCCGAGCGGCGGGCAGATCACGACACCGGCGCGCGCGGCGGCGGGGAGCTGGACCGCGGCGCGGATCGCCGGCGATCCGGACCAGCCGTGCAGCGTGGTCACAGTGCCAGGGCGGCGCGGGCGGACGCCGGCCAGGCGTCGAGGTCCGTGCCGTGGGCGGCGAACAGGGCGATGGTGATGCGTTCCAGGCCGAACGCGATGCAGGCGCTGTGCGCCACCTGCCCGTCCTCGGTGCGCAGGCCGAACGAGGTGCCGAAGTGGTCCTCGTGCAGGTTCGCGGAGCTGATCGCGGTGGCGTCGTGGTCGGCGCCGTAGACCTTCGTCACGAACTCGAACTTCAGGGCCTGCTCGACCTGGTTGCGGGCGAGCATCTGCCCGACGCGGCCGAAGAAGGGGTCGTTGGCGGGGACGACGTCGATCTCGAGCCCGAACGACTCGAGCAGGGCGCGCATCACCGGGATGCTGCCGTCGCGGTGGGCCGCTGCGGACGCGGGGGTGCCGACGTGCACGAACTCGTGCATGTGGAAGGCCTGCAGGCGCATCGGGTCGAGCGAGGGCTCCCGGCGGAAGGAGTCGCCCAGGACGTCGAGGAACCGGCCCTGCTGCGGCACGGTGTCGCCGAGGAGGCCGTAGACGGGGTGGCAGACAGCGGGGGTGAGCATGAGGTCGGCCGGCTCGAGGAAGCCCTCCCAGCGCTCACCGCGCTCGCGGGCGGCGAGCAGCGCGCGGTGGGTGCGGTCGTCGCCGGTGAACCCGGAGATCGACGCGGCGAGGTCCGGGAACGACGCGATGTAGTCGGTGCGCTCGAAGGACGCGAGCGGCTCGACCGGCGGGAAACGCAGGACCTCGGCGCCGAGGTGCTGC
>NZ_KB714610.1:230947-232201 GCF_000349565.1 Curtobacterium flaccumfaciens UCD-AKU
ACCTCGGCGCCGAGGTGCTGCTGGCTGCGGACCGCTGCGGCGTCGACCGCGGCGGAGACGCGCTCGAAGACCCCGGTGCGGCCGTAGAGGCCGGGCGTGCCGAGGTCGAGGAGCACGCCGTCGGTGAGCAGGCGGGCGCGGAGGGCGGCGCGGGCGGCGTCGAGCGCCGTGGCGGTGTCCGTGCCGGCGGTGTCCGCGGTGGAGGCGTCGGTGGTGTGCGTGGTGGTGTCCGTGGTGGTCACAGGATCACTCCCGTCATGATGGCCAGGTCGGCGTCGTTCCCCAGGAGACGGTCGTTGCTCACCATGACGGCGGCACCATGGGCGTCTCGGAGGTGGCGGGCGATGCTCATCGGACCCGAGGCGGCGTAGCCGGCGATCCCGACGATGCGCAGCGCCCTCGTGACGATGTCGGTGACACGCTCGGACGCACCGATCTTCAGGGCGTTCGCGGCGAGCGCGTACGCGCTCGAGGCCAGCACGTCCGGGTCGTCGGCGGCGGCGTCGAACCGTTCGGCGGCGTGGCGCACCGAGTCGGCCAGCGCCTGCAGGTCGACCAGGAGCTCGGCGAGCCGGAGGGCACCGGGCGGGGTCGTGCCGACGGATGCCCGGGCCTGCTTGCGGACGGCGCTGCGGGCACGTTCGGCGGACGACACGGCGATGCCGAGCCAGACCGAGGCCCACAGCACGTGCGACACCGGCAGGACGGTCTGGGCGGAGATCGCGGCGTAGTCGTCGCGGAACACCCGGTCGGTCGTCGTCTCGGTGTCGAGGATCCACCCGTTGCTGCAGGTGCCGCGGAGCCCCAAGGTGTCCCAGGTCGACGTCTGCGACAGGACCATCGTGTCGGTGCGGCAGATGAGCAGTCGCTGGTCCGACGCCGGGGCGTCCGGGTCGCGGCGCGCGGTGACGAACACCGCGTCGGCCTCGGTGGCGTAGGAGATCACCGGCGCGTCCTTGCGCAGGCGGATCCGGCCGTCGTCGGTCGGCTCGATGGAGCAGGTGGAACGCCGGGCGTCGCCGCCGACGCCGCGCTCGGTCGTTGCCGACGCGACGAGTGCCCCGCCCCGGACGGCCTCGATGGTCTCGAGCACGCCGGCACCGTCGCCGCCGTGCCGCCAGAGCGCCATGACCTGGCCCTGGTGCATCGCGAACACCATGCCGGTCGCGGCACAGGCCCGGCCGAGCTCGGTCGCGATCGCCGAGAGCTCGGCCACGGAGGCACCCTCGCCACCGTGCTCGGTCGGCACCGCTG
>NZ_KB714610.1:232341-232695 GCF_000349565.1 Curtobacterium flaccumfaciens UCD-AKU
CGTGCTCGGTCGGCACCGCTGCCGCGAGCAGGCCGTACTCCCGCATCGCGGCGATGGCCTCACGCGGGGGCCGGGCGTCGCGGTCGACCTCGTCGGCGAACTGCGCGGCGACCTCGGCCACGGCGCTCGCACGCTCGGCGAACCGGTCGACGACCGACGGTGCCGGCAGGACCAGGGTCACGAGGCGAGCTCCGCGGCGAGCTCCGCGGCGGCGGTGATCGACTCGACGCTGGCGAAGGTGGACCGGTTGAGCACGGAGTCGGGGAACTCGACGTCGAGCTCGGACTCCACCGCGAGCATCACGTTGACGGTCGCGTGCGAGGTCAGGCCGAGGACGTAGAGGTCGGCGATCGA
>NZ_KB714610.1:232841-233227 GCF_000349565.1 Curtobacterium flaccumfaciens UCD-AKU
GACGTAGAGGTCGGCGATCGACGCGACGTCCCACGCGTCGACCGTCAGCCGGCCGTGTTCGGCGAGGGCGCGGCGGACGGCCCGGTCGGTGGCCGGTCCGGCGATCGTGGCGGTGGCGGTGGCGCTGGAGGGGTTCGGGTCCTGTTCCATGACGGCAACCATAAAGAGGAACAGCCCTCGGGAAACCGCCGTGCGGGTGCGGGAAACCGCACCCCTGTCACGCGCCCCGGGTCACCGCTCGGACAGGGCCACCGCCGTCGCCACCGCAAGCCCCCGTTCGTGCGCCAGCGAGATCGCGATCGGGCCGCACCCGATCGACTCCGCCAGCGCTGCCGCCGCCCCGGAGAGCTCGACCGTGGGGGCGCCGGCGGCGTCGAGCACGACGG
>NZ_KB714611.1:0-11549 GCF_000349565.1 Curtobacterium flaccumfaciens UCD-AKU
CGGATCACCCTTGACCGGATCGTCACCCTGATCGACAACGTCCCACCCCGACGGTCGTCCCATCATTCCTCCCCAGGTCCGGTCTCTCGCGCCGTTGTCCACAAGCGCGCGAGTGTGACCATATCAGGGGGCAGCGACGGGGACGAGTGCCACCGACCGGGGTCGAGTGGTCAGAGGGCCGCGCGGACCGTCTCGAGATCCGGGAACCCACGGAGCCGGTAGCGCGTCGGCCGGACCTCGAGTTCCTCGATCAATCCGGACGCCAGCTCCCGCAGCCGACCGAACGGCACGGGCTGCGTCTGCCCGTCGAGGGTCACGAGCACGATCGTGTCGACTTCGGCGACGACGGTCTCGACGTCCTCGGTCCACGACGAGTACGAGAAGGCCGGGTCGTCCTCAGCGAGTCGGGCGACCGAGACCGCACCGACGTGGACGTCCTCGCCCCGACGGTCGAACGACTCCTGCAGGGCGTCCTGCTGCAGGTTGGCGGCGGTCGCGGTCCAGAGCGCGCGGATCGTCCGGAGCTCGCCGTCGAGCGACGGGTGCTCGAACCGGACCCACCCGTCACCGCGCAGCACCATGGGCGGTCCGCTCAGGACCTCGCCCTCGTCGTCGGCCAGGATCTGCTGGGCGACACCGGCCGCGACCTGGAGCCCGTCCTCGTCCTGGTCGCCGGTGACGATGAACGTCGTCGGCGCGACCGGGAAGACCACTGCGCTGCCGTGGAACTCGATGCCCTGGAACGCCTGCGGTGCGAGTACGAGCACCACGGCGAGGTCGGGGTCCTGGATGACGATCGTGCCCGGCTGGATCACCGCCACGTCGCCTCCGGCCTGCTCCTGCGCGGCGGCGACGGCTGCACGCAGGACGTCGTCGTCCGCCCAGCCCATCTCGGCGAGCGCCGGCGCGGTGAGGATCGCACCGTCCTCGTCCGCCAGGATCACGCCGAGGTCGGGCGCCACCGGCACGACGTGCGGCAGCCGGTCGGCCGTGCCGTCCGCCTGCGCGTGCAGCGTGCGGATGCCCGCGGTGTCCAGTCCGACGATCCGTGCCGTTGTCGCAGTCATGCGTCGAGCCTACGCAAGGGCTCGCACAACGGGGCGCCGCCGGAAGACCGGCGACGCCCCGAAGCGGCGGACGATCGTCCGGCCTAGAACCACTTCTCCGCACGGTGGTCCGCCTGGATGCGGCGGATCGTGTTCGAGCGAGAGCGGAGCACGAGCGAGTCGGTGTGGATGACGCCGCGCGAACGACGCACGCCGTCGACCAGGACGCCGTCGGTGACGCCGGTGGCGACGAAGAACGTGTTGTCCCCCGTGACCAGGTCGTCCTGGTCGAGGACCTTGTCCAGGTCGTGGCCGGCGGCGATGGCGCGCTCGCGCTCCTCGTCGTCCTTCGGCTGGAGCTTGCCGAGGATCACGCCGCCGAGCGCCTTGATCGCGCACGCCGTGATGATGCCCTCGGGGGTGCCGCCGACACCGACGCACATGTCGATGGTCGAGCCGGGCAGGGCGGCGGCGATGCCGCCGGCGACGTCACCGTCGAGCAGCAGTCGCGTGCCGGCACCGGTCGCGCGGATGGCGCGGATCAGCTCGTCGTGGCGCGGGCGGTCGAGCACGGCGACGACCATGTCCTCGAGGTCCTTGCCCTTGGCCTTCGCCAGCGCGCGGATGTTGTCGCCGATCGGCTTCTCGAGGTCCAGGACACCGCGCCCCTCGGGGCCGGCGGCGATCTTGTCCATGTAGAAGACGGCGGACGGGTCGTACATCGAGCCACGGTCCGAGACGGCCATGACGGAGATGGCGTTCTGGCGGCCGGCGGCGGTGAGCGAGGTGCCGTCGATCGGGTCGACAGCGATGTCGCAGGCCGGGCCGTGACCGTTGCCGACGTGCTCGCCGTTGTAGAGCATCGGGGCGTTGTCCTTCTCGCCCTCGCCGATGACGACGACGCCGTCGAAGTTCACCGTGCCGAGGAACTTTCGCATCGCGTCGACCGCGGCGCCGTCGGCGAGGTTCTTCTCGCCACGCCCCACCCACGGCTGCGCACGGATCGCGGCGGCCTCCGTCGCACGCACGAGCTCGAGCGCGAGGTTGCGGTCGGGCTGGAGGAACAGGGAGCCGGTCTCAGTCGTGGGAGTCACGAGCCGAGCCTACCGACCGGCGGCCGACCCACGGTCCGGACACCGGGTCCGTGCACGCATGTGCACGCCGGACGTGAGCCGACCGCGTAACCCGGACCGCGCCTCCAGTCCGGCTGACTACGATCGGCGGGGACATCACCGAAGTCGAAGGAGATCCACGTGCCCATCGCAACGCCGGAACAGTACGCCGAGATGATCGAACGCGCGAAGGCGGGCAAGTTCGCGTACCCCGCGGTCAACGTCTCCTCCTCGCAGACCATCAACGCGGTCCTCCAGGGCCTGCAGGAAGCCGGTTCCGACGGCATCCTCCAGGTCACGACGGGCGGTGCCGACTACTTCGCCGGCCACACCATCAAGAACCGCGCAGCGGGTGCCCTCGCGATGGCGAAGTTCGCCCACGAGGTCGCGAAGAACTACGACATCACGGTCGCGCTCCACACCGACCACTGCCCGAAGGACGCCCTCGACGGCTTCGTCCTGCCGCTCATCGCGGCGAGCGAGGAAGAGGTCCGGCAGGGACGCAACCCGATCTTCCAGTCGCACATGTGGGACGGTTCGGCCGTGCCGCTCGACGAGAACATCGAGATCGCGAAGACGATGATCGAGAAGACGCGGAACATCAACGCGATCCTCGAGGTCGAGATCGGGGTGGTCGGCGGCGAAGAGGACGGCGTCCAGCACGAGGGCACGAACGACGCGCTCTACACCACCCCGAACGACGTCGAGAAGGTCGTCGACGCGCTCGGCCTGGGCGACAAGGGCCGCTGGATCGCGGCGCTCACCTTCGGCAACGTGCACGGTGTCTACAAGCCGGGCAACGTCAAGCTCCGTCCCGAGCTCCTCGGCGAGATCCAGGCGTCCGTCGCGGCGAAGCACGGCACCGGCGAGAACCCCCTCGATCTCGTCTTCCACGGCGGCTCCGGCTCGACCGACGACGAGATCCACGAGGCCGTCCGCAACGGTGTCATCAAGATGAACATCGACACGGACACGCAGTACGCGTTCACCCGCTCGATCGCGGACTCGATGTTCCGCAACTACGAGGGTGTCCTGAAGATCGACGGCGAGGTCGGCAACAAGAAGCAGTACGACCCCCGCGCCTGGGGCAAGGTCGCCGAGACCGCCATGGCGGCTCGCGTCGTCGAGGCCGCGAAGGTCCTCGGCTCGGCCGGTCACGCCAAGGGCTGAGCAGGTCCGTCCCGTCCGACCCGTCGCGAGACGCCGTCGTGTCCGCGAAACACCGCGGATTCCGGCGGCGTCTCGCGTTTCCGGGGGCGTCTTGCGATGACGCCGGCGTCTCGACGGACGGCCTGGAGGCACGGCTCGCCTCCGCCACGCTCGTCACGTGCCACGATGGTCGGGTGACCGTCGACGCCATCGCCTCCGAGTTCGCCCAGTTCGTCACCGAGTCGCCGACCGCGTTCCACGCGGCTGCGGCGACCCGTGACCGTCTCGTCGCTGCCGGGTTCACCGAGCTGTCCGAGCTCGACGCCTGGCCGACCGAACCCGGTGCGTACGTGGTGGTCCGCGACGGCGCCGTCATCGCGTGGCGTCTGCCCGACGGTGCCGACCCGACGACGCCGTTCCGGATCCTCGGCGCCCACACCGACTCCCCCGGCTTCCGCATCAAGCCGAACCCCGGCGTCCGCACCGGGGGCTGGGAGCAGCTGGGCGTGGAGGTCTACGGCGGCGCACTCCTGTCCACCTGGTTCGACCGCGACCTCCGGATCGCCGGCCGGGTCGTCGACGCCGACGGCAGCGTGCGGCTCGTCAGCACCGATGCCGTCGCCCGGATCCCCAACCTGGCGATCCACCTGGACCGTGGGGTGAACGACGGCAAGGAGATCGACCGCCAGCGCCACACCCTGCCGATCGTCGGGGTCGACGGCGACGCCGGTGGGACCTCTGTCGTGGAGTGGCTGCTCGCCCGGCTCGGCGAGGGTGCCGTGTCGTGGGACCTGTTCCTCGCGGACACCCAGGCGCCGGCCCGGATCGGCATCGAGCGGGAGTTCCTGGCGTCCGGCCGGATGGACAACCTGACGAGCGTGCACGCCGGACTCCGGGGCATCGTCGACGCTCCCACCGACGGTGACCACATCCCGGTGTTCGCGGCGTTCGACCACGAGGAGATCGGGTCGTCGACGCCGTCCGGTGCCGGGGGTCCGTTCCTCGAGGACGTTCTCGGCCGTGTGCAGGAGGGCCTCGGCGCCACCCGCTCCGAAGCTGCCCGGGCGTTCCGTGCATCGTGGCTGCTGTCGAGCGACGCCGGGCACCTGGTGCACCCGAACCAGCCGGAGAAGCACGACCCGACGAACCGTCCGCGTCCCGGAGCCGGTCCGCTGCTGAAGATCAGCGCGAACCAGCGCTACATGACCGAGGCGAAGGGCGAAGCCGTCTGGGCCGCCGCGTGCGAGACCGCCGGTGTGCCGTGGCAGCCGTTCGTCAACGTGAACACGATCCCCGGCGGCTCGACGATCGGCCCGATCGCGGCGACCCGGCTCGGGATCCCGACGATCGACATCGGCGTCGGACTGCTGTCGATGCACTCGATCCGGGAGCTCGTGCACGTCGACGACCTGGCCGCCCTGCACGGCGCGGTCGCGGCCTTCCTGGCCGGCTGACCTCCGGGCGGCGTCGGCGGGCCGCGGTGGTCAAGACTCCCTGTGCGCGCAGGGCCGAGCGGTCACGAAGTGTCGGCCGCGCCGATGCCGGACGACACTTCCTGACCACTCGGCGGCGGGAACGCGGCGTGTTGCGACCGCTCGACCGCAGGTGCTGGGTGTGTCGGCGAGGCTGACGACGATCGCCGGAAGGGCACCGGCACCGCGACTGGCCGACGGACCAGCCGCCGAGTGGTCACGACTCCCCACGCGCGCAAGGCCGAGTGGTCACGAAGTGTCGGGCGCGACGGCGCCGGACGACACTTTGCGACCACTCGACGGCGGGAACGCGGCACGTTGCGACCACTCGGTGGCCGAGGGCGGGCGCGGCGAGCAGCCCGGCGGTCAGGCGGTCAGGCGGTCAGGCGGTCAGGCGGTCAGGCGGTCAGGCGCCGGACTGTCGCAGCATGAAGTCGACGAAGGCCTGGTCCTGCAGGACCACGACGACGAACGCGATCGTGCTGATGGCCGTGGCGACGACCGCGCCGACCAGCGGCACCCAGAACGTCCGCTTCCGTGCCCGGAGCCGGCGGATGGACCACCAGGCGACCAGGGCGAAGACGACCACGTTGGTGATCGCGGCGATGACGGCGGCCGTGCTCAGGGCACTCGGGTCGTTCAGCGCCGTGTACTGGGTCTCGAGGGTGCGCCGCACGGTGGAGGCGACGTCACCGACCGACAGGGACTGCACCACGGAGACGAGTCCGAATGCCAGGAGCCCGACGGTGAGCACGAAATCGGCCGGCGTGCGACCGAACCGGTTCCGTGGCATCGTCCGCTGCGCCCCGGCAGGGGCCGCACCGGAGCGAGCGTCCGGACGAGCGTGGTCGGTGCGGACGCTGTCGCGCGGAGCAGCGTCGCGCCCGCCGACGGCCTTGGCCTGGTCCTGTCGCTCGCGGTCCTGCCGCTCCTGCCGCTCCTGCTCGACGAGGACCGGGTTCACCCAGCCTTCGGGCGCGTACTCGCCGTAGCCCGGGGCGGGACGGCCCTGGGGCCGACCGTTCGCGGGACCGGCAGGCGTCGGGGACGCTCCCCGGGCCTCCTGGCCGGAACCGACGCCGGCGTCGCCGTGGTTCGCCGGGTGGCGGCGTGGCACCGAGGACCAGCCGTCCGCGCCGCTCATGCCCGACGCCCGCCGAGCGCGCGCGTCGGGTTGCCCGATGCGTCGGTGCGGAGCTCCTTGGGGAGCGAGAACATCAGGTCTTCGTGTGCGGTGACGACTTCTTCGACGGCGGCGTAGCCGGCGTCGGCGAGCTGTTCGAGCACCTCGGCCACGAGTTCTTCCGGCACGGACGCACCGCTCGTCACGCCGATCGTCTCGACGCCGTCGAGCCACTCCTGCTGGATCTCTTCGGCGTAGTCGACGCGGTGCGCGGCGCGGGCACCGTGCTCGAGCGCGACCTCGACCAGGCGGACGCTGTTCGACGAGTTCGCCGAGCCGACCACGATCACCAGGTCGGCACCGGGCGCGACCTTCTTGATCGCGACCTGGCGGTTCTGCGTGGCGTAGCAGATGTCGTCCGACGGGGGGTCCTGGATGGCCGGGAACTTCTCGCGCAGCAGCCGCACGGTCTCCATCGTCTCGTCGACGCTGAGCGTGGTCTGCGACAGCCAGACGAGGTTGTCCGGGTCCGGCACCGAGAGCGCCGCGACGTCGGCAGGGCCGCTCACCAGGATCGTGCGGTCCGGGGCGTGTCCCATGGTGCCCTCGACCTCTTCGTGGCCGGCGTGCCCGATCAGGATGATGGTGCGCTCGGCCCTCGCGAACCGGGTGGCTTCGCGGTGGACCTTGGTGACCAGGGGGCAGGTGGCGTCGATGGCGTGCAGGTCGCGGTCTGCGGCACCCGCGACGACGGCCGGCGACACACCGTGCGCGCTGAAGACCACGTGCGAGCCGCGGGGGACCTCGGCGACGTCGTCGACGAAGACGGCGCCGCGCTGCTCGAGCGTCGAGACCACGTGCACGTTGTGGACGATCTGCTTGCGGACGTAGACGGGCTCGCCGTACTGCTCCAACGCCTTCTCGACGGCGACGACCGCGCGGTCGACCCCGGCGCAGTAGCCACGGGGCGCGGCGAGCAGCACCTTCTTGGGGCCGGCGACCGGCTCGTCACGCAGTCGGCCCCGTGCCGCGTGCACACGCGGTGGGGCGAGCGGGACCGTGTGGCCGTTGGTGATCGTCACGTCCCCGATGATAGGTGAGCGGCACGCACGCGACCTGGGCGCGCGGGGTGCCTGTGGACAACATGACGTCCGTCCCCTGTCACCGGTCTCGGGCACGATGGACGTCCCAGCAGGACGAGGAGCGACATGGCGATCGAACAGGGCCCGCCGACGGCCGACAACCCGTGGCCGGTGGCGCTCCTCGGCGCGAAGCTCCGCGACTGGATCGACCGGCTCGGCACCGCCTGGGTCGAGGGCGAGATCACGCAGTGGAACGTCGCCGGCGGCAACGTGTACGGCAAGCTCAAGGACGTCGAGGTCGACGCCACCGTGTCGTTCTCCATCTGGTCGAGTGTGCGCTCCCGGGTGCCGGCCGACATCAAGCAGGGCGACCGGGTGGTCGCGGCGCTCAAGCCGAACTACTGGGTCAAGGGCGGCTCGCTGACCATGCAGGTCGTCGAGATGAAGCACGTCGGGCTCGGTGACCTGCTCGAACGCCTCGAGCGCCTCCGTCGCACCCTCGCCGAGGAAGGCCTGTTCGACCCGTCCCGCAAGCAGCGTCTGCCGTTCCTGCCGCACCGCATCGGCCTGATCACCGGCAAGGACTCCGACGCCGAGAAGGACGTCAAGCGGAACGCGCAGCTGCGGTGGCCCCAGGTGGAGTTCCGCACCGTGCACACCGCGGTGCAGGGCGAACGGACCGTCGCCGAGGTCACCGCGGCGATCCTCGAGCTCGACGCCGACCCCGAGGTCGACGTCATCATCATCGCCCGCGGCGGCGGCGACTTCCAGAACCTGCTCGGCTTCAGCGACGAAGGACTCGTCCGTGCGGCGGCGGCGGCGTCGACCCCGATCGTCTCGGCGATCGGGCACGAGGCCGACCGCCCGATCCTCGACGAGGTCGCCGACCTGCGCGCCTCCACCCCCACGGACGCCGCCAAGCGGGTCGTGCCCGACGTCGCCGAGGAGCTCGCCAACGTGCGGGCCGCCCGCGCCCGGCTCGGGCTGCGGCTCTCGCACACGCTGTCGGTCGAGGCCGACCGGCTCGCCGCGCTGCGGTCGCGGCCGGCCCTGGTGTCGACCGCGTGGCTCGTCGACACCCGTGCGGAAGAGGTCGCGCGCGACCTGTCCCGCGCCCGCGAGCTGCTCGACCGCCGGCTCGAGCGCGGACACTCCGAGGTCGGGCACCTGACCGCTCGCCTCCGGGCGCTCTCGCCCCGCGACACCCTGCGCCGCGGGTACGCCATCGTGCAGCGGGCCGACGGGGCTGTCGTCCGGGGCACCGACGACCTGTCCGGAGCGACGCCGGTGCACGTCACGCTCGGCGCCGGCACGGCCACGGGCACGCTCGAACCGGACGGCCCCGGCCCGGACGGCTCCTGAGCACGACGGGTGTTCTCCACAGCCTGGGTCCGGGCGGCGGATCGTCGGTGGACGCTCGGTAGGATCGTCCCGTGCCATCCCAGCAGGAACCCGAGCAGACCGACGTCCAGTCGCTGAGCTACGAAGCGGCCCGCGACGAACTCGTGCGCGTCGTGAGCGAGCTCGAACAGGGCTCCGCGACCCTCGAACGTTCACTGGCGCTGTGGGAGCGGGGCGAAGCCCTCGCCGCCCGGTGCGAAGAGTGGCTCGTCGGTGCCCGCGCGCGACTCGACGCGGCCCGTGCCGCCAGCGATGCCCAGGACGGCTCCGGCCGATGACCGACCCGAACGGCCGTCCGATCGTCGCCGAGCTCGGTCGCCCCGAGACGGCAGAGGAGACCTGGGCGCGGAAGGACGCAGCCCGGACCGCCCGCCGGCAGCACCAGACCGCGTTCAACCTGGTCATCGCGCTCATCGCCTCGCTCGGCATCGTGCTGTTCCTGGTCGCCGTCGTCGTCCGGCCCGACACCACCGTGGACCGCACCGTCGACTACCAGCAGATCGCGGCCAAGGCCCAGGTCGACGACGTCACCCTGGTGGCGCCCCCGCTGCCCGACGGCTACAGCGCCAACCGAGCGGACTTCGCGAACAAGACCACCGACGGTGTGGACGTCTGGACCGTCGGCTTCGTGACCCCGGACAAGCAGTACCTCGGTCTGCAGCAGGGCATCGACGCCAACGCCTCGTGGGTGTCGAACCAGCTCGACCAGCGTCCGTCCACCGGTGACCGCACCATCGGCGAGACGGAGTGGACCGTGTACGACCGCCGCGCCGAGGGCACCGACGCCGGCAACCACGCGTACTCGCTCGTCTCGACGTTCGGCAAGGACACGATCGTGCTCTCCGGTACGGCCGACGACAAGGCCTTCCGGACCGTGGCCACCGCTGTCTCCCGACAACTGACCGAGTAGCCGACGACCGGCACGACCGCCGCTCGTCACCACCGCACCCGCCCCGCTGCGTCCCATCCGAACCGAGGAGTCCCATGCCCGACCGCGCCGCCTCCACCCCGTCCGACGCCCTGCGCCTGCTCGTCGACGGCAACGCCCGCTTCGCCGCCGACAAGCGTCGGATGGGCCGCGTGGACCCGGACCGCCGCACCGAACTCGAAGGATCGCAGTCGCCGTTCGCGACCGTCCTCGGCTGCTCGGACTCGCGGGTGCCGTTCGAGCACGTCTTCGACGCCGGCATCGGTGACCTGTTCGCCATCCGCAACGCGGGCCAGATCGTCGACGACGTCGTCCTCGGCTCGATCGAGTTCGCGGTCGTCGCGCTGGGCACTCCCCTGGTCGTCGTGCTCCGGCACACCCGGTGCGGTGCCGTCGCGGCCGCGCGCTCCGGTGAGCCCGTCCCCGCCCCGCACCTGCAGGCCCTCGTCGACGCGATCGCCCCGAGCGTCGAGAAGGTCCGGCGCACCGACGCCGAGCTGCCGCAGGAAGCCGTCGGCGCCGCACACCTCGAAGCGACCCTCCGCCAGGTAATCGAGCGCTCCGGCGCGGTCTCCGACGCCGTGGCCGAGGGTAGATTGGCCGTCGTCGGGGCGACCTACGACCTCGCCACCGGAGAGGTCACCATCGACACCGTCGTCGGCCAGGTCTGACCGACGCCGACCCCGACCCCGACACCGACCCCGACGACGACCGCCCCGGCGACCCCGGGGCGCAGGCACGGGCCGGCGCGACCGCGACCGGCGAGCACCCCAGGAAGGACCACGACGACGTGACCGACACCACCCCGACCGAGTTCCGCATCGAGCACGACACCATGGGCGAGGTACGGGTGCCGAAGTCGGCGCTCTACCGTGCCCAGACCCAGCGCGCCGTCGAGAACTTCCCCATCTCGGGCACCGGGCTCGAGTCGGCGCAGATCGTGGCGCTCGCGCGGATCAAGCGCGCCGCGGCCATCGTGAACGGTGAGCTCGGCATCGTCGAGCCCGCCGTCGCCGACGCCATCGCGGGTGCGGCCGACCTGATCATCGGTGGGCAGCACCACGACCAGTTCCCGGTCGACGTCTACCAGACCGGCAGCGGCACGTCGTCGAACATGAACATGAACGAGGTGCTCGCGACACTGGCGTCCGACATCGCGGGTTCCGCCGTGCACCCGAACGACCACGTCAACGCCTCGCAGTCGTCGAACGACGTCTTCCCCACCTCCGTGCACGTCGCCGTGACGGAAGCGCTCATCCGCACGCTCGTGCCCGCGCTCGAGCACCTCGCCGAGTCGCTCGAGGCGAAGGCCACCCTGTGGGCCGACGCCGTCAAGTCCGGCCGGACGCACCTGATGGACGCCACGCCCGTCACCCTCGGGCAGGAGTTCGGCGGCTACGCCCGCCAGATCCGCCTGGGCATCGAGCGGGTGCAGGCGACGCTCCCCCGCGTCGCCGAGGTCCCGCTCGGCGGCACCGCGGTCGGCACCGGCATCAACACCCCCAAGGGCTTCCCGCAGCGGGTCATCGCCCAGCTCGCGAGCGACACCGACCTGCCGATCACCGAGGCCGTCGACCACTTCGAGGCACAGGGCGCACGAGATGCCCTGGTCGAGGCGTCCGGTGCGCTCAAGGTGCTCGCCGTCAGCCTGACGAAGATCAACAACGACCTGCGCTGGATGGGTTCCGGTCCGAACACCGGGCTGGGCGAGCTGCACATCCCCGACCTGCAGCCCGGTTCCTCGATCATGCCCGGCAAGGTGAACCCGGTGATCCCCGAGGCCACCCTGATGGTCGGCGCCCGGGTCATCGGCAACGACGCCACCATCGCCTGGGCGGGCGCATCGGGTGCGTTCGAGCTGAACGTCGCCATCCCGGTGATGGGCACGGCGCTGCTCGAGTCGATCCGCCTGCTGGCGAACAGCTCGCGCGTGCTCGCGGACAAGACCATCGACGGGCTGCAGGCGAACCTCGAGCGTGCCCGCGCCTTCGCGGAGTCCTCGCCGTCGATCGTCACCCCGCTCAACCGGGTCATCGGCTACGAGGCGGCGGCGAAGGTCGCGAAGTACGCCGTCGCCGAGGGCATCACCGTGCGCGAGGCCGTCGTGGCCCTCGGCCACGTGGAGCGCGGCGAGGTCACCGAGGCGCAGCTCGACGAGGCGCTCGACGTCCTCAGCATGACCCACCCGAACTGACGCGACGCTCCTGACGCATCCCCAGGACGGACGGGAGGCCCG
>NZ_KB714611.1:11563-66859 GCF_000349565.1 Curtobacterium flaccumfaciens UCD-AKU
CGGGCCTCCCGTCCGTCACGTGGCGGCTCGACGCGCGCTACACCAGATCGGGCGAGTCCAGCAGGTCCGTGACCAGAGCGGCGATCGCGGAGCGCTCGGAACGCGTCAGCGTCACGTGCGCGAAGAGCGGGTGCCCCTTGAGCCGCTCGATGACCGACGCGATCCCGTCGTGCCGGCCGACCCGCAGGTTGTCGCGTTGCGCGACGTCGTGGGTGAGCACCACCCGCGAGTTCTGGCCGATGCGCGAGAGCATGGTGAGGAGCACGTTCCGTTCGAGCGACTGGGCCTCGTCGACGATCACGAAGGCGTCGTGCAGGGAGCGGCCACGGATGTGCGTCAGGGGCAGCACCTCGATCAGGCCGCGCTCGATCACCTCGTCGAGCACGTTGTCCGAGACCACCGAACCGAGGGTGTCGTAGACGGCCTGCGCCCACGGGTTCATCTTCTCGCCGGCGTCACCCGGCAGGAAGCCGAGGTCCTGCCCGCCCACGGCGTACAGCGGCCGGAAGACCATGATCTTCTTGTGCTGTTGGCGTTCGAGCACCGCTTCGAGTCCGGCGCACAGGGCGAGCGCCGACTTGCCGGTGCCGGCGCTGCCGCCGAGCGAGACGATGCCGATCTCGGAGTCGAGCAGCGCGTCGATCGCGAGCCGCTGCTCGGCCGAGCGACCGCGGAGCCCGAAGACCTCGCGGTCGCCGCGCACCAGGGCGACTGCTCCGGCGACGTGCACGCGGCCGAGCGCCGATCCACGCTCGGAGTGGATGACGACCCCGGTGTTCACGGGGACGACGTCGAGCTTCGCGGAGCGGATCTCCTCTTTCTCGTACAGGTCGGACATCTGCTCGCCGGACACCTGCAGGTCGGCGATGCCGGTGTAGCCAGAGTCGACCGCGAGTTCGGCGCGGTACTCCTCGGCCGCCATGCCGATCGACGACGCCTTGACCCGGAGCGGCAGGTCCTTCGACACGACGACGACGTCGAGCCCGTCGTTCTTCAGGTTCGACGCGACGGCGAGGATGCGGGAGTCGTTGTCGCCGAGCTGCAGGCCCGACGGCAGGACGGACTGGTTGGAGTGGTTCAGTTCGACGCGGAACGAGCCGCCGTCACCGATCGCGATCGGGAAGTCGAGCCGCTCGTGTTCGATGCGCAGTTCGTCGAGCAGCCGGAGGGCCTGCCGGGCGAAGTACCCGATCTCCGGGTCGTTGCGCTTCGCTTCGAGTTCGCTGACGACCACCACGGGCAGGACCACGGCGTGCTCGGCGAAGCGGAACAAGGCCCGCGGATCGCTGAGGAGCACCGATGTGTCGAGCACGTACGTGCGCTGGGCGACCGATGTGGACGAGTCCGCGGTGTGCTGTTCCTGTGTTCCGCGAGAGACGTTCTGAGAGGTCACGACCACTCCATCCCCGGGCCGCGACGGGCCCGGTCCTGTCCTCGAACGCGGCCACGGAGCGGGTCCCGAAGCACCGACTGTGGCCGCTTCGATCGGGCGCGGTGCCCGATGGGGACAACGTACGTCCGGCCCCCGACACCCCGCCAGCGACACGCGGTTTCCGGAGTTACGGTCGCGTGAACAACGCGAGCGCAGCTCGTGACGCGGCTGGTCACGAGTTGTCTGTTGCGACCGCTCCAGCCGACAGGTGGTGACCACCCGGCGGACGTGAGCGGGGTGTCGTGACCGCGCGCAGGCAGCGGACGGGAGGCCCGTGGCGGCCTGACACCGCGCCTCCAGGCCGTCCGTTGGTCGCGACTCGTCACGCGCGCGACGTCGACTGGTCACGAACCGTCGGCCGCTGCGGCGCCAGCCGACGGTTCGTGACCACCCGGCGGACGTGAGCGTGGTGTCGTGACCGCGCGCAGGCAACGGACGGGAGGCCCGTGGCGGCCTGGCACCGCGCCTCCAGGCCGTCCGTTGGTCGCGACTCGTCACGCGCGCCGCGTCGACTGGTCGCGAACTGTCGGGCGCTGCGGCGCCAGCCGACGGTTCGTGACCACCCGGCGGACGTGAGCGGGGTGTCGTGCCCACCCGCGGGCCGCCGACCCGCAGCGCGGCGCCGCGCTGCTACTGCATGGTGGCGTACGAGACGCAGGCGTCGCGGAACATGTCGAGGGCCTCGTCGGTGGTCGACGGGAACACCGACACGCGCGCGACCCCGAGCCGCGTGGTCGCGGTGACTCCGTGGTTGTGCATCGCCGCGGACAGGGCGGTCACTCGCCCCTGCGTCGGCCGGAGCACCACGATGCCGGCGCGCTCTGCCGGGTCGCGGCTGGACTCGACCTCGAGCCCGAACTCGTCGGCGATCGCGAAGACACGCTCGACGCGGTCGGCGACTCGCTCCTGCACGGCGGCGACACCGACGGCGGTGAGGCGCTCGAGCGACACCGCGAGACGGGCCTGCGCGACCGGGTCGATGCGGGACATCTGGAAGCCGGCGGCTGCCGGACGGACGGCGGGGACCTCGGTCGGCCAGCCGGACGTGCCGTGCGGACCGGACAGCGCCGGACGGATCCGGTTCAGGGCGCGGTCGCTGAAGGCCACGAACCCGGTGCCCCACCCGGCGTGCAGCCACTTCTGCCCGCCGGTGGCGACCACGTCGGCGACCTCGTACGGGGCGTCGACGACACCGAAACCCTGGATGGCGTCGACGATGAGCAGGCGGTCGCCGATGACCTCGCGAATGGCGGCGAGGTCGGTCAGGTAGCCGGTGCGCCAGTCGACCAGCGACACCGCGACGGCGGTCACCTCGTCGGTCAGGCGCTCACGGATCAGCTCCGGCGTCACCCAGCCGGCACCCGACTCGATGACGACGGGCTGCACGCGGCCGCCGGTGGCCGACGCGGCGCTGGCCAGTGCGAGCGGCAGCGACGGGTACTCGTCGGCGGACACGAGCACACCCCCGGTCAGGCCGAAGGCGGTGTGCAGCAGGCCGGGGGTCGTGGCGGCCTGCGAGACGACCTGGTCCTCGCGGCGGCCGACCAGCCGCGCGGCGACGGCGCGGACGCGGGCGTCCTGCTCGTCGAGGGTCTCCATCGCGCCGAATCGCATGTGGGCCTGGATCGTGCCGAGCACGCGCTGCTCCTCGAGCACGGCGGTCTGCACGGGGCCGAACGCAGCGTGGTCGAGGTAACCGGGGTCTTCGGAGAAGCCGGCGGCGTACTCGTCGATGTTCACAGGTGGTGCACCTTTCACAGGGTTGAACCCTGAGAGCCTACTGGGACGTGGCTCCGCCGACGAACCCGGTGCGGCAGGTGGCTGGTGGCTGGGCGACCAGCCGCGCCCGACCGCACTCAGCCGCGCTCGGCCGCCGAAGCGACGCTCAACGGACGAAGCGACGCTCAGCCGCCGAAGCGACGCGAGCGGAGCCCGAAGTCGCGGACCGCACGGAGGAAGTCGACCTCGCGCAGGTCCGGGTAGAACGCCTCGACGAAGTAGAACTCGCTGTGCGCGCTCTGCCACAGCATGAAGTCGGACAGCCGCTGCTCGCCCGAGGTCCGGATCACCAGGTCGGGGTCCGGCTGGCCCTGCGTGTACAGGTGGTCGCCGATGAGCTCCGGCGTCAGCACCTCGGCCAGGGTGTCGATGGTGCCGCCACCCGCGCCGTGCGACTGCACGATGCTGCGCATGGCGTCCGCGATCTCGCGACGGCCCCCGTACCCGACGGCCAGGTTGACGTGCAGCCCCGTGCGTCCGGCGGTGCGCTGCTCGGCCCGTTCGAGCGCGGTCACCAGGTTGTCCGGCAGCCCCTCGTTCGAGCCGACGTGCTGCACGCGCCAGTCACGGTTGTCGGCCAGGACCCCGGCGAGGTCGGCGATGATCCCGACGAGTTCCTCGAGCTCTTCGCCGCCACGACCCGTCAGGTTGTCGGCGGACAGCAGGTAGAGCGTCACGACCTCGATGCCGAGGTCGTCGCACCAGGTCAGGAACTCCGGGATCTTCGCGGCGCCGGCGCGGTGGCCGTGTGCGGCGGACTCGAGCCCGAGCTGCTTCGCCCAGCGGCGGTTGCCGTCCACGATCATGGCGACGTGCTTGGGCTTCGCGGCCCCTTCGAGCTGGCGGCGGATCCGGCGCTGGTAGGCGCGGTAGAGGATCCCCCGCCCTGTCCATCCCGCCGTCCCGGTCACGCACCGAGCGTAGTGCACCACCTGGACGAGAGCCCTCGGGGTGCCCGCTCTGCGGACACGTGGCGGTCGTTCGGGATCAGGCCCTATGGTCGGGTCCATGCAGGACGAGCACGAGACCGGCACCCTCCCCCACGTCCCGTTCACGGAAGAGGCGACGGCCCCCACGTCGGAGCCCCGTCCCGCCTGGCGCGGCTGGATCCACCTCGGCGCGTTCCCGTTCGCGATCGCGATGGGGGTCGTCCTGATCACCCTCGCCGACAGCACCGCGGCGAAGGTCGGCAGTGCCGTGTTCATGGCGACGTCGCTGGCGATGTTCGGCGTCTCGGCGACCTACCACCGGTTCCCGTGGGGACCGAAGGTGAAGGCCGTGCTGAAGCGCATCGACCACACGAACATCCTGCTGCTCATCGCCGGCACCTACACGCCGATCGCGATCTGCGCCCTGCCGCACACGCTGATGGTCGTCGTGCTGTGGGTGATGTGGTCGGGCGCAGCGCTCGGCATCGCGTTCCGGGTGCTCTGGATCAACGCGCCCCGCTGGCTGTACGTGCCGATCTACCTGGTGCTCGGGTGTGCTGCCCTGGCGCTGCTACCGCAGTTCTTCGCGGCGAGCGTCCCGATGACCGTGCTCATCCTGTCCGGCGGCGTCGCGTACATCATCGGCGCGCTGGTCTACGGCTTCAAGCGGCCGAACCCGGTGCCGACGCAGTTCGGGTTCCACGAGGTGTTCCATGCCCTGACCGTCGTGGCGTTCGGTGCGCAGTGGGTCGGCGTGCTCATCGTGGCGCTGGACCCGGTGCGCTGACCGTCGCACGTTCCTGGTGCGCCCGCGCCCGGTTCCGGTCGGCGCGCGCACAAGGCGGACGGGAGGCCCGTGGCGATGCCGCCACGGGCCTCCAGTCCCTACCCGGTCGCGTCAGCCGCGCTCGGTGTCGTCGCCGACGTCGGCCCGGCCGTCCTCGGCCGCACGCCGCTCCGGCTCGTCCGTCGCGGTGCCGTCACCCGCGGTGCCGTTCGCCTCGGCCTCGAGCCGCTCCCGCACCTCGGCGCGGTAGCGGGTCCGGCGGATGCGCCGGGTCATGTCGACGACGAGCAGGATCGTCACGATGGCGACGAGCGCGATCGCGATGAACCCGACGACACCCGGGGTGACGTCGACGTCGGGGACGACCGAGGGGCTGGGACTGGGGGTGGCGGCGAGTGCCGCCGCGATGGTGCTCACGAGGTCGGTTCCTTGTCGGCTGGGATCCCGGCGAACAGGTCGGTCTCCGGGAGCTCGGTCGGCACGCGTGCCTCCACGAGCTGGTAGTCCTCGGTCGGCCACACCGTCGCGAGGAGGTCGTTCGGCCAGTAGAAGAAGGCGCTGTCCGGGGCGACCTGGCTGGCATGCGCGCGGAGTGCGGCGTCGCGCTGGTCGAAGTACTCGTGCACGTCCACGTGGGTGGTGGCGAGGTCGGGCCGGTCGGCGAACCGCTCGACCCACTCGCGCAGCTGCTCGACCGCGGGGCTGTCCGGGTCGCGCTCCTGCAGGGCTTCGAAGATCGTGCTGAAACGGCGCGGGTTCATCGTGCGCTCGTAGTAGAGCTTCGCGATCGACCAGGGTGCACCGGTGGTCGGGTACGCCGACGGGTCTGCGGCGGCGGACCACGCGGCCATCGACACCTCGTGCGTGCGGATGTGGTCGGGGTGCGGGTAGCCGCCGTTCTCGTCGTAGGTGACGAGCACGTGGGGGCGGAACCGGCGGATCACGCGGACCAGCGCCTCGGTGCTGTACTCGAGCGGGACCGTCGAGAACGTGCCCGGCCGCACCGTCTCGCCCTTCTCGGCGTCGGGCAACCCCGAGTCGTGGTACCCGAGCCACAGGTGGTCGATGCCGAGTGCCTGCTGCGCCGCGGCCATCTCGGTGCGGCGGTACCCGGCCATGTCGCGGTGCGCACGGCTCGTCGCCGGCTCGCCGAGCTGGTCGTTCAGGATGTCGCCGGCCTCGCCGCCGGTGCAGGACACGACGAGCACCTGGTGCCCGTCGGCCACGTACTTCGCGGCGGTCGCGGCACCCTTGCTCGACTCGTCGTCGGGGTGGGCGTGGACTGCCAGCAGGCGGTAGGGCACGTGGGGTTCCTCACTGCGGGTGAGCGGCGTCGGACGCGGGCAGCGCACAGCATCGCGTGAACTACCCTGGGATCAGGATATCCACCCCGGGAGCCCCGAACTGTCCGAACAGCACCAGACCGCCACGCTCGACGAGCGCTACGGCCGCACCCCGGCCCGCAAGCGCCGCAGCCGCCTCTTCGCGATCGTCGCGGCCATCGCGGTCGTCGTGGTCTTCGGGGCGTGGGTGATCTGGGCGGGGCTCGACCAGTCCGATCGTGGCCTCGACCAGGACGTCATCGGGTACGAGGTCCTGTCCGAGCACAGCACCGTCGTCCACTCGCAGGTGTCCGTCGATCCGGGCGTCGAGGCGAAGTGCGCCGTCCAGGTGCTCGACAAGAGCTACTCGATCGTGGGCTGGAAGGAGATCACCGTGCCGGCGTCCGAACAGCGCAGTCGGAGCATCTCCACGCAGGTCACCACGACGACGCGGGGCGTGACCGGGTTGATCCACGACTGCTGGATTCCCTAGACTGTCCTGATTCGCCTCTCGAGACCGACCACTCGGCCGGTCTCGTTTTTTCATGGTCGAAGGGACAGAACATGAGCAACGACACGCAGGTCACCTGGCTGACCCAAGAGGCGCACGACCGTCTCAAGGCGGAGCTCGACGAGCTGAGCGGCGAGGGCCGTGCCGAGATCGCGCGCCGCATCGAGGCCGCTCGCGAAGAGGGCGACCTCAAGGAGAACGGCGGCTACCACGCCGCCAAGGACGAGCAGGGCAAGATCGAGGCCCGCATCCGCGTCCTCACCGAGCTCCTCAAGCACGCCACCGTCAGCGAAGCCGAGTTCGACGGCACCGTCGAGCCGGGCACCGTCGTCACGGCGGTCATCGCCGGCGACGAGTCCACCTTCCTGGTCGGCAGCCGCGAGATCGTGGCCGAGGGCTCGGACCTGACGGTCTACAGCCCGGTCAGCCCCGTCGGCGCGGCCATCGTCGGCCTCAAGGCCGGCGACAAGGCCACCTACACGGCGCCGAACGGCAAGGAGATCGCCGTCGAGGTCGTCAAGATCGAGCGCTACGAGCCGTAGACCCGGCCCACTGCAGACAGGAGGCCCGTGGCGAGACCGCCATGGGCCTCCTGTCTGTCCGCTGGTCGCGCCCAGGGCGCGGGGCGGACGCGGAACGACATGAACGCTGTCGCACGACAGCGTTCATGTCGCGTCAGCCCGTCGCGGACTAGTGCTCCAGGAGCTCGGGGCGGAACCCGACCTCGTGCAGACGCTGGATGACCTCTTGCGCGTGCTCGGGGCCGCGGGCCTCGATCGACAGGTCGAGCGCGACCTCGTTGATGACCAGGCCCTGCCCGTGGCGGGTGTGCAGCACCTCGACCACGTTCGCGCCGGCGTCCGAGATGACCTGGGCGACGCGGGACAGCTGGCCCGGGCGGTCCGGCAGCATGATGCGGATCCCGATGTACCGGGACGCTGCAACGAGACCGCGGGTGATCACGCGCTCCATCATCAGCGGGTCGATGTTGCCGCCGCTCAGCAGCACCACGGTGCGGCCGGTGTCGCGGACGGCGCCGGACATGATCGCGGCGACGCCGACGGCCCCCGCGGCCTCGACCACGAGCTTGGCGCGCTCGAGCAGGACGAGCAGGGCGCGGGCGGTGTCGTCGTCCGAGACGGTGACGATGTCGTCGACCAGGTCGCGGATGATCGGGAAGTTTAGGTCGCCGGGCCGCGCCACCGCGATCCCGTCGGAGATGGTCGGCTTCGTGGTGATCGTGACGGGTTCACCGGCGCGGATCGACGACGGGTAGGCAGCGGCGTTCTCGGCCTGCACGCCGATCACCCGGATCGGCCGACCGAGCCGTTCGGCCATGCCCTTGACCGCGAGTGCGATGCCGGAGATGACACCGCCGCCACCGATCGGCACCACCACGGTGTCGACGTCCGGCACCTGGTCGATGATCTCGAGGCCGAGCGTGCCCTGCCCCGCGATGACGGCCGGGTGGTCGAACGGCGGGATGAACACGGCACCGGTGTGGGCGGCGAAGTCCTTCGCGGCGCTCAACGCTTCTTCCACGGAGTGGCCCCGCAGCACGACGTCGGCGCCGTAGTGGCGGGTGGCCTGCAGCTTCGGCAGGGCGACCCCGACCGGCGTGAAGATCGTCGCGGGGATCCCGAGCTCGCGCGCAGCGAGCGCGACGCCCTGCGCGTGGTTGCCGGCACTGGCGGCGACGACGCCCTTGGCGCGCTGTTCGGCGGACAGGGTGGAGAGCCGGTTGTAGGCACCGCGCACCTTGTACGCACCGGTGCGCTGCAGGTTCTCGCACTTCAGGTGCACCGGGGACCCGAGCAGTTCGGCGAGGAACTGCGACGTCTCCATCGGGGTGACTCGCGCGACGCCCTTGATGGTCTCGCGCGCCGCCTCGATGTCCGCGAGGGTCGGGATCGCGGTGAGCGTGTGCGGGGATGCGCTGGTGTCGGTCACTCCCCCATCATCGTCGTTCCGAGCCGCGGCGGCGAACTCGTGTGACGCTCAGTTGGTGCTGGCGGTGCCTTCTTCGGCCGAGGGACCGGCGTCGACACCCGGGGCCGGGACGTCGTCGCCGACCTTGTGCCGGCGCCGCCGGAGCAACTGGATCTGGCCGTGCTGCCCGCGCTTCGGCGTCGCTTCGAGCACGTGGTCGGAGTCGAGCCGGCGCCAGCGGCCGCTCGCGATGGTGGTGACCATGGCGTTCAGCGTCGCGATCAGCGGCACGGCGAAGAAGGCTCCGGCGATGCCGGCGAGACCCGACGCCGCGGTGACGCCGAGGACGACCGCGAGCGGGTGGACCTTGACCGCGTTGCCCATGACGAGGGGCTGCAGGATGTGCCCCTCGATCTGCTGCACGAGGAGCACGACGCCGAGGACCAGGACGGCGGCGAGGGGGCCGTTGAAGATCAGTGCGACGAACACCGCCAAGAAGCCCGTGACGATGGCGCCGACGACCGGGATGAAGGCGCCGAGGAAGACGAAGGCCGCGATCGGGATCACGAGCGGCATGCCACCGAAGAAGAGCCCGACGATGAAGGACCCCAGGCCGATGCCGACCGCGTCGACGAAGGCGACGAAGATCTGCACCCGGATGAAGCTCGTCAGGGTGATCCAGCCGGCGACACCGGCGCCGTCGACCGCTGCGCGCGCCTTCTTCGGGAACAGCCGGACGGACCAGCGCCAGACGTTCTTGCCGTCGATCAGCAGGAAGATCGTGGTGAACAGGGTGATGAAGAGCGCTGCGAACGCATGGGTTGCACCCGACCCGGCACTGGCGACACCGGACAGGATCGACGCGGAGTTGTCCTGCAGCCACTTCGTGCCGTCGTCGAGCCAGCCGTTGACGTCGGTCTGGCTGATGCCGAACCCGGAGTTCAGGACGAAGTCCTTGATGTTGGCGTACTGGTCGATCGTCCGGTCACGCAGGGACGGGTACGACGCGATCACCTGGTCGACGACGAGCCAGACCAGGGCACCCAGGGCCGCGACGCCGCCGAGCAGGCTCATGACGACCGCGAGCCACTTCGGCACGTGGTGGCGCTGCAGCCAGTTCGAGATCGGCACCAGGAGCGCCGAGACGACGATCCCGACCAGGAAGGGGATGAGGATTTCGCTGAAGACCGTGACCAGCCAGATGAAGACGGCGATCACACCCACGACGACGAGCGCTCGCCACGACCACGCACCGGCGATGCGGACGCCGATCGGGACCGATTCCTCGACCACGGGGTCGGGATGAGTCTGCTTGCTTCCCCATGCCATGGCCTGATTGTACCGACGTGCTTCCGGTCAGGTGCCAGATGCGGCATACGTGCATGGATCCTCGTGTCGGCGGCCTTCGGTAGCGTCGCCGCATGCCCAGGTCGACGCTCTCCGCCGCCGAGGCCCGTCGGGTCGCACTCGCCGCACAGGGGTTCGGACGACCACCCGCCGACGCGGTGTCGACACGTGCGGTGAACCCCGCGTTCGGGCGGCTCGGGCTGCTGCAGATCGACTCTGTCAACGTGTTCGAACGCAGCCACTACCTGCCGCTCTTCGCCCGGCTCGGCACCTACGACCGGTCGACGCTCGACCGGCTGACGCTCGGGCGGTCCGGCCCGTACACCGAGTACTGGGCGCACGAGGCCGCGTTCATCCCCCGCGACGACCTGCGGCTGTTCCGGTGGCGGATGGACGCCCTGCGGGAGCGCGACGCCGGACCGACCCGGATCGACGGGGTCACCCGGACCGCTGCCGTCCGCCGCGAGCTGCACGCCCTGCTGCGGGCCGAGGGGCCGATGCCCGCCAGCGCGGTGGAGCACGAGTCGAACGTGCGACGTGGCCCCTGGTGGGGGTGGAGCGACGTGAAGCTCGGGCTCGAGCAGATGTTCCGGTGGGGCGAGACGGTCAGCGCCGGACGCGCCGGGTTCGAGCGCGTCTACGCCCTGCCCGAGCAGGTGCTGCCCGACGGCTTCCTCGAGACCGCTCCGGCACGCGCCGACGCCGTGCTCGAACTCGTGCGTCGGGCATCGCGCGCGCTCGGTGTCGGCACCCGAGCGGACATCGCGGACTACTACCGACTGCGCTCCGACGACACCGCCGCCGCGATCGCCGCACTCGCCGCCGCCGGGGAACTCGTCCCGGTGCGGGTCGAGGGCTGGGGCGAGCGGGCCTGGCTCCACGCCGATGCGCGGGTACCCCGGCAGCTGACGGCGGACGCGGTGCTGAGCCCCTTCGACCCGGTCGTCTGGTTCCGACGGCGGGCCGAGCGGATGTACGGCTTCCACTACCGGATCGAGATCTACACGCCGGCGCCGAAGCGGGTGTTCGGCTACTACGTGCTCCCGGTGCTGCAGGACGACCGGCTCGTCGGTCGGATCGACCTGAAGAGCGACCGGCAGCGGGGCGTGCTCCGGGTCCGGACCGCGTGGCAGGAACCCGGCGAGCACCTGGACCCCGAGCGACTCGCCGAGACCCTGCGGCGGACCGCGAGCTGGCAGGGCCTGGGGGCGATCGAGGTGACCGATCGTGGCACCGCAGCACCTGCCGTTGCCGGAGCGCTCGGTCTCCCCCTGGTGCCGCACGTGTCCGCGGACGACACGGATGCGGCTCAGCCGGTCGCGCGTGCCGAGCAGGACGCGGCAGTCGACGACGCTGGTGACGCTCGCTGACCCGTCAGAACCGCTCGGCGTTCGCGCGCAGACGAGCGATGCGGTCGGGCAGCGGCGGGTGCGTCGAGAACAGCCGGTCCATCACCCCGGGGCGCATCGGGTCGGCGATCCACAGGTGCGCCATCGAGGAGTTCTGCGTCTGCACCGGACGGCCGTACGCCCCGAGCTTCTCGAGCGCCCGCGCCAGGCCCTCGGGGTACCGCGTGGTCATCACGCCCGTCGCGTCCGCCAGGTACTCGCGCTGCCGGGACACCGCGGCTTGCACGCCCGCCGCGGCGATCGGGGCCACGACGACGGCGGCGATGCCGGCGATCAACAGGACCGGGTTGGCGCTGCCGCCGTTGTCCGAGTTGCGGTTCCGCCCGCCGGACAGACCGCTGAAGACCGAGATGCGGAGCAGGATGTCGGCGATGAATCCGACGGCCACGACGAGACCGAAGACCATCGTGGACACCCGGATGTCGTAGTTGCGGACGTGCCCGAGCTCGTGCGCCATCACGCCCTGCAGCTCCTGGTCGTCCATGAGCTCGAGCAGCCCGGTCGTCGCCGCGACGACCGCGTGCTCGGGGTCCCGCCCGGTGGCGAAGGCGTTCGGGGCGGGGTCGGGGATGACGAACACCCGGGGCATCGGCATGCCGGTCGAGATGGCCAGGTTCTCGACGGTGCGCCAGAGTCGCGGCTCGGCGGCCCGGTCGATCTCGATCCCACCCGCGATGGCGGTGGCCTGTCGTGCCGCCAGGAAGTACTGCAGCACGGCGTAGCCCAGTGCGACCACCAGGACGATGAACCCGATCGAGACGTTCCCGGCGAGGTACCCGCCGAGGAACCCGAGCGCACCGATGATCAGCAGGAACACCAGGACGATGACGACGGTGTTCCGCTTGTTCCGCGCGATGGCGCTGTACACGTCGGCTCCGACGCTGGGGTCAGAACTGGACGCGCGGCGGCTCGGCGATGGCCGCCGGCTCGTTCGTCTCGAAGAACGTGGCCTCGGTGAAGCCGCGGTTCTTCGCGAACGTGGAGTTCGGGAACACCCGGATCTTCGTGTTCAGCTCGCGCACGCCACCGTTGTAGAACCGTCGAGCGGCCTGGATCTTGTCCTCGGTGTCGACGAGCTCGGACTGCAGCTGCAGGAAGTTCTGGCTCGACTGCAACTGCGGGTACCCCTCGGCCACCGCGAAGACGCTCTTCAGTGCCTTCTGCATGTGTCCCTCGGCAGCGGAGGCCGTGTCTGCGTCACCGGCCGACAGGGTCTCGGCGCGGGCCTTCGTCACGTCGTCGAAGACCGCCTTCTCGTGCGTGGCGTACCCCTTGACGGTGTCGACGATCGTGGGGATGAGGTCGGCGCGGCGCTTCAGCTGCACCGAGATGTCGCTCCAGGCTTCGTCGACCCGGACCTTGAGCGTGACGAGGGCGTTGTACGTCACCCAGAGGTAGATCCCGATGATCACCAGGATGACCACCACCACTCCGACGACGATGAGCGTCGTGACGAGTCCGGTGTCCATGCGGGCGTACTCCTTTGCGCGTCGGGATCCGCGGTGCTGCGATGGCCTGAACGGCCGTCGTGAAGTCTATCGATGCAGTCTGCATGCTCCGTTCGCTGAGCAGTGTTCACGGCCGATTCCCGAGTCACGCACACCGCGCATTCGGACTGCTGCCCGATCCGCAACCTCATCCGCGAGGTGTATTGACCAGAGGCGCTCGATCCCGTGGGATGGGTCCGGTGAACACGCGCGGGGACAACGTGGACGAAGGGGCCGTCGGGGGCGACGGCCCTCGTCGTCGACCCCGCTTCGCCCTGCTCGCAGCGGCGACGACGGTCCTCGTCGCGGCCCTCCTCGGTGCCGCGGCAGCACCGGCCGTCGCGGTCGCCGTGACTGCGGAGCCCCAGGCCGCCGCGGCTGCGGAACCCCGAGCCGCAGCGGCTCCCACGGACGCGTCCCCGCCCACGGCCGAGCCGACGGCGAGTCCCGATCCGAGCGAGATCGCGCCGCCGAGCACGGGCCGACCGGGCGCTCCGTTGCCGACCCCCACGCGTCCGGCCGTGCGGCCCACGATCGCGGATCCCGGTGACGTCACGACGGGCACCACCCGCTTCCACGGCACCGGCACGCCGGGGCACAGCGTCCGGGTGTCCGGTCCGACCGCGACCGGTTCGTCCGGGTGCACGGCCCGGGTGGGGTCCGACGGATCCTGGGCATGCCTCGGCACCGTCCGGTCCGGCCCGCAGCAGGTCTTCACGGTGCGTGACCTCGTCGCCACCGGACTCCCCGTCGCGAACGCTCCGGCCTCGGACGTCATCGTCCCGCCGACCCTGCAGGCTGCCGGCCCCACCGGCGGCACCGTGTCCGGCACCGGGTTCCCCGGATCGACGGTGACGCTGTCGGTGTCCGGGTCCACGACCGAGCAGACCGCCCTGGTCGGCCCGGACGGTCGGTGGGTCGCAGCACTCGGCACCCGAGCGGACGGCCGGTTCACCGTGACCGCCTCGCAGACGGCCAGTACCGCGCGCGGCTACCGGTCCGACCTGCGGAGCGCGGCATCGGCGCCCGTGACGGTCACGGTCGACCGCACCGCACCGGCTGCCCCGCGCATCACGACGCCGGACGACGGCCAGCGGATCGGCACCCGGTCGACGACGGTGACCGGCACCGGCGAGCCCGGCGCTCGCGTGACGGTGTACGTCGATCGTGCTCCGGTGTGCGGCGTGGTGGTGGGGACGGACGCCTCGTGGTCGTGCTCCACCGCGGGATCGACCCTGCGCGCCGGCGAGCACCGGCTCACCGCGACGCAGCACGACGCTGCGGGCAACTACTCCCGGTCCTCGGCCGCCGTGCGGGTCACGGCGGGATCCGCGACGACGGCGCCGACCGGCACACCGACCCCGGGCGCGACGGACACCCCGGGGGGCCCCGGAGGGCCGACGCCGGGCTCCGACGCGACGGCGGGCACCCCCGGCACGGCGGGCACCGGCGTCGATGGCACGCCCGGCGCTGGCACGCCCGGCACCGGCACCGGCACCGGAACGGACAGCGGCAACCACGGCAACGGTGGCAACGGCCCCACGGCCGGCGGTGGCTCAGGCAGCGGCAGTGGCAGTGGCAGTGGCAGTGGCTCCGGCACCGGTAGCCCGGCCGGCGTCGGCAGCGCCGGAGGACACACCGACTGGTCCGGCCCCGCCGGCGACTGGACCGCGGCGACCTCCTACGACGGCACCGTCCCGACCATCCAGGCCGCGTTCTCGTGGCGGACCGTCCTGGTCGCCACCGCCGTCGCAGCCGGGTTCCTCCTGTTGATCGCCGCGCCGCTGGCGCTGGTGGCCGCCGTCGCCCGCGGCCGTCTCCGGTCGCCGTTCGCCGGGCTCCTCGGCCGCAACCGCTCCCGGTCCGACCGTGCCCGGGGCGACGACGTCCTGCCGACCTGGGCATCCATCACCATCGCGGTGTCCATCGCGGCCCTCTGCACCCTGCTCGGCGTCGGTGTCGAGCTCGAGGCCCGGTACGCCCGTCTGGCGATCGCGGTCCTCGCCGGTACCGCGGTCCTGACCGCCGCGGTCGTGTTCGCCACACGGTGGGCAGCGGGCACCGACCACCGGACCATCGGCTTCCGGGTGTCGCCGTGGCTGGTGCTCGCGGCGCTCGTGGCCTGCGGCATCACGCGCGTGGCAGACCTCTCCCCCGCCCTCATCGTCGGCGTCGTACTCGTCCCGTCGGGCAGGCCCGGTCTGGGCACCGGCCCGCTCCGCCTCGGCACCGGGATCGCCGCGAGCGCCCGGGGAGCGACCTGGCGGGTGCTGGCCCTGCTCGGTCTCGCGGCGGTCGGCTGGGTGCTGCACAGCCTGCTCGCCGGCGGGGGCTTCTGGGTGTCGCTCGGGTCGGAGTTCGCCATCACGCTGTGCGTCGGCGGCCTGGGTGCCGTGGTCGCGACCCTGCTGCCCGTCACCGGGTCCGCCGGCAGCGCGCTGCTCGCCGCTTCGCGCGGTCGGTACGTCGCGCTCGCGGTGGTCGCCGTGGCGCTGACCACGGCCGTCTACTCGGGGACCACCGGGACGCACGCCGCCCCGGTACTGCTCGTCGGGATCGCCGCAGCGTGCGTGGCGGCCGCGATCGCGGCCCTGGTCTGGCTGCGCACCGAGCGGCGCGCGGCGCGCGTCTGAAACGAGCCCGGCCTCCCGACCGGGTCCGCTGGTCGCGTCACGACGGTGCTCGGACGGCGACGGCCTGGAGGCCCGTGGTGACGCCGCCCCACGCCTGCCGTCCGTCAGCCGGTCGCGTCCACCGCGCGCCGGGGCGCGTTGCGGGCGAAGAGGCCGGGCAGCAGCCCGCCGATCTTCGTCCCGATGCACAGGCTGACGAAGGTCGCGAGCGGAGTGGCGAGCGCCTCGGGGTCGAAGGTGGCCACCGCCACCAGCCCGACCGTCCCCGGCACGAGCAGCAGGAACGCCGGGAAGAACGACACCGTCGCCGGGATCGCCGGCACCAGCCGCTCGAGCAACCGTGTCGCGACGAAGAGCAGCGCCGCTGCGGCACCGGTCGCGACGACACTGCCCCAGAGCGGCGTCGTCCCGCTCACCACGGCGTAGGCGGTGACCATGACCGCCACCGACACGAGCGTCAGGCGCCACCCGGACCGGAACACCAGGCCGAGTCCGACCGCGAGCACCACGACCGCCACCCACGAGACCCAGTAGACCGGCACGGCCTCCCAGCCGGCCAGGTCCGTGCCGACGCCCGCGACCTCGCCCACGAGCGCTGCCGACGACGGGTCCACGTGCAGCCCGGTCAGGGCACTGCCCGACGCGATGCCGGCGGCCATGAAGCCGAGCATGATGAGGCCCTGCACCAGTCGCGACGACCCGGTGACGATGTCCGCGGCGGTGAGTTCGAGCAGGGCATTGGTGATGAGGGCGCCGGGGACGAACACCGCCACCGGAGCGCACACGGCGAAGAGCGGGACCTGCTCGAACCCGGCACCCGCGGCGACGAGGCCGACGATGGCCGTCGACACGAACGCGGCCAGGAACGGGATGATCGCCACGGCCTCACGGAAGCGCCGGAGGACCAGGCCGATCACCCCGACCAGCCCACCGACGACGAGCGCCAGGACGATCGCCCACCACGGGCAGCGGAACACGACGGCCAGACCGGCCGAGGTCAGGGCGTTGCCGAGGATCCACGGCAGGGCGGGCGGCGGGACGGTGCCGGCGCGGATGGCCCGGACGCGGGCGGGGATCTCGGCGAGGGCGATGGAGCCGCTCTCGAGCCCGAGCACCACGCGGTTCGCACGAGCCGCCTGGCGGGAGGACAGTTCGATGCCCTCGGCGTTGACGATGGTGGCGGCGCCGGTGGAGACCTCGCTCACCATCACCAGGGCGGGCAGGACGCCGATCGCGAGCGTCGGTCCGACCCCGGCGGCGTCCCGGGCCTTCTCGAGCGCCGACCGGACGTCGGTGACGGAGCTGCCGGCGTCCAGGAGCAGCGCACCGAGGGTGCCGAGGAGCATGCCGACCGGGACGCTCTCGCCGTCGACGACCTCGACGTGGGCCTCCGGTCGGCGGAGGGCGTTCTGCAGGTTGGCGAGTGCGCTTCCGAGTCCGACCACGATCGTCGATGCTACTGGTCGCGCGGGTTCCGCGGGGTGCGCGGTAATTGGTACCCCCGGTGGGACTCGAACCCACAACTCAGCGATTGTACGTCGTGTGTCGGTTCTCGAAGTCGGTACCCCCGGTGGGACTCGAACCCACAACTCAGCGATTTTAAGTCGCGTGCCTCTACCGATTGGGCCACGGGGGCGGGCCGCAACAGCCTACCGATGCACGAAGGCGGTCACCCCGCACGGGGTGACCGCCTTCGTGGCGAGCGGTGCTACTTGGCGTCGGCCGGGGCCGTCACCGGCTCGGGGGCGTTGGAGACGTCCTTCGCGGGCTCGCCGTAGACGGGGCCGGCGGCACCGGCGACCTTGCCCTCTTCCGGAGCGGGGGCTGCGGCGGGCGCAGCCGGGGCCTCGGCAGCGGGCTTCGGACGGGACGCGAACGCCTCGAACGCGGCACGCGGGGTCTCGCGGTCGTCGAGCGACACGATGTCGCGGCCCAGGAAGAAGCCACCGACCCAGTCGCCGATGACGCGCCACTTGCGCTCCCACGACGGCATGGCCAGGCCGTGGTAGCCGCGGTGTGCGCCCCAGGCCAGGAAGCCCTTCATGGCGAACTTGCCGGACTGGAACACACCGGTTCCCAGGCCGAGGCCCGCGACGGCACCGAGGTTCTCGTGCTTGTAGTCGGTCGTCGCCTCGCCACGGATGGTCGCGACGACGTTCTTCGCGAGCTGCTTGGCCTGGCGCACGGCGTGCTGGGCGTTCGGCACGCAGAACCCGCCGACACCGCCCCCGGTCAGGTCCGGCACGGCTGCGACGTCGCCGCAGGCCCATGCGTCGGCGATCACGCCGTTGTCGTCAACCACGCGCAGGTCGGGCTGCACGCGGATGCGACCGCGCTGCTCGAGCGGGAAGTCGGTGCCCTTGACCATCGGGTTCGCCATGACGCCGGCGGTCCAGATGATGAGGTCGGACGGGATCGTCTCGATCGCGCCGTCGCTCGTCTTGAGCTCGCAGACGCCGCCGACGGCCGAGGCCAGCTGCGTCTCGAGGTGCACGGTCGCGCCGCGCTCGGCGAGGTTCTTGAGCACCCAGTGCGAGGTCTCGAGCGAGACCTCGGGCATGATGCGGCCCATCGCCTCGACCAGGTGGAAGTGCGTGTCGTCGAAGGACAGCTGCGGGTGGCTCTTCAGCAGGTCGGTGACGAAGGAGCGGAGCTCGGCGAACACCTCGATGCCGGCGAAGCCACCACCGACGACGACGACGGTGAGCAGGCGGTCGCGCTCGGGACCGGCCGGCAGGTTCGCCGCCTTGTGGAAGTTGCTGAGGATGCGGTCACGGATGGACGCGGCTTCCTCGATGGTCTTCAGGCCGATGGCCTCGTCCGCGACGCCCGGGATCGGGAACGTGCGGGACACCGCGCCGGCGGTCATGACGATCTGGTCGTAGGACTCCTCCCACGCCTCGCCCTCGGTGGGGGTGATCGTCGCCGTCTTGGTGGCGTGGTCGACCTTGGTGACCTTCGCCGTGACGACGCGCGTCTTCTTGAGGTGACGGCGGTGCGCGACGACCGCGTGACGCGGCTCGATCGAACCGGCGGCGACCTCGGGCAGGAACGGCTGGTACGTCATGTACGGCAGCGGGTCCACCATGACGACCTCGGCTTCGCCCTGGCGAAGGTGCTTCTCGAGCTTCCATGCGGTGTAGAAACCGGCGTAACCGCCGCCGACGACGAGGATCTTGGGCACGGGGGATGATCTCCTTGGATGGGGGTGTGCGGGAGTCGGGTCAGACTTCGCCGCCACCCGCCCCGACTCCAGCGTCTGCACCGTCATCATACGCCCGGCACACACACCGGGAGGGCGACCAGTCCGCGCGCTCCAGCGCGAGGTCGCCGATGGGGTTGACGCCGGGTCCGGCGGCGAGGGCGTGTCCGACGAGGGCGTGCAGGCACTTCACGCGGGTGGGCATGCCACCGGCGCTGATGCCGTCGATCTCGTCGACGTGTTCGATCGACTCGCGGTCGGCCAGGTAGGCCTGGTGGGCCGCGCGGTACTGCGCGGCGACTTCGGGGTCCTCGAGCAGGGCTGCCAGCTCGGGCATGACCTGGTTGGCCTCGAGGGTGCTGACCGCAGCGGTGGCCGCGGGGTGGCACAGGTAGTAGAACGTCGGGAACGGGGTGCCGTTCGACAGCCGGGGCTTCGTGGAGACGACGGTGGGGTTGCCACAGACGCAGCGTGCCGCGATCCCGATGACGTCACGTGCCGGTCGGCCGAGCTGCGCCGACACGACCTGGACGTCGCGTTCGGAGGGCGGGTCGAAGGGAGGGGTCGTCACGGGAACGTGAGCCTACCGGAGAAGCGGAACCCCGCGCACCGTCGGCCCGGACGGCTCCGCGCCTCGGACTACTTGCTGTCGCCGGTACCGGAGACGTCGGGGGCGACGAGGTCGGCAGCACGCTCGTCCGTCAGTCCGGACTGCAGCACCGACGAGAGCATCGCCTGCACCCAGTCGACCTTGGGGGTCTGCACCTTGGCGCTCACGGGGGTGCCGGATTCGGTGGTCGGGGTCTTCGCGGCCCGCTTGTCCTCGGTGCCCATCACGAGGTAGCTCTCCTCGCCCGGGTACACGTAGAGCAGCCGGTCGCGGGCCTGCGCCTCGATGTAGGCCGGGTCGTCCCAGCGCGCGACGTCCTGCTTCTTCTGCGTGACGTCGGCCTTCTGGTTGGCGACCTCCTGCTGCTGCTGGGCGATCTGCTCCTGCTGCTGGATGAGCGTCCGGAGCGAGGGCGCGAGCACCACCACGAACAGCACGATGATCGCGAGCATGAGCAGGCTGAACCCGGAGAAGTGGATCGAGCGGTACCAGGGGTGCGCGGGCGTGCTGCCGTCGGGCATCGCCACGGGGACGCGGCGGACGCGGGGCTTCTGGCTGGGCACGGTCCGACGATAACCCGCGCTGGTCGGTCGGGCAGCCCGGCACGCGGCCGTTCGGCGCCCTCTCAGCGTCTCGCGTCCCACGGTGCTGCCCACCAGAAGACGCCGTCGTCTCGTCGAGACGCCTCCGGATCCGGCGGCGTCTCACGGACTTCGCGGCGTCAGGCTGACACGACGGCGTCACGCCGACGGCGGGCGGGTCCGGGTCCGATCGAGGCAGCCGGGAGGCACGGCTCCGGCCCGTCCGTCCGCCCCGCACTCGGAGTGGTCACCACACACCGCCCGACGCACGTCCGGTGGTCACGTCCTGTCGTCCGGGCCCGGGCCAGCCGACGACTCGTGACCACTCGACGCAGCGCGCGCGGCACGTCCTGACCGCTCGGCACGTCCTGACCGCACGGCGCGTGCTGACCGCTCGGCACTCCGGGGCCGCACACACGACGAGACGCCGTCCTCGTGGAGGAGGACGGCGTCTCGGTGGTGCGGGTGCTGCTGGCCGGCCTGGTTACAGCGAAGCGGCGCGCGGGAAGGCCGAACGGCCGGCGTACACCGCGGCGTCGCCGAGCTCTTCCTCGATGCGGAGCAGCTGGTTGTACTTCGCGACACGGTCCGAGCGGGCCGGGGCGCCGGTCTTGATCTGACCACCGTCGACCGCGACCGCGATGTCCGCGATCGTGGTGTCCTCGGTCTCGCCGGAGCGGTGCGACAGGATCGAGGTCAGGCCGTGACGGTGCGCGAGCGAGACCGCGTCGAGGGTCTCGGTGAGCGTGCCGATCTGGTTGACCTTGACGAGGATCGAGTTCGCGGCCTTCTCGTCGATGCCCCGCTGCAGACGCTTCGGGTTCGTGACGAACAGGTCGTCGCCGACGATCTGGACCTTGTCGCCGAGTTCGGCGGTCAGGTGCGACCAGCCTTCCCAGTCGTCCTCGGCCAGCGGGTCCTCGATGGTGACGAGGGGGTAGTTCGCGACGAGCTCGGCGAAGTAGGAGGTGAACTCCTGGCTCGAGAGCTGCTTGCCCTCGAACTGGTACTTGCCGTCCGAGAAGAACTCGGTGGACGCGACGTCGAGGCCGACGGCGATGTCCTTGCCGGGCGTGTAGCCGGCCTTCTCGATCGCGGTGAGCAGGAAGTCGAGCGCGGCGCGGTTCGACGCGAGCTCGGGCGCGAAGCCACCCTCGTCGCCGAGGCCGGTGGCCAGGCCCTGCTTCTTCAGCTCGCCCTTGAGGGCGTGGTAGGTCTCGACGCCCCAGCGGAGTGCCTCGGAGAAGGACTCGGCGCCGTACGGCACCAGGAAGAACTCCTGGATGTCGACGTTGGTGTCCGCGTGGGCACCGCCGTTGACGACGTTCATCAGCGGGACGGGCAGCGTGTGCGCGTTCGGGCCGCCGAGGTAGCGGAACAGCGGCAGGTCGACCGAGTCGGCTGCGGCACGGGCGACGGCGAGCGAGGCACCGAGGATCGCGTTCGCGCCGAGGCGGGACTTGTTCTCGGTGCCGTCGAGCTCGATGAGCGCGGCGTCGACGAGGCGCTGGTCGGTGGCGTCGAAGCCCTCGAGCGCCGGGCCGATCTCGTCGAGGACGGCGTCGACGGCCTTGAGCACGCCCCTGCCGCCGTAGCGCGAGGCGTCGCCGTCGCGGAGCTCGTACGCCTCGAACGCGCCGGTGGATGCACCGGACGGGACGAGCGCGCGGGACACGACGCCGTCGTCGAGGAGGACCTCGACCTCGACCGTCGGGTTGCCTCGGGAATCGAGGACTTCGCGTGCGCCTACGGCATCGATCAGGGCCACGGGGTACTCCCTACACATTGGTTGTGGTGATTGCGGTGTCGATCCTAGCGAGCGGAGGTGAACACGACGTCGGCCGTGACGCCGACCTGTGGACGAGTCCGTGCTGGAACGGGGACTGGGTGCTCAGTCGAGCGGGCGGAACGCGACGCCCTCGAGCGACGCGGTGTCGGCCGAGACGGTCGCGAATGCCGTGAAGCCCTGCGCGGCGAGGCCGGCGAGCAGGTTCTTCGTGTTCTTCGTGCGGCGCTCGAGCCGGACGCGCCGGTGGGACGCCAGCGCCTCGGTCTTCAGCGCGGCGAGCCGGACCGGGTCGACGTCCTTGTCGTACACGAGCACGACGGCGTCGGCCTCGGCCGACTCCGGCAGGGTCACCAGGTCGACGAGCCGTTCGAAGCCGAGCGAGAACCCGACGGCGGGGACGTCCTGCCCGAGGAACCGGCCGATCATGCCGTCGTACCGGCCACCGCCACCGAGGCTGTAGCCGAAGTCGGGGTGCGCGACCTCGAAGATCGTGCCCGTGTAGTAGCCCATGCCGCGCACGAGCGTCGGGTCGAACCGCAGGTCCACCCCGGGCAGCGCCTCGCGCAGGCGGAGCAGGTCGGCGAAGGCCTCGGCGTCGAGCCACGGCGCGCCCTCGACCGACGTCCAGTCCGCGGCCTCGAGCGCACGGATGGTGTCCTCGAGCCCGGGCAGGTCGGCGCCCACGGTGCTGCGGAGTTCCGCCGCAACGCCGTCCGCGCCGACCTTGTCGAGCTTGTCGATCGTGATGAGCGCGCGGTCGGCAGCAGCGGGCTCGGTGATCCCCCACGACGCGAGGAGTGCCAGGAGGATCCGGCGGTCGTTGATCCGGATCGTCGTGCCACTGACACCCAGGGCGTCGAGGGCCGCCGTCGTCGCGCGGATGAGCTCGATCTCGGCGAGCTGCCCGGGCTCCCCCAGGATGTCGATGTCGCACTGCACGAACTGGCGGTAGCGGCCCTTCTGCGGACGCTCGGCACGCCAGACCGGGGCGATCTGCACGGAACGGAAGACCGACGGCAGCTCCGCACGGTGCGAGGCGTAGAAGCGTGCGAGGGGAACGGTCAGGTCGAACCGCAGACCGAGGTCGGCGAGGTCCAGCGGGGCCTCGGCGCCCTGCAGGTCCTCGGTGGTCAGCCCGCGCTTCATCACCGCGAACGCCAGCTTCTCGTTGTCGCCACCCAGCCCGGAGTGCAGCCGCGCAGCGTCCTCCACCACCGGGGTCTCGATCTCGTCGAAACCGTGCCGCGAGTAGACGTCCCGCACGACACCGAGCACGTGCTCGCGCCGGGCCTTGTCCGCCGGGAGGAAGTCACGCATGCCACGGGGTGCCGTCACGGTCGTTGCCATGCGGCCAATTCTGGCAGACGGCCGCCCCGGCTTGCGCGCCTTCCGATCCACTGGCATACTGCATGCAGAACCTCGGTCCGGATCGTGCCTGATCCACGTTCCGGATCGTTCGCGGGGCGACGTGCTGCAGTGCGTCCCGCGGTTCGAGCGGGCTTCCCTGTCGGCCCCTCTCCCTGGTGGAGCCGACGCCCGCTCACGGGCGCCCTCTCTTTTTCGGGTTGGGAGGGCGCCCGTTCTCTCCCGCCCGGATCCTCCGAGCCCGGAGCGACCTCGCGCACCCGGGATCACTCTGCAGCGCGACCGGCCTCCTCGAGCTCCGTCACCGCGGCGCGCAGACTCGCGACCGGGTCCACCCCGAGCCCCGCCGCAGCCGCGATCTCCCCGAGCACCGCTCGCCCCCACACGGGGTCGGCCGTGCCCACCCCGTCGTCCGCCGCCAGCGCGGCGGACGCACCACGGGCCTCCAGGCCGACGCCGGAACCGGCCCCGACGACGGAGGCGACGACCGCGTCGGCGTCCCCACGCTCCTGCAGCCGTTCCAACAGCTTCACCGCACGCTCCAGCGGCGGCATCGCCCGCGGCACCCCGTCGAACGCACTCCGCCGGCTCGCCTTCTCGGACGCCTTCGCCGCACGCCAGACCCGCACGACGTCCTCGACGGTGTCCGCCGTCTCGTCACCGAACACGTGCGGGTGCCGCCTGGTCATCTTGTCACGCACCCCGGCGGCGACGTCCTCGAGCGTGAAGTCCCCCGCCCGGGCGGCGATCCCCGCGTGCAGGACCACCTGGTAGAGCAGGTCGCCGAGCTCCTCGCGGACGTCGGCCGGGTCGCCGTCGTCGATGGCGTCGACGAGTTCGTACGACTCCTCGACGGCGTACCGGGCGAGTGAGGCGTGGGTCTGCGCCCGGTTCCAGACGCACCCGCCGTCCTCGGCGAGCAGGCGGTCGACGACGGTCACGAGGTCCGGTACGGCGGTCATCCGGCCATGGTCCCACTCCCGTAGACTGGCGGTGGTGTGTCGGGAAGTCTGGTCGACGGACACTCACCCGACCCCTCGAGACGGAGATCCATGTCGTCCCTCGTCCGCTCCCCCCGCTTCAGCGCCATCGCGCTCCTCACCGCCGCCGTGCTCGGCCTGGTCGTGGCGAACTCCCCGATCGGCCCCGGCCTCGAACGGCTCCTCGACGCGCACCTGCCGCTCGGTGCGCTGGGCCTCGACCTGTCGATCGCGCACTGGATCAGCGACGGCCTGCTCGCGGTCTTCTTCCTGCTCGTCGCGATCGAGCTGAAGCAGGAACTCGTCGACGGTGAGCTGTCGAACCCCAAGACCGCGATCATCCCCGCCATCGCCGCGGTCGGCGGTGTGCTCGTCCCGGCCGGCATCTTCCTGCTCGTCACCGCGGGCACGCAGTACACGCACGGGTGGCCGATCCCGACGGCGACGGACATCGCGTTCGCGCTCGGGGTGCTCGCCATGTTCGGTCGCGGGCTGCCGAGCGGCATCCGGGTGTTCCTGCTCGCGCTGGCCGTCCTCGACGACCTCATCGCGATCATCATCATCGCCGTGGTGTTCGCCCACGACACCGACTTCCTGGCCCTCGCCGGTGCCGTCGTCACGCTCGCGGTGTTCTGGCTGCTCGGCCGGATGCTCCGTCCGGGGCGATCCGGGCAGACGCTGCTCATCGTGGCGATGGTCGTCGTCGGGCTCCTGACCTGGTGGCTCGTCTACCACTCCGGTGTGCACGCCACCATCGCCGGCGTCGCGCTCGGGCTCGTGCTGCCCCGCCGTCCGGGCCACACCCTGCACGAGAACGTCGAGCCGTGGTCGAACGCGATCGTGCTGCCGGTGTTCGCGTTCGCGTCGGCCGCCGTCATCATCCCCGCGGTCGGCATCAGCGAGCTCTCGCCCACGTTCTGGGCGGTCGTCCTCGCGCTACCGGTCGGCAAGGTGATCGGCATCACCCTGTTCGGCACGATCGCCACGCGGATCTTCCGCTCCCCCGGCCGCTCGTCGCTGTCGTTCTTCTCGATCATCACCGTCGGCGTGCTCGGCGGCATCGGGTTCACGGTGTCGCTGCTCATGAACGAGCTGGCGTTCGCCCGCAACGAGGAGATCCTCGACGAGGGCGTCCTCGCCGTGCTCGTCGGATCGGGCATCGCCATCGTCGCGTCGGCGGTCGTCGTCACCCTGCGTGCGCGGGCGTACCGCGCGCGCCGCGAACTGTCCGAGGCCGAGGACACCGAGTAGCGGCTTCGCACCCGTTCCGCGACACGGCACGCGTCGTTCGACGCGTGGATCGTCGCGAGCGGCGTGCGCGCCGTGGACCAGTCCGTGACGGGCCGCGTCTACGCGGCCGGCGCCTCCGCCGGGGTCGTCGCCCCGTACACGGCGGTGAGGATGCTCTCCACCCACTGGATGAGGGCGTCGTCCGGCAGCGCCTGGTCGTGCGGGCGCGGCACGGGGATGCTCGACGCGTTCTGCTGCGGGAACCAGCGCGCCCCCGGGAACATGCGCTTCAGGCGCACCTGTGACGAGTCGGCGAGTTCCTTGCCGGCAACCCGCAGGTTGGAACCCATCACGACGACGTCGGACAAGCCGACCTGCTGCGCCATCCGACGCAGGCGGGAGACCTCGACCAGGGTCTGCACGGCCTGCGGCGGCTGCCCGTAGCGGTCGGTGAGCTCGTCGAGCACCATGTCGATCGCGTTCGGCTGCGCCGTCGGAGCCGAGGCCGCCGACAGCTTCTGGTACGCCTCGAGCCGGAGCCGCTCGGACTCGACGTAGTCCTCGGGGATGTGCGCGTCGACGGGGATCTCGAGGCGGAGCTCGGTCTGCCCCTCGGCGACGTCGCCACGGAACTGCGACACCGCCTCGCCGATCATCCGGAGGTACAGGTCGAACCCGACACCCGCGATGTGGCCGGACTGCTCACCACCGAGCAGGTTGCCCGCCCCGCGGATCTCGAGGTCCTTCATGGCGACCTGCATGCCCGCACCGAGCTCGTTGTTCGCGGCGATGGTCTCGAGGCGGTCCTGCGCGGTCTCGGACAGCGGCTTGTCGGAGTCGTAGAGGAAGTACGCGTACCCGCGCTCGCGGCCACGGCCGACCCGACCGCGCAGCTGGTGCAGCTGCGACAGCCCGTACTTGTCGGCCTTGTCGATGATGAGCGTGTTGGCGTTCGCGATGTCGAGACCGGTCTCGATGATCGTCGTCGAGACGAGGACGTCGAAGCGACGCTCCCAGAAGTCGACCATGACCTGCTCGAGGGTGGTCTCCGACATCTGCCCGTGCGCCACGGCGATGCGGGCGTCCGGCACGATCTCGGCCAGGTGTGCGGCGACCGACTGGATGTCCTTCACCCGGTTGTGCACGTAGAACACCTGGCCCTCACGCAGGAGCTCGCGGCGGATTGCGGCGGCGACCTGCAGGTCGGACTGCGGCCCGACGAAGGTCAGGATGGGGTGCCGGTCCTCTGGCGGGGTGGCCAGGGTCGACATCTCGCGGATGCCCGTGACCGCCATCTCGAGCGAGCGCGGGATCGGGGTCGCCGACATCGCCAGCACGTCGACGTTCGTCTTGAACTTCTTGAGCTGGTCCTTGTGCTCGACGCCGAACCGCTGTTCCTCGTCGATGATGACGAGACCGACGTCCTTGAACGTGATGCCCTGCGACAGGATCCGGTGGGTCGCGATGACGATGTCGACCGTGCCGTCGGCGAGCCCGGCGATGGTCTCCTTCGACTCCTTCTCGGTCTGGAACCGGCTCAGGGCGCGCAGGTGCACCGGGAACCCGGCGAAGCGCTCCTGGAAGGTCTCCATGTGCTGGCGGACGAGCAGGGTCGTCGGGACGAGCATGACGACCTGCTTGCCGTCCTGCACGGCCTTGAACGCGGCGCGGATCGCGACCTCGGTCTTGCCGTAGCCGACGTCGCCGGAGAGCAGGCGGTCCATCGGGATCGGCCGTTCCATGTCGCGCTTGATCTCGTCGATCGTGGTGAGCTGGTCGGCGGTCTCGGCGAACGGGAACGCCTCTTCCAGCTCGCGCTGCCACGGGGTGTCGGGACCGAACGCGTGCCCCTTCGACGCCATCCGCGCCGAGTACAGCTTGACCAGGTCGACGGCGATGTCGCGGACGGCCTTGCGCGCCTTCGACTTGGCGGCGGACCAGTCCGAGCCGCCCATCTTCGACAGGGTCGGGGACTCACCACCGACGTAGCGGGACAGCTGGTCGAGCTGGTCGGTCGGCACGAAGAGCTTGTCGCCCGGGTAGTTGCGCTTCGACGGCGCGTACTCGAGCACGAGGTACTCGCGCTGCGTCTTCACCGCGTTGCGTCCACCCGAGCTCACTTCGCGGCTGACGAGCTCGACGAACTTGCCGATGCCGTGGGTCGCGTGCACGACGACGTCGCCCGGCTTGAGCTGCAGCGGGTCGACGACGTTCTTGCGCCGGCTCGCGAGCTTCTTGACGGTGCGGGCCCCCTGCTGGACGCTGCGGCCGTAGAACTCGGCCTCGCTCAGGACCGCGATGCGGGGGTCGGGGATGGCGAAACCGTGCTCGACGGTCGCGGTCGTCACGACGGCGAACCCCGGCTCGGGCGGCGCGTCGACCGCTGCGGCACGGGCGGCGACCCCGGCGTCGGCCAGCACCTGCACCGCACGTTCGACCAGGCCCTGCCCCTGCGCGGTCACCACGACCGCCCACCCGTCGTCGGTCAGCGACTTGACGTGCGCGATCGCCCCGTCGGCGCTGCCCGCGAAGCTCGGCACCGCCTCCGCCCGGACGCGGATGTACTCGCCGGCTTCGGCAGCGGCCTCGGCGTCGGTGAGGACGCGCTCGGTGTCCCCTTCGTCGAGGCCGGAGTCGAACGGCGACACCGTCCACCAGGTGCGCTGCCCGCGGGTGTTCTTGAGCTGCTGCACGGTCAGGAAGTTGCCCGCGTCGAGGTCGATCGGGGCCTGTGCCCCGGCGACCGCTGCGCTCCAGGCCGCCTGCAGGAACTCGGTGTTCGTCTCGGCCAGGCTGTTCGCGCGGCCGTTCACCCGCTCGGGCGAGAACACCGCGATGGTGGCGTCGTCCGGCAGGTAGGAGGTCATCGGAACGAGGTCCTGCACGAGCGCCGGAGCGAGCGACTCCATGCCCTCGACCGGGATGCCCTCGGCGATCTTCGCGAGCATCTGCGACAGGTTCGGGAACTCGTGCAGCATCTCGCGGGCCCGCTGCCGGACTTCGTCGCTGAGCAGGAGCTCGCGCGAGGCGGTCAGCTCGACCGAACCGAGGTCGTCCTCGGTGGTGCGCTGGTCGGCGACGGAGAACGCCTTGATCGCCTCGATCTCGTCGCCGAAGAAGTCGACACGTGCCGGGTGGTCGGCCGCCGGCGGGAAGACGTCGAGGATGCCACCGCGCACCGCGAACTCACCACGGCGGGTGACGAGGTCGACGCGCGAGTAGGCGAGGTCCACCAGCTGCGCCGAGATCGCCGCCAGGTCGTTGCCACGCGAGTCGGTCCGCAGCACCACCGGCGCCAGGGACGTCAGGTTGCTCGCGATCGGCTGCAGCGCGGCTCGGACGCTCGCGACGACGACGGTCTGGCGCCGCTCGGTCGGGTCCGTCGCCTGCCAGGCAGCGAGCTTGCGGAGCGTCGCGATGCGTGTGCCGACGGTCTGGGGGCTCGGGCTGAGACGCTCGTGCGGCAGGGTCTCCCACGCGGGGAACTCGAGCACCTCGGCGTCGGGGACGTAGCTGCCGAACGCTTCGCGGACCGCTTCGGCTTCACGCCCGGTCGCCGTGATGACGAGGACGCACTGCGGACCGTTGCGCTCGGCGAGCAGCGCACCGAGCAGCGGCACGCGCAGGCCGTCCACGACGGAGAAGTCGGCGTCGCGCGGTGCGGCGCGCAGCACGCGATCGAAGGCGGAGGCGCGCGAGAGCGCAGGGATGATGCCCGAGATCGTCACTCAGGAGATGGTACCGGCCACCACCGACGCCGACCGCGCCGTGCGCGACGGGCGAACAGCGCGGAACACTCAGGACGGAGCGTGCACGCGCTGCTGTGCGGCGAGCAGGCCGACCTCGGCGATCGCCTCGACCGCGTCGGCGGCGTCGGCCAGCAGGATCGGGAGCGTCTTCTTCTCGGCTGCGGAGAAGTCACGCAGCACGTAGTCGGCCGGGTCCTGCCGACCGGGCGGACGCCCGATGCCGACCCGGACGCGCATGAACTCGTTCGTCCCGGTGGCCTTGATGATGTCGCGCAGCCCGTTGTGCCCGCCGTGCCCGCCACTACCCTTCAGGCGGACGGTGTCGAACGGCAGGTCGAGCTCATCGTGCACGACGACGAGGTCGGCCGGGGTGGCGCTGTAGAACCCGAGCACCGAGGAGACCGGTCCGCCCGAGGTGTTCATGAACGACCCGGGCTTCGCCAGCACGAGTCGTGTGCCGCCGGGCACCAGGCGCCCCTCGGCGACCTGGTTCGGCGTCTTGTGCTTCTTGAACGTCGCACCCATGCGGGACGCGAGTTCGTCGAGGACCATCTGGCCGACGTTGTGGCGGTTGCCCGCGTAGTCGGGCCCGGGGTTACCGAGCCCGACCACCACGAGGATGTTGTCCGTCACAGCGTCGACCAGATGTCTTCGAAGGGGGTGTTACTCGGCGTCCGCGGCGCCCTCGGCACCCGACTCGGCGCCGGCCTCGGCCGAGGCTTCGTCCGCAGCGTCGTCGTCAGCGGTGCCACGCGGGGTGACGATCGCGACGACGAGCGCCTCGGGGTCGGTCTCGAGCTCGGCGCCCTCGGGGAGCTCGAGCTGCGAGGCGTGGATCTGCACGCCGTCCTCGAGGCCCTCGACGTTCACGGAGACGTGCTCCGGGATGTCGGTGGCGAGCACGAGCAGCGAGATCGTGTTGAGGTCCTGCACGTGGATGGTGCCGGAGAAGGACTCGCCCTCGATGACGACGGGCACGTCGACCGTGACCTTCTCGCCACGGCGGAGGACCACGAGGTCGATGTGCTCGATGATCTGACGCACCGGGTCACGCTGGACGTCCTTGACGAGGGCGAGCTGGGCAGCACCCTCGATGTCGAGGTCGACGACCGCGTTGGCGGTACGGACGAGCAGCATGGTCTCGTGACCGGGCAGCGAGATGTGCTTCGGCTCGGTCCCGTGGCCGTAGACGACGGCGGGGATCTTGTCGGCCGCGCGGAGCTTGCGAGCAGCGCCCTTGCCGAACTTGGTGCGGACTTCCGCTGCGAGCTTGGTGTAGTCGGCCATGGTGCCTCCTGGTGTCGGGGACGACGCCGGGGTGCCGGCATCGTGGGGGTCTGTGGTGTTGCAACTCGAACGCGTGCACGCGTGAGGAACGATCCCAGGGTCTTGCCGGGTATCCCACCGCGTCGATCACGGCCGCGCGTACGCAGCCCTCGCCGAAGTCAGGGACTGAGTCTAGCAGGGCCGTCCGGGCGTGTCGTCCCGTGATCTGCCCGCTCCGGCTGCGACGACGCTCAACGGCCGACCTGCCGACGGTGCTCCTGCGCGGCGTGGAGGACGTCCCGCGCGCGGTCGCTCGCCGCCTCGGCCTCGTCGCGGGCTGCCTCGCGCCGGGTGATCTCGGCCTCGGCCTGCTCGAGGGCACGCTGGAGCTCCGCGCGCCGCTCCTCCGCCTGTTCGAGATCGGCCTCGGCGGTGTCGAGTGCTGCGTCGGCGTCGCGGGACTCCGTGCGCGCTGCGGTCTCGGCCTGGCGCGCGGCCTTCCGGTCGGCGGCCGGGTCGCGCTTCGGTTCGGGTTCGGCGTCCGGTTCCGCTGCGTCGCGCTGCGCGGGCCTGGAGGCACGGCTCGCCTTCCGCGCACCCCTCGCCTGGGAGATGGGGATGGGTGGGGCATCGCTGCCGGACCAGGCATCGGGCACCGCGTCCGGATCCGCGAGCGCCCCGTCGAGGTCGACCGCGTCGAACCCCACGCTCTCGAGCGCCGTCACGAGCAGCCCCGACCGGACGGCCGCGCCGGCGTGCGGATCCGCCATCGCCGCCCCGATCGTCGACCGGACCTGCTCGAGCACCGCCGGGGTGACGGGATGTCCGGCGTCGGACGCCAGGTCCGCTCCCGCCTGTGCGAGGGCGTCGACGACCTCGGCGCGCTGCCGACGGAGGGTCCGGATCGCGTCGGGGTCGGCGTCGGCTTGGGCCTTGCGGAGCGCCGGTCCGAGGTCGACGGCGTCGTCGAGGGCACCGTCGTGGGCGAGCAGGTCGATCACCCAGGCGGCCGGTGAGGGCTTCCGGAGCTTCCCGATCGCCGTGGCGAGGGCACGGTCGTCCTTGCGCACCGCGCGCTGCCGTGCGGTGCGCTCGGCGACGAAGTCCTGCGGCGCGACGAGCAGCAGCTCCCTGGCGACGTCGGCGAACTCCATGCGACCACTGTGCCAGCAGGATGCCGGGTACTACCAGTCGTGGACGGTGCCGTCGGCCAGGCGGTTGAACGGCAGGTACGCCTGCTCGTACGGGTACTTGCCGGCCTCGTCGACGTCGAGGCTGACCCCGAGACCCGGCTCGTCACCCGGGTGCAGGTAACCGTCGGTGAACGTGAACGTCTGGTGGAACACCTGGTTGGTCTGCGGCCCGTGCTGCATGTACTCCTGGATGCCGAAGTTGTGGATCGCGAGCCCGAGGTGCATCTGTGCGGCGAGGCCCACCGGGGAGATGTCGGTCGGCCCGTGGAACCCGGACTTGACCTGGTAGAGCGCGGCGTACTCCATCGTCTTCTTGAGCGGGGTGACGCCGCCCATGTGCGTGACGGCACCGCGCACGTAGTCGATGAGCTGGTCGCGGATGATGTCCTTGAAGTCCCAGATGGTGTTGAACACCTCGCCGATCGCCAGCGGCGTCGTGGTGTGCTGCCGGACGAGCTGCAGGGCCTCCTGGTTCTCGGCGGGGGTGCAGTCCTCGAGCCAGAACAGGTCGTACGGCTCGAGCGACTTGCCGAGCTTCGCGGCCTGCAGCGGGGTCATCCGGTGGTGACCGTCGTGCAGCAGGGGCAGCTCCGGGCCGAACTCGTTGCGGACGGCCTCGAACACGGTGGGCACGTGGCGCAGGTAGGCACGGGTGTCCCAGTCCTCCATCGCCGGGTACGCACCGCGCTGGGCGGGTTCGAAGTCGTACCGGACGCCGGCGTTGCCCTCGGTGGTCGTGTTCGACGCGATGCCGTAGATGCTCTCGAGGCCGGGGACGCCGGTCTGCACGCGGATCGAGCGGTAGCCCTCCTCCTGGTGCTCTCGGATGGAGTCGAACAGCTCGGGCAGTTCCTTGCCCGAGGCGTGGCCGTACGCCATCAGCCCGGTGCGCGACGCCCCGCCGAGCAGCTGGTACAGCGGCATCCCGGCGACCTTCGCCTTGATGTCCCAGAGGGCCATGTCGACGGCGGCGATCGCGGCCATCGTGACCGGTCCGCGGCGCCAGTACGACGACCGGTACAGGAACTGCCAGGCGTCCTCGATGCGGCTGGCATCACGGCCGACGAGCAGCGGGACGACGTGCTCGGACAGGTACGCGGAGACGGCGAGTTCCCGGCCGTTCAGGGTGGCGTCGCCGAGTCCGGTGACGCCGTCGGCGGTCGTGAGCTTGAGCGTCACGAAGTTCCGGTTCGGGCTCGTCACGATGACCTCGGCCCGCTCGATCAGCTGCCCGCGGTCCGCCGAGGCCCAGGTGTCCGGACGGCCGGCGGTGGTCTCGGCCGGCCCGCTGTCGGTGGCGCCGGGGACCGGGGCCGCGGGGTTCGTGGTGTTCGTGTCGGTCATGCGTGGACTCCTCCGTTGGAGCTCTGGCGGGCTGCTGCCGCGGCGGTGCGGATGCCCTCGGCCGCCGCCGTCACGGCAGCGACCACGGGGGTGGTGTCGAGTTCGGGGGCGACGACGGCCAGGACGTCGTGCACGTCCGAGTCTGGCCCGGGGGCGCCGGGGTCGTCCACCAGGTCGGGCCGCCCCGTGACGTGCAGCCACCACGCGGCGAGGGCGGTGGCCGCCCCGGCACCGATGCCGGCCGAGGGGTCGCGGCTGAGCCGGTGCCGCACGACGTCGACGATGCGCACGGGCAGCTTCTGCGAGCCGCCGGACGCGATCTGCCGCAGGGTGTGCCGGATGCGCGGGTTGGCGAACCGCTCGACCAGGGCCTCGCGGGCGTCGGTGACCTCGGCCTCGGGCAGGGGCAGCTCGAGCGCGGCTTCGTCCCAGAGCTGCTCGACGGCGGTGCGGCAGACGGGGTCGTCCATCGCCTCGGCCACGGTGTCGTGGCCGAGTTGCAGCCCCAGGTAGGCCAGGAGCGAGTGCGAGCCGTTCAGCAGCCAGAGCTTCCGCTGTTCGTACGGGGTGACATCGTCGACGATCCGGACGCCCGCCGTCTGCCACGCCGGGCGGTCGATCCCGTCGAAGGCGTCCTCGAGCACCCACTCCGCGAACGGCTCGGTGACGACGGGGACCCGGTCGCCGGCGAGCGCACCCGGCAGTTCCGGCAGGTGCGCGACGTCGTCGTCGGTGGTGGCCGGGGTGATCCGGTCCACCATCGAGCTCGGGAACGTGACGTTCGCCTCGATCCAGTCGCGCAGGGCGTCGTCGGTGACGGCGTCGAGCACGGCGTCACGCAGGACCGCCCCGTTGTGCGTCAGGTTGTCGAGGCTGACCAGCGCGATGCGCCCGGAGCCGGCGGTGCGGCGGGCATCGAGCCCTGCGACCAACCGGGTCGGCACGTCGGAACCGGGCCGGTAGCCCTGCTCGGTGACCGTCAGCGTGACGATGGTCGTCTCCGGGGACGCGACCACGTGCCTCCAGGCGGTGTCGTCGCTGCCCGGGTGGGCGGCCGTGATCGTGTCGACCACCTCGGCGCTGTCGCCGGACGCGGCGCGGGTGACCAGCGTGTACCGGCAGCCCTGGGCAGTGAGGGCGTCGGCGACGTCGGGCGAGCGCCCGGTGAAGGCGGTGATCCCCCACGGTTCGCCGTCGGTGTGGGCGGTGTACCAGGCGAGGTGGGCGCGCGCGAACGCGCCCACCCCCACGTGGACGATGCCCGGTCGGCGATCGGTCATGCGGTCACCGGGACGAGCGAGCGGAGGTAGGCGAGGTTGTCGGCGGTGCGGGCCTCGAGCGGCAGGTCGGTGGAGAAGTCCTCGATGGTGACCCAGCCGTCGTAGCCCACCTGGCGGAGCGCGTCGAGGTACTCGGACACCGACGCCTGGCCGGTGCGCAGGGGTGCCCACTCGTGCTGCCAGATCGAGCTGCCGTCGGCACGGGTGTCGCCGGTGTCGACCCAGCGGGCGTTCTTCACGTGGGCGTGTGCCAGGTACGGCCCGAGCAGTTCGAAGGCGGCGAGGTGGTCTTCGTACCCCTCGATCACGAGGTTGCCGAGGTCGTGGATGACGCCGACGTGCGCGGGGTCGAGACCGTCGATCAGCCGCAGTGCTGCGGAGGCCGACGGCGTGATCGTCATGTGGTGCAGCTCGACGAGTGCTTTCACGCCGAGCTCCGACGCACGCGACGCGACCCACTCGAGGTCGGCCCGGGTGCGGTCGAACAGCTGACCGTACGTCTCCCCCGTGCGCTCCTTCTCGGCTCGGTAGTGCGGCATCGTGACCCGCACCTGGCGGGCCCCGAGTTCGCTCGTCACGCGGAGCATCGTCTCGACGCCGTCGTGGTCCGCGGCCGGCTGGTAGCCGCCGATGCCCGAGTACTCGAGTCCGGCACCGTCGGTGATCCGGGCGATGTCGCCCACCCGGTCGCGGATGCCGGTGTACTGCCACGTCGAGTTGTTGCCCGCCCAGAACGACCGCTCGGCGGGGATGGCTTCGCCGGCGGCCGGGCGGTCGTCGACCACGCGCCACTCGATGCCGTCCCAGCCCTGCGCCGCCAGGGTCTCGGCGGCTTCGGCGGGGGTCCAGTCGGGAGTGGAGGCGGTGAACACGGAGAACTTCATCGGGTGGCTCCTTCGGTCGCGGCGGCGGTTGCGGGGGTGCCGACGACCGGCACCACGTCGGCTGGGCTGGCGCTGCCTTGCCCTCGGTCAGCCCCGCCGACGACCGGCACCACGTCGTCGTACGTGCCCTCGATCACGTCGTCGATGCGCACGGGGTGTCCGAGCGTCGCACTGACGTAGAGCCCGCGGACGGTGGCGAGCGAGACCAGGGCGGCGTCGACGGTGACGCCCGGTTCGCGGCCCTGCCGGATCGCGTCGACGATGTCGGTGTACTGCCGAGCGTGCCCGGCGGCGAAGTGGTCGGGTTCGGCCGGGCCGCCGACGACGTGCTCGGGCGGGACGACGTCGTCCTTCTGGTCGACGGCTCCGGCGACCGCGCTGGCGTTCGACGTGGTCGCGGCGGACTCGAGCGTCGCGGTGTCCGGGGCGATGTGGAAGTAGGCGAGCCGGTCGTCGTCGACGATCGCGGACCCGTGCGTGCCGTACACGGCGTACCGGGCGGAGAGACCCGGGTACGCGGCGGTCGTGCAGTGGACGACGCCGAGCGCCCCGCCGGCGAACCGGACGGTGGCGACCGCGGTGTCCTCGACCTCGATGCGGTCGTGGGCGAGGAGCCCGGTCTGGGCCGAGATCTCGACCGGACGGCCGAGCGCCCAGACGAGCAGGTCGACGGTGTGCACGCCCTGGTTCATCACCGCGCCGCCGCCGTCGAGCGCCCAGGTGCCGCGCCAGTCACCGGAGTCGTAGTACCCCTGCGACCGGTACCAGGCCACGCTCGCCAGGCCCGAGGTCACGGTGCCGAACCCGCCGTCGTGCGCCGCCCGGGCGACGGCCGCCGAGGCCGGGTCGAAACGGTGCTGGCTGATGACGCTCGTGACGAGCCCGCGGTCGCGAGCGGCTGCGGCGAGCGCGGCGATCTGCCGCGCCCGGGGCATCGTGGTGTCGAGCGGCTTCTCGATGACGACGTGCTTGCCGGCGGCCAGGGCGGCCTCGGCCAGCTGCACGTGCATGCCCGAGGGCGAGCAGATCGCGACGACGTCGATGTCGGTCTGGTCGATCGCCTCTTCGATGGTGGACGTCGTGACCGGACGGGCGACGCCCATCGCCTCGATCGCGTCGGCCGCGCTCGTGGCGGCTTCGGGTACGGCGTCGACGAGGGCGACGACCTGCAGGTCGGGGTGGTGCACGGCGACGGTGGCGTGGTGGCGGCCGATGACGCCGGCGCCGACGACTGCCAACTTCAGTGGGGTGGTCATCGCAGGGTGACTCCGATCTGGTCGGTGAGGGTGCGGAAGGCCCGGCCGGCACGACCGAAGGCCGCGGGGCCGGAGAACCCGCCGAGGGAGGTGAAGTCGCTGAGGTGCGGCTCGAGCGAGGCGTACCCGGAGTAGCCGGCGTCGCGGAGCGCGGTGAGGGTCTGGAGCAGTTCGCCGTCGCCCTCGCCCGCCGGCACCACCGACGAGTCGGCGGCGAGGGCGTCCTTGACCTGCAGGTAGTCGACGTACGGGGCGAGCTGCTCCCAGCCGTCGGTGAAGGGCCGGACGCCGCACTGCACGTAGTTCGCGTTGTCCCAGGCCAGTCGGAGCGCGGACGAACCGACGCTCTCGACGAGGTCGAGCACACGCGCGGGGACGTCGCCGTAGATGTCCTTCTCGTTCTCGTGCAGCAGGGTCACCCCTTCGCGCTCGGCGAGGTCGGCGAGCGCCCGCATCCGGACGAGGACGTCGTCGCGGACGTCGTCCGGCTGCCGACCTTCGAAGTAGAACGAGAAGATCCGGATGTTCGTGGTGCCGAGGGCGTGCGCGGCACGGATCGCGCGGGCGAGGCGTGCGACCTCGTGCTCGACGGGTTCGTCGACGGGCACCTTGCCGATCGGCGAGGCGATCGCGGACACGGTCTGCCCACGCTCGTCGAGCAGCCGGTGGAGTCCGGCGAGCTGGTCGTCGTCGAGGTCGACGACGTTGACGCCCCAGGCGCTGCGGACCTCGATGGCGCTCGCGCCGAGCGCCTGCAGGACCGCGACCTGGACGACTGGGTCGGCGTCGATCTCGTCGCCGAAACCGGAGAGTTCCCACGTGGGCTGGTCGGTCATGGTGTCCTTTCGTTCGGACGGGAGGCGCGTGGCGGGGCCGCCACGGGCCTCCAGTCCGGTTCTGGGTTGCGGCCTACTTGACGGAGCCAGCGGTCAGACCGCCGACCAGGTAGCGCTGGAAGATCAGGTACAGGGCGACGACGGGGACGGCACACACGATCGAGGCGGCCATCATCTGGCCGTAGATCGGGACGGCACCGCCCTCTTGCGTGGTGCCGAGCACCTGCAGCACCACGGCGACCGTCCGGGTGTTCGGGGTCGTCATGATCGTGGAGAACAGGACGTCGTTCCACCCGAGCAGGAACGCGAAGATCGCGGACACGACGATGCCCGGCCACGACAGCGGGAGCACGATCTTGGTCAGGATCTTCGTCGAGCTGGCGCCGTCGATGCGCGCCGCTTCCTCGAGTTCCTTCGGCAGGCCGCGCAGGTACGTGACCATGACCCACGTCGAGAACGGCAGCGCGAACGTCAGGTAGGTGACGAACAGGCCCCACCGGGTGCCGATGATCTGCACGCCGGTGGCACTGGCGATGTTCGAGAACACCACGAAGACCGGCAGCAGCAGGAGCGTGCCGGGGATCGACTGCAGGGCGAGGAGTCCGCGGAGGATCGTCAGGCGGCCGAGGAACCGGAACCGCACCAGCACGTATGCCGTGGACACGGCGAGCGCGGCACTCGCGACGGCGACGGCTCCGGCGGTGAGCATCGAGTTCACCAGTCCCTCGCCGAGGGCGACGGTGGACCAGATCTCGACGTAGTTCGACAGGGTGAACTCGGACGGGAAGTACTCGCCGCGGGCGACCGCGACGTCGGAGTTGACCGAGCCGAACAGGATGTAGAGCACCGGGACGGCGATGAACGCGATGATCACCGCGATGACGGTGACGAGCAGCCAGCGCGGCAGCAGGCGGGTGACGTCGGTGTCGTAGGGACGTTTGGTCCGTCGTCCGCCGCTGCCGGTCGTGATGCTCTCGGTGAGCGTCGCGGTGGGGCGGGTGGGGGTGCTGAAGGACGTGCTCGGGGTGGTCATGCGCGTGCTCCGTCGATGTCGGCGGCGGTCGGGGCGGCGGCGAGCGTGGCGCGGTCGGCGCGACGCTGCTTCCGGTTGGGGCCGGCGTCGTCGCCGGTGTCGAGCTTGACCGCCCGCAGGTAGACGAACAGCGGGATCGCGACGATCACGAGTGAGCAGATCGCCATCGCCGCGGACAGGCCGAAGCGGAACGACTGGAAGCTCGCGATGTACGTCAGGACGGGCATCACCTCGACGCTGGACGGCAGCGGGATGCCGAACAGCACGAACGGCAGCGTGAAGTTGTTGATGTTGTGCAGGATCGAGATGATCACCGCGAGGCTCAGCGGGCCGCGCAGGTACGGGAAGATGATGTACCGCAGCTTCGCCCACCAGGTCACCCCGTCGAGTGCGGCGGCCTCGTGCACCTCGTTGTCCACGGCCTGCAGCCCGGCCAGGGACAGCAGGTAGACGAAGGGCCAGCTCGTCCAGATCATCACGCCGGCGAGCGCCCAGTACGACGCCGAGCCGTTCAGCCACAGCACGTCGGTGTGCAGGATCGAGTTCACGACCCCCTGCGGCTGGAGCATCGTGCGGAAGAACGTGCCGACGACGAATGCCGGGAGCACGTACGGGATCAGGTAGATCGAGCGGACGAGCCCGCGACCGGGGAACCGGTTCTGCGTCGAGATCGCGGCGGCGACGCCGATCGGCACGGTCACCGCGGTGACGAGCACCGACAGCGACACCGAGACCCAGATCGAGTGCAGCAGCGGCGAGTTCGTGAACGCCTCGGTGAAGTTGGCGAACCCGACGAACGGGGCGCTGAACCACTGGCGGAGCGTGTACTGGTCGAGGTCGAGCATCGCGATCCAGAAGCCCACCACCAGCGGCACCACGATGACGGCGAGCATGAGGAGCCCGCCGGGCAGGAGCATCCACAGCGGGCGCTCGCGTTTGTACAGGGGCGTCTTGCCGGCCGGACGGACCGGGCGGGGCGGCGCCGAATCGGTGCGGGGCCTGGTCTGCGTGCTGGTCATCACAGACCTCCGTTCTTCTGACGGTCGAGGGTGGCCTGGGCGTCCTTCTGGGCGTCCTGCAGGCGCTTGCGGAGCTGGTCGTCGGTGACCTCGCCGGACTTCAGCGACGGGATCGACTGCACGACCACGTCGACCAGGGCGAGCTGGATGTCGGACCAGGCGCCGGTGAACGCGGTCGGCTTGGACAGGCGGCCGGCGTCGATGATCGGCTTGAGCTGCGGGTTGTCGGCGGCCAGGTCGGCGGCGGCCGATGCGTTGGTCGGCAGGTTGCCGAACAGGTCGTAGTACTCGAGCTGCGCCTTCGGGGCGCTGAGCTGCTTGACGAACGCGAACGACAGCTTCTGCTTGGTGCCGTAGTCGGCGACGACCCAGTTGTCGCCGGACAGGATGCTGGCGGCCTCGATGCCGTCGGACGGCCGCTCGGTCGCACCCGGGGGGACGGTGGGCAGCAGGGCGAACTCGTAGTCGCCGTCGACCTTGGTGCCCTTGAACGAGTTGATCGCGGTGGTGGTGGTCATCGGGAAGAACGCGGCCTTGCCCTCGGTGAACTGTGCCAGGGCCTGGGCGTTGTTCCAGCCGATCGCGGCCGGGTCGACGACACCGTCCTTGTTGACCCAGTCGAAGTAGGTGCGGTAGGCGTTCTCGACGGCCTTGCTGTCGATCTCGGCCTTCGAGCCGTCGACGATCGTGTTGCCGGCGTTCTGGGCCATCCCCCACACGAACTTCCACGGGTCGAAGCCGTCGGCGTAGGCGATCGCCATGCCGTACCGTCCGTCACCCGTGGTGGCCTTCGCGTCGGCGGTCAGCTCGTCCCAGGTGGTGGGCATGTCGGTGATCCCGGCCTTCGCGAGCAGGTCCTTGTTCACGGCCATCACGAACGGCCGGCTGGCGAACGGGATCCCGATCTGCTTCGACGCACTCGGACCGGAGATGCCGAACGACGCGGGGTCGAACTGGTCCTTGCCGCCGATCGCGTCCCACTCCTTCGTGCCCATCTCGACGAAGGCGCCGGTGGCGTAGGCGGTCGGGGTGAACGTGGTGCCGATCGCGTAGACGTCGGGGCCCTGGCCGGAGATGACGCTCGTCTGGATCGCGGTCAGTTCCTCCTGCGCGGACGAGTAGGTCTCCCACTGGATGTCCGCACCGGTGGTGCGCTTGAACTCGGCGGCGGTGTCCCGCTGCCACTGCTTGCGTTCCTTGGGGTAGGTGGTGTCCGCGCCCATCATCACGCGGAGGGTGTTCGGGTCGTCGCCGCTGCCGTTCACCACGGCGCATCCCTGCAGGGACAGTGCGGCGAGGGCGACCACGGCGACGGCACCGACGAGGGTGCGGACTTGCAGTCTTCGCGTCTTCACGGGGGTTTCCTCCTCGAGACCTCCTCCGAGCGGCGCTGCTCGGTGGCACCACTGTTCCGCCGTTGGCAACATGCGGCAACCGGTTGCCACTTGTTGCCAGACGCGAATACGTTCGGCCTCGTGAAGGACCTCTCGACGGACGGCGGCGGGCGCACGGGCGGTGCCGCTGGCGCTGCTGGTAGCGCCGCTGGCGCGGGCGACGCTGGTGCTCGCGTTGCCGGTACTCGCGCCGCTGGTGCTCGCGCTGCCGGTGCCGGTGCCGGTGCCGCCGCTGGTGCCGCGCGTCGCGTCACCATCCGCGACATCGCCGACGCGACCGGGGTCGCCGCCTCCACCGTCTCCCGCGCCCTGTCCCTGCCCGACCGGGTCAACGCCGTCACCCAGGAGCGCATCCAGCAGGCGGCCCGCGAGCTCGGGTACGTCGCCAACTCGCAGGCCCGGGCGCTGACCTCGGGCCGCACCCGCGCCGTCGCCGTGCTCGTGTCCGACATCACGAACCCGTTCTACTTCGACGTCATCCGCGGCACGCAGCACCAGCTCGCCGGGGCCGGCTGGACCCAGTTGCTCGTCGACACCGAGGAGTCCGCAGACGCCGAGATGGCCGCGCTCACCGCCGTCGGGGCGAAGGCCGACGGGGTCGTGCTCACCGCGTCACGCCTGTCCGACGCGCAGATCGCCCGGTTCGCCGAGCGGATCCCCCTGGTCGTCGTGAACCGCAGGCCCGCAGGCGTGCCCTCGGTGCTCATCGACACCCCCGGCGGCGTCGAGCAGGCGGTCCAGCACCTGGTGTCGCTGGGACACCGGGATATCCTGTACGTCGCCGGGCCGGACAGCTCGTGGTCGAACGAGCGACGGTGGCGAGCACTCGTGCAGGTCGCCAAGCGCCTGGGCGTCCGCGTCGCCCGGGTCGGCCCGCACGCGCCCTTCGTGGACTCCGGTGCCGCCGCTGCCGACGCCGCCGTGCACGCCGGGGCGACCGCGTGTATCGCCTTCAACGACCTGATCGCCATCGGGATGCTCGCCCGACTACGGGAGCGCGGGGTCCGCGTCCCCCGGGACATGAGCATCGTCGGCTGCGACGACATCTTCGGCGCCGACTTCTGCAACCCGCCGCTCACCACGATGACCTCGCCGATCGAACGGGCCGGCCGGGTCGCGATCCGGATGCTGCTCGGACGCCTCGGTGCCCTGCCCGCCGACGAGCTGCCGGGGGAGCACATGTCCGGCGCCGTCGCCCTGCCCACCCACCTGACCGTGCGCGAGTCGACCGGGTCGGCGCCCCTGGCCGGCACCGCCTGATCCCGCACGCCCCCAGAACTCACCGCCCCGAACTCGCCGCCCCGAAGGAGTCGATGATGACCCGCACCAGCACCCCCACCCGGCTCGCGCCGCACCCCGACCGGCTGTTCCCCGCCGACCCCGGGGCCCGAGCCGTGGCACGCACCGTGTACGAGGCGGTCAAGGACGCCCCGATCATCTCGCCGCACGGGCACGTCGATGCAGCACTGATCGCCGCGGACCAGCCGTTCAGCGACCCCGCGTCGCTGCTCATCACGCCCGACCACTACGTGCTCCGCCTGCTGCACGCGAACGGGGTGGACCTGGCCGCGCTGGGACGCGCGGACCTGTCGGGGCCCCGCCCGGGCTCGCAGGCTCGCCCGGCGGCGTCGGCGTATCGCTGGCGCGATGCCGCTGAGCCGACGCCGCCAGGCCGTGCCGTCTGGCGGCAGCTGGCGGAGCACTGGGACGACTTCCTCGGGACCCCCGTGCGCTACTGGTTCGAGACGGAGCTCCACGACGTGTTCGGGCTCGACCAGGCACCGTCCGCGGCGAACGCGGACGACCAGTACGACCACATCGCCGGCCTGCTGGCATCCCCCGCCTTCCGGCCACGCGCGCTCTTCGACGCCTTCGGGATCGAGGTCCTCGCCACCACGGACGGCCCGGCGGACGACCTCGCTGCGCACGCGCAGCTCGCGGCGGACCCCGGCTTCACCGGCCGGGTCCTCCCGACGTTCCGCGCGGACGCCGTGTTCGACCCGACGCGGTCGGACTGGAGGCCCGTGGTCGCGTCGATCGGCGAGGCCGCCGGCATCGACACGGGTACCCACGCAGGGCTGTTGGCGGCGCTCCGCGCACGTCGCCACCACTTCATCGAGCACGGCGCGACCGCCACGGACACCGGGGTGCTCGACGCGGGCTCCGCCCCACTGTCGTCGAGCGAGCGGGAACGCATCCACGCGGCGGCGCTGCGGGATGCGTCCTCGGTCACCGATGCCGAGGCGACGGCGTACCGCCACGACATGCTCTACCGCTGGGCCGAGATGAGCGTCGAGGACGGCCTCGTCATGCAGCTGCACCCCGGGGTGATCCGGAACCACCACACCCCGACGCTCGAGCGCTTCGGGCCGGACACCGGCCACGACCTGCCGGCCGTCGGGTCGTTCACCGAGCCGCTCCGGCCGCTGCTCGAGTCCTTCGGCACCGCTCCCGGGTTCCACCTCGTGCTGTTCACCGTCGACGAGACCGTCTTCTCGCGCGAGATCGGGCCGCTCGCGGGCTTCTACCCCGCCGTGTACGCGGGCGCGCCGTGGTGGTTCATCGACACCCCGGCGGCCATCGGGCGCTACCGCTCGGCCGTCACCGACTCGGCGTCGTTCACCAAGACCTCCGGGTTCATCGACGACACCCGCGCGTACTGCTCGATCCCGGCGCGGCACGACATGGCTCGGCGGGCGGACGCGGCGTACCTGGCGTCACTCGTGGTCACGCACCAGATCTCGGAGGAGGACGCCGTGCACACGGCACGGCGCATCGTGGCAGACATCCCGAAGGCGACGTTCAAGCTCTGAGCGGGGGGGGCGCGTGGTGCGAGGTGCGGCGCGCTGGTGGCCGCGTGGTGCGAGGTGCGGCGCGCTGGTGGCCGCGTGGTGCGAGGTTCCGTGCCTGGTGCGAGGTTGCCGGGTCGCACGGAACACGGAACCTCGCACGGTTCAGTGATGCGCCGGTACCGTCGGGCACATGACGGAGCGGGTGACGGCGGCGTACGGCGCTCGGGCCGATGAGTACGCGGCACTGCTCGGGTCGATGAGCGCCGTCCACCCCGACGACCGAGCCCTCGTCGACGCCTGGGCAGCCGGTCGCAGCGGTCCCCTGGTCGACGCCGGGTGCGGTCCCGGGCACTGGACGGCGCACCTCGAACGGCAGGGGCACCGCGTCACCGGCATCGACGCGGTGCCGCAGTTCGTCGAGCACGCACGACGGACGCACGGCGCTGTGGACGCGGACCTCGACTTCCGGGTCGGGTCGCTCGACGCGCTGCCGCTGGCGGACGGCAGCGTCGACGGGGTCCTCGCGTGGTACTCGGTGATCCACCACGAACCGTCGCGGATCAGCGTGCCCCTCGCCGAGTTCTGTCGGGTGCTCGCCCCCGGCGGTGGGCTGTTGCTCGGGTTCTTCGAGGGCGCCGCGGTCGAGGCCTTCGACCACGCGGTCGTCACCGCGTACCGCTGGCCGGTCGCGTCCCTGGCGGCGCTGCTGGACGAAGCGGGGTTCGACGTCGCGGACGTCCACACCCGCACGGCTCCGGAGCACCGGCCGCACGGGGCGATCAGTGCGGTGCGCCGCTGATCGCTGATCGCTGACCGCTGACCGCCGTCCGTCCGAGCGGCCGGTCAGGCGTCCGAGACCATCGCGCTCAGAGCAGCGGCGATCTCCGTCACGGCATCGAGTTCCCCTTCCGCGATCGCGACGATGAAGTCGTACGCCTGATCGTTCGAGGCGTGGAGCCGGACACCGTTCACGCCGAGGAAGACCACGAGCAGCATCAGCCCGAGGCGCTTGTTGCCGTCGACCAAGGCGTGGTTCCGGGTGGCGGAGTGGACGAGCGCCGCCGCTTTCTCGACCAGTGTCGGGTAGGCGTCGTTCCCGCCTACCGACGCGGCGGGTCGCGCGACCGCCGCCTCGAGCAGTCCGACGTCGCGGATCACGGAGTCAGCCCCCAGGGTCCGACGAGCGATGTGCAACGTCTCGTCGGTTGTGAGGTGGATCACTTGCCGAGTCGTTCGAGCGCCTCGGCGTAGCGCGGGAGCTCTCGGTCGAGGATGCCGTCGATCAGGTCGCTGCGGCTGTGCTGCTCGACGTACTCGCGGATGGCGGCGCGGGCGACGTCCTGCATCGAGCGCTCCTCGAGGTCAGCACGCTTGCGCAACGCCGCTGCCTCGGCATCGTCGAGTCGGAGGGTCATGGCCATGGAGTGGATGGTATCAACGGTGGTACCTGAACGGGCTGCAGTGATCGTGGTCATGGAACGACGGTACGAGCGTCCCCGTCGACGCAGACGAGACCAGGGGGCTGATGGGGATGACGACGGCCGCGCTGCGCCCTGTGGAGGAACTGCCAGGATCCGTCGCAGGTCGTCGACGTTCGTCAGTCGGTGGTGACCGCGAGCGCGGCGAGGATCTCCCGCACGGTGTCGTCGACCGATCCGTCGATCGACACCGCGACCGCCGCCTCGTCGGGCTGCGGCCGCTCGAGGGTCGCGAACTGCGAGTCGAGCAGGGTCGTCGGCATGTACTCGTGGTGACGGTGGGACTGCCGCTCGGCGATGAGGTCGCGGGACCCGTCGAGGAAGGCGATGACGAGCCCCGGTGCGGATGCGCGCAGACGGTCCCGGTAGACGCGCTTGAGCGCTGAGTTCGCCATCACGCACCGGGACCCGTCGGCCTCGACCGCGGCGATCCGCTCGGCGCAGGCGTCGAGCCACGGCCAGCGGTCCTCGTCGGTGAGCGGCGTGCCCTGCCGCATCTTCTCCTTGTTGGCGGCCGGGTGCAGGTCGTCGGCGTCGACGAAGACACAGGGTTCGCCCTGCGCGACCAGGGCGTCGGTGAGGGTCTGGCCGATGGTGGACTTGCCGGAGCCCGAGACTCCCATGACGAGGACGGGCGGGTGGACAGCGAGCTCGCTCATCCCTCCACAGTATTGATCCGGTGAACTCTGGTCCCCAGTTCCCGGAACTCCTGTGCGGTCCCAGACCACCGGTCGTAGGTTGGGCGCCAACGTCAGGACAAAGGAGACCCTCGTGGCAGACAACAACGGTCAGGCGAACATCGGAGTCGTCGGACTCGCAGTGATGGGCTCGAACCTCGCCCGCAACCTCGCATCGCGCGAAGGCAACACGGTGGCGGTCTACAACCGCACGTACGCCCGCACCGAGGAACTGCTCCAGGAGCACGGCGACGCAGGGTTCATCGCGTCCGAGGACATCGACGGGTTCGTCGCGTCGCTGTCGAAGCCCCGTACCGCGATCATCATGGTGCAGGCCGGCAAGGGCACCGACGCCGTGATCGGGCAGCTCGCCGAACGGTTCGAGCCGGGCGACATCATCGTCGACGGGGGCAACGCGAACTTCCACGACACCATCCGCCGTGAGCACGATCTGCGCGAGCAGGGGCTGAACTTCGTCGGCACCGGCATCTCCGGTGGTGAAGAGGGCGCACTCAAGGGCCCGTCGATCATGCCCGGTGGCTCGAAGGAGGCCTGGGAGACGCTCGGGCCGATCCTCAAGTCGATCGCCGCGGTGGCCGAAGGTGAACCGTGCGTGACCCACATCGGCACCGACGGCGCCGGGCACTTCGTCAAGATGGTGCACAACGGCATCGAGTACGCCGACATGCAGCTCATCGCCGAGTCGTACGACCTGCTCCGTCGCGTCGGCGGGCTCTCGGTGGAGGACCTGGTGCAGGTCTTCGACGAGTGGAACAAGGGCGACCTCGAGTCCTACCTGATCGAGATCACCGGCGAGGTCCTCAAGCAGCGCGACGCCGCCACCGGCAAGCCGCTCGTCGACGTCATCCGTGACGCGGCCGGCTCGAAGGGCACCGGCGTCTGGACCGTGCAGAACGCGGTGGGTCTGGGCATCCCGGTGTCGGGCATCGGCGAAGCCGTGTTCGCCCGTGCGGTGTCGTCGAAGCCGACGCAGCGTGCCGCCGTGCAGCAGTCGGTCAAGAGCCGTCCGCAGATCGCCGAGGTGCCGGACACCTTCGCCGACGACGTCCGTGCGGCGCTCTACGCCTCGAAGGTCGTCGCGTACGCGCAGGGGTTCGACCTCATCATCGCCGGGGCGAAGGAGTACGGCTGGGACATCGACCTCGGCAACGTCGCGAAGATCTGGCGAGGCGGTTGCATCATCCGGGCGCAGTTCCTGAACCGCATCGTCGAGGCGTACGACGAGAACCCGAAGCTCGAGTCGCTGCTGGTCGACCCGTACTTCGCGAACGCCGTCGCCGAGGGCGAAGCAGCCTGGCGGCGCATCGTCGGGATCGCCGCCGCATCCGGTGTCCCCGCGCCGGGCTTCTCGTCCGCGCTGTCGTACTTCGACTCGCTCGCGTCCGACCGGCTGCCCGCAGCGCTGATCCAGGGCCAGCGCGACTTCTTCGGAGCGCACACCTACCAGCGCATCGACAAGGACGGCACCTTCCACACGCTGTGGTCCGACGACGACCGCCGCGAGGTCGAGCAGGAGCCGTCGACGCACTGACGAACCGCGCCCGCCGACGACCGACGTCGGTGCGTGCGCAGCACGGAGGGCCTCGCCGAACGCGGGGCCCTTCGTCGCATCAGGCGACGATGCGCTCCCGTGCCAGGTCGGCGACGAGCCGGTCCAGCCGCGGACCACGCCCGAGCAGCCGCCGCGAACCCGGTGCAGTCCGGACGAAGAAGGTCGCGACGGCCGGGGTGTCGTCCGGCCGCACGTGGTGGATCGCCACCGCACAGGCTCGGCGAGCACCGTCCGAGCCGCCAGCGCGACCCGAGCCACCCGAGCGGCGCGAGGCACCCGAGCCGTCCGTCCGTTCCGGCACGTCCTCGAGCCCGACGTGCACGACCCGACTCCACCGGATCACGAGCAGCCGGGTCGCCCGCCGTTCGTCGAGTTCCCACAGGGAGGCCTCGGTGGCGCCGAAGGCCCACGTCACGCGCGAACCGAGGTGGGTGTCCGGACGGACTTCGTCGATGACGCCGCGGAGTTCGGGCGTCGGCGCCGCCGGCACCAGCCACACCGTCGGGTCGATCCGACGGATGGCGAGCGCGAGCGCCTCGTCCGCCTGCCGCCGCCGTGCCGTCGCGGTCCGCACCACCGCGATCACGATGACCACGACACCGATTCCGATCGCACCGAACTCGACGATGCCGTACCAGGACAGGTCCACGCTGGGTGCCGTCGAGACGACGACGATCCGGGTGATCAGGAGTGCCAGCCAGACGGCGACGATGACCCAGCGCAGGGTGGCGAGTCGACGTGCCGGCGACATCGGTGTCCGCCCGGCGCCGCGGGCACGACCGGACCGCGGGACACCATCCGGACGCTGCAGCACGGTCTGATCCTCCCACGAGGCGCGCGCCACCTGCTGGCCGGACCCGGTGAACGCGCGGGGAAGCCCGCACACAGCCCACGAGCGGCCTGACGACCTACGCTCGGGCGGTGACCACCGAGACGACGGACGAACCGATCGGCCGACCGACGGCGGATCCGTCCTCCGGGACGCGCGGGCCCGATGCACCTTCGAACCGACGTTGTACGCTGATCGCCGCGATCGTCGGCGTCGTGGCCGCCGCCGCGTTCCTCGGTGTCGCCGAGTTCGGCGCACTGCTGCTCGGCGGGGCGGGCAGCCCCCTGGTCGCCGTCGGTTCAGCGGTCATCGACCTCGCTCCCCCGGGTGCGAAGGACTTCATGGTCGCCGTGTTCGGCACCGGGGACAAGGTCGCCCTGTTCGGGCTCATGACGGTGATCGTCATCGCGATCAGTGCCGGTGCCGGAGTCCTCGAGCGCGCACGCCCGCCCTTCGGTGCGCTCGTGTTCGCCGCCGGTGGTGTGCTGGCGCTGTTGGCCGTCAGCACCCGCTCGGGCAGCGGGAGCCTGGACGGCGCCCCGACGGTCCTCGGGATCGCCGCGGCCGTGGTCGTCCTGCGCCTGCTGCTCCAGCGGCTGCGACGGTGGGAAGCAGCGGCTGCCGTGCCGTCAGCGGCCCCGCGACCCGCCTCGGCGGAGCGCCGGACGTTCTTGATCTGGGGTGTCGCGACGGCGAGCCTCGCGGTCGTGGTGGGCACCGCCTCCCGGCTGGGGTCGTCCGCGATGCAGGCGGCCGCTGCTGCCCGGCGGGCCATCCGGCTGCCCGCGGCGGCGACCGCTGCACCGGCGGTCCCCGCCGGTGCGTCGCTCGACGTCGACGGCATCACCCCGTACATCACGCCGAACGCTGACTTCTACCGGATCGACACGGCCCTGCGCGTGCCCATGGTCGACCCCGCCGACTGGTCGCTCCGGATCCACGGAGCGGTGGAGAACGAGATCACGCTGACGTGGGACGAGCTGCTCGCCCTGCCGCTCGAGGAGCACGTCGCCACGCTGAGCTGCGTGTCGAACGAGGTCGGCGGTGACCTCATCGGGACGGCCCGCTGGCTGGGCTACCCGATCCGCGAACTCCTCGCCCGGGCGCGTCCGACGGGCGACGCCGACATGGTGCTCTCACGGAGCATCGACGGGTTCTCCGCCGGCACCCCGCTCGACGTGCTGCAGGACGACGGCACCGCGGCGCTCCTCGCGGTCGGGATGAACGGCGAACCCCTGCCGACCGAGCACGGGTTCCCCGTGCGGATGGTCGTGCCGGGGCTGTTCGGGTACGTCTCGGCGACGAAGTGGGTCACCGAGCTCGAGGTCACCCGCTTCGCCGACGCGCAGGGCTACTGGACCCCGCGCGGCTGGTCGGAGCGTGGCCCGGTCAAGCTCGAGTCCCGCATCGACACCCCGCGGAACGGGTCGACCGTGACCGCGGGCAAGCCGGTGGCGATCGCCGGGGTCGCGTGGCAGCCGCACAAGGGCGTGAAGGCCGTCGAGGTCCGCGTCGGAGGCGGCGACTGGCAGCGCGCCGAGCTCGCCGACTCGGTCTCCGCGGACACCTGGCGGCAGTGGGTGGTGCGGTGGACGCCGACCTCCGGCTCGCACCGCATCGAGGTGCGCGCGACCAGTGCGGACGGCGAGGTGCAGACGAGCGTGGACCGGCCGCCGGCGCCGAACGGGGCGACGGGCTGGCACACGGTGACGGTCGACGCGCGCTGACGCTCCGGCAGCGGAGTCGCAGGGTCGCGGGGTCGCGGGACACGCCCGCTGAGGTCCGCCGAGGGTGCAGGAAACGCCGGTTCGCGGGCGCGCAGGCGACACTTCGCGCCGCCCCGGCGAACCTGAGCGGCATGTCGTGACCACTGGTCGCAGGCGTGCTCCGGTCGCCCGACGGCCTGGAGGACCGGTGCCGGCCCGCCCCGCCCCTCACCCCGGTCGCGTGACACGCCACATGCGTCGCGCCGGGGGTGCAGGAAGCGTCGGTTCGCGGACGCGCAGGCGACACTTCGTGCCGCCCCGGCGAACCTGAGCAGCATGTCGTGACCACTCGGCGGCAGGAGCCGGGCGCCGGGCACCGAGCACCGAGCACCGGGCACCGGGCACCGGCGGGCAGGGTGCGGTCAGGCGGGCAGGGTCGCGACGATGCAGGTGCCGTCGACCTCGGCGTCCCGCTCGACGGCGGTGGTGAAGCCGGCGGCAGCGAGCGCAGCGACGGACGCCTCGGCCTGGGCTTCGGACACCTCGATGACGACCGCGCCACCGGGCCGGAGCCACTCCCCCGCGCTCGCGGCGATCCGACGGTGCAGGTCGAGACCGTCCGCACCACCGTCGAGGGCGATTCGGTGCTCGTGTTCCCGGGCCTCGGTCGGCATCAACGCGATCGAGGCCGTCGGCACGTACGGGGCGTTCACCGCGATGACCGTCACGGCCCCGCGGAACCGCTCGGGCAACGGCGCGAACAGATCGCCTGCGACGACGATGCCGCGGTCGCCGATGTTCTCGGCCGCGACGTCGACGGCGTCCGGGTCGATGTCGGTGGCCACGAGGTCGAGCGCGCCGACGCGTCCGAACAGGGCGACCGAAATCGCACCCGCGCCGCAGCACAGGTCGACCACGCGGTCGTAACGCTGCAGCCGACGCGCAGCCTGCTCGACGACGAGGGTGGTGCGGGCGCGCGGCACGAAGACCCCGGGGGTCACCCGGATGCGGTGCCCATCGAAGGCGGCCCAGCCGAGCACGTACTCGAGCGGCTCACCGGCCAGCCGACGCTGCACGAGGGTGCGGAGTCGCACCGGCTCACCGTCACCGGCCTCGAGCAGCAGGTCGGCTTCGTCCTCGGCGAAGACGCTCCCCGCGGCCCGGAGCCGGGCCGCGAGGGCGTCACGCGCGGGATGGGTCACCACGGGCAACGGGACACGTCACGTCGCGGAGATGGTCCTGCGCCGTCGGCTGTGCCCATGGGTCGACGGCTCCGCTACGCTGCGCCGTCGAACATCGACGTCACGGAACCGTCGTCGAAGACCTCGTGGATGGCACGGGCGATGAGCGGCGCGATCGGCAGCACCTCGAGGCGGTCCCAGCGCTTGTCCATCGGCAGGGGCAGGGTGTCCGTCACGACCACGCGGTCGATGAACTCGCTCTGCAGCAACTCGGTGGCGGGGTCGGAGAACACGGCGTGGGTCGCGGCGACGACGACACCCGTGGCGCCGGCGTCCTTGAGCGCCTCGGCAGCCTTCGCGATCGTGCGGCCGGTGTCGATCAGGTCGTCGACGAGCAGGCAGACGCGACCGCTGACGTCACCGACGATCTCGTGCACCGAGACCTGGTTCGGCACGAGCGGGTCGCGACGCTTGTGGATGATGGCGAGCGGCGCACCGAGCTTCTCGGACCAGATGTCGGCGACACGGACGCGGCCCATGTCCGGCGACACGACGGTGAGCGTCTTCGGGTCGAGGATCTGGCGGAAGCGCTCGAGCAGCACCGGCATCGCGAACAGGTGGTCGACGGGGCCGTCGAAGAAGCCCTGGATCTGCGCAGCGTGCAGGTCGACGCTCATGATGCGGTGCGCGCCGGCAGCCTTGAACAGGTCGGCGACGAGGCGGGCCGAGATCGGCTCGCGGCCGCGGCCCTTCTTGTCCTGGCGGGCGTAGGGGTAGAACGGCGCCACGACGGTGATGCGCTTCGCCGAGGCACGCTTCAGGGCATCGACCATGATGAGCTGCTCCATGAGCCACTCGTTGATCGGCGCGGTGTGCGACTGGATGACGAAGGCGTCGCAGCCACGGACCGACTCGTCGAAGCGGGCGTACAGCTCACCGTTCGCGAACGTCCGTGCATCGGTCGGCACGAGGTCGACCCCGAGCTCCTCCGCGATCTCGGCAGAGAGCGCCGGGTGTGCTCGCCCCGAGACGAGGACGAGTCGTTTCTGGCCGGTTGTCTTGATTCCGGACAAGTGCGGTGCTCACTCCCTGACCCACGAGGGGTCGATGTCGGCGACGGGTGGTCGCCAGGATCTATTCGCCGTTCGCGAGCCGAGCAGCCTCGGCCGCCGGTGTGCCGGGTCGGTGTTCCTCGACCCATCCGTCGGTGTTGCGCTGTGGGGCGTAGCTGATCGCGAGCGATCCTGCCGGAACGTCCTTGCGGACGGTGGTCCCGGCGCCGGTGTACGCACCGTCACCAATCCTAACGGGGGCGACGAACACGTTGTGCGAGCCTGTACGGACGTTCGAGCCGACCTCGGTTCGGTGCTTGTGCACGCCGTCGTAGTTCGCGGTGATGGTGTTCGCGCCGATGTTCGAGTCCTCGCCCACCTCGGCGTCGCCGATGTAGGACAGGTGCGGGACCTTGCTGCCGCGACCGATCCGGGCGTTCTTCGTCTCGACGAAGGTGCCGATCTTGCCGTCGTCGCCGAGGATCGTGCCGGGCCGCAGGTAGGCGAACGGGCCGACCGAGGCGCCGTCCCCGATCACCGCGAGGGTGGCGTCGACGCGGTTGACCGTGGCGCGGGCACCGACCTCGGTGTCGCGCAGCGTGGTGTCCGGACCGACGACGGCACCGGCGGCGATCGCGGTGGCGCCGATGAGCTGGGTGCCGGGCAGGACTTCGGCGTCGGGCTCGATGGTGACGTCGAGGTCGATCCAGGTGGTCGCCGGGTCCTGCACGGTGACACCGGCGAGCTGGTGGCCGCGGACGATGCGGGCGTTGAGCTCGCGCGCGGCGTCGGAGAGCTGCGCACGGTCGTTGATGCCGGCGACGAGCCACGGGTCGGTCAGGGTGACGACGTCGATGCGCCCGCCGCGCTCACTGATCAGCGCGGGGGCGTCGGTGATGTACTTCTCGCCCTGCGCGTTCGCCGTGGTGAGCGACGGCAGGACCGCCCGCAACCGCGCGACGTCGAACGCGTAGATGCCCGCGTTCGCCTCGGTGATGGCCAGCTGTTCGGCCGTCGCGTCCTTGTGCTCGACGACGCTGACGAAGGCGCCGGCGTCATCACGCACGATCCGTCCGAGGCCCGTCGGGTCGGGGGCGATCGCGCTGACGAAGGTCGCCCCGTTGGCGGCACCGACGTGGGCATCGACGAGCAGGCGGAGCGACGCCGCGTCGAGCAGCGGCACGTCGCCGGAGAGCACGACGACGGCACCGTCGAAGTCGGCGGGCAGGGCGTCGACCGCCACCTCGACCGCACGGCCGGTGCCGGGGATGGCGTCCTGATCGACGATGATCGCGTCAGGGGCGCGCTCGACGACCTCGGCCGCGACACGATCACGCTCGTGCCGCACGACCACGGCGACGTGCTCGGGGCTGAGCGACGACGCCGTGCGCAGCACGTGCCCGATGAGCGGCAGCCCGGCGAGCCGGTGCAGCACCTTGGGCGTGGACGACTTCATGCGCGTGCCCTGCCCGGCGGCGAGGACGACGACGGCGATGCGCTGGTCGGTCATGGACCCATCCTGGCGCACCCGAGCCCGTGGCGTCCGACGCGAGCACGGTCCTGTGCCCAACCGTGCGCACAACCGCAGCCTGTGGACGGACCGGCACCGTGCCTCCAGGCCCGGGCCGACGGCACGCCGTGCCTCAGCCCCGCACGCCGCGGACGAGGCCCAGGCCGGCTGTCAGCCCTGCACCACCTGCGGCTCCCGCTTGACGAAGGCCATAAGCACCAGCCCGGCGATGAGCACGACGACCACGCCGAGGATCCCGAACCGGGTGGACCCACCGACGGTCACCGCGACGCCGAACAGCGCCGGCGCGAGGAACGACGCGGCGCGGCCGGTAGTGGCGTAGAGGCCGAAGAGCTCGCCTTCGCGGCCGGGGGTCGTCAACCGCGCCAGGTGGGCACGCGACGACGACTGCACCGGGCCGACGAACACCGCGAGGGTCAGCCCGAGCACCCAGAACCACTGCGTCTCGTTGCCGGCGGCGAAGACCCCGACCCCGCAGACGGCGAGTCCGACGAGCGAGACCATGATGAGCGCACGCGACCCGAACCGGTCGTCGAGGCGTCCGGAGACGAACGTCGCGATGCCGGCCACGACGTTCGCGGCGATGGCGAACAGGATGACCTGGGACGGCGTGAACCCGAACACCTGGGCGGCGACGATCCCGCCGAACGTGAAGACGGCACCGACGCCGTCGCGGAACACCGCGCTGGCGAGCAGGAACGCCAGGACGTTGCGCCGCTCGCGCCAGAGCCGTGCGATGTCGCGACCGAGGTCCGCGTAGGCGCCGAACACGCCACCGCCGCGGGTGCGGTCCGGCACTGCCTCGGGCACGGTGAGGAACAGCGGGATCGAGCTGACGGCCAGCCAGACGGCGGCGATGCCGATCGCGACGCGGACGTCCCACTGCCCGGTGGCGACGGTCGCCGGCAGCTGCAGGAGCCCGCCGACGACCCCGTCGCCCCGGAAGTCCTGGATGCAGAGCACGAGCAGCAGCACGAGCAGCACGATCCCGCCGAAGTACCCAGCCGCCCACCCGATGGCGGACACCCGGCCGGTGCGTTCCCCGGAGGCGACCTGCCCGAGCATGGCGTTGTACCCGACGGTCGCGATCTCGTAGGCCACGGTGCCGATGCCGAGCAGGGCTGCGCCGAGGAACAGGTACGGCTGGCTCGGCGCGACGAAGACCATGCCGCCGATCGACAGCGCGACACCGATCGTGGCGATGAGGACGGAGCGACGGCGGTGTCCGGACGAGTCCGCGAGCCGCCCCATGGCCGGGGCCACGAGCGCGACGACGATGCCCGCGATGGTCAGTGCGGTGGACACGACGGCGGCGTTGTGCGCGAGCTCCCGCTCCACGATCGCCTTGCCCGCCACCGACGTGTCGCCGACGAGCGCCGGGTCCACGAACGCCCGGCTCGCCAGGTACGTGCTGAACACGAAGGTGGTGACGACCGCGTTGAACGCGGCCGACCCCCAGTCCCAGAGCGCCCAGGAGACGAGCGCGCGCCGGTCGGTGCGCTGCGGCACGACGGCGGCCGGTGAAGCGGTCATGCGCGAACCGTAGCGCGTCCCGGTGACGCGGCGGTGGCCCCGTTCCGGGTCACGTGCGGGACGGGAGGCACGGGGCGGCCTGGCGCCGCGCCTCCCGTCCGCACCGTGCGCGCGTCGTCACCCGGTGCGCGCTTCCACGCACCGTGCCCGGCTGCAACACCGCACCGCACCGGGCACGCAACGCGGCCCGAGCCGGCGAAGCCTGCACCGTGCCGGACGGGAGGCACGTGGTGGCCCGGCCCTGCGCCTCCCGTCCGCACCGTGCCCACGTCGTCACCCGGTGCGCGCTTCCACGCACCGTGCCCCGCCGCAACACCGCACCGCACCGGGCACGCAACGCGGCCCGAGCCGGCGAAGCCTGCACCGTG
>NZ_KB714611.1:67066-106957 GCF_000349565.1 Curtobacterium flaccumfaciens UCD-AKU
CGCGCCGTGCCCCGCCGCAACACCGCACCGCACCGGGCACGCAACGCGGCCCGGGCCAGCGAAGCCCGCACCGTGCCGGACGGGAGGCACGTCGCGGCCCGGCCCCGCGCCTCCCGTCCGCACCGTGCCCACGTCGTCACCCGGTGCGCGCTTCCACGCGCCGTGCCCCGCCGCAACGCCGCACCGGGCACGCAACGCGGCCCGGGCCGGCGAAGCCTGCACCGTGCCGGCTCAGGCCGGGACGCCGCCGGGGTAGACGACGGACTTGAGCGACTCCGGGTCGGTGTCGCTCTCGAGAGCCTCGCGGACGTCGTCGAGTCCGAACCGGCCGGTGACGAGCGAGTCGAGGTCGACCTGCCCGGACGCGACCAGCTGGATCGCCACCGGCCACGTGTTCGTGTACCGGAAGATCCCGGTGACCGTGACCTCGAGGTTCTGGATGTGCTCGACCGGCAGGGTCATCTCGGAGTTGCCGAGCCCGACCAGCACCGCGGCACCCGCCGGACCGACCGCCTTGATGCCGTCCGAGACCGCACGGGGCGCCCCGCTGGCGTCGATGAACGCGTCGACGGGGACGATGTCGGACGCGACGGACACGGCGGTGGGGTCGACGACCTCGGTGGCGCCGAACTCCAGGGCCCGCGCACGGCGCTCCGGGACCAGGTCGCTGACGACGATGCGCGATGCACCGAATGCCTTCGCGACCTGCGCGCAGATGATGCCGATCGGACCGGCACCGGCGATGAGCACCGACGAACCGGGCACGATGCCGGCCTTGCGGACGGCGGCGATGCCGACCGACAGGGGCTCGAGGAGCGCACCGGCCTCGAACGACACCGAGTCGGGCAGGACGTGCGCGAACTCGGACTCGATCGTGACCAACTCGGTGAAGGCACCGTCGACCGGCGGCGTCGCGTAGAAGCGCATGTGCGGGCAGAGGTTGTAGCGACCGGCCAGGCACTGCGCGCAGCGGTGGCAGGGGCGCTGCGGCTCGATGGCCACGCGCTCCCCCACACGGGACGGGTCGACGCCCTCGCCGACCGCCTCGATCGTGCCGGAGAGTTCGTGGCCGAGGACGAGGGGCTCCTCGACGACGAAGTCGCCGATGCGGCCGTGGCGGTAGTAGTGCACGTCGGAGCCGCAGACGCCCACGGCGGCGACCCGGACGAGCACGTCGCCGGCGTCGACGGCGGGGACGGGGCGGTCCTCGACGGTGAGGTCCTGGGTGCCGAGCAGGACACTGGTGCGCTGGGTGGAGGTCATGCGGTTCTCGCTTCCTCGGCCGCGTCGTCGCGGCCGGACGTGAGGGTGGTGGAGGGGGCGGCGGCGGATGCCGCGGGCGTGGTGGCCGTGGTCGCCGCGGGCGCCGCGGGCGCCGCGGTGGCCGGTCTGAGCCGCGCTGCCGTCGGGTCGCGCAGCAGATCACGGAACCCGAGTTCAGCAGCGCCTCGGAGCAGGACATCGGCACCGAGCGCCGCCGGTGCGATGCGCAGCCGCTCGGTCACGGCAGCCATCGACTGCGCCCGGACCTCAGCCTCGATGCGGTTCCCGACGTGGCCGAGGAGCACTCCGAGGAACCCACCGAGGACGACCACCTCGGGGTTGACGGTGTGGATGGCATTGCGGAGTGCGGTCGCGAGGGCCGTGACCTGGCGGTCGACCACCCGCTCGACCTCGGGACGGCGCTGCGCGAGCGCCGCGGCGAGCGCTGACGGGTCGTCCGAGGCGACGCCGGCGGCAGCGACCAGGGCATCACGCGACGCCTCGGTCTCGAGACACCCGACAGCACCGCAGTGACAACGGACACCGTTCGCTGCGACGAAGGTGTGACCGAGCTCGCCGGCGTACCCGTCCGCACCGCTGAGGGGCCGAGCGGCACTGATGACGCCGCCGCCGATACCGCTCGCGCCACCGTTGAGGTAGATCAGGTCGTCGACTCCGCGGCCACTGCCGTACAGCCGCTCCGCCCAGGCGCCGGAGTTCGCGTCGTTCGCGGCCCGGACCGGCAGACCGGTGCGCTCGGCGAGGGGACGGGCGATCGGTTCGTCGTGCCAGCCGAGGTGCGGCGCGTAGCGGACCACGCCGTCCTCGACCCGCACGGTCCCGGGGACCGCGACACCGATTCCGGCGATCCGCGTGGGCGGGCCTTCCCCGGCGATCAACTCGTCCAGGAGTCCGGCGATGGTCTCGACCGCCTCGGCAGCGGTCGGGGCGCTCTCGCTCGCCGCCACCGCGCGGGTGCGCACGCTGCCGTCGAGTCCGACGAGTGCGACGGTCACGGCGTCCACCTCGACCGTGACGGCGACCGCGACCACCTCGGCCGAGGCACGGACCACCGGGCTCGGGCGGCCGACGCCAGCACTCGTGCTGCCGGTCCCGGGCACGTCCTCGTGCACCAGCCCGAGTTCGACCAGTTCGCCGACGAGCGTGAGCGTGGTTGAGCGGTTGAGTCCGGTGCGGCGGGTGAGCTCGGCACGGGTGATCGGACCGTCCTCGTGCGCCAGGCGGAGGACACGTGCGGCGTTGCGCAGCGCCGGGGTCTGCGCGACACCGGGTGCTGCAGCTGTGCGTGCCATCGGGTCCTCTCGGTCGGTCCTTGCTTGCTTGCTTGCTTGCTTGCCCATCTTCGCGTGCTCGGTCCTTCCCAGAACGCCTGCGATGGAGAGCGGGATCGGGCGTACCTGGTCGAAACGAACGACCAGGTGTGCCCGGATTCAGCAGGTACGCCCGGAAGCGGTGGGGGCGTTCGAACGCAGGCGGCCCGGTCAGCGCGACTGCGAGAACGCGGCGTCGAACGACGCCTCCGGCGGCGCGATGGTGCCGAGCCGCCGCACGAACGCCAGCGCCTCGGGCCCGCCGACGAGCCGGTCCATGCCGGCGTCCTCCCACTCGACGCTGGTCGGGCCGGCGTACCCGATGTGGTTCAGCACGCGGAACACCCGCTCCCACGGCACGTCCCCGTGGCCGGCGGTGACGAAGTCCCACCCGCGCCGGGGGTCACCCCACGGCAGGTGCGACCCGAGCCGGCCGTTGCGCCCGTCGAGCTGCTTCACCGACTCCTTGCAGTGCACGTGGTACACCCGGTCGGCGAAGTCGAGCAGGAACGCGGCGGGGTCCAGGTCCTGCCAGACGAAGTGGGACGGGTCGAAGTTGAACCCGAACGCCGGGCGGTCCTGGAACACCTGGAGCGTGCGCTTCGCGGTCCAGTAGTCGTAGGCGATCTCGGACGGGTGCACCTCGAGCGCGAACCGGACCCCGACCTCCTCGAAGACGTCGAGGATCGGTGACCAGCGGTCGTGGAAGTCCTGGTACCCGGCGTCGATCATCGCCGGCGGCACGGGCGGGAACCCGGCGACGGTCTTCCAGATCGACGAGCCGGAGAACCCGGTGACGGTGTCCACCCCGAGCGCGGCGGCGGCACGGGCGGTCCACTGCAGTTCCTCGGCCGCACGCTGCCGCACGCCCTCGGGGTCGCCGTCGCCCCACACGTGCGGCGGCACGATGTCCTCGTGCCGCTGGTCGATCGGGTCGTCGCACACGGCCTGGCCGACCAGGTGGTTGGCGATCGTCCAGACCTGCAGCCCGTTGCGTTCCAGGATCGCCTTGCGCCCGGCGACGTACTCCGGGTCCGTCGCGGCGCGCCGGACGTCCAGGTGGTCACCCCAGCAGGCGATCTCCAGCCCGTCGTAGCCCCACTCGCCGGCGAGTCGGGCCACCTCTTCGAAGGGCAGGTCGGCCCACTGTCCGGTGAACAGGGTGACCGGCCGGGAGGCCTGGGTCGTGTCCGTCGTGTCGCTCGCGTCCGTCGTCGTCATCGTCGTCGTCCTTCTTCGCGGTGGTCGGGTTCCGTCACCAGGATCCGGGCGCGGACCCGGCCGGGACGGTGGCGGGTCGCTCGACGCGCGAGTGCACATCGACGACCGAGTGGTCTCGGGCGGCGGCGGAGACCGCCTCCATGACCTCGAGCACGTGGAACGCGAGGTCGCCGGAGGCCCGGTGCGGCCGGTCCGTCGCGATCGCGTGGGCCATGTCGGCGAGGCCGTAGCCGCGACCGGCGTCGGCGTACCCGGCGGCGACCGGCAGGTCGCGCCACGAACGGTCGTCGGCGGTGGCGATCGACACGGTGTCCGAGAACCGGTTCGGGTCGGGGACGCCCAGGGTGCCCGCGGTGCCGTACACCTCGAACAGCGGGGCGCGGGTGGCCCAGACCTCGAACGAGACGGTCACGGTGGAGACCACGCCGCCCTCGTGCTCGAGGATCGCGACGACGTGCGTGTCGATGTCGACCGGGATCGGGGTGCCGGCGTTCGGCCCCGTGGCGACGGTGCGCTCGCGGGTGGAGCGGGTCGCGCTGCCGCTGACCCGGACGACGGGCCCGAAGAACGTGACGAGGCTGGTCAGGTAGTACGGCCCCATGTCGAGCAGCGGTCCGCCGCCGGGCTGGTAGTAGAAGGCCGGCGCCGGGTGCCAGCGTTCGTGCCCGGGGGCGCTCCAGGCGACGGCTGCGCCGACGGGGGTGCCGATCGCACCGTCGTCGAGCGCGGCGCGCGCGGTCTGGATGCCGGTGCCGAGGACGGTGTCCGGGGCGCTGCCGACGCGCAGGCCGGCGGTGCGGGCGGCCTCGAGCACCGGGGCGGCCTCGGCGGTGGACATCGCGAGCGGCTTCTCGCCGTAGACGTGCTTGCCGGCGGCGAGTGCCCGGGTGGCGATGTCGGCGTGTGCGGCCGGGATCGTCAGGTTGAGCACCACGTCGACGTCGTCGGCGGCGAGCAGGTCGTCCACGGTGGTGCCGCGCACGCCCTGTGCCGCACCGACCTGCTGGGCACGGGCGACGTCGAGGTCGGCGACCGCGGCGAGCTCGAGTCCGGGCAGGGCCGGGAAGTGCTCGAAGTACTGCTGGCTGATGACCCCGACGCCGACGACACCGACGCGGAGCACCCCCTCGTTCAGCGTGCTGCCCACAGGAGTCCCCGTTCGATGATGGTGCGGAGTGGCTGCGACTCGACGACCTCGAGGCGGTGCCCTGGTGCGGAGACGAACACGCGGCCCTCGCCCCACTGCCGCGTCCAGATCGCCGGTGCGGTGACCGGTCGGTTCCAGGCGTCGAAGTCGCGCGCGTCCTGGGTGGTGGTCGCGAGGACGTCGTTGTACTCGTCGGACAGCACCCAGTACTGCTCGGTGACGAGGTCGAAGTCCTCGATGCCCTGCGTGATCGGGTGCTCGTGCCCGAGGTCGGTGATGTGCACCGTGTACGGGATGTAGTTGTCCGACTGTTCCCCGACGCGCTCGTCGGGGTGCTTGCCCGCGTGGTGGGCGAACTGGCCGCCGACCATGTGCAGGTAGTCGGCGGTGTTCCGGAACGCGTCCGCGATGCCGCCGTGCCAGCCGGCCAGTCCGGCGCCGCCCAGGACCGCGCGCTGCAGCCCGGCGAACTCGTCGTCGGCGATGGTCGACATCGTGACGACCTGCACGATCAGGTCGACCTCGTCCATGACGGCGGCGTCGGCGTAGACGGCCGTCGAGTCCGACACCCGGACCTCGAACCCGTTCTCCTGCAGGAACGGGATGAACAGGTCGGTGGTCTCGACGGGCTGGTGGCCGTCCCACCCGCCGCGGACGACGAGCGCCCGGCGGGTCTGCTCGGCGGCGCTCACGAGGTCGCCGTCCAGGTGCTGCCGGCGGCGGCGCTGCGTTCGACGGCGTCGAGGACCCGCTGCACGTGCAGGCCGTCGGCGAACGACGGTGACGGGTCGGTGCCGGTGGCGACGGCGTCGATGAAGTCCTTCACCTGGTGGCTGAAGGTGTGCTCGTACCCGATGAGGTGTCCGGTCGGCCACCACGCGGCCATGTAGGGGTGCTCGGGCTCGGTGACCAGGATGCGCCGGAAGCCCTGCTCCCCCGCAGGGGCGTTCGACTCGTACAACCGCAGCTCGTTCATCGCCTCGAGGTCGAACTGGATCGCGCCGTCGGAACCGCTGATCTCGAGCGTCAGGCCGTTCTTCCGCCCGGTCGCGTAGCGCGTCGCCTCGAAGGTGCCGATCGCACGGTCGGCCGCGCCGCCGCTGAGCCGTGCGGTGAAGAACGCGGCGTCGTCGACGGTGACCTGCCCGCGTTCGCTCGACGCGGTGCCGGAGAGCCCGACCCCCTCGGCCATCAACGGACGCTCGGTCACGAAGGTCTCGAGCGTGCCCGACACGGTGGCGAGCGACGAACCGGTGACGTGCTCGACCAGGTCGATGGCGTGCGCGCCGATGTCGCCGAGCGCACCGGAGCCCGCGAGCGACTTGTCGAGCCGCCAGGTCATCGGGCCGTCCTCGTCCGACAACCAGTCCTGCAGGTAGAGCGCGCGGACCTGGCGCACGGTGCCGATCCGGCCGTCCTGCACCAGCTGCCGGGCGAACGCGATCGCAGGCACGCGGCGGTAGCTGAACCCGACCATGGCGCGGACCCCGTGCGCCCGGGCTGCAGCGGCAGCGGCGGTCATCGCCTCGGCCTCGGCAACGGTGTTGGCGAGCGGCTTCTCGCACAGGACGTGCTTGCCGGCCTGGAGCGCGGCGATCGCGATCTCGACGTGCGAGGACCCCGGGGACACCACGTCGACCACGTCGATGTCCGGATCGGCGACGACGGCACGCCAGTCGGTGGACGCCGCCTGCCAGCCGTACCGCTGCCGGGCTGCCTCGGTGCGTTCGGGATCACGCCCGACGATCACCGCCATCTCCGGGTCGGCCCCGAGGTCGAAGAACCGGGGAGCGGTCCGCCACGCCTGTGAGTGTGCGGCTCCCATGAAGCCGTGCCCCACCATCGCGACCCGCAGTCGTTCCTGTGCCATCCGCTCGCTCCTTTGCGATCACGTGCTTGCCACAGCCAACACTACCGCTTATGTTGGGCGCGGCAACATTTTGTTTCGACGACGAACGGTGACCACCATGGCAACGACGCCCACCCGTGCAGACAAGTTCTCCTTCGGTCTCTGGACCATCGGCTACAACGGCTCGGACCCCTTCGGCGGGCCGACCCGTCCCGCCCTCGACGTGGTCGAGGCGGTCGAGAAGCTCGACGAGCTCGGGGCCTACGGCCTGACCTTCCACGACGACGACCTGTTCGCGTTCGGTTCCACCGACGCCGAGCGCCAGACCCAGATCGACCGCCTCAAGGGCGCCCTCGAGTCGACGGGGATCGTCGTGCCGATGGTCACGACGAACCTGTTCTCCGCCCCGGTCTTCAAGGACGGCGGCTTCACCTCGAACGACCGGCAGGTCCGCCGCTTCGCGCTCCGCAAGGTCCTGCGCAACATCGACCTCGCCGCCGAGCTCGGTGCGTCGACGTTCGTGATGTGGGGTGGCCGCGAAGGCTCCGAGTACGACAGCGCCAAGGACGTGCAGGCCGCGCTCGAGCGGTACCGCGAGGCCGTCAACCTGCTCGCCCAGTACGTCACCGACAAGGGCTACGGCATCCGGTTCGCCATCGAGCCGAAGCCGAACGAGCCCCGCGGCGACATCCTCCTGCCGACCCTCGGCCACGCGATCGCCTTCACCGAGACGCTCGAGCGCCCGGAGCTGTTCGGCATCAACCCCGAGGTCGGCCACGAGCAGATGGCGGGCCTGAACTTCACCGCCGGCATCGCCCAGGCGCTCTACCAGGGCAAGCTCTTCCACATCGACCTCAACGGTCAGCGCGGCATCAAGTACGACCAGGACCTGGTGTTCGGCCACGGCGACCTGCAGAACGCGTTCTCGCTCGTCGACCTGCTCGAGCACGGTGCCCCGCAGGGCGGCCCGGCGTACGACGGCCCGCGCCACTTCGACTACAAGCCGAGCCGCACCGAGGACATCAGCGGTGTCTGGGACTCCGCGTCGGCCAACATGCGCATGTACCTGCTCCTCAAGGAGCGTGCGCAGGCGTTCCGCGCTGACCCCGAGGTGCAGGCGGCACTCGAGGCGTCGAAGGTCGGCGAGCTGTCGACGCCGACGCTGAACGACGGCGAGTCGTACGACACGTTCCTCGCCGACCGCTCCGCCTACGAGGACTTCGACACCGACGCCTACTTCGGCGGCAAGGGCTTCGGCTTCGTCCGCCTGCAGCAGCTCGCGATGGAGCACCTGATGGGCGCGCGGAATTGACGGCAGACGCGCCAGCGGCTGCGTTCCGCGCGCCGAGGCGGCGTGCCGCCGAGGTGGCTGAGAACACGGACGAGCGCCAGCTCGTCGCCGGGGTCGACTCGTCGACCCAGTCCTGCAAGGTCACCATCCGTGACGCCGCGACCGGTGCGGTCGTCCGCGAGGGCCGCGCGTCCCACCCGGACGGCACCGCCGTCGACCCCCGCCACTGGTGGGACGCCCTCGGTGCCGCCGTCGCGGACGCCGGCGGCCTCGACGACGTCGGTGCCGTCGCCGTCGCCGGGCAGCAGCACGGCATGGTCGCGCTCGACTCCGAGGGCCGCGTCGTCCGCGACGCCCTGCTCTGGAACGACGTCCGCAGTGCGGACGCGGCCGCGCAGATGGTCGACGAGCTCGGCCAGGAGGCGTGGGTCGCCCGGACGGGGCTGGTGCCGGTCGCGTCGTTCACCGGGACCAAGCTGCGGTGGCTCCGCGACGCCGAGCCCGAGAACGCGGCCCGCGTCGCGGCCGTGGCGCTCCCCCACGACTGGCTGTCATGGCGGCTCCGCGGGTTCGGTCCGGCGGACGAGAGTCCGCTCGGCCCCGACCTGGAGGCCCTGGCGACGGACGCGTCCGACGCCAGCGGCACGGCGTACTGGGACCCGGTGCGCCGCGAGTACGACCCGGAACTGTTCGAGCTCGCACTCGGGCGGCCGATGCGGCCGGCGTCGATGGGTGACGACGACGCCGTGGTCGTGCCCCGCGTGGTTGCTCCCGACGAGGCGATGGGCACCCTGTCCACCGACGTCGAGCTGCCCGGCGGCGCGGTCGCGCCCTCCGGCCTCGTCGTCGGCGCCGGACTCGGTGACAACGCCGGGGCAGCGCTCGGCCTGGGTCTCGGCCCGGGCGACGTCGCGGTGTCCCTCGGCACGAGCGGCACGGTCTTCGGGGTCAGCGACGCCGAGGTGCGTGACCCGAGCGGGACCGTGGCGGGCTTCGCCGACGGGACCGGGTCGCGCCTCCCGATCGTCACGACGCTCAACGCGGCCCGCGTGCTCGAGGTGATCGGCGGCCTGCTCGGCGTCGACCACGACGCGCTCGGCGAGCTGGCGCTGCAGGCGCCGGCCGGGGCCGACGGCCTCGTCCTGGTGCCGTACTTCGTCGGCGAGCGCACGCCGAACCGGCCGGACGCGACCGCCTCGCTGCTCGGCATGACGCCGGCGACCACCGACCGGGCGCACCTGGCCCGGGCGGCCTTCGAGGGGATGCTCTGCGCCCTCGCCGACGGACTGGCCGCGGTGCAGGACACCGGCGTGACCGTCGAGCGGCTGCTGCTCATCGGGGGCGCTGCGCGGAACCCGGCGGTCCGCGCCGTCGCCGCGCAGGTGTTCGGCCGTGACGTCCTGGTGCCGGAGCCCGGCGAGTACGTCGCCGCGGGGGCTGCGAAGCAGGCCGCGTGGGCGCTCACCGGAGCCCTGCCGACGTGGGACACCGCGACGACCACCGTGCCGTCCGACCCGCACCCGGAGGTGCTCGAGCAGTACCGCGCGGCGGCGCGCTGAACCGACACTCCGTGCCCCCGGCGCCGTCCTCGACGGTGCCGGGGGCACGATCGTCCCGGAGGACACACCATGCCACTGACCGACCTGCCCCTCGACGCGCTCCGCGCCCACCGCTCCGACGTCCGGCGCCCCGCTGACTTCGACGCCTTCTGGGCGGACACGATCGCCCTCGCCCGGACCGCGGGCGAGGGGGTCGAGCCGGTCCTCGTGCCCGCCGAGACCCCGGTCACCGGTCTCGTCGTCGAAGACCTGACGTTCCCCGGGTTCGCCGGTGACCCGGTGCGGGCGTGGGTCAACCGTCCCGTGACCGACGACCCGGGCGCACTGCCGGTCGTCGTCGAGTTCCTCGGCTACGGCGGTGGCCGCGGTCGCCCGGGTGAGCGCGTGCACTGGGCCCTCGCCGGGTACGTGCACGTGGTGATGGACACCCGCGGCCAGGGCTCCGGGTGGGCCGGCGGCGACACCCCGGACCCGCACGGCTCCGCACCGCACGCCAGCGGCTGGATGACGAGCGGCATCGGCTCGCCCGCCGACCACTACTACCGCCGCGTCTACACCGACGCCGTGCGGCTCGTCGAGGCGGTGCGCACGCTGCCCGGCGTCGACCCCGATCGCATCGCGCTGACCGGCGGGAGCCAGGGCGGCGGGATCGCCATCGCCGCAGCGGCCCTGGTCGAGGCACACGTCGGACCGATCACCGCGGTGCTGCCCGACGTGGCGTTCCTGGCCGACTGGCGGAACGGCACCGACGTCGCGGTGGGCGGTCCGTACCTGGAGCTCGCGCAGTACCTCGCCGTGCACCGCGACGCGGCCGAGGGCGTGTGGGAGACCGCCGCGTACTTCGACGGGGTGAACCACGCCGCCGGCATCACCGCACCGGCGCTGTTCTCGGTCGCGCTGATGGACGACGTCGTCCCGCCGCGCACGACCTTCGCCGCGTTCAACGCCCTGGGCTCCACCGACCGCGAGATCGCCGTGTACCCGTACAACGGGCACGAGGGCGGCGGCTTCCGGCACTGGGAGCGTCAGGCGGCGTTCCTGGCGGACCGCCTGCGCTGACGGACGTCGCGCGTCAGCGGTCGCTGCTCACGGGTTCGGTCCACGCTGCGCGCGGAGGTCCCCGAAGGTGAAGCGCTCGCGGTCGACGTCGTCCATCAGCCCGTGCCCGCGCCCGCGCCCGGTAGGAGGTGATGTGGACCGGGGCGACCCTCGGTGCACGCTCGTAACCACTCATCAGATCCTCCGATCTGTCCCCGAGCCTCCGACCCTGTTCGGAGGAGGACAGTTTGAGTACCTCTTGGACGGTGAACGCCTCGCGCGGCGTCCACAATGCCCCCCGAACGGGTGCGGGTCACATCCGCGCACCTCGGATACCGACGGCGTCGTGGCGTCGGAGGCCGATCCACACGAGCGCCTCGTACGCTCCCACGTATGGACCAGGCACCGACCACGGCGAGTGGTCCCGAGCACGGCGGAGCACGGCTGTCCCGCACCGTGCACGAGGCGCTGCGGTTCGTGCACGCACACGCCCGCGAAGCGATCTCGGTACCGGACATCGCCGCCGCCGCGAACCTGTCGACCCGAGGCCTGCAGAGCGCGTTCCGGCGGGAGCTGCAGACCTCGCCAGCGTCGTACCTGCGCGGGGTCCGGCTCGAGGGCGTCCGCCGCGACCTGCTCTCCATGACACCGGCGGACCGTCGCACCATCGCGGACGTCGCGAAGCACTGGCACTTCAGCAACGCCGGGCGGATGGCGGCCGAGTACCGCGCCGCGTTCGGCACCGCACCGTCGGCGGCGCTCCGGTCGTTCGACCCGGCGGACCCGGACCCCCGCGCCACGACGGACCTCGGTGTCCCCCCGGGCGAGGGCTCGCGCTTCCGCGTCGTGCTCGACTGCGAGGTGGAGATCGAGGACGCCGACGCGACGTTCGCCAGCGCCCTGCGCCGCGCCCAGGGCGACGACCACCCCTGGCACGGCTACGACCCGGACGGCAGCACCGCTGACGTCGTCGCGTTCCTGCTGGCGAGCGCCGTCCGCGGGGTCGCCGGTGACACCTCCGGCATCCGACTGCGTGCCGTCAACCCGATGCTGCGGGCGCCCGACCAGCACGGCGGGTACCCGTCGGCCGAGCTCCCGCCGTGGTCGGCACCCGGCCACCCCGGACGACCGGACGGACCCACCGCATGACCGGCACCCCGCGTCGACGCCGCTCCGCACTGCTCGCCGCCGCGCTCACCGCAGGACTCGCACTCGCCGGCTGCACGGCCCCGACCGCCGCCCACGCTGATGGGTTCGACGTGACCGGCTTCCAGCCCGAGAACGCCGACACCGCCCTGGTGGACGCGAACGCCGCCGCGATGGACGTGGTCGGCGTCGACGGGTTGCTGCTGAACCGCACGGGGTCGAAGGTCACCGCACCGTCGCGCGCCGCCAAGGCCCAGCGCAACCGGGCACACGCCAACGGGCTCACCGCGCAGCTGCTCGTCAGCAACTACTCCGAGGCCGACGGGGACTTCAGCGAGCCGATCGCCCGCAGGCTGCTCACCTCGCCCGCGAACCGCGCCCGGGTCGTCCGATCACTCGCCGCCGACGTGGCCACGGGCGGTTGGGACTCGGTCATGATCGACCTCGAGGCGCTGACCAAGGCCGAGAAGCCCGGTCTCACCGCCTTCGCCCGCGAGCTCCGGGCCGCCGTCGGCGACGACGTCCGGCTCGACATCGCCCTGTCCGCGTCGACCACCGCGGCCGGGTACGCCCGCCTCGGCTACGACGTGCGCGCCCTCCGTGCCCCGCTCGACCACCTGACGCTCATGGCCTACGACCAGCACGGCCCCTGGGAGCCGGACGCACCCGGTCCGGTCGGTTCGCTCGCGTGGTCGTCGAAGGCCGCCCGTGCACTCGTGAGCCTCGCTCCCGCCGACCAGATCGTGCTCGGTGCCGCCGGGTACGGCTACCACTGGAAGGGGAAGCGTCCGGCCGGTCAGCTCTCCGACGCCCAGGCCCGGCTCCGGGTCCGGAAGGCGGGCGCGACCGCCCGCTGGGACGCGACGGTCGGCGAGTGGACCGCGACCCTGCCGAGCGGCGAGGTGCTCTGGTGGTCCGACGCACGCTCACTGCGTGCGCGGGTCGCGCTGGCGGAGCGGCTCGGTCTGACGGGCGTCGCCGTCTGGTCACTGGACCTGTCCGACCGGCTCGACCCGCTCGGGTGATCAGGACCCGCTGACGGACGGGAGGCGCGGTGCGAGCCCGCACCGCGCCTCCTGTTCGTCACCCGGTCACGCCCAGGGCACGTGGTCCGTCACCGGGTCAGACGAGCGACCACGCCACCAGGCGGGGGTCGCCCGGGGTGACCTCGTGCACCGCGCCCGTGACCGCGACGGTGGCGCGCTGGGTGGCGGTGCCGGGGACGGGGTGTCGGACCGGACCGTCGCCCGAGGCGACGATCCCACCCGCTGCCACCGAGCCTGACGGCCGCGACGCCGCCGCGTGCGACGCCACCCAGACCTGCACGTCGCCGGGCTCGACCACCCTGCGCATCCGACGGTCGGTGAACGCGAAGCGCTGCACCGGGACACGGAAGCGGACCCGCACGGACTCCCCCGCTGCGACCGCGACGCGCGCGTAGCCGAGGAGCTGCACCTCGGGCCGGGTGACGCTGCCGTGCACGTCGTGCCCGTAGAGCTGCACGACGTCCTCGCCGTCGCGCACCCCGGTGTTCCGGACCGTCACCGACACGGTGAAGACGCCGTCGGACCGGACGTCCGGGTCGACGACGAGCTCGTCGTACGCGAAGTCGGTGTAGCCGAGGCCGAAACCGAACGGTCGCACCGGCGTCGAGTCCGCGGCGGTGACGTCGGACGGACCGCCGAGCCGCGGGTGCAGGTACGTGAACGGCTGCGCGCCGGCGGACCGGGGCAGGGACAGCGGCAGCCGGCCCGAGGGCGAGGCCACGCCGGTCAGCAGGTCGGCGATCGCCAGCCCGCCGCCCTCGCCCGGGAAGAACGCCTGCACGACCGCGGCCGGGCGCGGCTGGTCGCCGTCGAGCGCCCAGCCGATCGCGTACGGCCGGCCGGTGAGCAGCACCATCACGGTGGGGGTGCCGGTCGCGACGACGGCCTCGACCAGCTCGCGCTGCACGCCGGGCAGGTCGAGCGACTCGGTGTCGTTGCCCTCGCCGACCGTGCCCCGGCCGAACAGGCCCGCCTGGTCGCCGACGACGACCACCGCGACGTCCGAGGCGGATGCGACCGCAACGGCTTCGGCGAAGCCGGCCCGGTCGTTCCCCGTCACGGCGCAGCCCGTGGCGAAGCGGACCGCTGCCGGACCGAGCGCCTGGGCGACGGCTTCGCGGACGGTCGGGATCGCGAAGCCGAGCGGCAGGTCGGGGTGCGAGGCGAGCACGTGGTTGGCGAACGAGTAGCAGCCCTGCAGCGCCTCGGCGCGGTCGGCGTTCGGGCCGATGACGGCGACCGAGGCCCCCGGTGCGAGCGGGAGGACGGGGGTGGTGCCGTCGGCGGTGCCGCTGTCGACGCTGGCGCTGCCGCCCTCGTTCGACAGCAGCACGAGCGACTCGGCTGCCAGCCGCTTCGCGAGCGCCTGGTGCAGCGGGGTGTCGAGGTCGATCCCGGTGGGGGCGTCCTCGGCGAAGGCGTCCGGTTCGAGCAGGCCGAGCCGCTCCTTCTGCCGGAGCACCCGGAGCACGGCACGGTCGACGAGAGCCTCGTCCACCTGCCCGCTGCGGACCCGCTCGACGAGCGGTGCGAGGTACGCGTCACCGGTCGGGAGCTCGACGTCGATGCCGGCCTCGAGCGCCAGCGCCGCGGCCTCGCCACGGTCGGCGGCGATGCCGTGCATGACCTCGAGGAACGCCACCGAGAAGTAGTCCGCGACGACCGTGCCGTCGAAACCGAGCCGGTCGCGGAGCAGGCCGGTCAGCAGCTCGCCGTTCGCCGAGACGGGCACGCCGTCGATCTCGGCGTACGAGTTCATGACGCTCCGGGCGCCCCCGTCGCGCAGCGCCATCTCGAACGGCGGCAGGTACACGTCCGCGACCTCACGGGCCCCGGCGTGCACGGGGGCGTGGTTCCGCCCCGCCTGCGACGCCGAGTACCCGAGGAAGTGCTTCAGGGTCGCGTCGACCCCGGCCGACTGCAACCCGCGCACGTACGCGGTGCCGACCGTGCCGACCAGGTAGGGGTCCTCGGCGATGCACTCGTCGACCCGCCCCCAACGCGGGTCGCGGATGACGTCGAGGACCGGCGCGAGGCCCTGGTGGACGCCGAGCTGCCGCATCGACGCACCGATCGCGGCGCCGACCTGCTCGACGAGCTCCGGGTCGAACGACGCGCCCCATGCCAGCGGCGTCGGGAACGTCGCGGCCTTCCACGCGGCGAGGCCGGTCAGGCACTCCTCGTGGACGAGCGCCGGGATCCCGAGCCGGGTCTCGCGCTGCAGGCGGCGCTGTTCCGCCCAGAGCCAGGCGGCACGCTCGTCGGGTTCGACGGGGCGGGTGCCGTAGACGCGGGTGAACTGCCCGATGCCGTCGCGGGTGATGTCCGCCAGGGTGCCGCCCTGCTGCACGGCCGCCATCTCGCCCTGCATGGGGGCGACGACGCCGTTCTGGTCGAGCCAGTAGCCGACGAGCTGGGCGACCTTCTCGTCGAGGGTCATCTCGGCGAGCAGGGCGTCGGCGCGGGGGTCGGAGGGGGTCGCGGTCGCGTCCGTCGCGGTCGCGGTCGCGGTCGTCGCGGTCGCGTCCGTCGCGCTGTCGGCCTGGAGGCGCGGGTCGCGTCCGGCGGTCCGCGTCGCGTCGGTCGCGGTCACCCCTTCACCGCCCCGGTCAGGCCGCCGACGATGCGGCGCTGGAAGATCGTGAAGAACACCAGCGCCGGGATCATCGACATCGAGGTGAACGCGAGCACCTTGGCGGTGTCGACGGAGTACTGCGACGAGAACGACTGGACCCCGAGCGGCAGCGTGTAGGCGGCCTCGTTGTTCAGGATGAACAGCGGCAGGATGTAGCTGTTCCAGCTGGCGATGAACGCCAGGATGCCGACCGTGACGACGCCGGGCAGCGACAGCGGCACGACCATCCGGAAGAAGAACCCGAGACGGCTCGCCCCGTCGATCGACGCGGCCTCCTCGAGCTCGTCGGGGATGGCGCGCAGGAACGGCACCAGGATGATCACGGTGGTCGGCAGCGCGAACGCGATCTGCGGCAGGATCACGCCGGCCAGGCTGTTCGTCAGACCGAGGTCCTTGACGAGCAGGTACAGCGGGGTGATCGCGACGGTGATCGGGAACATCAGGCCCGCGGCGAACAGGGCGTAGAGCGCCCCGCGGCCGGCGAACCGGTAGCGGGCGAGCACGAAGCTCACCATCAGCCCGAGCACGACGACCCCGAGGGTGGTCGTGACGGCGCTGATCGTCGAGTTGCCGAGCTGCTGCCAGAAGATGCCGCTCGACAGCACGGAGCCGTAGTTGCCGAACTCGAACGGTGCCGGCAGCCCGGCGGGGCTCGTGGTGATCTGTGAGTTGGTCCGGAAGCCGCCCAGCACGATGTAGAGCACGGGTGCCAGGTTGGCGGCGACGAACAGGATCGCGACGACGTAGGTCAGCGGGTTGGCGCGTCCGATCGCGGCACTGGACCGGCGCTCCCGCACGGCCCGGCGCCCGGGGGCGACGATGCTCGTGGTGGCCATCAGTTCTTCCTCTCGGTGAGTGCACCCGCGGTGTCACGGCGGAGCACGAAGCGCTGGTAGATCAGGGCGACCACGAGCGAGATCACGAACATCACGACCGCGACGGCGCTGCCGAAGCCGAAGTTGCCCGAGGTCCGGCCGTTGGCGACCATGTACGTCGCCATCGTCGAGGTACCCGCGGTCGAGGCGATGTACTGGCCCCAGATGATGTAGACGAGGTCGAACAGCTGCAGCGAGCCGATGATCGACAGGAACGCCCAGATGCGGATGGTCGGTCCGAGGAGCGGCAGGGTGATGCGCCGCTGGATCTGCCAGTAGCCGGCACCGTCGATGGCGGCGGCCTCGAACAGTTCCTCGGGGATGCTCTGCAGGCCGGCGAGGAACAGGATCACCGCGAAGCCGATGTACTTCCACGAGATGATCACGAGCAGCGTCCAGATGGCGATGTCGGGGTTCGACAGCCAGTCCGCACGGAGTCCGCCCAGGCCGATGCTCTGGAACAGGTCGTTCACGGCGCCGTTCGACTGGAGCATGAGGCTCCACCCGGTGCCGACGATCACCTCGGAGATGACGTACGGCACGAAGACGAGCACGCGGACGAGCCCGCGGCCGTGCATCTTCTGGTTGAGCAGCAGGGCGAGCACGATCGCGATCGGCCCCTGCAACACCAGCGAGAGCACGACGATGAAGCCGTTGTGCATCAGGACCGCGTGGAACGCCTTGTCCTGGAAGATGATCAGGTAGTTCTGCAGCCCGACGAAGTCGGTGGGCGGGCCGTAGCCCTGCCACTTGAAGAACCCGTAGTAGGCGGCGAGGCCCACGGGCAGGATCACGAACGTGACGAAGACGATGACCGCGGGTCCGGCGAGGACCGCGATCTCGACGCGCTTCCGCCAGTCCGCGATGCGGCGCGTGGTCCGCCGACCGGCGGGGAGCGGCGAACCGCTCCCCGCCGGGGACGTCCCCGCGGCCGTGTCCGACCCGGTGGCCGGAGTCGTACCGAGCGAGGTGTCGAGGGCCATGCTCAGCCCTTGGCCGCAGCCTGGTTGGTGGTCTCGACGATGTCCTTCGCGTCACCCTTGCCGGCGAGCAGGTCGACGACGCTGGTGTTCAGCGCGTTGCCGACGTTCTGGCCGTACAGGGTGTCCAGGTACTGCGAGACGAACGGGGCGTCCTGGTAGGCGGCCAGGGCCGACTTCAGGTAGTCCGAGTCGACGACCGACTGGGCGTCCTTGTTCACCGGGATGGCGTTGAAGGCCTTGTAGTACGCCTCCTGGTTGTCCTTCTGCACGATGAAGTTCAGGAAGTCGGTGCACGCCTTCTTCGGGGCCTGTGCGGAGCAGGAGTTGCCGTCGACACCACCCATCATCGACTTCGGGTCACCCTTGCCACCGTCGGTCGCGGGGAACGGGAACCAGCCGAGGTCGGGCAGCGGCTTGGCGTCCGGCGTCAGCGATGCGATCACGCCCGGGTCCCACGCACCCATGAGCTCCATGGCCGCCTTGTGGTTGGCGAGGAGACCGGCGGAGCTGCCGGCACCCTGCTGTGCCGCGGTGGTCAGGAAGCCGTTGTTGAAGGGCTTGGTGGCGTTGAAGTCCTCGAGCTGCTCGCCGGCCTTCGTCCAGCAGGCGTTGTCGAACTTCAGGGACTTCGCCGCGTCCTCGAGCGTCTTCTGGCTGCACTCGCGGAGTGCGAAGTTGTAGTACCAGTGGGCGGCCGGCCAGGCGTCCTTCGCGCCGACGGCGACCGGGTCGATGTCCTTGGCCTTGAGCTTCGTGATCGCGTCGTTCAGCTCGTCCATGGTCGTGGGCGTGCCCTCGATGCCGGCTTCCTTGAACAGGTCCTTCGAGTACCAGATGCCCTCGGGGAGCACCGCGCCGGGCATGGCGTAGGTCTTGCCGTCCTTCTCGTAGCCGGCGAACGTGCCCGCGCTGATGGACTTCTTCGCGTCGGCGCTGATGGAGTCGGAGATGTCCATGAGCTGCCCGGCGGCGATCATCGCGTCCATCTTGCCGCCGCCACGCTGCAGGAACACGTCGGGGGCGTCGCCGGAGTTGAGAGCGGTCTGGAGCTTGCCGTCCAGGTCCTCGTTCTGGATCGCCTGGGTCTTGATGGTGACGTTCGGGTACTTCTCCTCGAACGCCTTGACCGTCGAGGCCCAGTAGGCCTTGCCCGGTCCGGTCGTCGAGTTGTGCCAGAAGGTCATCGTGACCTTCCCGCCGTCCTCGGAGGCATCGCTGCCCGCCGAGCACCCGCTGGCCACCAGTGCGGTCGCCCCGATCAGCGCGATGGCTGCCGCGGCACGGATCTTCCTCGTCATCGTGGAACTCCTGAAGTGTCGTCGTTGACATGGAGCGACATCGACTGCCGCTGCGGAGAGCATGCCTGCTGCTCGGGGGCGGTGTCAATCGATATCGATAACGTTTTCTTAACCGATCGCAGGGTGTCGCAGCGGTACGGTGTGCACATGGACTCGGCACTCGGCGCGCGTCCCGGTGCCGGCCGGGTGACGATCGGCGACGTGGCACGAGCGGCCGGGGTCTCGATCCCGACGGTCTCCAAGGTGATCAACCAGCGCGACGGTGTCGCCGCCGCCACCATGCTCCGCGTGCAGCAGGTGGTCGAGGACCTGGGGTACGAGACCTCGCTGGTCGCCCGGAGCCTGCGCAGTTCGCGGACCGGGGTCGTCGGCATCCTGGTGCCCGAGTTCGAGCCGTTCTCGACCGAGCTGCTCCGCGGGATCTCGCGGGCGGCCACCGGCACCGGCTACGAACTGCTCGCCTACGCCGGCCTGATGACCGGCGCCGACCGACCCGGCTGGGAACGCCGGTCGCTGTCACGACTGTCCGGCACCCTGATCGACGGCGCGATCGTGGTCACCCCGACCACGGCCCTGTCGAGCTCCTCGATCCCCGTCGTGGCGATCGACCCGCACACCGGGCCCGAGGGTCACGCCACCGTCGACGCCGACAACGAAGCCGGAGCCGTCCAGGCCGTCGAGCACCTGCTCGCGCTCGGGCACACCCGCATCGCGCACCTGCAGGGTCGCGCCGACCTGGCGTCCGCCCAGCTCCGGGCCGCCGGCTACCGTTCCGCCCTGACCGCCGCCGGCATCACCGTCGACGAGTGCCTGCTGCGCGACGGCGGCTACCAGGAGGACCAGTCCGCGGCCGTCACCCGGGATCTCCTGGCCCTCGACGACCGCCCCACCGCGGTGTTCGCGGCGAACGACTCGTCGGCGATCGGTGTGCTCCGCGCCGCGGCCGAGGTCGGGCTCCGCGTTCCCCAGGACCTGTCCGTCGTGGGCTTCGACGACGTGCCGCAGGCCTCCACCACGACCCCGCCGCTCACCACGGTGTCGCAGCCGCTCGACGAGCTCGGGTCGCACGCCGTGCAGATGCTCCTGACCATGCTCCGTGGCGAGCCGACCACGGACCACGTCCGGCTCCCCACGACCCTGCGGGTGCGGGCGAGCACCGGCCCGGCGCCGCGACCCACGGCCGGCCGCTGAGCACCCGTCGTCGTCAGCGGCGCAGGGTCTGCTTCGGGTACTCGCCGAACCGGGCCGCGTACGCCGCCGAGAACCGGCCGAGGTGGGCGAACCCCCACCGTCGGGCGACGTCACCGACGACCCCGGCCTGTGGGTCGAGCTCGAGCAGTTCGCCGTGGACCCGGTCGAGCCGGACCTCGCGCAGGTAGGTCAGCGGCGACACGTCGAAGACCCGGCGGAACGACTCCTGCACCGACCGCACGCTCAGGCCGGCGACCTCGGACAGCTCCTGGACGGTGACCGGCTCGGCGGCGTGGGCGTGGATGTACTCCACCGCGGCCCGCAGCCGGGCATTCCGGGGGAGATCGAGCACCGCGGGCAGGTCGTCGGCCTGCGGCGGGAACGTGTCCAGGAACGCGGTGGCGGCCGACCGCTTGGCCTCGTGCCACGCGTCGGAGTCGGGCCCCTCGGCTCGCAGGGCACGCGACAGCGCCACGAGCGCCTCCTGCCAGCGCTCCGCGGTGTCGGGCTCCGGTACCCGGGTCGGGTCGAACCGCAGCGGCGCCGTCTCGACCTCCAGGTGCTCGTACGCGACGCGGTGCACGTAGTCACGCCCGAAGTGCACCAGCCGCTGGTCGTGGTCCTCGGCCGTGAACACGAAGTCGTCCTCGGGCGGCAGGAGCACGGGGACGTCGCGGCGCAGCTGCATCCGCGCACGCCCGGAGTCGAGCGACGCGGTGCCGCTCGTGATCCAGGTCACGACGTAGTCCGCCCCGACGGGCACCGAGCCACGCACGGCACCGCGGAGCCGCGAACGCCGGATGCTCACCTCGGAGTCGCCGACGGCCGTGTACCGGTACGAGAAGTCGTCGTCGATGCGCCGGACGGACCACCGATCGACACCGTGGACGGCGGCGAGGTCGCGCTCGGCGGCGTAGGGGTCCCCGCCGGCGACCTCGAACCGCACCGGTTCGCCGGCCCGGTCGGCACCCTGCGGGTCCGGGACGGGGTCAGCCACGGCGCCCTGCTCCCGACGCCGCCACCCGGACCGTTCCACGAACCGCGCTATGTGGATACGCTGGGGTGGTGACTGCGGCGTATCGTGACCCGGACGAGACCCGTGCAGAGGGGGCGCTGTCGTGAGCGATGTCGACCTCGACGCAGCGCTGACCCGGCTCGAGGCCGCGGTCTCCGAACTCCGCGGGCGGCTGCGCGACGAACTCGGCGTCTCCGGCGGCGACCTGACGCTGCTGCAGTTCGTGTCCCGCGCCGAAGCAGCGGGCCGGACCGTGCGCGTGAAGGACCTGTCGAAGCACCTGGGACTCACCGGCCCGGCGGTCACCGGCATGGTGGACCGACTCGAGCACAGCGGACACCTCAGTCGCGTCCCGAACCCCGACGACGGCCGGAGCCGGTACATCGAGCTGACCGATGCCGCCCGCCGCGACTACACGCGCGCGATGGACGGCACGAACAAGCACCTGCACGACCTGATGGCCTCCTTCTCGGAACGGGAGCGGGCCAGGTTCGTGCGGATCATCGACCGCATCGTCGCAGCCGTCGATCTCGGCGCACCGAGCCCCTGACGGCAGGGTACGGGCGGTCAGCGCGACGCTCGGACGAATGTCCAGCATACGCAGCTAGGTAAGTTCTCTACCTATCTCCGTATGCCGGACACCCGTCACCCCTTGACGGCGCCGGAGGTCAGACCGGACACGATCGAGCGGCGGAACACGAGCACCAGGATCACGATCGGCACCGTGGCGGCCACGCTCGCGGCGAAGATCTGCGCGAACGGCACCGTGAACTGCGTCCCGAAGAGCGCGATGCCGACCGGGATCGTCCGGAACGAGTTCTCGCTGTTGAAGGTCAGCGCCATCAGGAACTCGCTCCACGATGCCGTGAAGGTGAAGACGCCGACCGTGAACAGGCCCGGCTTGGCCATCGGCAGGATCACGCTCAGCACGGTGCGCCACGCCCCGGCCCCGTCGATCTCGGACGCCTCCTCGATCGTCGACGGGATCCCCTGCAGGTAGTTCCGCATGATCCAGATGGCGAACGGCAGGTTGAACGCGACGTACGGCACGATCAGACCCGGGTACGAGTTGAGCAGCCCGAGGTTGCGCTCGAGCAGGTACAGCGGCGTCAGCACCGCGATCGCCGGGAACACCGACAGCATGAGCAACGAGGTCATGATCGCCGTTCGGCCCCGGATGAACCGGCCGGCCAGCGCGTACCCGGCCAGGAACGCCAGCGCGAGCACGATCACCGTGGTCGACACCGACACGATGACGCTGTTCACCATGTACTGGCCGAGCGCGTTGTCACGGAAGGCCACCACGAAGTTGTCGAAGGTGAACGACTGCGGCCACACGGTGGGCGGCGACTGCCCGATCTCGGACGCCGGCTTGAGCGACGTCGTGACGAGCCAGTACAGCGGCAGCGCCGTGAGCACCGCGATGACGACACCGCTGACGTTCACGGTGTTGACCCACTTCCGCCAGCCCTTGCGCACACGTTGACGGGGCATCAGTCGTCCCCTCCCTTCGCCTGGTTCCGGAACGCCCGGAGGAACAGCAGACACCCGGCCGCGACGATGATCGCGGTCGAGGTCGCGATCGCGGCGCCCGGACCGATGTTGATGTCCTGGAAGAGCACCTTGTAGCCCATGATCGCGAGCGACTGGGTGGCGGTGCCCGGTCCGCCGTTCGTCAGCACGAACGGCAGGTCGAAGACGCCGAACGCCTGCAGGATGCGGAACAGCACCGCGATAGTCAGGGTCGGGGTGAGCTGCGGCAGCACCACACGCCAGAACGTCTGCCAGGTGCTCGCCCCGTCGAGCTCGGCGGCCTCGTAGTGGTCCTCGGAGATCTGCACCAGCCCGGCGAGCAGGATGATCGCGACGAACGGCGTCGTCTTCCAGATGTCCGCGACCATCAGCCCGGTGATCGCGGGCACCGGTTCACCGAGGATCACCGGGGCGTCCCCGAACAGACCGAAGAACCACGTCGCGACGCCGTAGGTGCTGTCGTAGATGTACTTCCACAGCTGCGCGTTGACGATGGTGACGAGCGACCACGGGATGAGCATGAGCGCGAGCATCCAGCCGCGGGTGGCCCCGAGCCGCTCGAGCACCAGCGCGACGAGCATGCCGAGCACGAGCTCGACCGAGACCGTCACCACCGTGTAGAGCACCGTGAACCCGAGCGCCCGGTACCAGTCGGCACTCTGCAGCAGGGCCGCGTAGTTGTCGAACCCGAACGACTGGATGGTGAAGCCCTCGTAGCCGACCTCGACGTCCGCGAGGCTCAGGACGACCGAGTACACGACCGGGAAGATCGTGACCGCGGCGACCACCAGGAGCGCCGGGGCCGCGAAGCCCCACGCACCCCGCGAGCGGATGCGGTCGAGACGCGACCGCCCCGTCGGCCGGGGCGGCGGATCGACGCGCCCCGTGCCTCCAGGCCGTGCCGGCCGTGTCGCGGTGCCGGCGCTCACAGCGCTGCTCCCTGCAGTGCCAGCGAGATGGCGGAGGCCATCGCGCTGGTGCCGCCGTCGACGGACGCCTGCCCACCGAGGATGCTGTTGCCGTTCTGGTAGATGCCCTGCGACACCTTCGGGTAGTAGGCGGTCGAGGTCGGGCGGGGCACGAGCGTGATGCCCGCCGCCGTGTCGTAGGTGGGACGCTCCTGGCGCTTCGCGTCCTCGCTGACGAGTGAGGCGCTCCGCGCCGGCAGGACGCCGCCCTCGCGGGTCAGGAACTGCTGCGCGGTCTCGCTCGACATCCAGCGCGCGAAGGTCAGTGCCGCCGCGGGCTCCTGCGTGTGCGGGTTGATGTAGTTCCCCCACCCGCCGATCGTCGAGTGGTGCTCGTCCATGCCGTCGAACGTCGGCCGGGCGGCCAGACCCACCTTGCCGGCGACCCGGCTGTCCGGACCGTTCGCGATCCCCCACGCGTACGACCAGTTGCGGAGGAACGCCGCACGGCCGCCGGAGAACGCGTCGTTGGTGTCCTGCTCCTGGTACGTCAGGGTGGCCCGCGGCGACGCCCCCTCGGTGATCAGCGAGCGCATGAACTCGAAGGCGCGCTTGGTCTCGGAGCTCGTCGTCTCGGGCTTGGTCAGGTCGTCGTTGAGCAACGACCCACCAGCATCCGCGACGAACTCGGTGACGTTGCAGGTCAGCCCCTCGTACACGTCGCCCTGGAACGCGAACCCGTAGCTGACGTCACCGGTGTCGACGAGCTTCGCGGCGGTCTCGCGCACTTCCTCCCACGACGCCGGCACCTGCAGGGAGTGCTTCGCGAGCAGGTCCTTCCGGTACAGGAAGAACGACTCGTCGATGTAGAGCGGGAACATGTAGTACGTGCCGTCGACGCTCGCCGCGAGCCGGAGCCCCTCGGGGAACTGGTCGAAGAAGTCCTCACCGACGAGCTGGTTCACCGGGGTCGCGAGCTTGTTCTTCGCGAACTGCCCGGGCCACGCGACGTCACCCAGGTAGACGTCCGGCGTGCTGCTGCCCGCCGCGATCTGGGTCGTCAGGCTGGTGCGGTTCGTGTCGGTGTCGCTCGGGGCACTGACGATCCGGACCCGGATGTTCGGGTGCTCCTTCTGGAACTCCGCGATGAGCCGACGACGCAGGTCACCCCCGTCCTTCGAGGCGACCTGGCCGGCCCACCAGCTGATCGTCGCCTCGCCCTCGGGCGGTTCGGTGGGCCAGTCCTCGACCCGCGTGCGCTCGGGTCGGGTGGAGCAGCCGGCGAGCAGCAGCACCCCCGCTCCCCCGAGCATGAACGTCCTCCGGTCGATGGCCATCCGTCCTCCTCGACGTGTGGTGCTGCGAACCTGTGCATCCACACAACCAGGCGGAGCCTGGGCTGTCCGCAGGGATCTGTCGCTTTCGCTGGTGGCTCCGTGGGGCCGGGGCCGACGGCCTGGAGGCGCGTGGCAGGGACGACCCGCGCCTCCGGACCGGCGGGCGGTCAGGCCGGGGCGGGGGCCGTGGACTCGGCGATCCGCAGCGTGCACGGCAGCAGGAAGTGCGGCAGGTCCTCCGAGGTGCCGTCGAGCTGCTCGATGAGGGCGTCGGCGGCCCGCACGCCGAGCTCCGGGCCGGGGGCGACCATCGTCGACAGCCGCGGGTAGTGCTGGTCCGCGTTCGCCTCGGACGACGCGATGCTGAGCACCGAGACGTCCTCGGGGACCCGCCGCCCGGCGGTGTACAGCCCGACCAGGACGCCGGCGGACGAGTCGTCCTTCATCACGAGCACAGCGGTGACGTCGGGGTCCGCCGCGAGCAGGTCACTCGTGGCCTGCCGGCCGCCGTCACTGCCGGGCCCCGCCGTGACGATCGTCCCGGTCAGTCCGCGCTCGAGCATCGCCTGCCGGAACGTCGACTCGACGCGCAGGTGCGGTGCGTACCCGGCCATCGGGGTGCCCTCGAGGTCCTCGAGGACGAGCCCGAACCGCCGGTGCCCGAGGGCCTGGAGGTGGTCGAGGCTGTCCTCGATCGTCGTCTCGAAGTCGATGTCGACGAAGGGCAGCCCGCTGCTGTCGCGGGTCCGGCCGATCAGGGTGAACGGCACGTCGAGGTCGGTGAGGACGGCGACGCGGGGGTCGTCCATCCGCACCTCCATCAGGATGACGCCGTCCACGAGTCCGCCCGACACGAGGTCGTCCAGGTCGTCGCCGGCGGGGTCCACGGGCCAGAGCACGAGGTGGTACCCCCGCTCGGACGCACGCTCCGCCGCGCTCATGAAGAACTGCGAGGTGGTCGGGCTGAAGCGGTTGCCGGTGGTCGGGAACAGCAGCGCGATGATCCGGGTGCGTCGGCTCGCGAGCGCACGGGCGACGACGTTGCCACGGAACTTCAGCTCGCGCATCGCAGTCCGCACCCGCGCCGTGGTGCCGGGGGTCACGTACTTCGTCCCGTTCACCACGAAGGACACGGTGGCGATCGAGACCCCCGCCCGATCGGCGACCTGCTGCATCGTGGCCATGCCGCTGATCCTAGCGCTCGCCGTGTCAGAAAAGCGCTTTACAGGTGAAGCGCTTATCTGTTAGCTTCTCGCCCCAGGAGCACAGCGACGATGACGTCAGCGGCCTCGTCGATGCGTGCCTGTCCCAGCATCCGTCAAGAGAAGAGCTCTGCAATGAAGCAAAGATTCCCCTCCCAGTCGCGCCGGACCCGCGCCCTCGTCGGCGCCGTCGCCGTGCTCGCCACGGTCCCCCTGGTCCTGTCCGGGTGCTCCGGCTCCGGATCGGCCTCGTCGGGCGGCAGCAAGGCCCTGACGATCGAGGACTACTACGACGCGAACTACAACCCGGTCTACAAGCAGTGCGCCAACGAAGTCGGCGCGACGGTCACGATCAACCACGTCGCCGGCGCCGGCCTGATCTCGAAGGTGCTGCAGCAGGCGTCGTCGAAGACGCTGCCCGACGTCCTCATGCTCGACAACCCCGACGTGCAGCAGATCGCGTCGTCCGGTGCGCTGTCCGACCTGTCGGCCTACGGGCTCGACGCCGACGGCGACGTCCCCGGCGTGAAGGCGGCGAGCACCTACAAGGGCAAGCTCTACGGCCTGCAGTCGAACACGAACTCCATCGCGCTCTACTACAACAAGAAGCTGCTGGCGGACGCCGGTGTCCAGCCGCCCAAGACGTGGGACGAGCTCAAGGCCGCCGCGAAGCAGCTCACCAAGGGTTCGACCTACGGCTTCGCGATGAGCAACATCAACACGTACGAGGGCACCTGGCAGTTCCTGCCGTTCTTCTGGTCGAACGGTGGTGACGAGAAGGACATCGCCACCGCGGACGCCACCCAGGCCCTGCAGCTCGTCGAGGACCTGCAGGACGACGGCTCGATGTCCAAGAGCTCGATCAACTGGGCCCAGGCGGACGTCAACAACCAGTTCCTGGCCGGCAAGGCCGCGATGATGATCAACGGCCCCTGGCAGCTGCCGGCGCTCAACGAGAAGAAGAGCCTCGAGTTCGACAGCGTCCCGATCCCGACACGCACCGGCGAGGCCACGGTCGCACCGCTCGGCGGCGAGGCGTTCACCGTCCCGCAGACCGGTGACAAGGACAAGATGCAGCTCGCCGGCAAGTTCGTCGGCTGTCTGCACACGCAGAAGATGCAGAAGGCCCTGTCCGAGGTGAGCGGCAACGTGCCGACGAACCTCGAGGCCGGCGCCGCGTGGGCGAAGGACCACCCGCAGGTCGCGTCCTTCGTGACCACGGTGCAGACCGCCCGCGCTCGCACCGGTGAGCTCGGACCCGACTGGCCCAAAGCCGCCACGAAGATCTACACCGCCGTCCAGCTCGCCCTCACCGGCAAGGCCAGCCCCGAGGCAGCGCTCAAGCAGGCGCAGTCCCAAGAGCAGTAGTCCACGGGGAGCCGGCCGACCGGTCGGCTCCCTCCGGCGACGAGGAAAGGACCCCGGCGTGAGCGCCTCGACACAGACACGACCACGGACGATCCCGCCCGTGACGACACCCCGACCCGGGCAACGACGAGCCCGGTTCCGATCCGGCGTGACCCGATGGCTCTTCGTGGTGCCAGCGGCGGTCTTCGTGGCCGTCTTCTTCGGCTACCCGGTGGTGAAGAACATCGTCATGTCCTTCCAGGACTACACGACGGCGACCTTCTTCACCGGCGAGGCCCCCTGGGTGGGACTCGCCAACTACATCTCGGTGTTCCAGAGCTCGGTGTTCACGACGAGCCTCGTGAACACCGCGCTGTTCACGGCGGGCTCGATCATCCTGCAGTTCGTCATCGGGCTGAGCCTGGCGCTGTTCTTCCGCCGGCACTTCCCGCTGTCGGGCTTCTTGCGGGGACTGCTGCTCCTGCCGTGGCTGCTGCCGCTCATCGCGTCCAGCGCGGTGTGGAAGTGGCTGCTCGACCAGGACAGCGGCGCGCTCAACCAGCTCCTCGGTGTGGTCGGCATCGCCCCCGTGCCGTGGCTGGTCAGCCCGAGCCTGGCGCTCATCGCCGTGATCGGCGTCAACGTCTGGCTCGGCATCCCGTTCAACACGACGATCCTGTACAGCGGCCTGCAGTCCGTGCCGCCGGAACTCTACGAGGCCGGCTCGCTCGACGGCGCCACCGGGTTCAAGGCGTTCTGGTACATCACCTGGCCGAGCATCCGGTCGGTGGTCAGTGTCGTGATCGTGCTCGGGGTCGTCTACACGTTGAAGGTCGTGGACATCATCCTCGGCTTGACCGGCGGCGGCCCGGCCAACTCGACCCAGACCCTGGCCACGAACGCCTACCACCAGTCGTTCATCAACTTCCAGTTCGGCATCGGAGCCGCGGTCAGCAACGTGCTCATCGTCGTCTCGTTCGTCTTCGCGATGGTCTACATCGCGATCTCACGGAAGGCGGTCGACGAATGAGCGTCGGACTCGCGAACCAGACCGTCACCGCCACCCGCGCGATCACCACCAAGAGCGCCCGTGCCCCCCGGCCACGCGGTTCGGCGAAGGGGATCCCGTTCACGATCCTCGGCTGCGTGTTCCTCGCGATCATGGTGTTCCCCGTCTACTGGATGGTGAACACCAGCCTGCAGGCGACGTCCGGGGCCGCCACGGCCACGTGGTTCCCGTTCTCCCCCACCTTCGCCGGCTACCAGGCCGCGTTCGCCCAGCAGGGGCAGAACTTCGTCTCGAGCATGATCATCGGACTCGGCACCGTCCTGCTGACGCTCGCCATCGCGACACCGGCCGCGTACGGGCTCGCACGGTTCCGGATGCGCGGCGGCCGGGTGTTCCTGCTCGTGCTGCTGATCACGCAGATGATCCCGGCGATCGTCATCGCGAACGCGCTGTACACGCTGTTCAACAACATCGGGCTGCTCAACAGCTACGTCGGGCTGATCCTGGCCGACAGCGCGGTCCAGGTGCCCTTCGCCATCCTGCTCATGCGGGCGTTCATGGAGTCGATCCCACCGAGCCTGGTCGAGGCGGCACTCGTCGACGGCGCCAGCGACTTCCGGGCGTTCGTGTCGATCGTCGTGCCGATCAGCCGGAACGCCATCGTCACCGCGGCGCTCTTCACGTTCCTCGGCGCGTGGGGCGACTTCCTCATCGCACTGACCCTGACGTCGACGACCGCGGTCCGACCGATCACGCTCGGCATCTACAACTACATCGGCTCGAACGTCACGGACTGGGGTCCCGTCATGGCGACCTCGGTGCTGGCGTCCCTGCCCGCCGCCGTCCTGCTGATCTTCGCGCAGAAGTACATCTCCGCCGGTGCCCTCGGCGGTGCCGTCAAGTGACGGCACCGGACCGAAGCCGCCACGCATCCCAGCCAGAAAGGCACACACCATGACCACCACCCCGCTCCGCATCACCGTCTGGGGCGAGAACGTCCACGAGCAGGTCGAGCAGCACGTCGCCGAGCGGTACCCCGACGGCATGCACGGCGCGATCGCGGACGGCATCCGCGAGCACCTGCCCGAGGCCGTCGTCCGGACCGCCACCATGCAGGAACCGGAGCACGGCCTCACCGACGAGGTCCTGGCGGACACCGACGTGCTCACCTGGTGGGGGCACGCCGCACACCAGGACGTCGACGACGCCGTGGTCGACCGGGTGCACCGGCACGTGCTCTCCGGCATGGGGCTGCTCGTGCTGCACTCCGGCCACTGGTCGAAGATCTTCGGCAAGCTCATGGGTACCACCTGCACCCTGCGGTGGCGCAGCGAGCACGACCAGGAGCTCGTCTGGACCGTCAACCCCCAGCACCCGATCACCCGCGGGGTGCCGAACCCGATCGTCATCCCCGAGCAGGAGATGTACGGCGAGTACTTCGACGTCCCGACGCCCGACGAGCTCGTGTTCATCTCGGGCTTCACGGGCGGCGAGGTGTTCCGGAGCGGCATGACGTACCGCCGCGGCCTGGGGAAGATCTTCTACTTCTCCCCCGGTGACCAGGACTTCCCCGTCTACCACCACCCGGACGTCCGCCGGGTGATCGCGAACGGCGCCGAGTGGGCACGGCCGGAGCGCGAGCGCGAGATGCCGACGCTCCGCCGCTACGACCTGGGCGAGTACTTCGACGGGCAGCACTACCGCGGCCCGTTCGACGACGCCGAGCCGGAGACGGCCGCCCCGGCGGCCGCCGAGCCCGCGGTCACCGAGCCGGCAGCCAGTGCGCCCGCGGCCGAGCGCGACGGGGCGCAGGCGTGAGCCCCTTGCGCGTCCTGCAGGTCGGCGCCGGCGGGATGGGGCGGGCCTGGCTCGCCACCGTCGCCGCCGACCCCGAGGTCGAGCTGGTCGGCATCGTCGACCTCGACCTCGACGCCGCGCGTGCCGGCGCCGCACACGCCGGCGACCCGTCGATCCCGGTCGGCACGGACCTGACCACGCTGGCCGCCGAGACCGGGGCCGAGGCCGTGCTCGACATCACCGTGCCGGTCGCGCACCACCCGGTCACCATGCAGGCGCTCCGTGCCGGGCTCCCCGTGCTCGGCGAGAAGCCCGCCGCGCAGACCGTCGCCGAGGCGCTGTCGCTCGCGGCAGCCGCCGAGGCCACCGGCAAGCTGTTCATGGTGTCGCAGTCCCGCCGCTACAACGACCAGCTCGTCGCGTTCCGGCAGCACGTCCGCGACCTCGGTGTCGTGGGCGGGCTGAGCACCCGGTTCGCGAAGGCACCGCACTTCGGTGGCTTCCGCGAGGAGATGGACGACGTCCTGCTGCTCGACATGGCCATCCACGCCTTCGACTCGGCGCGGTACGTGCTCGAGCGCGATCCGGTGTCGGTGTACTGCGAGTCGTGGAACCCGTCGTGGTCCTGGTACCGGGGCGACGCGGCCGCCGCCGCCGTCTTCACGTTCGAGGACGACGTCCGCTACGTCTACGACGGCTCCTGGTGTGCGCCGGGTGCGGAGACCTCGTGGAACGGCGACTGGCGCGCCTCCGGAGCCGCCGGCACGGCACTCTGGGACGGCGACCACGACCCGTCGAGCGACCTCGACGGCACACCGGGGTCCCCGGTCACGGCACCGTCGGTGGGACACGAGATCGCCGGGTCGCTGGCGTCCTTCGTCCGGGCCGTCCGCTCCGGCGAGGTGCCGGACGGCGAGGTGCACGGCAACGTCATGAGCCTCACGATGGTCGACGCCGCGATCACGTCGGCGCGCAGCGGGCGCCGGGTCGTCATCGACGAGGTGCTCGAGCAGGCACACCGGGACGCCCTGGCCGCCGAGCAGGACGACGCGGTCCGCGACCGCCTGGCGGCGTGGCAGTCGGTCCGTGGCGCGCTCCGTGCGCGCCTGCCCGCGTCCTGAGACGCGACCGCAGGACGGACGGGAGGCCCGTGGCGACACCGCCACGGGCCTCCCGTCCGTCGGAGCGCGCGATCAGCGCGGGATGACGGAGAACAGGAACTTCTTGCGGACCATGTACCAGGCCAGCAGGATCAGCGCCGTGTGCACCACGAACCCGATCCAGAAGTCGCCCCACGGCACACCGGGGATCGACGCGATCGCCAGGGCGAAGAACACCTGCCAGACGAACACGTACAGGCTCGCCTGCCCGAGCGGGATCCAGAGCCAGCCGATGGCGGCGGCGATGGGCTTCCAGAACACCGTGAGGATCGCGTAGGACACGACCGCGAAGAACGCGATGTCCGCCAGGCGGCCCCACTGCAGGTCCACCCGCTGGTACGCCGTGTTGTACAGCGACTGGTACATCTCGGCCGGGAACGGCACCGGGGTGAACCCGAAGTGGTCACCGGCCCAGACGTAGACCAGGAACGCCGCGTACCCGCCGACCGCGATGCCGACCAGGACCTTGCCGAGACGCCCGGTGAGCGCGCCGACGATCTGCCGCCGGTAGTACCCGAGCACGAGCCCGTGGGTGAACACGACCTGCCAGGTGAACAGGGGGAACACCGCCTCGAACTGCGAGTTCAGCGGGCGGAAGTCCGGGTTGAGCGCCTGGAACACGTAGAGCGCCCAGCTGGCGGCGAGGAGCGCCCACCAGAACCCGCGGCGGATCACCCAGATGAACGCCGGGATGAACAGGCTCAGCACCACGAACAGCCCCATGATGTTGAACGGCCACGGCCCCATCTCGAGCAGCAGGAACTGCCGGATCGCGTACCAGGGCGGCGGGTACGCGAGCAGCTGCATGACGTTCGGGTACAGGTCGTAAACGCGTCCCTCGGCGTCGACCCCGCCGAGGCCGGTGCCCCGGTCGGTGAAGGTCGTGATGGCGTCGGTGTTCAGGAACGGCACGAAGCTCAGCACGAACACGACGGCGATCACCACGAGCGTGACGACGTACTGCTTGCGTGCGCGCTTCCACGCCCCGATCGCCGCAGCCCACTCGCCGAACTTCTTCACGGCGAACGGGTACGTCATGCCGAGCACCATGCCGGACAGGAACACGAACATCTCGGCGCCGGTGATCGCCCCGACGGCGTGCAGCGTCAGGTACGAGTACGGTCCGCCGATCTCGATGTGGGTGATCACCACGGCGAGGATGATGAACCCGCGGAACAGGTCGAGGCGCAGGTCACGGCCTGGCTTGCCGTCGTCGGGGTAGCGCCAGCTCGGCAGCAGCCGCCCGAAGACCCCGCTCAGCAGGAAGACGATCGCCAGGCCCGCGGCCAGCCAGACGATCCACGCCATCTGGTCGCCGCCGGTCTCGTACTCCTGCGAGATCGCGGCGTTGCCCTGCTGCACGGTGACGCGGTCGGTGACCGGGCCGAAGGCGAAGTCCCCGGACCGCTCGAGGTCGGCGCGGAAGGCCTTCGCGACGTCCGGGTCCGCGGTGAGTCGCCAGTCGGCCACGCGGTTGCCGGCTTCGGGCTCGCGGCGCTCCGCCTCGAGCACGGTCATGCCCCGGATCAGCGGACGCTCCTGCACGGCGGCGAGCACCTGCCGCCACCAGCTCCGCTTGACCTGGAGCTCGGCGTCGCCCTGCAGCTCCCGGTTGTACAGGGCTCCGGTGTCGAGCAGCATCGGGCGGTCGTCGGCCACCGCGAACCGGTCGTAGAACGTCTCCGACTGGGGTTGGTCGTAGCCCCAGTCCTCGTCGAACCGCGACTCGACCTCACCGCTGCGGGTGAGTGGCACGGCACGACCGGCGGCCTCGGTCGGGTCGCCCTTGCCGTACGAGAACATCGACAGCCCGACCCAGTCGACGGCCTCGGCCCCCGGCCAGTAGGGGCCGTACGGGTCGTCGGCACCGGTGAGCTGTCCGTCGCCGTTGGTGTCCGCCTTCGCGACGTCGATCACCGACAGGTCCCGCAGCCGCCCGGCGGACTCGCCGAACGGGTAGCCGGCACCGTACCCCGGGGACCACACCATGAGCGCGTCCGACGCGCCCGCGTGCACGGTCGTGGCGAGCGCCCGGAACGCCCGGACGAACTCGGTCGGCTGCTGCCCCCACCGGACCCACGTGCCGTTCATCTGCGGTGCGAACCGGACGAGCACCTGGGTGTCGTACTGGTCGTGCAGGTCCTCGAACACGGAGTTGACGGCGCGTGCGTCCCCGGCGTCGAGCGACCGCAGCCTGCGGTCGGGTTCGAGGCTCACGACGAGCACCGCACCCTGGGTCGCCGCCGCGCGCGCCGACCGGAGGAGTTCCTGCTTGGCCGGGCCGTCGAGCGGGTAGTCGACGGAGACGCCGTACATCGACGGCGTCGCGCCGAGCCGTCCCTCGTAGCCCTCGGGCGAGTCACTCGCCCAGTCGAGGTCGGGGCCGAACCACGTCGAGCCCCCCGCCGGCTCGACGGCGGCGGCCCGCTGCACGGGTGACGCCGACGCCGCGGACGCCGCGGACGCCGCGGACGCGGGCAGCGCACCACCGAGCAGGAGCGTGGCGATCGTGACGAGGAGGGCGAGAGCGCGGGCCACCTGCTGCTTCACCGGTCGCACGCGAGGATCCAGACGTTGTGGCCGGACTCGTGCCGGTGCTCGAGCCGGTCGAGCGCGGCGATCGCGAGCGCCAGCCCACGCCCGCTCTCCTGCTCGACGTCGGCCATGGTGACGGCGCTCAGGTCGATGTCGACGGGCATCCCGTTGTCGGTCAGCACCGCGGTCAGGGCCTGGTCGGTGGCCTGGAGGCGCACGGAGTACCGGCGCCCGGTCCCCCGGTCGGCGCGGACGGTGTGCTCGACGATGTTCGCGGCGACCTCGGCCAGGGCGGTCTCGAGTGCGAAGCGGAGCCGCACGTCGTCGATGCCGAGCCCGTCCCACCACGCGGCGAAGCGGTCCTGCACCTCGTTGAGGGAGTCGGGCGTCGCGGCGACCTCGAACGTGGTCTCGGTGCTCACAGGGGCCCTCCGGCGGTGCTCGACTCGTGTTCGGACTGTGCGGGGGTGGCCGGGCCGCGGTACCGGACCGCGCGGATGACGATGCTGAAGATGAACAGGTCGAAGACGACCCACGCGGTGTTGACGAGCGGCGCGATCCCCTCGGCCTGACCGGTCAGGTACCGGATGACGATCATCACCAGGGCGGCGACCAGGGCACCCATCGCCCAGAGCTGCGGCTTGACCAGGTCCCACCGCGGCTTCTGCTCGGTCTCGTCGCGCACCTTCGGGGTGACGCGGAACCCGAGCGGCTTGCCCCGGAAGACGTTCTGGAACGCGCTGGTCACCGACTCGATCCAGATCGGGAACAGGGCGAGCGAGTACTGCTGCCCGCGCCAGGTCGGTCTGCCGGCGGCCACCACCCAGAACAGCAGCTGGTTGCACACCAGGAACGGGATGAGCCGGGCGAAGAAGTCGACGCTGTAGGCCTGCACGGGCACGACCCCGAACGACAGGCAGAGCACCGGCGCCGCGATGTAGACGATCGCGGCGAACCCCGACAGGTAGCTCCACATCGTCGAGAAGTACATGAGCCGCTGCCCCCACGACAGCCCCTTCTGCACCAGGGGGTTCTCACGGAAGAACACCTGCATGGTGCCCTGCGCCCAGCGCAGTCGCTGCACGAGCATCGTCGGCAGGTCCTCGGGGGCCAGGCCCGTCGCCAGGATCTCGTCGTGGTACGCCGACTTCCAGCCGAGGCCGTGCAGGCGCATCGCGGTGGCCATGTCCTCGGTCACCGAGATCGTCGCCAGCGGCATGATCGGCTGGGCCTCGTCGTCACGGTTGACGTCGAGGGCACGGGCGAGCACGGCGATCGACTCGATGGCGGCGACCGGCGAGGCCTCACGCCGCCCGAGCACGTCGAGGGCGGCGTCGTCGAGTCCGGCGAAGGTGTTCGCGTCGGTGGACATCGCCGCGAGCTCCTGCAGGTCGTTCCGCACCGATTCGAGGTCGGCGGCGGCGAACCGGAACGCGATGGCGTCGATCCCCCGCTGGAACGCGTAGGTCACGTCGCCCAGGGGTTCGCCGGACCGGACCTGCTCGCGTGCGCGGTCGACCACGCCCTCGGCGTCGTCGAGGGCATCGAGCACGCGCGGGTCGGTCTCGGTCTCGCGGGAACGGGCGAGGAGCTTGCGCGAGGTGGCGAGGGTGCGCTGCACGGACGCCTCGACCTCGGCCACGTAGCGCGAGATGCCGAGCTGCATGAGTGCCTCACGCCGCAGGATCGCGTTCGACCCGCAGAAGAACGCGGCGTTCCAGCCGTCCTTCGACTGCTGGATCGGGCCGTAGAAGAGCGGCGCCTGGCTACCGAGGGGGTCGGCAGCGGGGACGTTCTCGAACCACTGCGGCGTCTGCACGAGCGCCATCTGCGGGTCCTTGAAGTAGCCGAGGGTGCGGTCGAGAATCGCCGGGTCCGGCACCTGGTCGGCGTCGAGGATGAGCAGGAACTCGCCCTGGGTCGCGAGCAGGGCGTTGTTGAGGTTGCCGGCCTTCGCGTGCCGTGGCCGGTCCACCCAGTCGGCGCCGCGCGTGATGACGCCGATGCCGAGCGCTTCGGCCGCCGCGCGCATCTCGGGGCGGTTGCCGTCGTCGAGGATCCAGGTGGTGTGCGGGTGCGTGATCGCCTTCGCCGCGCGGGCGGTGCGCTCCACCAGGTCGACCGGCTCGTTGTAGGTCGTGATGAAGACGTCGACGGTGACGTCGGTGGACGGCTTCGCCGGCGGTTCGCCGCGCTCCCGGAGCCGCCAGGCCCCGAGCGCGAAGAGCAGCGAGTCGATGACGCTGTAGGTCTCGGCGAGGATCAGCGGCACCGCGATCCACCACGAGTGCCAGTTCACCGAGGCCGCCCAGCGCCACACGATGTAGTTCACCCCGGCGAGGGACGCCAGGAGCGCCACGGTCCGCACGGTGACCAGGCGCCGGCGGGCCGTTCCGGTGGTGAGTCGGCGGCGGTCCTGTCGGCTGACGTCGAGCGCGGTCACCGGGTCGCCCCGACCGTGGTGCCGTCGCACGTGCTGCGTCGCAAGCATGCCTCCTGATCCGCGGGCCCCGGCCGCAGCGCACGCCCGAGAGTGGTTCCGTCCGGCAGCTGACCCGGGGGCCACCGTGCCGGTCGTCCGCTTCGGTCGTCGGGCACGACCTGGGCGTGACGACCTGTCTACCGCACGGGTGGGGAGTCTGTCAGGTTGCTCACCCGATCTGGGGACACGGCGTCTCAGAAGACGGCGGTGAACCCCAGGTCGTCGGCCAGGCGTGCGATGACCTGGTCGAAGTACGCCGCACCGTCGGACACGGACCCCACGAAGTGCCCGAAGAGCTCGAACGAGATCGTCCCGAACACCGTCGTCCAGGCCATCAGCGTCCGGACCAGGACCTCGTCGGGCAGGGAGATGCCGAACGAGCGCAGGGTGGCGACCCCGTCCGCGACGGCGGGACCGGCCACCCCGGGAGCCGCCGTGGGCGCGGTGGGTGATCCGGGCCTCCCGGCCGTCCCCGGCGTCGACGTGACGGGCGAGCCCGACGTACCCGATCCGCCCGACGCACCCGACGCACCGGGCGCACCGGAGCCGACGGCGTCCGCGACCACGCGCACCAGGGCGAGCGTCGTCCGTGTCGCGGGTGCGACCGTCTCGCGCGGCGCGGCGTAGCCCGGTACCGGCGAGCCGAAGAGCAACGCGAAGTCCCCCGGGTGCGCGATCGACCAGTCACGGATCGCCCGGCACATCGCGACCCAGCGCGACCCGGCATCGGGTCCGGCTGCCGCACCGGCGGCCTCGACCGCGGCACCGAGCTCGTCGTAGTCGGTGATGAGCAGGGCGGTCAGCAGGTCGTCGCGGCTCGGGAAGTACCGGTACACGGCTGACGAGACCATCCCGACGTCACGGGCGACGGCACGCAGGCTCAGGGCCGCCGGACCTTCGTCGGTCAGACGGGTGCGTGCCGCGGCCAGGATGTCGGCCGTGACCGTCTGCCGTGCGAGCGCTCGGGCGGTGGGTGCCATCCGTCGATCCTGGCACGAGAGAGCAGCGCACACAAAGGAGAGCAGTGCTCTTGCTTTTCCGCACAGGAGCGGTCATGCTCGCTTCCGAGAGCACTGCTCTCGCATCGACCAGGAAGCAGGAGACCATGTCCCACCACATCGTGATCGGCGCCGGCCCGGTCGGCCGCCACGTCGCCGGACTCGTGAACGCCCGGGGCGACCGCGTCACCGTCGTCTCCCGCTCCGGGCGCAGCACCGGCGTCGCCGGGGTCGAGCACCTCGCGCTCGACGCCTCCGACGCCGACGCGCTCACCCGCGCCGCCGAGGGAGCGGCCGTCCTGTACAACTGCGCGAACCCCGGCGACTACACGCAGTGGGAACGCACCTGGCCCCCGCTCGCCGCAGCGCTGCTCACCGCGGCCGAACGGACCGGTGCGACGTACGCCATCACCGGGAACCTGTACCCGTACGGCCCGGTCGACGGACACATGCGCGCCGGACTGCCCGACGCGGCCACGGACCGCAAGGGCGTGCTCCGGGCGCGGATGTGGGCCGACGCCCTCGCCGCGCACGACGCGGGCCGGATCCGCGCCGTCGAGGTCCGCGCCTCGGACTACCTGGGGCCCGGGATCGGCGCGAACGGGCACGTCACGCGCGTGCTGCCGGCGGCACTGCGGGGCCGGGCGGTGTGGATGGTCGGCCGCACGGACCTGCCGCACACCTTCACCGACGTGCTCGACGTCGCCCGGACCCTCGTGGCCGCCGCCGAGGACGAGAGCGCCCACGGCCGCACGTGGATGGTGCCGAGCAACCCCGCGCGAACGCAGCGCCAGGCCCTCACCGACGTCCTCGCGGCGACGGGGAAGCCCGCGGTGCCGGTACGCCGGATGCCCGCGGCCCTGTTCCGCGTCGGCGGGCTCGTGTCGCCGATGATGCGCGAGCTGGCCGACCTGACCTACCAGTGGACCGCGCCGTACGTGGTCGACGACGCCGAGAGCCGCACCCGCTTCGGCATCGAGCCGACCCCGTGGGACGAGGTGTGCCGCCGCACGGCCGCCGGCGTGGCCTGACCGCGAGCCACACACGGAAGGGGGTAGGACGCACCATTGCGTCCCACCCCCTTCCGCCTCGCACCGCCGGTCAGATCACCAGCAGCCTCGAGTACTGCGCCACGTCGAGCTGCTGCGCAGCTCCACCCGCGGCGGGGACCTTCCACAGCCCGACCGAGGGGCCGCTCTCGATCGAGACGAACACGTCCCCGTCGGCGGAGGCGGCACCCAGGTGCTCGCCACGCGACCCGGCGGTCAGCCCGGTCACCGGCACGGTCGACGTCCCGCCGCTGCCCACCACGAGCTTGTCCGGGATGCCGCGGTCGATCGTGCACCCGCCCGGCCGGTACTCCGACGGGGCGGGGCAGAACTGCGCCGACTGCAGGAGCGAGAAGCCATCGGCGTTCGCGGCGGCGTAGTCGAACGCGTACCGCGGTTCGATCTTCGTCAGTTCGGTCGCCCCGGGCTTGAGCTGGTACCAGATCCACGACCCGGCGGCACCGGTCGATCGGATGTCGACGTAGACGTTGCCCTGCGAGTCCGCGAGCACACCGGCGGGGTAGCCGACGATCATGCCGCTCGGCCCGGTGAACGTGCGGGGTGCGATGCCGGTGCCCTTGACGTACGGCTGGCTGACCGTTCCGCCGAGCACGACGACCTTGCCGTCCGGGGTGACCGTCCAGAAACGCTGATCACTCCCGACGGCTTTGCCACCCAGGTCGAGCACGACCTTCGGGGTCGAGGTGCCGACGGACAGCTTCTGCACCGCACCGGTCACCGAGTCCACCCAGTACAGGTTGCCGGCGACGTCCGCCCGCAGGTCCGGGGTCAGGTGCAAGCCGGACGCGATGATCGAGATCCCGCCGCCGTCGGCCGGGTGCAGCAGGATCGCGGTGCCGTCCGCCGTCGGGGTGAACACGTCACCGTCGGCATTCGCGGCGAAGCCCTCGACGTCTCTCGCGACGACGGTCTTCGCACCGCTGCCGGAGTCCGCGAACCGCACGACATCACCGTTGCCGTCGAGCCCGAACAGCGACTGCGTCTCCGGCTCGGGTGCGGGTGGTGCCGTCCAGCGCAGCGTGATCGTGCGGCCGGTCCCCCGGTGTCCGAGGGCACGGAGCGAGAACCGGTACGTGGTCGCGGGCGAGAGCTCGTCGAAGCGGTCGGAGCGGGCACGCTGGTGGAGTCGGTCGACCTGACGGTCGTGCCGGTTCGCGACGGCGGCGACCGCGACCTTCCAGCCCGTCACCTTCGCGCCGTGCTTCGGGCCACGCCACGTCAGCGTGGCGCTGTCGGCGTCGCCGGTGACGCGGACGGCGGTCGGTGCTCCCGGCACCGACGACCAGGAGGTGTGCGCCGTCGCAGGCGCCACACCTCCGAAGACGAGCGCCGCGGCGGCGACCGCGGTGATGAGTGCTCGGTGCACGATGTTCCCCTGCCTTCTCCGCGGCTCCCTGCGTCACGGCTCCGGGTATCACAGCACCGTGCCGACCGCAGGGGAACGGTTGCGGGCGGGATGTGCGGTTCCCCGCACCGCAAGATGCCGCCTGGTACCCCCGCACACGCCGTCGTGTTCCCGAGACGCCGCGGAATCCGGCGGCGTCTCGCCGACTCGGCGGCGTGGAAGCGACACGACGGCGTCTCGCGGGCCCGGAACGCGCACCGACGACGGACGGGAGGCACGG
>NZ_KB714611.1:107071-114893 GCF_000349565.1 Curtobacterium flaccumfaciens UCD-AKU
CTGGCACCGTGCCTCCCGTCCACAGGGGTCGCGTCTCGGACGCGGCGCGTCTCAGTAGCGCGGCTTGCGCTCCGGACGCTCGTCGCGGTCGTCACGGCGTCCGCCACCACGGCGATCCGCACGGATCTCGATGAGCTTGCCGCTGATCCGGGTGTCGGTCAGGCGGTCGAGCACACCGGGGTCCATGTCGGCCGGCAGCTCGACGATCGAGAAGTCCGGACGGATCTGGATCGCACCGAAGTCGTCGCGGCGCAGGCCACCTTCGTTGGCCAGCGCACCGACGATCTGGCGCGGCTCGACGCGGTGACGACGTCCGACCTCGATGCGGTACGGGGACATCGGCTGCGAACGACGCGGGGCGCGGTCGCCACGGTCGCGGTCGCCGCCACGGTCGTCGCGGGCACCACGGTCGTTGCGGCCGCCGCGGTCGTCGCGGGCACCACGGTCGTCGCGCTCGCTGCGGCGGGCGTCACGCTCCATCTGCGAGCGGAGCGCGTCGTCGGCTGCGGTGAGCAGCAGCGGCGAGTCACCCTGCGCCACGACCGCCAGGGCGGCAGCGACGTCGTCCGACGGGACGTCGTGGTGCTCGACGTAGTGCGCGATGACGTCGCGGAACGCGGCGATCCGGCCCTGGTCCTCGAGCGCCGCGGTGATGGCGTCGTCGAAGCGGGTCAGGCGCGTCTCGTTGACGTCGTCGATGGTCGGCAGCTGCATCTGCGTGAGCGGCTGCTTGGTGTGGCGCTCGATCGCGGCGAGCAGGCGACGCTCACGCGGGGTGACGAAGCTGATCGAGTCACCCGAGCGGCCGGCACGACCGGTACGACCGATGCGGTGCACGTAGGACTCGATGTCGACGGGGATGTCGAAGTTCACGACGTGCGTGATGCGGTCGACGTCGAGACCACGGGCGGCGACGTCGGTGGCGACCAGGATGTCGAGCTTGCCCGACTTCAGCTGGTTGACCGTGCGCTCACGCTGGGCCTGGGCGACGTCACCGCTGATCGCGGCGGCGGCGTACCCGCGGGCACGGAGCTTCTCGGCCAGGGTCTCGGTCTCGCTCTTGGTGCGGACGAAGATGATCATGCCCTCGAAGTCCTCGACCTCGAGGATGCGGGTGAGCGCGTCGACCTTCTGCGGGTACGAGACCATCAGGTAGCGCTGCGTGATGTTCGCGGCGGTCTTCGTCTTGGTCTTGACGGTGATCTCGGCCGGGTCGGTCAGGTACTGCTGCGAGATGCGGCGGATCTGCGCGGGCATCGTCGCCGAGAAGAGCGCGACCTGCTTGTCGTCCGGGGTGTCGGCGAGGATCGTCTCGACGTCCTCGGCGAAGCCCATCTTGAGCATCTCGTCGGCCTCGTCGAGGACCAGGTACTTCAGCTCGGACAGGTCGAGCGTGCCCTTCGCCAGGTGGTCCATGATGCGACCGGGGGTGCCGACGATGACGTCGACGCCGCGGCGCAGGGCGGAGAGCTGCACGCCGTACGCCTGGCCGCCGTAGACGGGCAGGACGTGGACGTTCTTCATGTGGGACGCGAACTGCTCGAACGCTTCGCACACCTGCAGGGCGAGCTCGCGCGTCGGGGACAGCACGAGCGCCTGGGGCTTCTTGCTGCCGGACTCCATGCGGGACAGGATCGGCAGCGCGAAGGCCGCGGTCTTGCCGGTACCGGTCTGTGCCAGGCCGACGACGTCGCGCCCGGCGAGGAGGGTGGGGATGGTGGCTTCCTGGATGGCGGAAGGGGTCTCGTAACCGATGTCCTTGACGGCCTTGAGCACAGCGTCGCTCAGGCCGAGATCGGCGAACGTCACCACGGGCCCGTCGTCGAGGGTCTCAGTGGTGGGGGTGGTGTCCGTGCTCATACCACCAACGGTATCTCGAATGCGCGCTCCGCAGGGACGGGAGGCCCGTGGCGACGCCGCCACGGGCCTCCCGTCCGTCCCCTCGGTCACGTCAGGAGCGCGTGGCGCCGATCCCCAGGACCGTGTCGGCACGGTCGTTCAGCCGCGTCAGCATCTCGGCGAGCGCGCGCAGCTCGTCCGAGGCGAACTCCCCCGTCAGGTCGTCGAAGACCTCGGCGCCGGCGGCGTCCAGCTCATCGAGCAGCCGCCGGCCGGCGGGGGCGAGCGTGACGAGCGTGGCGCGGCCGTCCGCGGGATCGGGTGACCCGATCAGGTGCTCGGCCTCGATCAGCGAGGCCACCCGCCGGCTGATCACCGGGCGGGACAACCCCGTCGCGTCGGCGATCGCGGTCGCCCGGACGGGGCCGTGGCCGGCGACGGCACGCAGGATCACGCGGGCGGTCGGGTCGAGCCCGCCGCGCGACTCGATGAGCGAGGAGCGCAGGGTCTGCCGGACCCACAGCCGGTCGAGCTGGGATCGCAGGAGTCGCTCTGCGGCACGCCGGTCGTCGGTCACGCGCCCAGCGTAGCGGGCACATTTAGTTGCTTGCCGGAAGCAACAGATGTATCGTTGCGCGGTCTGCAAAGTTTCACAGCCAGAAAAAGGAGTTCGATGACCGCCACCGCACCCGTCTCGGTGCAGCACGGTCGGCACACCGCCGAGGCCCCCGCGGCCTCCGGAGGCGCCGGCCAGCAGCCGCTGATGACCCACCGTCAGATCCTCCTGGTGATCTACGGCCTGATGGCGGGCATGTTCCTGTCCTCGCTCGGCCAGACGGTGTTCGGCACGGCGATCCGCACGATCGGCGACGACCTGCACGGGCTCGACCAGCAGGCCTGGGTGACCACCGCGTACCTCATCACCTCGACGATCGCGACGCCGATCTACGGCAAGCTCTCCGACATCTTCGGCCGCCGTCCCCTCTACATCTTCGGCATCGTCGTCTTCATCCTCGGCGCCGTCCTGTCGTCGATGTCCACCTCGATGCTCATGCTCGCCGCCTTCCGCGCGGTGCAGGGCATCGGTGCCGGTGCGCTGATGTCGCTGCCGCTGGCGATCATGGGCGACATCCTCGCCCCGCGTGAGCGCGCCAAGTACCAGGGGTACTTCCTCGCCGTCTTCGGCATCTCGTCCGTCATCGGCCCGCTCATCGGTGGCCTGCTCGCCGGTTCCTCCGAGATCCTGTGGATCACCGGCTGGCGCTGGGTCCTGTTGATCAACGTGCCGATCGGTGTCGCGGCGCTGCTCATGGTCATCGTGTTCCTGCACCTGCCGAAGGTGCACGGCGCCGGCGACGCGAAGCCGAAGGTCGACTGGTGGGGCGCGACCGCCGTCATCGTCACCCTCGTGCCGCTCCTGCTCGTCGCCGAACAGGGCCGCATCTGGGGCTGGGGCTCCCCCGCCGCCATCGCCTGCTACGTCGTCGGTGTCGTCGGGCTGATCGGTCTGCTGCTCATCGAGTCGAAGATGGGCGACGCGGCGATCATCCCGCTCAAGCTGTTCCGCTCGGGCACGTTCTCGATGGCGACCGTCATCGGGTTCCTTGTCGGCTTCGCGATGTTCGGTGCGATGCTCACGATCCCGCTCTACCTGCAGATCGTCGTGGGGCTCACCCCGACCGAGTCCGGCTTCGCGACCCTGCCGCTCGTCGGTGGGCTGATGATCGCCTCGATCACCTCGGGTCAGATCGTCGCCCGCGTCGGCCGCTACCGGATCTTCCCGGTCATCGGCACCGCGCTCGTCTCCGCCGGCTACGTCGTCCTGACGTTCATGTCGATCGACAAGCCGCTCTGGTTCCTGATGATCGGCATGTTCCTCATCGGTCTCGGCCTCGGATCGGTCATGCAGTCGCTGACCCTGGCGTCGCAGGGCTCGGTGGAGGCCCGTGACATGGGCGTCGCCACGTCGTCCGCCACGTTCTTCCGCCAGATCGGCGGCACGCTCGGCACCGCCGTGCTGCTGTCCATCCTGTTCTCGGTGATGCCGGCGAACATCCTGACCGCGACCGCGAACCAGAAGGACCTCGGTCCGGCACTCGACGCCGCGCTCAACCCGACCGTCGCCAGCGCGAAGGCGAACCAGGGCGCCATGGACAAGATCTGGACGCCCGTCGTCACCCCGCTGACGAAGACCGTGCAGTCACAGCTCGACGCCGCCTCGGCCAAGGCGAAGCAGGCCGCCGACGCCGCGGTCACCGAGCAGGTCACCGCGGCCGTGCAGCAGCAGGTCGCCGCGGGTGCCGTGCCCGCAGCGGCAGCGCAGACCGTGATCGACCAGCAGGTCGCCGCGGCCACGCCGGCCGCCGAGCAGTCCGCCCTCGAGCAGGTCGCCGACCAGGCGCACGCCAGCGTGCAGGACGGCACCGTGTCCGTCGACTGGTCGAACGCTGCGCAGCGCTCCTACTGGGTCGACGAGCTCACCCCCGAGCTCGCGAAGAAGATCGACGACGGCAACACCACGAGCGACAGCGCCACCAGCACGAACGACACCTCGTTCCTGACCGGTGCCGACAGCCGCCTGACCCGGCCGTTCATGGCGGGCTTCAACGCCTCGTCCGTGACGATCTACTGGGTCGGTCTCGGCGTCATCCTGCTCGCGTTCGTGCTGACCTGGTTCTTCCGGGTGCCGCCGCTGCGCCAGCGTTCCGCGCTGCAGGAGCAGGCCGACATGTCCGCCGAGGCGCAGCTCGAGGCCGAGGCGGGCGCCGCAGCAGCCGAGGCCGGCTCGTTCACGGGTCCGATGACCGGGTCCACACCGACGACCCGTCGGTGACCGACCGGGACGTCCGCCCGTGCCCCCTTTCCGGGCGGGCGCCCCTCCCACCCACATCGATCCACCAGGAGTCCACGTGATCACCACCCCGGCAGCGGCTGCGGCAACGGAGCCGTGCACGCTGCGTGAACGGAAGAAGCAGCAGACCCGGCAGGCGCTGCACGACGCGGCACTGACGCTCGTGTCCGCGCACGGGCTCGACGGCGTGACGGTCGAGCAGATCTGCGCCGACGCCGACGTCTCGCCCCGCACCTTCTTCAACTACTTCTCGTCGAAGGCGCACGCGGCACTCGGGCTCGACTCGGTCGAGGTGCCGGAGCGCGCAGCGGCCTGGTTCGCCGAGGCCGACGGGGCCCTGGTCGCCGACCTGTGCACCCTGGTCGCGGCGACCGTGCCGCTCTCGCAGGACCGCAGGCGCATGAAGGAGCTGCTCGTGCTCCGGCCGGAGATGTCGTCGATGGTGATGCAGTGGATGGCCGAGTCGCGCCAGTCCCTGCTCAGCGTCGTCGGCACCCGCACGGACGCCCAGACCGCCCGCACCGCCGTGACCCTGGTGATGTCGGCACTCAGCGAGGTCGCGCACCGCGAGACCGTGCGGAGCAACGAGGAGCTCGCCGACCGGCTCCGTGCGGTCGTGCGCGAGATGGCCGCGCTCGCGTCCTGAGGCGGGGGCGCAGGGCGTACCTGGTCGAATCGGGCGTACCTGGCAGGAACTTCCCGCCAGGTACGCCCGTTTCCGCTTTCCAGCGCAGGCGCAATGGGAAGGAACGTCGCGCCGTGCGCGTGCCCCGGTGCCGGACGGGAGGCCCGTGGCGGCGTCCCCACGGGCCTCCCGTCCGCACCGTGGCCGGGTGCGAACACGCCGTCGTGTCCGCCCGACGCCGGGAAGTCCTCGAGACACCACCGTTTCCGGAGGCGTCTCGACGTGACGACGGCGTCTCCCAGCCGTCGCGCACTCGCACTGCTCGGCTGACGAGCCCTGGGGTTTCCCCAGTCCGCACTCCGGAGTACCTTGCCGGGCATGCACACAACGGGACCCGCGCCGTACTTCCAGTTCGCCGGCACCGCCAGGCAGGCCCTCGAGCACTGGCAGCGGGTGTTCGGTGGCCAGGTGCAGATCGCGACCTACGCCGACTTCTCCCGCACGGACGGCCCGGCCGACGCCGTCGCGCACGGCCAGCTCACCGGCGAGCTGCAGCTGTTCGCCGCGGACGCGAGCGAGGGCGAGGGCGACACCCCGTTCTCGGCGACGGGGCTGCTCTTCTCACTGCTCGGCGCCGCGGAACCGGACGTCCTGCGCCGGTGGTTCGACCAGCTCGCCGAGGGCGGCACGGTCGTCGACCCACTGCAGCAGCGACCGTGGGGCGACTGGGACGGCACCGTCCGTGACGCCTTCGGGGTCGCCTGGCTGATCGGGTTCGAGGACTCGGCGCGCTGAGTCCCGCGCGCAGCAGCGCCTACTGCTGGTCGGACGGCAGCAGCGGCGCCCAGAAGGCGTCGGGGCCATCGGCCTGCACGGCGTCCGGCTCGAACCGGAAGCCGTACTCGCGTACGAAGTCGAGTGCCGCGGCCCGCTCGTCCTCGGCGTCGTCGTGCGCTGCGTCGAACAAGTAGACGCCGTGGCCCATCGCGACACCGGCGTCGCTGATCACGGAGAGGTCCCAGCGGCCCTGCTCGGAACGCTCGATCCGGACGACGGCGGCCTGGGATGCGGCGAAGTCAGCCATGTCGCGAGCCTACGGACGCCCCGCGGCTGGCGTTCAGGATGCTCCGCGGCCACTACGCTGTGCACGGTCACAGGTCAGACGAGTGGAGAACGCATTGTCAGTCGGATTGCTCGCCGTGGTGGACGACATCCTCTCCGCAGCCCTCAAGGCCAGCGCGAAGACCGCGGGGGTCGTCATCGACGACGCCGCCGTCACACCCCAGTACGTGCAGGGCCTGGAGCCCGCCCGCGAACTGCCGGTCGTCGGGCGCATCGCCCTCGGCAGCCTGTTCAACAAGTTCGTCATCATCATCCCGCTGGCCCTGCTGCTGACGGCGTTCGCCCCCGGGGTGCTGCCCTGGCTGCTGCTGCTCGGCGGCACCTACCTGTGCTTCGAAGGTGCCGAGAAGGTGACCGAGTGGTTCGGTGTCCACCACGAGGGCGGGTCCGACGAGGCCGTCACCGAACCGAAGCTCGTCTTCGGCGCCATCCGCACCGACCTCATCCTGAGCACCGAGATCATGCTCATCGCGCTGGCGGGCCTCGACCCCGACCTGGGGCTCTGGCCGACGCTCGGCGCCCTGATCGTGATCGGCCTGGTCATGACGGCGGTCGTCTACGGCGCCGTGGCGCTGCTCGTCAAGGTCGACGACATCGGCCTGCAGATGATGAAGAACTCGGTGCGCCGCACCCGCCGGATCGGTGCCCGCATCGTCCGCGCGATGCCGATGGTCTTCCGGGTCATCAGCATCATCGGCACCGTCGCGATGCTCTGGGTCGGCGGACACCTGGTCATCGCGAACCTGGCCGAGACGATCTGGCACGGACCGTACGACCTGCTGCACGTGATCGAGCACGCGCTCGATGCCGCCGGCCCCGTCGTCGTCTGGATCGCCGACACGGCCGTGTCGGCCGTGGCCGGCCTCGTGCTCGGCATGGTCGTCGTCGGCATCGTGCTCGGCATCGGCCGCCTGCGCGGCGGGCAGCACTGACGCGACTGCGCGACGGACGGGAGGCCCGTGGCGGCCTGGCACCGCGCCTCCCGTCCGGCAAAGCGTCCTGACCCGCAACAGCCGAAAGGTCACAGAGCGGTAACGACGTCAGATCCGTCCAAACCCTTCGCCAGAGGGTGCCGAATCACCTGCAACGACCGGGAACCACCCGGAGCGCTCACCAGCCGCACACCGCTGGTTCTCCACCCTGCACCAGGGTGTGTTCGGCGCGCACACAGCAGCCGCGCCGAGCGCGACAACAGCAAAGGACTGATCACGATGCGTAAGAGCCTCAAGACCTCCATCACCCTCGCCACCACCGGCGCCCTCGTGCTGGGCGGTGCCGCGTTCGGCATCTCCTCCGCCCAGGCCGCGACCCCCGCCATCCACACGGTGTCCTCGTCGTCGTCGAAGATCCCCGCACCGGTCGCTTCGGTGCCCGAGGTCCTCGGT
>NZ_KB714612.1:0-660 GCF_000349565.1 Curtobacterium flaccumfaciens UCD-AKU
ACGGGTGCCCCGACGCGTCCCCGCGCTGATCCCGAACGAGGAGGAACCATGCAGCACGACCCCCATGCGAACACGCAGGTCACCGAGGTGGCCCTGCCCGCAGCACTGACGGAGCCGCTGCCCGACGACGCGAGCACCGCGACGATCGTCGCGCGCACCGCGGCGGAGACCGCACTCGGCGTGCCCGGCGTGCACCACCTCGGCGGGATCGCCGCCCGTGCCGCCGACCAGCTGCGGAAGCAGCTCGGCCGCTCGGCCGGTACCGCCGGCGTGCAGGTCGACGAACAGGACGGCGAGCTCAGTGTCCAGGTCGCCGTCGTCGTCAGCTACCCGCACCCGGTGCTCGACGTCGCCGCCGAGGTCCGGCAGCAGGTGAGCGCAGCGACGCGCCAGCTGTCCGACCTGCACACCACGGTCGACGTGCGCGTCCTCGACGTGCACGGCCCGTTCGACGACGAGCAGTCCCCGCTGGGTCGCGCCGCCGAGCAGACGACCGACGCCCTCAAGCAGGCGGCCGAGTCGACCGGCGACGCCGTCAAGCGGGCCGCCGAGACGACCGCGGACGCCACGAAGCGCGCTGCCACGGCCACGGCGGACGCGACGAAGCAGGCTGCCGACGCCACCGCTGACGCCACCAAACAGGCAGCGTCCGCCACCGCG
>NZ_KB714612.1:759-97114 GCF_000349565.1 Curtobacterium flaccumfaciens UCD-AKU
GCGTCCGCCACCGCCGACGCCACCAAGCGCGCTGCCGACGCCACCGCCGACACGACGAAGCGTGCCGTCGACGCCGCTGCCGAGACCGGCGAGCGTGTTCGCGACTCCGCCTCGGAGTCCCTCGCCCGCGCATCGGAGCAGGCCGCCGACGCGGCATCGTCCGCGAAGGACGCCGCCGAACAGGCCCGCGACGTCGTCGTCGAGACAGCCGGCACGACCCGCGACCGGGCCGCCGACGTCGCCGGTGCCGCGGCCGAAGCGGCTGACGACGCCGCTGACGCCGCTGACTCGGCCGCCGACGCCGCAGCGGCACCGCGGCACCGGGACCAGCCGTGACCACCGCCTGGTCCGGAGGGCGCCGGTCCCGCGACCGGCGCCCCCGACCCCGCGGCGTCTGGATCGCCGGCGGCATCGGGGTCTTCCTCGTGCTCGCCATCGCGGTCGGCGGCTTCCTGCCGCTGGTCGGGTTCCTCGGCGGGGTCACCGCGACCACCGCCGGCCTCGTGCCGTTCCCGTTCGTCCGTGTCACCCTGATCGCACTGCTCGGTGCGGTCGTGGTGCTCGCCCTGCTCCTGCTCGCCCTGACCCGCCGGCACACCGCCACCGCGACGACCGCCGTCGTGCTCGCCGTCCTGGTGAGCGTGGCCGTCACCCTGGTCCCCGTCGTCCTGGTCGCCGTCGGCTCCGCAGACCGCGCCGGCGACGTCTGGCCGATCGTCACGGACCTCTGGAACCGCTTCACCGGCTGACGTCGGGCACACGGCGACGGCCTGGAGGCCCGCCCCGCCCGACCACGTCGGCGCACCCGGGTGGTCCGCCGGTCCACTGCCCGTCCGCTAGCCTCGCGACGTGAAGCGTCTCTCCCCTGGCCAGCGCTGGGTCATCGGTCTCGGCGCGTTCGCGCTCGTCTGTCTCGTCGTCGGCGTCATCGGGCTGGCGGTCGGGGTCACGAACCGGTACGGGTGCCTCTCCGACTCCGAGACCTGGCCGCAGTCCCGCTGCCTCGGCGACGACTCCGGGATCTACTGGGGCAGCAGCCTCGGCATCATCGGGCTGCTGCACCTCGGCCTGACCGGCCTGGCCGGTGCACTCGTCTGGACCTCGACCCCGGCGATCGCGCCGCGTCCCGTCAAGCGTCCGACGCCGCGCCCCGGAGCGACGCACCGGGTCTTCTCGTACGGCACCCTCCAGCAGCCCCTGGTGCAGGAGTCCCTGTTCGGCGACCACGTCCCGACGACCGCGGACTCCCTGCCCGGCTGGCGACTCGACTGGGTGACGATCACCGACCCGGACGTCATCCGGACGAGCGGCTCCGACCGGCACCCGATCCTGCGCCGCGGCGCCGCGGGCGACGTCGTCGAGGGCGTGGCCCTGACGCTCGGGTACGAGTGGCAGCTCCGCGCGGTCGACGACTACGAGGTCGCCGACTACCAGCGCATCCAGGTCACGCTGGCCTCGGGCTGGACGGCCTGGGTCTACGTGGCGGCCGACGAAGCCTGAGCCGCAACGCGCAGCCGTCCGAGCCCCTCGTCGATCGACACCGACGGGGTCCACCGCAGGTCCTGCCGGGTCCGTCGCTGGTCGAACCAGTGCGCGGTCGAGAGCTGTTCGGCCAGGAACCGGGTCATCGGCGGCTCGTCCTCACCCGGTCGGACACGCCAGACGGCCTCGACCACTGAGCCCGCTGCCCGGGCGACCGCCGCCGGCACGTGCCACTGCGGTGGCCGGACGCCCGATGCCGTGCAGATGCCGGCGAGCAGGTGGGCGACGGGTCGGGGCTCACCGTTCGTGACGACGTACGCGTTGCCGTGCACGCCGTCGTCCGTGACGCGCTCGAGTGCCGCGACCATGGCCGTCGCGGCGTTGTCGACGTAGAGCGTGTCGATGAGCGCGGCGCCGGAGTCGAGCAGCGGGAGCCGTCCGGCTCGGGCCCGCTCGACGATCCGTCCGACGAGCTGCGTGTCACCCGGCCCCCACACCAGGTGCGGCCGGACCGCCACGACGGCGAAGTCCGGGGCGTCGGCGTCGAGTGCCAGCAGCTCCGCCGCGGCCTTGGTGCGGGCGTAGTCGCCACGGGCACGGGACGGTTCGGCAGGTCCGGCGTCGGCCCCGACGAGCGACGACCCGGTGTGCGCGACCGACGGCGACGACACGAAGACGAAGCGCGCGACCCCGGCGGCACGGGCGGCTCGCAGCAGTGATCGCGTTCCGTCGACGTTCACGCGCGCGAAGTCGGCTGGGTCCCCGGCGAGCGACACCTTGGCGGCCAGGTGCACGACGGCTTCGACCCCGTCGACCGCGCGGGCGATCGCGGCGTCGTCGGTCATCGTGCCGGCGACGTCCTGCACCCCGGGCACACCGGATGGACGGCGCTGGAACGTCCGGACCTCGTGCCCGGCGTCCCGCACGGCCGCGGCGGTGGCCTGCCCGAGGAACCCGCTGGCCCCGGTGACCAGGACCTTCACGGCCGTACCATCCGTCCGCCGGACAGCACCGAGCCGGCCCAGCGGGACAGCCGGGTGCGGTCGACCTTGGAGTTGTGCCGGATGTCGGTCGGCAGCACGGGCACGACGAGCACTGCGGCGAGCCGGACCCCGGCGGCAGCGCGGACCGCGGCGGCGAGCTGCGGCGACGCCAGACCCGGCCGGCGCACGGCGGGATCGGTCTCGACGACGGCCACCACCTGCTGCGTGCCGATCGGACCGATGGCCGCGACCCCGGTACGTCCGACACCGTCGACGCCCTCGATCCGCTGCTCCGGCCCGACCGGTGTGACGACCCCGTCGGGCGTGGTGAGCACGTGCTGCAGCCGGCCTTCGACCCAGACCCGTCCCGCGGAGTCGAGGTGTCCGACGTCCCCGGTGCGGTGTCCGCGCGGGTCGTCGACCCCGAGCCGCGAGACCCGGTCGGTGCGCCAGAGCCGGTCGTAGTGGTCGCGCACGTGCGGTGCCGCGACGACGATCTCGCCGGTGACCCCGGGCGCGTCCGTCAGGGCTCCGGTCGCGCGACCGGAACCGTCGAGCGGCGCGATGCGGACGCGGACGTTCGCCGCTGGCACCCCGACGCAGATCCCCTCGTCGGTGGACCGGCCGGCGGCGCGGACCCCGTCCAGGTCGACGTCGGTCATGAGCAGCCCCTCGGTCATGCCGTAGGGGGTGTGGGCAGTGGCGTTCGGCATCAGCTCGGTCGCCGCGGTCAGCAGCACGGCCGACACGGGAGCGCCGGCCGACAGGAACAGCCGCACGCCCCGCAGCGCCGCACGGTCGGCATCGGTGAGCTCCGACGCCGTCTCGACCACGTTGGCCAGCGCTGCCGGCGACAGGAACACCACGGTGGCATCGGCGGCGGCGACCGACGCAGCGACCGCCTTCGCCGTGAGCGTGCGCGGCGCGGTGACGTCCATGTCCGGCGCGACCGACCTGGCGCCGAGTGCCGGGCCGAGCAGCGCGAACGGTGCGAACCCGGCGACGAGTCCGGTGCCGACCCCGACGTCGTACTGGGTCGCCAGGGCGTCCCGGACGGCGCTCAGCTGCCCGTGCGTGTACACGACGCCCTTCGCCGGGCCGGTCGACCCCGAGGTGAACAGCACCGCGGCGGGCGCGTCCGGCGACGGCACTGCCGGCAGTTCCGCCCCGTGCGCGAGACGACGCGCACCACGTCGGGCCACGTCGACGAGCGTGTGCTCGACGCGCAGCGCCCTCCGTGCCGGTGCGGGCAGCGAGACCGTCGCGATGCGTCGCCCCGGCCAGCCGAGGGCACGCGCGGCACCGAGGCCGGGCAGCGCGCCGATGATCCAGTCGGGTCGGGCACCGCGGACCGCGCGGGTCAGGCCCCCGAGGCCGAGACCGGCATCCGCGACGACGACGACCGCCCCGATCCGCACGCAGGCGTACAGGACGGCGGTCAGGTCGGCACCGGGGGTCACCAGGAGCGAGACACGGTCGCCGCTCCGGACCCCCAGGTCGTCCAGCCCGGCGGCGATCTCGTCGACCCGTCGGGCGAGCAGCCGCCACGTGATCGTGCGGGGACCGCCCGCGGCGGCCATCTCGACCAGGGCGGGGTCGTCACTCCCCCGCAGCTCGTCGAGCCGCGCCCAGAGCGGCGGCGTCGCCGCGGCGGGCCGGTCCGTGTCCACGGGTCCGGACTGGAGGCCCGGGTCGGCCTGTGCACGACGGCCACCGTCCGGCAGGCGGTCACCGAGCCAGTCGAACACCGCGCCCGCCACGTCGGCGTCATCAGGCAGCAGGTGCCCGGCGCCCTCGAACCGGTGGACGTCGGCGTGCGGCATCCGCTCGGTCAGGTCGTCCAGGTAGCGCTCGAGGAACACCGGGTCACGCGGACCCCAGAGCAGGAGCGCCGGCACGTCGAGCGCCGCCACACCCGCAGCGATGCGGTCGAGCTCCGGCGCACTCCGGTGCCGGGCGTCGACGGGGATGTCCGCGACGAAGCCGCCGATGCCACCGCGCCGCGCGGCACCACGGTAGGGCGCCCGGTAGCCGTCGGCCGTGGCACGGTCGAGCTTCGGGTGCGCGATGGCCAGGGTGGTCTCGAGGAACGCGGGGGTCACGACCGTCGCGCGGCCGAGCATGCCGGGGCCGAGGGCGAGCCGCAGCGGGGCGGGGATCGGGGCGTCGTCGGGCTGGTGCACCGCGGTGTTGCACGTCATCGCGGCGGCCAGGACGTCCGGGTGGTCGACCGCCCAGCCGAGCGACACCACACCGCCCCAGTCGTGGCCGAGGGTGACGACCGGGCCGGTCAGCCCGAGTTCGTCGGTCAGGGCACCGAGGTCCGCGACGCGCTGCGGCAGCCCCCGCTCGACGCCGGTGCGCTCCGAGAAGCCCATGTCGAGCTGGTCGACGGCGACCACGCGCCAGGCCGGGCCGCCGGCCTGGGCGACCTCGAGCGAGGTGCGGAGCACCGACCGCCAGAGGTACGACCAGGTCGGGTTGCCGTGCACGCACAGGATGGTGCCGACCGGTTCCACGCCGAGCGCGGCCAGGGACCCGGCCGTGTCGAGGAGGTGCCAGGTGCGCGCGGCGCGATCCGTTCCTCCCCTGCGATCTCCGGACCACGCGGGGACCGTGACCAGACGCGACCACGCCGGGTCGAGGCCGGGCAGGGAGGGTGGCTGCGTCGCCGGAGCCGTGCTCGCGGCGACGCGGGGCAACCGGGACCTCACCAGTGGAGTTCCATCATCGCCGTGTTGATGCCGGAGCCGACGCCGCCCAGGAACACGCGGTCACCGCGACGGATGCCGCCGGAGGCGACCTCGTCGGCCAGGGTGATCGGGATCGACGCGGGGCCGACGTTGCCGAACCGCTGGTAGGTGGTGGGGACCTTGTCGCGCGGGATGCCGATCGCCTCGACGAAGGCGTTGGTGTGCACGTCGGAGACCTGGTGCAGCACGTAGCGGTCCATGTCGGCCCAGTCGAAGTGGGCGCGGGCCTCGGTCCAGGCGGCGACGACGAGCTCCATGCCGCCCTTGAGCAGCATCTTGGCGTCCGTGAACATGCCGTCGACGCTGCCGACGCACAGGTCGTACCACTGGGTCGCCGCGCGGGTGACGCCGCCGACGATCCGGTGTCCTTCGGGGTGCAGGTCCGCCGGGCCGAGCACGGCCGCCGCGGCGCCGGACCCGAGGGTCAGGCTGGCGAACTCGCTCATGAAGTCCTTGCGGTTCCGCCCGCCCTGGTTCAGGCGGTCGATGGTGTTGAGCTGCACCTGGTCGGCGTCCTCGCCGTCGACGACGAGCGCGTACTTGATCTGCCCGGAGTCGATCATGCCCGCGGCGACGCTCATGGCGTTGACGAACCCGAGGCACGCGTTCGCGATGTCGAAGTTGATGGCCGACGACGGCAGCCCGAGCCCGTGGTGCAGGCGGACGGCCACCGACGGCTCCAGGTGCGGACGGGTCACCGAGGTGTTGATGAGCAGGCCGATCTCGTCCGGACGCACCCCGGCCTCGGCCATGGCACGGCGGCCGGCGTCGATCGCGGCGTCCTGGAAGGTCTGCCCCTCGCCCCAGTTGCGACGTTCGATGACCCCGGCGACGCGCTCGAGCAGTCCCATCGGCAGACGGAGACGACGGAGGACCCCACGGAGCTTGGCCTCGATGTCGGCAGAGGTCGTCACACGCTCCGCCGTGGTGGTCGCCACGGAGAGCAGTGAGACGTTCCGGTGCTTCGCCGTGGCGTTGCCGGGCTGCTCCGGTTCACTGCTCGATGCCTGGTCGACCGGCCGTTCCGTCATGATCGTCACCGACACATACTTCCGCATCTGGCCTGTGTGCGCGATCCGGATGCGCTGGACGGCTCCGGATCAGACGTCCTTCGGCAACTTCCGCACCTTCGCGCGCCGCTTGCGACGCTCCGGGATCATCGAGCGCATCTCCTCGAGCTTGCCGAAGCAGAGCAGGCGGTCCCCCGGCTCGAGGGCGACACCGCTGCGTGGGTTCGGGATGACGTTCGAGCCACGGTGCAGGGTGAGGACCGTGATGTCGCGGTCCCAGAGCCCGGACTCCTTGATCGTCTTGCCGACCAGGTCCGCGTTGGTGTGCACGAGGAGCTCCGCGACGCCGTAGCCGGTCGAGACGGACAGCCGCTGGCGGACGTCGATCTCGGGGAACGCCACCTGGTTCGCGATGAAGTCGACGACCGCACCGGCGATGTCGAGGCCGGTGGCACGCTCGACGCCCTCGAGCCCCGGTGAGGAGTTGACCTCCATCACGAGCGGCCCGTCGTTGCCCTCGAGCATGTCGACGCCGGCGACCTTCAGGCCCATGATCTGCGCCGAACGGACGGCCACGGCCTCGTACTCGGGCGTGAGCGTGACCTTCTCGACGGTGCCGCCGCGGTGCACGTTCGACCGGAACTCGTCACCCGAGGCGGTCCGGCGCATCGCCGCGACGACCCGGTCACCGACGACCAGGGCACGGATGTCCCGGCCGCGGCTCTCGGCGATGAACCGCTGGATCAGGACGTTCTGCTTGGTGGAGTGCAGGGTCTCGACGATCGACTCGGCGACCTTCGCCTCGGGTGCCAGGATCACGCCGATGCCCTGCGTGCCCTCGAGGAGCTTGATGACGACGGGCGCGCCGCCGACCCGCTCGATCGCGCCGCGCACGTCGTTGCGGCCGGCCACGAACGTCGTCGCCGGCATGCCGATGTCGTGCCGCGACAGGATCTGGTTCGCCCGGAGCTTGTCACGCGAGTTCGTGATGCCGTTCGCCGTGTTCGGCGTGTAGACGTCCATCTGCTCGAACTGCCGCACGACGGCGGTGCCGTAGTAGGTGATCGAGTTGCCGATGCGCGGCAGCACGGCGTCGTAGTCGCTCAGCAGCTTGCCGCGGTAGAGCAGGTCCGGGTCGTCACCGGACAGGTCGATCGCGAAGCGCAGCGTGTTGAGCACCTTGACCTCGTGCCCGCGGTCGAGTGCCGCTGCGCGGAGGCGCTGGGTCGAGTACGCCTGGGGCGCACGCGACAGGATGGCGAGTTTCATCGAGGGGTTCTCCGCTGGGTCGGATCGACGGCGACGCTCCATCAAAGCATGCGGACGTGGCCGCGGAGCATGCGACAGGATGGGCACATGGCCCGAGCTCCGAAGTCCTCCGACAGCGGGCTCGTCGTCGCCGGGTGGCGGGAGTGGGCGGGCCTGCCGGACCTCGGCGTGCCGTGGATCAAGGTGAAGCTCGACACCGGCGCCCGGAGCTCCGCGTTGCACGCCTTCGACCTCGAGGAACTGCCCGGCGAGCGGGTCCGGTTCTCGCTGCACCCCTGGCAGGACACCGATGCCGACGCCGCCACGATCGAGTGCGACGTGCACGACCGGCGCGTCGTCCGCAGCTCCACCGGGCACACCCAGGAACGCATCGTGGTGCTGACGCAGATCGCCCTGGCCGGGCGCGTCGTCGAGTCCGAGGTCACGCTGAGCAACCGCGACCAGATGGGCTTCCGGATGCTCGTCGGGCGCGAGGCGCTCCGGCAGGGCTTCCTCGTCGATCCTGCGCGGTCCTTCGTGGCCGGGCGGGCTCCGAAGGAGATCCGGCGCCGCAACCGCGGGCGCGCCTGAGCGGTCCTGGTCACCCGGCACGGGCCGTTGCCGCGACCGGTCGACGGCCTGGAGGCGCGGTGCGGGGCCGCCACGGGCCTCCCGTCCGCCTCGGCGCGCGTCTCGGGCGCTGGTCGGGTCAGTGACCGAGGTGGCGGCCGAGGAAGGCGAGCTGCTGCGGCGCCAGACGGCGCCAGTAGCCGTGCGTGTGGCCGCCGGGTGCGAAGCCCCCGGCCGGCGGCTCGGCGAAGCCGTCGACGTAGGCGTGCACCGCCGGCGCGAACCCGTCGCCGTTGCCGCAGTCGACGCGGACCGCGACGCCGTCGAGCGCGCGCTGCCGCCCGAGGACGGTGTTCGCGCGGAAGTCGGCTGCGTCGTCGAAGGCGCCGCGGGCGGTGTCGGCGGCCGACTTCCAGAGCGCGGGGCTGATGGCCGAGACGGCCCGGACGCGCGCGGCGCCGAGGACCCCTGCGAGCCGGAGCGCGCCGAAGCCACCCATCGAGTAGCCGGTCACGGCGAGGCGGTCGGTGTCGTACCCGCGGCGGGCGATCAGGGGCAGGAACTCGTCGACGACCATCGCGGCGGGGTCGTCCCCGTCGGCTCGTGGGTGCCAGTACCGGTTGCCGCCGTCGATCGAGGCGATCGCGAACGGGGCTCCGCCGGCGGCCACGTGCGCCGCGAGGAACCGGTCGTAGCCCAGGCTGCGCCCGAAGAACGAGGTGTGGTCGTCGCCGTACCCGTGCAGGGCGACCGCCACCGGCAAGGGGGTGTCGGACGCCGGTGCCGCGATCGTCCAGCCGACGGTGCGGCCCTTCCGCGCCGCCGACACGAAGGTGCCGGAGGTCGTGGGGACGGGCTCGACGTCGGGGACCGTGCCGTCGGTGCCGTCCAGACCGAGGACCCGGTACATGGTCGAGCGCCCGGGCAGCAGTCCGAGGTTGATCGCCTCGGCCACGGCTCCGGCGGCGACGACGCCCGTCCCGCCGATCAGCAGGGAGCGGCGGGTGATCGTGGCAGCACGCGATCGGGTCATGGGGTGGGCGCCGTTCCGTCGGGGGTGGTGTGTTCCCGTATGAGGGACGCGGCGACGGACCGTGCCGTCGTCGTGTCGAGCGCGGGGTCGCGCAACCGCATCGCAAGGGAACCGGAGACGATGAGGAGCAGCTGGTCGGCGAGGGCCTCGGCACGGGGACCGACCACCGGCGCGGCCCGCGACACGAGCCGCTGCCGCAACGTGGTGGTCTCGAGGTCCAGGACCTGCCGGACCTCGGCGGGCGCGTCCGCGTACTCGGCGGCGGTGCCGAGGAAGGCGCACCAGCGGGAGCCCGTGGGCGTCGAGCGGTAGTCGTCGAGGGCGTCGAACACGGCCAGCAGCCGGCCCAGGTCGTCCCGTTCGGCGGCGACCGCACGGTCCCAGGTGGCGATCCAGTCGTCGTGGCGACGGGTGAGCGCCGCGGCGACGAGTGCCTCCTTGCTCGCGTAGCCGCGGTAGAGCGTCGCCGTCGAGACCCCGGCCCGTTCGAGGACGGCGTCGATCGGGGTGGCGGCGATCCCCTGCGAGAAGAAGAGCTCCTCGGCGGCGTCGAGCAGCCGTTGCTCGGTTCCTGGGCGCATCACCATGACAGCACCCTAGGGTCTGAAAAGTGAAACGATCGTTTTCGTTGCGACATCGACTGCTCCTCGTGAGCGGACTCGGCCTGATCGCGGCCACCTACGGCCTGGTGCGGCTGGCGTACGGGCTGTTCCTGCCCGACGTGCAACGCGACCTGGGGCTCCGGTCCGACGCCGCCGGATGGGTCTCGTCGGGCGCCTCGGCGCTGTACTGCGTCGGTGCGGTCGCCGGGTTCCTGCTCGCCGCACGGATGCCCCGGGTCCTCGTCGCGGTTGCCACGCTGGTGGCGGGGGTCGGTGCGATCGCCATGGCCACCGCCGACGGTCCGGTGCCGTTCGGTGTCAGCGCAGTGCTCGCGTCGGCAGGCGCCGGGCTCGCGTCCCCCGCACTCGTGCGACTCGTCGCGGAGCAGGTGCCGTCCGCGTTGCTCGGTCGAGCGCAGGCGGTCGTGAACGCCGGCACCGGACCGGGGCTCGTGGGCGCCGGGGTCCTCGCGCTCGTGCTGCTGCCCGACTGGCGGACGGCCTGGGCGGTGTCCGCGGTGTTCGCCCTGGCCGTCGGAACCCTGTTGCTCGTGGTGTCCCGGGGTGGTGCGGCGGCATCCCGGCCCCCGCTGCCCGGTGCTCCGTGGTTCGCGGCGCACCGAGGGGTCATCGTGCTGGCGCTGCTGTTCGGGGCCGGGTCCGCCGTCGTCTGGACCTACGGTCGTTCGGCCCTGGTGGACGCCGGTGCGTCGGTCGTGGTCTCGGTGTCGGCCTGGATCGCGCTCGGGGTCGGCGGAGCGGCCGTCGTGGTCACTGCGCGGTGGACGAACGGACTGCACGCCCGGACCCTCTGGGCGGTCACGGCGGGCTCGGTCGCCGTCGCCGTCGTCGTGCTGGGGGCCTTGCCGCAGTCGACGGTCGCAGCACTGCTGGCGTGTGCCGTGTTCGGTTGGGGCTACACGGCGGCGACCGGGGCGCTGATCGCGTGGACGACCGAGATCGACTCCGAGCGGTCGTCGGCCGGCACGTCGATGCTGTTCGTCGCACTCGTGCTCGGGCAGGCCGTCGGCGCGGCGGGTGCCGGAGCGCTCGTCGGTGCGATCGGGTTCGTCGCGACGTTCGTGGTCGGGGCCGTCGTGACCGCGGCGAGCGCCGTCCCCGCGGTGGTCCGTCGGCCGGGTGGGGTCCGTGCCGTCAGAGCAGCGGGCGGAGCTCGATCTTCCGGTTGCACGCCTGCGACGCCTGGTGCGCCACCCGGGCCGCCGTCTCGGCGTCCGGGAGCTCCATGACCCAGAAGCCGGCGACGTACTCGTCGGTGGCGGTCGCGGGTCCGGTCGTGGCGCGCCCGGCCGTCGCGGGGCCGGTGGCCGCGTCGCCCGCACCTGCACGGGCGTCGACCAGGGTGGCGTCGGCCGGTGCGGAGACGCCGGCCGCGAACACGATCGCGTCGGCCATCCGTTGGTTGAAGGAGTCGACCGCGGCGGCTTCGGCGTCGGTCGCGGAGTACGTGTTGCCGACGGCGGCGGCCTGGCCGTCGTCGATGACGTTGACGAGGAACTGCATGGCGTCTCCCCTGCTCGTTGGCGGGAGGCTACTCTCGTCGCGCACTGGCCGACCTCTTCGCCCCGAAGCTGCGGTTCCACTGGGACATCCGCGCATGCGGCAGTTTCACGTTTACCATCTGTGAACATGAACACTTCCACTCGAGGAGCTGCAGCCGGGACTCGCCTCAGGCAAGGGCGCGGCTGGCAGACGCCGGTGTTCCTGTGCAGTGCCGCCCTGGTCGCGTCCTTCGTGTTCGTGGCCGAGGGGCTGGGTGCCCCGCGGCTGCCCGTCCTCGCGATTGCCGCTGTCGCCGTCATCGCACTGTGGCTCGTCGCGAGTACCCGGCGGGTCGTCCCCCGCGGAGGCAACCGACTGATGACAGTCGCCTGGGTCGCAACCGGCGTCCTCTACGTCCTCGCCGTTGCTCCGCTCGACGCCGCGGTGCTCCGAGGACTCGACGGGTCGACGTCGCTGATGGCATGGGGAGCGACCTCGCTCGTCGTCGCAGCTCCACTCATCGTGGCGGCAGCGCAGGCTCGGCCGCGGCGCCGATGACGAGCGGCGCCCACCCTCGGCACGAACTCGACGACCGGATCCACTCGCCGGTGCGGTTCTCACTGCTCGCCCTGCTCAGGACGGTGGACGAAGCGGAGTTCGGTGTCGTCCGGGACGCACTCGAGGTCAGCGACTCAACACTGTCCCAAGCAGCGGCGGTTCTGGGCGAGGCGGGGTTCCTCCGCGTCCGCAGGCTTCGCGTGGGGCGGAGCACGAGGAGCTGGCTCGCCCTCACCGACGCAGGACGAGATGCGTTCGAGCGGCACGTCGCCGTCATCCTGGCGATCGCCGAACCCGACGGGTGACCAGAGCACCGTGAAGCGAGCGGACGCCGAGCAGTCCAGCGTGATGGCGACATCGCACCGGGATTCCGCTAGCGTTTCGCGAGTGGGGACGACGGCGGAGTGGTCGCGACTGCCGGTGGGGCGGCACGAGTACCGACAGGACACGGTGCTCGCCGTGGTGCTGGCCGGTGGGCTCGCGCTCACGACGTTCCTGTACGGGTCGGCCGGCACGTACGGCGACGACCAGGCCGTCTGGTGGGTCTCGGCCCTGATGATCGTCGCGAACGCGGCACCGATCGCGTTCCGCCGACGGTTCCCCATGTCGGTGGCGTTGGTGTCGGCGGTGGCGTTCGCCGCGACGCAGCTGCTCCGTGTCCCCGAGGTCTTCCTCGTCAACTTCACGCTCTTCATCGCGCTGTACACGGTCGGAGCGTGGTGCTCGGACCGTGTCCGGTCGGAAGCGGTGCGCTGGGTCGTCATCGGTGGCATGTTCGCGTGGCTGTTCATCGCGATCTCGTTCGGGTGGGCGTCACCGAACTCCCTGCCGAACGACACGGACTCGCCCGTGGCGCCGTACGTGGCGATCTCGCTGCTCAACATCTTCATCAACGTGATCTACTTCGGCGCCGCCTGGTACGCCGGCAACCGCGCCTGGGCCTCCGCCGTCGCGCGGCACCAGCTCGCCGAGCGCACCGCCGAACTCGCCGCGGAGCGGGAACGGTCGGCCGCGCAAGCGGTCACGATCGAGCGGGTGCGGATCGCCCGCGAGCTGCACGACGTCGTCGCCCACCACGTGTCGCTGATGGGTGTGCAGGCGGGTGCGGCACGGCGCGTGCTCGACCGCGACCCGGGGCAGGCGTCCGCATCGCTCGAGGTGGTGGAGGAGAACGCCCGTACCGCGGTGGAGGAGCTGCGGCGGATGCTCGGTACCCTGCGCTCCGACGACGATGCGGCCGGCGGCGGGACGACCGGTGGCGACGGGCCGAGCACCGAGGGCATCACGCGGATTGCCGAACTGGCCGAGTCGGCCCGGGTGGCCGGCCACCCCGCCGAGTACGTCGTCGTGGGTACCGAGCGCCCGGTGCCACCGACGGTGGCCGCCGTGGCGTACCGGATCGTGCAGGAAGCGGTGACGAACATCCTGAAGCACGCCGGACCGACCGCCCGCGCCGACGTCCGGCTGCGGTACCTGGACGACAGCGTCGAGGTCGAGGTCGCGGACGATGGACTCGGTGCCCGTGCAGCCCGGAGCACCTCCGGCAGCGGGCTCGGACACGTCGGGATGCGGGAACGCGTCGACGCCGTGGACGGACGGATCGAGATCGGGCCACGCGCCCGGGGAGGCTACCTGGTGCGTGCATGGCTGCCGACGACGTGAACGGGACGGCCGACCTGACCATCGTGCTGGCCGACGACCAGGAACTCGTCCGTGCCGGGTTCCGCGTGATCCTGGAGTCCGAGCCGGGCTTCCGGGTGGTCGGAGAGGCCTCGGACGGAGCGCGGGCGGTCGAGGCCGTGCAGGCGCTTCGCCCCGACGTGGTCTGCCTCGACGTGCAGATGCCCGGCGTCGACGGGCTCGAGGCCGCGCGGCGGATCGCGGCGCTGCCGGACCCGCCGGCGGTGCTCATCCTCACGACGTTCGACAGCGACGATGCACTGTTCCAGGCGCTCGAGGCGGGAGCGAGCGGGTTCCTGCTGAAGAACGCCTCCCCCGAGCGGCTGATCGACGCGGTGCGGACCGTCGCCGCCGGGGACGCCCTGCTCGCGCCGGACGTCACGCGGCGGGTGATCAGCCGGGCGACGGCGACGACGCTGCCGGAGACCCGGCCCGAGCCGGCGACCACCGCGACGGCAGCGACGTCCGGCCGGGATGCGCTCACCGCCGCCGGGCTCACCGAGCGGGAGACCGAGGTGCTGCGGCTCCTCGCCCGAGGCCTGAGCAACGCGGAGATCGCCGCCGAGCTCTACGTCGGGGATGCCACCGTGAAGACCCACGTGTCGAACGTGCTGCAGAAGCTCGCACTGCGCGACCGGATCCAGGCGGTCGTCTGGGCGTTCGAGCACGGCGTCGCCGGCTGACCGAGCCCGACCGATCCGGCACCGGCGGGACAAGTCCGCACGGTGCCGAGTTCGCAGACATCGCCGCACCGTGCGCCATCGTTCAACCCGTGCGGCCTTGACCGCACCGTGCCCCGCCAGCACGACGCACCGAGCAACCAAACCCGCACCAGCCCAACAAGCCCGCACAGTGCCCACCACCGCACCCCACGCCCGCACCGTGCGCCATCGTTCAACCCGTGCAGCGTCGACCGCACCGTGCCCCGCCACCACGACGCACCGAGCAACCAAACCCGCACCAGCCGAACAGGCCCGCACCGTGCCGACTCGACGCACGCACCCCGCACCCCGCACCCCGCACCCACCCCGCACGCTCCTCCCCCACGCGGTGGAGCCGACCCCCCGCCCAAGTCCCGCCCGGCGGCGGAGGCGGGGCGTGCCTCCCGGCCAATAGCGTCGGACGCAGCGACGACCAGCGTCGTGACGAAGGGGAACGACATGCTCACCATCGAAGGGGTGACCAAGCACTTCGGTGACCGCCAGGTGCTCGACGACGTGGGGTTCACGGTCGGCAGCGGCCGCCTCACCGGCTTCGTCGGCGGCAACGGCGCCGGCAAGACCACCACCATGCGCATCATGCTCGGCGTGCTCCAGGCCGACGCGGGCACGGTCTCGATCGACGGCACCGCGGTCCGTCCCGCCGACCGCCGCCGCTTCGGCTACATGCCCGAGGAACGCGGCCTGTACCCGAAGATGCCGGTGGCCGAGCAGATCACCTACCTGGCCCGGCTGCACGGCGTCGACAAGCGCACCGCGACGACCCGCACCGGCGAACTGCTCGAACGACTCGAGCTCACGCAGCACGCAGGCGACGCCGTCGAGAAGCTCTCGCTCGGCAACCAGCAGCGCGTGCAGATCGCGGCGGCGCTGGCCCACGACCCCGAGGTGCTCGTGCTCGACGAGCCGTTCTCGGGCCTCGACCCGATGGCCGTCGACACGGTGCTCGGTGTCCTGCGCGAGACCGCCGCCCGTGGCGTCCCGGTGCTGTTCTCGAGCCACCAGCTCGACGTGGTCGAACGGCTGTGCGACGACGTCGTGGTCATCGCCGGTGGCACGATCCGCGCCGCCGGTCCGCAGGAGGAACTCCGCAAGCAGGCCGGCCCCGCCGCGTGGGAGCTGCTGGTCGACGGCGACGTCGCCTGGCTCCGCGACGAGCCGGGTGTGGCCGTGCGGGAGTTCGACGGCGGCTACGCGGTCTTCGAGGCCGACGCCGCCACCGCCCAGCGCGTCCTGCAGCGTGCCGTCCAGCACGGCTCCGTCGGGTCGTTCTCGCCGCGGGTGCCGCGGCTCAGCGAGGTCTTCCGGGAGGTCGTCCGATGAACAGCTCCTTCGTGCAGGCCGTGCGGCTCGTCTCCGCTCGCGAGATCCAGGCACGCATCCGCAGCAAGGCCTTCGTGGTCTCGGCACTCATCCTGATCGGCATGGTGGTCGCCTCGATCGTCGTCGGCGGGATCGTGAGCAAGGCCACCGCCGACGACACCACCGCGGTCGCGGTCGTCGACGGTGTCGCGCTGCCGACCACCAGTGGGCTCGACGTCACGAAGTCGGCATCGGTCGACGACGCCGAACGGCTCGTCACGAAGGGCGACGTCGACGCCGCGATCGTGCCGTCGGACGACCCGCTCGGCTACAAGGTCGTCGGGCTCGACGAGGCCCCGTCCGAGGTCGTCTCGGCGTTGAGCGTCACCCCGCGCATCGAGCTGCTCGACCCGGACGCGCTGCCGGGTGGGCTGGTCTACCTCATCGCGATCGCGTTCGGCGTCGTGTACTTCGCGTCGGCGGTGACGTTCGGCCAGTCGATCGCGCAGAGCGTGGTCGAGGAGAAGTCGACGCGGGTGGTCGAGATCCTGATGTCCGCGATCCCGGCCCGGGCGCTGCTCGCCGGCAAGGTGCTCGGCAACAGCATCATGGCGTTCGCCCAGATCGTCGCGGTGGCCGTCGCCGCCATCGTCACCCTGGCGGTGACCGGGCAGGACAACACGTTCGCGATGCTCGGCCCGAGCATCCTGTGGTTCATCGGCTTCTTCGCGATCGGGTTCGTGCTGCTGGCGTCCCTGTTCGCGGCCGCCGCCGTGCTGGTGTCCCGGCAGGAGGACGTCGGCAGCGTCACCACCCCGGTGATGATGCTCGTGATGATCCCGTACTTCCTGATCATCGTCGCGTACGACAACCCGACGATCCTCGGCATCATGTCGTACGTGCCGTTCAGCGCCCCGATCGGCATGCCGATGCGGATCTTCCTGGGGACGGCCGAGTGGTGGGAGCCGATCCTGTCGCTCGTCATCGTCGCCGCTTCGGTGGTCGCGGTCGTGGTCATCGGTGCCCGCGTCTACGAGAACGCGCTGCTCCGCACCGGCAGTCGCGTGAAGCTGTCGGAGGCGCTGCGCGGCTGACGCCGCAGGACCGGCAGGCCCAGCGCACCCGGCGCACCCGGCGCACCCGGCGCACCCGGCTGCCCCGGACGGGAGGCCCGCCCAGCGTGAGCAGACCTGCTCACGTGGGGCGGGCCTCCCGTCCGTTGCCCGGCGCCGGTCAGGCGGTCAGCGTCGCGAAGGCGGACCGGTGCCAGACCAGCGGATTGTGCGCGAAGTCGGACATGAGTCCGAGCACCCGGAGCACCACGATGTCGTGGTCGCCGGCCGGGTAGGTGTGCTCGACCGAGCACTCCAGCCAGATCGGCGCCCCCTGCAGGAACACCGCGCCCGTCTCGGCGACCGTCGTGTCGACACCGACGAACCGGATCGACTTGTCCCGCGATGCGAGCTGCCGGGTGACCTGCGCGTGCCCCTCACCGAGGATCGAGACCCCGATCGTGCCGGCGTCGCGGAGTACCGGCCACGTGGTCGACGTGTGCTGCACGGCGAACATCACGAGCGGTGGGTCCTGTGAGACGCCGACCGTGAACGAGGACGCGACGAGCACGGTCGGTTCGCCGTCGACGACGGCGGAGAGCGCGGCGACACCGCACGGGAACCCGGAGAACGCCTGCTTGAGCGCGGAGCGGTCCGGGGCCTCGGTGGAGTAGGGGCTGATCATGACGCGGTTCCTTCCTGGTGAGCGGCGGCGGCGAGGACGACGTCCTGCCAGCGGGCGAGCCACACGTCGGTCGATGCGGGGTCCGAGTAGTGCTTGTCGTTCAGGTACAGGGCTGGGGCGACGACGGTCGCGCCGAGTTCGACCAGCACCGGTTTGAGGAAGACCTCCGGAGCGAGGGCGTGCGCTGGACCGGCACCGAGCATGAGCGGCACCGCGACGACGCCGGCGAGTCCGTCGCCGGTGCCGAACTGGTCGAGGAACAGCTTGAGCACGCCGGTGTACGTCGCCTTGAACGTCGGCGACGCGACGACGACGAGGTCGGAGCCGGCGACGGTGCGGACGGCGTCCGAGACGGCGGGGTCGCCCCAGCCGAGCAGTCCGGCACCGAGGTCGATGACGTCGACGACGTGGTCCGGGGCCCGGCCGGTGAGCCGCTCGAGCACGACCGTCGCGGCGTCGAGTGTCCGTGAGGCCGGCTTGGGGTTGCCGGCGACGACGGTGGTGATCATCGGGGTGCTCCTGTCGATGGGCGGGTGGTGGGTGCTTGGTGCAGTCCACCGCTCGTTCGTTTCGCCGCCGTACCGCGTCCGTATCGGCTGGGTTACGCCAGCTGCCCCGGCCCTGCGGCACCCGAATGTCCCGGTCAGCGGGGCTGCGCGTCCGGGCCGCTCCGCCATTCCGCCAGGCGTCGTCCCCACTGACCGCGCCGGATTGTGAGAGCGCCGTTTCCGGAAGTCGCCTCGGATGGGTCCGGCGTGTTTCGCCCCGCCGTCGCCGGCCCGTCACCGCCCGGATCCGCCCCTGCACGCGGGTCGGTGGCGCAGTCGTCCGCCCCGGATCCGTGGGGCGGACGACCCTCCGCGTCGGGCGCCGCAGGTGGCCTAACACCAGCGAAACAAACGCCTAACAGGACCGTTACCGGGCGACCCTCTGTCGGCACGCCCTGGCCGTTACATTCGCATCAGCCCCACTGCAGCGGCCGGCGTCACCGGCGATCCGCCACACGTCGGCCCCGCCCCGATCCGATGCCCCGCCGCCCGTCCCCGGCTCCCTTGCACGCTCCACCCCGCGCCGCGGGGCCTTCGGGGTCCCCGCCGCCCGTCCCCGCACCGGCTTCCCCCGCCCCCCCGCACCTTCCCTGCTCCACCCGTCCAGGAGGTCCCCGACCGATGTCGTCCCCCGCTCCGTCCCGAACGCGTCCGTCGCGTCCCGTGCTCCTCGCCGCCGCGATCTCCGGCGTGCTCTTCCTGTCCGCGTGCTCCGCCACCTCGACCGCGTCGACGAGCTCCGGTGACGTCACCGCCGGCGTCGAGCACGCCACGAGCCAGATCGAGGCCGCCAGCGTCGACCCGGCGTTCACCTTCGAGGGCGCGCGCTTCGACATGTCGGGGATCGCCGGCAAGACGATCTTCAACATCCCGAACTCGTCAGCCGTCCCGTTCATCACCGCGGTCGACGAGGCCGGCGAGAAGGTCGCCGAGCAGTACGGCGCCAAGTGGATCGAGTACACGAACCAGGGCACACCCACCGAGCACTCCGCCGGCATCGATCAGGCGATCAGCCGCGGAGCCGACATCATCGTGCTGGCGCAGGGTGTCAACGGCGAACTGATCGTCCCGGCACTGAAGCGTGCGAAGGCAGCGGGGATCCCCGTGCTGATCAGCCACACCTACCAGACCGGGCAAGCGCTGCCGGACCAGCTGCAGGGGCTCGTGGCCGCACAGGTGACCGCCCCGTTCCACGAAGCCGCGAAGCTCAACGCCGACTGGGCCATCAAGGAGACCAAGGGTCAGGGCGACGTCCTCATCATCACGTCGTCCGAGGTGCCCCCGTCCGACGGCATCGTCACGGCGATGCAGGACGAGTTCGAGGCGCAGTGCGACGGCTGCAAGGTGAAGGTGACCAACGTCCCCGTCGCCGACTGGGCGACGAAGATCTCGTCGACGGTGCAGTCCGCCGTGCAGTCCGACCCGAACCTCGACTACGTCCTGCCGGTCTACGACTCGATGACGCTGTACGTCGAGGCCGGCGTGACCGCTGCCGGCAAGACCGGCCAGGTCTTCACCTCCTCGTACAACGGCACCCCCGCGGTGCTGAAGATCCTGCAGGAGGGCACCGTCCTCACGATGGACATCGGCGAGAACATGGAGTGGCTCGCGTACGCGACCCTCGACCAGGCCGGCCGTGTCCTGACCGGCACGCCGATCATCGAGGACGGCGACGAGAAGACCCCGCTCAAGGTCTTCACGAAGGACAACGTCGACGCGACCGGCACGCCGCCGGCGCCGAGCAAGGGCTACGGCGACGCGTACAAGACCGGGTACGAAGCGATCTGGGGCGCGGCCGAGTGACCGCCACCCGGGAGGCTCGGCTCGGCTCCGCATCGTCGGCTGCGGTCGTCGGGACGGGTGCGGACACCGCGCCGGTCCTGCGGATCAGCGGGCTCACGAAGCGCTTCGGCGGGCTGACCGCACTCGACGACGTCGACCTCGAGGTCCTGCCGGGCCAGGTGCACGCGCTGCTCGGCGAGAACGGCTCCGGCAAGTCGACCCTCATCAAGGTCCTGTCCGGCACCTACGCGCCGGAACCGGGCGCGACGATCGAGGTCCGTGGCGCCCGGCTGCCACTACCGGTGCCTCCCGGGTACTTCCGCCGTGTGGGGATCAGCTTCGTCCACCAGGACCTCGCACTCGTCCCCTCGCTCGGTGTGACCGAGAACCTGCGGCTCGCGACCGTGGTGGCCGGGCGTGGACCCTTCGTCCGCTGGGGCGCCGAGCACCGTGCCGCGGCCGAGCTGTTCGCGCGGTACGGGGTCGACATCGACCCACGGGCCCGGATCGACGAACTCACCGACACCCAGAAGGCGCTCGTCGCGATCCTGCGGGCCGTCGCCGAGCTGGGCGACGACCGGGCGCTCATCGTGCTCGACGAGCCGACGGTCTTCCTGCCGAAGGAGGACGCCGACCTGCTCTTCCGGGTCGTGCAGGACCTGGTCGCGGACGGCCGCACCTCGGCGCTGCTGGTGTCGCACGACATGTCCGAGGTCCTCGAACACGCCGACCGTGTCACCGTCCTGCGGGCCGGCCGGGTCCAGGCGCACCGGGACACCGCCACGACGACGGCGGACGAGCTCGTCTCCCTCATCGTCGGACGCGGACTGGACGGTCCCGCCGCCAGGACTCCGCGCCCGGCGACCACCGGCGACGCCGTCGTGACGGTGCGGGACCTGCGGGTCGGCGTCGTCGACGGTCTGTCGTTCGACGTGGCGGACGGCGAGGTCGTCGGCATCACCGGGCTCGCCGGCTCCGGTGTCGAGGACGTGCTGCCCGGCCTGTACGGGGCACGCCCCGCGACGGGCTCGCTCACCGTGCGGCACGACGGGGCGACACCCGCTCCGGTCGACCTGACGCGGGTGACGCCCGGTTCCTCGATCGCCCGCGGCGTCGTCTACGTCCCCGCCGACCGCAAGCGCGAGGGCGGGGCGCTCACCCTGTCCGTCGAGCAGAACGTCACGCTCCCCGTCCTCGGGAAGCTCCGCGGGCTGCTCGGCCTCTCGCCCGCGCGGGAACGCGCCCACGTCGCGGGACTCGTCCGCGACTACGACGTCCGACCAGCCGACCCGGCCGCCCTGTTCGGCACGCTGTCCGGCGGCAACCAGCAGAAGGCCGTCCTGGCCAAGTGGATGCAGGACGCCCCGAGGCTCGTGCTGCTGCAGGAGCCGACCCAGGGCATCGACGTCGGGGCACGCGCCGCGATCTTCTCGATGCTCCGCCGGAGCGCCGAGCAGGGCGTCACGATCGTCTGCGCCTCCACCGACTACGACCAGCTCGCGCAGGTCTGCGACCGCGTCGTCGTCCTCGCCCAGGGTCGCGTGCACGACGTGCTGACCGACGACCGCGTCGACCGCGACGTCATCGCGGCCGCGGTCGTGGCGAGCCTCGTCGACCGAGATGCCCAGGCGTCACCCACCGGGTCCCCGTCCCCCGCGGGCTCGTCCTCCCCCGATGCCTCCTCCGCAGTCAAGGAGAACGCCTGATGTCCACCACCGCCGACCCCGTCCTCGAGACCTCGATCGTCCGTCCGACCCGCCCGCGCTTCTCGTGGGGACACACCGAGCGGTACGCGCTGCTCGGCGCCTGGCTCGTCATCGTCATCGCGTTCAGCATCGCGCTGCCCGACACGTACCCGACCCTCGGCAACCTGCAGAACATCCTCGGGTCCCAGTCGGTGCTGCTCATCCTGGCGCTCGGGTTCCTGTTCCCGCTCACCGCCGGTGAGTTCGACCTGTCCGGCGCCTCGACGATGTCGCTCTCCGCGATGACCATCGCCGTGCTCAACGCGAAGATGGACGTCCCGCTCGTGCCCGCGATCGCCGCAGGCCTGGTCATCGGCGTCGTCGTGGGCCTGGTCAACGGGCTGCTGACCGTCGGGTTCCGCATCGACTCGTTCATCGTCACCCTCGGCACGTCGACCTTCATGATCGGGATCATCCAGTGGATGAGCGTGTCGTCCTCGGTGACGGGCATCGACCCGGCACTCGTGCAGGCCACGGTCGGGTGGCGCGGGCTCGCAGGCCTGCCGCTCGCGTTCGTCTACGGCCTCATCGCCACGGTCGTCGTCCTGGTCGTCCTGAGCGCCACCCCGGTCGGCCGACGGCTGCTGTTCGTCGGTACCGGCCGCACCGTCGCGGAACTCTCCGGGCTGAACGTCCGACGGCTCCGGGTCGGTGCGTTCGTGGGCGCCGGCTTCACCGCCGCGGTGGCCGGGGTCGTCTACGCCGGCACCCTCGGCGGCGCCGACCCGTCGAGCGGACAGTCGTTCCTGCTCCCCGCGTTCGCCGCCTGCTACCTCGGTGCGACCGCGATCGTCCCGGGGCGCTTCAACGCGATCGGCACGTTCATCGCCGTGTACTTCCTGTTCTCCGGCGTGGTCGGTCTGCAGATGCTCGGCGCCGACAACTTCGTGCAGCAGCTCTTCTACGGCGGCGCCCTCATCGTCGCCGTCGCCGTCTCGCAGACCATCCGGCGGCACTCCGTCGCGACCGCCGCCAAGGCCGCCGCGAAGCGTCCCTGACCCTGCTCCCCCTTCGACACCCACCACAGAAAGCGAGTTCCCCATGGACATCGGAGTCTTCATCCCGATCGGCAGCAACGGCTGGCTCATCTCCACCACGTCGCCCCAGTACAAGCCGTCGTTCGACCTGAACCTCGAGATCGTGCAGAAGGCCGAGGCGTACGGCTTCGACTTCGCCCTGTCGATGATCAAGCTGCGCGGCTTCGGTGGCCCGAGCGGCTTCTGGGACGAGAACCTCGAGTCCTTCACCCTGATGGCCGGTCTCGCCGCCCGCACCGAACGGATCCGCCTGTTCGCGACGACCGCGGTCCTCACCATCCCGCCGGCGATCGCGGCACGCATGGCGGCGACCGTCGACTCGATCTCGCACGGCCGCTTCGGGCTGAACCTGGTCGCCGGGTGGCAGAAGGCGGAGTACGACCAGATGGGCCTGTGGCCGGGCGACGAGGTGCACTTCAAGCGCCGCTACGCGTACCAGACCGAGTACATGCAGGTGATGAAGGAGCTGTGGGAGACCGGCCGGAGCGACTTCCACGGCGAGTACTTCCAGATGGACGACTGCCGGATGCTGCCGCGACCGACGTCGCACATCCCGATCGTCTCGGCCGGTCAGTCGTCGCAGGGCATGGCGTTCGCCGCGGAGTACTCGGACTACAACTTCTCGATGGGCGTCGGTGTGAACACCCCGACCGCCTACGCCGAACAGAACCAGGCCCTGCTCGAGGCACGCGAGAAGACCGGCCGTGACGTCGGCTCCTACGTGCTCTTCATGGTGATCGCCGACGAGACCGACGAGGCCGCCCAGGCGAAGTGGGAGCGGTACAGCGACGGGGTCGACGTCGAGGCGATCGCCTGGATGACCGGCCAGGCGCTCACCGATACCGAGGGCGAGGACGGCAACACGGCCAAGCGGATCTCGCTGCCCGAGGGGGCCGTCAACATGAACATGGGTACGCTCGTCGGCTCCTACGAGCACGTCGCCGCGATGCTCGACGAAGCCGCCGCCGTCGAGGGCACCAAGGGCATCATGCTGGTGTTCGACGACTTCCTGCAGGGGATGGACGACTTCGGCACCCGCATCCAGCCGCTGATGCGCACCCGCGAGGGCGTCGCGTCCGCTGCTCCGAGCGCGGTCACCGCATGAGCGCCGCCGCGAGCCGACCGGTCATCGAGGTCGCGGTCGTCCAGGCCGGCGAGACCCCCGCTGACGGCGACACCGCACTCGACGAACTCATCACCCTGTTCGAGCAGGCCGCGGAGGGTGCCGACCTGGTCGTGTTCCCCGAGCTCTGCACCACGCCCTACTTCTGCGGCGTGGTCAACGACAGCCGGAAGTCCTGGGCACAGCCCGTCCCCGGTCCGGCGACCGCCCGCTTCGCGAGCGCGGCGAAGCGTCTGGGCACCGCCGTCGCCTTCGGTCTCTACGAGGACGCGGGCGACGCGCAGTACAACAGCGCGGTGCTCATCGACGCCGACGGCACGCTCGTGCACGGCACCGACGTGCACGGCGACCGCGTGGCGTCGTACCGCAAGACGTCGATCCCGACGAACGCGATCTCCGACGTCGACGAGAAGCACTACTTCGCCGCCGGTGCCGGACCGGTCGTCTTCGACGCGCTCGGCACCCGCTTCGGCATGCTCATCTGCTACGACCGGAGCTTCCCCGAGTACTGGCTCGCGTCACGTGCCGCCGGGGCCGAGGTGATGCTCGTGCTCGTGTCGTCGATGGGCTTCCGCGAGACCCTGTTCACCCAGGAACTGCAGGTCCGCGCGCTCGAGACGCAGACGTGGGTCCTCGCCCCGAACCGCGGCGGCGAAGAGACCGTCGACGGCAAGACCGTCAGCTACTTCGGTCGGTCCTCGGTCGTCTCACCACGGGGTGACCTGGTCGTCTCGGCCCCCGCCCACCAGGCGGGACCGATCATCCGGGCCACCATCGACGTCGGCGAGGTCGCGGCAGCCCGCCGGGACTTCCCGCTCGGACGTGACCGGCAGCCCGGGGTGTTCCGGTACCTCGCCGACGCCCACGCAGCGGCGGCGGTCCCCGCGTGACGGACGTCGCCGCCCTGGTCCGCGGCACCATCGCACCGCAGCTCGACCGCGCGCTGGCCGCGAGTCGCGCGAACCCGTTGCCCGCGGCTCCGTCGGCGCTGCCCGCGGAACCGGCTCACAGCGCGCAGCTGTTCGGCCGGCTCCTCGGCGCGGCGATCGACGGGGCCCCGGCGCCGACCGCTGCCGGTCCGGACGACGACCTGGCGGTGTGCCGGGCTGCCACCGACCCCGCTGGCGCCTCGGTCGTCGAACTCCTCGCCGCGTACCGGTCCGGCACCACGACCCCTTCCGAGGTCCTCGCCGCACTCGCCCCGCACTGGACGAGCGACGACGTCTGGTCGGACGCCGTCCTGCGCCTGGTGCAGGGGGCCGAGGAAGCCGCCGCCGAGTCCACCCGCCGCTGGGCGGACGGCGAGGCCCGACCGCTCGAGGGGATCCCGTTCGCGGTGAAGGACATCATCGACGTCGCGGGGACGATCGTCACGAGCGGCTCGCTCCAGACCGGTGACCGTGTGGCCCCGAAGGACGCCACCGTCGTGGCTCGGCTCCGCTCCGCCGGCGCGATCCCGGTGTTCACGGCGGCCACCACCGAGTTCGCCTGCGGCGGGCCGCACAACGCCCGGTACGGCGCCGTGCGGAACCCGTGGGACCCCGAGCGCTGGACCGGTGGCTCCTCGACCGGGTCGGGTTCGGCGCTGGCCGCCCGGATCGTCCCGCTCGCGCTCGGGTCCGACACCGGCGGATCGATCCGCGTCCCGTCCGCCCTCTGCGGGACCACGGGCATCAAGCCGACGTACGGCCTCGTGCCGCGCACCGGGGTCGCGAGCCTGTCGTGGACGCTCGACCACGTCGGCCCGATGGCACGCTCGGCCGAGGACCTCGCCCTCGTCCTGGCGGTCATCGCCGGTTCCGACGGCGAGGACCCGACGACGTTCCCCACCGTTCCGCTCATCGAGGCCGCGCCCGAACGGGTCGAGGGGCTCCGGATCGGGGTCCCGCTCGACTGGTTCACCGAACGCGTCGACCGCGCGGTGCTCGACGCACACGCTGCGGCGGTCGAGCGCTTCCGCGAGCTCGGCGCGACACTCGTGCCGATCGAGTTCGACGACCTGGAGTCGATCGACTCCGAGTGCTGGACGGTGTTCTACGGGGAGCTCGCCGCGAACCAGGAGGCCAACGCCGACACGGCCGACCTGTTCGACGCCGGCACCCGCGCCCGGTTCGACGTGTCGTTCCTGCCGACCGCGGCGGACTACCTCCGGGCACTCCGCCGTCGCCCGCTCGTGCAGGCCGCGATGGTCGCGCGGATGGACGAAGCCGGCGTGGACGTGGTGCTCACCCCCGGGATCGGCGCCACCGCCCCGCGGCTCGACGACCTGACGATGTCGGTCGACGGCGAGCGGTTCAACCTGCACGACGTCATCCCCCGGAACACCCGGCTGTTCGACTACGTGGGGTTCCCCGCGCTGATGATGCCGGCGGGCACCGCGCCGGACGGCCTGCCCGTCGGCGTGCAGCTCGTCGCGCGGCCGTGGGACGACCGCCTCGTGCTGTCCGCGGCCGCCGCCTTCCAGCGGGTCACGACGCACCACCGCCTGGTGCCGCCGTCGTCCGCCGTGCGAGGGCCGACCGATCGGTAGCCGCACCATCGACGAGGGCGCCGCCCGGCGACGCGCCTGGCAGGTGCTCTGCGCGTCGAGCCTGAGCGTCGTCCTCGTCTTCATCTCCTCGAGCGCGCTCCTCATCGCGCTCCCCGACGTCAGCCGTGACCTCGACGCCAGCGCCGTGCAGTCCAGCTGGGTGCTCCTCAGCTACATGCTCACCACGACCACCCTCATCCTGGTCTTCGGGCGCATCGCCGACCTCGTCGGTCGGCGCCGTCTGTACATCGCCGGCATCCTCGTCTTCCTGCTCGCCTCCCTCGCCTGCGGCTTCGCCCCGGACGCCGCGGTGCTGCTCGGTGCCCGACTCGTGCAGGGCGTGGGGGCGGCAGCGATCGTCACCAACACGACCGCGCTGCTCACCGATGTCTTCCCGGAGTCGATCCTGTCGCTCGGCCTCGGCCTGAACGCCACGGTCGCCGCGGTGGGCCAGGTCATCGGGCCCGTCGTGGGCGGGCTGGTCGCCGAGTCGTTCGGGTGGCGGTGGATCTTCCTCGCCGGCGTGCCGATCTCACTGGCCGGACTCATCTGGTCGCTCCGGCTGATCCCGCACAGCACGCGTCCCCCTTCCGGCGAGCGCCTCGACGTGCCGGGGTCAGTCCTGTCCGTCGCCGCCGTCGGACTGCTCGTCGGTGCGGTCTCGACCGGCGGCTCGGTCGGCTGGTCGGCCGTCCCCGTCGTCGCGATGACCGCCGGCGCGGTCGTGCTCGGCGGAGTGTTCGTGTGGACCCAACGCCGGGTCGCGCACCCCCTGGTCGACCCGGCGATCTTCCGCGACCGCACCACCATCACCCTGTTCTCCGCCGCCGGGCTGTGCGCCCTGTCCAGCTACGCACTGGTCCTGCTGGCTTCCCTGTCGTTCCAGGCGGTCGACGGCAAGGACGCCGTCGACGCCGCCCTCTGGGTGCTGCCCACGCCGATCGGCACGACGGTCGCGGCGGTGAGCGCCGGGTTCCTCGCCCGCCGGGTCGCCGCGCGGACGCTGTCGACCATCGGCATGCTCCTGATCGCGCTCGGCGCCGCGGTGCTCGCGGTGTCCCTCGCCGACGGCGACGCCTACGCCGTCACCGCCACCGGCCTCGGCGCCGTCGGGGTCGGCACGGGCGTGTTCATGACGCCGAGCACGTCGGCACTGATGACCCGCGTCCCGGAGCACCGACGCGGCATCGCGAACGCCATCCGGTCGGCCCTGCAGAACGCCGGCTTCCTGTTCTCGACGGCACTCGGCCTCGCGATCGCGACGGGCGGCCTGTCCGCGGCGCAGGCGGCCGCGGCCTACGACGGCAGCCTGCTCAGCCTGCCGTCCGGCGACGTCCAGGTGTTCGTCGACGGCGTCCGCGCCGCGGCGCTGACGTTCGCCGGCTGCGCGGCCCTGGGGGCGCTCATCGTCGCGTTCGGTCCGTTCGGGCCTCCCGACCGGGAGGCGCCACTCCGGCCCGACAGGTCGGGTCCCCTCCCCGAGCCGGGGGCGTCCACGTGACCACCCTCACCCTGGCAACGACCACCCACGACGGAAGCAGGACGCCATGACCGACGACCACCAGGACTACGCGGCAGCCGGCTTCACCGGCACGCTGCAGCCAGGACGACGCGCTGCGCTCGTCGTCGTCGACCCGGTCCGCGCGTACGTGGACCCCGGCTGCGGGCTCTACGCGGGGGTCGAGGAACCCGTCGAGCGGATGCGGGAGCTCACGACCGCCGCTCGGGCAGCCGGGGTGCACGTGGCGATCACCACGATGGCGCTCTCGGCCGACGGGTCCAACGCCGGCGTGTTCTTCCGCAAGGTGCCGGCACTCGCCGCGTACCTGCCCGGCGCGTCCACGGGAGCGTTCGTGGACGGGCTCGAACCCCTCGACGGCGACACCGTGGTGCCCAAGCAGTACCCGAGCGCGTTCTTCGGCACGTCGCTGGCCGCCGACCTGGTCGCCCGCGGCGTCGACACGCTCTTCATCGCGGGGCTGTCGACGAGCGGGTGCATCCGCGCGACCGCCACGGACGCCATGCAGCACGGCTTCGTCCCGATCGTCGTGCGCGAAGCCGTCGGCGACCGGTTGCCGAGCGTGCACGAGGCGAACCTGTTCGACATCGCCGCCAAGATCGGCGAGGTCTGGGCCATGGACCGGGTCCTCGAGCACTGGGACGCGGCATGAGCACCACGACGCGCATCGAGGCGCCGGTCCGGGGCCGGCCGCGCAGCGCTGCCGTCGGCGAGTCCGTGTACACCGCCTGTGTCGAGATCCTGGCCGAGGGCGACCCCCGGGCGTTCACGATCCGGGCCGTCGCCGACGCGGCCGGCGTGGGTGCGGCGACGATCTACCGGCGGTGGTCGAGCAAGGAGGTCCTGCTCACCGAGACCGTGATCCGTCTGATGGAGGAGCACATCCCGACGGTGCAGGATGTCCCCATCGCCGCGGGTGTCCTGGGCCTCACCCGGGGATGGGTGCACGCCCTCGTCGCGACGCCGGTCGGTCGGGCGCTCCCGCTCATCGTGGAGACCGCGTCGCACGAGCCGCGGGTCGCCGAGGCCGTGGCCGAGTGGCACCTGGACCGGCGGCTCCGGGTGAACGCGATGCTGCAGCGGGCGATGGACGCGGGCGATCTGCGACCGGACGTCGACCTCGGCATCGCAGTGGACCTGCTCGGCGGGCCGACGTTCTACCGACGCGTGTTCGTCTCGCTCGACATCCGGGCGCCCGACTACCCGGTGCGGCTGGCCCGGGAGTTCCTGCGGTGGGCCGGTTGGACCGGCGACCTGTCGACGGTGGGGGTGGCCTCGTGACCGGGACCGTGCCGGAGGGGTTCGCCCCGTCCGCTGCCTGGACCGACATGGGGGTCGGGACGACTCCGTCGGCACCGGGTCACTGGATCGGGTTCAACCGACGCTCCGACGCGGCCCGCCAGGTGTCCGACCTGATCCGGGCCGACATCGTCGCGGGGCGGTTCACCGGTCCGCTGCCGTACGAGTGGGAGCTGCTCGACCTGTACGGCACGACGCGGAACGTCCTGCGGGCTGCCCTCGCGTTGCTCAAGGAACAACGGCTGCTCACCCGTGCGCCGCGATCGGGCACGTTCGGTGTGCGGCCCGTCGCCTCGGTGAGCCTGGCCCGCACGTCCGACGAGGTCACGATCTACGGCGAGACGGCCGGGGGCAGCGTGTTCGAGTCGCCCCGGCTCAGCATCGTGCACCTGTGCGTGCAGCAGGTGACCGCGCCGGAGACCGTCCGGCGGAACCTGGAGATGACCGGCAGCAGCGCCTTCTTCGTCGAGAGCCTCATCTCGTTCGACGGCGAACCGAGCCGGGTCCGGACGAGCTGGGTCCCGCACGAGCGCTTCCCCGACCTGGTCGCCGAACCGCTCACCGAGTACGTGCCGGACGTGCTCGTCAGGAAGGCCGGCGCGCGGCCGGAGGCACGACGGTTGCTCCTGAGCACCGTGAACGCCGACCAGTGGACGGCCGACCTGCTCGACATCGATCCCGGCCAGGCGATCTTCCACATCGAACGGTTGATGTGCCTGGCCGACGGGACACCCGTCGAGTACGGGTTCTCGCGGTACCGCGGCGACCGGGCGGTGATCGACTCCCGGATCACGTGAGGCACGGGCGGGGATCGTCAGTCCGTGCGCACCGAGAAGACGTCGCCCGGCTGGCAGCCGAGCACCTCGCACAGTCGGGTGAGGGTGGAGAACCGGATCGCGCGGGCCCGGTTGTTCTTGAGCACCGAGAGGTTGACGACGGTCACACCGACCCGGTCGGCGAGCTCGGTCAGGGTCATCCCCCGCGCGGCCAGCAGATCGTCGAGGTGACAGACGACCGCGTGGCCGTCCTCCTGTTCCGGGGGCATCAGACCAGCCCGGCCTGGTCCCGCACCATCCGCTGCGAGGCGGTGAGCGCGAACCGGAAGCAGACGACGACGAGCAGGCCGAGGTACACGGGCAGGAACTGGTGATCGACCACCGGCGTGGGCAGGTACCCGTCCCAGCCGAGCCCGGACACGACCCAGTTCCACCCCATCCGGCGGACGAACGACGGCAGGAACCCGGCGGCCAGCACCGCGCCGGCGAGCCAGTCGAGGATCCGGGGGGTCGAGCGGTCGAAGAGCCCGCCGCGCGAGATCTTCCAGGCCACCGCCGCCACCAGGGCGATCAGGACGCTGACGAGCAGGACCTCGAGGGCGTCGCCGACGCGGATGCACCCGATCGCACCACCCGGCAGGTCGGCGACCGGCGCCCGGAGCACGAGCTGGTCGGACGTCACCGTCGCGCCACCCGGGGGCTGCGGGATGGCCCTCGTCTCACGCATCCGGATCGGCACCGCCACCGTGCCCGAGGTGATCGACTGGACGAGCTGTTCGACGTACCGCCAGACGACGAACACGATGCCGATGGCGCACGAGACGACGTAGGCCAAGTAGGAGTTCCGCCCGCGGGGCGGTTCGTAGACGGGTGTGGTCATGGCTGCTTCCCCTGTCGATCATCGATACCATCGAATTTCGATGCAACGATAAACGATGGGTCCGGCTCGGGCAAGCCCCTACAGCAGCCCGAACGCCGCCTGCACGCCGAGGCTCGTCCCCGCCACCAGGACCCAGAGCGCGATGCCGAGCAGCATCGGACGGAACCCGGCACGTCGCAGCGCCGCGAAGTCCGTCGAGCAGCCGATCGCGGCGAGCGCCACCGTGATGAGGAACGAGGCTGCGGTCGCGAACCCCGGTGCCACGGACGCGGGCAGGACCCCGACCGTCCGGAGCAGCACCACCACGAGGAACCCGATCAGGAACCACGGCACCAAGCGGAACACGCGGAATCCGCGGCCCGACCCCGAGGCGGGGGCGAGTTGCTCGCGGGAGGCGCGGCGGGCCTCCAGTCCGGCCAGCCCGATGACGATCGGGATGATCATCAGGGTGCGCACCAGCTTCACGACGACCGCGGTGTCGGTCGCCTGGCGACCGTAGACGGTCGCGGTGGCGACGACGGACGACGTGTCGTTCACGGCGGTGCCCGCGAAGACGCCGAAGGCGTGCTGGCTGAGGCCGAGGGCGTGCCCGAGCAGCGGGAAGGCGAAGACGGCGGCGATGTTGCAGAGGAAGATCGTGGACATCGCGTAGGCGACGTCGGCGCTCACCGCGCCGATGACCGGCGTGACGGCGGCGATCGCCGAGGCACCGCAGATGCCGGTCCCGACGCCGATCAGGGTGCGGAGCGCGCCCGACACCCGGAGCAGTCGACCGATCCCCCACGCGGCCACCAGGCAGACGACGAGCGTCGCGAGCATCACCGGCAGGGTCTCACCGCCGATGCGCAGCACCTCGCCGATGGACAGCTGCGCGCCGAGCAGGACCACCGCGAACTGCAGCACCCGGCTGGACGAGAACTTCACCCCGGGGGCGAGCACCGCGAGTGTGCCACCGGTGCGACGCCGGACGAGCCACCCCACCACGGCACCGATCAGGACGGCGGGGACGGGGCCGCCGACCACCGGGACGACCCGGCCGACCAGGGTGGCGACGATGCCGATCGCGACAGCGAGGGCGACACCGGGGGCGGCTGCACGGACGGACTGCATGAGGACAGCATGTCGTGCCGGCAGATGCCGCGCTCGCGGAACGGGCGTCACCGCGACGGGCAGCGCCCGATCGTCACTGAGCGGGCGGGGTGTCACCCGTCATGTCGACGCGGCCGGTCTCGTCGTTCCAGGTGAAGGTGGCCGTGGTCCGGCCGGAGGGTGCTGCGTTCGGTTCGCCCGCCTTCGCGAACTTGTAGGTCACCGTCACGGCCGACTCGCTCCGTCGTTCGATGGTCGGCTCGAAGGCGTACTGCTCGGCAGTGGCGGTGCCGAGGTACCGGCCTTCGTGGAACAGCAGGATCGCGTACGGGGAGCCGGCTGTGGCGAACTCGGGTTCGACCACGGACCAGGACAGCGGCGCGCAGGCGTCGTAGCCGGAGTAGTCGGCGTTCGCGGCGTCCCACTTCGCGTCCTCCAGTCCGGCGGGCAGCGGCAGGGCCGCGATGCCCGCGGCAGCAGCCTCGGCGCCGCTCGTCGGCCCGCAGGTCGGGGTCGGCGTCGGCGTCGGCGTGCTCGCGGCGACGGAGGGCGGGGCGGTGACGGTCTCGGTCACGGTCGGGGTCGCCGCGCTGCCATCCGCCCCGTCCGCGCCGGAGCACCCCGTCAGCAGTGCGGCCAGGGTCGCAGTGGTCAGGATCAGGGCGGTTCTCGTCAGGCGCATCCCTCCACGCTGCCTGCGCCGCCGAACGGTCGCCCGCATCGTTACCGGGATGTGTCCCTCCGGACGCTGCAGCGGTGCGACTGTGTCGTCCGCCGGCGTGCTGCCACACTGCTCCCATGCGGGGGATGCACCAGGGGACCGTCCGGGTCGAGGTCCGGGACGACCAGATCGACGGACCACACGGGCCGGTCCCCGTCCGTCGGTACCGACCGGCCGATCCGAGCGCCAGCACGGGAGCCCGGACCCTGGTCTGGGTCCACGGTGGCGGGTTCTTCCGAGGCGACCTCGACCTGCCCGAGTCCGACGCCGTCGCACGGGCACTCACGGAGCGCGGCCTGCCGGCCGTGACCGTCGGCTACCGCCTCGGACCGCTGCCCGGGCTGCCCTGGCTCGGCCGGGGTGGACCACGTGGGCGACGGCGGGCACCCCACGCGCGGGACGAGATCGTCGCCGTCCTCCACCACCTGCGCGACGAGGCACCCTCGGGCCTGCTGCTCGGCGGGGCGAGCGCCGGTGCGTGCTTGGCGGCCTCCGCGGTCGCGACCGCCCCGGCACTGGTCGGCCTCGTGCTGACCTACGGGTTCTTCCACGCTCGACTCCCCCGCGACCGGGCGGTGCGGCGACTCGTCCGCGGACACCGGTGGTTCACGCACGCCCCGGTGCTGTTGGACCTGAGCAACCGGGCGTACGCGGGCGGCCACCCCGCTGCGGTCTACCCGGCGTCCGACGGCCTCACCCGGTTCCCTCGCACCCTGATGGTCGACGCCGAGCGGGACGTCATGCGTGTGTCGGGTGAACGCTTCGCGGGCGAGCTCGAGCACGCGGGCGTCCCCGTCGAACGCCACGTCCTGCCGGACAGCCGTCACGCGTTCCTCAACCGACCCGGCACGCGGGACTTCGACGACACGATCGAACGCATCGCTGCGTGGGCGGATCGGACACCCGACCACCGGACGCCCGACCACCACACGCCCATCCGCTGAGCGCTCTTCCACGGACGAACGGCGGACATCGGGGAACGCCGCGCCCGAGGCGGACGTACTCTGGGAACGGAAGCAACGGCGGTTCCGAATCCCCTTCGCCACGCTTCCCCCGTGGCGCCTCACCACCGTGACGAAGAGTTCCATCGTGACCGAACACCTCATCGAGTACGTCGCCCGCGACCGCACGGGCATCACCGCCGTCGTGACACCGACCGGTGTCATCGACGTGGACACCGTGATCCAGCACATCCGCGCCGGCCACGCGGGGTACTACGTGGCTGCCGACTCGTGGAAGCGCGCGCCGGTCCGGAGCATGTCGTTCATCGGCGGGACCTACCTGTTCGCGAACTGGGATGGCTCGAAGCGGAACATGCTGCACGACCTGGCGTTCCGGTCGCCGACCCGCTCGATCGAGACGATCCACGAGCCGGAGTCCCGGTTCTCGCGGTTCCTCGACGCACTGTTCCGCAAGCGGACGCCGCAGCGCTGACCCTCGGCAACCGGCCCGTGGGAGCATTGCCGGACAGACAGAAGGGGGAGCACATGCTCGCACGAGAGGTGTCCGAGAAGCGGTTCCGACCGACCAAGTTCCGCGACGGGTACGACCAGCGCCAGGTCGATGCGTTCCTCGACCGGATCCAGGCCACCCTGACCGGGTACGAGCAGCGGCGGCCCGTCGACCCGCTCACGCCGCAACAGGTCATGGATGTGCGGTTCCAGCCGACGAAGTTCCGCGAGGGGTACGACCAGGGGCAGGTCGACGACTTCCTCGACGAGGTCGTCGTCGCACTGCGCCAGCACGGCGCCCGCTGAAGCGGTCACCGGCGGTGCAGGTGACCGCCTGGAGGCGCGGCGTGCGTCACGGACGCAGGTCGCGCCTCCAGGCGGTCGCGTCGGTCAGCGGACCGACTTGATGGGCAGGATCACCAGGGCACCGAGGATGACGGCGACGCCGGCACCCCAGAGCATGAGCGTGTAGTTCTGGCCACCACCGATGCCGAGCAGGAACAGGCCGACGGCGGGGGCGAGTGACTGCGGCAACGCGTTCGCGATGTTGATGACGCCGAGGTCCTTGCCAGGGCGCTCCGGGTCGGGCAGCACGTCGACGACCAGGGCCGTGTCGATGGCGGCGTAGATGCCGAAGGCGAAGCCCAGGACGATCTCGGCGAAGTAGAACCCGCCGACCGTGTCGACGTGGGCCAGGATCACCAGACCGACGGCGGTCATGGCCGTCGAGCCCCAGACGAAGACCTTGCGACGTTGGATCCGGTCGGACACCCAGCCGGAGACCGCGGCGCTGACGAGCAGGGCGATCGTGTACAGGAGCACGCCGAACGCGACGACCCCGACCGCCTCGCCCTGCGGGAGCCCGATGCGGTCCTGCATGTACAGGAGTCGGTACGTCGTGAACATGAACGTGCCGAAGGTGATGAGGAAGCGGCCCCACCAGGCGAGCCCGAAGTCGCGGTGCTTGATCGGGTTCGTCCAGAACGAGCTGATCAGGTTGACCCAGCTGAAGGGCTTGACCGGAGTCGTCGGCAGGTCGTCACGGGCGACGAACGAGTAGACGAGGACCGCGACGATCGCCAGGACACCCGGTGCGATGAACAGGACCGGCAGGTTGCCGACCAGGTACACGGCCAGGTAGAGCCCGGCGAGGATCGCGATGTTCTGCGCCAGCGCGATGACGCTCGAGGCCTTGCCGCGCTGGAACTCCGGCACGTTGTCGGCGAAGCTCGCCGTCAGGGTCGAGAGCACCGCGTTGGCAGAGACCTGCGCGAGCACCCAGGCCAGGGTGAGTTGCAGCACGTCGGGCGAGAACGCGAGCCAGGCGAGGGAGCCGACGAAGACCACGACACCGCCGACCATCCACGGGCGACGACGACCCCACCGCGTGCGGGTGCGGTCGGAGAGCGCACCGAACAGCGGGTTGGCGAACAGGGCACCGAGCGCTCCGAACGGCAGGACCGAGCCGACGACGGTCTCGGGGCTCGTCGGGTTCAGCTCCGTGGCCTTGATCGACATGCTCACGAAGACGGGGGTGAGCAGGGCGACGAACAGGCCGAACTGGGCGAAGCTCAGGCCCCAGAGGTACCCGCGACCCACCCGGACGGTGCTGACGGACTGTGTGATGCCCTCGACCGAGAACGCTCGGGACGCAGCAGCGTCCGTGGCGGTGGCTCCGGCGGCTGCGGTGACCGCGGGGGACGCGGTCCCGGCGATGCCGCGTGTGGGTTCTTCCTTCGACGTCGGTGTCGACATGACTCCTCCTCGAGTCATAGGGGGCTTCGGGGCCCTCGAATACCTAGCGCTGCTAGGTGATCGGGACTGTAGCACCGGAAACCGCAGGCCGGAAGGTTTTGCTCTGATTGTTTCGTCGGTGCGGATGCGTGCCGACGAAGAACGACACCGCCGTTGTCGGAGGACAACGACGGTGTCGTTCTGCATCGACCCGCAGGCCGGAAAGGAGCCGCTACTGCTCGCCGTCCTCTTCCGGGTTGAAGTGCGAGTCGTCGCCCGAGTGGCCCGCGGCCAGGCCGTCGGGGTTGTTCGGGATGGTGTTGTCGTCGCCGAGGCCGCCCGGCTTCTCGGTGCCCTCGGGGTCGTTCTTCGGGGCGTCGTGCGTGTTGCTGCTGTCGGTCATGAGCTGCTCCAGTGCAGGGATCGACCCGGCGGCACCGCCACCGGGGTACTGAGGACTCGGACAGTACGTGCCCCGCCTCGGAATCCACCGTCCGAGCGGGGGAAGCGGATGACACGGGCCGGGGCGCTCGGTAGATTGTTCAACAACCCGCGACGACAGGGAGCACCCGTGACGACGATCGACCTGAACAGCGACCTCGGCGAGGGCTTCAGCGCCTGGGCCATGGGCGACGACACCGCGATGCTCGACGTCGTCTCGAGCGCCAACGTCGCGTGCGGGTTCCACGCCGGCGACCCGACGATCATGCTCACCACCGCCCGCGCCGCCGCCGAACGCGGTGTGGCGATCGGCGCCCACGTGGCCTACCGCGACCTGATCGGCTTCGGCCGCAGGCCCGTGCACGTCACCCCCGACGAGCTGTACGCCGACGTCGTCCACCAGCTCGGGGCGATGGCCGCCACCGCGCACGTCGCCGGCACGGCCGTCACCTACGTCAAGCCGCACGGGGCGCTTTACAACACCGCCTGCGCCGACCCGGTGCAGGCCGAGGCGGTCGTCCGCGCCGTCGCCGACGTCGACCCGTCGCTCGCCGTGCTGGCGTTGCCCGGGTCGGAGCTGCTGCTGGCGGCCGAACGACACGGGCTCCGCGCCGTGAGCGAGTCCTTCGCCGACCGCGCCTACGAACCCGACGGCTCGCTGGTGTCCCGGAAGCAGCCGGGGTCGGTGCTGCACGACCCGGACGAGGTCGCGGCCCGGGTGCTCCGCATGGTCACCGACGGCGTCGCGATCGCCGTCGACGGGTCCGAGATCGCGGTGCGTGCCGACTCGGTGTGCGTGCACGGCGACTCCCCCGACGCGGTCGCGATGGCCCGTGCGATCCGAGCGCTCCTGACCGAGCACGGCGTGATGATCGCGCCGTTCGCGCTGCCCGCACCGCTCGCGCCGTGACGCGTCCCGACGTCCGCTCCGCTGGCGGCACCGCACTCCTCGCCACGTTCGAGTCCCTCGCCGAGGTCGTCGCCTTCCGCGCCGGGCTCGACGAGGCCTCCCTGCCCGGCCTGACCGAGGTCGTCTCCGGCGCCCGGACGCTGCTGTTCCGGTTCGACCCCGCGACGACGGACGCCGGTCGGCTCCGCTCGGAGCTGGCGTACGTCGTCCCGGTCAGCGCCACGCTCGAAGCGCACGACACCGAACCGCTCGTCATCCCCGTCACCTACGACGGCGATGACCTCGACTCCGTCACCGAACTGACCTGCATGCGGCGCGACGAACTCGTGGCGTGGCACACCGGGCAGCTCTGGACGAGCGCCTTCTGTGGCTTCGCCCCGGGCTTCAGCTACCTGACCGGCAGCGATCGACCGCTCGACCTGCCCCGCCGCAGCACCGCCCGCACGGCCGTCCCGAGCGGTGCCGTCGCGGTGGCCGGAGAGTTCAGCGCCGTCTACCCGCGGACATCGCCCGGCGGCTGGCAGCTCATCGGCCGCACCGACGTGCCGATGTGGTCGCTCGAGCGCACGCCCCCGGCGCTCGCGCCAGCCGGCACCCTCGTCCGCTTCGTCGTGGCGGGTGTGGCATGAGCGCGCTGACCGTCGTGCAGGTCGGCTACGGCCTGACCACGCAGGACCTCGGTCGACCGGGCTTCAGCGACATGGGCCTCGGGGCGGCCGGCGCGGCCGACCGCGGGTCCGCAGCACTCGCCAACCGACTGGTCGGCAACCGTGCCGACGCGGCCGTCCTGGAGGCCGTGCTCGGCTCCGTCACGCTCCGCACCGACGCGTACGTGGTGGCGGCCGCCACCGGCGCGGCCTGCCCGGTCGAGGTCGAGCGGGCGGACGGATCGGTCCGCGGGGCGGCCTCGCACGAGGTGCTGCTGCTGGCCCCGGGCGACACGCTCCGTATCGGCACCGCGACCGTGGGCCTGCGCGCCTACATCGCGGTCCTCGGGGGCTTCGCGGTGGACCCGGTGCTCGGCAGCCGCTCGTGGGACTCCCTGGCGCGCCTCGGTCCGCCGCCGCTGTCGGCCGGTGACCTCCTGCCGGTCGGCGGAGCCCGGGTCTCGTGGCCGGTCGTCGACGCAGTGCCGCAGCCCGAACCGCGGTGGCCGGACGAGCCGGTCGTGCTCGACGTGGTGCCCGGGCCGCGCGACGACTGGTTCACCCCGGAGTGGCGGTCGACCCTGACCAGTCAGGACTTCGCCGTCAGTGCGGACAGCGACCGCGTGGGGGTCCGCACCACGGCTGCGACGCCGCTCGCCCGCTCCGTGACACGCGAGCTGCCGAGCGAGGGTGTCGAGACGGGATCGCTGCAGGTGCCGCCCGAGGGGTTCCCCGTGCTGTTCCTCGCCGACCACCCGGTCACCGGCGGCTACCCGGTCGTCGCGGTCCTGACGCCCCGGTCGGTCGACCGTGCCGCGCAGCTCCGGCCTGGTGATCCGCTCCGGTTCCGCATCCTCGACTGACCGACCCGGAACAAGCGCAGGGGGTCCGGAGTTGGCTTGGACACCGCTGACGAAAGGTTCCCCATGTCGATCACCGTCCTGCTCGAGGTCCAGTTCCAGAGCGACGCCCCCGAAGACGCGCTCCAGGGTGCGATCCGCGAGACGCTCGAACAGACCGCGTCGTTCCACGGCCTGGAGTCGCTCGAGGTCCTGGTCGACGACGAGGACCCGGCGCGCATGGTCGTCGTCGAGTCGTGGACGACCGCCGCGGACCACGACACGTACGTGGCCTGGCGTGCGACGCCCGAGGGTGCTCCGGCGATGGCACCGTTCCTCGAAGCGACACCGGTCACCCGCACCTTCGCGCGGACCATCCCGCTCCACTGAGCCGACACCGGCCCCGCCCCACGGCGCATGGGTCGGCGTCGGCCGCGGTCGGTCAGACCACGTCGTCGTCGGTGTCGAGCGGCACCGGCCGTTCGTCGTCGGGGAGCACTTCGTCGTCCGCGTCGTCGACCACCGGGAGGTCGTCGGGGTCGAGCACGGTGGGCTCCGGTTCGTAGTCGGTCTCCTGCGCCTCGCGGAAGTCGTCGAGGGTCTCGTCGTCCTTCGGATCGCTCATGGCCCCGAAGGTACCTCCGGATCCTCAGTGTGTCCGCAGACGATCACCACCCCGAAGCCGCTCATCGAGCGGCGTGCTCCCGGGCCTCCATGGCGTCCCAGGCGAAGCTCGCCAGCCAGTGGGTGGAGTAGTACTCCTCGCCCACGCTCGCCGCGAGCCCGGAGGTCAGCAGCCGGTCGGCCGCGTCGTCGAGCAGGTCCGCGATGCCGGAGTCGTCCGAGCTGCCGGCACGGAGTGCGTCCGCGATGCGCCGGGCCGATCCCGCCCGCGACAGGTCGAGCCCGAACAGGTGCACCTGCTGGGGGTCGTTCTCGTCGCGCACCACCGTCGACCGCAAGATCGCGTCGCCCGGCTGCACCGCGGCGAAGAAGCCACGGGCCCACGTCGCGAACTCCGCAGCGGGCAGCACCGCACGCATCAGGTCGGCTTCGGCGAGACCGGCGGACAGGAAGTCGTGCCCACTCCGCTCCCAGGCGAACGGCCACCCGGCGTCCGCGCCGAACCAGTCCCGTGCTGCCCCCTCGACCGCTGCCGCCAGGGCCGGACGGTCGAGTGACCGGGCGGCCTCGAGCACGAGCAGCAGCCCGAACGCCGAGTTCGAGTGCACGCCGTGCCGGACCGGGTGCGCGGCACCGTCGATCCACCGGACGACCAGGTCTTCGAGGACGTCGACGACGGGCGCGAACCCCTGTGCGAGTGCCCGGACGGCGGGCGCCTCGGATGCCGACACCTCGGCGGCGAGCCGTGCGAGCCAGGCCCAGCCGTAGGGGCGCTCGTAGTGCGGTGTCTCGCGCAGGTAATCGGCCTCGGTCGCCAGGTGATCCGTCGTGAGGTGCGCCTGCAGGATCGAGGTGAGCCGGGCCTCCAGGTCGGTGGGCAGACCGTGCGAGACCAGGCGCGCCGCGAGCCAGTGCATGTGCACCGACGAGTGCCAGTCGTACGACGTGGCGAAGGCGGGGTGGAGCTCGACGGGCAGTGCCCGGTCGTCCGGCCCGGACGTCGCGTGGTGCGCGGCGTACGGGTACTCACGGGTCGTGTTGTCCGCGGCGACGGCCGCGAAGCGGTCGGCCCAGGCCGCCCGGGTCAGGTCGATCGGGGCGGCATCAGAATGCGACAAGGTACATGACTCCCATGTTGACGACGAGCAGGATGGCGGCGGTGGGGATCTGCGCCTTGATCGGGCCGTACTTGTCCCGCATCTCGAGCAGGGCGGCCGGCACCAGGTTGAAGTTCGCGGCCATCGGGGTGACGAGCGTGCCGCAGAAGCCGGCGAGCATGCCGATCGCGAAGATCGCGGCCGGGTTGCCGTCGAAGCCCTGCACCAGGACGGGCCAGCCGATCGCGGCCGTCATGATCGGGAACGCGGCGAACGCGTTGCCCATGATGATCGTGAACAGGGCCATGCCCAGGCAGTAGATGACCACTGCGGCGAGCAGTGAGCCGTCGGGCAGGACCGACTTGATGATCGTGCCGACCGCGTCGCCGACCCCCGCCTGGGTGAAGACGATGCCGAGGGTCGAGAGCATCTGCGGCAGCAGCGCCGCCCAGCCGATCGCCTGCAGGAGCCGACCGCCCTCGCGGATCGGGGTGGCGATCTTCGGCGGGCGCAGGACGAACACGGCCACGACCACGGCGAGGACCGAGCCGATGCCCAAGCCGGTCAGGGTCGCGCTCCCCTCGGCCAGCAGCGGTTCGCCGCCGAACGAGACGAGCGGGCCGAGCGTCGCGACCAGCACGGCGACCACGGGCACCACCAGGGCCGGGATGAAGAGCCGGTTGCCGTACTTCGTCGCGAACGCGGCACGCTCGTCCGGGCTGGTGGTGGCGAGCACACTCGTGCTGCCGCTGCCGCTGCCCGCGCTCGTGATCTTCTGCGTCACGCCGGTGGGTTCGGCGGGGCCGGTCTCCGCACCGGTACCGGCGCCGGGGATGCTCGCGACCCGGGTGCGGCTGGTCGTGCCGGTGAAGCCGAGTCCGGCGAGCGCGACCATCACGAGGACGGCGATGCCGAGCGTCCACGCCGGGATGCTGCCAGCGGCGACGAACGTGCCGGCGAAGAACGACAGGCCGAGGATGCCCCAGAACGCGGCGTTGCCGACGCGCTTCGCGTGCGCGGTGTCGGTGACGATCAGGACGGCGACGGCGATGAAGAACGCGCCGATGAGCCAGTAGAGCCATTCGCTGGTGATCACGCTGCGGCCCCCAGGGTCGGAGCGTCGGCACGGGCGTCCGCCGCCATCTTGTCGAGTCGGCGGTCGAACAGCAGCAGGCGTCCGCCGTGGACGATCAGCGCCGCGATGCCCGTCGGGATCGCCCACAGGGCCAGGTCGATCGGTTCCAGCGACAGCCCGTAGGTCGCGTCGACGAACGTCGTGATGAGCAGGATGGAGCCCACCGCGACGAAGACGTCCTCGCCGAAGAACACCCCGACGGTGTCGGACGAGGCCGAGTAGCCCTTGATCTTCTCGCGCATGCGGTCATCGATCCGCCCGTACTTCTTCGTCGCCGCGCCCTCGGCCATCGGGTAGACCAGCGGGCGGACGGTCTGCGCCGGGCCACCGATGCTGGTCAGGCCGACCGCCGCGGTGACCTGCCGGATCACCAGGTAGCCGGCGAGCAGACGACCCGTCGTGAGCTTGTCGAGCTTCGCGATCAGACGCTTCGCCTGGTCCTGCAGGCCGTAGCGCTCGATCAGACCGATGACGGGCAGGACGAGCGCGAAGGTCGTGACGGACCGGCTCGAGGCGAACCCGTTGCCGAACGCGTCGAGGATGCCGACGGGACCGATCCCGCCGATGGCCGCGGTCACGATGCCCGCGACCGTGACGACGAGGAGCGCGTTGACGCGCAACGCGAAGCCGACGATGACGACGGCGACGCCGATGAGGACGAACATGCGGGACAGTCTGGACCGCATTGTTCAACAATCGCAAGAGCCGGTTCTGCTCTGTAACACGCCCTTCACAAACGCCGCCCGTGCCAGGATCGGTGCCATGACCCGAACCGTCGGCGGCGCTGACTCCACGGCCACGCGGTTGCGCACCATGATCGCGTCGGGCGACTTCTCCCCCGGGGCGCAGCTGTCCGAGGAGCGGTTGAGCGATCAGCTCGGGGTGTCGCGGAACACCCTGCGCGAGGCATTCCGGCTGCTCGCCCGCGACCGACTGGTCGAGCACGTGTTCAACCGCGGGGTGTTCGTCCGACGACTCTCCGCCGCCGACGTCACCGATCTCTACGCGGCTCGGCGGGTTCTCGAGGAAGCCGCTGTGCGTGCCTGCTCCCCCGACTCGCCAGCCCTTGCCGCGGCCGCCGCAGCGGTCGCGGACGCCCGGGCCGCAGCAGCCGCGGGCGACTGGGGCGCCGTCGGCACCGCCGACATCCGGTTCCACACCGAACTCGTGCGCGCGGTGCCGAGCGAGCGGATCCACGCCCTGATGGACGGCCTGCTCGCCGAGATGCGACTCGCGTTCCTGACCACCGCGGACCCGGCGTCGTTCCACGCCGACTTCGTCGAACGCAACGACGCGATCGTGTCCGCGTTGCGCGGTGGCGACCAGGACGCCGCCTCGGCACTGCTCGCGGTCTACCTCGACGACGCGGAGCGGACGCTGCGGGTCGCCGCCGGCGCAACCGGCTGAGGGACGGCCAGGAGGCCCGGCGCGGCTCCGTCCCGCCCGCCCGGTCCGATCGCGGTCGCGCTGGTGCCGGTCGAGCCCTCGGTCAGGACTTCCCGCCGAGCAGCGCCGTCACCGCGTCGACCACGACCTGGCGACGTCGCGGTGGCGTCACGGCCTGCACGAGCGGCTCGTACTCCGGAGCGGTCGCGCTCCAGAACGCAGTGGTGTGCAGGACGAGCCCGAGCAGCACCGCGGGACGGAACGCCCGCGGCAGGACCCCGGCGCGCTGGGCGTGCTCGACCTCGGCCACCGCGTCGGCGTAGCTCGTCGCGACGGACTCGAGCGGGATGTCGGCACGCTCGAGCCGGTGCCACGTCGCGAGCCGCTGGGCCCAGGGGCGACGGACGTACGAGTCGTGCACCCCGCCGGCCCAGGCGGCCAGGTCGGCGGTGTCGAGCGGGGCGTCGGCGAACGTCTCGGTCATGGTCTCCGCGACGAGGGCGTCGAACAGGCCCTCCTTGCTGCCGAAGTAGTGGAAGACCTGCGCCTTGTTGCTCGACGCGGCGGCACCGATCCGTTCGACCCTGCCGGCGGCCAGTCCGACCGCGGCGAACTCGTCCCGCGCGGCGAGCAGGAGCCGGGCGCGCATCGCATCAGCGGCTGGGGGCGTGAATCGGGCCATGGCGACCACCGTACCGATCACGCGGCCCGCGACGCGGGTGCGACCGTCGCTCAGGGCACCTGATCCCCCGAACCTAGGATGAGCGAGTGACCCTCCGACTCCACGACCTGGACCTGCGGGGCTTCGCCTCGGACAACTACGCCGGCGTGCACCCCGAGATCCTCGCGGCCATCGCCGAGGCCAACGACGGCCACCAGACCGCGTACGGCGAGGACGTCTACACGGCGCGTCTCCACGAGGTGGTCCGGCAGCACTTCGGGTCGCAGGCCGAAGCGTTCCCGGTGTTCAACGGGACCGGCGCGAACGTCGTCGGCCTGCAGTCGATGCTGCCGCGTTGGGGTGCGGTGGTGTGCACCTCGACCGCGCACATCCACACCGACGAGGCCGGAGCACCCGAGCGCATCGGGGGCATCAAGCTGCTGACGGTCGATGCACCGGACGGCAAGCTCACCCCCGAGCGCATCGACCGGCAGGCCTGGGGCTGGGGCAACGAGCACCGTGCGCAGCCGCTCGTCGTGTCGATCACCCAGACCACCGAGCTCGGCACCGCCTACACGGTGGACGAGATCCGGGCGATCGCCGACCACGTGCACTCGCTCGGCATGACGCTGCACATGGACGGCGCCCGCATCTCGAACGCCGCGGCATCGCTCGGGGTGCCCCTGCGCGACTTCACCACCGACGCCGGTGTCGACGTGCTGAGCTTCGGCGGGACGAAGAACGGCATGCTCTACGGCGAGGCGATCATCGTGCTGAACCCCTCCGCGTCCGAGGGATTGCACTACCTGCGCAAGATGAACATGCAGCTCTCGTCGAAGATGCGGTTCGTCTCCGCCCAGCTCATCGCCCTGCTCAGCGATGACCTGTACCTGCGCTCCGCCGGGCACGCCAACGCGATGGCCGCCCGCCTGCGCGGTGCACTCGAGGCCGGCATCGCCGACGGCAGCATCCGAGGTGTCGGCTTCAGCCAGCAGACCCAGTCGAACGGGGTCTTCGCGACCCTGCCCGCCGGCGTGGCCGACCGGCTGCGGGAGCACTTCCGGTTCTACGACTGGGACGCCAGCCGCAACGAGGTGCGGTGGATGTGCGCGTACGACACCTCGGAGCAGGACGTCGACGACTTCGTCGCAGCCCTGACGCGCGAGCTCGACCCCGCCTGAGCCGGCCCGGCGCACTCCGGCGCGGCGGTAAGATCACCCGAACGGGATGACCCGCACCACGATCGCCACCACGAGCATCGCCATCGCGACCACGGCGGCCCGCCACAGCACCTTCTTGTGGTGGTCGCCGAGGTTCACGTTGGCGAGCGACACCAGCAGCAGGATCGCGGGGACGAGCGGGCTCTGCATGTGCACGGGTTGCCCGACGACCGAGGCGCGGGCCATCTCCGCCGGTGTGATCCCGTACGCCGAAGCGCTCTCGGACAGCACCGGCAGGATCCCGAAGTAGAACGCGTCGTTGCTCATGAAGAACGTCAGCGGCATGCTCAGGATGCCGGTGATGCCCGCCAGGTACGGGCCCATCGAGTCCGGGATGACCGCAACGAGCCAGTCGGCCATCGCAGCGACCATCCCGGTGCCGTCGAGCACCCCGATCAGCACCCCGGCGGCGAACACCATCGACACGACACCGACGATGCTCGGGGCGTGCGCGACGATCTGCGCGGTCTGCTGCTTGAGCTGCGGGAAGTTCACGAGCAGGGCGATCGCCGTGCCGATCATGAACACGAAGTGCAGCGGCAGCAGGCCCATCACGAGCGCCACCATCACGGCGACGGTCAGTGCCAGGTTGAACCAGATGCGCTTCGGGCGCAGGGTCGGACGGTTCGGGTCGAGCATCGTCTCGGCCATCGTGCCGGTGCCCGCGCCCTCGTCCGTCGCACCGGTTCCGTCCACGCCGTCGCCGTCGGCACGTCGGCCGTCGGCCTTCCCGCCGCGCAGCCCGAGCGCGACCGTGGGGCTCGTGAACATCCCGCCGCCGGTCCCGCCGACCGCCGCGAGCACGCGCGACCCGGCCCGGGCGTTCGCGCGCTCCGGCACCCGTGCACCCCGCGAGGCCTCGGTGAACTCGATCAGCCCGAGGCGCTTCCGCTCCCGCAGCCCCATCGTCCAGGCGAACGTGAAGCACAGCAGCAGCCCCACCACGAGCGACGGCACGAGCGGGACGAAGATGTCCGTCGGGTCGATCTTCAGTGCAGCGGCGGCCCGGGCGGTGGGACCACCCCACGGCACGATGTTGAGCGTGCCGTTCGTCAAACCGGCGACGCACGTCATCACGACCGGGCTCATGCCGAGCTTCAGGTAGATGGGCAACATCGCCGCGGTCACCACGATGAACGTCGTCGAGCCGTCCCCGTCGAGCGAGACCGCGCCCGCCAGCAGAGCCGTCCCGAGCACGATCTTCGCCGGGTCGTTGCCGGTCACCCGCAGGATGAACCGGACGAGGGGGTCGAACAGGCCGACGTCGATCATCAGCCCGAAGTACATGATCGCGAACATCAGGAGCGCTGCCGTCGGCGCCAGGGTGCCGATCGCTTCGGTGACCATGTCGCCGAGTCCCAGGCCCGCCCCCGCGAACAGGCCGAACACGGTCGGCACGATGATCAGCGCGAGCATGGGCGACATGCGCTTGGTCATGATCAGGACCATGAAGGTCAGGACCATCGCGTACCCGAGGATGACGAGCATCAGGACTCCTTCGTCCGTGTCTGGCAGTCCGGGCACGCTACGACCCGGCCTGGAGGCGCGGCGCGCTTCTGCACATTGGCGCACCATCGCGCGTTGACCGCATTCTGCGCATTGTGCGCAAGCAGGTCGGCGCACCCTCCGTACGCTGGGGTCGTGACCGACGACCGTTCACGGCGCCCCAGGCTCCGCTTCGCCACCCAGGTGCTCGTCCTGCAGCTCGCCGTGGTCGTCGCCGTCGTCGCCCTGACCAGTGCCGTGTTCGTCCGGATCGAGGTCACCCGGCTCGAGCGCGCTGCCGAGGGGACCGCACTGGCGATCGCGCAGAGCGTCGCCGCCCAGTCCGACGTCCGGGCCGCGGTCGCCCGGCTCAGCGTCGACGGCACCGACCTCGACCGAGCGACCCTCGCCGACGGGCCCGTCCAGCGTGCTGCCCTTGCCGCCCAGCGCCGGACCGGGGCGCTCTTCGTCGTGGTCACCGACGACCGGGGTGTCCGGCTGGCCCACCCCGACGTCGACCGCATCGGCGAGATGGTGAGCACCTCCCCCGACGCCGCACTCGCCGGACGCGAGACCGTGTCCTGGGCCCGCGGCACGCTCGGCGAGTCGGCGCGGGCGAAGGTGCCCGTCTCCGCACCCGCAGCCGGCGGGGCGGGGACGACCCGCGCCTCCCGGCAGTCCACCGTCGTCGGCGAGGTGAGCGTCGGGTTCACCCGGGCACGCGTCTACGACACCCTGGTCGAGGACAGCATGCCGGTGATCGGTGCCGGGCTGGCGGCGGTCCTGCTCGCGCTGATCGCGTCGGTGCTGATCCGACGCAGGTTGGTGCGGCTGACGCTCGGGCTGCAGCCGGAGGAGCTCGTGACGCTCGTGCAGAACCAGCAGGCCGTGCTCGGCGGGGTCGGTGAAGGCGTCATCGCGATCGGCCCGTCGGGGGACGTCACCGTCTGCAACCCCGAAGCCGTGCAGTTGCTCGGGCTGGCGGACCCGGTCGGGCAGCCGGTGGGTTCCCTCGACCTGCCCGCGCCGCTCGGGTCGATGCTCGACGGGGGTTCCACGGCTCCGGCGAGCGCCACGATCGTCGCCGGGCACCGGGTGCTGCTCGTCGACGTCCGCACCGTGTCCCGCGACGGACGCGACCTGGGCCGGGTCGCTGTCCTGCGCGACCGCACCGACGTCGAGGCCCTGACCCGGCGGCTCGACGCCGTCGGAGCGATGAGCACAGCGCTCCGGGCGCAACGCCACGAGTTCGCGAACCGACTGCACGCGATCTCGGGGCTGCTCGACATCGGCGAGACCGCACGGGCGCGGGCGTACCTGGCGGACGTGCAGGAGCGCGGACCGCTGCGCTACCCGGTGCAGCACGCCGACCGGTTGACCGAGCCGTACCTGCAGGCGTTCCTCGGGGCGAAGGGCGTCGAGGCCGCCGAGCGCGGGGTGCTGCTGCGGGTCGGGGCGGAGACGCTCGTGCAGGGGACGATCACCGAGCCGGGCGACGTCACGACCGTGCTCGGCAACCTGGTGGACAACGCGGTGACGGCGGCCCTCCGCGGGGACGAGCGCACGCGTGACGGGGGCTCCCCGTGGGTGGAGGTCGAGGTGCTCGACGACGGCACGACCCTGCACCTGTCGGTGATGGACTCCGGGCCGGGGGTGCCGGACGGTGCCGCGGACTCGCTGTTCGTCCGAAGTGCGGCGACCGCCGCGTCCGGGGACGTCGCGCAGGTGCACGGGCTCGGGATCGGACTGCCGTTGTCGCGGGAGATCGCCCGGCGGCACGGTGGCGACGTGTGGCTCGCCTCCCCCGGCGGCGACGACCACGGCGCGGTGTTCTGCGCCCGACTGGAAGGAGTGGTGTCGTGAGTTCCGTGTTCACCGTGCTGGTGGTCGACGACGACTTCCACGTCGCAGACCTGCACCGGCGGCAGGTCGACCAGGTACCGGGGTTCCGGGCGCTCGAGCCCGTCGGGACCCTCGCGGCCGCCCGCTCCGCGCTGTCGAGCGGCACCGTGGACCTGGTGCTCGTCGACGTGTACCTGCCCGACGGCAGCGGCCTCGAGCTGCTGCGGTCGATCGACACCGGCGCCGACGCCTTCGTGCTGAGTGCTGCGTCGGACTCGGGCACCGTTCGCCGGGCGATGCGGAGCGGGGCACTCGCCTACCTGATCAAGCCCTTCGCAGCCGGGGTGCTGGCCGAGCGGCTGCAGGCGTACGCGCGGTCGCGGAACGTGCTCGACGAGCGGTCGACCCTCGATCAAGAGGCCGTCGAGCGGGCGTTCCGGATCCTGCACGCCGGGGACAGCGGTGGGGCGTCGCCGTCCCGGGCGGCCACTGCTGCGCTGGTGCTCGAGCAGCTCGTCGCCGGTGAAGAACGATCGGCCGCCGAGGTCGCTGCGGCGATCGGGGTCTCGCGGGCGACGGCGCAGCGGTACCTGGCGCAGCTCACGGCCGACGGGACGGTGGCGATGCAGTTGCGGTACGGGGCTGCGGGGCGGCCGGAGCACCGGTACGTGCGGCGGTGAGTCAGCCGTTCCGAAGACTGCGCCGTGGCACCATCGGTGGATGACCGACGCTGCGCGATCCGACACCAGGACTGATCCGTTCCCCTCGGGGACTCCCGTTGCGCTCCGGAGCCTCAACGACTTCGGCGAGCGCGGCGAAGCGGTCGGCTTCGCGGTCGCCGGCCGGGTCCTGGTGGACGACGACGAGCTCGCGGTGGTCGCCACGACGGTCGGCTCGGCCGTCCGACGACGAGCGGGCGTCGGGAGCGGCCCCAACGGACGCCTCGTGCTTCCCGAGGACTGGGACGGCTCCTACGTCGACGACCGGTGGGTCGGCTCCAGCGTCGTCCGCGTCCATCAGAAGGGAACGCGCTGGTCCGTCTGGCGTTGGCACGACGGGTCGGACTGGCTTCCCGACTGGTACGTCAACCTCGAGCTGCCGTGGGTGCGGACGCCGATCGGGTTCGACAGTCAGGACTGGACACTCGACGTGGTGGCGACCACCGAACCCGACGGTTCGTGGTCCGTCCGGTACAAGGACGAAGACGAGCTCGAGTTCTACGCGGCCGGCGGGTACTGGCCGGCGGCGATGCGGGCGATCATCGAGCGCGCTGGCGAAGAAGCCACCGAACTCGCGGTCGCGCAGCGCTTCCCGTTCGACACCGATTGGTCCGGCTGGGTGCCCGACCCGGCGTGGGGCACGACTGCGCTCCCCCAGGAGTGGAGCGCCGTGCAGTGATCCGCGGAGTCGGTGCAGCGTTGCACAGCCTCCTACGCTCGCTGTCGTGAGCGAGTTCGTCCGGTACCAGAGCGCCGTTCCCAACCGTCGCGGGCGGTTCCCGGGGGTCTTCGCCCTCGCCAACGGTCTGCAGCGGGACGGCAGGCTCAGCGATGCCGAGACCAGGTGGCTCCGAGAAGCGAACCTGCACGCGACCGCGATGTACACGGACCCGACCACGGTGCAGCCCGACTGCTACGACGAGACCCGCAACCCCGGGGCCCGGGCCTGGTTCGCCGCCGACGCCGTCGAGCTGCTCGAGATGGTCGGCCCGTACCTGGAACTCCTCGACCGCCACGGGATCCCGTGGATGCAGCTCGTGACCCGCTCGCCGGGTCGGATCGTCTACCGGGACGCGGTCCAGGCCGTCGCGGTGCCACACACGCACGCTGTCGCGTGGCCCTTCCGGCCGACACGGGAGGGGCGGACGCCCTAGCCCTGTCCCTGGTCCGTGAGGCGCCATCCGGACGCCGTCTTCGTGAAGCAGAAGCTCCAGGTGCGCGTCCCGTTCATCGGCTCCGATTCCTCCGACGCTCGACTCGTCACCGTCGTGTCGACGCAGGACTCTGTCGTGTGGCCGGGGTTGAACGGCACCGATTCCGCCTTGTCCGCGACGGTGTACTTCCGCAGCGTCGGGTTCCGGCACCACGCCCACGTGCTGTCGAGCGTCAACGCCTTCGTCACGTCACACCGTTGCGCCTCGGCCGCAGCGAGGTACGCCTTCGTCACCTCGACCGGAGACGCTGACGACGGCGGCAGGTCGGGCGAGCTGCACCCGGTCATCAGCGCCAGCCCAGCTGTCACCACGATGGTCGTAGCGAGGGTGCGCGTCAGGAGCGGCGAACGCCCCGGCAGCCTGCTCGTCCGCACCTGCACCCCTCACACTGCCGCCGACGGTCCGACGGTCCGGCGGTCTCGGCAAGCGAAGCGCACGACCTCGCACCAGCGCAATGAGTACCCCCACAGCCGCGCTGCCCACTTCTCGCCGACTCAACCCCTTGCGCATTTCACCGGATACCGGCAGGTTGGACTCGTGCGACGCAGCGGGTGCATTGCAAGTCCGCTTGAGCGCGCAACGACCCCGGAAGGAGACCGCACATGATCGCCATCGAGATCGTCGCCGCCGCGCTAACCGTCGTCCTAGTCGCCTTGCCGGCGCGCGGCGTCATCGGCAGGAACGGGATCGCCGGCATCCGCACCAGGGCAACCATGCGCAGCGACGAGAACTGGCTCCTCGGCCACCGCGCAGCGGTCGTCCCGACGAGCATCGCCGGTGGCGCGACGGTGGTCGTGGGCCTGGTCTCCGTCGGACTCGGACGCGCCGACGACGTTCCCGCGTTCGTCGCCTGCGCCGTCACCCTCGTCGGCGGGGCGCTTTGGAGCGTGGTCGCCGCAGGCCGCGCGACCAGATGACGGACAGGAGGCACGGGGCGGAGCCGCAAGCGGCCTCCAGACCGTCAGGTGGTCCCGTGACGATCTGCACCCGCGCGGGCATCTCGGGGCGCAGCACCGTCGGGCCGGACACCCCGGTGTGCAGATTCGACTCCATGGCGACCTGGGGGAAGTCGGGGACACAGCGCTTCGCAGCAGTGGCATCGGGGAGTTCGAGCCGCGGAAGACGTCGTCGGCTGCGGCGTGTGGTGTGGGTGCCGCTTGCGATCGGCTGCGCAGTCCTCACGCTCGCAGGATGCGCCGAAGACGAGCCCCCGGCCGTCTACCCAGACGTCCGGTGGGTTGGCGCAGCACCATCGGGGCCGCTCGAGAAGGACCCCTGGGTACGAGCAGTCCGCGCAGAGCTCGAAGCGGAGGCTGTGGCGCGCAACCGGAACGACTTCAGCATCCCCGAACTCGCTCACAGCGCGACGCCTTCCTATATCGATCGCCTCGCCAGCGTGGCGATGGAGACGCTCCGCCAGAACCACGACACCGACCTCTTCGCCGGCCCCTGGCCGTTCGCACCCACAGAGGTCGAACTGGGCAACGGGAACAACGGTGAGGACGTGGCAGCTGTCCGCGGCTGCAAGGCGCGCAACTGGACCATGACCCCGGGGCGATCGCTCGGCAGCCTCGATGCCGGGTACGGAGTCGAGTACCGGCTCGAGCGTGATGGCAACGGAGTGGTGCGAGTCGATTCGATCGCCGGGCTCCCGAACTGCGATGGTCGTGTTCCGCTCCGCGTGGCGATGTTCGATCCGGTGCCCGAGCCGTCGTCAGTGACCGATGTGAATGAACTCGTCAGGCCTGACGGAACGACCGTCGGGCGACCTCGACGATAGCCGCGGAACGCATGCCCGCACGGGTGGCGTCTGGGCGGGAGGCGAACACGTCGATCGCCTCGACGACGCGGTCGAACCGCCTCGACCGGCCGGTACGAGCACCCGACAGCCGCGTGCTCGACGTCACGTGCGGTCAGACAGACCGAGGCCCGGGTCGGCGATCGGCTGGAGGTGAGAGGATTCGCTCGCGTCCGCACTGCCGCGGCGTCCACGACTTGCGTGTCGTGCGCGGATATCGATTTCAAACAAGACCGAGTCGGCCTTGCTGTGAGGTGGCCCCAGTGGTCTTGTTGGAAGCGGAACGTGCAGGCTCCCTGCGGCGCGAGCTGGAAGCCGCGCGTGCGGACGGCCACGCGCGCACACGGCTGGAACCGTTCCCGAGCCGCGCGGGCGCACGGTGGCTGCTCCGGCTCGCGTTCGCCGTCCCGTTCCTGATCCTCGCCGTCGTCAGCGCCGACCCCACCGTGGCCGACGTCACCGTCAACCGCTCCGTCGTGGACCACGTCGCGACACTGAGTTGGGACCGGGCGGACGTCTCGTGGCTCAGTGAGCTCTACCCGCCGCTGGGCACGGTCCTGGTGCGGCTCATCCCCGGTGGCGCCGCCGGCCTCGCGGCGGCCGGGGCCCTGGTCGCCGGGATCCTGCTGCAGCAGTTGCTCGAGGCCATGGTCCAGCGACGCTTCCCCTGGTGGAAGAGCACGGTCTTCCTCGTCGCGATCGGCGCGAACCCGCTCTTCGCGTACACCGCCACGGGCAACTTCGAAGCGCTCCTCGGCATCGCACTGTTCGGGATCGGCGCGATCAACATGGTCCGCTTCGTCTCCAGCCGGAACACCAAGGCGGGCTTCGAGTCCGGGATCCTCTTCATGCTCGCGGCGTTGGCGGATGCTTCGGGGCTCGTCCTCGTGGTCGCGGCGGCGATCACCGCCCCACTGCTCTCCGTCGCCCGGCGGAGCGAGTCGGGGGCGCGATGGTCGAACGTGCTCATCGTGCTGTTCCCGACGATCGCGGTCTTCGGGGCGGTGATGTTCCTCGAGGCGCTGTTCGGACGGAACCCGTTGCTGGTGTTCCAGAACGCCGTCCACTACGACCCCGCGCTCTGGGCGCTCGTCCCGGAGCTCGTCACGACACTCAACGGGCTGCTCATCCTCGCCCCGGTCGTGAGTGGTTGCGCCCTGGCGCTGCTGAGCCGGCGCCCCGGCTCGGTCCTGATCTCGGTGTTCGTCTTCGGGGCACTGATCATCGGCTACGTGGGCGGCCTCATCCCGGTGAACTCCGCGGGCAACGTGTTCCTCATCATGACGATGATGGGCATCGCCGTGGTCCCCGCCGCCCGGACCACCCGGGTGAGTGGCCTGATCGCTGCCGTGGGCGCAGCGCAGATCGTGATCGCGTGGGCGGCTGCGTTCAACCGGCCGATCACGCTGCAGTGGATGGCCGCCATCGGTGCATCGCTCGGGTGGTGGTGACGCGTGACGACCCCGCACCCTTCCGGGCTCGGCCGGCACACGGCCACGTCCCGACCCGACGAACTCACCGAACTCGAGGCCTCCGGGATCGACCCGGCGTTGCAGCGCCCCGGATCCGGACAGCGGTACCTCGCCGAGGACTGGATGCCGGTGCGCGTGCTGCAGGACGGGAGCATCCTCGTCCTCACCTCCGGCCGAGCCGACGACGCCACCCTCGGCGATGCGCTGTCCGAGGAGCTCGGGGCTCCGGTCACGTTCGTCTCGGTCGACAGCTGGACGCTCCGCCGTGCCGTGCTGAGCCAGTTCCACGGCGCCGTCGCCGACGCTGCCGCGAACGAACTCCACGACCGGAACCCGACGCTCTCCGCCCGCGTCGTCTTCTCGCGGTCGCAGAAGGCCTCGGGCATCGTCCTCGCCGTGATCGCCGTGGCGTGCGGGATCGTCTGGCCCGTCCAGACCGCCATCGCAGCACTGATCGCAGCGAGCCTCGTGTTCCTCGCGGGGACGGGCTTCAAGTTCGTCGTCGCCACGCAGGGCGCCCGCTACGACGTCGTCGAACGGATCACCGACACCGAGGTCGCCGCTCTGGACGACGCCGACCTGCCCGGGTACACGGTCCTGGTCCCCGTGTTCCGCGAGGCGAACATCGTCGCCCAGCTGATCGACAACCTCGGCGGCCTGGACTACCCGGTACACAAGCTCGAGGTCATCATCCTGACCGAGGAAGAGGACCAGGAGACACGGGACGCGATCGCCGCGGCGAACCCACCGCCGCACTTCCGCGTCATCAGCGTGCCGAAGGGGCACCCGCAGACGAAGCCACGTGCGTGCAACGTCGGGCTCTACGTCGCGACCGGCGACTTCCTCGTGATCTACGACGCCGAGGACACACCAGACCCCGACCAGCTGAAGAAGGCACTGATCGCGTTCGAGCGCGGTGGCGAGGCCACGGTGTGCGTGCAGGCGGCGCTGAACTACTTCAACGCCCGCGAGAACGTCCTCACCCGCATGTTCACGCTGGAGTACTCGTACTGGTTCGACTACATGCTGGCCGGTCTGGACCACGCGTCCCTGCCGATCCCCCTGGGCGGCACGTCGAACCACTTCCGCACGGCATCGCTCATCGAGCTCGGCGGCTGGGACCCCTACAACGTGACCGAGGATGCCGACCTCGGCATCCGGGCGAGCGCCGTCGGGTACCGCGTGGGCGTCATCAACTCCACCACCATGGAGGAGGCCAACACCTCGGTGCCGAACTTCATCCGGCAGCGGTCCCGCTGGATCAAGGGCTACATGCAGACCAGCTTGGTCCACGCCCGTCGGCCGCTCGCACTCGTCCGTGAGATCGGAATCGTCCGGTTCGCGGCGTTCGTCCTGCTCATCGCGGGCACCCCGGCGACGTTCCTCTGCGTGTTGCCGTTCTACGCGCTCACCGCCGTCACGTTCTTCCTGCCACGGGAGACCGTGGACGCACTGTTCCCGGTGTGGGTGCTGTGGCTGTGCCTGTTCAACTTCCTGGTCGGCAACGCGATCATGATCTACCTGTCGATGATGGGCCCGTTCAAGCGCGGGACCTTCCACCTGATCCTCTGGTCGCTCCTGAACCCCGTGTACTGGACGCTGCACTCCATCGCCGCCTACAAGGCGCTCTGGCAGCTCCTGACCCGGCCGCACTACTGGGAGAAGACGGAGCACGGGCTGACGACACAGGGGCCTGCGGCGGACACGACGAGCTGACGCGCAGGCCCTCGGCTCAGCCCACGACGAGCGTTCGTGGCGATCGGGTCCGCGCAAGGGTGACCAGGAGCGCGCCGTAGGCGACCAGGGCAGGCACGAGCATCCACGCTCCGGTCGGGACCATCGAGTAGACGACGAAGAACGCCAGGTAGACGACGAGGTTGATCGCGAGCGTGACCTGCGAAGCCCAGGTCCACATCGCTTTCGTGACGGTGTCGCCCTGATCCTGGAACGACGAGTTCAGCCACGCCCGCGACGTTCCCGAGAGCCAGCTCGATCCGTACCCGAGGAGGAAGAACGCGCCGACCGCCGTCACCACCGTGGTGACGTCCGACGGTCTCGCCACGGCGAGCACCGAAACCGCCAGGAAGCCTGCGGCCAGCGCCACTGCTGAGATCGACGTGGGCACACGGTCGTTCCCGGGGGCCAGATCCTGCGCGCGACTCCGTCGCAGGTTGCTGAGGAGCACGACGAGGCCACCGCATCCGTAGGCGGCGAGCATCCATCCGAACGTGGCTTCACGGAGCTTCACCACCTGGAACACGAGGGGCGTCTCGATGATGTTGAGGATCGCGCCCGCGATGAGCAGGAGCATCCACAGCCGCGTGGCGGGTTGTCGCCAGGCCCACAGATCCGCCCCTTCCACACGGACCAGGGCTGCGAATCCCGGCAAGCGGAACCAGCTCCCCGTGCGCAGTTCGGTCGCCGTCCTCCCGCCATGATCGCGAGCCGCTCGCAACGCACGTCCGACACCGCCGTGGGCCCACATGGCTGCTCCGACGGCGACGAACGTCAGCGCGTTGCACAGCAGCAGCCACGTCGGCCCGATCACCGGGAGCAGAGACCCTCCCACGGCCGGCGCGACGGCGAGGGTGACTGCCGACGTCGCGCTCACCGAGCGGAGCACCGTCGGCCGCTCGGAAGCAGTGACCGACGAGCTCACGAGCGACAGCAGGAGCGGATTCGCAACCGCACGGACGATCATGCTCGACCCCGCGTACACGTAGACCACCCACAGGTGCTCGACGAAGAACGCCGCTCCGACCGTCATCACGGCCAGGGTGACCTGGCAGCCGATCCACGCCCTGCGGACGCCCTCGATCGGAACGGCTCGAGCGATGTGACCGGCGACGAGCAGTGCCGGGACCGTCTGCGCCAGGAACAACCCCGCGCTCGCCGTCGATCCGGCCTGGGTCTGCACGTAGACGATCAGCGCCAGGTAGGTGAACCAGTTCCCGATCCCGTACGTCAGCGACACGAGGGGGAAGAAGACGCGCAGGGGCATCGCTCTCCTCCTCACCTCCGCCGAGCCCCGCAGCCGCCGCCGACGTCCCAGCCGGCGTTGGGGCACCTCGGGTTGAGACGACAGTAGGACGCCTGCTCGCGCCTTCCCATGAGGGAGTGGAAAGGGAACCCCACGTGCAGAGCGGTCGAGCGGGAGGATGCAGCCCCTCCCCACTTGCGCCACACTTGCCACGACATGCGCACTCCGTTCCTCCACGCCCGCCGCGGCCTTCGACGCAGCACACTGGTCATCGGCGTCGCCGTCGTGGCCCTCGTGTCACTCACGGCCTGTTCTGATCACCCGACGCCGGAGGAGAGCGACAAGGCGTCCTCCCGCTGGATGCAGGGCGTGCAGGACCGATGGGCCGGACAACCCGGCGGACTCGGCAGCGGTGCCGGCACCAACGATTCATCCAGCCGGCTCTCCCTCGGCACCGACGGAGCCGGGGACCGTGCGCGGATCCGCGTCTCGGTCACCTGCCAGGGTGACGAAACCGTGCAGATGGCCGTGTGGGCCGGACGCATCGGTGCGAACGGGTCGGAGACGGGCAAACGACTCACGTCACGCTCCGTCCACTGCGGACACGACGAGGACCTGTACGTGGTCACGTCGAGCGCTGCGATCACGATCGGCCCGACCGCTGGCGACGGCACCGTCGGCTGGTACGCGGCGGCCTACAGCGACCTCGCTGCGCGCACGCGCTGAGCTCGCGCCACGATCGGCGATCAGACGCCTCTGGCGAGGTACGCTCACCTCGTGAACGGTCCCCACCCTGATCTCGTCGCAGACATGAGAACACTCGTCGATCGGTACGGCTGGGGAATCCAACACGTCCTACCGAACGTCGATACTGACGAAGCACCGTTCTCCTACACGGTCGGGCTCACCGCCCGAGGATGGCCCGAGCTCATCATCACAGGGCTGCCGGCAGACGTCGCGCAACAGTTCATCCGCAACGGAGTCGACGAGCAGCAGGAGCACGGACCGTTCCAGGCGGGCGACCGGACCGAAGAGCTGACGGAGTCAGGCTTCGTTCTGTTCACGGAGGCGGAAGACGTTCACGGCATGACCGTGACGGCGGCCATCGTCGGGTCGTTCACTGCGCTGCAGATGGTGTGGCCCGACTCTCACGGGCGCTTCCCCTGGGATGACGGACATCGCAACCCGAAGAACGCGCAACCGCTCCTCGGAGCAAAGCCATCGGGCGGCAGTCCGCTCGCCTGAAGGGCGGATACGATCGTGCGCGCATCCTGATCCAGCGAGGGCAACGGGTGTTCGAGGGGGAAAACGTCGTGGTGCGTCAACAGGGGCACGTGGGTCCCGGATCGTCTGCCAGACGCACGCTCGCGGTCGGTCTGGCGATCGCCGTGTCGGCAGCAGCTCTGGGCCTGGAACGACGGGATCGACCGGGTCGCCGTCGGGCGACTGGATCCGCGCATCCACGTCACGTACTGGAGCTTCGACGGCGACACCGAGGACGCAGCCGAGCGGCGCGAACGGCGAGCACGGCGGGCGAGTGCGGTCGACCTGCAGCAGGCCGGGATCGACATGCTCAACTACAACTCGTACTACCTGTACGAGGTGCCGACGGACCTCGACCCGGCCGACAGCGAGTACACCGTCGCCGATCTCCGCGAGAACTGGTCACTCCGGACGTGGGACGGCGACTCCGGTTCGCTGCTCGCGGCTCCGATGTCGGGCGCCGCCGTCGCGATCTGGGGTGAGGACCTCGAGGACCCGCCATCTGACGCGCTCCTGCGGTGGAGCGCACCGCACGTGACGGCGATGATCGAGACCGCAGCCTCCTGACGGACGCGTGTCGTGCCTCCAGGCCGATCGCCGGACCCGCCGGACCCACCGCCTGCCTACCCCAGCGGCTCCACGCCGTAACTGGTGACCACCGCACGCAACTCGTCCAGGTACGCCTGCGCCTGCACGGTGAGGGGAACCGAGGCGTGCGCGATCCAGCCGATCTCGATGCGTTCGTCGACGTCGAGGGGGATGGCGACGATCTCGGGGTCGAGGTCGTCGCTGATGAGTCCGGTGGAGATCGTGTACCCGCCCAGGCCGATCATGAGGTTGAAGATCGTCGCCCGGTCCGAGACGCGGATCTCCCGCTTGCTCGACATCGTCGACAGGATCTCCTCCGCCAGGTAGAAGGAGTTGTTCGCACCCTGGTCGAACGTGAGCCGAGGCAGGTCGGCGAGGTCCTCGAGGGTCGCACGCTCCCGTGACGCGAGCGGGTTCCGCTTGGCCACGAAGATGTGCGGCTGCGCGACGAACAGCGGTGTGAACACGACGCCGGCGTCCCGCAGCAGCTTGCCGAGCACCTGCTTGTTGAAGTCGTTGCGGTAGAGGATGCCCACCTCGCTGCGCAGGGTGCGGACGTCCTCGATGATGTCCCAGGTGCGTGTCTCACGGAGTGAGAACTCGTACTCGTCCGCAGCCGCTGCTTCGACCATGCGGACGAAGGCCTCCACCGCGAACGAGTAGTGCTGGGCGGACACCCCGAGCAGCCGACGCGACCGCTGGCCGCCGACGTACCGCTGCTCGAGCAGGGAGACCTGCTCGACGACCTGCCGGGCGTACCCGAGGAACTCGACGCCGTCGACGGTGAGCACGACCCCTCGGGCCGACCGGGTGAACAGCGGGCGCCCGATCCGCGTCTCCAGGTCCTTCATCGCCGCGGACATCGTCGGCTGCGACACGTAGAGCAGGTCGGCCGCGGCGCTGATCGAGCCCTCCGTCGCGACCTCGATGAAGTACCGGAGCTGCTGCAGGGTGATGTCGTTCGAGACCCGGGCCATAGGCCGAGGCTATACCAGTGCATAGCGTCTCGGTATTACCTGATGACCCATGAATCCCGCGATGATCGAGGCACCCCTTCCCCAGAGCCCGCGGGCGCTCGACGAACAGATTGCCGACCATGGCGAACGACCTCACCTTCAGCATCACCCGGACCCGGTTCGACGAGGACTACTCCCCCGCCGACAGCTCCCGGCTGACCACGAACTTCGCCAACCTGGCGCGCGGCGAGCGCCGTCAGCAGAACCTCCGTGCTGCGCTGGCGATGATCGACGGGCGCGCGAACGAGCTGGCCGCGGCGCACGACCGCTACCGTCTGCAGCTCGACATCGTCTCGGTGGCGCTGGAGTTCTCAGACGGTGGTTCGGACGCGCAGTTCCCGTTGCTCGAGATGCTCGACGTCACGATCGTCGACGAGCACACCGGCGAGCGCCACCGCGGGATCCTCGGCAACAACTTCTCGTCGTACTTGCGCGACTACGACTTCTCGGTGCTGCTGCCGTCGTCCCCGGGCTTGCCGTCTGACTTCGGGGCGCTGCACGGGGCACTCTTCCAGCGCTTCCTGGAGTCCTCCGCGTTCCACTCGAATTTCAGTGCCGAGCCCGTCGTCTGCATCAGCGTCTCGACGAGCCAGACCTACCGCCGGAACGGGTACGTCCACCCGATCCTGGGCGCCGAGTACGAGCACGAGCACTCCTCGCTCACCGACGACTACTTCGGCCGGATGGGCATGCGGGTCCGGTACTTCCAGCCAGCCGGGGCGGCTGCTCCGCTCGCGTTCTACACGCGCGGCGACCTGACCGGCGACTACACGGACCTCCAGCTCATCGGCACGATCGCAACCATGGAGACGTTCCAGAAGATCTACCGCCCGGAGGTCTACGCCGCGAACACCCCGGCCGGCAGCACCTACCGCCCCACCCTCGACCACACCGACTTCACGCCGACCCCGGTGACGTACGACCGCGAGGAGCGCAGCCGCCTCGGGATCACGCAGGGCCGGTGGACCGAGGAGCACCTGGTGCGGCCGCACCACGCACGCCTCGCCCGGTGGGCTGACCTCGCCCTCGCGCGCTGACTCCCTCTGCCCTTCGACTGACTGGACCGTCACACCCATGCGTTCTCTCCTCCCCACCTCGATCGTCGGCAGCCTGCCGAAGCCGTCCTGGCTCGCCGAGCCCGAACGGCTCTGGTCCCCCTGGGAGCTGCAGGGCGCAGCACTGACCGAGGGCAAGCAGGACGCCCTCCGCTCCGCCGTCCACGAGCAGGAGCGCCGTGGCATCGACATCGTCAGCGACGGCGAGCAGACCCGCCAGCACTTCGTCACGACGTTCATCGAGCACCTGGACGGCGTCGACCTGGAGCGCAAGGAGACCGTCCGCATCCGCGACCGCTACGACGCGGCCGTCCCGACCGTCGTCGGTGCCGTCAGCCGTCGGGCGCCCGTGTTCGTGGACGACGCCCGCTTCCTGCGCGCGCAGACGGACCGGCCGATCAAGTGGGCGCTCCCCGGCCCGATGACGATGATCGACACGCTGTCCGACCAGCACTACAAGAGCCGCGAGAAGCTGGCGTGGGAGTTCGCCACGATCCTCAACCAAGAGGCCCGGGAACTGCAGGATGCCGGCGTCGACATCATCCAGTTCGACGAGCCCGCCTTCACGGTCTTCCACGACGAGGTGCAGGACTGGGGCGTGGCCGCGCTCGAGCGTGCAGCCGAGGGCCTGCGCGCTGAGACCGTCGTGCACATCTGTTACGGCTACGGCATCGAGGCGAACAACAAGTGGAAGGAGACCCTCGGCGCGGAGTGGCGGCAGTACGAGCAGTCCTTCCCGCTGCTGCAGCAGTCGTCGATCGACATCGTCTCGCTCGAGTGCATCCACTCGCACGTTCCGCTTGAACTCGTCGAGCTGATCCGCGGCAAGAAGGTCATGCTCGGGGCGATCGACGTGGCGACCGAGACCGTGGAGACCCCGGAAGAGGTCGCGGAGGTGCTGCGTCGGGCGCTCGAGTTCGTCGATGCGGACAAGCTCATCCCGAGCTCCAACTGCGGGATGGCACCCCTGGCGCGGGGCGCGGCGCTGGACAAGCTCGGTGCGCTGTCCGCTGGAGCAGACATCGTGCGGGCTGAGCTCGTGGGCACGGCGGTCCCGTCGGCGCGCTGACCGCTGCGAGACACCACGGCGGCTCTCTTCCGGAAGGAGGCGGGCCGCCGTTCGTGTTGCGTCCGCCGCGTGGGCGGCTTTCGGTCCGGCCTGGAGGCGCGGCTGCGGTTGCGCCGACGAGGCACGTTGGCACCGGGGTGCCGACCACGACAGGGCGTCTCTCCGTCACCATCGGCGCTCGGGTCCTGACCGCCCACCAGGGGGACGGCGTCTGCGAAGCGTCAGACTCGAGGGCGTTGACTACGGTCATGATCACCAAGGGCGTCATCCACCAGGTCGAGAGTGCGACTGTCCGAGATCGCAACGGCGTATCAGTCGGCAAGGTCGTGCAGGTGTTCCCCTCCGAGGAGGACGGCAGTGCGGCCTACGTCTGTGTCGCGACCGGACTGCTCGGGCGTCACCAGGCGCTCGTCCCCGCCGACGACGCCACGTTCGACGGCACGGACGTGCACGTCGGGTACACGAAGGACGCGATCAAGGGCGCGCCGTCCCTCGGAGCCGGACGCACCTTGTCCCCCGCCGAGGCGAACGCCGTCCGCGGACACTTCGGGCTGTCCCGCACCGGCGCTGCGACCGGCGACATGGGCGACCCACACGAGAACCTCGACCAGGCCGGGACAGGTCTTGCGGGCGCGGACGACACCGAAGGCGCAGGGACGACACCGCCGGCCTGAACGTCACCGGGGTGAACGGCGCCGAGACCATGGCTATCGCCCACACCAAGCAAGGCAGCGGCCGGTCCGCTGGCGGGTGCGTGTTCCCTCGATGATGCGCGCTCCTCTGAGCGTGGCCGACGCGGGTTCCTCGGAGGAGCATGCCCGTCTTCGTCCGACGTCGGCTCCGCGGCCATCGCTCACGCGCAGCACCGCGATGAGGCTGTTGCGAACCCCCACCTCGTCGCAGTGCGGTCACGTGTCATGGGAAGTCACCCTCCGACACACATCGACACACCCCTTCTCGCGGGCGTTCGGCGATGCCACAGTCTCGCGATGGCACACATCTGGACGGGGCCGTCCGGTGCCACACCACGCCACAGGTAGCAACCCAGACCACGAAGGAGTCCTCGTGACGATCAGCAACCAGACCGCCGACAGCACGATCGACGAGGGCGCAGACGACGAGCTCCTCGCCCGCTTCCGACCGATCTTCGACCGCATCGCTGCCGGCGCCTCCGAGCGCGAACGCGACCACCGCCTCCCGTTCGACGAGATCCGCGAACTGGCCGCCGCAGGATTCGGCGCCGTCCGCGTCCCCGTCGCCCACGGCGGAGCCGGGGCGACCCTGCCCCAGCTGTTCCGCCTGCTGACCGAACTCGCCGCCGCTGACAGCAACATCCCCCAGGCGCTCCGCGGCCACTTCGCACTGGTGGAGGATCGGTTGGTCGCCCGGACCGGGGAACGCGAGGGGTGGCTGGACCGCTTCGGCCGCGGTGAGATCGCCGGCAACTCGTGGACGGAAGTCGGGTCAGTGCAGGTCGGCGATGTGGTCACGAAGGTGACCCCGCATCCGGACGGGACGTTCCGGATCACCGGGCAGAAGTACTACTCGACCGGCAGCATCTTCGCCGACTGGATCGACACCTACGCCGAGCGCACGGACACCGGCGAGCGGGTCATCGCGATCGTCGACGCGCACCAGCCCGGGGTCACGCACACCGATGACTGGGACGGGTTCGGGCAGCGCACCACCGGCTCCGGTACCAGCACCTTCGACGACGCCGTCGTGCAGGCCGACGCGGTGATCCCCTTCAACGAGCGGTTCAAGTACCAGACGGCGTTCTACCAGGGCGTGCTGTTGAGCGTCCTCGCCGGGTCCGTGCTCGCAGCCGAACGGGAGATCGCGCGCGAGGTCCGCAACCGCACCCGCGTCTTCTCGCACGGCAACGCCGACACGTTCGCGGCCGATCCGCAGATCCTCCAGGTCGTCGGTGAGGTGTCGGCGGCCGGGTTCGCCGCCACCGCGATTATCGACCGGGCCGCCGCAGCCCTGCAGGGTGCGTACGAGGGAGCGGGGCTCGACACAGCCGAGGACGAGCGCCGCAACGACCGCGCCGAACTCGCGACCGCGCAGGCGCAGGTCGCGCTGACCACGCTGGCGACGACGGCGACCTCGCACCTGTTCGACGCGCTCGCGGCGTCCGGGGTGAGCACGACGAAGAACCTCGACCGGCACTGGCGGAACGCTCGCACCGCAGGCAGCCACAACCCGTGGGTGTTCAAGGCGCGGATCATCGGTGACCACGCGGTCAACGGTGCCGAACCGCCGCGCGTCTGGGCGATCGGTGCGACCCGCACGTCGTGACGCCTGCACCGGAAGCTGGCCGCGTGACTGCACGCGATCTCGTGACACACGACGGACGGGAGGCGCGGNGCCAGCTGGCACCGCGCCTCCTGTCCCGCACACGGTCGCGGACACGCGACGGTGGCGTCGCCACCCTCTACATGTCGTCGATGAGACGGAGCGTGTACCCGTCGGGGACCGTCTGGTGTTCGACGTAGTGCATGAACACCGGCGCAGCCTGGTCAGCCGTGAACAGCTCGGCAGGATGCCGCGGCTCGTGCGCCGCCTGCACGTCGATGGTCTCCGTGAGCGGTTCGGTGAGATCGTGATCACGGCCGACGATGGAGAAGCGGTACTCACCGTCGTCCTCACGGCGGCGCAGCTCCACGCTCATCTTCTCCGCGGTGCCACCGGCCTGCAGGTACGAGTCGCCGTACTCGTCGATGACCGCCTGCGGGCCGGCGCGCCAGGTCTGGTCGTCGATCGGCGCGGAGAAGACGAGCCACGCGAAGTGGTCGTCGTTGTCGAGAAGGCCGAGGCTACGTCGCACCTGGTCCGGGAGCGGTCGGAACGTGTCGTTCAGCACACTGCTGACCGACCCGTTGGTTTTCGTGATGATCAAGGCGGGCTCCTCCACGTGCTCGTCGGCGACAGAGGTGATCGTGATCCGCGCTCCTCTGAGCGTGGCACACGTGGGTTCGTCGGGGCATCACACCCCCCCTGGTCCGACGTTGGCAGCTCGCGGTTCGGCGCTCGCCGAACGGACCATGGCGTCGACGAACGAGATGCCCGCTCGGCCCAGGCTGCGACCGCACGTCCCGAGCCGCGGACCGTCGCTGGACGACTCAGTGGGGCCTGTCGAACGATTTGAGCTCCTGCGGGACTGCGGACACCGAACCGCGTACTCGGATCGGCATCGGGACGAGCTGTTCACCGACGGTCAAGTCCGGGTCAAGGAGGATGCGGACCGCCAGGGCCCCCATCTCCTCGTACGGCAGCGCCGCGGTGGTCAGGGTCGGTTCGAGGTACAACGCGATGTCGTCGTCGTCGAAGGAAACGACTGAGACGTCCTCGGAGACCCGGAGTCCCGCTTCGGTCAGGGCGCGGTAGACACCGAAGGCGAGCCGGTCGTTCAGGGCGATCACCGCTCCAGGGCGACGGCCGCTGGCGAGCAGGCCCCGCATGGCTTCGTAGCCGTGGTCGGGATCCCACTCGGGCATGTCGATCTCACTGATCGGCACGACGTCGTGGGCCGCGAGGGCCGCCGATATCCCGGCGAGGCGCCGTTCGATCGCGCGGGTGGTCCAAGCCGGGCGGACGGACCGATCGCGGCCGATGATGACGACGTCCTCGGTGTGGCCGGCGTCGAGCAGGAGCCGCACGATCGACTCGCCGCCGGCGTGCTCATCGGCGAGGACGGTGGCGGTCGGACGGGATGCGACTGCGTTGAGCATGACGACGGGGATGTCCGCGTTGATCTCAGGGAGTTCGACGGCGTGCGGTCGGATCGAAGCGTAGATGAGCCCGTCCACCTGGTGGTCGACGAGCACACCGAACGACGAGACGATCCCGGCCTGCTGGTCCTCGGTCTCGGTGATGAAGAGGACGTATCCCTGGCGCTTCGCCTCGGCGAGGGCGCCGCGGATCATGCCCGACCCGAACCGGTCAGTCGTGATGGCCTCGGAGACGAGTCCGATGACACCGGACCGGCGAGTGGTGAGTGACCGTGCAGTGAGGTTCGGTCGGTAACCGAGTTCACCCGCTGCGGCACGGATGCGGGCTGCGGCGTCGACGGAGACGCGCGATGCCGGGTGGGAGTTGAGCACCTGCGAGACGGCTGCCTTGGACAGCCCGACGCGAGCGGCGACGTCGGAGAGCGTCACTCGACGGGCGCTCATCTCGACCTCGTCGTCATTGTTCGCACCTCTCCAGCATACGGGCTTGACAGACCGTGGTGAACCGGTACACCATACGTGATTAACCGGTTCACCATGGCGGTGGACCCCTCGATGATGAGTGGTGGAACCCCGTGCACGACCTTCCCTCGACCGACGGCCAACGCCGCTTCCGGGCAACGGTGCTCCCGTGCTGAGGCTCCCCGACCACTGGGTGTGGGACTTCTGGTTCGCCGACGACGGCGACCGCCACCACGTGTTCTTCCTCCACGCACCGCGGTCACTCGGCGACGAGCACCGTCGACACCGTGCAGCCCGCATCGGTCATGCCGTCTCCGACGACCTCGTCGACTGGGCGATCCTGGACGGACCGTTCGGGCCCGGTCCCGACAACGCGTTCGACGGGACGACGACCTGGACCGGGAGCGTCGTGCGCGGCCAGGACGACCGCTGGCGGATGTTCTACACCGGCACACGGTTCCTCGAGGACGAGCCCGTCCACACCAACATCGAGACGGTCGGGGTCGCCGTGTCCGACGACCTCGTCACCTGGCAGAAGCTGCCCGGCCCTGTGACGCGCTCCGACCCCCGCTGGTACGAGACCCTCGGCAACGACCCCGACGTCGACGGCGCACTCTTCCCGGAAGAGGCCTGGCGCGACCCGTGGGTCCACGAGGACCCCTCTGGCGGCCTCTGGCACATGCTCGTCACCGCCCGCTCCACCGAGGGAGCGCTCGACGACCGCGGAGTCATCGGACACGCGACGTCCACCGACCTCGAGCGCTGGGAGGTACAGCCACCGCTGACCTCACCCGGATCGGGCTTCGTCCACCTCGAGGTACCGCAGGTCGTGCAGGTCGACGGCGCCTGGTTCCTGGTGTTCTCCTGCCCCGCTGACGCCCTCAGCACGGCCAATCCACGCGCCGACGAGACACCGGGCACCTGGTCGGTCCCGATCGACGGGCCCTTCGGTCCGTTCGACGTGACGGATGCCGAGCCGCTGACCGACGTGACGTGCTACTCGGGCCGGATCGTCCGTCGTCGCGACGGCTCACCCGTCCTGATGACCTTCGCGAACGGCCGCGCCGGAGAACCCCTGCCCGGCTTCCTGCACGACCCGGTCGACGTGCACGTCGTCGACGGTCGGCTGGCCCTCCGTCCAGCGACGCCCACGGCCCAGACCCAGACCCAGACCCAGACCCAACCCTGCCCCGCCGACAGCGGTACGGCCGCTCCCTGAGCGCCGTCCCACCGACCGACACCCGATCCCACTCAAGGAGAACCATGCACACCACGTCCCTCGTCCGCCGGACAGGAACGGTCATCGCCCTCGCCGCGGTCGCCGCTGCTGCCCTCACCGGCTGCTCCTCCGGCTCCGCTTCCAGCAGTGCTGCTGGCAGCGGGACCGGCAGCATCGTCGTCTGGGGCCACCAAGGCCAGGACTCCGAGGTCGCGGCCATCCAGAACGCCGTCAAGGGCTTCAACGCGTCGCAGAAGAAGGTGAAGGCGACCCTGAAGCTCATCTCCGGCGACACCTACACCAGCACCGTGACGAACACCCCGACGAACAAGTTGCCGGATGTGCTCGAGATCGACGGCCCGACGCTCGCGAGCTACGTCTACAACGGCAAGCTCACTCCGCTCAGCGACTACGTGTCGAAGTCCACCGTCAGCAACGCCACGAGCGGCTCGATCGCCGAGGGTACCGACAACGGCAAGCTCTACGGCCTCGCGCAGTACAGCTCGGCGATGGGCCTCTACGGCAACAAGAAGCTCCTCAAGGCCGCCGGTGTTCAGCTCCCGACTTCGCCGTCCACTGCGTGGACGCCGGAACAGTTCTCGGCGGCGCTGAAGAAGCTCGCCGCGGCGAACTCCTCAGGGAAAGCGCTCGACCTCACCGAAGCGTCGCTGAACGCCGAGTGGGGCACGTACGGCTTCTCGCCGATGGTCCAGTCTGCCGGGGGAAACCTCGTCCAGGGTGACAAGGCCACCGGTGTGCTGAACTCCGCCGCCTCGGTCAAGGCCCTCGAGGACATCGCGTCCTGGAAGCCCTACGTCGACGCGAACACGGACGGCAACGCCTTCCAGAACGGCCGCGTCGCGCTGAGCCTCAGCGGACACTGGAACTACCCGGCCTACTCGAAGGCGGTCGGCAGCAACCTCGTGGCCCTGCCGCTGCCGAACTTCGGCAAGGGTGAGAAGGTCGGCGCCGGGTCCTGGACCTGGGGCATGAGCTCGGCCACCAAGAACGGCAAGGCCGCAGGTGCCTTCATGGACTACCTGCTCAACGACACCAGCGTCAAGGCGATCACGGACGCGAACGGTGCTCCGGCAGCGACGAAGTCCGTGTTCGACAAGCAGGCCGACTACCAGCCCGGTGGTGCCCTCGCCCTCTGGGGGCAACAGCTCGAGCAGTCCTGCCCCGCCACGGCGATCACGGACTCCTGTATCGCGGTCTACCGACCGGTGACCCCGGGCTACCCGGTCATCACCTCGAAGTTCGCCAGTGCGCTCTCCGCGGTCTGGGGCGGCGCCGACGCGAAGGAGCAGCTGACCACCGCGGCCCAGTCCATCGACCAGGCCTTCTCCGACAGCAACGACTACAAGTGATCGGCGGTGGAGACGTCGGCCTGCCCGACGTCTCCACCGGCACCGCCCCGAACAGGACGACCAGGAGCACCAGTGACCAGCACGACCAGTCCCCAGTCGGATGCCCCGCCGACGCCATCCAGGGCGCGGGAGCACCGCGCTCCCCGACAACTGCGCAAGCAGCGGAGCGGCACCTTCGCCGGTCCGCTGATGGCCCTCCCCGCGATGAGCGGCATCGTCCTGTTCATCGCAGTACCCTTCGTCGCCGCGATCGGGCTGTCGTTCTTCAACGTCCAGATCGGGTCGCCGCGTCCGCCGACGTTCCTCGGGTTCACGCAGTACGTGCGCCTCTTCACCGACCCCGTCGAGGCGCCGCAGTTCTTCCGCGCTCTCGGCAACAACCTCTTCTTCGCCGCGGTCGTCATCCCGGTGCAGACCGGGCTGGCGCTCGTGTTCGCCGTCCTGCTCAACCAGCAGCTCAAGGGCATCAGGTTCTTCCGCACGTTCTTCTTCATGCCCGTCGTCTTCCCCATGGCGCTCGTCGCCGTCATCTGGCGCGTCATCCTCGACCGCAGCGGGGACGGCCTGCTGAACAGCGCGGTCGAGACCGTGACCGGCGGGACCGTCGGCGCGCACAACTGGCTCGGCTCCGGCAACACGGCGATGCTCTCCGTCATCGTCCTGTCGGTCTGGCAGGGCGTCGGCTTCCAGATGGTGATCATCCTCGCGGCGTTGCAGGAGATCCCCGAGGAGCGCTACGAGGCCGCACGACTCGACCGAGCGAACGTCTTCCAGCAGTTCCGCTACATCACCGTGCCCGGCGTCCGGAACACCCTGATCTTCGTCGTGCTGCTCACGACGATCTTCGCCTTCCGGGTCTACGACCAGGTGTACATCCTGATCACCACCGCCGGCGGGAACGAGAACGCCCTCCGCACGGTCCTGTACCAGGCGACGAACGCGATCCTCGCCGAGAACAGCGTCGGCCAGGCTGCCGCCATCTCGGTGGTCCTCTTCCTGATCATCGTCGTCATCACCCTCGTCCAGCGAGCCGTCCTGCGCCAGAGGAGCGAAAGTTGAGCACCATCCGACCCACCCGCAAGCGACTCTCGAAGGCCGGCTCCTACGCCATCCTCATCGTGATGTCGGCGGTCATGTTCTCGCCGATCTACTACCTGCTGATCGGCAGCTTCAAGCCGAGCTCCGAGGTCCTCGACGGCTTCACCGGCTTCCTCCCCATCCACCTGTCGCTCCAGAACTACCTCGGGGTCTTCAAGGCCCTCGACTCGGACGCGACGGGGTACTTCTGGCGGTTCATGGGCAACTCCGTCGCCATCTCGCTGGTCATCGTGCTCGGCGGGCTCGTCGTGAACTCGATGGCGGGCTACTCCTTCGCGCGCCTGCAGTGGCGCGGCAAGAACGCGGTGTTCGTCATCGTCGTCCTGCTGATCATCGTGCCGTTCGAGTCCGTTGCGGTCCCGCTGCTGTTCCTGCTGAACGGCCAGCGCGACACCCTGTTCGTGCAGATGATCCCGTTCGTGGCGAACGCGTTCTCGATCTTCTTGTTCTACACGTTCTTCCTCAACCTGCCGAAGAGCATCGAGGAGGCCGCGCGCCTGGACGGTCTCGGGGCATTCGGCACGTTCGCCCGGGTCGTCGTCCCGAACGCCAGACCGGTCTTCGCGACCGTGGCCATCCTCACGTTCCTCAGCTCGTGGGGGTCGTACCTCTGGCCGTCGATCGTGACGTCCGATCCGACCGCCCGCCCGCTCCCGCTCGAGATGAGCGTGTTCTCCGGCCAGACGCCGGTCGACTGGGGACAGACGTTCGCCTTCGGGACCCTGCTGGTGCTGCCGGTCCTGATCGTCTTCCTCGCGTTCCAGCGGTTCTTCATCCAGAGTGTCGCCGGTTCGGCCGTCAAGGGATGACGCTCGCCTGCTCGAGTCGAGGTGGAACCGGTCGGTCGCAGACGCCCCTTCCGAGCTGAACCTCGACGGGGGTGCCAGCAAGCCTCTCGGGCGGCGGGGCCGGTGAACGAAGGACGCCCCGCCGGCCGAAGCCAGCGGGGCGTCCCCGTCGAGTCAGTCCAGGATCAGAAGTCCCAGTCCTCGTCCTCAGTGTTCACGGCCTTGCCGATGACGTACGACGAGCCGGACCCCGAGAAGAAGTCGTGGTTCTCGTCCGCGTTCGGCGACAGGGCGGAGAGAATGGCCGGGTTCACGTCCGTGATGTTCTTCGGGAACATCGGCTCGTAGCCCAGGTTCATCAGCGCCTTGTTGGCGTTGTAGTGCAGGAACTTCTTGACGTCCTCGGTCAGACCGACCTCGTCGTAGAGGTCCTGCGTGTACTGCACCTCGTTCTCGTACATCTCGAACAGCAGCGAGAACGTGTAGTCCTTGAGCTCGTCGCGCTCGGCCTGCGTGAGGGTCTCGAGGCCCTTCTGGTACTTGTACCCGATGTAGTACCCGTGGACGGCTTCGTCACGGATGATCAGGCGGATCAGGTCGGCGGTGTTCGTGAGCTTGGCACGCGACGACCAGTGCATCGGCAGGTAGAAGCCCGAGTAGAACAGGAACGACTCGAGCAGCGTCGAGGCGACCTTGCGCTTCAGCGGGTTGTCGCCCTGGTAGTAGTCCATCACGATGGACGCCTTCTTCTGCAGGTTCGGGTTCTCCTCGGACCAGCGGAAGGCCTCATCGATCTCACGCGTCGACGCGAGGGTCGAGAAGATCGACGAGTAGGACTTGGCGTGCACCGACTCCATGAACGCGATGTTCGTGTAGACGGCTTCCTCGTGCGGGGTGATCGCGTCGGGGATGAGCGACACGGCGCCGACGGTGCCCTGGATGGTGTCGAGCAGGGTCAGACCGGTGAACACGCGCATGGTCAGGGTCTGCTCGGCCGGCGTCAGCGTGTTCCACGACTGCACGTCGTTCGACAGCGGCACCTTCTCGGGCAGCCAGAAGTTGTTGACGAGACGGTTCCAGACCTCGACGTCCTTGTCGTCCTGGATGCGGTTCCAGTTGATGGCCTGGACCCGATCAATGAGCTTCAGCTTCTCGACCAACGTGTGTTCCTTACAGAGATGGTGACTAAGTGACGGACTGGAGGCGCGGTGCGGGTTGGCACCGCGCCTCCAGGGAGCAGAGCGGCAGCTCTACAGCATGCAGCTGACGCAGCCCTCGACCTCCGTGCCCTCCAGCGCGAGCTGGCGGAGACGGATGTAGTAGATCGTCTTGATGCCCTTGCGCCATGCGTAGATCTGCGCCTTGTTGATGTCACGCGTGGTGGCGGTGTCCTTGAAGAACAGCGTCAGGGACAGGCCCTGGTCCACGTGCTGCGTCGCGGCGGCGTACGTGTCGATGATCTTCTCCGCACCGATCTCGTACGCGTCCTGGTAGTAGTCCAGGTTGTCGTTCGTCATGAACGGCGCCGGGTAGTAGACGCGGCCGAGCTTGCCTTCCTTGCGGATCTCGATCTTCGACGCGATCGGGTGGATCGACGACGTCGAGTGGTTGATGTACGAGATCGAACCGGTCGGCGGGACGGCCTGCAGGTTCTGGTTGTAGATGCCGTGCTCCTGGATGGACGCCTTCAACGCCTTCCAGTCATCCTGCGTCGGGATCGTGATGTTCGCGTTGTCGAACAGCGAGGCAACGCGAGCCGTCGCGGGGGTCCACGTCTGGTCGGTGTACTTGTCGAAGAACTCACCCGATGCGTACTTCGAGTCGCGGAAGCCGTCGAAGGTCTCGCCGGTCTCGATCGCGATCTTGTTCGACGCACGAAGGGCGTGGAACAGCACCGTGTAGAAGTAGATGTTCGTGAAGTCGATGCCCTCTTCGGAGCCGTAGTAGACGCGCTCACGAGCGAGGTAACCGTGCAGGTTCATCTGGCCGAGGCCGATGGCGTGCGACTTGTCGTTGCCGTCCTCGACGGAACGCACCGAGGTGATGTGCGACATCTGCGAGACCGAGGTCAGGCCGCGGATGGCGGTCTCGATGGTCTTGCCGAAGTCGGGCGAGTCCATCGTCAGCGCGATGTTCAGCGAGCCGAGGTTGCAGGAGATGTCCTTGCCGATCTCCTTGTAGGACAGGTCCTCGTTGAAGGTCGTCGGGGTGTTGACCTGCAGGATCTCCGAGCACAGGTTGGACATGTTGATCCGACCCTTGATCGGGTTGGCCTTGTTCACCGTGTCCTCGAACACGATGTACGGGTAGCCCGACTCGAACTGGATCTCGGCGATGGTCGTGAAGAAGTCACGCGCCTTGATCTTCGTCTTCTTGATGCGCGAGTCGTCGACCATCGCGCGGTAGTTCTCGGAGATCGGGACGTCGCCGAAGGGGACGCCGTAGACCTTCTCGACGTCGTACGGCGAGAACAGGTACATGTCCTCGTTGTTCTTCGCGAGCTCGAACGTGATGTCCGGCACGACGACGCCGAGGGACAGCGTCTTGATGCGGATCTTCTCGTCGGCGTTCTCGCGCTTGGTGTCGAGGAACTTCATGATGTCCGGGTGGTGGGCGCTGAGGTAGACCGCGCCGGCACCCTGACGCGCACCGAGCTGGTTCGCGTAGGAGAAGGAGTCTTCCAGCAGCTTCATCACGGGGATGATGCCCGAGGACTGGTTCTCGATCTGCTTGATCGGGGCGCCGGCCTCGCGGATGTTGGAGAGGAGCAGGGCCACGCCGCCGCCGCGCTTCGAGAGCTGCAGCGAGGAGTTGATGCCGCGCGAGATCGACTCCATGTTGTCCTCGATGCGGAGCAGGAAGCAGGAGACGAGCTCGCCGCGCTGTGCCTTCGCCGTGTTGAGGAACGTGGGGGTCGCGGGCTGGAAGCGGCCGGCGACGATCTCTTCGACCAGGTCGATGGCGAGCTGCTCGTTGCCCTGGGCCAGGCCGAGGGCGGTCATGACGACGCGGTCCTCGAAGCGCTCCAGGTACCGCTTGCCGTCGAACGTCTTGAGCGTGTAGCTCGTGTAGTACTTGAACGCGCCGAGGAACGTCTGGAACCGGAACTTCTTCGAGTACGCCAGGTCGTTGAGTCGCTGGATGAAGTCCAGCGAGTACATGTCGATCGTGGCTTGTTCGTAGTACTCGTTCTCGACCAGGTAGTCGAGCCGCTCCTTCAGGTTGTGGAAGAAGACGGTGTTCTGGTTGACGTGCTGCAGGAAGAACTGCTTGGCGGCCTCACGATCCTTGTCGAACTGGATGTTCCCGTCCGCGTCGTAGAGGTTGAGCATCGCGTTGAGGGAGTGGTAGTCCATCCCCGTCTGCGGCGACGTCAGATCGACGTCTGCAACTGCTGCGTCCAAAATGCATCCAATCCTGAGTTGACCGCCGACACGTCGTCAGGGGTCCCGAAGAGTTCGAATCTGTAGAGAAGGGGGACGTTGCACTTCTGTGCGATGACGTCCCCTGCGAGGCCGTACGCCTCGCCGAAGTTCGTGTTGCCACCCACCACCACGCCGCGGATGAGCGAGCGGTTGTGGGCGTCGTTGAGGAACTTGATGACCTGCTTGGGCACTGCCCCGTCGCCGTTGCCGCCACCGTAGGTGGGCAGCACCAGGACGTAGGGCTCGTCCACGTGCAGGAACGGTTCGCTCGGGTAGATCGGGATCCGGTCCGCATCGCGGCCGAGCTTCTCGACGAAGCGTGCGGTGTACCCGGACACGCTCGAGAAGTAGACCAATCGGCTCATGGTGCGCTCCTCGTGGAAAGGTGCGGACAGGCGGACCGGGCGGGCCAGGAGAGGCGAGTCGCGCCTCCCGAGATGCCCTGCCTGCGGGCCCCTTCGGGGCCCGCAGGACGACTACGCCAGTTCGGCGCTGAGGGTCGCGATCTTGTCGGGGCGGAAGCCCGACCAGTGGTCGTCGTCCGTGACGACGACGGGGGCCTGCATGTAGCCCAGGCTCTTGACGTGCTCGAGCGCTGCTTCGTCCGTGGACACGTCGTGCACTTCGTACTCGATGCCCTTGTTGTCGAGGGCCCGGTACGTCGCGGTGCACTGGACGCAGGACGGCTTGGTGTAGACGGTGACGGCCATGTTCTCCCCTGGTTCCTACTGGTTTCTGCTGTGCTGTGGAGGTGGTGCTGATGTCTGTCCGCAGTCGTGTCCGGGAGGGGCCGCTGCGATGTCTCCACACTACATCTAGTGGCTAGCCGCAGCACCGACCACAAGAGGGAGTGTTACAGCCGTGTAGTTCTCCACAACGCCCTCCACAGTCTGTGGATTCCCGGGAGGCCCGAGTTTCCGCCAGTCTGCGGCCGGCCACCGACACTTCCCCACACCGGGGGACAGTCACGATCCACAGATGTGGAATCAGCCCATCGGCGTGTCGCGAAGGCCCCCTCCCCAGGACGGGGGACACCCCGATCCGGCCGGTCCGTACACTCGTCTCGTGAGTACGTACGGGCCCCTCCTGAAGACCCCTGGCGTGGGTCGTGTCATCGCCGCACAGCTCACCGCACGGTTCCCGTTCGGCATGCTGTCGCTGGCCTACCTGCTGCACGTCGAGCACGTGTTCCACTCCTACGGCGCCGCCGGTCTGGTGCTCGCGACGACGAGTGTCGGGCAGGCGCTGGCCGGGCCGCTGACGAGCCGCTGGATGGGCAGCTGGGGCATGCGCCCCGTCCTCATCCTGACGAGCATCGTCGCGCTGGTCAGCATGGTGGTGATCGCATTCGTGGTCATGCCGCTCTGGGGATACGTGGTGGTCGGGTTCCTCGGCGGGCTGGCGGTCCCGCCCGTGCAGCCGGCGGTGCGCACCATCTACCCGAAGATGGTGACGTCGGCGCAGCTCACACCGCTCTTCTCCCTCGACGCCAGCGCGCAGGAGCTCATCTGGGTCGCCGGCCCGGTCATCACCACCTTCGTCGCCACCCAGGTCGGCACGGTCGAGGCGATCGTCGTCGCCATGGTGTTCCTGGTCGTCGGCGGCACGTGGTTCATCGCCTCCCCCGAGCTCGGACGCGTCCGCATCCCCCGTTCGAAGCGCGCCTTCGGTGTCGTGCTGAAGCGCCCCGCCGTCGTCGTTGCCACCCTGACCGGCCTGCTCCTGATCGGGGCGTGCGCCGCGGTCGAGGCGAGCGTCACCAGCGTCTTCGGCGAGGGCAGCCCGAACGCCGGCATCGTCCTCGCGGTGTTCGCGGTCGGCTCGCTCGCCGGTGGCCTGGCGTTCGGCCACCGCCCGATCTCCCGCAACACCCTGTGGACGCGCATGGCCGTCGTGTTCGTCGGCCTCACCCTGGCCCTCGGCGGCACGGGCTTCTGGTGGCTGTGCCTCGCCCTGGTCATCGCGGGTGTGGGCATCGCGCCGGCCCTCGCCGTGATGTTCGGTTCGGTCTCCGCCACCGTCAAGTTCTCCGACACGGCCGAGGCCTACGGCTGGATGGGCACCGGCCAGCTGATCGGCGCGGCCGGCGGTTCGGCGATCGCCGGCTTCCTGATCGACGGCAGCGGCCCCGTCGGCGGCTTCACCGTCGGCGCCGTGATGGCCGGCCTGGGCGTGCTGCTCCCCCTGGCGATGCGGAGCTGGCTGCCCGACCTGCGCGGCCGCGACGCCAGCCCGCTCCCCGACACCGAGCCGGTGCACCTGCCGACCTGAGCGGACGCTTTCGGGCGTACCTGGTCGAATCGGGCGTACCCGGTCGGAAGTTCTGAGCAGGTACGCCCGTTTCCACTCGCCATCGCCGCCGGTATGGGAAGGAACGTGCGCCCGGCGTACGGGTCGCGTTCTCCACAGATTGCCTGGAGGCCCGGCGCGCGCCCGCCAGGCACCGGCAGGATGGGTGCATGGTCACCTCAGTTCCCCTGCGCGACGGCCGCTCGATCCCCGCGATCGGCTTCGGCGTCTACAAGGTCGACGACGCACAGGCCGAGACGGCGGTCGGCCTTGCGCTGGACGCCGGCTACCGGCACGTCGACACCGCCGAGATGTACGGCAACGAGACCGGCGTCGGCAAGGCGATCCGGGCCTCCGGGCTGGACCGTGACGATGTCTTCGTGACGACCAAGGTGTGGAACGACCACCAGGGGCGCGAGCAGACCCTGCGGGCGTTCGACGGAAGCCTCGAGCGACTGGGGCTCGACGCCGTCGACCTCTACCTGATCCACTGGCCGGCCGCCGCGAACGACCGCTACGTCGAGACCTGGCGGGCGCTGGTGGAACTGCGCGAGTCGGCGCGGGCTCGGAGCATCGGCGTCTCGAACTTCCAGGTGCCGCACCTGCAGCGACTCATCGACGAGACCGGCGAGGTACCGGCGCTGAACCAGGTCGAACGGCACCCCTGGCTGCCGCAGCGCGAGCTCATCGCGTTCCACGAGCAGCACGACATCGTCACCGGGGCGTGGTCCCCGCTCGGCCGCGGGCGCCTGATCGACGAGCCGGTGCTGACCGGCATCGCGGACGCGCACGGCGTGAGCGTGGCGCAGGTGCTCGTGCGGTGGAACGTCCAGCAGGGCGTGGTGGTGCTGCCGAAGTCGGTCACGCCCTCGCGGATCCGGTCGAACCTCGACGTGGACGGGTTCGAGCTGACCGACGACGAGCTCGCGGCGATCGCGACACTCGAGTCCGGCCGGCGGACGGGCTCCCACCCGGACACGGTGTCGTAGCGGGCGGGGTACGCACCGGTCAGCCACGGCGAGGGCAAGGTCGTACTGTCGAGGGGTGATCGATCCTCAACAGGCCGCCCGTGAACATCTGCGTCCCGATGAGCACCTGTACTGGGCGGGCACCAGTGACCCGGCCAAGCTCTTCTCGGGCCGCGACGGCTTCCTCATTCCGTTCTCGCTGCTCTGGTGCGGATTCGTCGGCTTCGGCACCGTCAGCGTCCTCCGAGACGGTCAGATCGGGCCAGAGCTCGTCATCTTCCCGCTCTTCCTCGTCCTCGGCCTCCACTTGCTGTTCGGCCGGTTCCTCGTGAAGCTCCACCGGAAGCGGACGACGGTCTACGCCGTGACCGACCGCCGCGCCCTGGTCATCACGGCGCGTGGGACCCGCGACGTCCCGGTGGGCCGATCGGACCGCACGACGCGCTGGTCGGCCGACCGACGGCACTGCACGGTCGAGTGGCAGGAGCAGTTCGGTCCGTTCGCTGGCGTGACCCGCGGTCTGCAGACGCAGATCTACGCGAACACCGGACTCGATGGATTCTTCGGTCCGCAGCTCGTGGCGTTCTGGGACGTCCGCGACGGCGAGGAACTCGTGCGCGCACTCGAGCTCGCGACCCGGTAGCCCGGATCAGCCCCGGCGGTCCTCCTCTGACTGCCACGGCAGGTGCAGGTCGCCCGGTTCGGGCTCCACGTCGCCGGCGTCGTCCGCGCCGCCGGTCCCGGGGGCCGCGATGACCTTGGACGGGTCGATGCCGTCCTCACGCAGGTCGTCGTCGTCACGCTGCTTCGTCTGGGACGCGTCCATCTCGCGCTCACTCGACGGGCTGTACGACGTGTCCGCCGCCCGCTGCTCGCGGCCGCTGACCCCGTCGACGTCGTCGCTGTGCGCCGCGTCGCGGAGCGCATCGTTGCGTGCTCGGTCGTCGGACGGCTCGGGGCCGGGGGCCTTCGGGATGCTGTCGCTCATGGTGTTTCCTCCTGCAGCGGACGCTAGTCCTCGGCCCCGTGTAACGAGTCTGGCTCGGTCCGCTCCCCGCACTCGATGACGCCCCTGGCCCCCGCTACGCTGCCGACGAGGGGGAACGATGCGACGAACACGGACCGCGACGACCGCGGTGATCGGCTCGGCACTGGTGGGGCTGCTGCTCGCCGGGTGCACGGCGTTCGGCGGCGACGAAGCGATCCCGACGCCGACGCGTCAGGCATCACTCGACGGGACGAGCCGGAGCCCGGGAGCCGACCCGACCTCCGCCGCACAGCAGGTCAGCACACCGCAGGTCTTGGCGGCCGGCACGGTCGCCGCCGAGACCGATGTCGTCTCGGCGAGCGGTGACACCCGGATCCACGTGCGGGTCGTCGCGAACGAGAGCGGCACCTTCGACGCCGAGTTGTCCGGCTACCGCACGACGAACCCGCAGTGGATGAGCTTGGAGTTCCGCGGAGGTGACGCTGACGGTGCCGGCGACGCCAGCGGGTACCGTGCCGGAGTCGTCATCTGGGACCCGGAGACCGGCGCTCCGGACTCGGTCGGGCTGTCAGACGCCGGCCCCACTCCGGACTTCCTGCACAGCGTCGCGCTCGTGCCGGCGCCGTCTGATGACGGGGACGATTCCGGACGCACCGGCATCGGCTCCGTGCTCGCAATCGCTCCGTTGCACTGGACGATCCCCGACCCGTACCCGGACCTGCAGGTCGACGTGGGCGCATCGCGGCCCGGGGCGAACGGTTGGGTGCACGAACGTGACGGCGTGCCGGTGTCGTACCAGGTGTCGAGCGACGACGCGCAGGTGACGGTCGCTGAGCGCTTGGGCATCACCGTCGCGCAACTCCGCTGGCTGAACCCGTCGCTGCAGACGGGAGCGGACGACCAGCTCATCACGGACACCGATCTCAACCTGGATCCCGCAGCGCGCTGATCCGGTCGCCGCCCCGCCGGACGGAGCCCGTCCGTACGGTCGGTTACGGTTGACCAGCACTCGCGAGCACTCGGCACCACCAGGAGGTCCCATCGTGACGATCGTCGCCGCCGCAGACGGCTCAGCCCTCGGTAACCCCGGCCCCGCCGGATGGGCCTGGTACGTCGACGACGACCGGTGGGCGGCCGGAGGCTGGCCCCGCGCGACGAACAACATCGGCGAGCTCACCGCCGTGCTGCAGCTGCTCCGTGCCACGAAGGACACCGGCGAGCCGCTGCACATCCTGTGCGACAGCCAGTACGCCATCAAGGCCTGCACCGAGTGGCTCGCCGGCTGGAAGCGCAAGGGCTGGCGGAAGGCCGACGGCAAGCCGGTCCTCAACGTCGAGATCATCAAGGAACTCGACGCGGAACTGCAGGGTCGCAAGGTCACGTTCGAGTGGGTCCGCGGCCACGTTGGTCACGAGATGAACGAAGCTGCCGACGTCCGTGCCCGTGGTGCTGCCACCGCGTTCCAGAACGGCACCGATGTGCCGCACGGTCCTGGCTGGCCCAACGTCGAGGTCCCCGAGCCGTCCGCGCTGCCCGACGCCACCCCGCCCGCGACCCTCTTCTGACGGCGGAGCGGCAAGCAGCGACTTCGGCGGAATCGAAACCGCCAGACGAACCTCCACTCGAACCGGAAGCAGATCTGATGCCCGACAGCACCGCCCCCTTCGACGGAGAGGCGGAACGGGCTCAGTCGCATGCCGTCCAGCGGATCATCGCTCGCGCATCGGCTCTAGGGGCAGACGAATTCCACCCGGCTGACGGGAAGACCGAGCTGGGCGGTCAGTAAGTCCTGTCCCCGCGGGTCAGTAGGTCCCGTCGCGCCGCTCCTGCTGCGTGATCTGCTCCCCCGACGCCGGGTCGACGCCCGAGCGCGTGGTGGTCGTGGTGCGGCGACCACCGAAGGCCACGGCGAGGCTGATGATGAGCAGCACGACACCGGCTGCCATCAGGATGTAGCCGATCAGGCGCAGGTCGACGCCGGCGAGCTGGATGTTCAGCGCGAAGGCGACGATCGCGCCGATGACGATCAGGGCGATGCTGGATCCGATGCGCATGACGCAGTCCTCTCGGGTGGGGGTGGTGCGGCAGACGGTACACGTCCGACAACCCCCGCGCGGATCAGTCGACGTCGACTTCGGCCCACCCGTCGAACCGACCGATCTCGGTGACCCGCACGACGGCCTCGCCGACCTCGTCCGAGGCGTCCAGGTCGATCGTCGCCGAGAACCCGAAGTCCTTGTCGCCCTCGGGGTCGGAGAAGATCTGCCGTGCCTTCCAGACCCGGGGTGATGCCGTGGCCCCGCTCTCGTCGAGCACCAGGTACTGCATCGAGCGCGCGTCGGCATCGGTGCCGATGCTGTCGTGCTCCTCGTAGTACTCCTCGAGCACGGTGTCCCACGCGGCCCGGTCGAAGCCCGCGGTCGCGTCGAGTTCCCCGAGCCCGTCGATGTCGTCGGCCGCGGCGAGCAGCACCCGCTGGAACAGGGCGTTGCGCACGAGCACCCGGAACGCCCGCGGGTTGCCGGTGAGTCGTGCGGGCTGCGGCGGCGCGATCTCCTCGTGTTCCTCGGAGGCCAGCAGGACGTCGCCGTTGAGCAGCGCCTCCCACTCGTCGACGAGCGAGGAGTCGGTCTGCCGCACGACCTCGCCGAGCCACTCGATCAGGTCGTCGAGCTCCTGGGTCCGCTGTTCCTCGGCGATGGTCTGCCGCATGGTCCGGTACGCGTCGGACAGGTAGCGGAGCACGAGGCCCTCGGAGCGGGTGAGCTGGTAGAAGCGCACGAAGTCGCCGAAGGTCATCGCGCGTTCGTACATGTCGCGGACGACGGCCTTCGGGGACAGCTGGAAGTCGAGCACCCAGGGCTGTTCGGCGGCGTAGGCCTCGTAGGCGGCGGTCAGTAGCTCGTCGAGCGGCTTCGGCCAGGTGACCTCCTCGAGCAGCTCCATCCGCTCCTCGTACTCGATCCCCTCCTGCTTCATCCGGGCGACGGCCTCGCCGCGCTCCTTGAACTGCTGCTGCGACAGGATCGCCCGCGGGTCGTCGAGCGTGGCCTCGACGACCGAGACCATGTCCAGTGCATAAGTGGGAGAAGAAGGGTCGAGCAACTCGAACGCGGCGAGCGCGAACGGGGACAGCGGCTGGTTGAGCGCGAAGTTCGGTGCGATGTCGACGGTCAGGCGGTAGGCGCCGTCGACCTTCTCGATCACCCGCGCGTTGATGAGGGTCCGGGCGATGACGAGTGCCCGCCGGGCCATGGCGAGCTGCCGGGAGCGCGGTTCGTGGTTGTCGTAGACCAGCGACCGGACGTCGGCGAAGGCGTCCCCGCCACGGGCGACGACGGACAGCACCATCGCGTGCGTGATCCGCATGCGCGAGGCCATCGGCTCGGGCTCGGCCGCGATCAGCCGTTCGAAGGACGCCTGCCCCCATGACACGAAGCCCTCGGGCGCCTTCTTCCGCTTGATCTTGTTCTTCTTCTTCGGGTCGTCGCCGGCCTTGGCGACGGCGCGGGCGTTCTCGATGTCGTGCTCGGGGGCCTCGGCGACGACGTCACCCTCGGTGTCGTACCCGGCGCGTCCGGCGCGGCCGGCGATCTGGTGGAACTCGCGTGCGGACAGCTGGCGCATCTTGGTGCCGTCGAACTTCGTCAGCCCGGTGAACAGCACGGAGCGGATCGGCACGTTGATCCCGACGCCCAGGGTGTCGGTGCCGCAGATGACGGGCAGCAGGCCGCGCTGGGCGAGCTGCTCGACGAGTCGTCGGTACTTCGGCAGCATGCCGGCGTGGTGCACGCCGATGCCCGCCCGGATCAGGCGCGACAGGGTCTGTCCGAACCCGGCGCTGAAGCGGAAGCCGGCGATGGCGTCGGCGATCTGGTCGCGGCGTTCGCGCGAGGCGACCTTCGCCGACATCAGCGACTGCGCCCGCTCGAGTGCGGCAGCCTGGGCGAAGTGCACGATGTAGATCGGCGCCTTGCCCTCCTCGAGCAGCCGCTCCACCGTCTCCTGCACGGGCGTCATCACGTACTGGTACTCGAGCGGCACGGGTCGCGAGACACCGGTCACGCGGGCGGTGGGCCGGCCGGTCCGGCGGGACAGGTCGTCGGCGATGGTGGTGACGTCGCCGAGGGTCGCCGACATGAGCAGGAACTGCGCACGCTCGAGCACGAGCAGCGGTACCTGCCACGCCCAGCCGCGGTCGGGGTCGCCGTAGAAGTGGAACTCGTCCATCACGACGACGTCGACGTCGGCGTCCGGTCCCTGCCGCAGTGCCAGGTTCGCCAGGATCTCGGCGGTGCAGCAGACGATGGGTGCGTCGGCGTTGACGCTCGAGTCGCCGGTGACCATGCCGACGTTCTGCGCACCGAACAGTTCGACGAGCTGGAAGAACTTCTCGGACACGAGCGCCTTGATCGGTGCCGTGTAGTAGCTCCGCTTGCCCTCGGCGAGCGCGGCGAAGTGCGCGCCGGCCGCGACGAGCGACTTCCCGGTGCCGGTCGGCGTGCTCAGCACGACGTTCGCGCCGGAGACGAGCTCGATGACCGCTTCGTCCTGCGCCGGGTACAGGGGCCGACCGCCCTCGGCGGCCCAGGCCGCGAAGGCCTCGTAGACCTCGTCGGGGTCGACGACGCCGTCCACCGCCGCCGGGATCGCGGCGACGAGCGGGGGCGGGGCGGTGACGTCGGTCATGCGCCCATCCTCCCAGGTGCGGCCATGACGGACTGGGCCCACGCCGCCGGTACCGGGGCGACGCGCCAGCGGCGGACCGGCCGTGCCGGTGGGGAGAGGCGCGGTGCCAGCTCGCCACGGGCCTCCCGTCCGCCCCGTCGCCGACTCAGGCGCATTTCGATACGTGCGCATAGACTCGCGCCATGCGCGAACTCGGCTTCCTCTCCTTCGTCCCGAACCACGGCGGCACCGACGGCGCCGCCGGCGCCCTGGAGGACGGCCTGCGCCTGTTCGAGACCGCCGAGTCCCTCGGCTACGGCACAGGTTGGGTGCGTGGACGGCACTTCGAGCCGTACCTGACGAGCCCGATGACCTTCTTCGCGGCCGCCGCGCAGCGCACCAGCACCATCGCGTTCGGCACCGCCGTGCTCGGCATGCGCTACGAGGACCCGGTGCGCCTGGCCGAGGATGCCAGCACGGTCGACCTGCTCAGCGGCGGCCGTGTGCAGCTCGGCATCAGCACGGGCATCGCCGGGTACGGGCCGATCCTCGACCCGGTGTTCGGCACCGTCGACCGCAGCTTCCGCGACGAGGCCGAGGCCCGCGCAGCACGGCTGCTCGAGGTCCTGCAGGGCGAACCCCTGGGCAGTGCCGGCAAGGGCTACGAGAGCATCCCCGCCGGGGCCGACCTGACCCTGCAGCCGCTCAGCCCGGGCCTGCGCGACCGCGTGTGGTGGGGTGGCGGCAGCATGGGCACGGCGGTGCGCACGGCCGAGAAGGGGCTGCTGCTGCACTGCTCGACCCTGAACACCGAGGACACGGGTGCGCCGTTCGCCGAGGCGCAGGCCGACCAGATCGCCGCCTACCGCGAGCGGTTCGCCGAGCTGCACCCGCACCGCGAGTCCAAGGTCGCCGTGGGCCGGATCGTGGTGCCGCTCCTCGACGACCACGACCGCGCCGTGCACCAGGAGTTCCTGACCGGGTACGCGTCCGGGATGGACGACGAGGGCCGACCACTGTCGGGCACGCCGCCGTTCCGCTTCAGCAAGGTCGTGTCCGGCGAACCGGCGGCCATCGTCGACGCCCTGCTCGCCGACCCGGCTGTCACCGCCACCGATGAGCTCGTCATCACCCTGCCGGCGAACGGCGACCGTGCGGCACACGAGCGGATCCTGCGCATCGTGGCCGAGGAGGTCGCTCCGGCGCTGCGGGCCTGAGGGCCAGCGACGCGGGCAGACGCCTGGAGCCTGATCGCCTGCGGCCCTGCCGCCACCGAGAGTCGAGGGCATCCGGCGGGGCTCTGATCGAGTTGGTGAAGCCCGAGAGCCCGGCCGGATGACCATCTCGTCCCTGATCCGCACGAGATGGTGCCCCCATCGTTCCACCTACCGACCGGTTTGTCACACCGATCTGCGTCCCTGGAGCAAAGAAGTTGACCAAGTGTCACTCGTTTTTGCGAACCGGCACGAAGTCCGGCAACCGGTTCACCGGTGCGCACCGAGTCCGGGACGATCCGCGGAACGAGGTTCCGGCACGGAGCACCGATGCGGCTCCGACCCGGAACGACGAATGCGCCCCCGCGCGGACGCGGGGACGCATTCTGGGACGCACCGGGGAAGCCAGGGCGACAACGGCCGGATCAGGAGGCCGAATCGCTCACCCAGCGACCCCGTAGTCGGTGCGTGCGCGGACGGTAACCAGCCGACTCGCGCACACCGATGTTACTGAACGGAGTCGGGAGCTGCGCGGAAACCGGACGACTTCGTCACTCCAGTTCGAGGGACGCGGTTCCGGCGTCGTCGACGACGGAGGCGCCGACGTGCAGCGTGAAGGTCCCCGACTCGTACTGCCACGAACCGTCCCAGTGGGCGAAGGCGCGTGCCGGGACCTCGATCGAGACCTCCGTCGACTCCCCGGCACCGAGCCGGACCGGGGCGAACCCGACCAGCCAGCGAACCGGGCGGTCGACCGCCGACTCCGCACGGGACGCGTAGACCTGCACGACGTGCTTGCCGGCGCGGTCGCCCGTGTTCGCGACGGTCGCCGTGACGATGACGGCGTCGCCCTCGCGCACGGTCGGCGTCGCGGAGACCCCGTCGATCGACCACGTGGTGTAGCCGAGGCCGTGCCCGAACGGGTACGCCGGCTCGGTGCCGGCCCGCAGCCAGGCCCGGTATCCGACGTGGACGCCCTCGTCGTACGCGACCTTGCCGTCCACCGGGGTGACGTCGAGCACGGGGACGTCGGCCATCGCGACCGGCCACGTGGTGGGCAGGCGTCCACCGGGCTCCTGCCGCCCCGTCAGCACGTCGGCCAGGGCGTTGCCGTACTCCTGCCCGCCGAACCAGGTCAGCAGCACCGCGGCGACGTCGTTCCGCCACGGCATCTCGACCGGCGAACCGGCGTTCACGACGACGACCGTGTTCGGGTTCACGGCGGCGACCGCGCCCACCAGGTCGTCCTGGTGACCGGGCAGCGCCAGCGAGGAGCGGTCGTAGCCCTCGGACTCGACCTTGGAGTTCGTCCCGACCACGACGACGGCGACGTCCGCACCACGAGCGGCCTCGACCGCTGCGTCGATCAGCACGGCGGGGTCGTCGTCGGACGGCTCGGTACCGAACTGGTACGCCAGCACCCCGCCGAGCGTCTCGTCCTGGATGACGTCGTACTCGATCCGGATCGCGACCTGCTGGCCGGTGGTCACCGACACGGGCACCGACCGCGCCGGCGGGTTCAGGAACGCGGCGCCGAGCTGGTCGCCCTCGTACGGCACGTCCTCGTCGAGCAGCAGCTCGCCGTCGATCCACATGCGTGACCGTCCGGCCGCGCCGATGCCGAACCGCACGGTCCCCGTCGACTCGGCGGTGTAGGTGGTGGTGATGTCGAGCCGGTCGGCTTCGCGCGTCGGCGCGTCACCGCCGAACCAGAACAGTGCCGTCGCGCGGCGGTCCTCGACGAACAGCTCCTCGCCGTCCTTGACGAAGGCGACCCGCGCTCCGGGCTCACCGGTGCCGGGGTTCGTGATGGTGGACAGCGGGAACTCCGCGATGCCCTCCTGCACGACGGCGCCGATCGCGTAGTCCACGCTCGCGCCGGGGAACGCCGAACGGATGCCGTCCAGCGGCGACACGACCTGCGACGGCACGACCGTGGCCGAGCCACCGCCCTGCGTGCGGGCCTGGTCGGCGTTGTGGCCGATCACCGCGATGCGCGACACGGCGGGGGCGTCGAGCGGCAGGACACCGGTGTTGCGGACCAGGACGGTGCCCTCGGCCTCGGCCTCGCGGACGAACGCGATGCCGTCCTCGACGTGCACGGGCGACGCGGCCACGGGTTCGAAGCCCTCGAGCGCGCCGACGCGGGCGGCCAGGGTCAGGATCCGGCGGACCTTGCGGTCGATCGCTGCCATCGGCACCTCGCCGGACTGCACGGCGGCGAGCAGCGGCCCCTCGCTCCACCACGGGTTCGGTCCGGGCATCGCGACGTCCTGCGACGCCTTCGCGGAGTCCACGGAACGCACTCCGGTCCAGTCGGACACGACGATGCCGTCGAAGCCCCACTCCGAGTTGAGCGGGGTCTCGAGCAGGTCGTTCTCCGATGCCGTCACGCCGTTGATCGCGTTGTACGACGACATGACCGCCCAGGCGTGCGCCTCGGTCACGGCCTTCTCGAACGCCAGCAGGTACAGCTCACGCAGCGCGCGGTCGGACACCTCGGTCGACGCGGTGAAGCGGTCGGTCTCGTAGTCGTTCGCGATGTAGTGCTTCGGGGTCGCGGCGACACCGTTCTCCTGCACACCGTCGACGTACGACGCGGCCAGGTCGCCCGTGAGCACGGGGTCCTCGCTGAACGCCTCGAAGTGCCGGCCACCCAGCGGGGACCGGTGCAGGTTGATGGTCGGGCCGAGCACGACGTCGACGCCCTTGCGACGGGCCTCGACGGCAGCGGCGGCGCCGTAGCGCTTCGCGATCGCGCGGTCCCACGAGGCGCTCAGCGCGGTCGCCGACGGCAGGTTCAGGGACGGGTCACGCTCGTCCCACACCTCGCCGCGCACGCCGGACGGCCCGTCCGACATCAGGATCCGGCGCAGCCCGATCTTCTCGACGGGCCAGGTGGTCCAGAAGTCACGTCCGGTGAGCAGCTGCACCTTCTCGTCGGTGGTCAACTGGCCGAGGAGCGCATCGATGCGCTCGGGCAGCGGCGTCGACGGACTGGAGGCGGTGCTCGCGTCGTTCACGGTGGTCACGGTGGTCGGTCCTCTCGTTCAGGGCCGCGGGGCGCCGCCTGGACGGCCGGGGCCTCGTCGCCCACACCCACCATCCACCGGGTTCGCCGCCCGCGCTGGCAGCTCCTGCACCGTACCACCCAAAACCGACCGCTGGTTGGTTTTCTGGGGTCTCCCGTGGGCGGTACAGTCTGGCCATGGCACGACGGGGTTCGTACGCAAAGGGCATCGCGAAGCGCGAGGAGATCCTCACGGTCGCGCTGGACCTCGTGGCGTCGCAGGGCTTCCGGCGGACGAGCATCAAGGACATCGCCGACGCCGTGGGCCTGACCCAGGCCGGCCTGCTGCACTACTTCGACTCGAAGGACGAACTCTGGGTGGAGATCCTCCGCCGCCGCGACGAGCTCGACCTGGCACACGACTGGCAGGCCGCGGACCCGGCAGCCCTGCTCGCCGCGATCGTGCGGCACAACGCCGAGGTCCCGGGGCTGGTGCAGATGTTCGTCAACCTGTCCGCCGCGGCCGCCACCGACGCCGAGCACCCGGCGCACGAGTACTTCCGCGAGCGCTACGAACGCAGCCGCCGCGTACTGTCCGCCGACTTCCGCACCATGCAGCAGGACGGACGGCTGCGGTCCGACATCGACCCCGACGAGCTCACGAGCGTGCTGCTCGCGGTGTCCGACGGCATGCAGATCCAGTGGCTCTTCGACCCCACACGCGACATGGCCGAGCACGTCGAGCTCGTCGCCCGTCTGGCGATCGCCCAGGTCGCCCCCACCGCCTGACAGACCCCCGCCCCGGCAGTGGGGTACGGACAGGGCCTGGTCGTGTCAGGGCAGGCGGGGCAGGATGGTCGGTGCCCGCCAGGGTGTGTTCCGACGACGATGTGGAGTGACGCGATGACGCGTGTAGTGGTGACCGGTGGCAGCGGCAAGCTCGGACGAGCGGTGGTGCGCGACCTCGATGCGCACGGGTACGACGTGGTCCTGCTCGACCGTGTCCCCTCGCCGGACAAGCCCGAGCGTGTCCCGTTCGTGCGGATCGACCTGACCGACCACGGCCAGGTCCTGAACGCCCTGCTCGGCATCGACGACCGGTACGACCACGTCGACGCCGTCGTGCACCTCGCGGCGGTGCCGGCCCCGGGACAGGTGCCCGACGTGGCCCTGATCACCAACAACGTGACCTCGTCCATCAACGTCTTCCACGCTGCCCGTGCCGCGAAGATCAAGAACGTCGTGTGGGCGTCGAGCGAGACCCTGCTCGGCATCCCGATGGGCGAACACCTGCCGCCCTACCTGCCGGTCGACGAGGAGTTCGCCGTCCGCCCGCAGTCGTCGTACTCGCTCGGGAAGGCGGTGGAAGAGGAGATGGCCCGCCACTTCACGCGCTGGGACCCGGAGCTGAAGATGATCGGGCTGCGCTTCTCGAACGTGATGGACGAGACCGACTACCCGGCGTTCCCGTGGGACGCCACCCCCGAGGCGAAGACGTTCAACCTGTGGTCGTACATCGACTCGCGCGACGGGGCCCAGGCCGTCCGCCGTGCGCTCGAGGCGGACCTCACCGGGTTCGAGGCGTTCGTCATCGCGAGCCCCGACACGGTGATGGACACCCCGACGATCGAACTCGTCGAGCGTTTCGTGCCGGACATCGAGCGCCGTGCGGACATCGACGGCGTCAGCTCGCTGCTGTCGTCGGAGAAGGCCCGCGAACTCCTCGGCTACACGCCCGAGCACAGCTGGCGCGACCACCGCGCCTGATCGTCAGGCGGCGGGGACGAGCAGCCCGTCGAGCACCAGGTCGCGCGCCGCCGGCAGCAGGTCGGCGGCGAGGGCCTGCTCGTCCACGCCGGTGATCTGCGCGAGTGCGCCGATGATCGCCGCGACGGACAGGTCACCGTCGCACGCGCCCACGAACGCCGCGAGTGCGGTGTCCGCGTCCACCCGGCGCCCGAGCCCGCCGCCCTGCACCAGCGTCATCACGGTGGGGTCGTCGTTGCCCGGCCAGTAGTACCGCTCCTCGGTGACGTCACCGGTCACCGCCAGGTGGGCGGCAGCGAGCGCGGCGTCGTCGTGGGCGGCGAGCCAGGCGGCCGCGTCGAGGACGCGGGCGACCGTCGCCCCCAGACCCGCGGGGTTGGAGCCGAGCGTCTCGGGGACGCGCTCGAACCGGCGGAGGCCGGACGGGCCTCCCGGCAGGGGTCGACGCACCACGACGTAACCGAAGCCGACGCCGGTGACGCGGCGATCCGCGAAGTCGTCGAGCCACGCGCCCATCAGGGTGTCGAACCCGTCCGTGCCGGGCTTGGTGCCGCCGTCGCGGATCCAGGTCTCGGCGTAGGACGTCGGGTCCTGCCGTTCGCGCTCGATCACCCACACGTCGAGGCCGGTGTCGGCGAACCAGGCGCGCACGCGGTCCAGGCCGTCGACGCCCCAGTGGTACTCCCAGTTGCCGAGGAGCTGTGCGGTGCCACCGGGCTCCAGGTGGTCCCCGAGGCCCCGGAGCACCGTCTCGACCAGGGCGTCACCGACCATGCCGCCGTCGCGGTACTCGTAGGACGGGACGCCTTCGCGACGAGGCGTGATGACGAAGGGCGGGTTCGAGACGATCCGGTCGAAGCGCTCCCCCGCGACCGGCTCGAACAGTGAACCGAACCGGAAGTCGATGCCGTCGATGCCGTTCAACTGCGCGTTGAAGCGGGCGATGTCGAGGGCACGGCGCGAGATGTCGGTGGCGACCACGTGGTCAGCGAACCGCCGCGCGTGCATGGCCTGGATCCCGCAGCCGGTGCCCAGGTCGAGCACCCGCTCGACCGGCACGGGCACCTGCAGGCCGCTCAGCGTCGTGGTGGCGCCGCCGATGCCGAGGACGTGTTCCTCGCTGATCTCGTGTCCGAGGGCGAGCTCGCCCAGGTCGGAGACGATCCACCAGCTGCCGGCGCCGAGGTCGTCGACGAAGGCGTAGGGGCGCAGGTCGACGGTGGGGTGGACGAGCGGGGCGCCGCCGTCGCCTTCGCCGTCGCCTTCGCCTTCGCCTTCGCTGCGCAGCAGACCCGATGCGATGACGGCGTCGAGCCCGGCGGTCGGGAACGCCGCGGCTGCCTCAGCGCGCGCCACCGGCAGCCCGAGCACGAACAGCGTCGCCAGGGTGCTGAGCGGCGTGGTCTCGCGGGCGGCGAGCGCACGGAGCGCAGCGACCCGCGAACCGCGGTGCAGCGATGCGGCGGCCTCGGCGCCCCACAGGGAGTCGAGCCGGTCGACGGTGAAGCCGGCGGCCGTCAGGTCCGCGGCGAGCGCCGTGGCGACGGCGGGGTCTGCGACGATCGACGGCAGCGTGTGCACGGTCGGGCTCGGGGCGGCGTCGGGCTCGCCGCTCACGAGGCGAGCCCCTCGCGGAGCAGGGCCGATGGGACCTGCCAGTCGAGCACCAGGTCGAGGAGCCCGGGGAACCGCTGCTGCACGTCCGCCACCCGGACACGGCTGACGCGGGTCAGGCCCTCCAGGTGCTGCTCGAGCAACCCGGCCTCGCGCAGGACCCGGAAGTGGTGGGTCAGCGTGGACTTCGGCCGGTCGATGCCGACCCACCCACAGCTGCGCTCGCCGCCGGCCGCGTCGACCAGGTAGCGGTGCAGGATCGCGAGCCGGATCGGGTCGCTCAGGGCGTCCATGACGACGGGGAGGTCCATCTCGGCCACGGACGGCTGCGGCAACCGTTCGGGAGCATCGACGTGCGCGGGCATGGACGGGACGCTACCACCGTTCGGCTTGCTGTACGACTTGCGTCGTACTGTTCGAGTGCGGTACGAATGCAGTCGTACTGCACGGAGATGGAAAGGGGTGCGCATGCACCAGTCAGCTCGTTCGGTCGCCGGGTTCTGGATCCTGGCGGCGATGCTCCTGGTCTCGGTCGCCTCGTCGGCCGTCCCGTCGCCGATCTACCCGGTCTACGCCGCCGAGTGGCACCTCACGCCGCTCATGCTCACCGGGGTCTTCGCCATCTACGTCGCCGGCCTGCTGGCGAGCCTGCTCATCGCGGGGCGCTTGTCCGACCACGTCGGCCGGAAGCCCGTGCTCGTCGTCGGCGGGCTGGGCGTCGCACTGTCGCTCGGCCTGTTCGCGGCGGCGGACGGGGTCGTCGCGCTCATCGTGGACCGGATCGTGCAGGGCGTCTCGGTCGGACTGCTCATCGGTGCACTCGGCGCGGCCCTCATCGACAACTCCCTCGAACGCCACCCGACCATGGCGGGTGTGTTGAACGGTGTCATCCCGCCGATCGCCCTGGCCACCGGCGCGCTGTCGAGCGGCGCCCTGGTGCAGTGGGGTCCGGCGCCGGAGCAGCTCGTCTACCTGCTGTTCGGCGCGCTCCTCGTGCTGCTCGTCCTCGCGCTGTCCGTCGTCCCCGAGCAGGTGGAGCGTCGCCCAGGAGCACTCCGCTCCCTGCGCCCGACGATCAGCGTGCCGCGGTCATCGCGTCGGTTGTTCCGCGGCGTCGCCGGATCGCTCGTGGCCAGTTGGGCGCTGGGCGGCATGTTCCTGTCGCTCGTCCCCTCGGCACTCGGCGCGGTGTTCGGCATCACGAACCACTTCGCCGCCGGTGCGCTCATCGCGGTCGTCACCGGTGTCGGCGCCCTGACCGGCCTGGCGATCCAGCGGATGGACACCCGACGTGCGGTCCTGCTCGGGCTCGTGGCGCTCGTGCTCGGCCCGATCATCACCGTGTCGTTCGTGTTCGCGCACTCCCTGCCGGGCATGGTCGTCGGCAGCGCCGTCGCCGGTGTCGGCTTCGGCGCCGGGTTCCAGGCACCGCTGCGGATGCTGCTCGCCACCGCTGCACCGACCCACCGCGCCGGACTGCTCTCCACGATCTACGTCGTCAGTTACCTGGCGTTCGGGGTGCCCTCGGTCATCGGAGGCCTGCTCGAGCCGTCGGTCGGCCTCGTCCCGGTCATCGCCGGGTACGGCGGCTTCATCGTGCTCGCCGCGGTCGTCGCTCTCGTGCTGCAGCCGTCGTCGAAGGACGCCGCCGAGGTCGAGGAGCGCGCTGCCGAGGTCATCGAGCGCACCGCCACCGGTTCGGTCCGGGTCGCGGCCGAGTAGGCGCGCCCCGCACGGTGCGGCGCTGCCCATTCGGTGCGAGGTTGATCGCTCGGTGCGAGCCTGCAGCGCCGCACGGAGGCGTCAACCTCGCACGCGGTGAACAGCACCGCACGGTGCCGACCGCGACGGCCCGACTAGTGGCCCGGGTGTGCCGAGTTCGCCCCGCGAGCGCGCGCACGGACCCCGACGGTCCGCGCCGCTCCGGTGTGCGCAGCATCGACGTCGGCCTTGCCCCGGTCGGCCGCATCGCGCAGACGCTTCGGCCCGTGCCGCTTGGCCCAGTCCCAGAAGCGGTGCAGCTGCGCCTTGAGCCACGTGATGATCTTGTGGAAGAAGTGGAACTCGCTCGCCAGCACGGTGAGACCGATGAACACCACGAGCCACCCCGGGCCCGGCAGCGGCACCAGGATCAGCCCGATGATGACGACCAGCCCGCCCACCAGACCGACCAGCACCTTGTAGAACAGGTGCACGTGCGGCCGCTCGTGGATCCAGGCGCGCAGGCGGTGGAACCACTGGAAGCGCTGTCGGGCCGCACCATCGGCCCGGGCGTCGCCGGGTCGGTCGTTCGGGTCGCCGTCCATGCCGAAAACGTAGGGCGCGCGGCTGGGAATCAGCGGCGCACGCGGTGGACGCGGGGTGCGCAGGCCGGGAGGCGCGGGGCGGGGTTGCGCCGCGCCTCCAGTCCGTCACGCGGCAGCGTCCGCCCACCCCTCAGGCGTGCGCGACGCACGTCGCCGCCCACGGGACGGCGGCCAGCCGGGCCTTCGGGATCGGCTCGCCGCCGACCGTGCAGCGGCCGTAGGTGCCCTCGTCGATCCGTGCGAGCGCGGCGTCCACCTGGCGGATCCGCAGCTGCGCACCGTCGCGGACCGCACCGAGCGAGCCACGTTCCCACGCCAGGGTCGCACCCTCGGGGTCGTGCTCGTCGTCGGAGTTGGCATCCTGCCGGGCGTCACTGACGTCACGCATGCTCCGCTCGACCTCGGTCAGCAGCCGTTCGTTGCGGGCGCGTTCGGCTTCGAGTGCGGGGCGGGGGTCCTCCATCCCGGACACGGTAGTCGCGGCGGAATGACCCCGCCCCCGGATGCGTTCGCATGGACATGACGAAGATCGGGTTCCTGTCGTTCGGACACTGGCGTGACGTGCCGGGGTCGAAGGTGCGCAGCGGGCGAGAGGCCCTGGTGCAGGCGATCGACCTCGCCGTCGCAGCAGAGGAAGCAGGCGTCGATGGCGCTTACTTCCGCGTCCACCACTTCGCGCCGCAGCAGGCCGCACCGTTCCCGCTGCTCGCCGCCATCGCCGCAAAGACGAGCCGGATCGAGATCGGGACCGGCGTCATCGACATGCGCTACGAGAACCCGCTCTACATGGCGGAAGAGGCCGCGGCCACCGACCTGATCTCCGGCGGGCGACTGCAGCTCGGCGTCTCGCGGGGATCACCCGAGACCGCCCTCGCCGGCTACCAGCAGTTCGGCTACGTGCCCGACGCCTCCGATGAGAACGGTGGCGACATGGCCCGAGCGCACACGAGCGTGTTCCGCCGTGCGATCGCCGGCGAGCCGATGGCCAACACCAACCCGCAGATGACCGGATCGGTCGGGTCCCTGCCGATCTTCCCGTTGTCCGACTCGCTCGGCGACCGCATCTGGTGGGGTGCCGGCACCCGCGCCACCGCGGAGTGGACGGCCGAGCAGGGCATGAACCTGATGTCCTCGACCCTGCTGACCGAGGACACCGGTGTGCCGTTCGACCAGCTGCAGGCCGAGCAGATCGAGCGCTTCCGCCGGGTGTGGGCGGAGTCGGGCTGGGAGCGGACCCCACGGGTGTCGGTCTCGCGCAGCATCATCCCGATCATCGACGACGAGTCGCGCCACTACTTCGGCGTGCGCGCGCAGGTCGAGGGGCAGGACCAGGTCGGGCACCTCGACGGCGGGCTCGCCCGGTTCGGCCGCTCCTACATCGGTGAGCCCGAGCAGCTCGTCGCGGAGCTCGCGGCCGACCAGGCCGTCCGCGCTGCCGACACCGTGCTCGTCACCGTGCCGAACCAGCTCGGTGTGGAGTTCAACGCGCGGCTGCTCGCGGCCGTGAAGGACGTCTTCACCGAGGTCGACGCGGAGCCGGTCCCCGCCTGACCCCGTATCGGGATCCGGTTCAGCCGTTCGGGATCGGCCTCAGCGGTTCGGCCACAGCAGCCGGAACCGCTCGCACACGACGGGCATGCCCGGCGCGAACCCGCGCGGGTGCTCGGAGTGTGCACGCCAGAACGCCTCGTGCACGGCCCGCCAGTGCTCGAGCGTGCGGTCGCCTTCACCCTCGGCCCAGGCGTGGTCAGCATCGACTTGATCGAACGGGACCACCTGGACCAGCGTCGTCTCGATGACCGCGCGGGGCGCATCGGAGCCGTCGGTCACGATGCTCAACTCGTCCACTGCGGGCAGCGGGTCACCGGTCGCCTCGTAGTCCCAGAGCGACGACGCCGTGCCGACCTTGACCCCGTCGAGCACGAGCTGCAGGAGCGCGTCCGCCTGCTCCGGGGTCGCACCGAACGACCAGGCTTCCGGCATGTCCACCGGAAGGTCCGGTCGCTCGAGGCGTCGTGCGGTCCAGAAGTCGTCGAGGGTCGAGGGCACGCCCCGACCGTAGTGCACCGGGAGACGGCACTTCGTGAGCAGGAGATGTCGAGTGCTATGCCGCGACCCGACCATTGCTGCTCACGAAGCACGCCCGTCTCCCCCCATCGTGCTGCTCACGAAGCGCGCCCGTCGCGCCCATCCGGCAGCGCCTGCCGCCGCGCCCTCGGGTGCGCCGTCTGGTACACGTCCCGCAGCATGTCGGCCGTGACCATCGTGTAGATCTGCGTCGTGGCGACGCTCGCGTGCCCGAGCAGCTCCTGCACCACGCGGACGTCAGCACCGCCCTCGAGCAGGTGCGTCGCGAACGAGTGCCGGAAGGTGTGCGGTGACACGTGCGCCTCCAGGTCGGCGGCGGCAGCAGCGGCCTGGATCACGAGCCAGGCGCTCTGTCGCGACAACCGCGCACCACGGGCGCCGAGGAACAGCGCCGGCGTCGACGCTCCCCGTGCCGCGAACACCGGCCGTGCCCGCACCAGGTAAGCGTCGATCGCGGCCCGCGCGAAGCTGCCGAGCGGGACGATCCGCTGCTTGTTGCCCTTGCCGGTGACCTTCACGACGGCGAGCCCGTCCGCACCGGGGCCCGGGCCCGGGCCCGGAGCGTCGGCAGCGGCGTCCGACAGCGTGGTGACGTCGTCGACCGACAGCCCCACCGCCTCGGAGATCCGCGCACCGGTGGCGTAGAGCAGCTCGAGCAGGGCCTTGTCCCGCAGCTGGACGGGGTCGTCCGCGTCGACGGAGACCGCCCCGAGCAGCCGTTCCATGTCCTCGACGGGGATCGCCTTCGGCAGCCGCATGGGAGCCTTCGGCGGTCGGACGGCGGTGCCGGGGTCGAGCGGCAGCCAGCCCTCTCCCGCGGCGAAGGCGGTGAACGAACGGACCGAACTGAGCATGCGCGCGATCGACCGCGGCGCCAACGGTCCCGATGGTCGCGTGGCGAGGTGCTCGACGAACCCCGAGACGTCCGCCCGCGCCAGGCGAGCGACGTCCTGCAGCACCGAGGAGCCTCCGGCCCGGTCAGCGCCGTCCGACTCGACGACCGGTGCGACGCCGAGCCACTCGGCGAACACGGCGAGGTCCCGCCGGTACGCCGACAGCGTGTGCTGCGAGAGTCCCCGCTCGATCGCGACGTGCCGCAGGTACGTCTCCACGGCACGATCGAGGGGCATCACCTCAGCAGGCTAACCGGCGAACGGCCACCTGCCCGTCAGTGCAGCGCTTCGTCCGGCGCGCCCACCCGGAAGCCGGTGAACGTCACGGTCAAGCCAGCCCGCGTCGGCCCGGCGCACAGCAGCCCCGCGGACACGACGGCCTCCGGGTCCAGGTACGCGACCCGGACGAGCCGGGGCTCGTCGCCCTCGGCCCACGCCCGGATCGTCACGGCGTCACCGTCGCGGCTCGCGCGGACGGTCACCACCCGGCCCACCCACTCCGGCACGGGCGACACGGACCAGTCCGAGAACCCACGCGTGACCACGGCGCCGAGCTGAGGAGCACCGTCCGAGAACTCGACACCGGCCTTGATCCACGTCCGCTCGTCGACGCGCAGGAACACCCCGGCCTGGTCGAACTGCTCGGTGTAGTCGAGCACGAACGACGCCTCGACCGAGAACGGGCCGTCGGTCGGCTGCAGCAGCGCGTGCTCCGAGTCGTGCACGAACCCGTACGAGGTGGTCCGCCAGGCATCGCTGCCCTCGACGGCGGTGACACGGAACACGTCGCCGTCGAGCACGGAGGCCTGCGGCTCGTGCGTCCAGGCACCGGCGCCGACCAGGTCACGCAGACCGTCGACCGCTGCCCCGCTCACTTGCTGCGCTGTTCGATGGCCTCGACCGCGAGCGTCGCGACGACGAGGGCCGAGTTGTTGAGCCGACCGCCCAGGATCCCGTCGAGCAGCTCCGCCCGTGGCACCCAGCGCGTCACGATGTCGGCCTCTTCCGCCTCGCGCTCGAACGCGGACCCGGTCGACCGCACGCCGCGCGCCCGGTAGACCTGGATGAACTCGTCGCTGCCGCCGGACGACGTGTTGTAGCGGATCAGCGGCTCCCACGTGTCGGCTTCGAGGTCGGCCTCTTCGCCCAGCTCGCGCTTCGCGGCGGTCAGGTGGTCCTCGCCCGCCATGTCGAGCAGGCCGGCGGGCAGCTCCCAGTCACGCATCCGCACCGGGTGCCGGTACTGCTGGATGACCAGGACGCGGCCCTCGTCGTCCTCGGCGTACACCGCGACCGCGCCGGTGTGGTCGATGTACTCGCGGACCATCGCGTCACCGTTGTACGCGACGGTGTCGCGACGCACGTCCCAGACGGCGCCCTCGTAGACGACGGTGGATTCGGTGACCTCGAAGGAGGCGGACTCGTCGGCGATCGGTGCGTCTGTCACGGCTCCATCCAAGCACGCGCGCGCCGGACGCCCCGTCGGAACCAGGTTCCGGACACAGCACCGCGTCATTCCGTGGTTCCGTGTCCGGAATCAGGTGCCGTGGACGCGCCCCCAGACGGACGGGAGGCGCGG
>NZ_KB714612.1:97122-105888 GCF_000349565.1 Curtobacterium flaccumfaciens UCD-AKU
GGCACCGCGCCTCCAGTCAGAGACCACTCGCGTTACGCGACCTGCTCCTCGGTCTGCGGGTCGAACAGGCTGGACGCCTCGTGGCGCTCGATCGCGGCCGCGACGAGCCCCGCGAACAGCGGGTGCGCATCGGTCGGACGCGAGCGGAGCTCCGGGTGCGCCTGCGTGGCGATGTAGAACGGGTGCACGTCGCGCGGCAGCTCGACGTACTCCACCAGCGTGCCGTCCGGCGACGTGCCCGAGAACACCAGGCCGGCATCCGCGATCTGCTCGCGGTACTTGTTGTTCACCTCGTAGCGGTGACGGTGCCGCTCGGAGGCCTCGGGCGCACCGTACAGCTCCGCCGCCAGCGACCCTTCGGTGAACGACGCCGGGTACAGGCCCAGGCGCATCGTGCCGCCCAGGTCGCCACCGGCGATGATGTCGACCTGCTCCGCCATCGTCGCGATGACCGGCGTCGAGGTCTCCGGGTCGAACTCGGTGCTCGACGCGTCGGTCAGACCGACCTCGTGGCGGGCGTACTCGATGACCATGCACTGCAGGCCGAGGCACAGGCCGAGCGTCGGGATGCCCTGCTCACGCGCGAACTTCAGCGCGCCGAGCTTGCCCTCGATGCCGCGCACGCCGAACCCACCCGGGATGCAGATGCCGTCGACGTCGCCGAGCTGCTTCGCCGCGCCCTCGGGGGTGGTGCAGTCGTCGGACACGACCCACTTCAGCGTGACCTTCGCGTCGTGCGCGAAACCACCCGCACGGAGCGCCTCGGTGACGGACAGGTAGGCGTCCGGCAGGTCGATGTACTTGCCGACCAGCGCGATCGTGACGTCCTTCTTCGGCTCGTGCACGGCCTTCAGCACAGGCGTCCAGGCGGTCCAGTCGACCGGACCGGCGTCGAGCTTGAGCGCCTCGACGATGACCTGGTCGAGACCCTGGTTGTTCAGCAGCGTCGGCAGGTCGTAGATCGAGGGGACGTCCACGGCGTTCACCACGGCGTCCTCGTCGACGTCGCACATCAGCGCGATCTTGCGCTTGTTCGACTCCGACACCGGACGGTCGCTCCGCAGCACGAGCGCGTCGGGCTGGATGCCGATCGAGCGGAGGGCGGCGACGGAGTGCTGGGTCGGCTTGGTCTTCTGCTCACCCGAGGCGTTCATGAACGGCACCAGCGACACGTGCACGAAGAACACGTTGCTGCGGCCGAGCTCGTGCCGCACCTGACGGGCGGACTCGATGAACGGCTGCGACTCGATGTCGCCGACGGTGCCACCGACCTCGGTGATGATGACGTCGGGCTGCGGGTCGTTCTGCGCCTGCTCGCGCATCCGGCGCTTGATCTCGTCGGTGATGTGCGGGATGACCTGCACCGTGTCGCCGAGGTACTCGCCGCGACGCTCCTTGGCGATCACCGTCGAGTACACCTGACCGGTCGTGACGTTCGCGGCCTGCGACAGGTTGATGTCGAGGAAGCGCTCGTAGTGCCCGATGTCGAGGTCCGTCTCCGCGCCGTCGTCGGTCACGAAGACCTCGCCGTGCTGGAACGGGTTCATGGTGCCCGGGTCCACGTTGAGGTACGGGTCGAGCTTCTGCATGACGACCTTGAGGCCGCGAGCAGTGAGCAGGTTGCCGAGGCTGGCCGCCGTCAGGCCCTTGCCGAGAGACGAGACGACCCCGCCGGTCACGAAGATCTGCTTCGTCACCTTCGGGGTCGAGTTCGAAGAATTGGTACCGCCGCTGAGAGTGTCCGCCACGGGATTCCATCGTACGTCAGAACTGCCGGGAGGCGCGACCCCGGTTCGCCGTGGGCGTTGCGCGGGTAGGTGGCTGGGTCACCGTGCCGTGGCCGGGTCGCCGGGCCGTGGCCCGGTCACCGGGCCGTGGCCCGGTCACCGGGATCAGGCAGGTCTGGCCGTCAGGCCCGCTGGCCGGCCACGTCGAGCAGCTCGCGGGCGTGCTCGATGCCGCTGGCGCTGTCGCCGAGCCCGGAGAGCAGCCGAGCCATCTCCTGCAGCCGGTCCTCGCCTTCGAGCCGTCGCACACTCGACGAGGTCACGGCACCGCTGGCGTCCTTCACGACGTTGAGGTGGTTGTTCGCGAACGCGGCGACCTGGGCCAGGTGCGTGACGACGATGACCTGCGTGCGCTCGGCGAGCTTCGCCAGCCGCCGGCCGATCTCGATGGCCGCCGCCCCACCGACACCCGCGTCGACCTCGTCGAAGACGAAGGTCGGCACGGTGGTGCTGCCAGCCATGACGACCTCGATCGCGAGCATCACGCGCGACAGCTCACCACCGGACGCCCCCTTGCCGATCGGCCGGGGGTCGGTGCCGGAGTGCGGCTGGAGCAGGATCGTCACCTGGTCACGGCCGTGGCGGCGGTACTCCCCCGCGTCGGTGACCTCGACCACCAGGGTCGCGCCACCCATCGCGAGGGTCTTCAGCTCGGCCGTCACACGCTTCGCCAGGTCGGCCGCCGCCTTGGTACGCGCCGTGGTGAGCGCTGCGGCGGCGGACTCGAGCGCCTGCTCATCCTGCTCGACCGACCGCTGCAACGCCGCGATCCGGTCGTCGTCGCCGTCGAGTTCGAGCAGCCGGTCACTCGCGCGCTGACCGTAGGCGATGACGTCGTCCACCGTCTCGCCGTACTTGCGGGTGAGGCCGGCCAGCAACGCCCGGCGTTCGTTGATGAGTTCGAGGTCGTGCCCGGCTTCGGGTTCCAGGGAACCGAGGTAGCTCGAGATGCTCGCCGACGCCTCGGCTGCCTGGATGCCCAGCTCCGTGAGCTGCTCGAGCACCGGCTGCAGGGCACTGTCCGACGACACCACACGCTCGACGGCACGGCGCGCGGACTCGACCAGGCCGACGACGTCCGAGACGCCGTCGAGGGACTCGCTGGACAGTGCCTCGTGCGCCAGGGCAGCCGACAGCCGGAGCTCCTCGAGGTTCCCCAGGCGCTCGGCGCGCTCGGCCAGCTCGACGTCTTCCCCGGGCTGCGGGTCGGCGGCTTCGATCTCGTCGGAGGCCGCACGGATCCGCTCGGCCTCGGCCACCCGGTCGTCCCGGTCACGGACCAGGACCTCGAGTTCACCGGCGTGCTGCTGCCAGGCGTCGTACGCGGCCACGTACCGGGCAAGGGCCTTCTCGAGCGAGGATCCCCCGAACCCGTCCAGCGCCGCCCGCTGCGCGGTGGCCGAGGTCAGGCGGATCTGGTCGGACTGCCCGTGCACGGTGACGAGCTGGTCGGCGAGTTCACCGAGGACCGCGACGGGGGCACTGCGACCGCCGACCGTGGCACGGCTGCGCCCCTCGGCGGAGACCGTGCGGGTGAGGATGAGCTCGCCGTCCTCGACGGTGCCGCCGGCGTCCTCGACACGTTCGGCGACCGCGTCCTGCTCGGGGACGTGCCAGCGGCCTTCGACGACCGCGCTCGACGCGCCACGGCGAACCGAACCGGCGTCGGCCCGCGCACCGAGCAGCAGCCCGAGTGCGGTGACGATCATCGTCTTGCCTGCACCGGTCTCCCCGGTGACGACGGTGAAGCCCGGCCCGAGTTCGAGCGTGGTCTCACCGATGACACCGAGGTCGCGGATCGCGATCTCCTCGATCATCGGTCGTCCTCCGTGCTCATCGGGTGTTCTCCGTGCTCATCGGTCGTCCTCGTCGCTCTGGGGGCCGCGCCACCCGGCGACGGGCAGCTGGAACTTCGCGACCAGCCGGTCGGTGAACGGGGCGTCCTTGAGCCGGGCGACGCGCACCGGGTCGGGCGAACGCCGGACCTCGACGCGGGCACCCGGGGGCAGGTCGTGGGTGCGGCGTCCGTCGCACCAGAGCACGCCGACGCCGCTCGTGCGCCGCAGGACCTCGATCGCGAGCGTGCAGTCCGGCCCGACGACGATCGGACGGGCGAACAGGGCGTGGGCGCTCAGCGGCACCATGAGCAGTGCGTCCACATCGGGCCACACGATGGGGCCACCACCCGAGAACGAGTACGCCGTGGAGCCCGTCGGGGTCGACACGACCACACCGTCACAACCGAAGGACGACAGCGGGCGCCCGTCGACCTCGGTCACGACCTCGAGCATCCGCTCACGGGACGCCTTCTCGATCGTGGCTTCGTTCAGCGCCCAGCTCGAGTAGACGATCTGGTTGCCCACGACGACGTCGACCTGCAGGGTGACGCGTTCCTCGACGTTGTACTCGCCGGACAGCGCACGCTCGACCGTCTCGGCAAGACCGTCGCGCTCGCTCTCTGCCAGGAACCCGACGTGCCCCAGGTTCACGCCGATCAACGGAGCACCGGTGTTCCGGACGAGTTCCGCGGCGCGGAGGATCGTGCCGTCGCCGCCGAGCACGATGACGATCTCGAGCTGGTTCGGCTGGACGTCGACGCCCAGGATGTCGACCTTGCCGACCGACGCTTCGGCGCGGCGGATGTCCGCGTACTCGTCGAAGGGCATGACGGGCGTGAGACCGGCGGCGTGCAGGAGGTCGCAGACCTCGACCGCGGCGTCGATCGAGTCGCGGCGACCCGTGTGGGACACGAGCAGGATGTGCCGTTCGTCGCTCATGAAGACCCTTCCGTGAGTTCGGTCGCCCGGACTCTCCATTCTGTCGGATTGCCCCCGACACCGCGCTGGAAGCGGGCCAGGTACTCGTGGTTGCCGTGGGTCCCGACGATCGGCGATGCGGTGAGCCCGCTGGTACCGAGGCCCTGGTCCCACGCCGCCCAGAGCACGTTCATGAGCGCGTCGTTCCGCAGCCCCGCGTCGTGCACGATGCCCTCGCGCACACCGCCGCGGCCCACTTCGAACTGGGGCTTCACCAGCAGCACGAACTCGTCCGCCGGGACGGCCTCGGCCAGCGCCGGCAGCACGAGTCTGAGCGAGATGAAGGACAGGTCCCCCACCACGAGGCTCGTGTCGGTGGCTGCGTCGTCGAGTGCCAGGTAGTCGGCGCGCGTGAGGTTCCGGGCGTTCGTCCCCTCGACCACGGCGACGCGCTCGTCGAGCGCGATGGTGGGGTGCAGCTGTCCGTGGCCCACGTCGAGCGCGATGACACGGCGCGCACCACGTGCGAGCAGCACCTGGGTGAACCCGCCGGTGCTCGCGCCGACGTCGAGCACGACACGATCGGCAGGGTCGACGTCGAAGGCGTCGAGCGCACCGACGAGCTTCCGGGCTGCACGCGACACCCATTCGTCCGCGGCGTCGACCTCGATCTCGGCGTCTGGCGCGACCGGCGTCGACGACTTGAGGACGGCACGCCCGCCGACGAGCACGCGGCCGTCCTGGATCAGCTTGCTGGCCACGGTGCGCGACCGAGCGAGTCCGCGTGCAGGGAGCAGCGCGTCGAGGCGGACCGGGGTCGCGTCGGGGACGGCTCCGTCCGGCTCAGGCACTCGCGGAGCCGCCGCTCTCGAGCCGCGTCCGCAGCTCGTCGTGCAGCGCGGAGAAGGCGTCGGCGCGATCGACGAGCGGGAGCGTCTCTGCCTCGGCGGTCCGCGCGGCGAAGGCGTCCTGCTGCTCGGGTTCGGCGGACGGCTGCTCGGGGTTCGGCACGTCCGACACGCTACTCGCCGCCGTACAGCTGCGGGTCGACGTCGAGGCCGTAGATGGCCAACTCGGACTCCCAGATGATCGTGGAGCCGGCGCGCAGTCGATCGATGTCCGTCCCGGCGTCGAGCACCCGGACCACGTGCCCGCGCATCGCCACCGTCGAGGTTCCGACGGTCACGTACCGGGTGCCGTCCTCGTCCTCGCGCCGCACCGTCTCCGGGTACGGCTGGGACAGGCCCCGGAGGTCTTCCAGCACGTAGGTGGGACGCGAGCGCTGATCGGCCGCGAGCACCTGCTTGGCCCGGTCGATGCCGGTGAGCACGAGCACGCTCGGGATCCCGACGTCGTTCGCGCCCTTGATGTCGGTGTCCAGCCGGTCACCGATGAACAGGGTCCGACCGCCGCCGAAGCGTTCCACCGCGGTGTCGAAGATCTGCCGCTCGGGCTTGCCGGCGACCACGGGCATGCGACCGACTGCCTGGTGCACGGCGGACACGAGCGTCCCGTTGCCGGGGGCGATGCCGCGCTCGACGGGGATCGACCAGTCCATGTTCGTCGCCACCCACGGCACGTCCTGGTCGGCCAGGGCGAACGATGCCTCGGCCAGTTCCTTCCAGCCGAGATCCGGCGAGAAGCCCTGGATCACTGCTGCGGGAGAGTCCTCGGCGCTCGACGTCACCGTGAACCCGGCTGCCTCGACGATGCTGGACAGGCCGAGCCCGCCGGTCACCAGGACGGTCGACCCGGCCGGCACCAGGGTCGCGAGCAGCTGGACGCCGGCCTGCGACGAGGTGACGACGTCGCCCTCGGACACCTCGAGCCCGTAGCGCTCGAGGTGTTCAGCGACGTCGATCGGGCGGCGCGATGCGTTGTTCGTGATGTAGCCGACCCGCGCCGTGAGCGATGCCCGGGTCAGTGCTTCGACCGCGTGCGGGATCGCGTTGCGGCCCCGGTAGACGACGCCGTCGAGGTCGGTGAGGACCACGTCGACGCCGTCCGTCAGCGACGCCGGGTGCTCAGCCGGCTGCGGAGCCGTCGACGTCGCGGGGGTTGTCGTCGTCGATCTCGCCGGGCTCGTCGGCTGCAGAGGTGTCGTCGTCGAGGTCGTCGACGGCTGGTTCGTCGTCGAGGTCGTCGTCGACATCGTCGGCGGAGTCGTCGTCGCCGCCGTCGAGTGCGTCGGTCGCGACGTCGTCGGTTCCGAGGTCTTCGGCGTCGTCGTCTCCGGCGTCTCCGGCGTCTCCGTGTACTTCGACTTCGATCGTTTCCTCGACCACATCAACTGTCTCCCAAGCGTTGTCGTCCGCGATTTCGGCGAGGGCCGCTACCGCGCGGTCCACTCGGGCCCACCACTCGTCGGCCTCGTCCTGTCGACCGAGCTCCTCGAGCGTGGCCGCGTAAGCACTGTAGAGCGCCGGGGACCACGTGTAGGCGGTGGACGGGTCGAGCTGTGGAATCTCCAGCTCGCCGAGCGCAGCTGTGGGATTCCCGAGGTCGAGACGGGCGCCGGACATGGCGATCGCGAGTTCGACCTGCACCGGTGTCTCGAGGGCCGACCGTTCGACCGAGCGGCCGAGTTCGAGCGCGCGCTCCGGACGTCCTAGGCCGCGCTCGCAGTCCACCATCATCGGCAGCTGGTCGTTGCGACCCGAGATCCGGCGGTAGGTGCGGAGCTCACGCAGGGCCGTGGCGAAGTCGCCGAGACGGTAGGCGGTGATGGCAGCGGTCTCACGGACGACACCGACCCGACCAGCACGACGAGCCGCGCTCAGCGCGTGCTGGTTCGCCGTCTCCGGGTCGTCATCGACGAACAGCGCAGCAGCCACCAGGTGACGAGCCACCCAGTCCGCGTTGTCCTTGCTGAGGGTCTTCAGCTCCATGCGGGCGGCCGGGTCGAGGTCGCGCGCATCGATCTCTTCGGGGATCTCCGGGTCCTCGTGACGCGGACGGATGGACTTCGTGCCGTACGGATCGCGGTCTTCCCAGTCGTCGCGGGCCGCTTCGCCGAAGCGCGCACCGGCGTGCCGGGAGCCGTCGCCGAACCGACGACGCTCCTCGCCACCATCGCGGCTGGAACGGTCCGAGGACCCGCCACGGAACGGACGGTCGGAGGAACCACCACGGGTCGGACGGTCGCCGTCGCGACGCGGGCGGTCCGAGGATCCGCCGCGGTACGGACGGTCACCATCACGAGCCGGACGGTCCGAGGATCCCCCGCGGTACGGACGATCGCCATCACGACGCGGGCGGTCCGAACCGCCCTGGAAGGGTCGGTCCCCGTCACGGCGCGGCCTGTCCGAGGACCCGCCACGGTACGGGCGATCGCCATCACGAGCGGGCCGGTCCGAGCCACCGCGGTACGGGCGATCGCCATCACGAGCGGGACGGTCCGAGCCACCGCGGTACGGGCGATCGCCATCACGAGCGGGACGGTCCGAGCCACCGCGGTACGGGCGATCGCCATCACGAGCGGGACGATCGGACGAGCCACCGCGGTACGGGCGGTCACCGTCCCGACGCGGACGGTCAGAGCTCCCACCACGGTACGGACGGTCAGCATCACGAGCCGGACGATCCGAAGACCCACCACGGTACGGACGGTCACCGTCACGACCCGGGCGATCGGCACCACGCGGACCATCCCCGCGCGGCGGACGGCCGGCGGCGCCACGATCACCCTGCCACGAGGGTCGGTCATTGCGGTCGCTTGACCGGAACGAACGATCGCCGTCACGACGCGGAGCGCTGTCCCGGCGGGGAGCACCATCGCGGAACGGACGGTCCCCACCTTGCGGACGATCGCGACGGTCACCCTCGCGACGCTCGAACTCACGAGGACCAGAGGACCACCGGCCGTTGCTCTGGCCGTCACGACGCGGAGCACCATCACGACGGGGGAAACGATCGCCGTCCCGCCGGGGTCGATCTCCGCGGTCGCCGTCGTTCCGCCGCTGATCGTCGTCGTTCGCCACCGTTGCTCCTCATCGCGTGCCCGGTGCAGTGCCTCGGGCGTTCATCCGCTGTGTCGTTGTGTTGGGTGCCGCGTCGGTCGCCCGACGGTGGTTCCAGTCCATCACGAACCGGAGCCGGCGTCGAGTGAACGGCGGCAGAAACAGAAATGGCCACCGGCCCCAACCGAGAACGAGGGTTTCCCCTGCGAATTCTCGATGGAGGGCCGATGGCCACATCTTTCTTACGTTAAGTCCGGCGGCGTC
>NZ_KB714613.1:0-508 GCF_000349565.1 Curtobacterium flaccumfaciens UCD-AKU
GCGCAGCTCGACATCAGCCCCGAGGACGCCTACCTGCTGTTGCAGGGCCATGCCTTCGCCCGCCGGACGACCATGCGCCGGGTGGCGGAGGAGATCCTCGACGGCACGGTCCGGTTCGAGAAGCGAGGCGACCTGATCGAGGAGGTCCAGTGACGACGGCAGGCCGAGAAGCCCGGATCCTCGAGACGTTCACGTCACTCGCCGACACCCTGGTGGACGCCTACGACGTCGTGGAACTGCTGCAGACCCTGGTCGAGACCTGCGCCGAGGTACTCGGCATCGACGCTGCGGGCATCCTGCTGGCCAACGACGACCAAGAGCTCGAGGTCGTGGCCTCGACCTCTGAAGCGAGCCGGCTCGTCGAGGTCCTGCAGCTCGACGCCGAGGCCGGACCCTGCATGACCTCGTTCGCGACCGGACGGGTCGTGGCCTGCCCGGACATCGAGTCAGCGCCGGCGGAGTGGGCGATGTTCCGCACGGGCGCGGTCGAACTCGGGTTCCGGTCGGT
>NZ_KB714613.1:763-1259 GCF_000349565.1 Curtobacterium flaccumfaciens UCD-AKU
GCACGAGCGGTCCCTGCGCGAACACGAGGTCGTCCGCGCGCAGCTGCAGCGCACCATCGGCTCGCGCGAGGTCATCGAGCAGGCCAAGGGCGTCGTGTCGTACCTGCGGGGTGTCTCGATCGAGGAGGCCTTCGCGGTGATCCGCGGGTACGCGCTCGAGCACCGCGAGCCGCTCTCCGAGGTGGCCCGCGCGATCGTGCAGCGCCGACTCGTCCCCTGACGACCGCGGGCGAGCAACCCCGACCGCGGGCGAGCACGCACGACCACGGGCGAGCAACCACGGCCCCCTCCGCCCGCTACGGTGAGCGGATGGGCAAGGTCACGCTGCAGGACGTCGCCGCGCACGCCGGCGTCTCGATGAAGACCGTGTCCAACGTCGTCCGTGGCTACCAGCACGTCAGCGACCCGATGCGCAGCCGGGTGCAGGCCGCGATCGACGAACTCGGGTACCGCCCGAACGTCTCGGGCCGGTCCCTGGCGACCGGACGCTCGAACA
>NZ_KB714613.1:1367-2282 GCF_000349565.1 Curtobacterium flaccumfaciens UCD-AKU
TGGCGACCGGACGCTCGAACATGCTCGCCTTCGCGTTCCCCGACCTCCGACGCCCGTACTTCGCCGAACTGGCCCACGTCTTCTCGCGGGTCTGCGCCGACCGCGGCTACCAGCTCCTGCTCGAGGAGACCGCCGGCGACCCGGACGGTGAGCGTTCCGCCGTGCGCGGGCGTGAGGCCGGGGTGGTCGACGGGGTCGTGATCCACCCGCAGGTGCTCACGCCCGAGGCCATCGACCGGATCCGCGGCGACACCGCCGTGGTGTTCCTCGGCGAGGACGTCCGGCCCCCGCACGCCGACCAGGTCGTCATCGACAACGCCGGTGCCGCCGCCGAGGCCGTCGCGCACCTCGTCGCGCTCGGCTGCCGCCGCATCGGGTTCTTCGGGCACGAGACCGGCCCGTCGTCGCGCACGTCCGGACTGCGCCTGGACGGCTACCGCGCCGGACTCGTCGCCGCGGGTCTGCCGCTCGACGACGCGCTGCTGGTCCCCCGCGAGGTCGGCGACGCCGCCGGTGCCGAGGTCGCCTTCGGTACCGCGCTCGACGCCGGACTCCGCGTCGACGGGCTGCTCTGCCGCGACGACCTGGCCGCGCTCGGGGCGCTCCGGGCCATGCGCCTGCGCGGTCTGGACGCGCCCCGCGACGTGGCCGTCGTCGGGTGGGACGCGGTCGGCCTCGGGTCGAGCCTGGTGCCGAGCCTGACCTCCGTCGCGCCCGACACGGTCGCCCTCGCCGACACCGCGCTCGACCTGCTGGTCGAGCGGATGGACGGCTCCGACGTGCCCGGCCGGCTGGTCACGGTCGGCCACCGCCTGCTCGTTGGCGAGAGCGCGCCGTACGCGGACGGCACGTCCGACCGGGCGGCGCACCAGGTCGCGTGAACGGCGGACGGGAGGCCCGTGGCGGCGCCGCCAC
>NZ_KB714613.1:2375-10563 GCF_000349565.1 Curtobacterium flaccumfaciens UCD-AKU
CTCGCAGGCTCGGTCGGCGCGGCCCGCGTGCCGCTGGCGCGACACTGCTGAGCGAGCCGCGCCCGTCCGCCTTTCCCCCGTCGCGTGCCGTCAGCGACCTGCGGGAGCCGACTCCCCCGGGTGCACGCTGCCGAGCAGTTCGACGACGACGTCCCGCAGGGCGTCGGGCAGCCCGACGGTGCCGAGCTCGACGATGCGGTCCGCACGCGGCAGGTCCTTCGCCACGACCTCCCACGCCTCGAGCTTCTCCGCGTTGCCGGCCTGCGCACCCTCGAGGACCTGCCGGACGGCGTCCCGCGCGTCGACCCCGACGACCGGAGCACCGACCAGCGTGATCGATCCGCCCGACGCCGAGTCGACGGACAGGTCGACCGAGAACCGGTCGACCGAGCGAGCCGATGTCGGTTGCCCGTCGGCCGGCGCGGCGAAGAACGTGATCCGCCAGTCGCGGTGGGCGGGGACGACGTCGAGGGCTCCGGTGGTGCCGTGCACCCGGAACTCGGCGTGTTCGGGATCCCAGGTCAGACGGGTCCGGGCGGTGCGGCTGCCCTCGCCCTCGTGGTCCTCGACCAGGGTGAACTCGCCGGGTGCACCCGGTGCGACGAGGACCTCGAACGCCGTCGGGTTGACGGTGGCGTCGAGCTGGTCGGCCGCCGCGAGCGGCAGGACCCCGCCGGCGCGCAGCAGGGCCGGCACCGTGTCGAGCGTGCGGTGCAGGTCGACGAACCGGTCACCCGCGTACACCGTGCCGGTGAAGACGTCGGTCCAGGTGCCCGGCGGCAGCCAGGCCCGGGCGACCCCGTGCCGGCTGACCGGGTCGCGCGGCGCCACGATCGGCGCGACGAGCAGCTCCGAACCGAACGCGTAGGTGTTCGGCACCCGGTACGCCTCGTCGCGGCGCGGCTCCAGGTGGTAGAGCGGCCGGACCAGCGCGGTGCCCTCGGCCGTGCCGTGGTTCATCGTGTGCAGGTACGGCACCAGGCGGTGGCGGAAGCGGAGCGCCTCGCCCATCGCGGCGCGGGCCTCGGCCGGGAACACCCACGGCTCCTTGCGGATGAACGGGTTGTTGGCCGAGTGCAGGCGCATGATCGGCGAGAACACCCCGAACTGCACCCAGCGGGTGGCGAGCTCGTCGTCGCGGACGCCGCGGGTGTGGCCGCCGATGTCGTGGCTCCACCAGGGGTAGCCGATGTTCGCGGCGGTGGCGGTGAACTCGGGCTGGAACGCCAGGGACGCCCACGACACGACGGCGTCGCCGGAGAACCCGACGGCGTACCGGTGGCTGCCGGGGCCGGCGTAGCGCGAGAAGGTCATGCCGTCGACGGGGGCCGGTGCTGCGTCGGCGTCCGGGCCCGCGTCGGCGCCGCCGGACGGCGCGTGTCGTGCCGAGTCGAGCAGGTGGAAGTGGTTGAGCAGCCAGAGGGGGTCCACCCCGGGCAGCCCGGTCTCGCGACCCTGCTGCCAGTCGATCCACCAGAAGTCGACGCCCTGCTCCTCGAGCGGGCGGTGCAGCTGTTCGAAGTAGGCCTGCAGGAACCGGCGGTCCGTCGGGTCGAACGGGATCGGCTGCTCGGTCTCCGGGTCGACGCCCATCGCCCGGGCCACCGCGGGATAGGCGTCCTCGAACGCCCGCACGCCGTCGGCCGGGTGCAGGTTCAGCGTCGTGCGCATCCCCCGGCGGTGGAGTTCGGCCAGGAACGCCTCGGGGTCCGGGAACAGCGACGGCTCCCACGAGTACCCCGTCCAGCCGTTGCCGAAGCGCGGCGGCACCGAGTCGACCCGGTGCCAGTCCATGTCGATGACGGCGACCGAGAACGGCAGGTGTTCGTCGGCGAAGCGGTCCAGCAGCTCGAGGTACGAGGTGTCGCTGTACGGGTGGTACCGGCTCCACCAGTTGCCGAGTGCCCACCGCGGCATCCGTGACGGCGGGCCGGAGACGGCGTGGTACGTGCGGAGCGCAGCGTCGTAGTCGCGGCCGTACGCGAAGACCGTGACGTCGCGGCGACCGGGGACCCGCGTGCCGATCCAGCCGTCGTCGGCGAACAGGAACGACTCGCTGTCGTCGAGTGCGGTGATGCCGTTGCGGGCCAGGATCCCCGCCTCGAGCGGCATCCGGCCGTCGACGTCGTCGAGGGTGCGGCCGGTGCCGCCGAGGTCGCGCGGTTCCTGCCCCCACCGCCAGCGGTTGGCGTCCGGTCCGGTGGTCTCGACCACCAGGCCGCTCGGGCTGAAGGGGCGGCCGTCGTAGCGCAGGCGGGCGCGGTCGGTGGTGACGACGACGCCGTCGGTGCCGGTGCCGTCGGTGGCGGCCGTCTGCTCCACGGTGAAGGCCGGCACGGGCAGGCGGCGGCGCAACGCGAAGGTCGAGGCCCGGTCCTCGAACCCGCCGTCGTCGCTCCACTCGATGCGGAACGCCCCGGCGTCGAGCACGGTGATGCGCCAGCGGTCGCCGGTGACGACGGCTGCGGGGTCGGCGACCGGGTCCGAACCCGGGAACGGACGAATGGTAGGGAGGACGGCGCCGGTGGTGCCGGTGGTGCCGGTGGTGCTGCTGCTCACGTGGTGCCTCTCAGCTCTTGACCGCGCCCTGGGTCACGCCGCTGATGACCCAGCGCTGCGCGAACAGGTAGACGATGATCGTGGGGGCCATCGCCATCAGGTACGAGGCGAAGGCGACGTTGTAGTCGGTGCCGAACTGACTCTGGAAGATGTTCTGCACCACGGGCAGGGTCTGCAACCCCGGATCCGCCGTGATGAGCGACGGCATCATGAAGTCGTTCCACGATGCCAGGAACGCGAAGATGCCGACCGTCGCGTTCATCGGGCCGAGGAGCGGCAGGATGATCCGCCAGAAGATCTGCCACGTGGACGCCCCGTCGATGCGGGCGCTCTCCTCGAGTTCGACCGGGATCGACCGCAGGTACGCCGAGTAGAGCAGCACGCTGAACGACAGTTGGAACATGGCGTGCAGGATCCCGACACCGATCGGGTTGTCCAGGCCGATCTCGGCGGTCAGCTTGATCTGCGGCAGCGCCACCACCGGGAACGGCAGGAACATCGCCGCGAGCAGGTAGACGAACGAGTACCGGAAGAACCGCTTGTGCCTGTTCCGGACGATCGCGTACGAGGCGAACGAGCTGAGCAGCAGGGTCGCGACGACGGTGAGCGCTGCGACGCCGAGCGACACCGAGAAGGACACCGGGAACCGGGTCAGCTGCCATGCCTCGGCGAACGAGCCCGGGTTGAACGGGAACGGCAGCGAGAGCGCGTTGCCGTCGACGGACTGCTCGGTCGTCTTGAACGCCATCGAGAGCGTCACGTACAGCGGGACGAGCACGGTCAGCGACGCGAGGCCGAGGACCACGGTGAGCGTCCAGTTCGTGCCGCCCAGTCGTCGGCGGTGTCCGCGGCCGGAGCGTCCGCCGCCGGTGGTCACGGCGCGGGTGTCGGTCGGGGGTCGTGTGTCGATGGCGGTCATGCGAGTCGCAGGTTCCTTCCGCGGGTCGCCGCGAGCTGCAGCACGGAGATGAGGACGGTGATGATGAAGAACACGGTCGCGTTCGCCATCTGGTAGGCGTAGTCGCCGCCGGTGAAGCCGCCGAAGATCGTCATCGCGACGCTGCTGGTCGCGCTGCCGGGGCCGCCGTTGGTCAGACCGACGATCACGTCGTAGGCGCCGAGGTAGCCCTTCACACCGAGCACGGTGTTGATGACGATGAAGCCGCCGAGCAGCGGGAGCGTGATCGCCCGCAGCTGCTTCCAGCCGGTCGCCCCGTCGAGTGCACTGGCCTCGTACAGCTCCTCGGGGATGGACGTCAGGCCTGCCGTGTAGATGAGGAGCGCGCCGGGCACGGTCTGCCAGGCGGACACGATGACGATCGCGAGCCAGGCCAGGTTCGGGTCGCCGAGGATGCTCTGCTCGAGCGGGCCGAAACCGACGCTCGTGGCCAGGGCCGGCACGGTGTTCGAGAACAGGAAGTTGAACACGTAGGCGACGATGATCCCCGAGATCACCATCGGGATGACGAACACCGACCGCAGTCCGGCGGCGAACCGGATCTTCTTCGCCAGGGCGATCGCGAGCGTCAGCGCGACGACCTGCGTGACGACGACGGTGACGGCCGCGAAGCCGAGGGTGAACCCGTACGACGCCAGGATCGCCGGGTCGGAGACGAGCGCCTTGTAGTTCTCGACGCCGATGAAGTCCCACTGCCCGAACCCGAGGTAGTCGGTGAAGCTGTAGAAGACGCCGACGCAGGCTGGGGCGACGACGAACGCCGTGAACAGCACGAGGGCCGGCACGAGGAACAGGTAGTACATGCCCTCGGTGCGGCTGAGTGAACCGACGCCGCGGGAACCCACACGACGGTGCGTGCGGGCTGCGTCGGTGGCCGGCCCGGACGTCGCCGGGTCGGTGTCGCGGGAGAGCGGGGTCTGCATGGTCATGGTGACTCCTGGTTCCTGGTCCGGCTCAGACCGTCGCGGAACGGCCGGCGAGCCGCCGCCAGTCCGAGTCGAGCCGCCGCAGCATCGAGGTGAAGTCCCCGCTCCGGATCGCCGACTGCAGGTAGTTGCCGAGCGGGATCGACGTGGGGATGAAGGTGCCGGCGCCCTGGTAGAACGCCGCGTCGTCGACGTACTGCTGCAGGCCGGCGAGCCGCTCGTCCTGCTGCGGCGGTGCGTCGATGCGGGGCGAGTACGCCAGGTTGTCGCGGTTGTAGGCGTCGATGACATCGGGCTGCATGAGGAACTCGACGAGCTCCTTCGCCTGCTCCGGGTGCTCGGACGCCGTGGGGATCCAGAGCCCGAGGTCGATGTTGACCCGGGCCTTGCGGTCGGCTGGGTCGTTCGACACCGGCAGGGCGAAGGTGCCGACGGGCAGCTCCTCGTCGATCAGCGCGATCTGCCCGAGCGCCCACGGGCCCTGCAGGTACATCGCGGCCTCGCCCTTGCCGAACGCCAGGTTGCCGTCGGCGTAGGCCCGGGTGGCGTGGTCGCGGTTGAAGAACGACGAGATGGTCTTCGCGCGCTCCATCGGCACCGCGAAGTCCTGCTCGAACGACACCTCGGAGTCCGGGCCGACGTCAGCGCCCAGGGCCTTCATCTTGCGGAAGAACGAGCCGGTGTCGACGAGGCTGCCCACCGAGTAGTCGAACAGGCCCTGCCAGAGCGTCCACGTGTCGCGGTCGGTGGCGTAGATCGGCGTGACGCCGGCCTTCTGCAGGGTCCGGCAGACCTCGACGAAGTCGTCCCACGTCGTCGGGACCGGCAGGTCGTGGTCGGCGAAGATGCGCTTGTTGTAGATCACGCCGGCCGCGGCGAGCGAGTACGGCAGCACGCTCGTGCGGTCCTCGAACGTCGCGTACTGGTTCGTCAGGGTGTCGATGTCGGGTCGGACCCGCGCGGCCGACGGCAGGTCGCCGAGGTCGCTGAGCACGCCGCGCGAGATGTACCGGGCGAGCTCGAGGTTGTCGTTGAAGCACCCGACGTCCGCCGGTTCGCCGCGGACGAACTGCGGGGCGATGGCCGCGGTGCTGTCGTGCACGACCGACGTGCCGGCGTGCTCCCCCTCGAAGTGCCGCAGCAGCTTGTCGAAGTACGCGATGACCTCCTGCTTCTGCTCGTAGAAGCGGAGCGTCGTGGCTCCACCGGCGGCACGCCCCGGGGTCGCGCACCCGGCGAGCGCCATCGTGCCGAGTGCGATGCCTCCGGCCGCGCCCGCGAGGAACCCCCGCCGGCTCACCGCCGCCTGGAGTGTTGCGGTCCTGCTTCCCACCATCGGGTCTCTCCCTCGTTGCGCATCGTCGCGCAGGCTCCTGTTTACAGCGCTGTAAAGCGTACGTCAACGTTGTAATCGCATCTGGCCGTGCCTGGAGGGACGGTGCCAGCCCGCCCCGCGCCTCCCGTCCGCCGCGCAGCGCTTCCACGGCCGCCGCCCGCCGCCCACTGGGACGGACGCGCCACGGAACTGACAGGATCGTCTGATGGCGCAGGACGAACGGGACATCGCACTCCGGGTGGGGCACGAAGAGCTCCGCATCCGTGGGCTCTACGAGACCATCAGCATCGTCAACGACGTGATGGTGGCGCTCTGGTTCATCGTCGGCAGCGTCCTCTTCTTCTCCGAGAGCACCACGACGGCCGGCACGTGGCTGTTCCTGATCGGGAGCATCCAGCTGCTCATCCGCCCGGTCATCCGGCTGTCGCGGAGGCTCCACCTGGGTCGGGTCGGCCGCGGGAACCCCTCGGAGTCCGCGCGCGACTTCTGACCACGACACGCCTGGGCGAACACACAGGAACGCGAGCAGGCACCATGGACTGCATGGCAAGCACCACTCCTCCCCTGCCCGGACCCGTGACCACGACACCGCAGTTGCGGCGGTGGGTGTTCTGGCCCGCCGCCGTCATCGTGCTGGGGTTCGTGGCCTTCACCCTGATCTCCCCCTCCACCGCCGAGGCGATGTTCCTCGGACTGCAGGACGGCATCGTCCAGAACTTCAGCTGGTACTACGTGCTGATCGCCGCGTTCTTCGTCGGCTTCTCGCTGTTCGTCGGCTTCAGCCGCTTCGGTGACATCAAGCTCGGCAAGGACCAGGACGAGCCCGAGTTCTCGACCGGTTCGTGGTTCGCGCTGCTGTTCGCCGCCGGCATGGGCATCGGCCTCGTGTTCTACGGCGTCTCCGAGCCCCTCAGTCACTTCGCCTCCCCGCGCCCGGGCGTCACCGGCAACGAGAAGGAACTCGCGCAGCAGGCACTGACCCAGACCTTCCTGCACTGGGGCCTGCACGCATGGGCGATCTACGTCGTCCTCGGCCTCGCCCTGGCCTACGCGATCCACCGCCGGGGTCGCCCGGTGTCGATCCGCTGGGCGCTCGAACCGCTGCTCGGCAACCGCGTCCGCGGCGGTTGGGGCAACCTGATCGACGTCATCGCCCTGGTCGGCACGCTGTTCGGTGTCGCGACCTCGCTCGGCCTCGGCGTCATCCAGATCGGCGCCGGACTCGAGAGCGCCGGCATCGCCGACAGCAGCATCGTCAGCCAGATCGCCATCATCGCGGTGATCACCGCCGTCACGATCGTCTCGCTCGTCACCGGTGTGACCAAGGGCATGAAGATCCTGTCGAACTTCAACCTGCTGCTCGCCGCCGCGCTGCTGCTCTTCGTGCTCATCGTCGGTCCGACGCAGTTCCTGCTGCGTGACTTCGTGCAGTCGATCGGCTCCTACCTGCAGAACATCGTCGGCCTGTCGTTCAACGTCACCGCGCAGCAGGGTGCCGAGGGCGAGGCCTGGCAGGGCGCCTGGACCACCTTCTACTGGGGCTGGTGGATGTCGTGGGCGCCGTTCGTCGGTGTCTTCATCGCCCGCATCTCCAAGGGCCGCACGGTCCGCCAGTTCGTGTTCGGTGTCCTCCTGGTGCCGACCGCGCTCACGTTCCTGTGGTTCGCCGTCCTCGGTGGTGCGGCCATCCACCGCCAGACCGACGGCGCCGGCGGCCTCGTCGGCTCGGACGGCTCGGTCGACATCGAGGGGTCCCTGTTCGCACTGCTCGGTGACCTGCCCGCCGGCGTGGTGCTGACCTACGGCGCGATCCTGCTCATCGGCGTGTTCTTCGTGACCTCGTCCGACTCCGGGTCGCTCGTGATGGCGATGATCGCCTCGGGTGGCGACATCGAACCGAAGAACTGGCTGCGCGTCTTCTTCGCCGCCGTGTCGGCACTGCTCGCCGTCGCACTGCTGCTGAGCGGCGGGTTGAACGCGCTGAAGACCGCGGCGATCACGACCGCGTTGCCGTTCAGCATCGTCCTGATCCTGACCTGTTGGTCGACGATCATCGCCTTCACCCGCGAGCGCCGGGCCTACGACAAGGCCGAGCGCGAGGTCCTGCTCGAGCACGTCGGCGCCTACTACGGGCTCGAGGTCGAGGCGCCCTCCGAGCGTCCCGCACGGTCCGCTCTCGGCCGTCCGTGGGCAGCGGTGAAGAGCCGCGTGCGCGGTGGCCGCGGAGCCGCGGCTCCGACGGTGGAGGCCGGTGCGCTCGAGGACTTCCCCGTGCGCCCCGAGTCGATCTCGGCGGACCCGGCGGTCGACCCGAGCCTCGACGCGCGTCCGACGTCGGCCGACACGTCGGCGACGGTGCAGCCCGAGCGCTGACGCGCCGTCGACGCGACCACCTGACGGACGGGAGGC
>NZ_KB714614.1:0-252 GCF_000349565.1 Curtobacterium flaccumfaciens UCD-AKU
CAGCACGGAGCGCCCCGGCCGGCACGCCCCGGCGCGGGTCCGCCTAGCGTGCGCGCGTCACGTCCACGGCCTCGATCGCCAGGGCCAGCGCGCCGGTCACCGAGGCCTTCTCGCCGAGCTGTCCCTGCACCACGTCCGGGGTGCCGTCGACGTCGACGATCAACGACGACTCGAGGGCGTGCCGCATCGGGCCGAGCAGCAGCTCCCCGGCACGGGCGAACTCGCCGGTGACGACGACCCGCTCGGGGTCGA
>NZ_KB714614.1:367-1417 GCF_000349565.1 Curtobacterium flaccumfaciens UCD-AKU
CGACGACCCGCTCGGGGTCGAGGACGTTGCACAGGCCCACCGCCGCCGAACCGATCGCCCGCCCGGCCTCGGCCACGGCGCGCATGCAGACCTGGTCACCGGCCATGGCGCGCAGGATCAGGTCCGCCAGCTTGAGGGTGCCGACCTCGTCGCGCACGCCCTCGAGCACGGCGGGTGCTCCGGCGATCGCCTCGAGGCACCCGCGGTTGCCGCACCGGCACAGCGGCCCGTTCGGCAGGACGGGGGTGTGCCCGAACTCGCCGGCGATGCCGTGGTGCCCGCGGAACAGGTGTCCGCCCAGCACGAGTCCGGCGCCGATGCCGTTGCCGACGTCGAGCGTCACGACGGTGTCGCGACCCCGGGCGGCGCCGCTCCGGTGTTCGGCCAGGGCGGCGAGGTTGGCCGAGTTGTCGACCTGCACGGGCTTGTCCATCCGCCGGGCGAGTGACTGGCCGAGCGCGATGCCGTCCCAGCCGCGCAGGATCCCGCCGCGCGCCGTCATCCCGGTGCGGGCGTCGATCGGGGCGGCCACGGCGAGGCCGACGGCGAGCACCTCGTCCATCGACGACTCGATGGACTCCGCCATGTCCAGCACGAGCAGCGCGGTCTTGTCGAGCTCGGCATCGGCCCGGTGGTCGCGGGCCAGGGGCATGTGCCGCTCGGCCAGCACGGCGCCGTTCAGGTCCGACAGCGCCAGCCGCAGGTGCCGCGGTGAGACGTGCACCCCGGCGACCAGCCCGAGGCCGTGCGGCAGGGTCACGCGGAGCGCCCGGCGGCCGCTCGAGGTGCTCGGCGTCGCGTGCAGGGCGCCGGTCGCGACGAGCTCCTTGACGATGTTCGACACGGTCGCGGGGGAGAGTCCGGTGACCCCGGCGAGCTCGACCTGGGTCAGCCCGCCGTGCCGCTTGACCGCGCTGACGACCCGGCCCCGGTTGGCTTCACGCAGTGAAGCTTGGTTCCCCGGACTGCGGCGCGGCTCTGACACGGGGACAGCGTAACGGGCGGGTCCGGAACGCTCGCCGTGCCGGACTGGAGGCTCGGTGCCAGCTG
>NZ_KB714614.1:1511-17692 GCF_000349565.1 Curtobacterium flaccumfaciens UCD-AKU
GGAGGCTCGGTGCCAGCTGGCACCGAGCCTCCAGGCCGTTGCTGGTCGCGTCCACCGCCCGCACCCGTCGTCAGGCGCGTCGCGCCGCCCGGTCGAGGCGCGGGGTCGGGATGCCCAGGGCGGCGGCGGTCCGCCGGACGTCCTCGAGGACCGCCAGGGGTTCCGCGGCGGTCGGGTCGTCGTGCGCGGCGAGGCTCGCACGCGCGATCGGGACCAGCGCAGTGCCCGCGGCGACGAGCGTTGCCGACGTCCCCGGCAGCCGGACGGGCAGCGTCGTGGAGCGGTGTCGGGAGAGGTCGACGCCCCGCGCCTCCAGCACCGGGAGGAGTTCCCGCCCGATCCGGAACGCCTCGCGGAGCGCCCGCCGATCCCCGACCATCGTCGCCAGACCACCGCTGTGCAGGGCCTGCGCGAACATGCCGGCGTCGAGCACGACGTGCAGCCACAGCCACCCGCGGATGTCGTCCTCGTCCTGCACGGTGAACCCGGCCCGCTGGAACACCGACCGCACGAGCTCCTGCCGGTCCGGAGCCGTGCCGGTCGTCCCGAGCCGGACCGACCGGAGGACGGCACCGTGCAGGACCCCGTCGGCGTCGAACCCGCCGCCGGCGCCCGGGAACCCGAACAGCACCCGCTCCGCGGCGAGCGGTGCGACCGCGGCGAGGGGTTCGTCCCACACGTTGCCGAGGACCAGCACCGTCGCGTCACCGATGTGGGGCGCCAGGGAGGTCACGGCATCCTGCAGCCGATGGTGGCCCACGCTGACGACGACGAGGTCGTACGCGTCCGCCGTCTCGATCGACTCGACCAGTCGCGTCGGCGACGTCGTCCGGGTCCGCCGGCCCAGGGGGCCGCGGCGGCCGTCGATGACGTCGGTCTGCACGGTGTCGCCGTACTCGGCCGCGCGCCCGGGCCGCACCAGGTGGTCGACGTGGTGTCCGGAGTGCTGGAGGGCCTGGCCGTAGATCGTCGCGATGACGCCCCGTCCGAGCATGAGGATCCGCATCAGGCACCTGTCCGCTAGTCTGGAGACGATCTCCACTTGGAAGATATGGAGATTGTTTCCACTTGTCAAGGAGTGCCTGTGCCGGACGAGCAGCCGATGCCCGCCGAGAAGCCGATGCGTGCTGACGCCCGACGGAACCGCGACGCGATCATCGCCGCTGCCCGGACGGCGTTCGAGCGTGACGAGCAGCTGCGCTTCGACGACTTCGCCGGACGCGCCGGGGTCGGGGTCGGCACCCTCTACCGGCACTTCCCGACGCGTGCAGCGCTGTCGGCGGCGGTGTACCGGGGCGAGGTCGATGTCCTGTGCCGGCGTGCTCGCGACTCGACGCTCCCCCCGGGCGAGAGCCTCGACGACTTCCTGCGCGGGTTCGTGGAGTACGTGGTCGACCACGCGGCACTCGCACGCACCCTCGCAGCCGTGGTCGACGCCACCACCCAGGCGGAAGGCGGGGGAGAGCTCGAGCGGACGCTCGCCGAGCTGCTGGCGCGCGCGGCCGCCGACGGTGCCATCCGGTCCGACGTCACCTCCGGCACGGTGCTCATGCTGCTGCACGGCATCGGGGCCGGGATCGATCGCCCCGGGTGGGCGATGGAAGCCCGTGCTGCCGCCGACCTGGTCTCCCGAGGGCTCCGGGCCCGCTGACCGGCGACCGGTGGGGTCGTCCGGCCCGCGACCCGTCAGCGCAGTCGCCCCACCGGAGCGGTGCGGGCGCGGAGCAGGACGGTCACGCTCGCGGCCGCGGCGAGCAGCACGAGTGCCCACGCCGCGGTTGCCACCACGCCGTTGGGGTGGACCACCGACTGTCCGACCGCGGCCTGCACGGTGAGGAGCACGGTGCCCGCTGCCCACGCGACCGCCACGATGACCACGATCCGCACCTGCGTGGTCTGGTCTGCCAGCCACAGCAGGCGCCGACCGGCGGCGGCGAGCACGAGCGCGACCAGCGGGAGTACCTGCAGGGCGTGCATGCCGACGAAGTGGGCGACGCGGTAGTCACCGGCGACGGTGCTCCACCCGAGCAGCGGCACCCCTGGGCCGCCGTCCGCGATCCCCACCGTGTGGGCGCCGACGATCCCGTCCGGAGCAGTGAGCTGGGTGGGGGTCGGGCCGGTCATCAGGAAGGCGACCCCGATGCCGACGAGTGCGATGACGGCACCGGCACGGACGGCGATCGTCAGCGCCGGGGTCGGCAGGCGCAGGAAGAACAGGGCGATCGAGGTGACGAAGGTGCAGAGGTAGAGCGTCGTGATCGCCACCGCCATCACCGCCCACACGACCACGTGCACGCTGTTCGACACGTTGAAGTGGCTCGTCGTGCCGGTCGCGGCGGCCCACACGATCAGTGCCTGTTCGACCACCAGGGCCACGGCGACCACGGTGCCGAGCCGCCGAGCGAGCGTCCGCCACTTCGGCAGGTGGGCGATGAGCCACGCCCAGGTGACGGCGTAGAGCAGGATCGACAGCGAGAACTTCAGCGGCTTCGCCCACGCCGGTGCCCCCAGGATGGTCCGGGGGTCCACGACGAGGCCGACGACGCAGACCGCGGTGGCCACGACCATCAGGCCGGCCACGGCCATGAGTGCCGGGTGCCACGCCACCGCTCGGCGCACGGCGGCGATCCGGCCTGGCGCGCTCATGCGCCGGCCTCGTCCGTGTCGGCGACGGGGAACAGGTCGTGGGTGGCGTCCTGCTGCGCCAGGCGCCGGAGTCCCGCGAAGAGCGGATCACCGAGGACGGTGCCGATCACCATCAGCTCCGCCATCGCGGTCCGGCCGTCGCGGTGCTGCAGCGCGGCGACGTCGGCACGTGCCGCGCTCGCCGCTGCCGACACGTAGGCGTCGAGGTAGTCGTCCGGGGCGTCGAACCCGATGGTGCGCAGCCCGTCGAGTGCCCGCGCCGCGGTCTCGAGTCCCGGGTTGTCCGACGTCGCGCACCAGCCGGCGGCCGACACCCGTTCCTCGATCCGGGCACGTGCCTCCGGCGTCGCCGCGGACTCGGGGGACCGCGGGGTGGTCATCGCGTACTGGGCGACGGCGAAGACCTCGGCCAGCGGTGCCGTCTCGGCGTCCAGCACGGCGAGGACCTGCTTCGCGACGGCGACGGAGAGCCCGCCGGTCTCCAGGAGTGCCCGGACGAGCCGGACCCGCTCGACGTGCCGGTCGTCGTAGGCGGTCTGGTTCGGCGCGGACTTCTCACCAGGGGGCAGCAGGCCCTCGCGCTGGTAGTACTTGACGGCGGTGACCGGCGTCGACGACGCTCGGGCAAGTTCGGATATTCGCACTATCGGAGAGTAGCGCTATCTGAACCTGCCGACAAGGGGCGGCGGACCGTTGCCGATCCATGAGGGACCGTCAAGCTGTCAGTCCGCCTGTGCCTCCGCGCAGTTCGGCACGTGGGTCGTTGTCATGTCATACTCAGCGCAGCAGCAAGGTCGGCCGTCGGCCGGTCACTGCTCGCAGGGTTCGTCTCCTGCACCTGCCACTCCCAGCAGGTCGAGCACCACGTCCCTCGGTCGATGCGCCGCCCCCTCACCAGGGGCCGGCTGCCACCAGCTCATCGAGCTGTTCGACTGGACACGGTCGACGCGTATCCGACGTCCGACGTCGTAGAGAGCACACCATGCAGAAGATCATCACCGCCTCGATCATCGGCGCCGCTGGCGTCGCACTCCTGCTCGGAGGCGCCGGGACGTTCGCGCTCTGGAACTCCAGCGCAGCGACCGCCGGGGGCCACATCGTCGCCGGCGCGCTCGCGATCAAGCCGACCACGCAGGCGGCGAGCTGGACCGTCAACGGTGGGTCGCCGCTCTCGACCCTGGACGGCTACCCGATCGTGCCGGGCGACGTCGTCACCTACTCGCAGGACATGGTCGTCACCGCGAACGGCAAGGGCTTGAAGGCGACCCTGGCCGTCGATCCGGCTTCGGTCGAGGCCACCTCGACGTCCGCCCCCGCCGACGTCGCGCTGGCGAAGTACCTGTCGGCGAACGCCGTGCTCACCGCGAGCGGTGACGGGGTCTCCGGTGCCGGTGCGCCGTACACGGTGACCGGGCAGACCGGCTCGCAGCAGGACGTCCGCGTCGGGGTGACCATCACGTTCCCGAAGAGCACCACCGCCGGTGTCGAGGACGGCATGCAGAACGGGTCGGTCGACCTCGACGCCATCGCCGTGACCCTGACCCAGGCGTGAAACACCGGCGCCGTGGGGCTGCGCTGACCGGCTGGCCGGCGGCGACGTTGCTCGCCGTCGCCGCGGTGGGGGTCGTGGCCGTCGTCGCGATCTCGACCGACGGTGGCACGTTCGCACTCCTCAGCGCCCGGTCGTCCACTCAACCGGCGACGATCACTGCCGGCTCGGCGGACCTGTCGCTGAGCAGCCTCACGCTGCCGTCTGCACCGCTGTACCCGGGCGCCACCGAGTTCGGCGTGGTCACCGCGACGAACACCGGGGACGTCCCGCTCGACCTCGGTGTCGCGACGGGACGTGCCGGCACGACGACGGCGTCGGGTTCGGCGTCCGCCGTGCGCAGTGACCTGCGGGTGACCGTGGGCGCTGCGACGTCGGCGGCTGCGTGCCGGTCCGGCAGCGTGCGCCCCACGTGGTCCGGCAGCCTCGACTCCACCTCGCCGCGGTCCGCAGGCATCACCCTGCGGCCGGGGGCCGACGTCGTCCTGTGCCTCGCCGTCGCGATGCCGGCGGACGCGGCCGCCTCGCAGCAGGGCCTCAGCGCCGACTTCACCACCACCATCAGCGGGACGCAGGCAGGATCATGACCGACAGCACACGACGTCGACGAGCGCTCCTGCTCGGAGCGACGGCCGCCGCGGTCGTCGCGATCGAGCTCGCGGGCGGCGGGACTGCCTGGGCGACCTGGACCGCCCCGGCGCAGTCCGTCCGGGCCGCCGCGACGACCGGCTCCGTCTCGGTCGGCATCCGCGGTGTCGAGGACCTCGCCACCACGTACTCCTCGGACGCGCTGACCCGCACCGCGCTCGTCACGGTGTCGAACTCGGGGTCCGTCCCCGCGGCCACCACGTTGACGCTCGCCGCGACCGCCGGATCGGCCCTGTCGAGCGCCGTCCAGGTCGACATCTGGCAGTCCACCAACGCCAACCCCTGCTCCGGCGCTCCGTCGAGTGCTGCGATCACCGGTTCGGGCACGACGATCGCCCCTGTGGTCGCCACCCTCGCTGCCGGTGCCAGCCGTTCGACCTGTGTGCGGACGTCGGTCAGTCAGGGGCAGCGCTTCGACCTGTCCGGAGGCGCGACCACGCTCGACGCGACCGTCACCGCCCGACAGGGGTCCTGGGCCGGCACCGCGCACGCCCGCGCGGCCCAGGTCATCGCCGACACCGTCACACCGTCCGTGCCGTCGAAGACCGCCGAGACGGACAGCAGCATCACGCTCACGTGGGCAGCGCCCGCGGACACGATCGGCATCGGTTCCTACGCCGTGTACCGGGACGGCGTCCTGGTCCGCGTCGTGCCGGCGTCCGTCCGGTCCTTCACCGACACCGGGCTGCTGGTCTCGAAGTACTACGCGTACACCGTGCGCTCGGTCGCCACCGGCACGGGCGGCAACGCCTCGCCGATGTCGCCGGGCATCCAGCACGCCACCGGGTGGCTCACCGCCACCAGCCGCTACGTCCTGCGGAACGACGCCACCGGCACGTGCATCGCCAGCGGGGGGACGGCCTCCGGCTCGCCGATCGTCACGACGTCCTGCACGACGAGCGCGACCCAGACCTGGCAGTTCACGCCCGAGGACTCCTGGCTCCGGGTCACCTCACCGTCGAACTCGTCGCTGTACTGGGACGCCCCGAGCGACCGGTCCGCCGTGCTCCGTCCCGTCAACGACATCAGCGCCCAGAAGTGGACGGCCAAAGCGGTCGGCGCGGGCAGCGGGCTCTTCCGGTTCCGCAACCGGAACGACCTGTGCCTGACGGCGTCGAACGGGTCCGGCAGCACCAACACGATGACCGTCGCCGACTGCAGCACGTCCGGCCTCCAGCTGTTCTCGTTGCGATCGACGTCGTGACGTCCGCACCGCCGAAGCGGGAGCAGGCGCCGGTCACCCGCTGGTCGGGCGCGCTCCGGCTGCTGGGGCAGACGGTCGCGGTCCTGCTCCTGATCGCCGTGGTGGGGATCGCCGCGCTGGCCATCGCGGTGCCGCGCATCACCGGGTCGGTGCCGCTCACCGTGCTGACGAGCTCGATGGAGCCGGGGATGCCGCCGGGCACCCTGGCGGTCGTCCGCCCGGTGGACCCCGCGGACATCGGCGTCGGCGACATCGTCACCTACCAGATCCGGGTCGACCGGCCCGGGGTGATCTCGCACCGGGTCGTCGCCATCGCCGTCGGTGCCGACGGTCGCCGCCTGTTCACCTTCAAGGGTGACAACAACGCAGCCGTCGACCCCGAGCGGGTCGTCGCCGCGCAGGTCATGGGCCGGGTCTGGTACTCGATCCCCGGACTCGGCTTCGTGAACACCGCCGTCGACGGCGACGCCCGCGCGTGGCTCGTGCCGACGCTGGGCGCCGCGATGATCGGCTACGCCCTGTTCCTGGTGGTGCGGTCGGTGGCCTTCACCGGAGCCCGCGGAACGTCGCACGGACGTCGCCGACGAGCAGGCCCGGCTGTTCGAGCATCGCGAAGTGCCCGCGGCGCGCGACCTCGTTGAAGAACACCGGGTCGGTGTACCGGCGTAGCCCGTCGACCAGTGTTCGGCCAGCAGGCGTCGGCGCAGGTCGTCGAGCTCTGTCCGGGGGACGTCGACGGTGGACGGGGTGATGGCCGCGGCGTCCGGCATGGGGTCCTCGGGGCTCGACGTCGTGACAGCGCTCCGTCCCGACCGCAGATGATCTTTGCAAGAGACGATCTTGTTGCGGTACGTTCTGCGCCATGGACAGTCCGATGCCGACCGATGCGCTCCCCGAGATCGACTGGGGTGCCGAGGGGATCGAATCCGAGCTCGGGTGGGCGCTGCCGCTGGCGCTCCAGGGCTTCACACGGCTGGGCAGCGAAGCGGTCGCCGACGTACCTGGCGGGCCCCGCGGCTACCAGGTGCTCGTCGCGACCACCACCGAGGAACCGTCGTCGCAACTCGGACTCGCGCAGCGCCTCGGGATCGACAAGACGCAGATGACCTACATCGTCGACGCGCTCGAGACGGGCGGGTTCGTCGAACGCCGCCCCGCCCCGACGGACCGTCGGGTGCGGCAGGTCCACCCCACCGACGCCGGCCGGGCCCTGCTCGCCCGGACGCGGTCCGCCCTGCGCAGCGCCGAGGGCGTGCTCATGCGGCATCTCGACGACGACGAACAGGCGACGCTGCGCCGGCTGCTGGCCCGCGTCGCCCTCACCGCCGGGCTCGGCCCCGCCGGACCGGACCAGGCAGACCCCTCGTTCGAACACCCCCTCGCCGTCCCGGAGCGATCCCGACGGCGCACCACGACGACCACGTCGACCACCACTGCAGTGAGGCCCCGCCCATGACCACCACCATCCTCGTCGCCGGCGCCACCGGTGACCTCGGGCACCGCATCGTCCGCGAGCTCACCCAGCACGACGTGCGGGTGCGGGTCCTCACCCGGCCCGGCAGCACGACCGCCGACGAGCGCTTCGGGGACGACCCCCGGGTCGACGTCGTCACCGCCGAGTACAGCGACCACGACGGCCTGACCCGGGCCGTCAGCGGATCCGACGTCGTGGTCTCCGCCGTGAGCGGGACCCGCCCGGTGATCGTCGACGCCCAGCGCGCGCTGCTCGCGGCGACCGTGGCGGCGGGCGTCCGGCGGTTCGTCCCGTCCGACTACTCCGCCGACTACCGGCGGATCGCACCCGGCACGAACCGCAACTTCGAGCTGCGACGCGAGTTCGCCGCCGACCTCGACGCCGCCCCGGTGCAGGCGACCTCGATCCTGACGGGCATGTTCACGGACCTGCTCACCGGCGACGCCCCGATGATCCTGTTCGGTCGTCGGCTCGTGCTGTTCTGGTCGTCGGCGGACCAGGTGCTCGACTTCACCACGAAGGACGACGTCGCCCGGGTCACGGCGCTCGCCGCACTGGACGACGATGCTCCGCGGGTGATCGAGATGGCGGGCGACCGGGTCACCGCCCGCGACGTCGCACACACCATGAGCGACCTGACGGGGGAGCGCTTCCGGCTGCAGTGGGCCGGCACCACCGGCACGCTGTCCGCGATGAGCGCCGTCGGCAGGCGTCTGTCGAAGAACCCGGACGAGACGTTCCCGGCGTGGCAGGGGATGCAGTACTTCGTGAGCATGTTCAGCGGGCAGGCGGAGCTGCACCACGTCGACAACGACCGCTACGGCGTGCAGTCGTGGACGAGCGTCCGTGACGTGCTCCGCGCACACCTCAGCGCGCAGGGCCACCCGGCGACGGACTGACGGGCGCGGTGCGCGGCCGTCGGCGGCGCAGCAGGAACGCGAGCCCGACGACGACGACCGGCACCAGCGTGAGTGCGGCGAGCCAGACGAGGACGTCCCACTCGGGCGAGAGCGGCACACCGAGTGCACTCGACGACGTCCGCCAGACCTGGTCGCCGGGCCCCTCGTGCTCGGTGGCCCCGGTGACCGGGAACAGCAGTGCCGTCACCAGCGCCCAACCCACCAGCACCACGACGGCGATCAGGGTCCACGGGCGCGGAGCGGACTGGGCCGGCATCTGTGTCACCGGGCCGCGGCACGCGAGCGCTCGGCCCGGGTGCCCCACCACGTCGCGACCAAGGCTGCTGCCCCGAGTGCGAGCCCGACGACGCCGGATCCGAGACACGGGATGAGGACGAGGCCGAGGCCGATGTTCGCACCACCGCCTTCGGGGCCGAAGAACGCGTCGTACATCAGGGCACCGACGCCGAGGAACCCCACGGCGAGGAGCACGGTGCTGACCCAGTGGAGTGTGCGGGCTGTGGTCATGGTGGTCGTTCCCCTCGGGAGTGCGATTGACGAATCCTCGCACGGTCGCTCCGCGACACATTCCCCGAGCGGCATCAGTCGATCCGTACGCGTTCCACCGTGCGCTCCGTCCTGTCCGCGATCGGTGGCTCAACCATGCCGCACGCCGGACCGGACCGGTGTCTCGATCCTGCAACGACTCAGTCGTGCCGACAGGCGGACTGGAGGCCCGGTGCCAGCTGGCACCGCGCCTCCAGTCCGGCGGTTGGTCGCGTCCACCGCTCGGACCGAGTCGGACGCCGGAACCTGCGGACGGCGGTCAGGTGGTCCGGATCGTGCAGGCCTTCGCGACGACGTCGCCGCCGGACAGGTGTGCGGGAAGCGGGGCGTCAGCGCTACCGGATCTCGAGGTCGTACAGCGAGTAGCCGTACGGGGTCGCCCGTTCGACACCGTGCACGCGGACGTACCGCCACGAGCCGTCCAGGGCGTGCCGGTCGGTCCCGCCGTCACCGTCGGTCTCGGTGGCGAGCGTCGTCCACCCGTCGTCGCCCGCGTTCCGCGCCTCGATCCGGTAGGAGCGTCCGAAGGCGTCCTCCCACCGGAGCACCGCGCCGTGCAGGCGCTGCGGTGCGCGGAGGTCGACGGCGAGCCACTGATCGTCGGTGTGCCCGCTCGCCCAGCGCGATCCCGGGTCGCCGTCCACGGCGTTCCGTGCGGGGACGCCGTCGCCCTCGTCGGCCGATGACGACACGGTCGCCCGTCGTGCCAGGTCCGGCGTCGGTCCGCCCTGCGTCGAGGTGACGCGGAGGTCCCAGAGGGAGACACCGAACGCGGTGTGCCGGCGGTCCGCGACGACCCGGACCCAGCGGCCGGTGACGTCGTCGCCCTCCAGCCGGTGGATCACCTCGCCGCCGGTCCCGTGGGCTTCTTCCGCGACGGTCCGCCAGGGGGCGTCGGCGTCGTCGCGGACCTGGACGCGGTAGGCCTCGGCCCACGCGGCCTCCCAGTCGAGCTGCACCTGGTCGATCGGCACGACCTGCCCGAGGTCGACCGCCAACCACGCACCGTCGCGTGCTGCGCTGGCCCACCGGGTCCGGGCGTCGCCGTCCACCGCATTGCCGCCGGACAGGTCGCCGCGCTCGTCCGACGAGGTGGTGACGGGCTTGCCGGCGGCCACGTCGCGAGAGCGGGCGGGTGCCGTTCCGCCGTCGTCGTCACCGTCGGTCGCCTCGTCGAGGGTCGTGACGGTGGCCGTCCCGGATGCTCCCGGCACGGTGGCCGTGACCGTCGCGGTCACACCGCCCTCGGCCGCTGCGGTGACGACACCGTCCGGTTCGACACTTCCGCCGCCGTCGACGGCCCACTCCGGGCGGTCCGCGGCGAGCCGCCCGCCGAACCCGTCGTGGTCGAACCCGTAGGCCGCCATCCGGACCGTGTCACCGGCGCGGACGGTCGTGGTGCGTGGTGCGAGGAGCACGTCCTCGACGTCGACGGTCGAGGCCGCCGGGGTGCCGGACACGTGCACCTCCCAGATGGAGTACCCGTACCCGGTGAGCCGGTCGGTCAGGTGCAGGCGCACGAACCGGGCGGTCTCGCCGACGGACACCGTGTCCGCGTCGGCGGTGGTCTTGTCGACCGTCCGCACGTCGCGCCAGGGGCTGTCGGCGGTGTCCCGGACCTGCAGGACGTACCGGGCGGCGGCCGCGTTCTCCCAGTCCACCCGGACGGTGTCGACGTCGGTCAGGGCCCCGAGGTCGATCGTGTAGTCGACCTCGTCCACACCGTGCGCGCTCTCCCACCGGGTGCTCCGGTAGCCGTCGACGGCCTTCCCGGCGACGTTGCCGCCGTCCGAGGAGCTCGCGTCGACGTCGGCACCCGCTGCGGCGTCGGGGATCGACGTCACCGAGGCGACGACCGCCGAGCCCTCGACACCGCCACCGGTCGCGACGACGTACCCGGAGCCCGCGGCTGTGGTCGTCACGGTGCCGTCGCTCCCGGCGCTTCCGGCACCGGTGTACGACCAGGTGACGTCGGCGGGCAGGGCCGCCGGGTCGCCGTACTGGTCGTGGCCGGCGGCACGGAACCGCTGTGGCGTCCCGACGACGAGCCGGTCGAAGCCGGGCGTGACGTCGAACCCGGTGAGGACCGGTGCCGGTGCGACCCGGAAGGCGTACGACCCGTGCACGCCGCCGATCGTGGCGGTGACGGTCGCCCGCTCCGCGCGCTCCGATGCACGGTGGACGCCGTCGGCGCTGATCGTGCCGGTGTCGGTCGACCAGGTGACGTCGTCCAGCGCGACGGTGGCGCCGTACTGGTCGTAGCCGGTGGCGGTGAAGGTCGTGGTCGCACCGGGGACGATCGTCTTCGGGGCTCCCTGGGCGCTGACGACCACCTCGGTGAGCCGCGCGTCCAGGTGCGAGGTGATCTGCGTCTGCGCCGGGACCGCGATCTGGCCGATCACCTCGGTGCCCTCGTAGACGTCGTACGTGTGCTGCACGGTGTCGGGGTTGTCGAGCACGTAGCTGATCGTGCCGTCCGGTGCGCGGAACACCTGGCTGAGCGGGTCCGAGGTGTGCCGGTCGGTGACCTCGGTGCCGACGGTCCGGTTCGACATCGCCTGGTGGTAGACGAGGCCGGCCATCGACTGTCCGGTCACGGCCGGGTCGTCGGCCGCCCACAGTGCGGCGTGCACGTCGGCGTAGGTGTCCGGGTCGTACTGCCCGAGGAACCCGAGCACGACGTTGCCGAGCGCGTCGCCCATGCCGCTGAACACCCGCGCGGCGTGCTCGGTGTCCTCGCCGGGGGTGTGGTCGGTGAGGTCGACGCTGTACAGCTGGTCGATGGTCGGGGTGTCGGCGCGGAAGTCGTCCACCAGGAACGGCATCAGCGGGGACGGGGTCGGCCAGTCCTGGGGCTTCCGGTCGGCGGTGGGACCGTCGAGCTCGGAGGGCACCAGCGAGTCGGGCAGGTTCTCCGGGGTCCAGTACCGGTCGGGGAACACCACCCGTCCGTCGTCGTCCACGCTCACCAGCAGGGTGTCGGTGGCCGGGTCGTACAGGGGGTTCGCCGCGGTTCGCCGGGTGACGTACCCGGGGTGGTTCGTCTCGACGGCGCGGATCGCGTCCTGCAGCTCGCCGATCGCGGCCGGCCGGTCACGGGTGATCTTCACGTCGCCGTAGCTGCCGACGCCCCACCACTTCTTCGTGAGCATCTGGATGCGTGCCGCGTTGCCGTCGGTGACCCCGGCCTGCCCGATGGACTCCGGGCGGGCGGCCATCATCTCGGCCATCAGGGCCTTCGAGAAGCCGGGATCCCAGCCGAAGTAGTCGAACCACGGGGCGATCGGCATCCACTGGATGCCGGAGATCCAGGCGGGGTCGCCGGAGAAGTACGTGGCGTGGGCCTGCCCGGAGTCGAACAGGATCCCCGCCTGCCCGTGCTCGTACTCGTCCGGGAACGCGCCGTTGCCGTCGTACGACGCCGAGGCGGGGTTGCCGCGGGCGTTCTGCCAGTACGCGCGGACGGCGGCCCGCTCGGTGACGTACTGCACCGCACCGGCGGCCTGCATCTCGTCGTCGCCCAGGACCGAGCCGAGCAGGAAGAGCCCCGCCTCGGACTGGATCGCCTCGGACGAGGACTCCTGGTTGTTGCCGCCGGGGGACGACACACCACCGGCGTTCGACCGGCCCTCCCAGACCCCGAACGTGCGCATGTGCGGGAACCGGGCGTCGTCGCGGTCCCAGTTCGCGTACTGCTTCGCGACGAGCGTCGCCATGCCCTGGTACTTCGCCGCCCACGCGTGGTCGACCCGGCCGAGCATCGCCGTCGCGACCGCGAAGTAGCCGTAGTGGAAGTGGTTGTCGTTGAACTGCGCGGACCCGTACGAGTCGGCGAACCCGATCAGGGCCTTCCACGTCGGGTACATCGCGAAGAAGTGCTCCGCCTCGCCGTCCGTGTACGTGTACCAGTCGGTCAGGGCGCGCTCGAGGGTGTCCTGCAGCGTCCGGGCGTCCTCGGTGGCACCGATCTGCCGCGCGATCGTCATGTACTCGGCGAGCTGCAGGACGTCCTTGCCGCCCCAGTAGGTGTCCCCGCCGTACGTCGTCTTCGCGGCGTAGTCGTGCAGGTACTCGCGCATGATGCGCTCGGAGTACGGGTCGTCGCCGACCGCCTCGGGTGTGGCGCCGATCGGGGTCATGCCCGTGAACGCGTAGTCCAGGGTCCAGCCGCCGTGGCCGACGGTGGTCCGCATGGTGCCGCGCGGGGTCTCGTACGTGGCGCCGGTGAAGCGCAGGTTCGTGGTGGCGTCGGCGTACTGGTGCTGCAGCCACCCCTGGACGGTGTCGTGGCTGTCGCCCTGCAGCGTGTCGGTGCGGATCGACCACTGCTGACGGACGTTCGCCGCCGCCGGGTCGTACGCGTACGTCATCGTCGTGTCACGGGGGACCGCGAACGCGGTGCGGTGCAGGTCGTCGAGGGACAACCCCTGCTCGGGCACCGCACTGAGCACCAGGTAGGGCGTGCCCGACGAGGCCTCCAGCGTGTTCCCGACCCGGGTGAAGGTGGTGTCGTCGGGGGCGTGCACCCCGAAGACGTGGCCGTCCTGGCGGATCTCGAACCGGTCCGTCGTCACCGGCAGGTCGAGCGGTTCGCCGTCCCCGTCGGTGATCTCGGCGCCGTCCTGCAGGGTCAGGCGCGGGGTCATGCCGTGGAACTCGAACCACTCGTACGGCGAACCCTGCACGCTCGTGACGTCCATGTACTGTCCGCCCGGGCCGTCCTGCGGCATCCGCCAGCTGACGTTCCAGTCACCCCAGCGGAGCGCGTCGGCCTGCTTCGCCCGGAACGTGGTCGCGAAGCGCTCGGCGAGGCCGTCCGGGGCGTCGGTGAGCAGGACCTGGTCGACCAGGACGTGTGCCCACCCGGCCCGCAGGTCGTCCACGATCCGGAGCTGCGCGGACTGCCCCCGGTGCGCGGAGACGTCCCAGCTGTCCCACCGCAGCTGTTCGCTGTCCGTCCCGGTGCTGCTCGCCACGACGTCGCCGTCGACCAGCAGCTGCACGGCTTCGTGGTCGGGGTGCCGGCCGCCGCCGACCAGGAACGCCAGGGTCGAACGGTCGATCGTGAACGCCGGCGACGTGAGGGTGCCGGTCGCGCCGTCGCCGTCCTCGTCGCTGAACGAGTTCAGGAAGCGTCCGCCGAGCCACCCGGAGACCGCGCTCTGCCCGGCGGCCGTCCCCGTGGCCGTTGCCGTGAACGCGTCACCGGTCGCGGTCCAGCCGTCGGGCAGCCCGTCCTCGAAGTCCGCCAGGGTGCGGTCGCTCGCGTCCGGGCTCGGTTCGACGGTCCCGCCGACCGTCACCGGTGCCTCCAGACGCATCGCCGTGCCGTCGCTGTTCCACCGCGTCGGGATCGTGAGCTTCGTGCCGGCGGCACTGTTCGACGAGACGAACGGGTACGCCCACATGTCGCCGGAGTACTTGCTGACCAGCAGGTCCGTCCACCACTGGTTCGTGGGCACCGGCTCGCCGGCCTTCGACGGATCGATGTACAGCTCCTGGTCGAGCGTCTTCCGCACGTCCGCGATGTCGGTGATCTCGTCGGGCGGGGTCGGCGCGTAGGAGCCGGCACCCACCTGCACGCCGTCGGCGGCGGGACCGACGCGGGACGAGCCTCCAGGCTGCTCCTGCGGTGCGGCAACCGCAGCACCCGGATCGGCCGGCGACCGCCGGGTGTCGGACGTCGCGGCGTGCGCCGGGGTGACGGCGGACGCCAGCAATGTGGCGACGGTCAGGGCGCCGGCTGCGGCGCTGACGGCCGCTCGGCGGAACGACCTGGGACGGACGGCGGGACGCGGTGAGCTCACCGGGACTCCTGTCGGAACGGTTCGGCCGCGCACGACGTACACGGCCGTGGACGGCGGGGTCTGGTGGTGCTGGGCCTGCACCCGGACAGATCGGCAGCACCGGTCCCGCCGTCAGCAGTCCGCGTTCTGGGGATGCCCTACCGTTGGCCCCATGCCGACCATCGGACTGCGCCGGATGGTGCCGCGCGACCCCGACCAACGACACCGGGCAGCGAGTCCGCTCGAGCTCCTGTTCGACCTGGTGTTCGTCGTCGCCGTGGGGTTCGCCGCCACCAACCTGCACGAGATCGAGGTCGAGGGGCACGTCACCTCGGCCGTCCTGGCCTACGGGTTGGTGTTCTTCTCGATCTGGTGGGCGTGGATGAACTTCACCTGGTTCGCCACGTCGTTCGACACCGACGACTGGCTCTACCGGGTGATGACCTTCGTGCAGATGGCGGGGGTGCTCGTCCTCGCCGCCGGGGTGCACGCGGCCATGGTCGAGGACGACTTCACGATCGGCGTCATCGGCTACGTCGTCATGCGGCTGGCGCTGGTCGGGCAGTGGATCCGCGCCGCCGCGTCCTCCACCCGGTACCGGCGGACAGCGACCCTGCACGCCGTCGGCGTCACCGTCGTGCAGCTGCTCTGGGTGGTCTCACTCGCCCTGCCCGACGACGTCTGGGGGTACGCCGCACCGTTCCTCGTGCTCGCCGAGCTGTCGGTGCCGATCTGGGCGCAGACCTCGACGGGGACGGCCCCGTGGCACACCCGGCACCTGGCCGAGCGGTTCTCGCTGTTCACCCTCATCGTCCTGGGCGAGGGACTGGTGGCCTCGGCCGGTGCGGTGATCGACGCCCTCGCGCACACCGAGCACCTCGGAGCCCTGCTGGCGCTCGCGGGCTGCGGACTGGTGATCACCGTCGGGATGTGGTGGATCTACTTCTCCCGCGAGCAGCACGCGCACATCCGCTCGCTGCCCACCGCGCTCGTGTTCGGCTACGGCCACTTCTTCGTCTTCGCCGCCGCCGGTGCCCTGCCGGCGGGCATCGAGGTCGCGGTCAGCGCCGACGCCGGACACGTCGCACTGTCGTCCGCCTCGGTCGCCGCGACCGTCGCGGTGCCGGTCGCGGTGTTCGTGCTGTCGATCTGGGCGCTCGCGATCCGGCCGTCGTTGTCCACGCGGGCCAACGCCGCGGTGGTGGCCCTGGTGCTCGTCGTCCTCGCGTCGATCGCGGTGCCGGCGGTGTCGCTGCCGCTCACCGCGCTCGCCGTGGCGGCGGTCGTCGTGACCCTCGAGGTCGCGTCCGCGCGGACCGACACCTGACGGACGACGGACGGGAGGCGGGCCCCAGCAGCCGGTACCGGCGCGACGCGCCAACGGCGGGACGGCCGTGCCTGGAGGGAC